>JAJFIR010000031.1 GCA_021774795.1 Emcibacteraceae bacterium | reverse complement strand
AATGGGAGAGAAGCATGAAGCTTAACTTTAAGAGATCTGCAATGGCACTGGTGATAATGGCTACTGGCCTGATGTCAATGGGTTCAAAAGCAGATGAGCCTGGCACAGAGGACGGTGAATGGCATCATTATACGGGGGATGTTAAAGGCTCCCGTTATTCGTCGCTTGATCAAATCAACGCTGATAATTTTGAGGACCTTGAACTGGCGTGGTCATTTTCCACAAAGAACCTTGGCACTCGTAGCGAATATAAGCTTGAAGTAACACCGATCATGGTTGACGGTGTTCTTTACGCAACGGCCGGCACAAGAAGAGCCGCCATTGCCCTTGACGGTGCAACCGGCGAACTTATGTGGGTTCACAGCATGAAGGAAGGCCTTCGTGGTGGTATGGCACCTCGTCAGCTTTCCGGTCGTGGTCTTTCCTACTGGTCGGACGGTAACGGTGATGACCGTGTTCTTTATGTCACCACAGGTTATAAACTTGTCGCGCTAAACGCCCATACAGGCGTTCCAATCGAAAGTTTCGGTACGGACGGTAATGGTATTCTTGATCTTAAGATCGGTGCCGTTCAGGGCAACGAGGTACAGATTGATCTGGTTACCGGTGAGATTGGCCTTCATGCAACGCCAACGGTTACGGGAAATCTTGTCATTGTCGGTTCAGCCATGAAAGAAGGCATGACTATTGATAACTATAACAACACTAAAGGTCTTGTTCGGGCGTTTGACGTACGCACTGGTAAACTGGTGTGGCAGTTTGATCCCATTCCGCGTCCTGGTCAGTTTGGAAACGATACATGGCTTGATAATAGCTGGGAAAGAAACGGCAATGCCGGGGTTTGGACACAGATCACTGTCGACGAGAAAAATGAGCTTGTTTTCCTGGCGGTTGAAAGCCCTTCATCAGACTTTTACGGCGGACATCGTCCGGGTAATAATCTTTTTGGTGAAAGCCTGGTTGCGGTTGATTTGAACAGCGGTGAATATAAGTGGCATTTTCAGGTGGTGCATCATCCGATCTGGGACCATGATCTTTCATCTGCGCCACTGATTATGGATGTTGAGATTGACGGCAGGGACCGCGAGATCATCGCGCTACCGACGAAACAATCTTATATCTATGCATTTGACCGTATTACTGGCGAGCCGATCTGGGATATTCCGGAGGTAGAGGTTCCTATCGGTAACATTCCGGGTGAATGGTATTCGCCAACTCAGCCGATGCCACCTGAAAGACTTCATTATGGTCGTGGTAAGCTTAACCTTCCTGATGATCTGATCGACTTCACACCGGAAATGCGTCAAGCCGCGCTTGATAAAATGCATTTATGGAACTGGGACAATGGCGGGATGTATAACCCACCACTTCTTGGTGATGTCAATGGTGTTCTTGGTGCGATCAACATTGGTGCTACTAACGGCGGTACCAACTGGCCCGGGGCTTCATTTGATCCTGAAACCGGAATTGTTTACGCACCTGCCGGTCAAACATTTATTGCCAACCTTTCAATGGCACCGCCACCGGAAGGCTATTCGAATGTGGATTATATAGCTGGGCGAACTGGACAGCCATTCCGCATGAGAAACGCTGCCGGTACAGGACAGAATCCTGATGCGCCAAAAGAGGTGAACTATCCTGTTTATGACGGCCCACCGGTTGTTGTACCGTCCCTTAATGTCGAGGGTCTTTCAATTCTTAAGCCGCCATACAGCGTTATTTCAGCGATCGATATGAACGCGGGGAAGGTGCTCTGGAAAGTGCCACACGGCGAAACACCGGACAACGTGCGTTATCATCCAAAACTTCGCGACATGGATATTCCAAAAACTGGTCAACCCACTACTGTGGGCGTCGTGGTCACAAAAACGCTTGTAATCGTTGGGGATATGTTAGTAACCAACCCCGGCGACCGCGAGCGCGGTGCCATGCTTCGTGCCTATGATAAAATGACCGGTGAAAATGTCGGCGAAGTGTGGATGCCTGCCGGTCAATCCGGTTCACCTATGACATACAGCATCGATGGTAAACAGTATATTTGCGTTTCTGTTTCCGGCGGTGCTTTTTCTGGTGAATTTAGAGTATACGCACTGCCCGACGATTAAAGGGAATTAAGAAATAACGAATAATTCTATAGTCTTGCATAGAAGCCTCGATGACTTTAAGGTCGTTGGGGCTTTTATTTATTTAATTTGATTTATAAATTATTGAGAAAAAAAATGACATTTTGTTCAAGAATATTCTATTGCATATCACTCATCATCACTTGTATTTTACCCGCAATAACATCTGCGAGTGAGCTCGATACTTCAACCGGTGAATGGCCACACTATACCGGAAATCTTGATGGATCACGTTATTCGCCACTTGATCAAGTCAATGCTGATAATTTCGAAGATTTAGAACTAGCCTGGTCGTTTTCAACAAAAAATCTTGGTTCGCGTGCGGAATATAAACTTGAAGTCACGCCGCTGATGATTGATGGGGTCGTTTACGCTACCGGCGGTACCCGCCGAACGGCTTTCGCTCTTGACGGTGCAACCGGTGAACTGATGTGGCTTCATAGTATGAATGAAGGACTACGTGGCGGAATGGCACCACGCCAACTTTCCGGTCGTGGTCTTTCCTACTGGTCTGATGGCAATGGTGATGATCGCATTTTTTATGTCACAACGGGCTATCAACTTGTTTCTTTAGATGCCCAGACCGGTATCCCAATCGCCAGCTTCGGCGCACAAGGCGAGGGTATAGTGGATTTAAAAGTGGGTGCCGTTCAGGGCGATGAAATCCAGATTGATCTGGTTACAGGTGAAATTGGTCTTCATGCGACACCAACAGTGGTAGGTGACATGATCATCATTGGTAATGCGATGAAAGAAGGGCTGACCATTGATAATTATAACAACACCAAGGGTCTGGTTCGTGCGTTCGACACGAGAACAGGTGAGATGGTATGGCAGTTTGATCCTATTCCGCGTCCCGGTCAATTTGGAAACGAAACGTGGCTTGATAATTCATGGGAGAGAAACGGTAGCAACGGTGTCTGGACACAGATCACTGCCGATGAAAAAAATGAGCTTGTATTTCTTTCGATTGAGAGCCCTTCGTCCGATTATTACGGCGGTCATCGCCCGGGTGACAACCTGTTCGCAGAAAGTATTGTCGCTGTCGATTTAAATACCGGAAAATATAAATGGCATTTTCAAGTGGTACATCATCCGCTATGGGGGCATGACCTTTCCGCCGCACCACTGATAATGGATGTGGAAATTGATGGTAAAATGCGTGAAATTCTGGCTGTGCCAACAAAGCAGGCATGGTTATTTGTTTTTGATCGCATCACTGGTGAGCCTATCTGGCCGATCGAAGAAGTGGCGGTACCAAAGGGCAATGTACCCGGAGAATGGTATTCACCAACACAGCCCCGTGTCATGGAAAAATTAAATTACGGTCGCTCTGAAATGGATGTACCGGGTGATCTTATCGATTTTACGCCGGAAATGCATGCGCAGGCTCTTGAAAATCTGGAAAGATGGGCCTGGAAAGATGCAACCATATATAATCCACCTATTCTAGGTGATGTCAATGGGATGCTGGGGGCAATAGCACTCGGTAATTCTGGTGGCGGCACAAACTGGGCAGGGGGGGCTTTTGATCCGGAAACAAATATATTATATGCACCGGCTAACACATCAGCGATTGGTGGCATATCGCTTGCTCCGCCACCTGATGGTTATTCAAACGTAAACTATTTGCAAGGTCGCAGCGGTCAGCCCTTTAAAATGGCCTTGGCAGGTGGAACAGGTCAGAACCCAGGTTCTCCCAAAGAAGTCACCCATCCCGTCTATGATGGTCCTGCTGTTGTCGTGCCATCGCTTAATGTTGAAGGCTTATCCATCCTAAAGCCGCCATATGGCATCATAGCCGCTTTCGATATGACAAAAGGTGAAATTTTATGGCGCATTGCTCACGGTGAAACACCGGATAATGTGCGTAATCACCCAAAGCTTCAAGGAATGGATATCCCGCGCACCGGACAACGCGGAAGCGTTGGCATGATGGTTACCAAAACTTTGGCGATTGCCGGTGATATGCTGGTCACCAATCCAGGCGACCGTGAACGCGGTGCTATGCTTCGCGCTTACGATAAAATCACTGGAGAAGAAGTAGGTGAAGTTTGGATGCCTTCACGACAGTCTGGTGCTCCCATGACATATAGCATTGATGGCAAGCAATATATCATAGTCGCAATAAGTGGTGGTTCTTATCCCGGGGAAATTAGGGCCTACTCCTTACCGGAAGATTAAGTGAATAACATTACTTAATGAAAAACCCCCGGCGAAGTTTCACCGGGGGTTTTTTTTAAAACTTAAGACGTTATTTGTTAAGTTTACCTGCTGGCCACAGTGGACCTTGATCCATTGAAGGAATATTTTTGACACCTTTATATACAAATTTCTGAATCCGCTTACCTTCGTAAGTTTCAGTTGTATAGATGTTCCCTTTTGAATCAGTTGCGATACTATGTGGTGCGAACCAAAGACCAGGTTGACGGCCACCGCCACCAAATCTGGTAAGAACTTCTAAAGTTTCACGAAGAAGAATGTGAACACGCTGGTTTTGGCCGTCCGCAAGATATATATATTTTTGATCAGCATCTGTTGAAAAACTTATATCCCAGGTTGAACCCTGCGAAAGAGTTTCTGGCATGATCAATTTTTCGAACATAAATGTACCGTCTTGATTGAAGACTTGAATACGGTCGCTTGAGCGGTCACAAACGTAAAGAAGGCCATCATTTGAAGGCTGCGCACAGTGAACCGGACCCGTAAATTGCGTGTGTGGTGGTGTAGTCGGATCATGACGATATCTTTTAGTACTATCTTCCGGTTTATTACCATATGCACCCCAATAGCGTTTAAACTCATTGGTAGTCGCATCAAGCACAGCAATACGGCGGTTACCATAACCATCAGCGACAAATGCTTCATTGGTTTCCGGTACAACTGATACTTCTGCTACCCGTGAGAAGTGGGTTGTATCGTTACTGTCTGGCTCAGAAATGCCCGGCGTACCGATTTGTTCAATGAATTTACCATCGCGTGTGAACTTCAGGATGTGCGAGTCACCACCACCATTACCACCGATCCAGATGTTTCCATGATGGTCAATTTCGATACCATGGTTTGATGATGGCCATGTGTACGGCGCACCTTCAACCGGACCGCCCCACGCGTTTACAACATTGCCGGCGGGATCAAATTCGATAATTGGTGGTGCAGGTGTACTGGCAATAGAAACACCCGTCGCAAGACCAATTTCTGTGTTTCGGCCAAAAATGCCCTCGCCGCTTGCGCGATGAACAATAAAGATATGGTCACGTTCATCTATCTCCACGCCAATTACATTCCCCAAGATCCATTCATTTCCGAGTGGTTGTGGCCAGAAAGGATCAACTTCAAATGATGGTGCTTGTGGACCTTGAGCCGTAGCATCAATCCCCGTATCCACATATAATTGTCCAAGGCCTAAACCGACGAGAGAAACAGTAAGAGCGGCCCCCATCAAAACCTTATTTTTTAATTTCATGATTTCTTCCATTTTTAATTTTTAATTATTCAGTTCAGCGTTACGGTTTTCTGTTATTTTTCTATACTGAACCCTATATCGTGGCGAAATGATACAGTATATCACTAAGTGGTTCAAGTATTGAATCTAGTAGCCCATTTTTAATAAAATTTGACTCTTCGCCTGCGTTTTTTTATGAAGTACGCATCGGGAGCAATAATAGCCGGAATTTAAATTCTGCTAAAGGGAACATCTAAATATCATGGCCATCATAAAACTCACTTCAAAAAACATATCGTTAAAAATAATTGTTGCTTTAATGATGATGGTATCTTTTGTAACAATTTCTTTATCTTTCTCTGCAAAAGCGCACGACATTCCCGCCTCTGTAACCGTACATATGTACGTAAAACCGGAGGGGAAAACGCTAAAGTTATTGCTGCGGGTGCCACTGGAGTCGATGAGTGAACTAGTTTACCCCACCTTTGGTCCCGGATATCTGGATTTCGAAAAAGCTGATTCAGTTTTGTTAGATGCGGCGCATGTATACTTGACCGAGGAGTTAAGGGTTTACGAAAATGATGTTCTCATTGAAGATAAAATGATAACCGCCTACCGTGCAACATCCCCGCAAGACCGTTCTATTCAGAATTATGATACGGCCATCGCTAACATCAATAGCCCGAAACTAACCAACGAAGACAAGTTATATTACGGCCAAGCGGTTCTGGACGTGCTTTACGAATTTCCGATTCAATCAGAGGATTCCAGATTTTCCATTCATCCATCTTTAAATCGGCTTGCAAGTATTACAAACACCGTTTTACGATTTATCCCCGCCGGTATCGGCGAGCGAGTTTTCAACTATATTGGTGATCCCGGCAAAGTAGAATTGGATCCTAGCCTGCTCCATGCTTTATATGAATTTACGGAGCTGGGTTTCTTCCATATATTAGAAGGCACAGATCACATTTTATTTCTGTTATGTCTCATCATTCCTATACGAAGCTTCCGGGCATTGATCCCGGTCGTAACTTCTTTTACCATCGCTCATTCTATTACCTTGATATCTACGGCCTTTGGGTTGGCACCCAAAGCTCTTTGGTTTGCTCCCCTCATCGAAACCCTTATCGCGCTTTCCATTGTGTATATGGCGTTTGAAAATATGGTCGGTCCGAAGCTCAAAAAAAGATGGATGGTGGCATTCGGGTTTGGACTTGTACATGGTTTTGGTTTCTCGTTTCTTCTTAGTGAAAGCATGCAATTTGCCGGATCACATTTATTTACCTCTCTGCTTTCCTTCAATCTGGGGGTTGAGTTTGGACAATTATTCATATTGATACTTGTTTTACCATTACTCAATTTATTATTTAAATACGTCGTCGCCGAAAAAGCGGGAAGCATACTGCTCTCTGCCCTAGTCGCCCATAGTGGTTGGCATTGGATGACCGAAAGGAATGATCGGCTTAATGAATATGTGTTTATCTATCCTGAAATCAATGCGGAATTTTATGCGGAACTTATGCGTTGGGGAATGTTGGCGATAATCGTTGCGATCGCTTCTTGGTTTATGTTTGAGCTTTCAAAATATATCGATAAAAGAACAAACCAATAAAACCTTTTTTACACAATAGTAAAAACGAATTTTTAGGTGAGTATCTTATTTAGGCTACGTTCCAAAAATTCCTTTTCTTTCGTGTTTCCGCTTAATTTAATTGCGCGCAGATAAGACTTTTTGGCGGCTTTCAAATCACCTGAACGTTTAAAGAAGTCAGCCTGAACGGCGTAAAACGGCTGATAATCCTTGAAGGTAGGTTTTAGCATATTTAAAGCGTCAAGGGTTTCGCGGGCAGATGTAATATATGATTTCGCAACAAGGCGGTTCAGTTGAACAACAGGGGTTGCGTTTATTTTGTATAACTCGTCATATAAAAGGGCTATTTCATGCCAATTTGTTTGATTAAACGTTTTGGCTTCTGAGTGGATCGCGCTAATGGCGGCTTGCACCTGATAACCGCCGATTTCCCCCATCTTTAATGCCTCTTCGATAAGTGATAAACCGGCTTCAATTTGTGGACGCACCCAAAGCGAACGATCCTGTTCTTCAAGTGATATAAAATCACCTTTATTATTGAACCGTGCAATCCTCCTCGCATCATGCAGCAGCATTAGGGAAAGTAGCGCCTTTACTTCGGGTTCTTCGGGGCAGAGCTTATATAATATATTAGAAAGTCGGAGGGCTTCCTGGCAAAGTTCAATACGAATATGCTTTCGTCCGGAAGTCGCGGAATAACCTTCGTTAAAAATCAGATAGAGAACGCTTAAAACGGCGTCCAATCTTTCCGCAAATATTTCTTTCTCCGGAACTATATAGGGAATGCCACTTTGCTTAATCTTTCTTTTACCCCGCACCAGACGTTGTGCCATCGTTTCGGTTTTGACTAAAAATGCACGGGCAATCTCCGCGGTTGATAATCCCCCTAACAATTGCAGGGTAAGTGCAACTGATATTTTATGATCCAAGGCGGGATGACAGCACGTGAATATAAGCCTAAGCCTTTCGTCCGGAACGGCGAACTCGCTTTCCTTTGGTAAATTATTCTGTTCTGAAAGCAACTTGATATCATTTGCCTTGGATGCAAAATTCTTGTCGCGTCTTATTCGGTCGATGGCTTTTCTTTTTGCTGTTTTAAGAAGCCATCCTTTTGGGCTTTTCGGAAGTCCATCTTTTTTCCAGTTCAGCAGTGCCGCTTCAACCGCGTCTTGAAGTGCATCTTCAGCTAAATTTAAATCTCTAAGCAAACTGATAAGCGATGAAACAAGATATCCCCACTCCTCCCTAACAATTTTTTGTATGGCTACTTCAAAATATATCGGGGTGGAAGATGGGGACGGCATAAAATTATATTATCCTTCAGGGATGTTCATAATTGGTCTTACTTCGATAGAACCATGCTTTACACTTGGAATCATCGCCGCATATTTAAGGGCGTCGTCAAGATTATCACATTCAAAAATATAATACCCGCCAAGTTGCTCCTTTGTTTCAGCGAATGGACCATCAATTGTATCCAGGTTACCATTTCTGGAACGCAATGTAGTTGCCGTATTTACAGATTCAAGCGGATCACCAGCGACCATAACACCATCATTGATGAAAGTATTAGTAGCACTCTGGTATTGAGTGATCATTGCTGAGAATTCATCAGATCCCGGCGTGGGATCCTTAGCTTCGTTTGAGTAAATTAGTGCTATATATTTCATGTTATTCTCCATCATTAATTTTTTTAAGTAAAATAACCTGTGTTTCAGATTACATCAGTATAACGAACGGCAATAACAGAATTCGACAAGAACTTAAAAATTATTTATCTTTCATATATAAATGGCCAGTTTTTACATAAATAAGTGCCCCGTCTTCTTTCGTAAAAGGATGATGCCGACTTAGATGCGCGCTTCTTATCCATGTTCCTTTTGGATAAATACCATGTTCATCGTAAAATGTGCCCTCTAGCACAAAAATTTCTTCGCCTCCCCAATGTTGATGGGGGCTAAAAAGCGTATCCGGCGCCCATTTTACCAACGCGGCATGCTCGGTTCCATATTCATGAAGTGGTATTACTGATAAACCGGAAACCAACCCGGGAAGCCACGGGGCTTCATTGGTATTAATACTAAAGTGTTTTTGGTCTTCTTTTTCAAATTGATAAAGCTTTACAAATATGGTTGCGCCTTCGCTTCCTATTCGTGGAGTATGGGCTGTACCAATCGGGTTTCGAATATAACTTCCGGTGGGATAATCTTCATGTTCATCGGAAAACACACCTTCGAGTACGAAAAATTCTTCACCGCCATCGTGATCGTGCTGACTAAATTCACTATTGGGAGCGAAGCGTACGATGGTTGTTGCACGTGCCACTTCGTCGCCTATCCTGTCCAGCATCATTCGTTCAACGCCCGGCATCGGAGAAGGAACCCACTTATAATCATCCGGTCTGATGACTATATTTTTTGTAAAATCAGCATTTAATTTCATTTTTAAACGTTGCCTTCTTTTTCAACGACCAATATTCCCGCTTCGCCCCCGGGGATGAGCCACATGTTCCGTGCCTGTGTCCGCAAAAAAAAGCCCTCACATAATTCATATGAAGACTTTTTTTGTTAATTACGGGAAATCAGTTTAATTTCTTTGGCGCGGCTCGCCGCGATAAGTTTTTGGAACATATTTACGCATTCTTCTTTGGCGCACTTCGGCACCATAAATATTTCCTGCTTCATCGGCAGTCACACCTTCGGCAACACTTGTACCCGCCATATAGCCTTGGTTTGGATCAGGAATAAATCCGGTTACCCAACCTGTTTTTGAGCTCCCAATTCGGATTCCGCGTTCCCACCCAGGATTGCGTTGGTAGCCTGTATTCGATTCTGAATCCGCAGAATATAATATATCATTCCCATCAATATATAAGCCGCTCGGACGACCAAACTGTGTCCAGGTATCGATATGTTTACCATTCAAATCAAAAATTTGCACCCTGCTGTTTGCACGGTCGCCAACAAACAATTTACCTTCTGAATTGATGGCCAGAGTATGTGGAACGCGAAATTCACCGGCTTCAGCACCGGTACCGCCCCATTCCATCAAATATTTACCTTCACTATTATATTTCACAATGCGGTTGTTGCCATTTGCGGAGTGACCATCACCAACAAAGATGTCGCCATTAGGTGCTACTGCGACATCATTCGGCTGATCAAAGATATATTCGCCTTTACCAGCGACGCCAGCAGTACCAATTGACATAAGATGCTCACCGTCAGGGCTAAATTTATGAACCTGGTGGCCTTTGCCGCGTGCTTCATCACCGCGTGCATCTGCGATCCACAGGTTTCCGTCAGGTGCAAGGTGAATACCATGCGGCCAAACGATCATGTTTTTACCAAAGCTTTTTAAAATTTTGCCATCGACATCAACCAACATTATTGGATCAATATCAGGCGTATCGAGGCAATTTGTATTGTCACCGCAACGCTCCGCGACCCAAATGTTACCGTCACCGGCATAATAGACTGTGCTTGTCGCACCCCATATACGCCCATCGGGTAATTCGATCCATTCACCCTGTATAGGCTCATATGGATTACCTTGCGCAAATGCGGACGTTGAAAACGCCGCCGCGATTGCCCCGGTTGCAAAAAGTACTTTTGCCACTTTTTTGTTTATTCTCATCAAAGATTCCTCCTTATTTAATATTTTATGTTTATTAGAGAGTCCCCACTCTTATGGCGCATATTGGACTACAAAATCTTCGGTTTGTAAAGATTATCTTTAAACATCACTTTGATTGAGGCAAGTGAAATATAAAACACGCGAGAAATAATATAAATTAATGAACTTAAAGAAACAGATGGTAAAATAGAATTCCATTTTCCTGTTCATATCTATATATAATACAGAGATCGGGCATAACCAGTACTTCACAAAGAAAATAGACCATGCACACATTGGAAAACTTAACTATCATCTGGATGGGTGTCTTGCTTGCACATTTTATGGCGAGAGCCACTCGCCTTACGCCGGTTTTATTTTACTTATTTATGGGTGCAGTTTATGTAAATACCGGATTGTTGCCGGTTGAGCCGGGCGAATTTATACGTGTTTTCGCAGAAGTGGGCATTATACTTATAATGTTTGCGCTTGGATTTGAAGAAAGCACAGATAATTTTGTCACTGGTTTAAAGCGAAGTTGGGGCATTGCATTTTTCGGCGGCGTTTCTCCGTTCTTGACGGCTTATCTCCTCGCGTTATATTTTTGGGGTGATGGTAATATGGCTTTGGTGGTTGGCCTCGCAATGGCAGCCACCGCAGTTTCGCTTACTTTAATGTCATTAAAAAGTGAAGGTCTTAATAAAACACCTGCGGCCACCGGTATTATGACATCTGCGCTGCTCGATGATATTGCTTCATTGGCAATGGTTGCCATCATCATCCCCATCGCTAGTGGTGCAGCAGCCGTCGGAATTGCCAGCGTCGGATTTATCGTGATCAAAGCATTAGGGTTCTTCGCCGTCGTAACGGTCTTATCCATGTGGGTACTTCCCACTGAAGCAAAAGGGCCACTCTACTTCATTCCGGGTCTCGGGCGTTTTGGAATAAGTCACATATTCGCATTAACACGCGGTCAACGAACTTTAGTCATCTTAATCTTTGTCATGCTGGTCGCCATATGTTCTCACGCGCTGGGACTTCATCCAGCGATCGGCGCTTATATGGCGGGTTTAATTTTACGAGAAGAATATTTTAGGAATGCACCAACCGCTATTGCTGGTGTCGAAGAAAATGGTGACGCGCCGGAAGATTTCAAAAGCATCAAGAGATTAATAGACAATGTTGCTTTCGTCTGGATTGGGCCCGTTTTCTTCGTTGATCTTGGGGCTAAGATCATCTTCGATTGGGATTTACTTGTTTCTGTTGTCCCTTTTGTTGTGGCATTAACATCCACATTAATTGTCGTGCAAATTCTATCTGCCGGTTTGGCAGCGAGGTATACTGGTGGATTTAATTTTCAGGAAAGCGTCATGATAGGGTTAGGCATGTTGGGTCGCGCCGAACTTGCCTTCGTTGTTATGAATATCGCCTATGTGCAAAATGATATTTTAAACGATGCAGCTTTCTATACTCTCATGGTAACCGCTTTCTTCATGAACATTTCCGTACCGCTAGGCATCCGGTTATGGAAGCCATATTTCGTAAAAAAATAGAGGTCAATTTATTATAATAACCTAAACCTTAGTAGAATTATATTCTATTATTAGCACGCAATTTGGCCAATTCGAAATAATTTATCCGCTTTTTTGTAGTATACTGACTTTACAAAGTACGGGACTTGTGAATAGGGAACTTACAAAAAATGACAGAGCCACAACCATGGAGGCGTATGCTGTTTATCGCATTATTCGTTTCTTTCTTTTTCTATTCGGCTGGCGTTTATACATCTGGCACCGCATTGATTGATGCTCCGTCTGCGAGTGACAGCGTGCACCGCGGCCAGGCTTTATTTCGGGAAAATAACTGCTGGGCATGTCATCAAATTTATGGTCTGGGCGGATATATGGGGCCTGACCTTACGAATATTGTGATTAATCCCGATCTTGGCCCGGACTACGCCCGGTTATTTATCGAAGAGGGTACTGACCGCATGCCAAATTTCGAACTTAACACACGAGAAGTAGATGACATCATCGCTTATCTTGAGCACGCCGGCGCAGCAGGCAATTATAATCCTAAAAAGGGAAAGGTAACCTGGTATGGAACAGTCGAATATGACCGCGAATAATCGAGATGCTCGCTCCGGTATAAACTTTATCATCCTCGGATTGTTGTCCCTTGGCGCATGTGTGCTTATGGGCGTACTTGGGGCTTTTAAGTATTTATACCCCGAAACATTAAGTGGTTTCGAATTTCATCAACTTCGTCCTATCCATGTTAGCCTCGCTGTTGCATGGATATTTCTTGCTGCTATTGGCGGTATTTATCATTATTTGCCAAATTATCGTGGTCTTACGCTCGCGTGGCCAAAAGCCATGCAGGTGCATTTCTGGATTTTTGTGATTACAGGAATTGCTATTTTAACGGCTTATCTGATGGGTAATTTTGGTGGCCGCGAATATTGGGCCTACCCACCGGCATTATCAGCACCTATTTTCGCCACATGGATATTGTTTGGCGTAAACATTGTCTTCACCATGAAAAAAGAAAAGGGCCCATGGCCCGTTTATTACTGGATGTGGATGACAGGTATCATATTTTTCTTAATCACATTTAGCGAAGCTCACCTTTATCTTATTCCATTTTTCAATGAAAATATTGTGCGTGAAACCACTATTCAATGGAAATCATATGGTGCTTTGGTAGGGTCATGGAATATGCTTGTCTACGGCACTGCCATGTTCGTAATGGAACGCATTAGCGGCGATAAAAAACTTGCCCACTCAAATCAGGCATTCCTTCTTTATACACTTAGTTTTATAGCACTTATGGTTGGCTGGGCTCATCATGTATATGCAGTGCCGTCAGCCCCTTGGGTGCGCATGACCGCTTATATTATTAGTATGGCTGAACTGGCAATTTTAATGAAAATTATTTGGGAATGGCGTGCGTCACTCACTCCTGATCAGAAACACGCACATTTGCAATCGTATCGTTTTATTTTTGCAGCTGATATCTGGGTGTTTCTAAATCTCATTCTGGCGATTTTAATATCCATCCCGGCATTTAATCTATTTTCGCATGGCACACATATAACTGTGGCCCATGCGATGGGAACGACCATTGGTATTAATACGATGATTCTGATGGGATCAGTATTTTTAATTGTTGAAGAGCTTGCGGGGGAGAGATTTAAAGGATGGACCAAAAAATGGGCCAATCAGGGATTTTGGGTAAGCAATCTTTCCTTGCTCGTTTTCTTAAGCGCGCTTATGGTTGCGGGCTCCATGGAAGCCTTTACAGAATGGGAAGATTTTTACGAACAATCAGAAGCCGTTGTGCCAATGCTTCTGACTTTTTCCATTTCCGGCGTCGGACTTCTTGCAGGACTTTGGATGGTCGTTGTTGCGGCTTTAAGTCTTCTTAAGCCAAACGCAACCAACGAAGAGCCAATAACGGTAAATGCCTGAATAAAATCAGTTTCTAAGCTTGCTTGCGGCGACGTAATGAGAGGCGTTTAAAGCCGAACATGCCAGCTAGCGCGCTGATCATCATCCATGCTGCGGCAGGAAGTGGGGTCACAAGGGTAGCAGATCTAATCCCAGTGAAATGGCTTATCTGACCGACATTATCAAATGGAAAAGGGTAACCATCGGGAAATTCATCATTTGGAGCTCCATCAAGATCAACCACTGCATAAGCCGCCTCAGCGAGGTTACGGAATATATAAAATAGAATTGTAGGCGGGCCCTTCACTTCCGGTGTTAAATTCCCCGTTTTAAGTAAAAAATATTCGCCGGTAAATCCAACCGGTAAAGCCTGCGCATAAGTGCTCTCTGTTCCATCAACCAATACCGGGCTTAAATCACCACCTTCGACTTTCGCCGTGTCGCCTAATACCAATGATAAACCAACTCCTTTATCATTTAGGCAATTGATTTCATCCTGATCACCGGACGGTACGCCAACGCACGATCCAACAAATTCATCTACGTCACCAACGTTGATATTCACCGGAATAGTTGCTGCGCGACCGATTGACGAAAAGACAAAAAAAGCAGTGACAATCACTGCCATCGTTTTCGTTATTCCATGCCGTAAGATACTCATCTCTAAACTTACTCCCAGACACCGATAATGCCCAAATTATCTGGTTTTTTTTCAAAGACAGATTATACAATGAAACTGGTTCAACCCGCAAATGGAGTCGTCGCCATTTTTTCTTTTTAAAACAATTAGTTATAAATTAACTATGTTCGTTAACCATAAAAAATGCGAAATAAAACAGTGATTTAATAAGAAATACTTAAAATTTTATGTAATTTTCCACCCGATTCGCTATATGTATTCCTAAATGCATTTGGCATCAACACTTTAAAATTCATTGATAACAGTCACACCGGTCGCTTCAAATTTATCCATATTTACGAGTGCGTCGATGGATTGTTCTAATTTAATGGTTTTACCAATCAGCTTTTCTGGCACCAGTTTACCTGCGGTGATCATCTCCATCATTTCCGGATAGCGGTGCGCCTGCATTCCATGACTGCCGATAATTTCAAGCTCATTCGCCACAACAATATCCATTGGCAAATTTGGCGTGCTATTTTCCGCAACCAATAATCCAACCTGAATATGTTTGCCGCGTTTTTTTAAGCTCTTTATCGAATTAAAACAAGTTACCGGATGACCAAGCGCATCAATTGAAATATCAGCGCCGCCTTTTGTAATATCATGAATGGCTTTTGCCACACGTGGAACAGTTACTCCATTCAAGGTTTCGTCAGCACCTAATGATTTTGCGAAGGTTAGCTTTTCATCATCAATATCAATTGCTATCACCCGCGCACCATAGGCCTTTGCGATCATGATGGCAGAAAGACCCACTCCACCGCATCCATGAACCGCAACCCAGTTCTCTGGCTTAACCCGCCCCTGATCCACTACAGCACGAAATGACGTGATAAACCGGCATCCAAGACTTGCCGCGGTAACAAAATCAAGATTTTCCGGAAGTTTCACCAAGTTTATATCTGCGTAATGAATACCCACATATTCTGCGAAAGAACCCCAATGGGTGAACCCTGGTTGGAATTGATTATCACAAACCTGATGATTGCCGCTATCGCACTGGGGGCAGGTGCCACATCCACCTACAAAGGGAACAGTGACGCGATCACCAATTTTCCATTTTTTTACGTCTCTGCCCACCGCGTCAATAATGCCCGCAAGCTCGTGCCCCGGCACATGGGGAAGTTCGATATCCAAGTCATGTCCTACCCAACCGTGCCAATCACTGCGACATACGCCGGTGGCCATAACTTTCACCACAACACCGTGATTTTCAACTATTGGATCAGGCATGTTGCAAATCTTTGGAAGAGCATTAAATGCGTCGAACAGAACTGCTTTCATAATTTATTTTCCGGTTAATTATTATAGTTGAACCAAAACATAAAAATGAATAGCGCGCAATATCACATCCTGGTTAAGCTGTAGCCCTTTTGCAAAAGAAAGTGTTTAGGTTCTTTAGTGCCTTTTTAAACGGCCATAAGCTGCAACGATCGCGGCACTATCGATTTTATAACTTTCATAAAGGTCAATTAAATCACCGGTTTGTCCAAAAACCTCTACGCCGAGCGGTACTACAGGATTACCGTGGATACTGCCGAGCCAGGAAAGGTTTAAGGGATGTCCGTCGCATACTGTAACAACGACGCAGTCACGGGCCAGTTGTCCCATTAACTTCTCAATATGGGATGGTTTATTCATTTTTTCAACGGCACTTTTCCGACGCGCAGATGACCAATCACGGTACAGAATATCTGATGAAGTTACTGCTAATACCGCCATATCTTTATTTTCTTGTTGCAGATCCTGCACCGCACCCATTACTTCAGGTGCAATCGCACCGCAATAAACGATCGCCCGCGTCGTGCCGCTTGTCGGCTTTCTAAGCCAATAAGCCCCTTGAACAATATTGTTTTTATCTTCATCCGTTAAAGTACGGGGAAGTTGCTCAATTTTTCGGGTTGAAAGCCGAAGATAAACGGAATCGCCATCTTCTTTTTGCATATGATCAAAGCCCCACTCAATTAAAACGGCAAGCTCGTCTGCGTAAGCGGGTTCAACAGACGCCAGCCCTGGTTGCGAAAGCCCAACCAGTGGTGTCCCTATCGATTGATGTGCGCCTCCTTCTGGTCCTAATGTTACACCGGAAGGCGTTGCCACCAACATAAAACGGGCACCTTGATAAGCGGCATAATTTAGCGCATCCAAGCCACGATTGATAAACGGATCATAAAGCGTTCCCACCGGAAATAACCGCTCGCCAAAGTTGACGTTGGTTAAACCCAACTGTCCAAGCAACGAAAATAAATTATTCTCTGCAATCCCAAGCTCAATATGTTGCCCAGCCGGACCTTTGCGCCAGATTTGGGAGCTTGGAATTTGTTTATCTTTAAAAACATCGGACACGACATCGCGGTCATATAACCTGCGCCGGTTCACCCACGGGCCAAGATTGGTTGACGATGTCACATCGGGGCTGGTCGTCACGATCCGATTTGCCAGTTCACTGTCGGTTTTAGCAAGTTCGAACATGATTTTACCAAATGCTTCCTGCGTCGATTGATTATCATCAGCGGGAGGGGCTATAGAGGGTATATCAATTTTAGCGGCAGATAGCTTATTTTTGCGACGTTTTTGGTAAGCACAATTATTAATAAAATATTGTAATTTTTGAGATTCTTTTTCAATTCCACCAAATTTATCCCACTCTGCTCCGGCAGGCACCTTTTGACTTTCTTGAAATGTCGACATCTGTGCGACACTCATTAACCCTGCGTGATTATCTTTATGACCTGCGAGCGGCAATCCCATGCCCTTTACGGTATAGGCAATGAAGCATTGTGGTTGCTCGCTATCGCCAGCCTCAGCAAATGCTTCTGTTAGCGTTTCAAGATCATGACCGCCCAAGTTGGTCATTACATCTGCAAGCGAGTGATCATCATGGTTATCAAGAAATTCACCAATTCCGGAAGTTCCTTTTAAATCCTGCTTTAAGTTATTCCGCCATTCTGCCCCGCCCTGATAAGTTAAAGCAGAATATACCTGATTCGGGCAGTGATCGATCCAGTTAAGGATGGCTTCCCCCGCTGGACCTTCTTTTGCCGCCTGTAATTTTCGCCCATATTTCAGGGATGATACTTTCCAACCGAGACTGTCAAATACACCTGAAATTCGCTCGAACAACGCATCATCAACCACCGCATCAAGGCTTTGACGGTTATAATCAATAATCCACCACAAATTTCTTGCCTGGTGTTTCCATCCTTCAAGAAGTGCTTCAAAAATATTACCCTCATCGAATTCTGCATCACCTGCCAAAGCAATCATACGGCCCATGGATTTTTTATCATGCCATTCATGATCCACCATGTAATCCTGAACGATTGTATTAAACAATGTAGCAGCCACGCCCATACCCACGGAACCGGTGGAAAAATCAACATCCGTCGTGTCTTTGGTCATAGAAGGATACGATTGCGCACCGCCAAAACCACGGAAGTTTTCCATTTTTTCCTGAGACTGCCTATCCATTAAATACATGATGGCGTGCATGATCGGCGAAGCATGTGGTTTAACAGCAATCCGGTCCTCTGCATTCATCGTATGAAAATAAAGTGCTGTCATTATGGTGGCAAGCGAGGCACTAGACGCCTGGTGTCCGCCAACTTTCAAGCCATCACGAGACGGGCGCAAATGATTTGCATTGTGAATCATATAACTCGCGAGCCACAATACTTTCTTTTCAAGAAGTCTTAACGTTTCCAAATCTGCTTTGCTTAATGCCATAATCGTTCCGTTTGCAGGTTTATGCTATCTCATAAATATGGTTACCGATTGGTAACATTTTTACATTTTAGTGTTAAATGCAATGAAGTCAATTAAAATTCAAGCCAGCAAATCTTTATTTTCGCTTAAAGCTTCAATAACAGCATCGATATCGGCATTATTATTATAAAAATGGGCGGAAATACGCAAGTTACTGTCGCGGCAAGACGCAATGATGTTTTGCTTTGCGAGCCGCTCAACAAGTGCATAGTCATCAGTGGAGGCGACAGTAATCATGGCACCATGATGATCAGGATTTAGAGGTGACATTAATTTCCCGCCAATTTTGCTAACACCTACTTTTAACCGTTCGTTTAATGCGGCCACATGAGAACGAATATTTTTAACGCCAACTTCCAAAATAAATTGAAGACCGGCCTCCACCGCATAAAGATTAGGCACACAAGGCGTTCCTTGCTCGAACCGGCGTGCCGTACCGGCCGGTATGTTATCATGAATGAGCATGGCATGAATATCTTCCTGCGCAAACCATCCAGTTTGTGTTGGCTGAGACTTTTTAATAATGGCCTCTCTCACATAAAGAAAGCCAACGCCCGCAGTAGATAATAAATATTTAAGAGATCCGCCGACAATAAAATCAACATCCCACTCAGCAACATCGATAGGCACCGCGCCCACGCCTTGATAAGCATCAACTAAAATCATCGCCCCGGCTTTTCGCACGATGTTCCTAATGGCGGGAATATCTGTCAAGGCACCATTTCGGTAACAAACCAACGGCACCGCGACAAGCAATGTTCTCTCATCCGCAAGTTTGGTTAAATCATCCAAATCAATCAGGCCATTTTTTTCCTTGACATGCACAACTTCAGCACCATGCTTTTTAAGCGCGTGCCATGCTTGTGCTTCGGTCGGGAATGCAAGATCGGTCGTAATGATTTTTTTGCGAGGTCCAGAGAAATCAAGGCTACTTGAGACCGCACTTAACGACGCTGAGGCGGACGTGGTGACCGCTATTTCATCTGATTTTGCAGATAATAATTCAGCAAATAATGCCCTCACCCGTTCTAGCCGATCACACCAATCGATCCAATCCGCGCCAAGAGTATGGCGATCTTTTAAATATCTTAAAAAAGCATTTTCCACTTCATTTGAAAGTGCCGCATAAGAACAACTATTGATATAGATTTTATTTTCAAAGATAGGGAAGTGTTCCCTATAATCTGCCATAGATTTCATTATATATCCCAAATCACACTAATAATTTATTGCCGGGCTACCGGACGGGTAAAATACGCCCATCAAGCGCATGCCTTCTTCTGCGGTACATTCAAGTGAGTGGCCTTGGCGATGCGGTAGAAACAGGACGTCACCGACTTTAACATCAGCCCATTTCGTCCCCGTCCACATCCGGCCATAACCCGTTAAAATAACAATTGCTTCTTCGTATAGATGGCGGTGCATCGCTGCGCGAGAAAGCGGAACTTCGCCAATGAATTGCGTGACTTCGTTTGAACCAATTTTCTTATCAACAAGTTCTTGATAAAAACGGTTTGCCATTACGTTTGTTTTGGCCATATCAAATTCAACTTTACGGTCAGGATAATCATTTTGAAACGAAGTCCTGTTATCATCTGTAATTAATAATTCCGTTTTCATGGGGCACACCGCCGCAAATAAGGTCATGTCACTATTTGCCGTTATCCTGAAGGCTTCGTCAGGCCGGATATACACACCTGTTTCTTTTGAAATATCGATTTTGGTTCCAGCAATGTCAACATGACCCTTTCCGTCAACAATATAGAGCACTGTATCGACATCTGAATATCGAAGCCATGGTGTGGTGCCTTCTGATATAGTCATTCGGTGCAAACTGAGCTTACTCGCTCCGTCTTCTTTTGCTATGACCGGCTGGTAGGATAAGTTGCCCACGGTTTTATTATCATTTTCTGAGGGCGTCAACACATAAGCTCCGCTGTCAAGGTTCGCTTTTCCGAATTCGCCTTTCGAACGCTCGACAAAAAGGGATGATTTCATAGATTCAATTTCTACTTGTGTGGCTTCCGCATAAACCTCTTCAAGATTATTATGGGCACCATCACAGTAAGGACCGGACTGTGTTGCTTTACACGCGCAAAGAAGAACGTCTTCATCTTTGTCCGCGGTAAAGACCTTTGGTTTCATATCCGTTCCTTTATGGGAGCCATCACAAAAAGGCTGCTCTTTGCTATGTTTACATGTACACCACGCATATTTTTTACCTGCTTTCAGACTAACAAGGCATGGTTTATTTTCGACTATATATTCGAGTTTTTCTTCAGACATCTTATTTCCATTATATTTTTTATTCGTTCTCTTTGGCAAGCTTCACAAGCAGTTTAGAAGGTGTCCACCATCTTGGTCCTTTTTGTTCAACCAACCTATTTATTTTATCCAGTATTTTTTTAGGTCCGTTCTGCTGTGCATAATGAAGGGGTCCACCCAGATACCTCGGAAATCCAAATCCCAGCGCATACACCACATCGACGTCACTCAAGAGCAGGGCGATACCTTCTTCTACGATTTTGAAACCTTCATTTATCAATGCGAGGACACATCTTTCCTGAATTTCTGTTTCGTCAATCTCTCGCCTTTGAATGCCGAGCTTATCCGCAATTTGAGTTGCTATAGACTGAACATCTGGGTTGATCAATTTAGCACCAGTTTCAGGATGATAAATATAAAACCCTGTTCCTGTTTTCTTTCCCTTTTGCCCGTTGGCGACAAGCTCTGCATGAACCGAGAATGCGTTTTCATCGTAACTTCCTGGCACCATTTTTTGCCTTGCCATAACACCAATATCAATGCCTGCCATATCCAACATCGAAAACATACCCATTGGCATACCAAAATCAAACATAGCTTTATCAACTTGTTCAACCGATGCCCCTTCTAGTAATAGCAACCCGGCTTCACGGCCATAACAGGATGACATTCTATTGGCTATAAACCCGTAACAAACGCCCGACACAACCGAAGTTTTCCCGATTAATTTACCGATATTTAATGCAGTCGCAACTGCGGTTAAACTGCTTTTTTCAGTACGAACAATCTCAAGCAGTGGCATAATATGAGCAGGGCTAAAAAAGTGAAGGCCAATCACATCGTCAGGGCGCGATGTCACACTGGCAATTTCGTTTACATCCAGAAAAGACGTATTGGTGGCAAGTATAGCCCCGGGTTTCGCTATAAGGTCCAATTTTTTAAACACATCCTTCTTAATTTCGATATCTTCAAAAACAGCTTCGATGATCAAATCCATGTCATTTAAATCGTCGTAATAACTTGTTACAGTTAGGTCATTCATACGGCTATTAAATTGATCTTCCGATATCCGACCTTTTTTGACCGATGACATATAGATATTTTCAATCGTTGATTTGGCCTTCGCGCAAGCCTCTTCCGAAATATCTAATAAAATAACCGGGATGTTCTTATTTAAAAAATTAACAGCGATGCCGCATCCCATAATGCCACCGCCAATAACACCAACTTGATTAATAGCGTTAACCGGTGTCGATTTATCAATGCCGGGAACTTTGCCGGCAGCCCGTTCCGCAAAGAATAGATGTCTTTGCGCTTTTGACTGTGGGGAGGATAAAAGTTTTAAAAATTCTTCTCTTTCAATTTTTAATCCCTCATCAAGGGGAAGTGCCGCAGCCTCAATTGCCCTGATCGCCGCATATGGTGCTAAAAAACCTCTTGTTTTGCGGGCGATCTTTTTACGGTAGCTATCATATATATCTGCGCTAGCCGTTACCATCATGTCCGCTATGCGTTTATGAGGCTTATTTTGAAGTAGAACTTCTTCAGCATAATGGATGGCATCTGTTTCAAGATCACCAGAACTTATGCGGTCTGCAATACCAATTTTCTCAGCCACGGGCGCGGAAATTGGTTTCCCGTTACAAATCATATCTAATGCGGCTTCAACCCCGATGAGGCGCGGTAATCTTTGCGTTCCTCCTGCGCCAGGAATCAATCCTAAATTGACCTCCGGCAAACCGACTTTTGCGCTTTCATTCATGATCCTGTAATTACAGCTCAACGCGAGCTCGAAACCACCTCCCAAGGCCGTACCGTGAAGAGCGGCTATTACGGGTTTATTTATTTTCTCTATTTCGTTTATCAGATGCGGCAAACCAGGATCCATCGGCGGTTTACCAAATTCAGAAATATCAGCCCCCGCACAAAATGTGCGTCCTTCACACCTTAATATGATCACCTCAATATTATCATTTTCGTCTAAGAGTTCTATTTGCTCCAGAATACCGGATCTCACCGCATGTGAAAGCGCGTTTACCGGCGGATTATCAATTACAACAATCGCTATTTTACCAATAATTTTAGTTGAAACCGGGTTCAATTGTGCATCCTTAATCCATATATTCTTGCATGACGGCCTTTACATGTTCCGGCAAAGGATGACTTTTCATTATGGCACCTTTCCCTTTTACGTACGCGAGCGTAACGATGGCGTTAAGAATTTCGTTCTCTCCCACCTTTGCATCAATGTCAACGGTGAATGATGATCGCCCAATTCTGGTTACTTTTAAATACCAGTCGACATAATCTTCCAGTTCCGCTGGGCGTTTAAACGTCACATTTAAATTTACGGTTGGCACACCGCAATCCGTTTTAACGATCATTTCTTTGTAGCTAAACTTAATGGCATTTGCAAAAAAATCTTCGACGATATCACTGATCATTTCAACCAAACGGGGGTAATAAGTTATTCCCGCCGCATCAGTTTGACCAAAACGAATTTTGCGTGTTACTTTAAATATGGCCAATCCCTTGTCCCTTTATAATTTTTATTAATTATGACGACTTGGTTTGGCTTTAATTTGCCATTCGAGTTGTTGCAGCCGCGCTTTCTCTTTTAAGCTATAGGCTTGTTGTTTTCCAGCAAGATATTGCTTTTCCCAATCATTATCGGGAAGTAGGGCGCCGTACCAGGCGGCCGCATCGCGTGTAAAATAAGGGTTCCAAAGGTGAGGCCGACCAATTGCGATAAGGTCAGCCCTTCTAGTATGTAAAATGGTATTAACCTGTGCGGGTTCCGTGATATTGCCCACAGCCATGGTCGCAACATGTGGAACATTGCGTATTGCTTCTGCAAAACCGAGTTGAAACATACGACCGTATATGGGCTTCTGGTCCGGTACCGTTTGCCCCGCCGAAACATCAATCAAATCAACACCGGCATCTTCGAATATATTGGCAATATAAAATGTATCTTCTTCGGTTATACCTCCGTCTAACCAATCGGAAGCAGAAATCCGCACTGACATCGGTTTTTCTTCTGGCCAAACTTCCCGCATGGCTCTAAATATTTCAAGCGGAAACTTTACCCGGCCTTCTATGTCTCCACCGTATTCGTCAGACCGTATGTTGGTCAACGGCGATAAGAATGAAGCTATTAAATACCCATGTGCAGCATGCATTTCAATCATATCAAACCCGGCGCGGTTTGCACGAATAGTTGCTTGTTTGAAATCTGCGATAATCTTGTCCATATCTGCGCGGTCGAGGGCTTTAGGTGTTTGCGATATACCATCAAAATAGGGTAGTGCAGACGCGGATAACAACGGCCAATTTTTAGACCCATCTTCAATGGGATAGTCCATTTTATCCCACCCGAGTTGAGTGGATCCTTTACGGCCCGCATGTCCCAGCTGCATACAAATTTTTGTTTCTGTATTTTCATGAACAAAATCAACAATTTTTTTCCAGCCCATTTCATGTTCATCGGTCCATAATCCCGGACAACCCAAGGTGATACGTGCTTCCGGTGAAGGACAGGTCATCTCCACATAGATGAGCCCCATACCGCCTTTAGCACAGCCAGCGTAGTGAACCATATGCCAGTCAGTAACGTTTCCGTTCTCGTCGGCAGAATATTGAGCCATCGGTGACATAACGACCCTGTTTCGTAATTCAAGGCCTTTTAATTTAAACTTGGTAAACATTGGCGTTGGACGACTTTTTCGGTAATCATAACCGGTATCCCGAAAGTAACGCTCATACCATGCTGTATCCAGTTTCTCGGTAAATTCCGGGTCACGCAAAATTAAATTATCATAAGTCACTGATTTTGAACGACACATTACGACAGCGGCAAATTGCATCAAATCCATATCCCATGAACGGTCCATATGTTCGAACCAAGACATTGATACATCCGCGTTATGTTGGAGTATTTGAACCGGTGTTTCGCGCTCTTTCACATAATCTTTAAACGCTTCTTCAACGGAAGTTTCTGCTTTTTCAACGACCGCATCAGAAAGCGCGATAGCGCACTCCATAGCAAGTTTGGTGCCAGAGCCAATGGAGAAATGAGCCGAAGCCTTAGCGTCTCCCAGTATAGCGATATTTTTATGATACCAGTTGTTACAATAAATACGGGGGAACTGTCGCCACATGGAACGGTTGATAATTAAATTATGACCTTCAAGCTCCTCCGCAAATATTTTTTCCAGTTTATCTGCGGAACTTTGTTCATCAAATTCGTCAAATTGTAATTCTTGCCAGCAGTAGTCAGACATTTCAAAAACCCAAGTCGACGTCCCTGCTTCATATTGGTATGTATGCGCACAAATAGGACCATATTCTGTGTCTTTAAAAAAGTATGTAAAATCTTCTACTTTTCGAGACGAACCCATCCAGGTAAACCGATTACTTTTTAAGCTTATGGTTGGGTCAAAAAATTCAGAGTAATGTTCACGTATGGCAGACCCAATACCGTCGCTTGCGAGAATTACATCTGATGACGCAAATTGCTTTTCCAGATTCTCAACGTCAACCCGCGTTCCAAAAGTTAGTTTTACGCCGAGTGCTTCACATCTGTTATGTAACACTTTTAACAAGTTTAATCGTGAACAACCCGCAAAACCATTCCCGCCGCACCTGACCTCCTCACCTTTATAACGGATAATAATATCATCCCAGTAAGCAAACTGATCCCGGATCAGTTCGTACGATTCTGGATCACGACTGAGGAATTCGTCCAAAGTATCATCCGAGAAAACCACGCCAAATCCAAATGTGTCATTCGGTTTATTTTGCTCGAAAACTTCGATATCCCAATTTGGTTTTGCTTTTTTTGTAAGTAATGCAAAATAAAGTCCCCCGGGACCCCCACCAATGATTGATATTTTCATGCTTTTCCTCCCGCCAATTGGAAATTCACCCTAGCTCGATTTATCTTACATGTAAACTATTTTTAGCCCCTTGCAGTTTTAAACTTGCCGGATATAGTGCATTGCAAGGAGATAATATAAACATGTTTGAAATCCACTATACCGAAAGACAAAAAGAAAGTCTTAAGCTATGGATTGAACTTGTCCGTTATTCCAGCAAGCTGGAGCAGATTATTGACGACAAACTTCGACAAAATTATGGGCAAAACATTTCCCGTTTTGACGTGTTATCCCAATTGGACAGGGAAGATAGTTTGACCGTCGGTGAGCTTGCAGGTAGGCTGATTGCATCGAAAGGTAATATAACGGGACTTCTAGACCGAATGCAGAAAGATGGATTGATAACAAAGCATGCCAAACCAGGGGACCGTCGAAGTTTTCAGATCAAAATCGCGAGCAAAGGTAAAGTTCTTTTTCATGATATGGCGGAAGACAACGCAAAATGGGTTGCTGAGGCATTAAATTCCATCGATATTAAAAGCATGTCGGATTTTACCAAATTTTTAAACACTGCCCGTACATCCATTGAATGAATATTTTACTTTAAGTCTTTTCTTAAAAGTTTTCCGGTCGCTGATTTAGGAAGTTGGTCGATAAACTCGATGGCTCTGGGATATTTGTACGGGGCTATATTTGATTTAACAAAAGTTTGAATATCTTTGATTAAGCTCTCGTTCGGCTTTACACCGCTTTCAAGGACAATAAAAGCTTTTACAATCATTCCTCTATCTTCATCCGGAACGCCAATTACGGCACATTCATTAACCGCTTCATGTTTGATGACAGCTTGCTCCACTTCGGGTGAGGCAATATTATATCCTGCTGATATAATGATGTCGTCACCGCGTGCCACAAACCAGAAATAACCGTCGGTGTCTTTCTTAAAAATATCTCCGGTAACGTTCCAACCATTAACAACATATGTTTCCTGTCGATCACCATTTAAATATCGACATCCGGTCGGGCCTTTGACAACGAGGCGGCCGGCCTGCCCGTCCGCAAGAGGATTATTATCTTCTCCCCAAATTTCTGCTTTATAGCCCGGTACCATCTTGCCCGTTGAACCGGGCCTTATTTCATCGCCGGAAGCTGAAATAAAAACATGGATCATTTCGGTCGCGCCAATGCCATCAATCAGCCTAATGTCAGTCCGTTTATGGAAACTGTCTGAAACAGTAAGGGGTAAATTTTCGCCCGCCGAAATACATTTTTTAAGGCTGGTTATATCCCGACCATCAAGATGTTGGATGATGGCTTTATAAGCCGTTGGTGCGGTGAATAAAGTTGTGACCCGGTGTTGTTCAATCATGTTGAGCAACACTTCCGGCCCACCACCCTCAAAATATACAACACTTGCACCAAATCGCGCCGGAAAAACCAAAAGGCCGCCAAGCCCAAATGTAAACGCAAGTGGCGGTGAACCACAAAATACGTCATCAGGTTCCGGTTTTAATACGTGGCGTGCAAAACTATCCGCCATCGCAAGGATATCACGGTGAAAATGCATGGTCGCTTTTGGCAGCCCTGTGGTGCCGGATGTAAAAGCAAGTAGGGCGATGTCATCTGTAGCGGTATTGACCGCATCAAACATCTCGCCTTTATCCGGCATGCGCTGCTCTATTTCCCCGCATAGAATTAAATGACTTGCTTTGCCTGCACATGTTTCAATAACATCTATTGGCAAACCTTCTTCAATGATAATGATATCGGGTTTGCCTACTGCTATTATGGCATCAAGTTCTTTTTGCCTTAACATGGTCATCGTGGTTATCACGATGCCGCCCGCTTTTAAAATTCCATACCAAAGTGCAGCTAATAGCGGAGTGTTATTACCGCGCAATAATACCCTGTTGCCGGGAATCAACTGATATTCTTCGACGAGCAAGGCGGCTATTTGATTTGATTTTCTATTGAGTTCTTCATAAGACCAACTCGCATCCCCCATAATTACTGCAGGTTTGTTGCCATAACCTGACTTAATGGCACCGCCAAGTAATTCATCAGCCGCATTAAGATAATCCGGATAGGAAGGCACATCTTCACCAAATATAAAATCAGGCCAGGTTTCAGGATCAGGTAACCTATCTTTGGCGAAAGTATCTATATGGGCACTATTATTCATAAATATTTGTTATCCGCTTAAATTTTTTCTCATCTGCATTAAAATGTTAGTGAAGGTTATCATATCGTTTTCGGCAATTCCATCAAAGGTTGTTTGATAAACATTGTCCGCAAGCATCCTGAGTTTTACCAGTATTTCTTTCCCTTTATCAGTAATAAACACCTCAATTACCCTGTTATCTTCCGGAAACGGGATTCGCCTTACTAGATTTTCTTTTTCCATTCTCATTAAAATACGTGTGATTGTTGAAATTTTGGTCACGGATCTACGCGAAAGATCACCCACGGTGCTTGGGTTTTTATCACCAAGCAACATCAATATCCGCCAACTTGGTTGATCCATATTAAACCTTCTAAGCTGCCGAGACATATTTTCAATGTAAGTCGCCGACGTGCGGTTTAAATTATAAAGCGGATAATCATCGAGAATAAAATCAGGATGATCCGGCCCAACTAAACTCACCTTCTTGTGCGTCATCGCCGGTTAGTCCTTCCGTGTTATGATCTTTTAAACTGCTGTTAAATTCTGTTCCAGCGTCACTCAATAGAGCCGCATCACGAAGTTCTGCAATTATCTGTACGATTTCCGGATCATCACGCTTTTGCACAGCAACTGCCATGATACGTGAAAAGCGGTTTATACCTTTTGCATGGGTATCACCGTATCCTTTAATAAGTAGCGGACATTGCGCCAGCTCGATCGCCAGGTCCGGATTATCTAGTGCTACTTTTTTAATTAAGGCTAGCCAAGCCATAATGCGCTTATTTTCCGTTTTATAACGTAAGCTTTTCAGCCTAATAAAGCGCAAATTTGCTATAAACCGCAACAGCAAAAACCCACTTATTGTTTTCGGACGAAGGATACGGCCTTTATTAAATAGCGGTGAACATAATTTTTCCCACATTTTTGAATTGGCCATTGCCGACCCGATGGACGCTGGCAAAATATCGGTGAATTCTTCGTATCGCGGGTGAAAATAATCATGCCCATACCAGATCTGACCATCAGCGGCTCTAATTTCATCCGCTATTTTAACGGTCCTATCGGCTCTAGTTTTTAAATCTGCTACTCTAATTACGTCCTCAAATCCCATCCATAAAGCCAGATAACGGGAAATATTACCGACCAGTTCCGGGGAAAAGTCAGCGAATTCTGCCAATCGATCCAAATAGAGCTGTGCATATTGTTCATCCTGATAATCCACAAGGCGGTGAACTCCATAAGTAGCAATAATCTTTGCGTTATCAGGCAATTCTTCAATTTGCGCCATAAGTGCCGAAGCGGATGTGAAACCTAACCCACATTCGGGTTCCGTATTATCGCTTATTGCACCTCTGGTGTTATCATATCCGAGCGCGAAACCTGCCAAATTAGTTTCAATGGCTCGGCCCGAATTTTGAATGGTTTGCTCGTAATCTACGCGCTCAAACGGAAGTGTCCCGGACCCCGCCAAGGCACCAAACAAAACACTTGATATTACGCTGGATGATTTTAGAACGGCCGCGTTCATATCAAATAAAACGAGTTTTTTTGCTGCTTTCGCGATAGCGTCTTTGACACCGTTACTTTCAATGCGACCATCACCCATATTCTCTTTTTCAGAAATGGCGTAAACACGGTGATCAGATGCTATCAATGTCGTTTTATCAGGTGTCACTATGCCCCTGTTGACGGCACGCCCTGCTTCCATTAATTCCGACGCGAGACAAATATCCACGTCTCCCTTTACGGGCATAAGTGAAAGTACAGGATCACGCCCCTCTGCTTCAATAAGTTCTTGTGGAAAAAGCTCGATAGCATATATGGTTGAACCGGTTCTTTGCGCGACCCCGGCAATAGCAGTGTATTGGGCCGCATAGCCGTTTGCTTCTGCGAGCTCTACAATCCAGTTGCTTAATACGCCGCCGCCTTGGCCACCAAGAGCCGATATGGCTATTGATATTCGGGACCTTCTCATGCAAGCCCCGCTTTCTTAAGCCTTTGATGGCGCTTATTTTCTGCACCAACCTGAATCCATCCGATGAAACTGGAACGTATTATGTCCTTAAACTTATCCCAACCATTGGGATTATAGATGAGCGTTACTTTTGAAAAAGACGGACATAAAACGGCTGCGTGTGCAACTTCGCCACAATGGCCACAACCCACACAACTATTATCCACATAGGCGACCGGATCAGATTTCAGCGGATCAGGGTTTTCTTTTAATGTCAGTGAAGGACAACCCGACATGCGAATGCAGCTGTGATCTCCTGTACAGGTATCGCTATCGACATAAAAACGGTCCCGCTCCATGCGCTTCATCGCATTTACCTGCCTGTTAAATTCTGGTTTTACTCTGCGCTGCCTATTTAGCTGGCACTCACCTTGCGCGATTATAACTTTGGGACCACGAATGGAAGTCGTCATCGCTTCGAGGAGCGTTTTATGCATTTCAACTAAATCATAAGTGTGGACTGTTTTTACCCAGGTTACACCAATGCCTTTAACCGCATCTGCAATATCATGTTGAGTGCTTCGTTTTTTATGCTCACCCGCAGATGACAGTAGATTTTGACCACCTGTTGCAGCCGAATAATTATTATCAACGATCATTAAAACATGGTCGGTTTTATTAAACACCGCATTACCAACGCCACTGGTAAGACCGTTGTGCCAAAAGCCACCGTCGCCCATAATCGATAAAGTTCTTTGTTCCGCCTTTTTATTAAAGGCCGCCGCACCTGCCCAACCAAGGCCATACCCCATTGTCGTATTACCGATATTGAAGGGAGGCAATATGGAAAATAAATGGCATCCTATATCGCAGCTTACATGGAAAGGGCCGATGTCTTTTTCTACGAGTTGGATGGCCGTGAACATAGGACGTTCCGGGCATCCCGTGCAAAATCCAGCGGGACGAGGCGGCACATCAATGGCCGCCGCCGCCGGAAGATTATTTTTTTCAGTGTTTGATAATCCATGCGGCGCAAGAAATTTTTCCAATCCGCTCTTAATCACGTCGCTGGTATATTCGCCAATCTCTGTAATCATATCCTTGCCATACAGAGGAGTATCACACCCCGCTTGGCGTAATATGGTGTTTAATTCCTGCTCAATATAATTGGGATGGCCTTCTTCAACCAGCAAAACAGCTTTCTTGCCATCCATAAAACCAAGAATTTCATCGTTGATCACTGGATATGTAACATTCATTACGTAGATGGGTATGTCCGCGTCACCAAAACTGTTGCTTAAACCAAGCAGTTCCAAGGCTCTAATTAGACTATTAAACAGACCGCCTTGAACAATTATACCGATATCACCTTCGCTGGGGCCCATAAGTTCATTTAATTTATTTGATTTTATGAAATTAACTGCCGCCGGCCACCGCTCATTTAATTTTTCATGTTCATGCAGATAATTGGCAGGCGGTAAAACAATTCGGGATGTATCGCGTGTCGGGTTTTCCATCGCGTCCTGCAATGAAAACTCAGGAATTTTGTTATTTTTTGCTTTGAACCGACCATACACATGGCACGCTCTTATTCGAAGCTCTAGCATTACCGGCGTATTTGACGCTTCGGACAGTTCAAATCCCGTTTCGACTGCATCAACTATTGATGTCAGATTTGGTCGTGGGTCAAGAAGCCACATTTGAGACTTCATCGCAAACGCATGACTACGTTCCTGCATGATCGATGAGCCTTCGCCGTAGTCTTCGCCGACGATCACTAATGCGCCGCCTGTTACCCCACCAGATGCCACATTAGCAAGCGCATCACTGGCAACGTTCGTTCCCACGGTAGATTTCCATGTTACAGCCCCCCTAAGAGGATAATTAACAGATGCCGCTAACATCGCGGCGGCTGTCGCTTCACTTGCTGACGTTTCAAAATGAACATTAAGTTCGTTCATAATGTCTTCTGCGTCGGCGAGTACATCCATTAAATGAGAAATAGGAGAGCCTTGGTAACCACCGACGTAAGAAACGCCAGATTGAAGAAGGGCTTTGGTCACGGCAAGAATACCCTCGCCGCGAAATTCCTCTCCATCACCTAGTCTTAATTTTTCTACTTCTTTTTTAAAAGAACGCTCGGCCATTTGGCTTAAGCCATCGTCATGGCTAGCACGCGGAGCGGACTTCCTGAGCCATTTTCAATTTTTAACGGCGGCGCAATAACAATCGCGCCCGTGGGTGGCAATTGATCCAGATTAGTCAAACTGGCAAGTCCATATTTATTGGCGCCATGCATCATCGAATGGGCAGGAAAAGGCGTTTCAAACATTGCCGCTTGCCCGGCGTCCGTGCCAACGGTTTCAACACCCCAGCCGAGAACATCTTTTTCTATTAAGTAATTAATACAGCAATCTGTTGGTCCGGGGGAATGCGGCCCTGTATCATCGGCATTTAGAAAATTGTTTATACCCATCAGCTTCAACCAATCCGTACGCATTAATACCCATGCGCCTTTCGGAATATTGCCGTGCTCTTCTTCCCACTTTTTTATTAATTCAGCGCTAAGAAGAAAGTCATTGTCAGCGGCAGTTTCAGCCGAACAATCAATCACACAAGCAGGACCAACCAAATTTTGTACCGGAATTGTATCAGTGCCGCCATCAGAATAATTCTTTCCGCTAACCCAATGTATTGGTGCATCAAAATGGGTACCAGTATGCTCACCCAATGTAATTGTATTCCAGTACCAAGCGGGGCCATTATCATCATATTTTGAAATTTCCTGCATAGAAAAGGGAGGTGAATTTACGGCAATTTCTTCCGGTAAATGAATAATCGGTGTATTGGGCCCTAACACTTGTGTCAGATCAATCACTTTGACGTCACCTCCCAGAAGGCCGGTTGCCAGGTCATTTAATACGTTAGTCATAAGATATCTCCCCGTTAAAATAATAAAGATAATTTTATATAGACATAAATCATTTGATTTTGCAAATAATTCTGTATTTAATGTTGGAAATTAATTTACTTGCCACTTGAGGGTTCTCTTTTTACTTTACAGATAATATTTCTTTCAAAAGGACGTATATGTCACTATCAAACAAACATGCGGTGGTCACCGGGGGAGGCTCGGGCATCGGCCTGGCAATTGCAAATGCACTTTATGCGGAGGGTGCTATGGTCACGATCATGGGACGCAATGAAGATCGCCTTGCTGAAGCGGCTAAGAACAAGCCCCGAATGAACATTCAAGTCGTCGACGTTACAGATCAAGTAAGCGTAAAAGAGGCTTTTAGTGAAACATCAAAAGTTGAAGCAATCTCGATACTGGTTAATAATGCGGGTGCTGCACTATCTTCACCATTTCATAAAACCAGTTATGAAGCATGGCAACAAATGATAAATGTAAATTTAACCAGCGTTTATCTTACAATAAATAGTGCGTTCGAAGACATTAAGTCTGCAAATCATGGTCGTATCATAAATATTGCAAGCACGGCCGGATTAGAAGGGTACGCGTACACATCAGCCTACTGCGCCGCAAAGCATGGTGTCATCGGTCTGACAAAATCGCTTGCTCTGGAACTAAAGGGTACAGATGCCACCATAAATTCTATTTGTCCTGGTTTCGCCAACACGGATATTGTAACGGTGGCCATAAAGAATATAATGGAAAAAACCGGACGAACCAAAGAAGAAGCGTTAAACGGAATGCTTTCCAGTGCAGGACAAAAGCGTTTGGTTGAACCAAACGAAATTGCAGAAGAAGTTATAAGGCTATGCGAGCCGACGAATGATATTATCAATGGACAGTCAATAGTAATTGATGGGACTTGAAGGACTAAAAATGAACCCAGAAACGTTTAAGCCGGAAAATTTTTGTTGGTCATATGATGAGGGCATCGCCACAATCACGCTTGATCGACCCGAAAGAAAAAACCCGCTTACTTTCGAAAGCTATGCTGAACTGCGCGACACATTTCGCGATCTGGTTTACACAAAGGACGTTAAAGTTATTATATTTGCCCCAAACGGTGGTAATTTTTCCTCGGGCGGCGACGTACACGATATAATCGGTCCATTGGTAAAAATGAATATGACTGAGCTGTTGGATTTCACCCGAATGACCGGCGATCTTGTTAAAGCTATAAGATCTTGCCCTCAACCAGTCATCGCTGCCGTTGATGGTATTTCTGTCGGTGCCGGCGCCATCATCCCTATGGCCAGTGATCTTCGCATCGGCACCCCTGAATGTAAAACGGCATTTCTTTTTAATAAAGTGGGGCTTGCGGGCTGTGATATGGGGGCATGCGCTATTTTGCCGCGCATCATTGGCCAGGGGCGCGCCTGTGAACTTTTATTTTTGGGTCGTTCCATGTCCGGCAAAGAAGGTGAAAGATGGGGGTATTTTAATAGCATTGCAGAATCAAAAGATCTAATGGCAGCCGCACTACGTTATGCAGAAAAGATTTTATCTGGTCCTACTTTTGCAAATGGTATAACAAAAAACCAACTTAATCATGAATGGAACATGAGCATCGACACCGCCATTGAAGCAGAAGCCCAGGCCCAAGCAATTTGTATGCAGACTAAAGATTTTGAGCGAGCGTATCATGCGTTTGTGAACAAAGAAAAACCAGAATTTGAGGGCGACTGATGACAAAAATAGTGGTTGATAAAAGCTATCTCAGTTGGCCTTTTTTTGAAGATCATCATCGAAAACTCGCCTTGGATTTGGAAATCTGGTGTCAGAAAAATTTGAATGAACCAGAGCATTCGGATGTCGATAGAGCGTGCAAGCACATACTTGCAAAGTTAGCAGAAGGAGGATGGTTAAAATACGTCGTACCAAAAAAATACGGCGGAATTTTTGATGAACTGGATGTCCGCTCCCTTTGCATTGTAAGAGAAACTCTAGCCCGGCACGATGGATTGGCCGATTTTGTCTTTGCAATGCAAGGTTTGGGCAGTGGCACCATCACTCTGTTTGGAAGCGAAGAAGTAAAACAAACTTACCTACCTGATGTATGCACTGGCAAAAAAATTGCGGCCTTCGCACTAACGGAGATGGAAACAGGTTCCGATGTTGCCAATATGACCACGACCGCTATAAAAGAGGGCGATCAATATGTGGTGAATGGTTCAAAAACACTCATTTCCAATGGTGGGATTGCTGACTATTATATTCTATTCGCCAGAACAGGCGAAGCTCCGGGCGCAAAGGGAATATCTGCAATGATTTTGGACGCGACAGTTAACGGGTTTAAAGTTACGGAGCGCATCGAAACGATTGCACCGCATCCACTTGCTACACTTGCTTTTAATAATTGCCCGATCAGTGAAAACAAACTGCTTGGTGAGCCGGGAAGCGGATTTAAAGCCGCGATGGCCACACTCGATATATTCAGAACATCGGTCGGCGCGGCAGCACTTGGTTTCGCGAGACGTGCTTTGTCAGAAGCAACTGCGCGCACGCAAGAACGCCATTTATTTGGAGCACCGCTTCATGAACTTCAATTGGTGCAGGCTATGTTGGCTGAATCGGCACTAGACATAGACGCAAGTGCGCTGCTTATTTATCGCGCAGGCTGGACACGCGATACAACAGGAAAACACATAACCCGCGAAGCAGCAATGGCCAAAACGCACGCGACAGAAAGTGCGCAGAAAGTTATAGATAAGGCCGTTCAAATATTTGGCGGGATGGGCGTGGTTAAGGGCGTTAAAGTCGAAGAACTCTACCGGGATATAAGGGCACTGCGAATATATGAAGGTGCAACGGAAGTACAGAAAGTAATCATTGCCAAGCAGTTGCTTAAAGAATACGAAGAAAATAAATAAGAAAGAACAATTTATATGAAATATCTTCTCCCCGAGGGCTGGCCAAGACCAAAAGGATATTCAAATGGTATCAGTGTGAAAAATGGTCGTACTATTTACATTGCTGGCTTGATCGGCTGGAACAATCAGGAAATTATAGAAAGCGATAATTTGGTCGGTCAATTTAAGAAAACTCTGGAAAACACACTTGCTGTATTAAAAGAAGATGGTGCAGGCCCTGAACATATTGTCCGCATGACCTGGTACATCACCGACAAAGCAGAATATTTAAGCAGCTTAAAAGAAATAGGAGTTGCCTACCGCGACGTCATGGGCAAAAACTTTCCGACCATGGCTTGCGTAGAAGTATCTGCATTGATGGAAGATAAAGCCAAAATTGAAATTGAAACAACAGCCGTTGTGGAAGAAGAATAGAAGACGTGGCAAAAGACAAATATATATCCATATTACGTGGGATCAATGTATCTGGACAAAAGAAGATTATCATGTCCGATCTAAAAGTTTTATACGAACATTTGGGGTTTTCAAATGTCGCCACATATATTCAAAGTGGAAACGTTATTTTTGAAAACGCCTCCGAAAATATTCAGGACTTAAAAAACGCGATAGAAACCGCAATTGAGAAAAAATACAATTTTATTGTACCTGTAAATGTACGTAGAGCTGAAGATTATAGAGCTATATTAAATAATTTACCTTTTAAGAATATTGATATTGAACAAGAGGGTACTAAAATTTTAATCACCTTTCTCTCGGGAGTACCAGAGGAAAGTGATATCATAAAATTACAAGAACATGTCGTCGCGCCCGAAAAATTAGTCCTGGATAATCAAGTTATTTATCTTCACTGTCCAAATGGGTACGGTAAAACGAAATTATCTAATGCATTTATTGAAAATAAATTAAAGGTAACTGCAACCACACGTAATATAAAAACCGTATTTAAGTTATGTGAATTAAGTGGAGTTTAACAAATAAAGGATTGGAAAATTAACAAACTTATTTTCTTGTTTAGCGCGCTGATGGCAACTGCTTGTAGTTCGAAAGATGATGTCAGCCCCGTAGCTGAAGATGTTTTGTTTCTCGTTCTTGGGAAAATGTCAATTTATATTCAAGACCCTGATGGAGGCCACACATTAAGGGATCAACATTTTGTAGCTGAAATTATGCCAAAAGAAACAGGTGAAATATTGGGCGGCACCCTTACAAGTGAAGAGGATCCAAATTTTAACCTATCATTTACCCCCGAAGGAAGGCAATTCCTGGCGCATGGTGAACGCGTTATGGTGGCGGAAGAGCTGCATCAGAGGCACCCTGACGGCACATACCTTTTTTCTTATCAAACGAAAAACGGGAAAATGAACAACCAACCACTCACCCTAAACCGACGTGACACCACGGATGTGATGCCGGAACCTGCCACATTAAGCCTTAGTCAAAACGGTAACATAATTTCAGCAGAGGAAGTTAATTCCGGCGCCAATTTGACAATTTCCTGGACCGCCATGAAAGGGAATATGAAATCACCGAATAGCGAACTGGCCGACTTGATTTTCGTTCTTGCTTTTGATTGTTTTGGAAACAACATTGCCCACAGCGGCAGACCTTATCAGGGCACGCCGTATTTAACTTATGAAGATAGTAGTTTCACAATCGCCGCTGACGATTTAAAACCGGGAATTGCTTATTCGTTGATTGTTGAACAGGCGACAGCTGATGTAGAAACCTTTCAGGGAGTGCCAGGCATCGCTACATACGCCACACTAACATTTTTAGATGCGCAGACCATTGGCGAAGCCAACGACGATGGAAAATGCCCTACTAATTAATTATATACTTTGAGCAGAAAATTTGCCATATAGCGTGACGCTTTTTCATTGAGGAAATAAATGATGTCAGAAACATACGCCCTCGCCCTTCATGGGGGTGCTGGTCCAAAGGCTGGTGAAGATTACCGAATTGTTGAAGAGCACCTTGGCGAACTTGCGGTGCGCGGCGAAGAAATGCTTGAAAACGGTGATACGGCGTTAGATGTCGTTGCAAAATTAATTGCTGAGTTAGAAGCATCAGGGCTTTATGTTGCCGGAAAAGGCTCCGCCCCCAATATTGACGGTCAAGTTGAATTGGATGCCAGTATAATGCAAGGGCACACAAGGCAAGCAGGTGCCGTCGCAGCTCTGAAAAATGCGGTGCATCCTATATATGTTGCCAAAGCCGTTTTGCAAAAATCGCCGTGTGTTATGTTAACCGCGGACGGCGCAGATAAATTTGCAAGTTCAGAAGGCTTGGAAATGGTGGACGATCCAAAAAACTATTACGTCCTTCCCGTTGGTGTCACTCAACAAGATATCGAACAATATGAAATGATGCATGGCACCGTTGGTGCCGTTATCCTTGATTGTCACGGGAATCTGGCAGCCGGTACTTCGACGGGCGGGGTTTTCGGTAAACCCGCTGGTCGTGTTGGTGACACACCAATGATAGGCATTGGTACATGGGCCGATGATCAAATCGCCATTTCCTGCACCGGCACCGGTGAATTTTTCATTCGGGCAGGTGGCGCGCTAACTACAGTCAATGGATACGAGCTTTCTGGTGATACATTGGAAGAAGCATTATGGAGAATGTTAGATGAGGTTGAAAGATTAGGCGGCAACGGCGGTCTAATTGCGGTCACTAATAAGGGTGAGATCGCCATGGCCTATAATTCTGATGGAATGAAGCGCGCTTCCGTATCAAATACGTCTGAGGTTATGGCAACAACTTTTGCGCCATGCAGGTAATCAAATACTCGCGTCTTTTAGCATTTGAAAAATTTTGTCTCGTTCTGCCAAGGCAAGAAGCAATCCCAGATCACCGGGTTTTAACCTGTCGATGATATATTTTGCACCCTCGGGAGGTGACGAGAAATAATGAATAGACGTTTCAGATATACCATGATTTATACATTCGCTCTTGATGATTTCGGCGGTTTCACCCATTTCGCGCCCCCGTAGATATTCGATAAGGTCTATTGTGATAACAGTATCAGGGTCAAATTTTAAAGCCCCCTTCGTAAGATCAATAATATCCTGATCCGAACGATCGCCTGCCTGTCCGATAAGTAAATACTTATGCCCCGCCGGAATATTATCAAGCATATCGGATATGGCATTAATCGAATGCGGGTTATGTGCAAAGTCTACAAATATTCTCGCCCCTTTTACGATAAATTCATTGCACCGTCCCGGGTTATCTTCCGGTGTACTGGTAAAGGACGTAAGTCCCTTAATTATCGCTTCGTCAGGTATATTCATTGCTTTAGCAAGGCATAAAGCTCCCATTGCGTTTTGCACGTTAAAACGCGCCGCGCCGGACATTGTAATGGGAATTTCGTTGATAAGCACTTTTAATGAAATGGTTTTTCCATCGAAATAATTAATTGAGCCGCCATCGGACCAACAACACAGACTGCCTTTCTTTTTTGCGTCTAATATTTGCTTATTATTTTGGTCAAGTGAAAACCAGCATATGTTGCTTGAAGATTTTAAACCATTATTTACGACAAGGTCATCATCAGCGTTGAGCACCAGCACACCATCCTTCGACAAGGTGCCAGCTACCGCAAACTTCGCATCAGCAAGATGTTTGACTGTATTAACGCCGTACTCTCCTAAATGATCAGCAGCAATATTGGTGACCATTGCCGCTGTCGCTTCGGTGAGCGGCAAACCGCGCCGCAAAATTCCCCCGCGTGCGACCTCCAAAAATGCTATTTCAAGCCTTTTATCACGAAGGAGCATACGCGCTCCGCCCGGACCGGAATAATCCCCATAATCAAGAATTTCGTCGCCAAGTCTTACATAATCCGTTGATGTTGATCCCCCAACTAACCCTGCGGCCTCCGCTATAGCCGTTGAAAGACGAACGCTGGTTGATTTGCCGTTGGTTCCTGTGATAAGTGCTACAGGCACATTATGAAGCATTTGCCAGTTAACGTCCTGCGGATCTGGAATTTCATTTATTTCCCATTTTTCCGATCCTTTCCCGTGTCCTATTGATACAAAATCATCGTCCCATAAAACATCAATTTGTTTCTTTTTGGCGGTTTGCTGCAATTTTAAAACAGGGGGGTTCTGTTCCATATTTATAACTGTTTTAAGATCAGAAATAAGAGTCACGAAATCCTCGGGTTTTTTATCCAATAATTTATTTGCGGTTAAGTGCCAACTTGTCTCAACAACAAAAACGGCGGAATATAAAAGGTCTATTGAAGCGGAAATTGCGAGATTAACACCCGTATCGAAAATACGTACTTTTGTTAAACTATCCGGCCAATCAACAGCATCCAGAACTTTTTGAATTTCTGTAAGCCAAACATCAACAATATGTTGTTTGTCAAAATGATCTGTGAAAACATCGAGTATAGCACCCGGTTTTTCCCACAATAATCCCGGCCCTGTCACCCTGCGGCTGCTTTCAAGCACAAGTTTGTCAGATGATGGTATTGATATCTCAAGGAAATCTTCGATTTCTTCAATATTTATTGTCATTTGACCGCCTCGTCTTAATCACCATCTTCATCATCGTCACGGGCCAGTCGAACGCCGCGTTCATCACTGATAATTTGCTGAGTATCGTCTATTAAATCATCATATGCGACTGCCATTTGCGGTTCGTTATCTGCATTAGATTCTGTAGGATTATCACCATCCCCACCAAAATTGATTATTTGTTTCCAGGAACGTGTAACATTGTCGCCTATGACAACCAAAAGATCTTTCTCTTTAGCATTCGCAAGTGCCGCCTCAATCGCTGAAACCTCATCAGGAATAACGGTTATGGTATCTTCGCCAACACCGTTTCCAATTAAACCGGCTTTTATAAGTTGCGGGATTTCATCATCTCCTCTACCGCGCCTGTTATCATCAGCCTTGACATAATAGTGATCATAATGACCAGCAAGCACTTCCGCTGCTTCCGCAATATCCTCGTCTCTTCGGTCACCAGGGCAGGATACAACAATCATTTTACGGTTATGTGTGTCCAACTTATCAACCAAATCAGTAAGAACCTTAAAAGCCGCTGCATTATGCGCATAATCAAGAATAACCCGAAACGGGTGTTCATCGAAAACATTCATCCGGCCCGGTGCCTGGAAGAAAGTCGTGTTAAATGTTCGAAGCCCTTGCCTTATTTGATCAAGGTCCTGACCAAAACTATAGGCCATAGCGGTTGCAAACATGGCGTTTTGCACATTATGAAGCGCTTTTCCTTCGATGGTTGCCGGGATAAGGTGGGACCATAATATTGGAATGTGGGTAAGGTTATCGTAAATGGTAATTAAATCGCCGTTCATGCCTTTTTCAATTACACATGCTTTGCCGCCCGCATCAATATGTTGTTTTACCAATGCATGATCATGATGCATGGTGACATACATAATATGCTCCGCATCTGCATAATCTGCCATAAGTAAACAATTCTTATCATCGGCGTTTAACACGACGGTTCTTGTTGCCGCTTCGATGACCACACGTTTGATTTTCGCTAATTCTTCCAACGTATCAATACCACCAAGGCCCAGATGATCCGAATCAACGTTTAGACACGCGGAAACATCTGTGCTTGCATAACCAAGACCGTTACGTACCAAACCACCGCGCGCCGTTTCAAGGACAGCAAAATCGACCGTTGGATCACGAAGAACCATTTGCGCAGATCTTGGACCCGTAGTGTCCCCTTTAACACTTAATTTCCCGTCAACATAAATACCGTCTGTGGTCGTTAACCCAACCGTATGACCGCATGTCTTAATGATATGGGCAAGCATTCTGGAGGTTGTCGTTTTACCGTTAGTACCGGTTATTGCGGCAATTGGTATCTTTGTCGGTGTGGAAGGTGGAAATAGCATTTCCATAACTCTACCCGATACATCCCTTGGCTCACCTTCGCTAGGTGCCACATGCATCCTAAATCCGGGTGCGGCGTTTACTTCAACAATTCCGCCGCCAATATCCTTATAGGATTGACTTATATCATCGGTTAAAAAATCAACACCGCCAATATCAAGTCCGACCGCCATAATCGCCCGAATAGCCATTTCACGGTTATCCGGATGCACGACATCGGTTAAATCGATGGCGGTACCACCGGTTGAAAGGTTGGCGGTGTCTCTTAGATTAAAAGTTTCATCTTTTTTAAGAACCGTTTCCGCATTATAGCCTGCATTATCCATCAACCTGGTTGCTTGGCTGTCTATTTCAAGAATGGTTAGCACTTTTTCATGCCCAACACCGCGCCTTGGATCTTCATTAACAATATCGATCAGCTCAGAAATAGTATTTTTTCCGTTGCCAACGATATGACCCGGCACCCGCTTGGCGACAGCGACTAATTCATTATTAACCACCAGCATCCGATGATCAAATCCGGTCATATAACTTTCAACCAGAACCGCCCTGCTGGTTCCTTGTTCTTTTGCAACATCAAACGCGGTTTCGACTTCTTCATCAGTGGTCAGATTGATCGATACGCCGCGACCATGATTGGCATTTAGCGGCTTTAATACAACAGGATATCCCATTTTACGCGCCGCTCTAATGGCATCTTTAGCACCATAAATCATGTATTGTTGCGGGACAGGAAGTCCCAGATCATTCAGCAGATTATGAGTGTCTTCCTTATCACACGATATTTCAACGGCAATATGATTGGTTTCACTGGTAATTGTGGCTTGAATTCTTTTCTGATATTTACCATGTCCAAATTGAACGAGGCTGTATTTGTTGAGGCGAAGCCAGGGGATGTCTCTTTCTTCCGCTGCTGCAACGAGAGACGCCGTACTCGGACCAAAAGCGTGCCTTTGCGCTTCCCGGATGAACTTTCTTAGCTCTTCGTCCCAGTCAAATTCGTCATCAATCTCATATCCGGTTTGATCCTGTATTTCTTTAGGCATCAAGTGAATTAGGAGTTTAATAGCCAGTTCACACGCCGCTAACCCTACATCTTTGTGAATATAAGCATAGACCATATTATAATGGCCAACCTCGCCGGCTGACCGTGTGCGGCCAAAGGTTACCTCATTACCTGCCACACATTGTAATTCCAACGCCACATGTTCGGTGATATGGGCGATCCACGTGCCCTCGTCTTCCCTAAGGCGTCTTATAAATCCACCCGGTTCACGGTAGGAACAGCCATGTTCTTCGAGGCCGGGAAGTGCCAGAATAAGGCCATCGATAAATTTGGCTCCTAATTTAACGGAAGGCCAATCTTCGAGCACACCGATATCGAGAACATGACGAATTACCCGAAATTTGGCGAATTGATTGGGCCCTAAATAAAGGTTCGTTTTCAATATTTTCATTTAGGCCCTCTTTCTCTTTATTTATCTGAAGTGATATCAACTATATTTTGCAAATATTTTGCCGATCTTCAACCGGTGGAAATGCTTCACGGATGTTAAAATCATAAAAACATCCTTCATGCAAAATATCCAGTTTTAACCCAAGCAAACCAAGTCCCTTACCGGTATCGGTTCCGTACGCCGATGAATAAGTAAGCTCCCCGCCGTCAATAACCGTAATGGTGCCACTACCAACCACTTCGCAAATGTCATCCGGGCCAATGAATGCCCCTGTATCTTCATCAATCCCTATGCCCATTAAAAACGGGTTGAAGGCAACAGCCGATAACAATCTACCTAATCTGTTTCTTTCGGAGAAATGTTGATCAATAATCATCGCATTAGTCAGGCCAAGCCCAGGGGCTAATGTCGCGCCGCCTTCTTTCGGCGGCTCGTTGGAATCTCCGCCTGCTATCATATGTTCAGACATGATGGACGCGCCGGCTGACGTGCCCGCGATATGAACGCCGCGCGCATTTGCCGTTCTTATGGCTTGTGAAACGGTTGTGCCACCAAGAACTGTCGCTAATCGGAGCTGGTTACCGCCCGTAATGAATATCCCCGTTGCTTTTTCAATCCGTTCAACAAATTCGGGATTATTACAGTCTTCCCTGCTTGTAATAGGCATATGACTGACTTCCCGCGCACCAAGTTCTTTAAAAACTTCTTCGTAGCGGTCACCTGTATCGTCAAGTCTTGACGCGGTCGGAATGATTACGATCGTAGCATTCTTGCCACCGGATATTTCCGTAAATTTTCTTAAAATTGAAGGATTTGTTTCCTTATTTTCGGCACCACCAATGGGAACGATAAAACCCCTTTGATGTCCGTCTTCCACATTGGCTGGACACATTCTTTGTTAAAACCTTACTATTATTGGCTAAAATTCCCCCCGTTTGATCACGACTTATTCGTCATCATCCGCTTAATTAAATTAAGCCTTCCTCTTTTAAATAACCTACTTCTTAGGATTATAAAACATAAATCAGAAAATCAGGAACAACTAACGATTTTTATTGCCGCCTATAATGCCTTCATTTTTCTATCAGTTCTGGATACCCAAAGAGCGCAGGGGCACCGCCAGTGTGAACAAGCAGAATATTTTGATCATCACTAAACCGGCCATTCCTTATCAAATGAATAAGCCCGGCGAGTGCCTTGCCACTATATACCGGGTCAACCAATAGTCCTTCATATTTTGCTGCCAAATCAATTGCTTCGGTGACGTTTTCGTTCAATTGCCCGTAGCCCGGAAGTAAAGTATGATCATCAATGATAATATCATCTTCCTTGATAATGCCCGCATGACCAATCATTTCCGCCACAATTTTAGTTTTTTCAAATACTCTTTCACTTTGTGATTTTTTATCACGCCGCACACAAATACCATAAACCGCTATATTGCTTCCGAGCGCACGAAGCCCGGCAACCAAACCGGCATGTGTTGTCCCGCTACCTGATGCTATAGCAATACCGTCAACCGTGAAAGGTAGATCCTTTAGTTGTTCAAGAAGTTCTTCCGCACAATCGACATAGCCAAGAGAACCAAGCGGTATATGTTTTCCGGCGAGAGGAATAACATAGGGACATTTTCCTTCAGTTTTTAGTATTTCGGCGCGTTCATAAAGGGCGTGGTCAGCACCTTCCTCGTCCTCACCCACAGGGTAACTATGAATTTTCGCCCCCATTAATTTAAGAAGGTACGGATTTCCAGAATGATAATATTCGTATGGCCTATTGGGTACCCGCTCTTCCTGCTGAACCTCAACTTCCATACCGTATTTTCGGGCAGCAGATACCGCTGAACGTAAATAGTTCGATTGAACGGCACTGGTGATCAAAATGGTATCTGCGTTATCTCTTACCGCTTCACCAAGATAATATTCCAGTTGTCTGGCTTTATTTCCACCAAATGCAAGTCCTGTGCAATCATCTCTTTTAACCCATATATGCGGACCGCCAAGTTTCTTGCTCAGGTTTGTTAAACTTTCAATTGGCGTCGGTGTGTGAGCTAATAAAGCTCGCGGATATTTGTCAGTTAACATGTTGAGATGCCCCCATTGGTTTAGAGATTTAGTATCATAAAGATGCCCGTTAGAATCAGTATGATCAATACCAATCCTTTGAACAGTTTGTCATTTATCTTGTTTGAGACTAAATGACCGGCATAAACACCAATCAATGCTGCCGGAAGTAAAATTGCACTGGTGATCCACGTGTCCGTTTCGATGCCCACTACAGAAACCTGCATTATCAATGCGCCACTATAAGCGAACACAAAAAAGGTCATCATCGCAGCGCGAATTTCGTTTTTACGAAGCGACGTGCGTGATAAATATAACATTAAGATAGGACCCGGCATTGCCATGGCGGCCCCCAATATCCCGGAAACTACACCGACAGCCGCTAAAATTCCCTTATTGTCGGTTTTCGCTTCGTGCTGATTATTCTTTCGAAATAAATTCCAACCATTTTGCAAGCTGATTAGAATAATGAATGCTGCAACCGCCATTTTTATCGCATTCAGATCAACGGTCTTATAAATCGCTATACCAGACGGGAACCCGACCACACCACCGATGATCAGCCACTTAAGTAAAGGATAAGGGGTCAAATGTCTAAGTTTTAGCCAATGGGCACAAGACATAACCACAGAAATAATAATTACTATTTGGATCGCATCAGCAGAATTCAGCAAAATCAAAAATGCCGGTACAACTATTAAAGCAAAGCCAAAACCTGTTGCCGATTGAACAGAAGACGCAAAGAATGTTGCAATAGCAAGCAACGCCCAAGTCATGATTTAAGATGCACCATTATTCGGCGTTACGCCAAACTCTTTTGATCCAGGGTACCGTTTTTCCCATCGGTTCAGGAAGCATGTTTTCCTGATGATGTGTTAAAACTTCTAATACCTGGAACGTGACGTCTTTTCCATCCGTCTTTAGTTTTTTCACATATTCTGTTGTCGGCCCGATATCGATAAGTCCGTCAACTTTCGAATGAATGACGTATAGCGGAATATGCCAGTCCACATCTATAAACTCCCTGTCTTCCCGGAACGTATCCATCGCAACCGGCATGCCTGCAATTGGCACGGCGCCCGCAAAACGGTCTTGATATTTTGACGCCATATGCCATGTGCCGAAGCCCCCCATACTGTAACCTGTTACAATGGTCTTTTTGTCATCGATATTGTATGTCGCGATAACACTATCCATGAGGCGAAGTACCGCTGCTTCATTTTCCGGCGTCGACCAATTTCCATTAACCGAATCTGCCGCAAGAAATATGGCATTGAGCGGCTTAAAGGCTTGCTGATAAATCTTCGTGAAAAAGCCTTCCGTCCAATATGGTTCAGGCCTCTCGGATCCTTCTACGCGCTGAAAACCGTAGTGAAGTCCTAATATCAACGGAACAGGCTTACTGCCGTCGTAGCCTTGCGGGATGTTAATAATATATCTTTGTAATGTACCGTCGGGATGGGTAACCTCTAATTTATGAAGTCCAAATCCTTTGACTTCTATATCAAGTTCCTGTGCTGACGCGGCGGTCATTATTAGAAACACTCCACCCGCCAAACAGAACGTTAATTTTAAAAATGATTTCACTAATCTTCTCCTTCAAATTATTATTAAACAATGGCATATCAATTCTGAAACTGCAAGGCGCGGCTATAAAAGTGAACGCATCATTCGTGAGCTAAGTTGTGAAGCGATGGTTTTAAACTGGTCTGTCTGAATATTCACGTTCATTCAGAAAGGGCCTTTCATTGGTCCTTTTTTTTCAGCTTAAATCAGGTGAAAACAAATAAAATACACAAAAAAATATTATTTCTGGCGACCGAAAATGCGATGCGAGGGGCAGAGCAAACCCCGCCGCCTACCGTTTAAATTTAGACATCTTGTGACAATATTTTTTCTACATCTTTTCGACGTACCTTGATCTCGTTTCCCGTTCGTCTAACCGCTGGATTATTGTTGACGTGATGTGTTAAGCAGTTGCGGAATTAATTAAAATAGGCCAGTATCGTAATCTATAAAACTTAATCGCAAAATTCAGGACAATTCATGATCAATATAATTTTCAATAATGGCACTAAGTTTTTTAGTATATTTCTATTCACTATTGCTTTTACAAATATCAGCGAAGCGCAAATCAATCAGGGAATGTCTCTTGAACGATTAAGCCGTATTGATAGCGTTATGCAGACATATATTGACCAGGAAAAGCTTGCCGGGAACGTCGTATATGTAGCGAGAAACGGCACGCCCGTATATTATAAATCTTTTGGTATGCGCGATGTAGAGGCGGAAGTGTCAATGAATAGAAACGCCATGTTCAGGATTGCTTCACAAACCAAAGCGATAACCAGTGTCGGGATCATGATTTTGCAGGAGCAAGGCAAATTACTGATAAATGATGCGGTAGGGAAATATTTACCGGAATATATGGAAACCACTGTCGCTGAAGAAGATGGCAATGGCGGATATAATGTCGTGCCGGCGAACCGAAAAATAACCCTTCGGGACTTACTCACACATACCGCGGGAATTGATTATGGGCTTGGCCCCGCCAAAGCAGAATGGGAAGAGGCAGGTATACAAGGATGGTATTTTGCTGACCGTGATGAACCCATTAGGGAAACTGTCAGGCGTATCGCCGCACTGCCGCAAAACTCCCAGCCCGGTGAGAATTTCGTATATGGATATAACACAGACATATTAGGTGCTGTGATTGAGGTGGTATCCGGCCAACCACTTGACCAGTTTTTAAGTGAAAACATTTTAAACCCACTTCATATGCACGATACTTACTTTTACGTGCCTGAGGATAAAGCAGATCGTGTTGCAACCGTTTATTCCAAAAAAGGAGATAAAATAACACGTGCCGCCGATCCGGGCCAGCTCGAGAATGGCAGTCATATTGGTCAAGGACAGTATACCAGTGGTCCGCGTAAAAGCTTCGCTGGTGGCGCAGGGCTTGTATCCACCGCGCGGGATTACGGCACATTTTTGCAAATGGTCCTAAATGGTGGTGAGCTTAATGGCACGCGGATACTGGGCCGAAAATCAATTGAACTAATGACCCAAAACCACATTGGCGATATTTCCCTATTCGGCATAGGCGGAGTAGGGTTTGGTCTTGGTTTTCAAGTGGTTACCGATTTGGGGGAATTCGGTCAGATGGGAACACTTGGTGAATACGGATGGGGCGGTGCCTATCATTCAACATACTGGATTGACCCAAAGGAAAAACTGGTTGTCGTTTATCTTACCCAATTAATACCCGCTAATGATATCGATGATACGGGGAAATTACGCGCATTAATTTATCAGGCAATAGTCGATTAAAAAGTAGACTAATTATAAAAAAAATAAGTTTGATTATCATCGTACTCAGTACCTCAATCTTCAGCCAGCTCAGCTGGGCACAGGATCAAGATACCGTTGAATATTACACGAGCAACCCAACTTCGCTTCTTTCTTCCGCAGTAAGAGTTGGCAACATGCTTTATCTTTCCGGGATGACAGGCAGAGATCCGAAAACGAGAGAAATGCCCGAAGGCATAGAGGCGCAGACCCACCAGATTATGAAAAATATGAAAGCAACGTTGGAGAAGTACGGCTCGTCCATGGGTGAGGTTGTAAAATGCACGATCTTTATGGCAAATCCGGATGACCGCGCCGCTTTAAACAAAGCTTACCGCAGTTACTTTGGTGAAAATCCCCCTGCAAGAAGTGGTGTAGGCAACTTGATTCTAGCGGGAACAGCCGTCGTTGAAATTGAATGTATGGCAACCGTGGGCCTAATGAAAGTTAACTAATTTAATTAGTTCACACCTGTCGTAAGGGGTTCATCGTCCGGCCCAACAAATACAACAAGAATATAGGCGGATTTCGTCTTACTGGCACTTTCAGCGACACCATGAAATATTCCCGGTGTTTCGATCCAGCTTTCACCCGCTTTATAAAGTGTCACTGGCCCGTCGCCGAGCTGTGAATTTACTTCACCCTCGAGCACATAAACAAATAGAAAACCCGCATGACGATGCGGTAAAGAAACCTGCCCTGCTTTTAATTCAATCGTCATAGAAGTTACCGTATTGCCCGGAAAATTTGGCATCATATCCTTGGTTAAAACATGCGATCCAGGTTTATGCCCCGTTGCAACACCGGTTGATTGCGCAATAAGATTCGTAATAGTCACTAGAGAGAAACCTGCCGCGACAAAAAATAATTTTATTATAGCCGTCATTTTCATAATATTTTATTCCTCCCCCGGATGGTAGAATCTTGACGCATTTGCTTTCACATCGTCAAGATATAACCATGCATTTTTATATTTTTTAGCTGCAAGCATTGCTGCCTGATCCATATTATTTGGTGAACCTGGATCGGCACTTGCACCAAATACATGGATAGATTTTGATTGGGTCCTTTGATTCCGATCATTTGGAAAATCAACAATGGCCGTATAACTATTTCCACCCGTTTTATAGCGCTTTTTCAAGCCGTCGCGCCGAAGGTTAAAGGTAATTTGACTGCCGCCAGACCAGCTTGGCACACCCGGCGTCGCAATACTGTCAGCATTATCATCAAAAATTGGATTGCCGCTTGCATCAAGAGGAGGTCTTTGCGACCTATTCATCTCACCCCACGCCACTTGCCAAGTTCCCCAGTCTCCCACTAGTTTATCCATCGCTTGCTCAAGAGCTACAATTATTTCCTCGTTCGATGCTTCATACCCACGTGGTTGCGGACGATATAGACCTTCATACCAATCTACATAAATTGTTGGCTCCGGTGTCTCAAGTGACGCGACACCATCCCATGCTTCGAGCATTTCGATAACGGGTGCTAGCTTCGTAGCGCGTTCAGAATTTTCAGCGGATGTAGCAGTATATGCGTCCATGATGATCGGTTTTGAAACCGGCCATTCTGTCATTGTCGTATCAAGGCTTTCATATTCCCAGGTCGCAAAGTCAAATTTGTCGTGTTTATTTAATATGCGTCTTGCATTTCGGCTTCTTGCATTGTCGCCCTCGCGAACCATATAAGTCGGGTAGTTTTCTTCCTTGGCATCGCTTTCTGACATGCTCACCATAAATGGGCTGGTGTTGGTATTTTGCATCATATCGGAAACCGGATTTTTCACTTGTGGTAAATCGTAAAGTGTATGATAGCCTTTCCAATCTGTATCAGGATTGCTTCCGTCAACCGCCGTGTTCCAGTCAAATCCTTCTGTTCTTATAGGAACGGCACCGTTATAAATATACCAGATATTAGCATCGCGATCCGCATACATAATATTACCGAACTGCATAGCTTGCGGTTCAATCGCTTTGGTAAATTCATCGATATTATTAGCACGCCCCATATTATACCATTGATCAAGCCAGCCCGGTTCATCCATACGCGCCATCATCCCTGATAAAAATTTCCCATCTCGCATGGCGACCACGGAACCATGATGGGTTCTGCGGTACTTTACGGTGCGAACTTCTCCACCTTTGATTTTAATCTCACCCGTCCATTCGGTTGCATCGCGTGTACCGTCACCATAAGTATATGAAAGCGGGTTTTCCGGATCGTCAAAATGCTCAATCCAGCTATCTTCCTGATTGCTGAAGTTATCTGTACTCATCCAACCAAGATTTTCATTGAAACCAATATAAGGAACCGGATAACCGAACCTTGCGTAACCGGTAAAATTCCATCCTTCGGCCGACATCATATGTGCTTCATATGTTTGCCCAATGCCAAAAGCAGGAAGATGCGGATTAATAAACAGGTATGAACCTGTGTCATCTATTTTTGATCCGTTTGCCGCCCAGGAGTTTGAGCCAAATTCTTTTCTGTCTTCTGGATCATATTTGGGGATTTCCAGCTGAGCCATTTTCAATGTTTCGCCGTTAATGGCTTCAAAGGCCGCTGTCCGTTCCTCCATAGTGAACCTGAGACGTCCCAAAAAACCACCCAGATGATACCAGCGACGAATAAGCGCGAGTGAATACCAGGGTTCAACGTGATCAAGTAATCTAACTTCCAGTTCAGGGTGCGTTTCAATATAATAATTAATGCCCGCGGCGTAGCCATCGAGTAACGCTTTTACAGCAGGTGTCGCATTTTCGTAATCCCTTTTTGAGAGCATCGTATTTTCAAAGGAATGAACCACCCAGTCTGCGAGCACCGCTTTTTCGCCGAGAACTTCGGCTGAACGGCCAATGCCCATAATAAAACCAAGCTCAAGCTGATTGAAATTATCTTCCGCTTGCGCGTATCCCATACCGAAAGCGGTATCACCGTCAGTGTTACCGTGTATATGCGGTACGCCGTATGCATCGCGATAAATGGTTACATTTTGAGCTTGGCTCGATATCACCTCATCCGAAGAAGGCCCCGTCACCTGCTCAGAACTACATGCCGAGACCGTGATCAAAATGAGTAATGTAAAAAGACGTTGTTTTAAAGCGGACATATCGCTCTCCTAAATTATATATACGAGTAGACAATATGCGGGAAACAAGTCACATGTCAAACGGGCGTTACTAATTCATCGTAAACATAAAAAGGCACCTAAAAAAACTGGTGCTAACCATAATGTCACATTTGGCTTCAAAAATTCGTTTGTTGTTTGAACCAGCAATTATGGTACCTTCAAATCGTAAATTGAAATTGGAGAAAAAAATGCAGTTCTTTAAAATTATACTGGTACTCATATTCGTCACACCCTTCGCTGCGCTTGCACAAGAAAAGGATGACATCGAAACGCTATTTGCACTTGATCGGGAATTCGTTCAATACCGACTAAAGAACGGTACTTATAAGGCTTTTGCCAAATATCTTGCTGATGATGCAGTGACATTGCCGCCCGGAGAAGCACCAAAAGTAGGGCTAGCAGCAATATTGAAAGATGCCGGTGACAAACCAAATACCACCGTAACCTGGGAGCCAGAGGCAGGCGATATTTCCGGCGATCTTGGTTATACGTGGGGTCCTTTTTCTATCAACACAATCAAAGCTGACGGATCGGTAAGCAAACAGCACGGTAAATATGCTTCTGTCTGGAAACGGCAACCCGATAATGGCTGGAAAATCGTTATAGATTCGTTTAGTCTGAACCCGCCGCCACAGTAATTCATAATAATAAATATTCACCACAAGGGATAATCTTAGCTTGCATAATCAACAGTCTGACCTTATCAGGGACCGCATCAATAATGGACCAATGACATTTGCGCAGGTGTCGATTGTTTCTCTGGGTTTTTTATTAAATTGTGTTGACGGTTTTGATGTGATTGCCATATCTGTAGCAGCCCCGTCTCTAAGCCAAAGTTGGGGTATATCACCGGTTGAGGTTGGTTATATTTTAAGTGCGGCCCTTATTGGTATGGCGTTAGGTGCGATGTTTTTAGCACCTTTAAGTGATGTCTACGGTCGTCGAAAAATAGTTCTTTTTTCTATGTTCCTCACCGGAATTTCGATGATAGTAACCGGGTTTATTGACCGGTCTGTAGAGCTTATGATATTCGTTCGTGCCGTATCCGGCCTCGGAATAGGGGCTATTTTTGCCAGTGCCGCTACTTTTGGCAGCGAATTTACTCCGGAACGGTTTAAAAATCTGGCGGTCACTGTAATTATTTCAGGATATCCATTTGGCGCAATGATTGTCGGACCAATTGCCGCCGTTATTTTACCGGCATTGGGGTGGCAAATGTTGTTTATTTTCGGCGGGGTTGCTACACTTGTTTTATTTATTGTTACTTATTGGTTGCTACCTGAATCAGTGCAATATATAGCAAGCAGTAACCAAGATAGTGATGTTAAAATGAGGACTATAAATAAGGTTCTGAAGCGTATTAAACGTCAGCCAATTGACCAGCTGCCCACTTTAGAAGGGCACAGAGAAATCAAGGCCGCTAATGTCAAAAGCCTTTTATCCGCCGAACTTATGGTGACTACTATAAAACTTTGGATTATTTTCTTCATGGGATTTCTAGGGATTTATTTTATTATTTCCTGGATTCCCTCACTTTTTGTCAACAGTGGCTGGACAATGCGTGAAGGCATTTATGCCTTAACAATAAGTAATTTGGGAGCGGTATTCGGAACAACTTGTATCGGCCTCATCACAACGCGCTATAAATTAAGATGGCCCATTAGCACATTTTTTGCGGCTACCGGCATCCTGATGGTTTATTTTACTCTATCAAAACCAACCGAACTAATGATGTTATATATTTTGATATTTTTAATCGGTATCTTTCTTAATGGTGCCTTTAGTGCTATGTACGCTGTTGCCGCACGTACATACGAAACTTCTATTAAATCGACCGGTATTGGGTGGTGTGCCGGGTTAGGGCGCACGGGCGCAATCGCCGCACCAATTATAGCAGGCTATCTGGTTGCATTAAATTTCAGCATGTATTCGTTATTTACGGTATTTGCACTGCCGGTTCTTTTGGCTTCTATTTTAATCGCCACTATTAAAGTCTAGACAAATAAAATAATTAGCCGGTGCTTTTCTTCTTTGCGAGCTTTGCTATTAGGTTCGCTGGTACACCGGGTCTGCTCCACGGGCAAACGGCAAGACAAATACCACAGCCGGTATTTTCATTAAAAAACGGAAGACACTTATCAAAATCCACATACCATTTTTCGACACCGCGAACCATTTTCTTGTCTGAATGAATCGCTTCCGGCGGACAAGCATTCTGGCAGGCTTTACAGTTAAGACAAAAATCATCTACGCCAAATTCATCAACGCTATCGTAGTTGAGCGGCATGTCTGTAATGAGCCCACCAAGCCTTAATACAGAGCCATTTTCGCGGTTAATGAGTGATCCATGCTTACCAAGTTCCCCTAGCCCGCTTTCAAGAGCAGGGGGTATGAGTAGAATTGGAACGTTATTTGAACCACCGTAAGAAATGGCGTTCCAGCCATTTCCGTGTATCCAATTAGCAATCTCATGCGTCACAAAATGAGCGCGACCATATTGTTTAATAACTTCTATCGCGGAAGGCACGTTCGGCGCCGTTTTAAGATTTTCAAAATCCATTGCAACCCCAACGGTGATGACGTTTTCGTAGGGCACTTCAAATGTATCAATTACCCATTCCGGGCGCATCTTTGTGATACCCACAGCCACAGCCCCAGCATCAGTACCAACCTTCTTGACCAATTTCGACCATTCGGAAGCAAAATTATCAATCCGGACTGATGATTTTGGCATAACTTTTGTCTCTCTAATCTTATTTGTATCCATTTGAGTTTTATAAAGCTGCTCATCCGGCGGGGCGTTATCTTCGAAAAACTTCATCAGCGGCCCAAATGGTGTGAGTTCCGGTGTTTGCCAGTAGATGGGGGAAGGGCGTCGAATTGTTGTTTCACCAAGACCATTAATATCGTTGCCTGATACGTCGGGCATCAACGCCATTTGGGCGTCACTTGGTACGAATTTTTCTCTTGTCTTTTTTTTCAATTCAGCGCTCCTGCTTGGGAAGTTTACTTTTTTATTTTTATAAAGACAAGGTGATTGAAGCTCAGTAAAGTCTGTGAGGCAGGCTCTATTCAGGAGATTCTGTGGAAAAAGGATAAATAAAGTGAAACGAATTCACATTATATTGCTGGGCACGATCGTTATCATTTTAGCGTTTTCAGTCATAATATATGCACGTGTTCTTGATGCGCCTTATGCCGCTTCTTTTATAAATGTCCTGTGGTGGCAAATGCTAGTATGGTCACCGTGGTTGATATTCGGGCAATTTATAAATATCCTGGATCATCGTTTCCCAATAGTTGAGCAATTAGTATTCCACTGGATATTAAGACACATTTCAGCGTGCGTAATGTTGATGGTCGTTCATGGAGGATGGTTTTTTGTTATCAGCAGCAATTTTAGCCCTTTCCTCGGAGCAGACAATACGCGGTATGGAGCATTCCTGTTCTTTTTCATCATGTGGGCAATATGTGATTTTCTGTTCTATTGGATGTTGCTCGGTATATTTGCCTTGCGTCAACTGCTCAGTATTTCACCGGTAGACAATAATGAAAAATCAGTGCGAGCGGATTACCTGCTTTTAAAAACAACAGGAAGGCAATCTTCCGTAGCGACCAAGGACATTCTCTGGATAGAAGCAGAAGATTATTGTTGCCGCGTGCATACAAATTCAAATAATTACTTGGTCCGCCAATCCTTAAATTCTTTCGATATGTCGCTACCCGGAGACCAGTTTTTACGTATACACAGATCAACGATCGTTAACATTAAACAAGTTGAGTTGATCGAAAAAGTCGAAAACAGAAAACATATCGTCCACCTAAGAAACGGAATTGAACGTGCCATTAGCAAATCTGGTCGTCAAAAATTGCAACAAATATTGGATAATTAGTCACTAGCTTACTGTTTAACTGCATTTAAAGGTCGTTTCCCTGCAACCGCATTTCATTAACGAGTCCTGACGATTAATTTGAATATTAGTCGATAATTTCTGGGTGCTTAAAATGAAAAGATTTGTGCTTATCATAGGCTTGTTTATAGTGTCGACCAGTTCTAGCGACGCACAAACAGTGGGCGCAAATGAAAGCAGCGTCACTGTTTATGATAAAGAATATCTTTCAAATATAACTAACGCTGTGACGGCGCTTGATCTCGCTATTAAAATACCCGGCGGGCAAGTCATTCTTGGCCGGCGCGATAACGCCGCCCGTGGATTTACCAGTAATGATGACGGCATATTAATCAATGGCAAAAGACTGTCTGGAAAAAACAATAGCAGTGAGGCTGCTTTGGGACGAATATCTATTTCTCAAGTAAACAGAATAGAGATAATTCGCGGTGCGTCACCGGATATTAAAATATCAAGTCAGGAAGCGATGATGAATATCGTCCTGGAGGAAGATAAATCATCCAGTAGCGCGACTTTTGATATCGGATCACGCATCCTTCCCAGCGGCCGCCTTTTCCCGCTCGGGGCAATATCATATAGCGGCTCCAAAGGTCGTCTTGGTTATTTCGTCGAGGTCGCGCAATCAGGATTTATTACCGATTATAATCGTATTGATACGGTGACTAACTCTAACGCAATAACAGAAAGTGTTCTGACAGATAGGGGTGATCAGTATTTTCATGATCGTTCTATTTCAGCCAATGCAACATATAAGCTCGCGAATAATGATCAAATTCACTTCAATGCCAGTTTAACGAATAGCAAATCAAAGACGGATTGGAATGGCAATGTCATCAACTATTCTCCTGGCGGCATTTTTTTATCCAGCGGAAGAGCTATTCAAAACTTTGTAACCGACACGCCTGGCTTTGAAGTAAGCGGAGACTATATCGGAAATTTTTCGCCCAATCTGGATTATAAAATTGTAGGTCTTTATTCCAAAAGTAACGCTAAAACCATTCAAAAACGAGACGCCCTCATAACTGAAAGCCCGCTAATATATGACAGTGATACGGTTTTCTTCAGTAACGCCAAAGAAGCAATATTAAGACCGTCGATTACCTACAAAACAACACGCGGGAGTGAATTAAATTTGGGAACAGAAATAGCCTATAACAGGGTTGAAGCAGGACTTGACCCAAATACACTGGTCATCGTGCAGGAAATCAGGTCAGATAGTTTCATAAATTACGCATGGCAAATGAATAGTAGGCTACGATTGGATAGTGAATTAAAATATGAATATTCAAAAATTTCGCAGATGAGTATAACACGTGATCGATCCGAAGCTTTCTCTTACATAAAACCGAGCGTCGATTTACGCTACGATATAAACCCGCAGAACCAATTTCAGTTCTCAATTCGCCGTACTATTTCACAACTTGATTTTAATGATTTTGCTGCTTCTGTCGACAAAGATAATATTTTTTTTGGGGGTAATCAAAATCTGGTTCCTGAAAAGGCTTGGGGTTTTGAAACTTCTGTCGAGCATCGTTTTATGGATGATCAAGGTCACGTAAAACTCAGTTTAAAACACGAAGAAATATCAGATCATATCGAATTGGTGGAAGTAGCACCTGGCATTGCGGGTGTTGGTAATGTTGGTCAGGCATCACGAAACGTCGCAACCATCAGCACGAGCCTTAGGTTTGGATTTATAGGTCTCGAAAATGTTGTCCTAGACGGAAGTTTCGAATTATTTGACACAAATACAGCCGATCCTTTCACAGGTATAGACAGAGCCTTTAATAATCAGCGAAGTTATTCGTCAACCGGAATTTTAAGGCATGATATGAAAAAATACGGATTAAGTTATAGTTTTCAATTCTGGTATTACGGGCCAAACAAAGTGCATTCCATCGATCAACTTACTGATGTGGACCATGATAGTCTTTATCTGAGCTTAAGCATCAACTATAAAATCTTTAAAAACATGGTCCTAATCGCATCCGTAGATAATTTGGTAAATGCAAATGAAGGGCGCATTCGTACGCTTTATAATCCATCACGTGCAAGCGGTATGATCAGTTTTATAGAAAGCAGAGATCAACATTTTGATAAAAGGTTCCGCATCAGGCTTAAAGGCTCATTCTAGGGTCGATAAACGGCGATTTCATCCTATCACAGATTAGTGAGTTAATTTTACTGGCAGATTTCATTACGTAGTGTATTCATGATATCAGTTTTAATATCAATATCGTTTAATGGAACCAATATGTATCAATTACCGCTCGTTTTAATTTTCGCGCTATTTGTCAGTAACCACAGCGTTGCGCAAACTTTCAATCACAGTGAATGGACCAGCTTATTAAATCAACATGTGCGCGTGCTAAATGGCGGAAAATCAAGCCAAGTTGATTATGACGGCTTCGTTAATGACCGCGCAAAGCTAGAAACATACCGTAACAATCTGGCAAAAATAACACAGGATGAGTTTGATAGTTGGCCAAAACCCGACCAGCTGGCTTTTCTGATAAATGCCTATAATGCTTGGACCATTGAACTGGTTCTAACGGGGTATCCGGATATAGAGTCTGTTCGTGATTTAGGGAATTTTATTTTCACCGCATTCGGTAAAGACATTGTTTCATTATTTGGAAATCAAATTTCGCTCGACGATATTGAAAAAAAACTGATATTAAAATCAGATCGGTATAACGAATCTCGTGTGCATTTTGCCCTTAATTGCGCCAGTATTAGCTGTCCAGCCCTGCGCCAAGAAGCCTATGAGGGTGATAAATTAGAGGATCAATTAAACGAACAAATGAGAAATTTTCTTAGTGATAAAGAAAAAAATTATCTGGATGATAATCAACTTAGAGTTTCGACCATATTTAGATGGTACCGTTCTGATTTTGAGAAGAGTGACGAAAATATCAATAATCTAAAGGAATATTTCGCTAAACACGCATCTCTGCTTAATTTATCTGATGACGAAATTAATTTAATTAAATCGGGTGACTTTAGAGTTAGATTTCTTTCCTATGACTGGAACTTAAATAAAACTTTCTAAGCCAGCTCGGTGGTACCATTATCTTTCTTATTCGACCACCAAATATATAAGTAATATAAACCTTGCGACGCCAAAATACACATAATAGGCATAATAGGTAGCCTGTAGCGGAAGATCACGTATGCTGCCGCGTGAATGCCGCAATACATAAGTGCTGTACCATAGAGAATTAGATGAGAACGATTGAGATTACGGTAAAAGAATAATGGAATGAGAGCGAATAACATAATAATACAATATGAAATCGCCCAAACGATCCTGACCAAAGTTTCAAGAAGACTTTGATTTCCTTCTTTTCCTTCGTGAAAGGGCGGCATCCAAAAATAAATAACTTTCTGTACGGACAAAAGGAACGTTCGGCCGGGATTTTCAAATATATAATTTAACGCTTCTTTTTTAAGATATTTACTGATGCCAAGTTCCCCGCCTTGGGTATTTTTTAATTCGTGCCAGCCATCTCCGATCGGTGTTTCATCAATATTAATAAAAAATGGCTCTGCGTTGGGATTGTTACCTATATAGAGGTTGAACGAACCATTAGTGTTCAGCACTGGTTCCCCCAATTCACTATCCGTATAAATCAACCAGGGTATTAATGTAATAAATGTTGCCAATAGAAAAATGAACGCAGGCCGCCAATAAAGTACTGTCCAGAAATTATTCTTGAGATGAATGTTTAGAATTATGATGCCAATGATCGCACCGGTTAGAATCACCGCCGGTCCGACGATAAGCTGATACCCAAATACAACACCAAGTAAGATTGAAGAAACAATTTTATTCTTACTATTAGTATATTTCAAAGCCAACAATAATTGCAAAAGCATCAGCAGTACCATCAGATTTTCTTTTGCAATATATTCTGTATATAAAATTGTTGGTGGGTATGTTACCCAAATAAAAGTTGAAACCGCGGCCCATTTCCAATTAGGTAATATTTCCTTGGTACATAAATGAACCAAATAAACACTTGCTGTTCCCAGAAGGACGTTGACATATTGCGCCACTTCCATTGTCGAACCAAAAAGCGCAAAAAAAGGAACAAGAAATAACGGCCATCCAGCGCTATAAAATGCTACATTGCCCTGACCATCTTGCATATGTCCTGTTTCGAGCATGGAAGTTGCCATATTCAAATAACCAACAAAATCAGTTAGCTGTTCCAGATCTAAGACGATCACAGTGCTCAACTGCAGCACAAAAGCAAGCAGCAAAAGTGAAACCAGCACTAGTTTCTCACTATTTAAAAATGCCTTGATCACCGAATTAAACCTTTCGTTTAATTATATTAAGCTGATTTCCCGACAAGTACGCACCCTGATGCTATGAGGACTGTTCCTAAAATACGCATTGGCGTGACATTTTCGTCAAGCAGAAAATAACCAAAAGCCATAGTTATCAGAAAGCTAACCCCAACAAAAGGATAAGCGACCGACAAGTCCACTTTAGCCAATACCCAAAGCCACATTGCGACACTTAAGCTATAAATTATTAGTCCCACCCATATAAAAGGCGACACCATCGCCCCTATTAATGAATCAACAATGCCTGCCTGCATCGCCGCCGCCATTTGTGGTTTTTCTACGCCAATCTTCAATGCCAGTTGCGCGCAAGCCGATAAAGTAACCGTCAATAGGATTAATCCCAGAACCAGATAAGACATTAAAAAACTCCCTTAAAGTTTGACAAACTTGGCAGCAACCGCGACCAGTACAAATAATATAACAACCATCCTACTTACTTTATCCTTAATCGCAAATACCACTGGATCATCGGATATCTTTCCCCGTCGGGCACCAACCCATATACGGTTACCCCAATATAGTATGAGTAAACACAGGGCCCATAATATTTCAGGTGTGCTATAAAGTTTTGTCACTTCATCATCATTTATATAGAATGCCAGCACCAGTACAGATGCCGTTACATTTGAAATACCGAGCGCGAACATCGTTTCGCTATCAGCGGCCGAATAACCGCGACCATGCGTCTGGTTACCATCCCCCTGCAAGGCAGAAAGTTCTATATAGCGCTTTAGATATGCGAGACTGACAAAAACAAATATTGAAAAAGCCATCAACCATGATGATAGTATAATGCCTGTAGCAGCAGATCCGGCAACGACGCGCATCGTATACAGAACGGCCAATGTCATAACATCAGCTGTGGAAACAGTTTTCAAAAAGAAGGAATACGCATTAGTAATTAAAAGATATATGCCCAATACTATTACGAAATTGGTTGATAAAAATACTATTGCGATGAGAAACGCTACAATGGGCAACAGCAACGCACCAACGGCACCCAAGGGTATTGATAAATCACCCGATGCCAGCGGCCTGTTTTTCTTGGTTTTATGTTGACGGTCTGCACTTATATCCAAAAGATCATTCAGAAAATACACACCTGACGCACATAGGCTAAAACTAATAAATGCAAGAACAACGTTTAAGAATAATGCCGGATTTCCATATTCATGGGCGGCAAAAAGAGGAACAAATATTAGCGCATTTTTGGCCCACTGATGCAGCCGCATTTCTTTTACAAATGCGTTAAAAGGGCGCACATCACGTGTTTCAATTATTTTTTCTGTTTTGTTGTTGGCATTTGCGTGCTCAATGTCTGACTTTGGCGCATTAACAAATATATTACCTGTCGCCGCCTGCCAAATGGGGCGGTCAGCTTTGTTGTCTCCGGCATAAGAAAAAGAGGACCCTTTTGCTACAATCTTTATTTCTTCAAGTTTGCGGGTGCCTTTCATATTATGTTGCGCATCCGTCGCAATAATGTTGTCAAAAATACCCAAATGCTGAGCAATACTATTCGCATATTTTGCGTGGGACGCTGTTGCAAGGATAAGGGATGCGCCATTACTCTTGCGCTCCTTGAGATAGCCCAACAATTGATTTTGATATGGCAAGCTTTCCGGATCGATTTCGATACGGTTGGCCAGATTATGTTTCAGATTTGATTTTCCCCCCAACAACCAGATAAAGATAAGAAAAATATTGAGGGGGTTTTTCTTAATAAATTTTAAAGCAGACTCGAACAGCAAATCGGTTTTGATTAGCGTACCGTCAAGATCCACAAAAATGAGATTATTATTGTTCATATCGTAAAAGATTTCTGCTTAATTTATATATAGTTATTATATTTTCATCGATATTTTAGATAGCAGGCTTAAATTAAATTATCCTTAAAAACTTGTTTTAAAATGATACAATATATTTCTTTATAAACAAAGTAGCGCATAAAAAAACATCCCAATAACATCAGAAAAATAATTTCGACATTTTTTGGGATGTGTTTTTTTAGCTTTAGAATCGATTCTTTAACCGATTTCCTATTGATTTATATTTTATTGCCGCCGCTCATAAGACTCTCCTCTACTATTGTTATAAATACTTTTATTTAAATGATAAAATTATCATCTTGGCAAACCTAGCCGTCATTTGCACCACTCATATTAAACTCCCATAATTGAAATTGTAATTTATCGTTCTAAAAGGGTAGCCTTTTTTATATATTTGTCAAATTGACGGATAAATTTAACCTCCAAAACAATACATCCCGGAAAAATCAAGTTTCGCACTCGACTTATCCGGGATGTATATTTTGATTTAAAATACGAAATTATTTTGCCTTATTATTATACTGGTTGTGCGCCGCTCATGTATGCCTCCTATACTTTAATTACAATACTTATGAACTAAAAACCGTATCATTAAATCAAAGTTTGTCAAATAGATTAGCGATTATATTAATTAAGATTGTCTAGTCCCTATTTTAATATATTCGAAATTTTATCCTTAATAATCGGGTTCCATAATGTATAACCAAGATTATTCATATGCATACCGTCAGCAATAAAAATTTCGTCTTTCAAACGCGCGCCTTCTTCGATCATCACGCTGGTAATATCAACATAGTGGCGGTTTTCCTGCTCCGCGCAATAAGCCGCGAGCAGGTCATTGGTAATAAATTTATTCTTTCTGACGGTCTTGCCAAGCACATCATCAATAAGCGTCGGTTTCATTGAAAGCAGCATTATTTCAATTTCAGGAAAATCCGATTCAACCCTATTTACCAGTTGCTTAAAGGCATTCACAGCAAACTCGGGTGTTTCCCCCCGCTCGACATCTATATCGCAGTATACCACAAGGATGGACGGGTTATGTTTTTTAATAACATCATCGTAATAATGAAGAACTTCCGGAAGACTTGCGCCGCCAAACCCTCTGTTGATAACTGGATATTCAGGAAAAGACTGCGATGTTTCCCAAAAAACAATGCTGGAACTTCCGACAAAAAGAATTGGATTTTGCGCTAAACTATTTCTCTTATCAAACCTTCGATAATTTTCAATTGTGCTTTCAAAGCGGTCTATTCTTATAGCTCTGTCTCGTTTGTATTTCGCCTGGTTCTGATGGTAAAGTTCCATAATTTCCTTAAAATCTTGTGGCGAGTCGTTATAGGCTATCGTATTTGCCATCCAATACTCGAATGAGCGCTTATAAAATTCATTAGTAGTATCTTTATTTACGACGCTGCTTGCCATAGCCGCTTGTTGAAATTTCAAAAACTCCTCTTTAGTATCTGCGCTATATGCGTTTGGGGCAGTTACAATAAAGCATATTGTTATTGCCGCTATCATGTTCATCAATGATCTAATCAATTCCAAATTCCTTACATAATTCCTGTTAAATATATCGAGTGTTCGCCCATTACCAAGATTAGATCGTATAGATTTCCGTAATATCGGTCCATATAAATAAAAGCCTTAATTTTTAATAATCGTTCTGATAATCATTATTAACATTATTTATGCCGGTAACGGCTGAGAACCACAGAAGAAAGGAGAGCTAACGTTAAGCCGGGCTAACGGTCAGACCGTGAGTTGGGTACCTTTTTCTGAATTTTCAGCAGGAAGACAAGCCCGTAATCTTTCTTAATAGTTGAGAGGTGATGCAAAATTATTGCTCTTTTTTAATGAACCATTATGATAAAGGGCATGCGACTATTTTTGCTTTTTATATTGATGTTTCTGGGGCAAGTGAAATCATCCCTGGCTTATGATGTTGAGCAAATCAAAAACCAATTGAAACCTGAAAAAGAAGATTTCTTCAATTCGAAAGTAGTAGAAATTATTGACGGCGATACTCTGGTTCTCGATAACAAGATAACAGTACGCCTTGTCGGTATTCAGTCACCTAAAATAGCTTTGAGCCGCAAAGACTTCAAAGAGTGGCCCCTTGGTTACGAAGCAAAAAATGCCTTAAGCGATATGGTGCTGAACAAAGAGGTGACGTTATATTACGGCGGGCGAAAAATGGATCGATATGGTCGAGTGCTAGCGCATCTATTTTTAAATGATGGCACTTGGATACAGGGTGAAATGCTAAAAAACGGTATGGCACGCGTGTATAGTTTCGATGACAATAGAGCCATTGTTCATGAAATGCTCGCAGAAGAAAATGAGGCGAAAGAACAATTACAAGGCATTTGGAGGTTAAATTTTTACGAAATAAAGCCGCAGGAAAATAGCGGCAGATTTACCAATAGTTTTCAATTAATTTCCGGGAAAGTTGTTGATGTCGCCACCGTAAGAAGTAATACTTATCTTAATTTTGGAGAAGATTATAAGACTGACTTCACGATTGTTGTGTCCGGCCGAGTTAAAAAAATGTTCGAAAAAAAGGACATAAATTTGGCTAATTTAAAAGGTAAAAATATAATTGTTCGTGGCTGGCTAAAATATTATAATGGCCCGTCCATCAATCTAACCCATCCGGAACAATTGGTCATAGATATAAGGGAGTAATTAAATGTGGTCTAAAATATACAATAAGTCACTTTCCACAGCATTGCTAATTATTATGCCACTTTTCTTGCAAAGCTGCACCACGATTAACCCTGCTACTGGTCAACGGGACTTCACACCCTTTATGAGCCCGGCAAAAGAACTATCAATTGGGAAGGAAGCTCATCCGGGCATTTTGCAACAAAATGGTGGCACTTATAAGGATGAAAAAGTAAACCAGTATGTTAATAATTTGGGTCAAAGACTTGTCGCCAATTCCGAATTAAAGGACTATCCATTTACTTTTACGGTGCTTGATACACCACTTGTTAACGCGTTCGCGCTACCTGGCGGTTATGTATACGTCACACGTGGTATATTATCTATGGTCAATAGCGAATCTGCCTTGGCGTCAGTCGTCGGCCATGAAATCGGACATGTCACGGCTCGCCACTCCGCAAAAAGATATAATAATCAAATGTTGGCCGGGCTTGGTGCCGCTGTTTTAGGGGTCGCGTCCGGTGATAGTGCCGTTGCCAACAGCTTAAATCAGGGTGCTCAAGTATATCTTATGAGCTATTCCCGTAATCAGGAATACCAATCTGACGAACTGGGTGTTCGCTATTCAAGTCGCGCAGGGTACGATCCGTATGCGGCGGCGGATATGTTAAGTTCGCTCGACGCCGACCATAAATTGCAATTAATACTGGCCGACCGGGCTGGAGAGCCGGTGCAGTCTGATTTTTTTTCTACCCATCCAAATACCCAAGACAGGGTGACAAGAGCGTTCAGTGCCGCATCACAAACTCAAATCCCGCAAAATTCGCGCAACCGCAATCAAAGTGTATTTTATAATACCATTGATGGCATGATGTGGGGCGATGATCCGAAACAAGGCGTTATTAAAGGACGCGAGTTTGTTCATCCCGTGATGAAATTAAAATTCACTGCCCCAGAGAATTACGTATTACAGAACTCAGCCGAAGCTGTTTTGGCCAAAGGCACAGGTGCCGCAGAAGGCAGTGTCGTCATTTTTTCTGGTGCTAGTATGAAAGATATGACAATTCGTGAATACGGCAGAAAGATTTGGGAAGCCTATGAAATCAAAAAACCGATGGAAGGTGTTCAGGATATCAAAGTGAACGATATGAATGCCGTGACCGGATACGCAACCACAACCATCAACAATGTCAACTACATTGCGCGGCTTGTCGCGATCCAACATTCAGGTGAAAATGCCTACCAATTCCTTATGCTTACGCCACAATCCAAATATGAGAGCCTTTCCGCAAGCCTCCAACGCATGTCTTATAGCTTCGATAAAATCAGCCAGACTGAAGCCGACCAGATAAAAGGCCGCAAATTAAGAATTGTAACGGTCCAATCAAATGACACTATTGAAAGCATTGCAAATATAATGGCTTTTGAAGACTATAAAGTTGAACGTTTTGTTGCTCTAAACGGCCTTAAAGAAGGGCAGAAATTAACAAATGGTCAGCGTTTAAAAATCATCGTTATGGAACAATAGTTTCAGAAGTTCGTTTTTTTGCTGACCAAATAAATTCGTTCCCGGGAGCAGGCGATCTCGGGATTAAGTTGGATGCAACCAAAGACAGGACTGCAAATCCCGCGCCAGCATAAAACACAAGCGACGGGTCATACATCCAGACATAACCAAATGTCACCGGAATGATTACCGACGCAATATGATCTATTGTGAAGCTAACACTCGCTGTCGCTGCCATATCCTCGCGATCGGCAATTTTTTGAAAATAAGTCTTTATGCCAATGGCCATGGCAAAAAATAAATGATCCAGGATAAATAAACCGGCAGCCACCAGCGCACTTTCAACCACCGCATAACCGACAAAAACCCCTACAAGACCGATATATTCAATTGTCAGGGCTCTGCGCTCACCAACTTTTTCAATTATTTTCCCGATGAGAGGGGCTATGAATAAGTTCGCCGCTTTATTGACAAGCAACAGCGCCACCACTTCATCAAGACTATAACCAAATTTCTCAACCAGTAAAAAGGCCGCAAATACCATAAATATCTGCCTTCTAGCACCTTTCAAAAAAGTTAGAACATAATAAACCCAGTATCTTTTCTTTAGAAACAGGTGCTTTCGCTGCGGAATAACGGTTTCAAATTTTGGAAATAGCCACCATAGATGCACAACCATCGCCAACCCAACAGCACCAAAAACGCTGTATAAAACAACGTAATCGAACTGAAGTTGTGTATAGAGAAGCCATATAGTTCCATACGCAACCAGAGACGCGAATGAACCGTATCCGATGACCTTCCCTAAAAATGCAGGGGCGTCTTCTTTGGCAAGCCACTGCAGGCTAAGGCTGCTGTTAATGGTTTCAAAATAATGAAACCCGATAGACATTAATAAAGTCGTCGCGATCAAACCATACTTCGTTGGAAAATACCCTGTAACGAGCACGCCGATACACAGGAGTGCCAGCGAGATGGTCGCAAAAGTTTGTTCGCGGATAAAAAATAAAACAAACACCGCTGAAAACGCTAAAAAACCCGGAATTTCACGAACAGACTGAAGGTCGCCCATATCTGATCCTGTAAAGAAGGCTTTTTCAACAGTAAAATTATTGAGCATCGCATTCCAACCTGAGAACACGAAAGCCATAATAATAGCCATATAGAGCAGAGCCAACTTTGATTTCTTGGCGTTTATTTCGTCCATCTTGCTTTACCCTGTTTTTCTTTTGTCGGACCCTAACAGGGTTTACTCAAAATAGCTCACAAATAATTATCGATAATTACGTTATCCGTTCCCCTGGTTCTCAATCATTGTCCGGACGCTAACATAATCAGTTTTTCCAGTTCCAAGTACCAGCATTTTATCAACAAATATGATGGTTTTTGGTGTTAGGAGATCGGAATGACCATCCGCTCTGATGGCTTCCCGCACCTCTTCTTTTGTAGCCTGAGTATATGTAGTCACAAGAATAAGTTGTTCACCCTTTTTGGGGTCAGGGAGTGCTACAACCGCGTGCTCGGCATCCGGCCAAAGGCCGTCGACTACAACTTCTACCGCTGTCAGCGATACCATCTCACCGGCAATCTTGGCAAACCGTTTCACCCGGCCCGCTATTTTGATATATCCTTCTTCATCAATTTCAACAATATCCCCTGTATCATACCAACCATCCTCCGGCTCTTCTATAACCCCCGGATTTTCGGCACGCAGGTAACCTGTCATCACATTCGGTCCCCGTACGACAAGTTTGCCGCCCTCATCAATACCAGGGACATCTTCCAGTTTATATTCAATACCCGGCATCAGGCGGCCAACGGTGCCGCCTTTGGCTTGCATGGCGGTATTGGTGGAAAGCACCGGCGACGTTTCTGTGGCACCGTAACCTTCTAATATGCGAACCCCGAAACGTTCTGCCCAAAGAGTTCTGGTTTCCGGTTTTAGTTTTTCCGCACCGGCAAAAACATACCGCATAGAATAGAAATCATAGGGATGTGCAAAGCGTGCATACCCGCCCAAAAATGTATCTGTACCAAACATTATGGTCGCATTGGTATCATAGACCAATTCAGGCACAATTCGGTAGTGAAGGGGCGACGGATATAGAAAAATTTTAAGACCCGACAATATGGGTAATAACAAACCGCCGGTTAAACCAAACGAATGAAAGATTGGAAGCGCATTAAATACGCGGTCGCTGGGCGTAAAATCCACACGTGCGCTGAGCTGATAGCGATTGGACTGAATGTTTTTATGACTTAACACCACCCCTTTTGGCGTTCCTTCGGAGCCAGAGGTAAATAAAATAACAGCGTCATCATGTGGTTTTGGTTTATTTGCCAATTGATTATGAATAAAATGCGGCCAAAGTGCTGCGAAAAACCCAAATAGTTTATCTTTAAATCCGATGGCTTCGCGAACATCTTCAAGATAAATTATTTGAGCATGCTCCTTTAGTGCTTCTGCACTTTCTTCTAACTGACCAAGTTCAATGAAACGTTTTGACGTTAATATTGTTTTTATCACAGCCGCTTTTGATGCCGTAATCATATTACCAGGGCCTGTCGAAAAGTTAAGCATTGCCGGAACCCTTCCGTAAGCGAGCAGCGCAAAGAACGTGACCACCCCACCAACCGAATTGGGCAACATAACGCCAACTTTCTCACCGTGCTCAGTTACCTGCGCTATTTTACGCCCCATAACAAAACTTCCCAAAATCAGTTTTTTATAGTTGATTGGCGCGCGCTCGACATCTTCCAGTATTTCATGCTTCCCCCCATGCATTTCATTCGCGTCAAGCAACGCATGGAACAATGTTTGATCGGTATTGCTGGTGTTAAATATGACATTGGACATTACGTCATACATTTCACGACCGATCCACGCGCGGCGGGCACGCGCATTTAAGCCTTCCGGTACGTCAAATATCACCGGCTCTTGAATGTTTAGTGTAATTTTTGGAAACCTGCGCTGACGGACGATACCTTTAAGTCTTGAAAAACGTGTTTTATCCGCGCCTTCAATACGAATAGGTAGAAGCGGTGCCCCCGCGAGGTAAGCAATCGCGCCCGGGCCTTCATATACTTTCATCAACGCCCCCGTCATGGTTATCCGACCTTCAGGAAAGATGACGCAGCGTCGCCCGCTCTGAACGGTCCTCACCATGGCTTTTGTCGCCATAGGATTGGTGGGATCGATGGCGAACAGATCAAAGAACGCAAAGGCAAGCTTTGCCCACCACTTTTCAGCAATATGCGTATTGATGGCAAAGGTTAATGTGTCCGGCAGAAAGGCACCAAGCAAAAGCCCATCCAGAAAAGAAGTGTGATTGGCTATTATTACTGTTTTTGAACCAGCATTTCGGTAATTTTCAAGACCCGTTATTTCAACCCGGTAAAGTGTTCTTAATATCGCACGAATAATTGATTGAACCAAATCTTGCGGCAGCAATTGGCATATATAAAGTGCCACAAAGCCATTTGCGATGGCGATGGTCAAAAATATTTCCGGAAGCGAAAAATCCAGCATTAAAAGCAACATACTACCGATGGCAGACCCGACCATAAATAATGCGTTTAGGATGTTATTTGCAGCTATAATCCGCGAACGTTCCTTAACATCACTTTCGGTTTGCATTATCGTATAAAGTGGAACGATATATATACCGCCTGCCACAGCGATCCCCAGCAAATCAGCTACAACCCGCCAATTTCTTGGTTCAGAGAGAAATTCTCTCGCTCCATTTAATTCACCGACCACGCTTAATATCGGCTTTACCACATCCAGACTCGCGAAATAAAGATCAACACTAAATATGGTCATCATCAGGGACGCAAGCGGCACAAATCGTGCTGTCACCATTCCCTTCACCAGCTTATTACAAATAAGCGATCCAATGCCTATACCAATTGAAAAAGTGCAAAGCAATAATGTCACGACTTCTTCGTTTGACCCTAGCACTTCATTGGCAAAGGTTGGAAACTGTGCCAGATAAGTAGCACCGTATAACCAAAACCACGAAATACCCAATATCGACAGAAACACCCGGCTTTTCGCATGTGCTTTACCAATTATGTTTATTGTCTCATTGAAAAAATTATAATTAATCTTTAAGTCAGGTGCCGCACCAGGCGCCTCGGGTATTTTTTTGCTGGCCAAGTAACCGGTGACTGACATTAGCAACAATAGCAATGAAACGATTTCAATCCCATAGTCCGTTAGAATGAGCAGCCCCCCTAATATTGTACCTAGAAGAATGGCGAGGAAAGTCCCCATTTCAATAAGCCCATTACCACCGATAAGTTCGTATTCTTCCAAATGATCGGGCAAAATACCGTACTTAATGGGGCCAAAAAAAGTCGATTGAACACCCGTTAAGAACAAGACCATCATCAATAAATAGAGGTTACCGATAAAGAAGCCCGCTGTGGCAAGCAACATCAAAACTATTTCTACAAGCTTTATTTTACTGATCATGGCTGATTTTTCTAGCTTGTCAGCATATTGGCCCGCCATCGCCGAAAAGAGGAAAAAAGGCAAAATGAAAATACCTGCCGCGATCAAAACCAAAAGAGCAGGATCCAGTCCGGCACGAATACCAACATCGTAGGTTATCAAAACGACCAGAGCATTCTTGAATACATTATCATTAAATGCACCAAGAAATTGCGTTATAAAAAGTGGCATAAATCTTTTTGTCTTAAATAGATGAAATTGATTTTCCTGCATTCTTTCCCTGAAAGTCAGCCCTCATTGTTGTTGCGATCTATATTTTGATCATCACCATATAAACACGATGTGGCAAGTTTAAAATATTTCAAATGGCGCGCAATTATTGATTACTTGTAGTCATTAAAACGGCGTGCTAAAAAAAATGGATACGGGAAATATAATAAAAACTGGAAAAACAATGAAAATTCCCAAATTATTTTATGGTTGGTGGGTCGTCGCCGCTTCTATCATTGGTTTTTCAGCCAGCCCTGGCCAATTCGCATTCGGGGCTATGAGCCTCTTTATGATACCACTATCCGTCGAGTTTAACTGGGATAGAACACAAATCAGCCTCGCTCTTTTAATATTCACGGTAGTCCAGTTCTTCGCTACGCCCGTTGTCGGCAGAATGGTTGACCGTTACGGTGCTAAGGAAATATTAATCCCGTCAATTTTAATTTTTGGTTCTCTGCTCGCCACCATTCCACTTTTTGTCTCGGAGCTTTGGCATCTCTATTTTATCTTTTTTCTGATTGGCTCTTTGACCGCCGGATCCGCAGCCGTCTCCTACTTGCGTATCATAAGCGCGTGGTTTAACAAACGGCGGGGTCTCGCTTTTGGAATAACCATGGCCGGTGGTGGCCTTGGTTATACCTATGTGCCGCCAATGCTTCAGTACTTAATTGATGATTTTGGTTGGCGGTATGGGTATTACGCCCTCGCTGCAATTGTACTGGTTTTGTCTATGCCACTTATATTACTAGTGGTACGCAATAAACCGGCAGACATGAATTTACGACAAGATGGTGATACCGAAGGTGAAGTGATAACACAAGATGAAGATATAACGTTAACTTTGTCCCAGGTTTTAAAGCTAAAAACATTCTGGCTACTCTATTTGATTTTTGTGCTACTTTCTCTTTGCCTTTACGGATTAATGCCTCATTTTGTGCCGTTGCTCAATGATCGGGGTATGGACGCCGCCACCGCCGCACTTGTTTTTTCTACATTGGGAATAACCATTATCGTATCACGAGCAAGTATAGGGCTATTGCTTGATAAATACTTTGCACCAAGAGTGGCAATGATTTGTGTATTATTATCCGCCATTGGCATCGCAATACTTGCAAGCGGTGCTGGCGGCGGTATGGCATTTATTGCAGCGATATTTGTTGGCTTCAGTATTGGTGCTGAGCTGGATTTGCTCGCATATCTGACAACGCGCTATTTTGGCCTCGGCTCTTTTGGCATGATATACGGTTTATTATTTTCTGCATTCCTGCTTGGCGTATCTACCGGCCCCGTCATATACGGCGTTGCATACGAAACTTTTAGCTCATACGTTAATATATTAACCACGTGCGGCATAATACTAACTGTTGCAGCCGGCTTGACGTTATTGCTACCGAAATATAAGCAGGTGGGCTAACAAGCCCACCACCAATATTATTCGGCAGCGACTTCACCAGACTTGGTACCTTTAAAGATACCGAGTATATTTTTCCTAAAGTCGTTAAGGTATAGATAAACAATCGGCACCAGGAACAAGGTAGCGATAGTGGAAAACAGAACACCAAATGCCAATGCCACTACGGTGGGAATTAAAAACTGTGCCTGTAAACTTGTTTCGGTCATCATCGGGGCCAATCCAATAAAAGTCGTAAATGAAGTCAGAAAAATTGGCCTAAACCTTTCTTCCGCCGCAATTTCAACAGCTCGCAATGCTGTTTCGCCTTTTGCTCTTATCTGATTAATATAGTCAAGAAGTACCAAGTTATCATTTACCACCACACCTGCCGCTGCGACAATTCCCAAAATGGAGTACAGGCTAAAATCCATCCCGAGGAAGAAATGCCCAAGGATACCACCCATATAGGCAAACGGTAAGGCAGTAAGAATGATAATAGGTTGACTGTAGGAATTAAATGCCACCGCAAGAAGAATATAAATAGCAATCAATGCAACACCAAACCCGGCCATTAGCGACGACGTAAATTCCTGTTGTCTTCGCTGCTGTCCTTCAAAGCTGATTTCGACATTTGGATATTTTGAATTCCACTGCGCCGTATATTTGCTTTTGATATCCTCAATAATTTCGTTTGCATTTCCGGTTTCTTTATCAACGTTGGCTTTCACCGTTAAGGTCCGCTGCCTGTCGGTGCGGGTTATCGATGTATAAGCGCGCTGATAATTCACTTCCGCTACCGCTTCAAATGGCACTTCATTACCACCCCCGGTGCGGATACGCATTGTATCCATTGTGTCAAATGATCTGCGGTCATCTTTTGGCAATCGGACCATCACTTTGACGGTATCCGGTCCGCGCGCGACACGTTGAACTTCCTGGCCGTAAAATGCCTGGCGTACTTGCCTTGCCAGATCCGTAAGAGTAAGCCCCATATTTTCCGCACTGGGCATAATGGAAAGTACCGCTTCTGTTCTCGCGGTATCCCCTGAGTCCGTTATGCTATAAAGGCCATTATACTGTGCATAAACACCTTTAAGTTCTTCGGCAAATTCGTCCAGGGCGGCACCGTCTTTAGATTTGAGCATTATATTGACGGTTTCACCCGATCCGCCTGTGGTGGAGAAATTAAATGACATTTCTTTAGCATCAGGAATAAGCGGCATTGCGGCACGCCAATGGCCAGCATATTCCTCAACATCAAAATTACTTTCTTCCATATTTTGAAACACCAAAAAAGCAGAAGCACTTGAAGAATTACCGTCCGCCCAGACTAATAGATCTTTGAAAATCTCTTCACCCGGATATTCCTCATTAATCTGATGCTCCAGCTCGCGCGCTTTATCCTCCAGTATTAAGGCGGCTTCATCCACTATATCGTAAGGTGCGCCGGCAGGAAATTGAACCCGCGCCTGAATGAAGTTCATAGATACTTCAGGATTAAACGTCACTTTAATCCAGCCAGCGGCGTGAACGGAAATTATTACGGCGCTCATACTAACAATACAAAGTAGTGAAAGCCCCTTGTGATGCACCACTTTATCTAAAAACGGCCTATATATCTGCTTGATAAAGTGGCTAAGATATCTCGTAGCTTTCGATCGTGCCGCCGTAACTGCGCGACTAACAATATTACAAATGAAATTCGGAATAAACATTAAGAAGATTCGCGCGAAATCATTAGGTTTTTTGTCGGACAAATGACGCAAATGAGCTGGCAGTATAAACAATGATTCCAGTATTGAAAAACTTAGGCACAAAATTACAACCACCGGAATGCCAAGTATAATACGTCCGATAATCCCTTCAGTGAATAGCATTGGTGAAAAGAATATCATCGTCGTTAAGGCTGAGAAAATAACAGGTTTAGCAACTTTTACTGCGCCATTGATAGCCCCTTTATCACCTTCGTTGCCTTTCTCATTTTCCAAGTGAACGCTTTCACCAATGATGATCGCATCATCAACAACAATGCCCAAAATAAGCAGAAACGCGAATAAGCTGATCATGCTAAGCGGCACACCTGTATAAGGCAGGATAGCGAAACATCCTAAGAAAGAAATTGCTATACCGGCGGTAACCCAACCGGCAAGAGCAGGAGTCAAAAATACCATCAAACCAAAAAATACAAGAACCAGACCGGTAACTCCGTTCCACATCAACATATTGAGACGGCTCTCAAAATGCTCGGAAGTATCAAACCAATTGCTGATTTCAATACCGTCCGGTAATCCGGGGATAATTTCTTCCTCTAATACACGGTTAATTTCGGCACTTAATTTAACAACGTCAGGCGTTGTTTCTGATCTGATGAATAAGAATAATCCAGTTTTACCGTTAAATCTGAGCAATAAATGATCATCTGTGAAGCCATCGATAACGGATGCCACATCCTTAAGCAAGACCCGTGTGCCGTCGGAATTTTGTAACACAACAATTTCTTCAAAATCTTGCTTATTATAAGCTTGCCCACGGGTCACGATCTGAATTTGGCCAGCAGTGCTGTCCACTTTCCCGGCAGGTAAATTTGTCGAAGATTTTGAAATTGCATTAGAAACTTGGTCAAATGTCAGATTAAATTTTTGTAGTTGAAGTTCGGATACTTCAACAGAAACCTCGTAGCTCCGGTCTCCATCAAGAGCGGTCTTGGCGGCCCCGGGTATTTGCGCAAGGCGGTCGCGAATTGTCCGGCCAAGCTCCTTTAATTCATATTCCGTCGCGTCACCAAAGATCGCCAGATTAATAATATCCATCTGAGCAAAAGAACGAGACACAATTGGTCTTTCAGAGAGACTTGGAAAAGTGTTAATTGCGTCAACGCGCGCTTTAACCTGGTTTAGGATGCTCTCGACATCTTCACCTTCCTCAATTTCCAGCGTAACTGAGCCAACGCCTTCGCTTGCACGTCCCGTAAGGTGCTTAATACCGCGCACATCAAATACTGCTTCTTCGAGACGTATTACAATTCTATCTTCTACTTCCTTTGGGCCAGCACCAAGATAAGGCACGCTAACGTTAATGATATCCATAGCTGCACTGGGAAAGGCTATTTTTCCAACATTGATATAACCCAATACTCCAACGCAGAGAATAACAAGCATGATGAGATTAGTGGCAACCGGATTTTTAACAAACCATTTGACGAAACTAGTCATTATCATTTTCCCCAATGAGCGAGGCATTATTCCGTGAAGCTGATCCAGCCATTATATTCGGCAGATTTGTCGTTTCGACGAGTAAGCCGTCAACACTTATCCCCAACTGTGATAGATTAACAATATCACCATTTTCAACGCCGGATGCCACCACAATATATTGACTATTAGTTTCAAGTACGTCGACCATTTTAGTGCGGAGCTTATTATCCGGATCGACCACAAGGACTTGATTTCCCTGACGCAAACTTTCGCGGGGAAGAACAACAACATCTTTCAATGCGCGCCCTTCTATTTCCGCACTTACAAACTGTCCAATTGTTATTGGTGTCCGGTCTTCGATTGAATAAAGCTCATCGCCTCTCAGCTCAGCCACCACATATAATATTCTGCTATTAACATCAATCACCCCTTCAGAGCGGACAAGTCGCGCCCGCCAAGTACTTTGTTTGTTAGAAAAAGTACCCGTTAGGCGGACATTATACTGTTTGTTGCCCGTAAGAAGGCCGCTTAAGTCAAATTGCGCAATATCACGATTGGTGAGTGGCAGGCGTAGTTCGAGAATTTCTGTCGAATAAAATTTACCGAGTTTCGCGCCGCGGTTGAGAAACTGGCCTAGATCGACTGTTTTCTCTGTTAAAAGGCCCGAAAAAGGGGCGCGAATGACCGTACGTTGCAAATCCAGTTCTGCTTGCAGGAGACTTGCCTGTGCAGATTTTAATGCTGCCAACGCGCCTTCACGCTGTGGTTTTCTTAATGTCAGGTCACTGGCTTCGCCTGTACCCAGCTCTTCCCATTCAGATTTAGCCAGGTCAGCTTCAGCATCTTCCTGCATGACACGTTGTCTGCTTTCCGCCACCCTCGCTTCAGCAATCGTTACAGCAAGTTCGAAATCACGCGGTTCGATTTTTAAGATTATTTCATCTTTTTCGAAACGTCCGCCGGCCACAAAACTTTCAGATACATATATGATTTCGCCAGCCACTTGCGGCGTAAGATCAATCACCTGCTTTGTAGCGACTGTGCCTTGAGTTTCTACATAAAGTTGGATATCTGATGTTTCAGCAACTACAGATCGAATGGTACGCGGCAAAATTTTTAACGCGGTGCTTTCCGGTTCTGGCTTTAGCATAAATATCGCACCACTGATTGAAGCGGCAACAACAATGACAATAAGACCTGGCGCGAATCTACGAACAACACTCATGAAGTTACCTCGTCGCTACCAGAGGGCATTATTTCAGATACCCGGTTCTCGTTAATTTCAATGACAGAATTTTCTTGATTGCCGGGTGTGTTTTGAGTTGTAAAATCGCCACCAAGTGACAAATAAAGTGCTATTCTATTATTAATCCTTTGTTTCTTAATATTTAATAATTGGCTTTGCTGCGTCAAGCTTGAACGTTGTGATTGAAGAAGAGTTGATATTCGAATTAATCCCTGCGAATATTGATCAAGTGCCACTTCCTCCGCTGCTACCGCGTTACGCGCCGCCTGTTCCGTGTGATCAACTCTTGCCGCCAATGACTTATCATTATCTATCGCATCTTCAACTTCTTTAAAGGCTCGCAGTAAGGTTTGTGCGTAATTTTGTTTCTGCGCCTCAAAATTCATTTGTTCCGCTTTGGCAGCATAGCGCAACTGACCACCCTGAAAAATTGGCTGTGTGATACCGCCGACAAGGTTCCAGAAAACATTGTCAAACTTCAAAAGCTCTCCAAATTCTTCAGAAGAATTATTTCCGCTGGCTGTAATGGAAAAGCTTGGGAGCAACGCTTTCTCAGCCGCTTGCGTCCTGTATCCTGCGGCAAAAAGTCTTGATTTCGCAGCTTGTAAATCCGGCCGACGCTCCAGAATATCCAGCGGGACGCCTGTTGGTATTTCCATAATATTGTCAGGAATTTCACCTGAAATATTCATCATGGCGGACGGATAACGACCTGCCAACAACTCTATTCGCCTTATGACTTGTCTATAGGCTGCTTCTCTTTGTTTTTCAGACGCTTTCGCAGCTTCCAGATTAGTAATTGAGAGGCGCAAATCCAGGCCAGTGGTAAGACCGCGTTTAAAACGGTTATTAATTATATTTGTCGTACGCTCGAAATTCTCAACTGTTCTCGTGGCCAAATCCAACTGCTGTTTGGCTTCAATTACGTCAAACCAACCTTGGGCAACCTGCGCCGCAAGGGAAAGACGGGCACCATAATAATCATGCTCAGCGACTTCATAGTTTGAGCGCGCGGCCGCGGAACTTGAGGATAATTTTCCCCACACATCCGCTTCCCAACTGGCATTAAGTCCAACCGTAAAATTATTCGACGTGTTTTGGATCGGATTTTCGACACCTGTTCGTGAAGCATTGGTCGAACCACTTACCCGGGGTAACAATCTCCCTTCTGCTACGTCAGCATTATATCCAGCCGCCCTCATACGAAATGCAACCTCGTTATAATTCGGGTTGTTAAGCAGCACTTCATCAACAAATTTGCTAAGTCCATTAATTTTTAAATCATCAAGCCAGCCATTTTCTACAGAAAAGGCTACCCCTTCACGTGCCTGCCATTGCGGCTCGATATTAACAAAGTTTGCAAGTTCCCCGTCGTCGACAGGAAGTGATGCACAACCAGACAATATCATTGATATCGCCGTAGTGGCCCATAATTTAAACGTGTTCATTATAACGCTCTTAATATTTATCATTCAGAAAGGCATCATTTTTTATATAACTTCTGAATATTATTATTATCAAAATATCTTCCTGACTATAAAATACCTCACTAGAGCGTCCAGAGCCAGAGGCAAATTCGCCTTTAGTCTCAAATTTTCGCTTTTTCGTCTCAAAAACAATCTGTTACGGTTCAAATGAAAGGGGAATTAAGTAGCTATTTCGTCCAACTTATCGCCGTTTGGTGAAAAACAGACCGCTTGCAGCCAACCGCCACGACCGCAGCCACCATCTATCGTCGCGGTATGTTCGCTTTCCAAATCAACCCCGCTGTTAGAATGATCATATCCTCTTATGACCTTCGAGAATTCAGAAAATTTTTGGTCAATTTTATCAAAATTTCCGTTATCCCACCAGAACTGATCCTTTTGCATTGTAAGTGGTCTGCTTACATCAACGCTTGCATGAACAAAAAGAAGCTTTCCGTCGAATGTAAAACAAGCTCTTTTTAGACAGCTTGTTAATTCGATATGTCCGGGGCAAGATTGTATTTGCCGGCGGATTCCATTCGTCCACTTTGTTAACGCCATCGTACCCTGACGAACAATAGCACGCGCCGTTACTTCATTTTCACCATAAGCAGCTATCGAGCTTGCCATACCATGATCAAGCAACCAGTCCATCACTTCAACAGGGTTAGGTGCAAAATGCAATTGTAGCAATTTGAAAAACATCTCTTCGCGTGCACCACGAAGATATACAAAATCTTCCGGCATAAATACTTCCGGTAAAGACATCAACTGACGGCGCGCACGCAATAATTCATCATACGTATCTTTATTAAGCTTTGTATCACCAAAGTAATTACCCAAATATACGAGTTTGTCGCCACGTCGAAATTTCGAAATAAGACCTTTATGCACATCACGAAGTAAGCCTACCTCACCATGAATTGAGCCAATAGCCCAAACCCGTATGGCATTCTTTAAGATGCCGTATCGGCTGTCGTCCATGTTAGATAATGCATTCTCGTCCATAAAATATTTTGTCCCGCGTAATCATATGATAGAAATAGACTTAACAAGTATATTAGCGTTATGAAACAAAAAAGCCCGTCTGAAACGGGCTTTTTTCTGTAACTCTCTGAACAAGGTAATCAAGCCGCTATTTCCGGCGACAATACACTTTCCAATTTTATCAGGGCCTCTTTTTCGCAAATCTCTTCAACTGCCGCCACTTCACGTGCCAACCGACTGATAGCGGCTTCAAAAATTTGTCGCTCACTATAGGATTGCTCGGATTGGTCGCCGCTACGGTATAAATCACGAACAACTTCGGCGAGGAAAATAATGCTGCCAGAATTGATTTTTGTCTCATATTCCTGTGCACGCCGGCTCCACATAGTACGCTTGATCCGTGCCTTACCTTTTAACGTAACAAACGCTTTTTCCATAGTGTCCTTATCGGATATGCATCGCATCCCGACACTTACCGCTTTGTCGGTAGGCACTCTTAATGTCATTCTCTCTTTTTCAAAACGAATTACATATAACTCGATAGACATTCCTGAAATTTCTTGTACTTGAATGCCAGTAATATTGCCCACACCGTGCTTAGGGTAAACGATATTCTGATCGATGGAAAATTCCAATTTTTCAGATTTAGCCATTAAAACTCTCTCCACACGAACTCTGTTTAATCAATAAAATTAGAATTTTCTAACCAGAGTTCTCATTATTAAATATAAAAATAATCCAAGACAGTTGGAACGGGAATACAGAAAGCTGTTTTGCAAATGCACAATATTAAAAAATTCCAAAAAAGCCTAGCCAAAGCTATTATTCGCTTTACTAAACCTAATGACTATTTTTTAAAATTGTTTCAGAATCAGTACGTTAATGTCAATCCCTGTTAAACTATCATGTTTTATAGCGTATAGTGTAACATAAAATTCACATAAAAAACACCCCGCATATCATATGCAATATAAAGCATTACTTATGAAGCACGGAGTTTATAGCAATTATTGCGCTTGTTACGACCCTTCGCCAGGATTTTCACTAAAATATTTTTTAAATTTGTCACCTTCGGATATGACGTCATCTGCGCCTTCCATAGGATCTTTCTGTTCTGTAATATTGGGCCAATCATCTGCATATTTTTCCGCAAGGTCAGCCCACCTTTCCATACCATCTTCAGTATCGGGAAGAATGGCTTCGGCGGGACATTCAGGTTCACATACCCCACAGTCAATACATTCGCTGGGGTTGATAATCAGCATGTTTTCACCTTCGTAAAAACAATCTACAGGACAGACTTCAACACAGTCTGTGAATTTACATTTAATACATGCTTCTGTGACCACATATGTCATCGAGCTCTCCTAATTTACACAATTGGCGAAATATAAATTATTTTACTTATAATTTGCATATAGCACTTTTCTGAATTACGTCAAATCTATAATTATAATTTATAATAGATTATTCTCTTGCATTACTTTTTTACGTAATTCACCGCTCTTTTTATCCGAAATATATAACAGCCCGGCAATGCGGCGCATTAGATTGCTTTCGTAATTATCTTCTTGCCCGTCCGCAAAAACAATCCCCCAAAGCATTTCCATAATATTGACGCGCCCTTCATCATCAAAATGATTTTTTATATCCCGTGTAAAAGATAAAATCTGAATAGATTGACTTTGTTTTTCTTCTGCTTGACTAAGTAACTCTTTAGCATCGTCGGGCGATAGATCTAGTTTTTCTATCAAAAGTCGCTCTATGGCTTGTCTTTCCTTATCAGTAAAATCGCCGTCCTGAACCGCCACTTCAACCATCAAAGCCGCTGCCGCCAATTTCTCTGCATCTACTTCATTAGATTTGATAGCTGACTTTGAAATTTCATCGTCGTTAAATAAGGTTCCAATTTTTGCAAAAATAGACACTGAACATATTACCCTTGATTGAATTGTTTATGCTTATTGAGGCTTACTTCTCAAACATTGATCTTGTATAAAAGGATATAGCTTGGCTTACAACCGTTCTTTTATCATCACCCTTCAAGATATCATCTTGAATAACATCGTTTAAAATAAGGTTGGCGAGGCCATGCACCAGAGACCAACATGTTAAACGCACTATATCCGGTGAAATTTCCGGCGCGTGTGGTAGTTTCATACATTCATTAACAACAAATCTAACAATTTCACCACCTTTTTGCTCTGTTTCGACGAGTTCAGAGTATTTTTCCTTACATTCAAGGCTTCCACCAAACATCAATCTAAAGTGAGCCGGATGTTGCTGAGAAAAATCATAATATGCCAATCCGAGATTGATAAGTTGGTCGACGGGTCCATCGGAACTTTCGCACGCAACACGCATACTGTCCTGAAGCAAGCTTGAACCTTCCTGCATTAAAACAACGATCAAAGCTTCTTTATCTTCAAAATGTCTGTAAGGTGCCGTCTGTGATACACCAGCCTTGCGGGCCAGTGCTCTAAGGCTTAAATCTTGCAGCGTTCCTTCTTTAAGTATTTCAAGGGCAGAAGATATTAATACTTCACGCAAGTTTCCATGATGATATGTAGATTTTTTAATATTCATTACAACTATAACATTATTCCCCAGACGCTATTTTAGAAATAATGTTTACAGTGTCAATATATATTATTGTTCTTCTATTATTGTTCAAAAATAAGCTGCCGATCGCGAAACTCAAAACGATCTAACCGATTCAGGTAATTCATCCCGAGTAATGAAACATTTAGCATGCCTTCTCTTGCGACAAATGCTTTTACGTCATAAAGCTCAATAGACCCAAAAGTTAACACATCGATATTGGCCGCTGCCATGGTCGTAAGTCCGCCCGCAGTGTTCATCGGAACATCATAATCATTTTCACTTAAATGGAGGTTTAATTGTTCTGCGTCCCGGTGACTTAATGTTACATAGCTTGCGCCGGTATCAACAATGAATCTGATATTGTTACCACTTGCATTCATGTCCAGCCAATAATGACCATCATTTTGTCTGGGAATTTTTAGAGTATGTACTATATTTGCATTGGACGATGAACTGTTTGAGTTATTGCTTTTGCTGGGAAGTGACCCTTGATTGATAATTCTAATCAAATCGTCTCCATAAAACGATACTGATAAAGTAACCAGTCCACAAAAAAACAATGTTTTAAAAAGAAATGCCACAATAATATCCTCAACTGTTGTGAAGTATTATAATGTCATTCAATTAACAGTAGTTTAATGTAAGATTACAAATTTCTTTAAAATTTAAGTAGCTTGATTATTCACGAACAAATTTGCGGCGGCGGCTTAAAAACCCGATACCGCCAAGTGCTGCGCCAAACATCAACAATGCGGGAGGAATCGGAACAGGTGACACTATTGCGGCAAGCGCGTAATCGTCAACACCGACATCATCGTTCAATCCACCAGCGGAAAATACTAAAAAGTTAGTGAATATATTCAGTCCTGTAACCATTCTAAAACCACTGTCCCCGTTTGGTGTTTCATCGTCCAGACTATCGAAAAATGTTGAGCCGCCATCATATTCTACAACTGCTCTTTCATGCATGTTTCCATTTGTACTGGTAAAAAGATCCAAAAATGCAAAACCGGAAATAGTGATAAAGTCATCAAATTGAATTCTAATCCGCTCATCGCCAATACTGATTTCATCATCATCAACACCCAGTCCGTCTTTCTGACAAGCCAAGCCAAAGCAACTGCCGCCATCCTCGTTCTGGCCCCAGGATAAAGAACCGCCAATTGCGGTGATAGTATATATAGTGCCAGCAAAGGAGCCACTACTACCAACAAAAGGATTCTTTGTAAAATCAAGCGTTTCTGCGCCGGAATTTGAAACAAACATACAAGAAAATGCAAGTGCCCCAATAAAACTCTTTAAACTGTTTTTCATACTCATTTACCCTATATCCAATTAATTTTAAAGACACGTTACAGTGAATGACCGCTTCAAAATACAAATCTATTAGCTCAATTAAAGTACCAGAAAGTGCCTGTTGCATCAAAAACTAGAGCATATATATTAACAAAAACCTGCCTAATATATTAATATGGTTAAAGTCTAATTCTTCTATACGTTCTAAGTGATTGAAAATACAAATTTGCCATGGTTAACGTCTATGAAAATTAAATTATTTAACGGTTAGCATGACGCAAATCCAACCTGTCGATCAACTCCTTTATGCCCCGAATCATTATTGCTGGTAGCCATTAGATACAAAAATGCCGAACTATCAAATACTACATTAAGCAGTTTTATAATTCGGCATTTAATTGATCTTTATTATTCGGATGCGAAAAATCCGCATTTTGGAAATTATTGAATGTTCGAACCGCTTCTCGTATTCGAACCGCTTTTTCTGCGGCGACGTGCCATGAAACCAACACCACTAAGTGCAACACCGAACATAACAACCGCCGGCGGTAAAGGCACGGCGGAAACGCTGGCAAGCGCATAATCACCATATTCACGACCTTGCAAAATGCCATCGGCAACGGTGAATGTTAAAAAACTTGTAAAGAGATTGAGGCCGGTTACATTTAAAAATCCGCTTGATCCATCAAACCGCACCTGGTTAGGATCAGCAAGAAAATCCATAGACCCACCCGTATATGCCACATGGGCTTTTTCACGATTATTAGATTCGTCATCCATAAATAAATCTAAAAATGCAAGCCCCGTAATTCTGATTGCAGTATCAAAAGTAATGGTAAGCGACTGGCCGTTACGTGATGATATCTCATCATCATCATCCTGATTTCCATTGCCGTCACTTACACCAATACCATCCCTAATACAATCGAGGCCAACACAAGTATTGCCATCTTGAGATTGATTAGTAGATAATGTTCCGCCAACAACTGAAATAGTATAGCCAGTCCCTGCAAACGGTCCACTCGCACCGATGAATGTGTCTTTCGTAAAATCCAACGTTGCTGCTTGGGAGGGTGCGTTCATTAAGGTAGTAGCGGTAACTGCTGCTACCGTTAATACTGCTATTTTTTTGATCATACTCTTATACTCTTCTTCAATAACTTCTTGTCAAAAAAACAAGATTATTTAGGTTACATTTAATATTTTCAAGGATTGAGTATTATTCAATTCTCGAGATATAATTATTTAAGTTTTATCAGAGCCACTCAGTCCACTCTTCTGATTTGATTTTAACATAATCAAAATTAGGGGTCAAAATATAACAGAAAATTTGTGTTTATTTTGAGATAAAATAGTCACACTATCTACTTTAATTATAGTTTTTTCTGATTAACTTATTGATAATAAAGAAAACAATATATTAAGGTAAAGGTTTCCGAATTCTGTCCCTTTATGGGAAAATAATGGTTAATAAAAAGTTGCTTATCGCACGAATCATAATTAAATTAATAGTGGAAATATCTGTTTATTTATTCATCAATTCATCAATTTATCAATGGCACGACGCTGGGTTTTCGTCGGACGACCCGAACCTCGTGGTCGCGCGGCAACCACATCTTTGGTATCTTGTTTATATTCTTCCTTTGGTGGTGTTAAATCTTCATATAACAATTGTGCCTCAGGTGCTGGTCCGCGGCGGGTGCCGATTGATAGAATTTTAGCAATTAATATTTCGTCGGAACGTATAAATGTAAGAATATCGTCACAGGCAATCAAAGAGCTTGCCTTTTTACAAAGATTTCCATTCAAACGCACTTTGCCGCCACGTATCATTTTTGTAGCCAGAGACCGCGTTTTATAAAACCGTGCGTGCCAAAGCCAAACATCTATGCGTTGGGAAAGCCTGGCTTCCGGCATTTACTTTTTACCTTTTAATTGTTCTTTTAGACCCGCAAGTGCCGCAAACGGTGAATCCGGGTCAAGTGGAACGTTGTTTGCTTTCAGTTTCTTATTTTTGTTTCTAACGACCTTATTATTCTGAGCGGCTTTGCTTTCTTTTGTGGATTTTTTGTTTTCGCGTCTACGGGGTTTCTGACTAGATGTTCTATTGCCCTTTTTACGAAGTCCTTCAGGCTGATGAAAAAATAAAATTACCTTCTCTGATTTTTCAATATCTTCCGATTTATCCGCTTTAGACTTACTTTCTACTGCTACATTTTCGCCATCACTATCGCTTATGGCTGCGTCAGCTATTTCCGCAGTATCCGGCGTGCTTTCATCTTTAGTCGCAATGGCTTCTTCAACATCACTTTTCGTTTCAGTTTTTAAATCCACTTTTGCGTCATTTTTCTTGTCATCACTAACATCATCCCGTTTCGCTAATATTTCTTCAGCTTCTTCAGCCTCAACCTCTTTAGTAATGTAGCCAAGATACTTCATTATTTCTATGAAATCGTCTCCACTTGTGCCGACTAAGCTCATCAAATCAGCATCCATTTCAAAAGGGCCCTTCATTGAAACTTCGCGCGCCGCATTTGCGAGCCGCTCAAGCATATCAAGACGAACAGCATTTTTGCCAACAACGCGATAACCAGAAACCTCATAGAATATCCGTGAGGCTTTTTGATCAACTTTTATAGTACAAAGCCCCGCTGGCGGTATATCGGGTAGATTATCCTGATCGTTATAAAGTGCCCATAGTAAGAGCCGCAGCTGAGCCGGGGCCGGTTTGAGTAATGTAGGAATATAAAGGCTCGTTGCACCAAGCCACACCCCCAACTTTTTAATCTGAAATCTACCTTCGCGGTCTACTTCTTTAAAATCTTTTGCTATTAACCGCCTTGGAATGGTACCAAGCTTTTCGACCATTTGAAAGGCAATCCCCCGCGCCATGCCATTTATTCGCTCGTTACCTTCTTCATCTTTGGCACCATTCACCGCTTCCTGTAAGGCAAATAGCGGTGTTAAGGTTTCTGATATATGTGCGTCAAGCCACCTATCCAACCTTGCTTGCACTATATTTAATTCGTCACCTTGAAGGATTGGTGTCGGCTGCACAATCGCCTTGGGAGTTAAAATGCTTGCTCCCTTCGCAATGCGTCCAACAACAATACCGCGCCAATTCATGGTGCTCCTGGTTAGAGGGTCGCCAAAAATAAGACTGATTTCTCCGTCTTCTACGGTATTAAATTCCTCCGCACGTTTTTTAATTTCTTCTGCGAGAACCTTGTTAGCAGCACTTCTCAACGTTTTACTGTCTTCACCAAAAGCCCCTTCATCTTCTTTAAAATGAAAGCCTTCTATAGTGCCAATAAAATGGTCTTCGACGAAAATACTGCCGTCTGTTTCTATATTTGCCATTAATTTTCCCTTTTGGCGTAATTCCCTCATTAATATCGACGTGCGTTTGTTAACAAATCGTTGTCTCAACCGTTCATGTAGCGCATCTGATAGCCTGTCTTCAATATCTCTTGTTGTCGATTGCCAATATTTTTGATTTTCACACCAATCATTTCGGTTGGATATATAGGTCAAAGTACGGACATGAGAAATCCGTGCAGACAACGTATCAATATCCCCGTCCATTCGATTAAGCGGCTTTACCATGTTAGCAAACCAGTCTTCTTGAATTAGCCCGTTATCCGCTGAAATCTGCCGAAAAATACTTGCACATAATTTTGCATGTTCATCATCAGACACTTGTCTAAAGTCAGGGATCTGGCATATCTCCCATAATGTTTTTACCGCCGCAGCACCGCCCAACTTAGGTTTGATCTCACCATTTTCAGATAAATTTCTAAATGTCTGCAAATCCAGTCTTTCCTGTGCACGGGTCAGGCCAAATCGTTCTGGAATAGCATTTAACGACCGAATCACCGTATCTGCCCGCGTGAAATCCAGAAAAACATTTCGCCATTGCAAAACGGTGAGGGGGGCAAATTGATGGTTTTCAACCGCATATATCAATTCTGGATCAAGACCATGTTGATAATCCGCCCCTTCAGTAAGACATCCGAACGTTCCGTTATTCATATAACGCCCGGCGCGTCCGGCAATTTGCGATAGTTCGGCAGCATTGAGGTCACGCATCTGCCTGCCATCAAATTTCGAGGTGGCGGCAAATGAAACATGATCAATATCCATATTAAGGCCCATACCAATTGCATCAGTCGCAACCACATAATCTACATCGCCATTCTGATAAAGTTCCACCTGAGCGTTTCTCGTTCGTGGGCTTAGAGCACCCATTACGACGGCAACGCCGCCCTTTGACCGGCGTAACATTTCCGCATAAGCATAAACATTAGCGGTGCTAAAAGTGATCAAGGCACTTCGCTGTGGCAGTCGGCTTAATTTCTTTGGCTCAACATATATAAGTTCGGAAAATCGTGGGCGCGTGATAAATTCCACATCCGGGACAAGTCGCTTTATAAGCGGCCTAATGGTTTCTGATCCCAAAAGCATTGTTTCATGACGGCCACGCGCACGAAGCAGCCTATCGGTAAAAACATGCCCCCGGTCCATATCGGATGCAAGTTGCACTTCATCAATCGCCAAAAAGTCTACCTTTCTTTCAATCGGCATACTTTCAACGGTGCACACAAAATACCGAGCATGTTTTGGGATAATTTTTTCTTCACCAGTAATCAAGGCCACGTGAAGTGCACCTTGCTTGGCGACAATACGGTCATATATTTCGCGTGCCAACAGGCGCAGGGGCAACCCGATCATGCCAGATGCGTGACCTAGCATCCGTTCAATGGCGAGGTGGGTTTTTCCGGTATTCGTCGGACCAAGTACCGCTTTCACATGACCTTCGGTGGACAGGGATTGATTGGAAATATTTTTCATAGTTGCGGCTTAATAGAAACCTTCAAATTACAACGGATCTCTTATCTACCATATTTCTTCATGATGTCTCGTACTTTGTCAATTGGCAGTTCGTGAACTGTCCTAGTTTGTCCGGTTCTAATATTCTTGGATGTCACTGTTTGTGCCATGAGTAGTGAATTATATATTGCTTCTTCGGTTGCTTCATTTACGGCCTGGAACAAAGGCGATACGCGGTTATTAGGAAGTTCTTCAATGGCTGCATTGCTATTACGAAGTTTTGCGGTTCGGCGCACCGACTGGGCCGTTGAAAAACTAATTACATAATCACCACTGCCGTTTGTCATTGATGAGCCGGTCCGCGCAAGTCCCGTTAACGCACGCCTGGCAAGCCGTTCCAAGTTTCTATCTGATAACGGAGCGTCGGTCGCAACAATCATCATAACGGAACCATCGGCAACATCAGTATCAACATAATTTTGCAAGTAATATTGATTTAGTTCTTCACCGATCGGCACACCGTCCATCGTCAAAATACCGCCAAAGTTACTTTGAACTAAGACACCGACGGTATATCCCCCCAGGTCATTCGGTAATACGCGTGAAGAAGTACCGATGCCGCCTTTCCATCCAAAGGCGATAGTTCCTTTTCCGGCACCAACGTCGCCTTCTGCAACTTCACCTGATTTCGCATTTTCAATTGCTTCAATAATAATTTGCGGTGTTAGATGGCGACCGCGAATATCATTAAGACCTGCATCATTGGTTTCGCCAACGACCATATTGACTGAGCGGGCATCTTCATTTCCCTTCTGATTTAATGTCCAGTCCAAAATTGCGTCAGCAGCTCTTGGCACACTTAGAGTATTTGTTAACACTATCGGCGTTTCAATTTCACCCAGTTCCCGGATTTGGGAATAACCCATCATTTTGCCGAAACCGTTACCGATGACGGCTGCGGCGGGAACTTTATTTTGATAGATATTATCTCCGTGCGCAAGGATCGCCGTAGCCCCGGTATTTACCGTGCCATTCTCGCTCAGTGTAACATGACCTACTTTAACACCCGCTACATCAGTAATCGCATTATACTTACCCGTTTTTAATATTCCCGGCTTTATTCCAATATCACGGGCACGCACTTGGTCCGCCGCCGCAATCTGATAAGTTGTTGATAATGTCATCAATAAAGAAATGACCAGATAACTGACTTTTTCTAACATGTGGAACCTACATTATATAAAGTTTTGCACACTATAGTTGATGCTTTTCTTTTTTAAAAATGGTTTATACGCTAACTTGATAAACTATAACTGTTACATTAATATGTAAATTATGTCCATTAACACTTTTATTATGTATTTTTTTATTGTAAATTGTTCATATTCATAATAAATAGGTCAAAATAATGAATTTACAGAAAAATGAAAAACAATTGCTGGATTTGTTAAAAATTAACAGCCGGATGAGCGCTGCGGAACTTGGCCGCAAACTTAATCTTGCTCGTTCAACCATTCATATGATGTTAAGTAAACTTGAAGATAAAATCATTGATAGCTACACGGTAAAGCTTAAGTCTGATATTCTCAATGATGACACAAGGTGCTATGTCACAATTATCCGCGACCCTAAGAAATCTGCGCAAATTGAAGATTCACTATATAATATGGCGGAGGTTGATTGCCTTGCAGCCGTTGCTGGCAACATCAACTTTATGATACTGGTACGGACAGTCGATCATCATCAGATGGATGAGGTTCTTACCAATATTGCGATGCTCGACGGTGTGATTAAAACCGAAAGTCACATGATATTATCGTCTAAGTTCAATAGAATGCCGTAGCTAATGTTCCAACTGCATTATAATTAGTTATATTGTTCATTATTAATTGACTTTTGTTCATAATTCGTAATATATCGTACGTTAATTTAATTTTTTAGATAAAATATTTATTAAAATGAAAAATATCACTACAAATACAGCGGCAAAATGCCTTGTGCAAACATTGGTCACAAATGGCGTAAAAGTATCTAAGACAGAAGAATTCGACCCTGCTTTTGATTCTGCTTTAAAAGCAGACAAAGCAACCTTAATAGAAATAACCATTGCCCCGCAGGCCTTAACCCCTGCTAAAACCTTATCTGAAATTCGAAATAATAAATAAACTAGGAAAAATAACATGATGAACACACAAGAAATCTACGGCGCATTAGGACTAACTGATGCCGACGTTAAAGGCGGAAACCTTAAAGTATACAGCCCAATTGACGGTGCAGAAATTGCCAATGTGAAAATGGATACTGTTGAAGAAGCAAAAACAAAAATCGCAAAATCAGTAGAAGCTTTTAAAACGTGGCGTAATGTTCCTGCACCACGTCGCGGCGAACTTGTGCGCATATTGGGAAATATTCTTCGTGACAAGAAAGAAGCTCTTGGCTCACTTGTTACCTTGGAATGCGGTAAAATTTACCAGGAAGGTCTGGGCGAAGTTCAGGAAATGATTGACATTTGTGACTTTGCCGTTGGCCAGAGCCGCATGTTGCACGGCCTTTCAATAGTGTCTGAGCGCCCGCTGCACAAAATGCGGGAAATATGGCAACCGCTTGGACCTGTCGGCATCATTAGTGCCTTTAACTTCCCGGTTGCTGTTTGGTCGTGGAATGCGGCTCTTGCTTTGGTTTGTGGTGACCCGACAATTTGGAAATCGTCCGAGAAATCACCTGTAACCGCTCTCGCCTGTCAAAAACTTTTTGATATGGCATGTGCCGAATTCGGCGACGATGCACCAAAAGGGCTTTCACAAATTCTTACTGGTGACAGAGACATAGGTGAGATATTAGTAGCGGATGAACGCGTACCGCTAATCAGCGCAACGGGAAGTTCTGCCATGGGGCGCATTGTTGGTGCCAATGTAGCTAAACGATTTGGTAAATCTATTTTAGAACTTGGCGGTAACAATGCTATCACAGTAACCGCAAACGCCGACCTTGACCTGGCGTTTCAGGGCATCGTTTTTGGAACCGTCGGCACATGCGGTCAGCGCTGCACGACTACGCGCCGCCTATTCGTTCACGAGGATGTATATGACGATCTTATTCCACGGATCAAATCAGCATTTTCTGGTGTTTCTATTGGTAATCCCCTTGATGAAAACACATTAATGGGTCCATTAATTGATGAAGATAGCTTCAACAATATGGAAAAAGCCCTTGAAGTGGCAAAAAGTAACGGCGGCGAAGTAACCGGTGGCGGACGCACTCTGGAAACAGAATATCCCGATGCTTATTATGTGAATGCAGCTCTTGTTGAAATGAAGGGTGCAGTGGACAATGTTAAAACAGAAACATTTGCCCCAATTCTATATGTATTTAAATATAGTGACCTTAGCGACGCAATCTTCCGTCAAAATGATGTACCCCAAGGTTTATCTTCGGCCATATTCACAACAAATATATTGGAAGCAGAAACATTTACTTCTGAAACAGGAAGTGACTGCGGCATCGCCAACGTAAATATCGGTACAAGTGGTGCCGAAATCGGTGGTGCTTTCGGCGGTGAAAAAGAAACCGGAGGCGGCCGCGAAAGTGGTTCGGATGCATGGCGCGGATACATGCGCCGCATGACAAGTACGGTAAATTATTCAACCGAATTACCGTTGGCGCAAGGGATTAAGTTCGACACTGAATAACTCTACATACTCCATTAAGATAACTGAGGGTCTGCTAACATTTTAAGTTTGGCGGGCCCTTTTATTTTTGAACGATTATTTTGTTTCCTTGATTATTAGAATCGTCTATGACTAGATGATATTAAGAATGATAATTAATAAAAGCATATAATGACAAAATATCTAACTGATTTGAAAATTGGCGAAACCGCGACAATTCAGAGTTTCGACACAAGCCGTATTGTTGATAATGATTTTGCCGCCGATCTAGAAGATCGGCTACTGGAAATTGGTTTTGAGGAAGGATTAGCTGTAGAGCTCCTTCACCAAGGTCCGATCGGAAAAGATCCCCTCGCTGTAAAAATTGGAAACATGACTGTCGCGCTTAGGCGCGCAGAAGCCGATGCCATCATTCTGGATGAGGAAATAAAATCATGAACCCGTTAAACGCGGCTCTCATCGGCGCACCAAATTCAGGAAAAAGTTCGCTGTTCAACTCCCTAACCGGCAGCCATCAAAAAGTCGCCAACTATCCGGGGGTGACTGTTGAACGCCGCTCAGGGACAGTAACAACCGAGGGGGGCCACCAAATCAAAATTATTGACCTGCCCGGTATATATAGCCTTAATGACCGAAGCTTAGATGAAAAAGTCAGTCGCGAAATAATTACCGGTGTACATGAAAATGAAGCACAGCCTGAGGTCCTTATCTGCGTTATTAATGCTTCAAATATTCGTGTTCATTTACGGTTGGTGCTTGAATTAAAAGCACTCGGCCTGCCGATGATTGTCGCCCTTAATATGCACGACTTGGCGACACGTGACGGCATAGAAATTGATGTAAGTCGGCTATCCGAAGAATTACGTCTTCCCGTTATCACAACAATTGCCGTTAGAAAAAGTGGCGTCGGTGCGCTGAAGGAATTTTTAGACCGCGATGTCAGCGCGTTCAGCAAAACCAGCAATACCCTTTCAGAAACAACCACACGAGCGTTGCAAAAAGAAGCCGGTCGTATCACTAAACTAGTTCAGATTGCCGAAGGCGGTCATCATAAAATGACCCGTATTCTTGATGGTGTGGTACTTCATCCCCTGGCTGGGCCGATCATCTTTTTTGCGATGTTGTTTTTTATGTTCCAGGCGGTATTCAGTTGGGCAGAAGCACCCATGGATATGATCGAAGGATCATTTGCTATTCTGGGTGAAGTAGTAGCAACATATATACCGGATAACTGGTTTAGAGGATTTATCCAGGATGGCCTTATCGCCGGTGTAGGTAGCGTACTCGTCTTTTTACCGCAAATTATTATTTTATTTGCCTTTATTCTGGTTCTTGAAGCAAGCGGTTATATGGCACGCGCCGCCTTTATTATGGATAAACTGATGGCAAAAGTCGGCCTTAATGGCCGTGCTTTTATTCCCCTTCTCTCCAGCTTTGCCTGCGCCATACCGGGCATAATGGCAACCCGCACCATCGCAAACCACCGTGACCGCATCACAACAATAATGATCGCGCCTCTTATGACATGCTCCGCACGTCTTCCTGTTTATACATTGATGATCGCTGCCTTTATTCCAAATGATACCGTTATGGGTTATTTCGGCCTTCAGGGTATGGTTTTTTTCGCGCTTTATATGGCCGGTATCGTCAGCGCAATTATCGTCGCAGCCGTTATGAAAAAAACCATAACAAAAGGCACCCTGCAACCCTTCTTAATGGAACTGCCCAAATATCAAGTGCCGCGCATAGGTCATATTCTGCTCGGTTTATGGCAACGCGTTCGCGCGTTTCTAAGACGCGCAGGAACGATTATTTTATATGCGGCTATTGCGCTCTGGGCATTAACACTATACCCTAACGCACCAAAAGACGCACCAAAAGACGCACCAGAAGCAGATATATATTATAGTTTTGCCGGGATGATCGGCCGCACACTGCAACATATATTTGCACCACTTGGTTTTAACTGGGAAATCTCCATCGCCCTCGTGCCGGGTATGGCGGCCCGTGAAGTGGCCGTAAGTGCGCTTGGAACAGTATATGCGCTGCAAGGTACCGAAGATCAGGTTGCAGAAAGCCTCGCCACCGTCCTTCAGTCCGCTTGGCCATTATCCACCGCCCTCGCGTTTCTGGCCTGGTTTGTATATGCGCCGCAGTGTCTGGCCACGCTCGCCACAGCGCGGCGCGAAACAAACAGCTGGGGCTGGACCGCTTTTATGGCAGGCTACTTATTCGGGCTTGCGTATCTTATCGCGTTTATCGTTAATGTATCTGCCAAAGCACTGATGGCATAAACAAGGTTCTTACTCGCTACTGAGCTTTTTATTTGTTTCCCTGCACCAATTTATTACGCAGAATACCCACGCCTTCTAGCTCAATTTCATAGACATCGCCGGGCTCCATTTTCCCGGTTGATCCCATAGTCCCGGACCAAATAATGTCCCCGGGCTCCAGGGTAAAATATTTAGAGATATAATGAACCATGTAATTCATATTAAAAATCATACCCGCGCTGTTAGCCGCTTGCGATTTATTGCCATTTAACCGACCTTCTATATCCAAGCTTGTGTAATCTAGGCCGGTAACTAATTCAGGTCCGATTGGATTAAAATTGTTCGACCCTTTAGCGCGCGTCCATTGAATGTCACTCGCTTGCCAATCGCGTTCAGATCCATCATTTCCAATGGTCACTCCAAAAATATAATCACTCGCTTCATCAAGCGGTACACTTTCTGCTTTTTTCCCGATCACAACAACCATCTCAGCCTCGTAATGAAAGTTAGTGCTGCCTTGTGGGCGCACAAGATCATCCTCTGGTCCAATGATCGATCCGACAGGTACCGTAAATAGGCCGGGTCTTTTTGTTGGGTCTTGCTCATACCCCGGTAAAGTATGGTCACGGTAATTAAAGGCGGTCATAAAAGATAGCTTCGGGTCAACCGGTGCTTTTAATTTAACTAGCGATCTTTCAACCATGTTTCCGGTGCGTTTTCCTTTCAAATAAGGCGCATTGTCTAATTGATGAATTGTTGATCCAACAACCTCACCCCAGAACACCATACCATTTTGCTCATAACGAACATAATTTTCTGAAAATGCCATGTTCGACATGGTAATTGCGGCAGTAACACCAATTAACAGTGAATTAAATTTCATATTTATTTTCCTTGAACTACTGTGTTTTTCAGAATACCTACACTTTCTATTTCAACTTCATAAACATCCCCCGGTACCATCATTTTTGTGCTGCCCATGGTGCCCGACCAAATGATATCCCCTGGCTCAAGTGTAAAATATTTGGAAATATAATGAACCATATAATTCATATCAAAGAGCATATCCGACGATGTTTGGCCTTGCACACGTTCGCCGTTTAAACGCCCTTCAATTTCAAGATTAGTATGATCTAATCCTTTCACCAGGTGTGGCCCCACCGCGTTAAACCCGCGCGTCCCTTTTGCACGGAGCCATTGAATGTCGCTTGATTGCCAATCACGTTCTGAAACATCATTGCCGATAGTGACACCAAATATATAATCCCCCGCTTCTTCAAGCGGTACGTTTTTCGCACGTTTTCCAACGACAACTACCATTTCAGCTTCATAATGAAGGTTCTTGCTTTCGGCTGGCCTTACAATATTATCTTCGGGCCCGATTATTGACCCAACCGGAATAGTGAACAGCCCGGGGTAGGCCGCCGGCTCACGGTCACCGAGATGACTTTTAAAATTAAGTGCTGTCATGAAGGCCAGTTTCGGATCGACAGGTGCCAGAAGTTTCACATCTGACCTTGAAACTGAAGTCCCGGTGCGCATACCCTCCAGATAAGGCGCGTTGCTAAGCTGATGAATGGTCATACCATCCATTTCCCCCCACGACGCCGTTCCATCTTGTTCATATCTTACATAATTCTGCGCCGATGCCGTCGCAATCATCAGTAAAGCACTTATAAATCCCATTGTTATTGACTTAATCATTTTTCTCTCCCGTTATTTTCCTTGAACGATCTTGTTCTTTAAAACACCAACCCCGTCAATTTCGACTTCAAACGTATCGCCCACACGCAATTGTTCCGATGTTCCAACGGTACCGGACCAAATCAAATCACCGGGCTCTAACACAAAATAATGTGATATATAACTAATCATTTTTTCAAAATTATGGATCATTTTTGATGTGTTGCCGCGCTGCCTGACCTCACCGTTAAGCCGGGCGACAAGGTTTAAGTTTTTATAATCGAGCCCCGTTGCCAGAACCGGCCCGACGGCATTAAAGCCATATGCGCCTTTGCCACGCATCCACTGGATATCATCAGAAATCCAGTCGCGTGCAGATACGTCATTGCCTGCTGTTACGCCAAAAATATAGCCCGCTGCTTCTTCTACGGGGACATCCTTTGCCCGTTTGCCAATAACAATTACAGTTTCAGCTTCATAGTCGACCTTTATACTGTCCGATGGATGGACAATATTATCTTCCGGTCCGACCAGTGATCCGGCAGGTACCATGAAAATCCCAGGATATGCTGTTGTTTTCTGCCCTTCAGGAATATGATCTTCATAATTAAAACCCGTCATATAGACATCGCGCGGATCGACCGGTGCCATTAGTTTCACATCCGCTCGACTAACGGTTACTCCTGTCACTTTCCCACCGAGATACGGCGCGTCATTTAGTTGGTGGATGGTCTCGCCCCGGAGTTCTCCCCACAAAGTTGCGCCATTCTCTTCATACCGAACGAAACTTGCCGCAATAGAAGTTGAAAAAATTACAAGTGATAGGAAAAAGCCAAGCAAAATTCGCTTAAAATTATATTTCATTTTCGGCCCCGTTTATAAATTTTTATATCCGTTAATGGTAGTCCGTTATTTAGGGAATGTCAAAGTAGATGGTTTAGTGATTTTATGATTTATTCTAATTGAATAAACTTCATATCTTACTATAGTATATCTAAAATTTCAGCTTGGAGAAGATAGTTCTATGAAAATATTGGTCCCCGTAAAACGTGTTATCGATTACAACGTTAAAGTACGTGTGAAATCAGATAATAGTGGCGTTGAACTGGCAAATGTGAAAATGTCGATGAATCCATTCGATGAAATAGCGATCGAAGAAGCCATTCACATCAAAGAAGCAGGAAATGCGGAAGAAATCATAGCGGTATCAATTGGACCGGCCCAAGCACAGGAAACACTCCGCACCGCTCTTGCGATGGGTGCCGACCGTGCGATTTTGGTTAAAACAGATAGCGAAGTTGGGCCGCTTCCCGTTGCTAAAATTTTGAAGGCCATTGTGGAACAGGAGGGCCCTGAAATTGTCTTGATGGGAAAACAGGCGATTGATGATGACTGCAACCAAACCGGCCAGATGCTTGCTGCTTTGCTTGGCTGGGGGCAAGGCACTTTTGCTTCTGAAGTGAAGATGGATGGTGGTTCGGTTAACGTGACCCGCGAAATTGATGGCGGCCTTGAAACACTGAAACTCACGCTTCCCGCTGTGATAACATCTGATCTGCGCCTTAATGAGCCGCGATACGCGTCTTTACCCAATATTATGAAGGCGAAGAGAAAGCCGCTGGAAGAGAAAACACCTGATGATTATGGAGTGGATATCAGCGCGCGGACTAAAACGTTAAAAGTTGAAGAACCCGACGGGCGAAGTGCTGGGGTAATTGTAGAAAACGTATCAGAGCTGGTCTCAAAACTTCGTGATGAAGCAGGAGTAATATAAAATGACCGTCCTCGTGATAGCTGACCATGATAACGCCGAATTAAAGGAAAGCACCTTAAATGCCATAACTGCGGCAACAAATTTTAACAGTGATATACATGTTCTTGTTGCGGGAGCGGGATGCGCGAGCGTTGGCGAGACCGCTTGTAAAGTTGCGGGGGTGACAAAAGTGCTATTTGCGGACAGCCCCGAATTAGAGCATCCACTGGCCGAGGTCATAGCTCCATTGATTGTCAGCCTCGCGGGCTCATATGATCAAATTTTGGTAGCCGCAACGACCACCGGAAAAAACTTTATGCCACGCGTGGCAGCTTTGCTCGATATGGAGCAAATTTCAGATATTATTTCTATTGAAAGCAATGATACTTTCAAACGTCCCATATATGCTGGAAATGCGATTGCCACCGTTCAATCAACTGACGCAAAAAAACTTATCACTGTTCGTACAACAGCGTTTGGCGCAGCGAATGCAGAAGGCGGGTCAGCACCGGTGGAGACTATAGACGGCCCCACTAACCCCGGACTTTCTCGTTTTGTAAGTGCAGAATTAAGCAAATCAGAACGTCCTGAACTCACAAGTGCAAAAACCATAATATCCGGTGGGCGCGGTATGGGAAGTGGCGATAATTTTTCCCTTATTGAGAGTATTGCCGATAAACTCGGAGCGGCCATTGGTGCCTCCCGCGCTGCCGTTGATGCCGGTTATGTTCCCAATGATTATCAAGTAGGACAAACCGGAAAAATTGTTGCGCCAGACCTTTATATTGCAGTGGGTATTTCCGGTGCCATTCAACATTTAGCCGGAATGAAAGATAGCAAAGTCATCGTGGCGATAAATAAGGATGAAGAGGCTCCCATATTCCAGGTGGCCGACTATGGTCTTGTCGCAGATCTATTTCAGGCATTACCGGAACTTGATAAAGAGTTGTCTTGATCACTAGAAAGCAGAAATAATGATAAAAACAGTTGGCGTTATCGGTGCAGGACAAATGGGCAATGGTATTGCACATGTCTTCGCGCTCGCCGGATATAATGTATTGTTGAGTGACATTAGTGCCGATGCTTTAAAACAGGCCGAAGTGGTAATAGATAAAAATTTGAACCGACAAGTGGCAAAGGAACTTATTTCGGAAGATGAATGTGCCGCAGCACTCAATAACATAAATACGACGGTTGGTTTATTAAACTTTAATGATGTAGATTTGGCTATTGAGGCCGTCACAGAAAATGAAGACATAAAAAAATCCATTTTTGTAGAGTTAAGTGATATTTTGAAGCCCGGGGCAATATTGGCTACTAACACTTCATCTATATCAGTCACACGTCTTGCCGCAGTTAGTGATCGGCCGGACAAATTTATTGGCGTTCATTTTATGAACCCTGTGCCCATTATGTCTCTTGTTGAAATTATAAGAGGTATCGCCACAAGCGATGAAACAAATAACATTATTAAAGAAATTGTCGAAAAGCTTGGCAAAATTAGCGCAGAATCAGAGGATTTTCCTGGATTCATTGTGAACCGCATATTAATGCCAATGATTAATGAGGCCGCCTACACCTTGTATGAAGGCGTCGGCAATGTTAGCTCGATCGACTTATCCATGCGACTAGGAGCCAATCACCCTATGGGCCCATTACAACTTGCTGATTTTATTGGCTTAGATACCTGTCTTTCCATTATGAAGGTATTAAACAACGGGTTCGCAGATACAAAATATAGGCCTTGTCCGCTCCTCGTGAAATATGTTGAAGCGGGTTGGCTCGGGAAAAAAACAGGACGCGGTTTTTACGATTATGCAGGCGGTGACGCAGTACCGACCAGATGAACCGTAAACATCAGCAATATTACTCACGGCTACCAGTAAAATGAAAAAATTATCCAGAATATTACTAACTGTATCCGCTTTGGTCATTGCCCTATTTGGTGGCTTATCATTCTATTTCGCAGCCCAAGAATATGTTGCGGATAGTGTTATTTTCAATACAAGCAAAAATATCGCGATCAACGGATATGATACCGTTGCTTATCACCGCGAGGATGGACCAAAAGTTGGTCTGCCTGAGTTTCAGGCGGATTGGGCCGGTTCCACCTGGTATTTTTCCGATATCAAAAACCGCGATTCATTTGCAAAAAATCCTGAGAGATATGCGCCCCAGTTTGGCGGATATGACCCGCTTAGAATTTCACTGGGGTATACAAACCCGACAGACCCAGAACAATATACCGTTTTCGCGGGTATGTTATTTTTGCATTATTCCGAAGAGTTTAAAACCCACTGGAATGCAGACCGTGGTAAAAATATGATTTTAGCCACAAGCAATTGGAATTATATCAGAGCCAATCTGCTCGCTGCCGATTAACCGAAATTACCAGATTCTAACGCGGTCCTCCGGCTTGATGTATAGCTTATGCGTCTCTTCAACATCAAACGCATCATAAAATGCATCAATATTATAAACGACTCCGTTCACCCTATATCGATCAGGAGAATGTGGGTCAGTCTTTATTTGCTGTATCAATGCCTCATCACGTATTTTCGATTGGAACGCTTGTGCCCAGCCAATGAAAAACCGCTGATCGCCCGTAAAGCCTTCTATCACCGGCGCTTCCTTACCATCAAGTGAAAGTTTGTAAGCTTTATAAGCTATACTCAAACCGCTTAAATCACCGATATTTTCCCCTAATGTAAATTCACCATTCACATTAGTTCCGTCAACAGGTTCGTACGTGTCATATTGCGATACAAGTGCGCCGGTTTTTGCTTTAAATTTTTCCTGATCGCTGGTTGTCCACCAGTCTTCGAGCTTGCCGTCTCCATTATAGCGACTACCCTGATCATCAAACCCGTGGCCGATCTCGTGCCCGATGACACCACCAATACCGCCGTAATTTACGGCGTCATCAGCTGGCATGTTGTAAAAGGGTGGTTGCAATATAGCCGCCGGGAATACGATCTCATTCATTGTCGGGTTATAATATGCGTTGACCGTTTGAGGTGTCATGAACCATTCATTTTTGTCGATCGGGGCACCTAATTTAGCAAGCTCTCTATTATGTACAACCAAAGCCGATCGGTATATATTCCCGACGAGGTCATCCGCTTTTATTTCCAATTTTGAATAGTCTTTCCAAACATCGGGATAGCCAATTTTCGGACTAAACTTTGATAGTTTTTCAAGGGCTTTCTGCTTGGTCTCTTCGCCCATCCAATCTAGTGACCTTATGCTCATTTCGTATGATTTGATCAAGTTCTGAACCAGTCCAACCATGCTTTTCTTTGCTTCCGGTTTAAAATGTTTGGAAACGTAAACCTCACCAACAAGCTCTCCAAGGTTTGCGCTGACTGTGGATACTGCTCTACGCCACATAGGTCTCTGTTCTTCTACACCGCTTAATGTTTTCGAATAAAATTCAAAATTTTGCTGGTCCATGGCATCATTTAGACGGGAGGCTAAATCATTTACCAGTGACCATTTTAAATATATTTTCCAGGAAGACAGCGGCACTTCACCCAGTAGTGAATTCAAGCCCTCCAAAAAGCTGGGTTGATTGATGATAATCGCATTTTCATTTGGCGCGCCTACTTCATCAAAATAGATATCTAAATCCAAATTGGACAAAAGCTCTTTTAATTGAGTAATTTCATACTTGTTATATCGTTTATTGCTATCGCGGTTTTCTTCTTTCTTCCAATGAACCTCGGCAATTTGTGTTTCCAGATCCATAATCAGTTGTGCCGAACTTGCGGCATTCTCAATATTTGCCAGATCGAGCATTTTTTTGATGTGAGTAAGATATTTTTGCCGGATATCTATCGATTTCTCGTCGTCATTAAAATAATATTCTCTATCAGGCAGTCCAAGGCCCGCCTGATAGATATGAAGCGAATATTGCGTTGGTATTTTAGCATCCACACTAATATATAAAGCGAGAGGGTTGCTGGTGGAATATTTGTTTGCTTGAGCAAGATAAAGGGAAAGACTTTCTCTGTCGGTAATAGCATCAACATCTGCCAAATGCGAAAGCAGTGGCTTTATGCCGAGTGCGTTACGTGTTTCCATATCCATATATGATTTAAACAGATCGCCAGCCTTTTGTTCGCTGCTCCCTGAAACTGCACCGGAAGCTGATGCTTCCTCGATAATGGCACGAACATCTGTTTCGGCGTTATCGCGTAATATATTGAAGGCACCATACCTGCTTTTGTCGGCAGGAATTTCGGTATTTTTAAGCCACGTACCGCTAACATATTCAAAAAAATCATCACCAGGATGGACCGTGGTGTCCATGTTTGCCAAATTTACACCCGACGGTTTATCAGACTTTATCATTTCCAGCTCTGAATTCTCTGATCCACTATTATCACATCCGGAAATTAGCGTAACGGCAACAACTATACTCAAATATTTTTTCATATTCATTCCTTTTGGAAACACCCATCAATCTTCTGAATCTGAAGATGATTTTGAATGATTTACATAAAATTCACAAGAATTTTTCTTATTTCAGAAATATGTTGATAAGTTTTACATTCAATGTTATGTTATATCGTCTCTTAATTTACTCGTTAATTTAAGTGACAGTTTTAATAACTTCCCCCTCTCTTTTCGGCTCACTTTTAAATCAAAAGTGGGCCGAATGTTTTTTACACCATAGATATTGGTTTTAATTTTTTATTCGATATACTTCTTAACCACGTTAAAAGGTTGGAAGTTCCACCATGTTTCAAGATGTCGTAGAGTTAAGGTCATATTATGCGTCTCCGCTTGGGAAGATAACCACAAGGCTTATCCGAAGGCAAATTAGAACCCTGTGGCCTTCCATTAAGGGAATGGACATTCTGGGGTTTGGATACGCTCCTCCCTATTTGGAAACATTTCGTGATGAAGCGGCCCACACCGTGGCCATTATGCCCACTTTGCAAGGCGTAATTCGTTGGCCACGCCACAAGGATCACCAAAAAGATCAATATGGTCGCTATCATGGTAATCTTACTGCATTGGCGCGAGAAACTGATCTTCCGATCAAAGAAGCAAGCATGGATAGAATAATAATAGTTCATTGTCTTGAGCATACAGATCACAGCAAACATATGCTGCGTGAAGTATGGCGCTCCCTCGCACCCGGGGGTCGCGTTCTTATCATCGTCCCAAGCCGTCTTGGGCCGTGGTGTCGGTCTGAAGCAACGCCGTTCGGGCACGGAAAGCCTTTCTCTACATCCCAAATTAAGGAAATGCTGTCAAAGAATATGCTCAGCCCGACAAGATGGACTTCTGCATTATTTCTGCCCCCTTTTAAAAGCAGAACAATGCTCACAGCGCTTGCAACGTTGGAGACCACAGGCCAAAGGTGGTGGAGTAAGTTTGCCGGGGTTCTTATCATTGAAGCCGAAAAACAAATATATGCGGCTAACCCGCAGGATAAAGCAAAAAAAATGGTTCATAAACCAGTATTAATTGGCTCCCAAATGGCCCCAAATGAAGAATGACCTAAGAACGTGTAATAACGTATAAGCCTTGCGTACCCAAAAAGTTCGATAGCAAAAGAGACTGAAATGAGATCTTTCCGCCAGTGCTATTAATTGCCATACCTTTTTCTATTTTGATACCAAGCTCATCACAAAGATCAACAAAATCACGGATCGTGCAAAAGTGAATATTAGGCGTGCTATACCATGGGTAGTCCAATGACTTTGTTACCGGCATTCTACCCTTAAGCATTAAATGAAGCCGCACCCGCCAGTTACCAAAGTTTGGAAATGATACGATAGCTCTTTTACCAACACGCAATAATTCTTCAAGAATTCTATCTGGTCGGCTCATCGCCTGTAGCGTCTGACTTAATATCACATAATCAAAACTATTATCAGGAAAATGGCTAATCTCCTCTTCTGCGTTTCCTTGTATTACGGAGAGCCCTTTAGCCACACTTTGTTGCACTCCTTCAGGACTTAATTCAATCCCGCGCGCGTCCACCTTCTTTTCCTGGCGCAAATATTCAAGCAAATCACCATCACCACACCCCACATCAAGCACTCGCGCACCCTCCGGGATCATGTTGGCTATAAGCAGTAAATCAACACGAATATCGGAAGCACGGTGGTGCATGTTTTTACTTTTCTGGTTCATGGTAACCTAATCCCGCTTTCTTGCGCTTCTGCGGCAAGAAACCCTGAAACAATTTTAAACATTTCTGAACAGTCGAGTAGGAAACTGTCATGCCCTTTATCCATATCAATTTCTACGAAACTAACATTTGCGCCGACTGCATTTAGCGCACGGACGATCTCTCTACTTTCGGCCGTTGTATAGAGCCAATCCGACGTAAATGACATTATGCAGTACTTTACCGATGTCCCTTCAAACGCTTTTGTAAGACTGCCGTCAAAGTCCGCTGAAATATCATAATAATCCATAGCCCGCGTTATATATAGATAACTATTAGCATCAAAGCGGTCGACAAAAGATATCCCTTGATAACGCAGATAACTTTCTATTTGGAAATCAGCGTCAAATCCAAAAGTAAGTTTTTCCCTGTCCTGAAGGTTCCTCCCAAATTTTGCCGTAAGGCTGCCTTCTGACATATATGTAATGTGAGCCGCCATCCGCGCCACAGAAAGGCCCGCGTGTGGTCTTTCATCTGTTTCAAAATAACGCCCCCCATGCCATGACGGGTCTGCCATAATGGCTTGCCGCCCCACTTCATGGAATGCAATATTCTGAGCCGAATGCCGCCATGTACTGGCAATGGGAATTGCCGTATTTAGGCGCTCTTTATGGTTCACAGCCCAATGGAGAACCTGCATACCTCCCATCGATCCCCCGATAACAGAAAAAAGCACGTCAATTCCCAGATGATCTATAAGCTTAACCTGCGCACCGACCATATCCGCTATAGTAATCACCGGAAAATCGAGGCCGTAAGGTTCACCCGTTTCGGGATTATTTTCTTTTGGTCCACTAGTCCCGCTGCAAGAGCCAAGGACATTGGGACAAATAACGAAATATTTGTTGGTGTCGGCGGCCAGTCCCGGGCCAATTAATTTAGGCCACCAACCTTCTTTGCCTGTAATGGGGTTCTGTCCACGTGCATACTGATCACCGGTTAAGGCATGACAAATCAATATCGCGTTCGATTTATCTTCATTTAGTTTGCCCCAACATTTGTACGCTACTTTAATAGGTGATAGAATTTCACCGGAGGTAAGACGCAGGGGGTCATTTTCCCCTAAGGTTACAACCTCAGCAAAACCATCTTCGCCTATATTTTCCGTCGCTACCGTCATTTTATTTTTCTATTTTGCATTTCTATTCTTTTAGTTTTCTACTCTAGCACCAATCTAAGTCAACCAATCTTTGCTTTAAAGCCAACAAAAATAACCGGAAAGTTCAATATTTCCTTATTAATCGATGTTTTTTTGTGGTTATGAGCTTAATATCCGTGTAGATCAAACCTCAAGAATAGTTATACACGCTAAGGTGATAAAATGAACGGCCCAAAGGCACATGACTGGATTAACGAATTGGATGTCTATATCTCCGGTAAATCAGAGACTGCTCAAGCCGCTAAATCTATAAAATTATCTGCAAATGAAAGCGCCATGGGACCAAGCCCGATGGCCATGGCCGCCTATGTGAATGAAGCTCACAAACTCCACCGATATCCTGACCCTGCATACAACGTATTGCGCCAGACTATTGCATCACGGTACGCTATCGATATGAAACGAATTATTTGTGGGGTTGGTTCTGATGAAATACTTAAGTTGGCCTGCCGTGCTTATTTAAACCCTGGTGATGAAGCGTTATATATGGCGCACAGCTTTTCCATGTATCCCATTGCTATAAAATCTGTAGGTGGTGTGGCTATTGAGGTTGCTGACAGTGATTATACGGCAAATGTCGATAATATTCTTGCCGCTATATCAGATAAAACGCGGATCATTTTCCTTGCTAACCCAAATAACCCGACGGGAACTTACCTGCCAAAAGCGGAAATTGAACGGCTCTGGATGCATATTCCAGACAATGTCTTATTGATTTTGGACGCTGCCTATGCAGAGTATGTTGACCAAGATGATTACGAAGCCGGGATAGAGCTGGTTGAACGGTCTAAAAATGTACTAATGACCCGCACTTTCTCAAAATTATATGGGATAGCGGCCTTGCGTTTGGGATGGGGTTACGCATGCAAAGAAATATCACAAACATTAGATAAAGTCCGTGACCCTTTTAATGTGCCGAGCAGTGCGCAGGTTGCTGGCGTTGCCGCACTTAAAGATACTGAATTTGAAGAAATGGCCCTTACGTATAATAAGAAATGGCGCGCGTGGCTTACAGAAAATTTGACAATCCTGGGTTTGACGGTAATACCAAGCCAAACTAATTTCATTCTCATTAAATTTGAAGGTGATAATAAAAGTGCAGCTGCCGCAAACGACTATCTGTTAAGACACGGATATATTTTACGGTATTATAATTCCGGTGAACTGGAAAATTGCCTCAGATTAACTGTTGGCCGTGACGATGAAAATAAAGAGGTCGTTAAATTGCTCAAGGCGTTTCTAGGAACTTAGATGGTGTTATATAAAAAAATATCAATTATTGGCCTTGGACTCATAGGATCATCGTTAGCCCGCGGAATAAAAGAAAAAAATCTTTGCGAAAAACTAGTTGGATTTGACAGTGGTCCGGATTCCCAGATACCGATAATCAACCTGAACATAGTAGATTTGTTGGAACTTGATCTAGTTTCAGCCGTTAAAGGTGCAGATCTTGTAATTTTAGCAACGCCCGTCGGGGCCTATTCTGAAATAGTTGAAAAGATAGGCAGCCATCTAAAAAACGGTGCGACATTAACAGATACCGGCAGCATAAAAGAAGCGGTATTCGGGATGCTCACTCCTCATGTCGGTGATGAAATACATATCATACCCGGCCATCCCGTAGCAGGAACGGAGCAATCCGGGCCAGAGGCAGGCTTTGCAAGTCTGTTCCATGACCGCTGGGCCATCTTAACGCCCTTAAAAACCATAGATTCGGACGCGCTGGCAAACCTTACAAAGTTTTGGCAGCAGCTCGGCAGCAATGTAGAAATTATGGACGCATCACACCATGACAAGGTTCTCGCAATTACCAGCCATGTACCCCATTTAATTGCCTATAATATTGTTGGGACCGCCCGCGATCTGGAAGAGGTAACCAAGTCCGAAGTAATTAAATTTTCCGCTGGTGGTTTTCGGGACTTTACAAGAATAGCGGCATCAAACCCCACTATGTGGAGAGATGTATTCTTAAACAATAAAGATGCGGTTCTCGAAATGCTTGGCCGCTTTAGCGAAGATCTGACAGCATTGCAGCGTGCTATACGCTGGGGTGACGGGGAGGCACTCTATGATATGTTTGAAAAAACACGGCGGATAAGAAAGCAAATTATTGATGCCGGACAAGAAGACGATGTGGCCGACTTTGGTAGACATCAGGACGATTAAATTCACTCGATAATAGCATCTAATTCAAGAATAGGTATAGGGCCAATATACATCATGCCGTTTTGCATACTAACGGAAAGCGGAACTTCTTCTGACGAGGTGGCACTTTGCGCCTGTCCTTGCAAAAGCAACCTTGTCGTTTGGGGAATATTTTCGTTTCGTGAAAGTGCACCAAACATATTTTCAATTCCCGAAACTTTTGCATCAAATGCACCAAGTGGCTTTAAATTCTCATCCAACGTTATATCGCCGCTAAAACTGATATGAGCGTCGGTTGTGCCATATTCGAAGCTTTTAATACTTAAAGTGCCCCCTTCATCGCGCCAGGTTGATAGTGATAGTTTGGTAAAGTCCGGTTGTCTGTTCGCATGTAAAATAGTCTCAATAATAATTTCATCTGCGTATTTGCCAAATAGACCTGTCTCCAACTCTGCTATCTCCGAATTTTTTGCTTTAAAAAATATAGCTTTCTGTACTGGCAAATCATAACTGCTTTGCGTTTCAATTCCCGGCTGACTATTCCTAAGGTGAAGCTCTGCCATCTCCATCGCAGACCCGGCTTGATCACCGCTGACATTCACGTTTTGCCAGTTTATTTTTTCCGCGACTATTGAAAGATTATCCATCTTCATTGTCTCAGCATCCAAGATAATCGATGACTTAACCTTATCAAAATTAATGTTGATTTCGGGGTCGTTAATCTCACCAATTGTCGCATCGAAATAGTCTGTTACTACAATGATGTGACTGGGGTTCCATGGTTGGTAAACTGCGGCAATTTCGGGTACTGTCATTGAAATAGCACGCTCCCCATAAGAATCTTTTGGAAAACTTGCATTTAACGATGACGCTTCAACAACGATCCTGTAAGGGAAGCCCGAAATCGTTAAATCGCCGACGAAAACTTTAAGCCCCGTAGTATTATTTTTGGTTTTCTCAATCCACGCCAGCGTATCGTCCTCAACCCTGGACGCCACTTGGAACCAAAATAAACTATATGCCGCTATTAATATGAGCACAGAAGCAATAATTATTTTAAACCGCATAAAAAGATCCTGCTATTGTCAAAAAAAGAACCCGAAAAAATCAGACTCTCTTAATAACCTATTTGAGTATAATCAAAAACGATAATTTAATCCTATTGAAATCACAGGATGAAATTTAAGATATTGTAACTCATCGGAATTGGCAAAATCTGCTTCGGTCTGAGCCAAACTGGCTTCAAGCCCCGGGTCGTTTGATAACGTTCCCCCCGTGGACATAATATCTAATCTTGGCTTACCGGCAAAAATAACACCCAGATCAGCCATAAACGACCAATCGCTGTCATCTGAGAGGGGATTTCCCCATCCTATCCCGATATATGGTGCAACTGATCTAAAATCTACATCAGCATTCAGTACCCCCACTTCTGCTGCCGTATAAATAGTACCGTCAATATCATATGTATTGCTCGCTAAAGCCGTACCTTTTAATCCATTTTGATTAAGTACGGCTCCGGCGGTGATGCGAAATGACCCGTCTGTAATATACCAGTCCGCTAATGCGGTGAAATTTTGCAGTTTCAAATCGAGATCGTAATCATTGCCTTCAATGTCTACTGTCCTGTTTAGCTTAAAATAGTTCCCGCCGAAGCGAACATTAACCCTGTTTGCGGCTTCCAACGTAAGTTCAAGACCAGCACCTAACGTCCCCGCTTTTATCCCGACCGCCATATCGCCCGGAGCGGCATTTGCCGCTTGAAAGAGGCCGATATAAGTTACTAATAATATTGAGATTTTAGTATTCATTCTTCTTTCCCGAGTAAATTAACGTCCTCATATTATCGAAATTAAAATCAGGGGCAATATAAAAATTCAGAGAGAATAAGGTCGTTTTGTTAGTTCTATAATAGAAGGATACTGGCTTTTTCGATCTCATCTTCTAACGTATTCATAAACTCATCTTTATCTTTGCCCGGCTCAATAGGGTCAAGAAAATCAAAAACAATGGTGCCTCCCGGCACTAAATGGCCTTTTTTTGGCCAATAGACGCCTGAATTTAGCGCAACGGGAACCACCGGAACTTTAGTAAATTTATAGATACCATAAATACCGGATTGATATTCTATTTTGTCCCCAGGAATACTTCTGGATCCCTCCGGAAAAATGATGAGCTGACGGCCCTCTTTAATCGTTTCTGATGACTGCTGCATTAATCTCTTTAAAGCCTTCAGACCCCCATCACGGTCAACCGGTATCATACCCGTATTTTTACAGAAGCTTCCGTAAAGAGGGATTTTCAGCAATTCTTTTTTCATAACAAACGCAGGATGTCTTACCAATGTGTGCATCACAAAAGTATCGAAGGAAGATTGATGCTTCATCGCGATTATGGAACCACCGGCAGGGATATTCTCTATTCCTCTTATCTCCAGCTTTATATTCATCACAGCGCGAAGGATAACCAACACACCGTGAGACCAAAATCGTTGGCAGGCAATAAGTTTATCGCGGGGTAACTTCATTAATGGCAGGTATAGAATACAAAACAAACCTGTCCAGATATAAAATAACACTTTAAATAATGTTGAACGCAATAAGCGCAAGAAAAGCTCTCCCTATTAATTCATCACACGTCGTTATATATTTGACTTGAGGCTCGTGCCCTGATCAAACTGACGATATATTTGCTATATTCTTGCGACAAATTAAAATAATTAATATTATCAGGACGCCAACTACCTACAGGATGCTCAACCAATTGAACATCAGGCATAAATCTTTTAAATTCTACGATGGCTCTCGGCATATGCTCTAACGATGTTACGATACGGAGGCTTTCGATATTATTTTTATTGATCCAGTTCATTGTCTCTATTGCATTTCCAACGGTATCTACCGCCTGATTGCCACTTTCTATACAACATTCCTCTAATTTTTTACTGCTGCCAAGCAGCTTCAAGAGTTCCCCGCGGGTCACCTTCTCATCAACACCCGATATATATAATTTTTTCGCATATTCGTTTTCCAGTAATTCCACTGCTACATTCAAGCGATTCTTTCCACCCGTCAGAACTACAATTGCGTCTGTTTTTTCAGCCATTTCAGTCTTTATTATAGAAAGCTCGTTGAGGTACCAAAGGTAGCCCCCTAACCAAACCAGCGAAAATGATATAAAGATTAATAATATTAACCGCATTTTTAAATTATGTCATCCTTCCTAATTCACGCATAACAGTAATTCTTGCCGTTAGCATGGCAAGAAGAGCAAACATTATTGGAAATATCAGCAAAGTAGACATCATCACATAAGGAAACGTCGGTATTTCCACAAGGCCACTCGCTAGGTTTTGTACTAAATGCGACAACCCATAAAGAGTTATAAAAGCCAGAAATAATCCGTAAACGCCTCCCACTAAACCATATAGCATGAAACGCTTTTGATACGCCTTCGCAATCATTTGGTCGTGAGCTCCCATAAGATGCATTATCTCGATTGTAGTTTTATGTTCAGACATGCTCGATTTAGTGCCAAAAATAATAATACATATTGATGCTAAAATAATCATAATTAAGATACCAATAGCGGTATACTCAATCGTATAGGTCAGATTATAGAAATGAACCAGCCACCGCGCGTGATCATCAAGATAAACAGTGTCCGTTATTTGTTTTAGTTTAATTTCCAATGCCTCTAAGTTTACGTAGACATCAGGTGCGGTTTCCATATCTATCATCACAGGAACAGGAAGGTCCTCCGTAACATTTCCCTCTCCTAACCACGGCTCTAACAGTTCTATAATTTCTTCTTTCTCAAGAACTCTTGCAGAAAGTATGCCTGGAGTTTGCCGTAACATATCCTGAATTTCAATGGCTTGAGACCGTATTTCTTCAAAATCTTCGCCTGTAACTTGCACAGTCACCCGCCCTTGTAGAGAGCTCGCCCAATCATCGAATCCTGAGTGTAATAAAAGACTGCCCGAAGCAGCTAAAGCGCTTAAATAAACCATAATTGCCATTACCCACGGCAAAAATTTTGTTGCCTCCCGATGTTTTACACTTGGAAGAAAATCAAACGACGTACTCATTGAGGAGCCTCATACTCTGATACTATTCGTTTTGTGCCCTCAATATGCAGCAATTTACCTTTTTCCAAATGCAGCCGTGGCGCGCCGATCTTCTCTACAAGACTACTATCATGAGTGGCAATAACAATGGTTGTGCCTAACTTGTTAAGCTCGACAAAAAGATACAATAAACGCTCTGCCATTTCAGGATCAACATTTCCCGTTGGCTCATCGGCCAGTAATATATCAGGTCGCCTGATAACAGCGCGTGCAATAGCGATACGTTGTTTTTCGCCGCCAGATAATGATGACGGGTTTGCCATCATTCTGTCATCAAGGCCAACCCAACTTAAAAGCTCTTCTACATGTTCGTTAATTTGTGGCCCCTTACCGCCAGCTATCCGCAGTGGTAAAGCGACATTCTCAACCGCTGACAGATGATCAAGCAGCCTAAAATCTTGAAACACAACACCTATACGCCGCCGTAATTTTGGCAGGTCATCTCGTTGTGCCTTAGCTACATCTTGCCCGAACATTATCAATTCACCTCGCGTGGGGCGGTGTGCTAAATACATCAATTTTAGCAGAGACGTTTTCCCGGCACCGCTTGGTCCAGTTAGAAAATGCATTGAGCCGGGCTCTAGTTTAAAAGAAATATCCTTCAGGACATCAAATTCCTTGTCATATCCCATACTGACATTTCTAAATTCAACCAAAAAAATATCCTTGTCTCAAGTGATTATTTTGCCTTTTAGACCATAGAAGAGATGACAATGCAATTCCAATAGATTTATTTTATCTTTTAAAAAAGTGTTGATTAAGTTTATTAATCTGGATCATTTTATTATATTATAGACGTGTTATTAACAAAATTTTGTTATGTAACAATGTTGAGATTTCATAGTGCTCAATGTTATCCTATTGATAATCATTTAGGCGCATACTATAACGTGTTTTTATAATAGCGGTGATTGGCTGCAAATCGGGACTAATTTATGATTTTAACCTGTCCAGAATGTAAATCCAGATATGTGGTCAACCCAGGTGCCCTTATGCCAAACGGGCGAACGGTACGTTGCGCTAAATGCAGTCATAGCTGGTTTGAAAACAAGCCGGATTCTGAGATGGAAGTCATTAAGCCTCAAGAAGAGGCAAAGGATCCAGTAGACCAACCCGATACCGCGCCTGAAAAACCTGCTGACAATACTAGTTCGGAAAATGAGAACGACGATACCGGCGATGATAAACCGGGTGAAGAACCCAGCTACGATTTTCCAATACAGAAACCCAAAAAACGTAGACGTCCGGCGGCGAAAACAGCGAACTTACCGGCTCTTCAAAACCATAAATATGGCTCGAATAAGCTTGGCTGGATCTCACTATTTATATTTGTCACGGCCATTATTGGCTCATTTCTGCTGTTTCAAAACTCAATCACCAATAGCTGGCCAGCATCCAAAAAATTATATGTGGCTGTTGGCCTTGCGGACACTGCACAACCAAAGGTTCTTGACGTCCCGGAAGTCACGCCGATAAATGAGCGTCTGCAAATACGTGATTTAGCACCACGGCAAGAGAATAGAAACAATATGCCTCATTTGGTAATAGCCGGTAATGTAGAAAATATCTCAAGCACAGAACAAACCATCCCTCAATTAAAAATCATATTGCTTGATGAAAACCGGCAAAATATACGGGAATGGAATTTTGATCCGGTAAAATTAAATGCGTCACCGGGAGAAATGGTGAATTTCGAAACTTCCCTGCCGAACCCACCTGCTAATGCGCGCGACATAAGTGTCTTATTTACAACAAATTAATCTGCAAAAAATAACAAATTATAAAGATTTTATGTGTATTGATTGCCGTAACGGGAAAGCAAGAGCGTAATATGGCACGAATTTTAATTGCAGAAGATGAAATCGCGGTTCGCACATTTATTTGTCGGGCATTAAAACTTCGTGGTCATGAAACTTTTGGTGTAGCTGACGGTGGAGCCGCAATTGTCGAGCTTGAAAAGAGTGATTATGACCTTCTTTTAACTGATATTATCATGCCTGTCATGGATGGTATATCACTTGCATTAAAAGTAACGGCCGAGTATCCGGCGCTTCCAATCTTAATGATGACCGGATTCGTTCATGAAAGACAGCGTGCTCATAATATGGGTAGTTTGATCCACAATGTAATTAGCAAGCCGTTCTCTTTGGACGAAATTTGTCTTGCCGTTGAAAGCGTACTGACGGCTAAGCATCAAATCCACTAATACTATCTTTTACGATACGGGCTTGGAATTAATCTCGTGTAATATGTCTCGTAGTTCTTTGGATTGTGAAACGGGCTTGTTTAATAACCTTCTAAGATTACTCATAACACCAATAAGTTCTGACTGGGACTGCGTAACTTGTGAAATTTCGCTGGTTTTCATGTTGGTCAAAATTTCCTGAATTAGCTGGGAAGCATTATGAATTAGGAATTCCGAAGAAGTTCCGGTAAATGATATTTTCTCTCCCAACAGTTTAACGGCATCACCAACTTTGCTTTGTAGAATTATCCTGTTTTTATTCATATCCTGGTTATCGATGATGTTTTTACTTTTTGCACTCATCTGCTCGTTATATGAACTAGCCAGCAAAGTTTTTTGTATAGAAATTAAATTTTCAATGATCTGCCTACTTTCAGAAAGCACAAAATAATTTCCAAGACCTTCTTTACTCAATATTAAATCGTCGTTCTGAACAATTCCTTTACGAATAAAATCAACCACTAGCGCAGCGTTATAATATTTTTCCTGCTCACTAAAAGCCAAGATATAACTATATAATTTTCTTAAAGATTTAAAATCTATTTCCAAGCTATATAAATTGGAAAAATTAATCTTCATTGCATTAGCATATTTGCGAAACAGCCGATCCGCACTTCTTATCTCATTCCTAACATCGGCAATCGGTTTTTTTTGATTGAGAACCAACCGGAGATCATCCAATTTTGATATCAGAGAATTTTCAATAACACTAATGTCACCTCCTTCAAGTTTTATCGCAACATCCCACAATAAGTCCTTGGCGATTTCTACATCGTCATCATAAGTTGGGTTGGTTAGTCGCCAATAAGCGGACCGCAGAGCCATGTAATATACCGGAGGCAAACCTTCGTCATCAGGTAACAGACCGAGAGCCTGTATTTGCCTCGTCAGCCTCCTCAAATCATAATCTGGTTGATCCAAATCCTTACGAAGCGAAATGAGCTTTCCTGCCACCGCATGCTTAAACCTTTTTGTCGGAAGACTAACATTTTCCATGGTCATCGATGAAATCTGACCGGCTTCGTCTTCTACAAAAAGCTTCAGATTTACGTCGGTTCCCGCCAGCGAAGATGCTGTTAGATCTATATAAAAATTATTATTAAACGACTTGATTTCGCTGAGTGATAAATCATGTTGATTATCTAAGCTAAAATCATTTTGGCTAGCGGCTGTTACGCCAAGCTTCGTTTTGATAATTTTATGATCATCTTCCACTTCAATGTTAAATGTTAAATAACCTTTCTCGTTTTTGTTATCTTCTAATGCAAAGTTTTTAATTTCGGGATTTTGATCTTTTATTAAAATAGTCGGCCATGAACCAAATGAATGTGACCCTTGATTAATCGACCAACTTGTTTGATCTATTAATCTTGTTGTCGCTTTAAAGCTTCCGTCATCAAGTTCTTCAAAAGGTATTTCCTTGCCGTCCGATAGTCTAATGACTGGCCGCCAGTCGGTATTTTCTACATGAACATCAACAATACTGCCTTCATGAATAGGATTTAGGTCGGTTTTTTGACCACCTTGACCGAGAATATTTTTACGTACAGTATCTAAACCAAGATACAGTGGCGGCGTAATTGTTGCGTATATTTCTGGCTCAGGGTAATCGAAAAACGCTCGCGGCTTAAACGCAAGGGTCATCAGACGCGGAAATTCCTCTCCGCTCCAAATCGCTGCAAGTGCCGCAATGAACGCACAGATGGAAAACCTTGCTGCTATTAGTTTCAGTGAAAATGTATATCTTTTTAAAAAGTAAAGTAGAAAAAAACAGACCGCTGCTGATAAAAATAAAACAACCCCAGCACCATGTACGATTTTCGGTACATAGCCCCAAAAATCAGCAAGCGAAATTATCAAATAAAGTAACAACAGCATACTAGGAAACGCCATTGCGCGCATCAATGTCTGTATCTTCGCGCCTATCGTCCTAGTATCATCCAAATTGTCATCGTTTTGATGTGACAGAACCAACCCTTTTCTTCTAATGAAACCCTATTCTGACAGCCAAGAGGGAAGTTTATCAAGCCCTATAATTTCATTGTATGTTGGCCGGGGTCTTACAACAGCAAATTTGTTATCTTTTACAAGGACTTCGGGGATCAGTAGACGGGTATTATATGTTGATGACATCACCGCGCCATATGCCCCTACCGAGCGAATCGCGACAAGTTCGTCGCTTTTTATAGGGGGCATTTGCCTATTAGTGGCAAATGTATCACCGCTTTCACACACCGGTCCCACAACATCATAAAGTTCTCTTTTGTCATCTGATCTAATGATTGGAACAATACTATGGTACGCATCATACATACTTGGCCGAATTAAATCATTCATTGCGGCATCAACTATAAGAAACTTACGGCTTCCACCTTCTTTTACGTAAACTACTTTAGAAACAAGAATACCGGCATTGCCAACAAGATAACGTCCCGGCTCAAGGATAATCTGGCAATCCAAGTGCCCAACGACACGTTCTACCATTTTTGCATATTCGGTTGGATGAATAGGTTGATCATTATCTTCATCATGAGCAATGCCTATACCACCACCCAAATCAAAACGTGTAATCTCATGCCCTTCCGTTCTTAAGTCCTGAATAAGCTCCGCAACTCTTGTGTATGCTTCTTCGTAAGGTTGAAGATCGGTGATTTGTGATCCGATATGTAAATCTAATCCTACCAGTTTTATTCCCGGAAGCTCCGACGCTTTCGCACATATTTTACGAACATTCGTCCAAGGAACACCAAACTTATTTTCTGATTTGCCTGTTGAAATTTTTGCATGCGTTTTTGCATCTACGTCGGGATTGACCCTAAATGTAATATTCGCGGTTTTGCCCAGCACCGACGCAATCTCACTTAGCTGATAAAGTTCTGGTCCACTCTCAACATTAAATTGGTAAATGCCTTGATTAAGAGCAAAGGTCATTTCCAAAATTGTTTTTGCAACCCCGGAATAAACAATTTTTTCTGGAGAAATTCCAGCATTAAGTGCCCGCCTCATTTCTCCTTCTGATACCACATCAGCACCAGCACCTAACGCTGCCAATGTTTTGATAACGGCCTGATTTGTATTTGCTTTTACCGCATAACAAATTAGCAAATCTAAATTATTAAATGCATTTTTAAGTTGGCTAAATTGATATCCTATTGACGCACTGGAATATAAGTAAAAAGGTGTTCCTACATCATTAGCAATATCAGAAACTTTTACATTCTCAGCGCACATCTCGCCATCGCGATACTCAAAAAAGTTCATTACAAATCCTAAAAACTACTATTTTGTGGGTTCTTCATATCCGGTGGGTGGCAACAAATCACCACGCTTTCCGCAAGATGCCAATGTAAAACAAGAAGCACACAATATTAATATCATTAATTTATTCATGATTATCCAATCCGTTCTCGAGCAAACTTTACCTGTTTTAAAACTTCCGACGGTGCTGTCCCGCCAAAGCTAATTCTACTTTCCACCGATTTTTCAACGCTTAAAATACTAAAAACATCTTCCGTAATAAGTGGTTCAACTGATTGCATTTCTTGCAGCGAAAGCCCATCAAGATCACAGCCTTTCTTTTCAGCAAGCGAAACTAATGATCCCGTAATATGATGAGCGTTTCTAAAAGGAAGTCCGAGTATCCGCACCACCCAGTCGGCTAAATCTGTTGCTGTAATAAAGCCGACGTTCGACGCTGCACGCATTTTATCTTTATTCACTTTCATATCTTTAACCATGCCCGTCATGGCTGCAATAATGAGCGAATAAGTGTTGACAGCATCAAACGTCGCTTCTTTATCTTCTTGCATATCTTTCGAAAATGTTAGAGCAAGGCCTTTCATCGTAATGAGCAAACTATTTAATGATCCAATTATTCGTCCGGATTTGCCGCGACATAGCTCAGCAGCATCAGGATTACGCTTTTGCGGCATTATTGATGATCCGGTAGTAAAGCTATCTGACATTTGGATAAAATTGAATTGAGCGCATGACCATGTGACCATTTCTTCCGCCAATCGGGAGACATGAACCGCACTAATTGAAGCCGCCGCCATAAATTCGAGTGCGAAATCACGGTCTGATACAGAATCCATTGAATTTGCTGTTGGACGATTAAAACCTAATGCTTCCGCCGTTTGGTGTCGGTTAATGGGAAAAGACGTTCCCGCCAGGGCTGCGGCCCCTAATGGGCATTCGTTTAACCTTTTGCGTGCATCCTTGAATCTGTCACGGTCGCGGGTGAACATTTCAAAGTATGCCAGCAGGTGATGGCCAAATGTTACGGGCTGTGCGCTTTGTAAATGTGTAAATCCGGGCAAAATGACGTCAATGTTTTCTTCAGCTTTTTCCACCAGTGCCATCTGTAGTGCTTTTAACGCTTCATCGGCCTGATCACAGGCGTCTCTCACCCACAGTTTAAAGTCGGTCGCAACTTGGTCATTTCGTGATCTTGCTGTATGAAGTCTGCCCGCTGCCGGACCAATAATTTCGGTGAGTCGCGCTTCTATGTTCATATGAATATCTTCAAGCTTCGCAGAAAACGTGAATTCAACCGCTTCAATTTCCTGCTTGATTTGCTTAAGGCCTTCTTGAATAGCCTTACCATCTTGCGCTGAAATAATGTTATTATCGGCCAACATTTTGCAATGTTCAATTGAACCTTTGATATCTTGTGTATATAAGACTTTATCAAAGTCGATTGATGCGTTAATCTTTTCCATAATATCGGATACGCCGCCCTCGAAACGGCCGCCCCATAAGGTATTTGCTTTTGGTTTATTTGTATTTTCGGTCATCGGTCTATTCTTTATTTCTATTATTGAGGTAAAAATGAAAAATAAAAAAATATTTCTCGTTGCTTTGTTGGTCCTCTGTATCGGTGCTTTCGCACTTTATGACTTAGGGAATACGCCAAAAAATAATATACCGCAAGGCCTTACAGCAGGGGCAATGAAAAGATTTGTTTTTCACGATAAGCCAAAACCTGCCCCAACAGGGGTTTTTCGCGATGCACAAGGAAATGAAGCATCATTTGCAGACTATAAAGGCAAAGTCATTCTTGTTAATCTTTGGGCAACATGGTGCGCGCCCTGTATCAAAGAAATGCCCGATTTAAATGAATTGCAAAAATCACATGGTAGTGAAAAATTTGAAGTTGTTCTCCTGTCCGAAAATCAGGACGGAATTGAAAGCTCATTAGCGTTCTTAAAAGAAAACAACATAACCCACCTAAATACTTATCATGATTTTGATCGTAGTATAGCGCGCAGCCTAAAATCAAATGCATTGCCAACAAGTGTGATCATTAACGCCGAGGGAAATGAAGTTGGCCGATTGTTAGGGCCGGCCGCTTGGAATTCAGGTGATGCTAAAGTGCTCATTAACTTCATAATTCTTGGGCAGAATACCTAAAACCTTATTTCGTTGCCTGGTTACATTCCTTTTTCCGTACACAAATCGCAAAAGACTATAAGTTCCAAATGATAACTACTCACTCTGTAGCCACTATGTTCAATTTTTTTATCAAAAACTTCAATAATCTGGTTATCTTTTATAGAGGAAACGTCCCCACAATGCTTGCAAATCAATAGCACTGATTCGTCTTTTTTAGTTTTTGGGTATTCATGAGCAATGAATGTTCGGGTGCTGACAATGCGTTGCACCAAACCCTTGGTCCTAAGTTCGTTGAGTGCTCTATATACCGTTGCCGCAGCATTAACGCCCTTTTTCTTAAGCAAATCCAGTAATTCATACGCCCCGGCAGAGCGTCCGAGGTTCAGTAAAGTTTCATAAACCATTTTTTGATTGGTTGTTAAACGGTGTACTTTCGGTGTTATTAATTGTTTTGAGTAAATATTACTCTGTTCCCTTGCTACATTTGATCTATTGATCATGACGTTTCCTTCAAATCCTTCGTCCGAAAAAAGAGGCATTAAATTTGCCTGTTATTTCGGATATTAATCAGAATCGTAACAACACATCTATTACTGATGGTCGTTAAATTGATGTTGAAAATAAAATGATATCAGGAAGTTGGCGGTGCTCGGGTTAAGCGGGTGGCCCATAAGTTAGGTTTAGATACGACATTTATAATAAATGTAAATACGGCTTGCGAATGAACATTGTCGGCATATGATACATCCACCAAATTCGCATTATCAATTCCGTTTCCTGCTATCTTACATATAACGCAGTCATCAGAAACATGGTGATGCAATTGGTCATGACCCGCCACTATAGATTGTGACCAAATCAAAATAACCGGCACAATAAAAAGCAAGTATTTGCAATGTTGGCGTAAAGAAACCATTCACTTTTCCCATGTTGATGCCTTTAGTGTTACGTAACAATTCAATTATTGTCAATGTTCATCGGGTTGGAATTGGTTGCTAATTTAATGATAAATAGAAAAATTACACAAATTACTTGAATGTTATATTATAACAATTTAGTTTACCTTTGAAATTTACAAAGGATTCGAAGAAATGAAAAAATATATGTCAGGGTCCAGCTTGGTTATCATTTCAATGGTAGCATTAAATGCTGTTAGTGCCTCTGCGCAGGAAGCAGAAAATGAAATTCACGATCATGGTCATGAAGTTGACGTGGTCTTTGTAACGGCGTCTCCCCATAAAAAGAGCCGCCTGGATGTGCTTCAAGGCAGCAATATATTAACAGCTGATGATTTAAACAAGCAGATGGAAGCCACAATTGGGGAAACACTTAACGGTCTACCCGGTATTTCATCGTCTTTTTTCGGCCCCGGTGCCAGCCGTCCGATTATTAGAGGACTTGGCGGCGACCGTATACGCGTGCTTATAAACGGTATAGGTAGCATAGATGCGGCCAGTACCAGCCCTGACCATGCCGTTGCTGGCGACCCGCTTACGGCTGAACGAATTGAAATTATGCGCGGCGCAAATACTTTGCTCTATGGCAACAACGCCGTTGGCGGCGTTATTAATATTATTGATAACCGTATTCCAACTTATGTACCTGATATGGGAGCAACCGGCAGAGCTAGAGTTGCATTTGACACTGTTACAAATGACAGATCCGGTGGGGCAGCCATTAACGTAGCGGCAACAGATAACATTGTTTTACACGTCGATGGATATTATCGCCGGACAGGAAATTATGATATTCCCGGATTTGCGGAAAGTGCTAATTTAAGAGCACTCGAAGCGGAAGAAGATGAAGTGCACGAAGAAGAACAATTTGGTTTCATCGAAAATTCAGATGTTGACAACAAGGGTGGTACCGTTGGTTTAAGCTGGATTGGAGATAACGCAGTTCTAGGCGTATCTTTCAATTTAAATAATAGTAATTATGGAGTGCCAAGCCATGGACATGAGGGCGAGGAGGAGGAGGAGGAAGAAGAAGAGGGGCCCGTGCGAATTGATCTCGACCAAAAGCGCTTCGATTTGAAAGGAAATCTTGAAGAAGATTTTCTCATTTTTGAAGAAAGTCGCCTTCGTTTTGGTTACGCCGATTATAAACATGTTGAGTTAGAAGGTGGTGCCACAGGGACAAGTTTTAATAATATAGGTTGGGAAGGCCGCTTAGAATTAATCCAACAAAAAATTGGCAATGTCCATGGATCGATGGGAATGCAAATGAGAAACCGCGAGTTCTCCGCGATTGGCGAAGAAGCTTTTGTTCCGCCAAATGACACGTTCCAATGGGGTGTATTTGTTGTGGAAGAAATTGAAATCGAGCCCATTACGTTTGAAATTGGTGGTCGCTTTGATCATCAAACCACAGAAAGCAAATCATTAGGTATCAAAAAATCATTCAACAATTTCAGTTTTTCCACAGGTGCTGCCATCCATCCCAGTGAAAACGACCTGATCGGCATCAGTTTAAGTCGATCAGAGCGCAGCCCAACACCGGAAGAATTATTCTCCAATGGTCCACATCTTGCTACAAGTGCATTTGAGAGAGGTAATTTGAATCTGACCGACGAAAAAGCCACTAGTGCAGAGCTTACAGTGAAAAGGAACCAAGGCCCCTTTAGCGGCAGCGTAAATATCTATCATACTTGGTATCAAGATTTTATTTTTGAGCAGGAAACAGGGTTGCTAGTAGACGGCCTTAACCTTCTTGAGTTTAGAGCCAAAGATGCAAAACTATATGGAGCGGAAGTCGAGCTAAGCTATGCCATTATTGAGCAAGAAGACTATAGCCTGGTGGTAAGAGCAACTGGTGATTTTGTTCATGCACGTTTTAACGATGGAAACATAATACCCCGTATACCGGCAGCCAGTGCAAATTTAGGCATAGATTATAAAACCTCGCTTTTTGACATAGAAGGCGATGTTCGATTTGTAGGTAAAAAAACCAAAACCGCAGAAAATATATTGCCGACGGACGGCTATACATCATTTGATTTGTCGCTGACATGGCGACCGATGGGCGATGAAAGCGATCTTGATGTTAGGTTGCAGGCTCAAAATATTACCAACGCAGACCGAAGACAGCATTCGTCATTTTTGAAAGATTTAATTCCAATGCCCGGTCGCAACTTCAAGTTATCTTTAAATTACGGGTTCTAGGAAAAATCACACGCGACTAATTTTGCTTATTAGCTTTCTTTTATATTGTTAATTGGATATGTTACTGGAGAGTAATTGTTTTATTATGAAGCATGTAAAAGGCCAATAAAAATCTGACAGGGTAGGTATGGTTGCTGTAGAAAAGGTACGATGTGTCCCAGGCAGTGCAAATGACGATGCATCTTTGGATTTAAATGCTCCCTTGTGTGAAAACTGTAATTCGAGACATGTGTCGTTATGTGGTGTCCTAAAAGATATTGAACTTTGCGAGATGTCGGAGCTGGTAAAAAACGTTACAAAACACCCAAAACAAATTATATGTTCAGAAGGGGATAACCCGGAATATCTTTACAGTGTTAAAGACGGGTGTGTCCGTCTTTCAAAAATGTTATCCGATGGTAGAAGGCAAATTATAGGATTTTTATTTATGGGAGAGTTATTTGGCTTTGCCTGCGAAAACGGATATAGCTGCACCGCAGAAGCCATTACTAACGTTGATTTATGTCGGATGAGCCGCAGAGCATTATTTGAAAAATTTGAAAAATTACCAGATCTGGGCCATAAAATGTTGGAAATTACACAAACCGACATGGATAACGCTTGCGGACAAATGCTGCTTCTTGGGCGCAAAAAAGCGAAAGAAAAACTGTGTAGTTTTCTTATAGATATCAACAAGAAGACTAGCAAAATCAAGGATTTGTCCGAAGATAAAATCTATCTACCCATGTCGCGTTCTGATATTGCTGATTATTTAGGCTTAACCATAGAAACAGTAAGCAGGCAATTCACCATACTTTCAAAAGACTGTGTTATTTCGTTATGTGAAAATACAGACGTAACGATCCTTGACAGGGATCGTTTAAATTTAATTGCATCGGGCGAATAATATAATCACAAAACCCTTGACAGACGCGGCTCGAACGCTATATTTCGCCCACTTTAAATAGCGAGACTAGATTCTCATATATAGAAGATGACATTCGTCATAAACCGGTCGACAAATATGAACAAGGTTCATTACCGGCTATGACCAGAAGATAAAATAGGAACAAATTATGTTTGCAGTCATCAAAACTGGTGCTAAGCAATATAAGGTTGCAGTTGGCGACATTATAAAAGTTGAAAAACTAGACGGCAAAGCCGGTTCGAATATTTCTTTGGACGAAGTATTAATGGTCGGAGACGATAAGGGTGTAAAAGTTGGCACACCGACGATTTCCGGTACATCAGTAAGCGCAGAAATCCTTGAGCATTCACGTGCCGGTAAAATTATCGTTTTTAAGAAAAAACGTCGCCATAATTACCGCCGTAAAGCTGGACACAGGCAAGAACAGACTGTGCTAAAAATTACTGATATTGGTAAAGCGGCAGGGAAGAAAGCGGCCCCAAAGAAAACGGAAACTAAATCCGCACCTGCTAAGAAAGCAGCGCCAAAAAAAGCTGAAGTAAAACAAGCAGCACCGAAAAAAGCTGAAGCTAAGAAGGCAGTGCCAAAAAAAGCTGAAGCTAAGAAGGTTGCACCAAAAAAAGCAGTCGCAAAAAAAACAACGACTAAAAAACCCGCATCTAAAACTAAGGAGAAATAATAATGGCACATAAGAAAGCTGGTGGTAGTTCACGGAACGGTCGCGATTCAGCAGGTCGCCGCCTTGGTGTTAAGAAATATGGCGGTGAAGCTGTAATTCCTGGAAACATTATTGTTCGTCAACGTGGTACGAAATTCTACCCGGGAGACAATGTTGGTATGGGTAAAGATCATACACTTTTCGCTCTAACTGAAGGCAAAATTAAATTTTATAAGGGCAAACTAGAACGTAATTTCGTTACGGTTGAGAGCACCTCCTAAATTTAAAGTAAAAAACCATAAGAGATTTGAAAAAGGAGAATGATCTATCACTCTCCTTTTTTTGCATCTAAAATATTTTATTTTGGGCTATGATAATTGAATTTAACGAATAAGATTAGAAAATTATGAAGTTCCTAGATCAGTGTAAAACATATATTAAGTCCGGCGCGGGTGGTGTTGGTTGCCTTAGTTTTCGTCGCGAAAAATGTGTTGAATTTGGTGGTCCTGATGGCGGAAACGGGGGTCGCGGCGGCCATATTATTATTGAAGCTATTGAAGGATTAAACACTCTAATAGACTATAGATACAAACAACATTTCAAAGCACCCCGCGGTATGCACGGCATGGGCCAAAACCGGTCTGGAGCAAAAGGCGACGACATTATCATGCAAGTGCCTATTGGCACACAAATATTTGATGAAAATAACGACATTTTGTTAGCCGACCTTACAAAAGCGGGGCAAACCGTCCTCATGCTTGAAGGAGGGAAGGGCGGCCGTGGAAACACCAGTTTCAAAACATCGGTAAATCAGGCGCCTCGCCAAACTACCCAGGGTGGCCCCGCTGAAGAAATGTGGATTTGGATGCAGTTAAAACTTATGGCGGATACGGGTCTTGTGGGACTTCCTAATGCGGGAAAGTCCACATTTCTTTCTGCTGCAAGCCGTGCGAAGCCAAAAATTGCCGATTATCCCTTTACAACGCTAAAACCACAACTTGGTGTCGTTTATGTCGATAATAAGGAATTTGTCATAGCCGATATCCCCGGCCTGATAGAAGGGGCTCATGAAGGTTTAGGTCTTGGAGATCGTTTTTTAGGTCACATTGAACGCTGTGCAACAATCCTGCATGTCATAGATGCTACAGGCGATGATGTTGTCGAAGCTTATAAAACAATAAGACACGAGCTAAGTGAATATGGACAGGGGCTTACAGAAAAAAAAGAGATTATCGCCATCAATAAAATTGATGCGTTGGACGATGATCTCATTAAAATGCTTACTGAAGAACTTCGGTCAACAACATCATCACCTATCATGCCGATTTCCGGCTTTACAGGAGCCGGCGTAAAAGAAATGTTACGGGCGTTGCTTATGAATGTCAGCAAAGTACGATCAACAGAAACAAGGCAGTCCAATTTAAGAGACTTAGATGTCGATGAAAGCCGGGAAGATAACGTTGCTGCCGAAACATGGTCGCCTGTTTAAGGTTTTGAAATGAGCATCCCAGACACAAATATACTGTTTGAAGATATCCGAAGAGTCGTTATTAAAATTGGTTCTGCGCTACTGGTTGATGTTGAAAATGGTAAAATCCGCGATGAGTGGCTTTCGAGCATTGCAAAAGATGTGTCAATTTTTCGAAGCCAGGGGAAAGATGTTATACTTGTTTCATCCGGTTCCATTGCCCTGGGTCGTAAGATTCTGGGTCTAAAGATGAGCAAGAAGCTGGTTGAAAATCAAGCAGCCGCGGCTATTGGTCAAATCGAATTGGCCGCAACATTTCGTGAAAAATTAAACGCGCATAATATACCTGTTGCTCAAGTATTGTTAACCTATAGCAATACGGAGAATCGCGGCCAGTATCTTAACGCTCGTGGCACAATTAACCGACTTCTAAAACTTGGCGTCGTCCCCGTTATCAACGAAAACGATACCGTCGCAACAGACGAAGTTCGCTTTGGTGATAATGACCGATTAGCGGCACGCGTCGCTACAATGTGCGAAGCGGACTGCTTGTTTTTATTGTCTGATATTGACGGTTTATACAGTGCCGATCCTAAATCAGATAAAAAAGCCATATTTATCGAGACTGTGACAGAGGTCACTCCAGAAATTCAAAAGATGGCTGGAGAGCCTATCTCTACCGGATTTGGGAGCGGCGGTATGGTAACAAAAATTGCTGCAGCACAAATTGCAACCAAAAGCGGCTGTCATATGGTTATATTAAATGGTACATTAAACAATCCAATTCAAGAATATGTTAATAGTGGTCATGGCACCTGGTTCAAAGCATCGATAACCCCGCTAGTCGCCAAGAAAAAGTGGATTGCAGGGGCTTTGTCACCATCGGGTACGTTGATCATAGATGATGGCGCAGTGAGAGCATTGACGCGGGGAAAAAGCCTTTTACCCGCCGGAATAATAAACGTAACAGGTAAATTCGAACGAGGGGATACCGTAAAAATCAAAGCGAAAAATGGCGATGAAATTGCCCGAGGCCTTGTTGCATATAATATGGTTGATACCGAAAAAATAGCAGGATTTAAGAGCAGTGAGATTGAAGAGATATTAGGGTATAGTGAACGTGAAGAAATCATCCACCGAAGTGACCTCGTCATGAGCAAACGACAGGAATAGTTATGAATAACGAAAATGACATTAAAAATTTACTGTTGGATATGGGTGAGAAAGCAAAATCTGCTTCTAAAATACTTGCATTGGCGACCACAGGCACAAAAAATGCAGCATTAATCTCGGCCGCATCGTCAATCAGAGCGTCTGTCCCTGCGATTATAGCTGCAAATTGTCAAGACATGGATATCGCAAAGGATAAACGTCTCACAGGTGCCATGATTGACCGTCTATTTCTGGATCAGGAACGAATTGAAGCAATTGCTGCCAGCATCGAAGATATTGCAAAACTTGAGGATCCTATCGGTAATATTCTTGGTGAAAAAACAAGGCCAAACGGCCTAAAAATTTCACGCATTCGCGTACCACTGGGAGTAATTGGTATTATATTTGAATCACGACCAAACGTGACCGCAGATGCAGGAGTACTTTGTCTAAAATCCGGCAACGCATCGATCCTTCGTTGTGGTAGTGAAAGTGAGAATTCAAGCAGTGCTATTCACCGTTGCCTGACAAAAGGCTTAGTAGAAGCTGGCTTGCCCGAAGCCTGTATTCAACTTATTCCAACACAAGACCGCTCTGCTGTCGGCGAACTACTTAAACTTTCTGAATATGTGGACATCATCGTACCAAGAGGCGGTAAATCGCTTATCGAAAGAGTTCAAAATGATAGTCGCATACCCGTTATGGCCCACCTGGATGGTGTATGTCACGTTTATATTGATAGTGACGCCGATCTGGAAAAAGCCGTCAATATTAGTTTGAATGCTAAAATGCGCCGCACAGGCATATGTGGTTCTGCAGAAACTTTACTTGTTGATGAAAAAGTGGTGACTACACATCTACCGATAATACTTGATACTCTTTATGATGGTGGCTGCGAAATTAGGGGTGATCAAAAAATATTGAACCTTTATCCAAGGGCTGTTAAGGCGAGCGAAGAAGATTGGTTTACGGAATATCTTGATGCGATTATATCTGTGAAAATAGTGGATGGAGTGCAAGGCGCGATTGATCATATCGCGAAATATGGATCAAATCATACCGATTGTATCATTACCGAAAACAAGGCCACTGCGGAGAAATTTTTGAGCGAAGTGGATAGCGCAATAGTTATCCATAATGCATCAACCCAATATGCAGATGGGGGGGAATTTGGTATGGGTGCGGAAATTGGTATATCAACTGGAAAAATGCACGCTCGTGGTCCGGTAGGACTTGAACAACTTACAAGCTATAAATATCAGGTAAGGGGAAATGGACAAACAAGACCATAACTCTGCCACTAATGGCCGCAAAATTGGACTATTTGGTGGATCATTTAATCCGGCCCATGAAGGGCATTTGGAAATCAGCTTAAGCGCACTTGATCGATTAAACCTTGATGTTATTTGGTGGCTGGTTTCGCCGGGCAACCCGTTAAAAGATCCCAGCGATATGGAGCCGTTTGAGGCCCGCATGAATTCCGCTCAGCAAATAGCAAGTGATCCACTAATTTTGGTCAGCGACCTAGAAAAGAAAATTGGGACTAAATACACAATTGATACATTAAAAATAATCAAAAAAACATATCCCGATGATCAGTTCGTCTGGATCATGGGTGCAGATAATCTTGAACAATTTGACCAATGGAAAGATTGGGAAACCATCGCTAATACGGTTCCATTTGCGATTTTTAATAGACCAAGTTATTCTAGCGCAAGTTTAAAGAGTAACGCGGCGAGAGTTCTGGGCACCTTTCAAATTGAAGAGAAAGACGCTGGGAAATTATATAGTTTAACACCACCGGCGTGGGTATATTGCACTGGCAACGAAAATCCTGCGTCGTCAACTGAATTTCGTAAAATAATTAATAATAACAAGAGGTTACATACGTAAAAGTGCAAGACACGACAGAGTTAAAGGACGAACTTAGTCCGACCAGGCCGTTAACAACGGTAGAACTTCAGGAGTTGGTTATCAATTCTTTGCAGGACGACAAGGCAGAAGATATCATTCAAATTAATCTAGCTGGAAAAACAAGCATCGCCGATTCGATGATTATTGCCTCAGGCCGCTCGACGAGGCAGGTCTCGGCGATAGCTGATCATTTATATCGCAAACTAAAACACGCCACGGGCGACGGATGTAAATTGGAAGGCATGGAAAAAGCCGACTGGGTATTACTGGACGCCGGTAATGTTATCATTCATGTGTTTAGACCAGAAGTTCGCAGCTTTTATAATTTAGAAAAAATGTGGGCCGCAGACTTTACTCCAGAAAAGATGGTGGCAACACAGTCAAGTAACAGTGAAGAATGAACGTAAAAATTATTGCCGTCGGGCGAATAAAAAGTCGTCCTGAAGATGAGATAATAAAGACTTATCTGCAACGCATCCCGTGGAATATTTCTGTTATTGAGGTGGAAGAAAAACGCCCTATAAAAGGTGTTGAACGTATGGCCCGTGAAGCGGATCTTTTACTTAAGGCCATCCCCGATGATGCGGTGGTTGTTGCCCTTGATGAACGGGGAAAGGAGATGCGAAGCACACTTTTTGCAAAAAAAATACGAACCTTGCAGGAACAGGGTGTGGCAAATCTGGTTTTTTTAATCGGCGGTGCAGATGGGTATGATGATAAAGTGAAGAAAAGAGCCAACCAATTGATATCATTTGGGGCAATGACATGGCCGCATATGATGGTGCGCGCGATGCTTGCGGAGCAGCTGTATCGCGCTTCAACCATTTTGCTGGGGCATCCTTATCACAAGGATTAAATATTCATCCGACATTAACAAATATTCTTTATATTTTCCTTTGAATCAATTGATTGTATACTGGCAGACATGACAAATATGACCTTAATACCGACAAAACCTGTTGTTCTATGCATCCTGGACGGTTGGGGTGACCGAGAACAAACTGAAAATAACGCTATAAAAATAGCGGATACACCAAATTATGATGCAATGCTTCATGATTTTCCGACATCTCTGCTTAAAACTTCCGGTATGTCGGTAGGCCTCCCGGAGGGTCAAATGGGCAACTCTGAAGTCGGTCATATGAATATTGGCGGCGGAAGGGTAGTAAAACAGGAACTTCCACGGATCGATGAAACCATCGCGCGTGACAAACTAAAAGATATTGATTGCTTGAAAAAATCTATCGCTGAATTAAAACTAACGGGCGGCACATGCCATATAATGGGGTTGTTATCGCCGGGAGGTGTCCATAGCCATCAGGACCATATGGTGGGACTGGCTCGCGAATACGCCAAAGCAGGTATCCCCGTTGCAATTCACGGCTTTACCGATGGCCGCGACGTACCGCCGAAAAGTGCATTTACTTTTATCGAAAAATTCGAAAATGATATAGCGTCGCTACAAAATGTAGCCATTGCAACAATTTGCGGACGATATTACGCTATGGACCGCGATAATCGGTGGGACCGGGTTATAAAGGCACATAATGCGCTGAATTTAGCGGAAGGTCATAATGTCATTAGTGCGTCTGATGCTGTGAACAAGGCTTACAATGCGGGTCTGACCGACGAATTTATAGAGCCGTCCATTGTCGGTGATTATTCAGGCATGAATGACGGTGATGCCGTTGTAATGGCCAACTTTCGCGCGGACCGTGCCCGTGAAATTATGGCTACATTCGTTGACCCTACATTTGATGGGTTTAAAAAATCACAGGACAGGCAATTGGTTGCTGCACTGGGTATGACAAAATATTCCGACGCGTTAAGCGAATATATGGACTGTTTATTTCCAACTGATCCTTTAAAAGAGACTTTAGGTGAAATTGTTTCAAATCAGGGGTTGAAGCAATTTCGTATAGCGGAGACCGAAAAATTCGCCCATGTCACATTCTTTTTTAATGGCGGAAACGAAAATTTATATAAGGGTGAAGAGCGCGTCCTCATCCCGTCTCCGGATGTACCCACATATGATTTAAAGCCGGAAATGTCTGCCCCTGAAGTTACCGACAAATTAGTGGAGGCAATAATGTCAAATAAGTTTGACTTGATCGTTGTTAACTTCGCTAATCCAGACATGGTTGGCCATACTGGTGTTCTAAGCGCGGCATTAAAAGCCGTAAAAACAATGGATAAAAGTTTAGGCCGACTGCGAGAATCATTAGAAAAAGTGGGAGGCACAATGCTCGTCACAGCGGACCATGGAAACATCGAATTAATGAAAGACCCCAATACCGGCGCACCTCATACAGCGCATACAACAAATTTGGTCCCGTTTATTCTGGTGAATGATGTCACGGCAGGCAAAGAAGAAAAACTGGCCCTTAAGGACGGTGCCTTGTGTGATGTTGCACCAACAATTTTATCTCTTATGGGCTTAAATCAACCGACGACCATGACCGGAAAAAGCCTTATTTATAAGACCTGACACAACTTGGCACAAATGGATGCAGAGAATTAGACACGTTATAAACATACTGAAAAATAATAAGTTAATCGATTACGCGCGATCATCCTGCGCGGCGGTATTGATGATTCTAGCGTTTTGTCAAATTTCAGATGCGCAAATTCGCGATGATAAGATCGAAAATGACAGCAAGCTCAACGAAATTAAAAAACAAATAGAAGAAACTTCAGAAAGAGCGCAATCATTTGAAAATGAAGCCCGCACAATCAGTGCCGAAGTTTCTGGAATTCAACAGGCGCTCATAAAGTCAGCCACCGAAATTCAAGCTATAGAAGATGAAATTTATAATAAGGAAGCTCATCTTCGAGAACTGCGTGATAATGAAGCCCGCCTAGAAGAAAACCTGGCGGTGAAAAATTTTGAAATGGCCGGCACATTAGGTGCGATGCAGCGATTAAGTGTTCAAAAAACCAGTGTTGTAGCATTCAAACCGGGCGATGCCATTAGCACGCTAAGAACCACGTCACTACTGAGAGTAATTTTGCCAGACTTAAAAAGTCGAGCCGATATATTGCAAGGCGACCTTTCAGAACTAAACAGCATACGTGTCGACATTAACCAGGAAAATGTCGAACTACGCAGTGAATTAACCAAACTTGTTATTTCAAATAACGAAATTGACGAATTGTTAAAAAGCCGCGTTGCGGCGCAACGAAAATTAGAGGCCGCGACACAGCAAGAAAGGGAAAAATTACAAAAGTTTGCTGAAAATGCGAAAGATTTACAAGAACTTATCGCGCAAATAGAGGCGGAAATCGCCATTAGGGAAGAAGCCGCGAGAAGAGCTGAGGCTACAATAATAGATAGTCCAAATAGTAATCGAGCTGAAAATAGAACCGCGCGAGCTTCTTTACCACAAGGCAATCTGAAATTTGCAGAAGCAAAAGGAAATTTGCCTCTACCCGCGCGCGGTAATATTAATCAGGTATTTGGTCAAATGTTATCTACGGGCCAACGTTCCAAGGGAATTACCATTGATACTCGCATCGGTGCAACTGTAATTGCTCCCCATGAAGGGCGAATTGTTTTTGCCGGAAAATTCAGATCTTACGGTCTTCTCTTGATAATTGCCCACGGAGAGGGTTATCATACGCTTTTGGCGGGTATGGAGAATATTAATGGTGTTGTTGGACAATGGGTATTAAAAGGGGAACCTGTAGGCCAAATGACAACAAATGTTAACACGTCTAATTCTCAACAAAAACTTTATGTAGAATTTAGACAGCAAGGTAAGCCAATTAACCCTACGCCATGGATCATTGCCATGGATCGTGGTGGCAGGTAAAAGAAAGGTACTAATTAGATGAGACACTTATTAAAATCAACAGCAATGGTTATAGGTTTAATAACCATCAGTGTTACTGCCCCGTCCTTTGCGGCAAAAACAGAAACATATAATCAGCTCAATTTATTTGCTGACGTTTTTGAACGTATTCGTTCGCAATATGTAAAGGAAGTCGATGACGAAGAACTCATCGAAGCAGCCATAAATGGCATGTTGACCTCTCTTGACCCTCACTCGACTTATTTAAACTCCAAAAGATACGAAAATATGAGAGTTCAAACCAGCGGCGAATTTGGAGGACTAGGCATTGAAGTTACGATGGACAAAGGCGTGGTATTAGTCGTCTCACCAATGGATGATACGCCGGCGTTTCGAGCTGGCGTTAAAGCAGGCGATTATATAACGAAAATTGACGGTGAGCAAATCAACGGTCTAACACTTAATGACGCCGTCGATAAAATGCGCGGAAAAGCGGGAACAGAAATTGACCTCACGATTGTACGTAAAGGCGAAAAAGATGTAATTGAAGTTACATTGGAACGTGCTGTCATCGAGGTAAAATCGGTGCGCCATCACATCGAAGATGAAATTGGTTATATAAGAATTTCTTCTTTCACCGAAAAAAGCACCAGCGGTCTACGCGACGCACTGGACGAAATTAAGGAAGAGCTTGGTGAGAATATGCAAGGGTTGGTTCTGGATCTTCGAAATAATCCTGGCGGACTTTTGGATCAAGCAGTTGCCGTTTCTAATACTTTCCTCGACCGCGGTGAGATTGTTTCAACAAGAACACGAAATGATGATAATATTCAACGATATAATGCGCAAAAAGGCGATAGCATCGAAGGAAAATCCTTTGTTGTTCTTATTAATGGCGGCTCTGCGTCCGCGTCCGAAATCGTTGCCGGTGCATTACAAGATCATGAAAGAGCAGTCATTGTCGGAACGCAGTCCTTTGGAAAAGGTTCCGTACAAACGGTTATGCCACTTTCAACCAATGGTGCAATGAGCCTTACGACAGCTTATTACTTCACACCGTCGGGTAATTCCATTCAAGGAGAAGGTATAGTGCCGGATGTCGTTGTCGAACAATTGAGCCTAAATGAAAGTGAAGAAAATCAAAACAGACGTACCGAAGCGAGCTTACGGGGTAGTCTTGCAAATCCAAATGCAGGTGACGCCGATGAAGAAGAGGCCACTGAAGGTGAAGATGATGATCAAAATGACGAAAATGATGAAGTATCAGAAACCGATACGGAGACAGAAGATATCAGACGACTAACCACGGCAAATGATGATTATCAGCTAAATTTCGCGCTCAATTTAATACGCGGTATGTCTATAGCTAGAAATAATTAATAACAAAAACTTCATTTTCTTTGGATCATAATAATTATGGCGGATGAACCAGAATTAAAAACAGCGACACATCAAAAGGTAATAAATCCATTGATGTTGACTTGGGCATTCGTCATAATATTACTTAGCCTCACGGTTGTATGGATTACTTTCTCCGAAGATCCTGAAGTCCCCCTACCTCCTGTCGCGGCTGTTGAACCAGGATTGGAGAGTTCGCCTTCTGACATTGTTACAGATGCGACTGTAGAAATTGATAGTAGCAGTCAGGAAACCTCGTCCCAAATAAGCATATCCGAAAGTACACCCCCACAGGAAATCAGTTCAATATCCTCTGTGCCAAAACCAATAGTTGATCCCGCTATCGAAATGTTGCGTGAAACACAAACGCCCCTCAAAAAAGCACCCAATGAAAACATGCTGATCAGTGGCGACAATGGGATGAAGCCCGTGCTCGGACCTGACGGGCTAATTGCCTGGCAAGAATATGCAAGACCGTTTGAGGGAAGTGAAGATACACCGCGTATCGCTATACTTATTACAGATATCGGCCTAAATACCAAGAGCAGCGATTCTGCGATAAATGACCTACCTGGACAAATCGACCTGGCACTCTCCCCTTATGGCCGAAATCTACAAAATTGGATGGATAAGGCCCGAAACAAAGGTCATGAAGCTTTTCTCATGATCCCTACCGAACCCCTTAATTATCCTGATAACGATCCAGGTCCACATACCTTAATCGTAGACCTTGGTGAACGAGATAATCTGCTAAGGTTGGATTGGCTGCTTTCACAGGTTGCTGGATATGTCGGGGTTGTCAATCATATGGGATCTAAATTTACAGCATCAGAGGAAGCATTGACACCAATACTAGAAGATATTCATGGTCGCGGCCTCATGCTGCTTGATGCGCGTTCAACCCGTTTTAGTATGGCGGCCCGTATTGCCAGAAGAATTGGTATGCCTCGCGCTTTAAACGATCGCTATATTGATAATGTCATTACTTCTGAAGAAATAACGCGACAATTAGGAGAATTGGAAAAGACCGCTGCGACGTTCGGTGCGGCGGTTGGGTTGGCCCGTGCGACACCACGAACCGTAGCGGAACTCGCACAGTGGAGCTTAACATTGAAGGCAAAAGGGATTGATCTGGTACCGGTTTCTGCCATCGCAAATCGTCAGCCAATAAAATAATGCCTAATATTAACCGTAAATTGCCTTACCGCCCATGCGCCGGCATTATGCTTTTGAGCGAAAAAGGTCAAGTATTCGTGGCAAAACGGATAGATACTGATATTGAAGCGTGGCAAATGCCACAAGGCGGAATTGATGATGGCGAAAGTCCAGAAGAAGCGGCCATAAGGGAGTTAGAAGAAGAGACAGGGATTACGAATACGACTATCCTAGCGGAATATGAAGGCTGGCTTACCTATGATCTTCCTGATGAATTGTATGGTAAAGTATGGAAAGGCAAATACGGCGGTCAAACAATGAAATGGTTTGTGATGCGTTTTAACGGCCAAGATACAGACATTAATATCGATACTGAGAACGCGGAATTTTCAATCTGGAAATGGGTAGATATGAGCGACCTAGAAGATATTATCGTGCCGTTTAAAAAAGAAATTTATAGAAAACTAACCGTTAAATTTTCTCACCTGGCGAAATAACTGATGCAACAAGATTTAAACGACAAACTTCCGGTTATTAAAGTCATCAAGAACGCATATGTTGGTCTTTTCGATAAGAAGAAACAGTTCCTAATTATGTCTTATCTCGTTGCTATACCGTTATTTGGCGTACAGTATTTTTTCCCCGTCAAAGTAGCATACGAAGAATTTTCGTCCACGAATGTCTGGATAAATATGATCATTTCGTTGCCGTTATTACTATTGCTGGGTATTTTCTTGTTTCGTCTATTTATGCTAGGGGCGAAAAATCAATTCAGAATAACACCAGGCGACCTCATCAATATGTTTGGCCGCAGCTTTTTATATTCGATTGCGTTAGCGTTGGTTATTATTCTGGTCATTTTATGCGTTGGTTTGCTTTTTGGTCTTATGCTCGTAATTATTAATTCGGTGGCTGGCGAAAACGCGACCAGTGGCGGTGTAATTTCTAGCCTCATTACATCAGTGATCCTGATGTTCGTACTGCTAACTGTTTTTCGCACACAACCAACTTTCGTGAGTATCGCTCTTAATCAAAAAACACTTCCGATGAAGAGCGCTTACTACTACACCCGGGATAATAATTGGAATCTGATATTCATTGGCATCGCGTGTTACGCGCCGATCATGTTGCCAACTCTTTTAATTTTGACGCTAAACATCGGCACACAAACTTCACCCACGCCTCTAACAATGTCATTATCTTTCCTGCTCGCGCCCTTAAATATAATGCCCTACGCATTGCAGCTATCCGCGGGGACGGAGATATACAAATATCTTGTGCCTTATGATGAAGAAGGTCATAATCGAAAAATGGATTTAACGGTGTAAGATGAATAACAATTGTTCCATAATGTGTATGAAGTCGAGCATCAAGGAATCGTATTCTAGCCTGTGGAACTTTAGGTGGAACCATTTGCTTATTTCTTATATCGCCTTCTTTCCGTTCTCGCTCGCTGGCTTTTTGGGATTACTGGATCCCTTTTTTGAACCGCGCTCTTCTTTAGAATTAGTGCCGTCGGGTTATAACCTGTCATTTTTTTTATTTATCGCGACAACTTACTTGTGGGCATTACCATGCGTCATACTATGGCACCGCTTATATTTGTTAGGTCCCGAACATTTGTTGCGCCGAAAGATTTGGCCGATCCTGACGCGCAGTTTTGTGCTTATATCCAAGGTGCTTTTTTTAGTTGGGGTCTGCGTAACAGTTGCCGCCCTACTTGTGATAATGCTTACATTCACTATTGAATTTTTAAATATTGATGACAGTATTTCTAACTTTCTCGAGCTTAGTGACGTGGAGTTTATTAGATATTTATCAATTGTTTCGATAACCGGGCTTTTAACATATCTTGTTTTTCTCAGATTTACTCTGGCAATATGCGCGAGGACCATTGGAAAAAGGATGGGGTTGTTAGCATCGTGGCGGCTTACCGAAAAAAACACATTCCGAATGTTTTTAAGCTTTGCCGCTATAATTGTTCCGACCGGCTTAATTACCTTTGGCGTATTATACTTGTATCAGTCTTTAATTGGTATTAACCTGTTTTTCTCTGGCGAAATGCTTGGTACAGCGTCCTATGTACACTTGTTCATACTTGCACCGGTAATTACTTTACCCTTGGGTTCTATGTGCTCACAATGTGCATCATTTTATCGCCACTGCGGAGGAGAAAACTACATCAAAACATAAGTAGGAAGGGGAAAACATGATTACACGCTATATTACCATCTTATCGTTTATGCTCATCGCGTCTTGTGATGCGCCGCCTCAAAAAGATGCTGGTAAATGGTTTAAGGGAAACACCCACGTCCATACAACTTTAAGTGGCCACGCTGATACGACGAAAGAGGAAGTCGCAAAATGGTATCTGGATCGTGGTTATAATTTTCTCATTTTAAGCGAACATAATCAATTTATCGATCCCGCTACCGTTAGCTTACCCGAAGGACGAAGAGAAGATTTTATTTTGGTCCCCGGCGAAGAAGTAACCGATGAAGACCTTGTCGTCCATACCACCGCTATGAACATCGAAGATCTGGTTCCATGGAATACCGATATCAACTCTACGATTACCGAATCCATTCAATACCATGTTGACGGCACCATTGAGCACGGCGGAACGTCAATTTTAAATCATCCAAATTTTGAATATGCCATCAGAGCAAGTGATATTCTAGGCACTCATGACCTTTATATGTTTGAGCTTTATAACGGGCATAACGAAGTTCATAATTTTGGTGACGAAGATCACGTTTCAACGGAAGTAATGTGGGATGATCTTCTAACTCATGGTATGAAGATCTACGGCGTTTCTTCTGATGATGCACACCATTTCCAGACCCTGTCTCAAAATCATTCTAATCCTGGCCGTGGATGGGTAATGGTCCGCGCCACTGAACTTACGCCAGCGTCTATGACGGATGCCATGTCAAATGGCGATTTTTATGCCAGCAGCGGCGTATATTTATCGACAATCGAAAGCAGCTCAAACTATTACGCCGTATCCGTCGACCCGATTAAGACGGCCGAAGCATTGAAATCACCCGTACTTCGCGGAAAATATGTACGTGACGCAAAAGAAGGGTTTAAAATTGAGTATATTGGCCCCGAAGGAAAAATATTCAGCACTTCGTATGCAGAAAGTGCTGAATATGCCGTGACTGAACCAATGTTATATCTTCGCGTTAAAATTACCTACACCCGAGCCATTCATGAGGGTGGATTTGAAGAATATTATGCCTGGGGTCAACCGGTATTTAACCCGGGGCCATAAAAAAAGCCCTGCGACTTTATTTATTCACAAGGCTTCCTTTTTTTTCTAGCTGATCTTAAGCGGCTTCGCGGTCCAATACTTCAATAATTAATTGAACTTGGTCACGAGCTTTTTTAGCGTGCAGTCTACCATCATCATCTTTGGCGTCCTGAACATCTTCTTGCAGGTTTTTAAGTTCTGCTTCATAAGCTGCTTTATCTACTTCCGACAAAGGTTTCGCCAATTCGGCCAGGATCGTAAGACCTTCTGAATTTACCTCGGCAAAACCACCTACAACAAGAAGCTTCTCCGCATCGCTGCCATTATGCACTTCAATAATGCCCGTACGAAGCGTAGATACGACAGGCGCGTGAAGCGGAAGGACGCCAAAATCGCCTTCTGTGCCCGGTACAATAACCATATCAACGTCAGCTGACATAAGTAACCTAGCGGGGGACACCAGTTCAAAATGAAGTTTATCGGCCATGCCAATTAAGTCCTTCTAAATTAAGCGGCTGCAGCAGCCATTTTCTTGGCTTTTTCAACAACTTCGTCGATACCGCCAACCATAAGGAATGCGCCTTCAGGAAGGTCATCGTGGTCGCCGGCTACAATTTCCTTAAAGCTGCGAATTGTTTCTTCAAGTTCAACAAACTTACCAGGCATATTGGTAAATACTTCCGCAACATGGAAAGGTTGTGACATGAAGCGCTCCACTTTACGCGCCCGTGACACCACAAGTTTATCGTCTTCTGAAAGTTCATCCATGCCCAAAATGGCAATGATATCCTGGAGTGATTTATATTTCTGCAAAATTTCCTGAACTTCACGCGCAATATTATAATGTTCTTCACCAACGACTTCTGCCGTAAGAATACGTGACGTTGAATCGAGTGGATCAACTGCCGGATAGATGCCTTTTTCAGAAATCGCGCGGTTGAGAACGGTTGTCGCGTCCAAATGGGCAAAGGACGCCGCTGGCGCCGGATCGGTCAAGTCATCCGCAGGCACGTAAATGGCTTGTACAGATGTAATCGAACCCTTGCTTGTTGATGTAATACGTTCTTGAAGCGTACCCATGTCTGTAGCAAGCGTTGGTTGATAACCCACCGCGGAAGGTATACGGCCCAGAAGCGCGGACACTTCCGCACCGGCTTGTGTAAAGCGGAAGATATTATCCACAAAGAAAAGCACGTCCTGGTTTTCCACATCACGGAAATATTCTGCAACAGTAAGACCGGAAAGCGCCACACGAGCACGTGCGCCCGGAGGTTCATTCATTTGGCCATAAACAAGGGCCACTTTTGATTGATCGCCTTCAAGGTCGATCACTTTACTTTCGATCATCTCATGGTAAAGATCATTTCCTTCGCGGGTACGTTCACCCACACCAGCAAATACTGAATAACCGCCGGCACCGATCGCAATATTGTTAATTAGCTCCATGATAAGCACTGTTTTACCAACACCCGCACCACCAAACAGACCAATTTTACCGCCTTTCGCATAAGGTGCTAGTAGGTCCACAACTTTAATACCTGTGACCAAAATTTCAGATTCAGTTGACTGATCAATAAACTCAGGCGCATCCGCATGAATTGGTGCCACTTCCGAATGACCGATCGGGCCACGCTCATCAATTGGCTCGCCAATGACATTCATAATACGTCCCAAAGTTTTCGGCCCAACCGGTACGGAAATTTGTGATCCTGTGTCCGTTACCGTCATGCCGCGAACCAGTCCGTCCGAACTATCCATCGCAATGGTACGAACCGTGTTCTCACCAAGATGCTGCGCGACTTCAAGAACCAGGCGGTTACCATGATTATCAACTTCGAGTGCTGATAAAATCGGCGGCAGATCGCCGTCAAACTTAACGTCAACAACCGCGCCAATTACCTGCGCTACGTGACCTTTATTTTCTGTTGTCATAATTTTATTAACTCCCGGGGCACGATGCCCGCTTCAATCTATCTTAAAGCGCTTCTGCGCCCGAAATAATTTCTATTAATTCATTTGTAATCACAGCCTGACGCGAACGGTTATACGTCGTGCGCAAGCTATCAATCATTTCGCCAGCATTGCGGGTCGCATTATCCATCGCCGTCATACGAGACCCTTGTTCACTGGCTGCGTTCTCAAGCAACGCGCGGAAAAGCTGAACACCCACATTTCGCGGCAACAATTCTTCCAAAATTTCATTTTCATCTGGTTCATAATCGTAACAGGCACCACCAAGGTCCGTGCTATTTTCTTCATCAATAGATGCAGGTATAAGCTGAAGTGGCGTTACTTCCTGAACGAGAACATTAATAAATTTGGCAAAGAAAAGCGTGCAAACATCAAAATCGCCCGCTTCATATTTCTCTATTATTCGAGCCGATATTGGTGATGCATCATCAAAATTAAGATTCTTCACATGAGATAAATCAAAATGTTCGATCATTTTGTCAGAATATTCACGTTTAAGAACGCCAGCACCCTTTTTACCAATGGTTATAATTGTCACATCTTTACCGTCTTGAATTAGCGCATTGATTTTTGCTTTCGCCGCTTTAACAATATTCGTATTAAAGCCGCCACATAAGCCACGTTCAGAAGTGGCAACGATAATCAACTGTTTTTGATCACTGCCCGTACCCGCAAGTAATTTAGGACCACCAACTTGTCCCTTCATGCTGGACGCAAGCGAAGATAAGACATTTTCCATACGCTCTGCGTAGGGCCGCGCCGCTTCAGCAGCGTCCTGCGCTCTTTTAAGCTTTGATGCAGAAACCATTTTCATCGCTTTGGTGATCTTCTGCGTCGAAGTCACACTTGCAATTCGGTTTCTGAGGTCTTTGAGGTTAGCCATACTGACTTATCCTAAACTTTCAAATGCTTTAAACAAAGTTTTCGGCAAATTTGCCAATAACATCTTTTAATTTTGCTGTTGTCTCGTCAGAAACTTGACCTTCCTTGGTAATTGTATCCATAACGTCTTTATTGTTTGAATGCATTTCTGAAATAAGAGCTTCTTCGAAACGCGTGACGTCCCCAACCGCAATTTTATCCAAATATCCGTTAACACCGGAGAATATTGATACAACCTGTTCGGCAACAGACATCGGTGAATACTGTGCTTGTTTCAATAATTCTGTTAGGCGTGCACCGCGATTTAGCAAATGCTGTGTTGACGCATCAAGATCAGAACCAAATTGCGCAAACGCCGCCATTTCGCGGTATTGGGCAAGCTCAAGTTTAATAGAACCTGAAACTTGTTTCATGGCTTTCACTTGCGCGGCAGAACCCACACGTGACACAGACAGCCCCACATTAATAGCAGGTCGAATGCCTTGGTAAAATAATTCAGTTTCCAGGAAAATTTGGCCGTCAGTGATTGAAATCACATTTGTTGGAATATACGCCGACACATCACCGGCCTGCGTTTCAATGATTGGCAGTGCGGTAAGCGAACCGTTACCAGCATTATCTCCCATTTTCGCAGCACGTTCAAGAAGACGTGAATGAAGATAAAACACATCACCCGGATAAGCTTCACGTCCGGGAGGACGACGTAGAAGAAGTGACATTTGACGATAAGCAACCGCCTGTTTTGAAAGGTCATCATGTACGATCAGGCCATGCATTCCGTTGTCACGGAAAAATTCACCCATCGCCGTACCCGTATAAGGGGCAAGAAACTGCATCGGCGCAGGTTCAGAAGCAGTGGCTGCAACAACGATAGAATATTCCATTGCGCCGCGCTCTTCTAATGTTTTAACGATTTGAGCAACAGTAGAACGCTTTTGACCAACCGCTACGTAAATACAGTATAACTTCTTACTTTCATCATCGCCTGCGTTAACTTCTTTTTGATTTAAGAAGGTGTCAATCGCCACCGCCGTTTTACCTGTTTGGCGGTCACCAATAATAAGTTCACGTTGTCCGCGTCCCACCGGCACAAGCGCATCAATCGCTTTAAGACCCGTTTGAACCGGTTCATGCACAGATTTGCGTGGGATAATGCCTGGGGCTTTCATTTCAACACGCTGGCGGGTTACATCTTCAATTGGACCTTTTCCATCGATCGGATTTCCAAGGGCATCAACAACGCGTCCCAACAAACCTTTACCAACAGGCACGTCAACAATTGTACCAAGACGTTTAACGGTGTCACCTTCTTTAATGTCACGGTCACTACCGAAAATAACAACGCCGACATTGTCAGCTTCGAGGTTCAAAGCCATTCCGCGGACGTTGTCCGGGAATTCAACCATTTCACCAGCCTGAACATTATCAAGACCATATACACGGGCGATACCGTCACCAACTGAGAGAACTTTACCAACTTCAGATACTTCTGCTTCGTCACCGAAATTAGCGATTTGTTCTTTTAAAATTTTGGAAATTTCCGCTGCACGGATGTCCATTATCCAACCTCTTTCATTGTTGCTTCAAGATTAGCAAGTTTAGTTTTAAGGGATGAGTCTATCATGCGTGAGCCAATACGAACGACCATGCCACCAAGCAATTCTTCGTCCACATCAGTTTCTACACTAACATCGCTACCAACCATAGATTTTAACTTAATACTCAGGGCATCAAGCTGTTTTTTATCAAGCTTATAAGCTGTCACTACAGAGGCCTTCACTTCACCGCGGTGGTGAGCAAGATATCTGTTAAATTCATTTATAATATTGCCCAGTTGATCTAATCGATGATTGGCTGTGACCACACCAATAAAGTTTTCAACTGTTTTTGAAAAATTTGCCGCTTTCATCATGGCCGCGATCGCCGCCGCCTTATTCTTACGGGAGATAACAGGGCTTGTTGTTAGCATTTGAAGTTCAGTACTGTTTTCGAGTAGCTCATCCAATGAGTTTAAGTCATCGCCAACGCAGTCCAAATTGTTTTCTTCTACCGCTAATTCAAATAAAGCTACCGCATATCGACCGGCAAGGCCGATAAGCGAAATATTTTCAGACACAATATTGGTTGCTTTTTCAGATGACACTTTGATGTCTTCCCTATTAGTTATGAATGGTTCACACCCAGAATCATTCTATAATGATAAATAGCAAATAATTTTTAAACTGTTTATCTCTTTAAAATACTGCATTTATAAGAAATATTTTATGACAATAAACCGTTACAAATTATCAATAGTCGGGCGATACCTAGCACAGTGTTTCGTATACTGCAAGACAGCAATTTGCTCCAATTTAATTTTTTCATTTATAACAAGATAAATCACATTCTTATTCACGGATAATTTATCATTTTAAGTCATATTTATCGCGGTAATTAGGGTTGTTATGTTATTCAAAAATAATATAATGCATTGAGTTAAAATGGAAATTCCAATTGTTTAATCTATTGGAGCTTTTTTGGAGCCGTTCATGGGTGACTTTGTCGTCTATAATCGAAGTAAAGTTAACGAGCATATGCATAATGCAATGCTCAAAACCCTGAGAACCCAGGGTTCAAATAATCCAATTATTATCAATGACGATTCTTATAATATTCTGGTTTTTGAGAAGAGCATTTCGCCTGTCGTTAATCATGCCAAAAATGAAGCTGGCGATTATGTCGCCTCTTCCGGTTGCTTTTTTTATAAAGATCAATTTGGTAAGCCAGCCTTGGAGCTGTTCCTCAAGGAATTTGAACCAGATATATATTCCCCTCTGGGTTTTATGGGCGTATTTACATTAATCGTCAAAAAAAATAACCGGCGGTTTATAATTTCGGATCCTCTTGGCGCGTCAAGAATTTTTTTAAATACTGAAAAATCTATCTGGAGTTCTTCTTTCCTTGCGCTCGCCGAAAACATTTCTGGACTAACGATTAATAAGCAAGGCGTTTATGAATATTGTTTTCAAGAAACAAATTACGGAAGCGACACACCGATTAATGAAATTCAGATGGCCGATAGTCTCTGCTACTATGAATTGGGTCGAAATAACGTTAAATCACTGCGCAAAACTGTCCCGATAAATTTCGATTTTTCCCGTACTTCCTGCGATGGCTTGATCGAAGAACATGCGGCTTTACTTCAAAATCAAATGGGAAATGTAGTCGCGTCGTTCGGTAGTAAAATATCGACGGCACTTTCAGGCGGTTATGATTCTCGCCTTATGTTATCGCTTGCCTGCAACTCAGGAGTTACGCCCAACGTTTATGTTTATGGACCAAACGAGAGCCCGGATGTCATTGTTGCTAAGAAAATCGCTGATGGCGAAAGGTTTGCCATAAATCATATAGATAAAGCAAAACACCCCATACCCAGCTTTCAAACATATCGTGAAATTGTTAAGGATAACTTCTATGCCCTCGACGGTTTTCCAAATGAGAGTATTTTCGATTTTGGAGCTAATATGAAAACCAGACGTGAGCGGGCTGAGAACGGAACATTGATCTTAAATGGTGGCGGCGGTGAGATATACCGAAACTTCTTTTATCTTCCGGATAGACCGTATTCAGTTGATCAGCTCTTAGACATATTTTATTCACGCTACGCAAAAAGTTTTTGCACCGCTGAATTTACTGAGCAGGAATATCGCAGCAATTTAAAAAGAAAAATTAAATATGCGCTCCAGCTAGAAAATGACCTCATGAGCCGCGCTGAACTTGAATATGCATATCCGGCGTTTCGTCTGCGTTATTGGACCGCTAAAGATAACAGCAACAATAACCGGCTGGGCAGTTTCCTGACACCTTTTTTATGTTATGAGACCGTTTCAAAAGCATTGAATATCCCGCTAAAATATAAAACACACGGCATTTTTCAGGGCGATCTAATCAATAAAGTGAGCCCGGCAATGGCTTCTTACCCTTCGGATTATGGATATCGGTTTGATCAACAGGTGCCTTTTAAGACAAAAGTCAAAAACAATCTAACCATTTACCGCCCATCCTTATTGCGCCGGTATAGCTATTCAATTCAGCATAAGATGGCGACCTTAAATTTACCCGCCACATTAAGTTCTGAATATATTGACCCAATTTTTAATAAGAGCACACCCTATATGGATCAATTTTTAAAAATGGACGAAATAAAAGACAGCGCATTGTTAGGGCGTGCTTTGACGTTGGAATATTTATTTCAACATCTTAATCTTTAATAAAAGCTATACGGGTCGATATCAATCTGAATTCTAACCCCCCGGTTTGCCGGGATTTTATCAAGCCAATCTCTAATTTCATTTTGGATTTTTACTTTTGTAGTCGCTTTTACAAGGAATCTATAGCGATAATTTCCGCGTAAATAAGACAACGGTGCCGGCACTGGCCCAAGAACAGAAATATCATCGGAGTGTGGCGCCAGCCGCGCCAAATGTTTACATGCATTTATAACTTTGTTTTTATCCGGTCCCGATAATATTAAAGACGCAAGCTTGCCATAAGGGGGCAGATTTTGTGCTTCGCGTGAGGCGGCTTCTTGTTCCAGGAACAAGTCCTTATCCCCAGAAATCAACGCCTGTAGCACAGGGTGGTCCGGGTTATATGTTTGAAATATAACCCGTCCCGGATGTTCAGCGCGGCCGGCGCGACCGGCCACTTGTTCCAACTGTTGCCACGTTCTTTCCGCTGCCCTTGGGTCGGCACCCGACATACCAAGATCGGCATCAATAACACCGACCAAAGTGAGCATGGGGAAATGATATCCTTTTGTGACAATTTGTGTCCCAACAATAAAATCCACATTATGATTTTCAATATTTTCAATCATCTCTTTAAGAGCTTTAGGTGACGATATTTCATCACTTGACATGACCGCGAGGCGCGCGTCCGGAAATAAATTTTGCAACTCCTCCGCGACACGTTCAACACCGGGACCGCAGGCAACCAGGCTTTCTTTTGCCTCGCAGCCCGGGCACTGATCCGGTACTATCCTGTTAAATCCGCAGTGATGGCATTCAAGCCGGTTAAATTTGTGATGCTCAACAAGCCACGCTGAACAATGCGGACATTCCATTCTATGACCGCAGGACCGGCACAATGTAAGCGGGGCATAACCACGCCTGTTTAAATAAAGCAGCGATTGTTCCCCGCGGCCATAATTTTCTTTAAGTGCTGTAAAAAGAGGCTCGCTAATCCATGATCCTGCGTTAAGTTTATGGACCCGCAGATCAACACTTGCCATTTGCGGCAGTTCCGCAGGGCCATGACGCTCGCCCAAATAAAGCCAGTCATATTTGCCATTTTCCGCATTGATAAGCGTTTCAAGTGACGGCGTTGCAGAAGCAAGAACAATCGGGCAATGTGATTGCATGGCACGGACCACCGCCATATCGCGGCCATTATACATCACACCTTCATCCTGTTTGAATGTTTGGGAATGTTCTTCGTCAACGATCACTAGTTTTAAGTTTTTCAACGGCAGAAAAAGTGCCGAACGCGCCCCGACAATAACACGTGCTTCGCCGCGAATGGTTGCCCACCATGCGCGCCTGCGTTGAGCGGGTGTCATTTCGGAGTGCCAAATAACTGGTGGAGCACCAAATCGTTCGCTGAACCTTTCCAACCACTGTGTGGTAAGGGCGATTTCCGGCACCAGTACCAAGATTTGACTATTCTCTTTTCCAAGCGCTTCGGCGATTGCTTCAAAATATACCTCTGTTTTACCGCTGCCGGTCACACCTTCAAGCAGGATACAATTATAAGTATCACTCTTTTGCTGTAAAATGATGTGATCTGCGGCGGTCCGTTGCTCATCGGAAAGAATTGCGCTTTCAAGGTCAATGTCGGGTGTCATAAATTGTTCTTCGCCGTAAACTTCCACGGGAATTAAAAGGTTTGTTTTGATCATGCCGCGAATAACCCCTTGACCAACAACAGCGACGTCACACCACGCTTGCACGGACAGCGGCATATCGGAAATAGCAGCGTCACAGACGCGATTTTGGGATTTGGTTAGTTTGGACGGAAGGTCAGCGGCTATTTTATATAGTATTTTTTTTTTTGGTTTGTCGGACCCACGCGGCACGCTTAACGCCATTTTTAAGACAGAGCCAAGCGGTGAGAGCGTGTAATCCGATACCCATTTAACAAATTCCATTAAATTTAAGGGCAGGGCAGGAAGCTCTGAATTTGCGGTCACATATTTTAATTTCTCGGTTGGTACGCCGCTTTCTTTCGGGTCCATATCCCATACGACACCTTGTACTTGTCGTCCTGATAATGGAACCGTAACAAAATCACCTTCTTTTAAGTTGAAATCGCCAGAAACCAGATAATCGAGCACGCCACTTAACGGCAGTGGAAGTAAAATTTGAATTCTTTGGCTTGGAAATAGTTCTGACACGCAGGTGACCTTATTATATTTAATTTCGCGCTTACATTATCGCAATATACCCTTGCGCAAAAGACAAATTCAGGGTACCGACTGATATACGCTTTTAATTTGATATCGGAGGATCACATAAGCCATGAAATTTTTTATTGATACAGCAGAAATTGACGAAATCAGGCCCCTTGTCGAAACCGGCCTGGTGGACGGTGTGACGACAAATCCGTCGCTGATACTTAAATCAGGTCGTGATATTTTTGAAGTAACAAAAGAAATTTGTGACCTTGTTGATGGTCCCGTAAGTGCCGAAGTCGCCGCCACCGATTATGACACCATGGTTAAGGAAGCGGGCGCGCTTTACAATATCGCTGAAAATGTCTGCCTTAAGGTTCCATTAACACCGGACGGGCTTAAAGCATGCAAACATTTTTCGGATCAGGGCCGAATGGTCAACGTAACGTTATGTTTTTCCGCACCGCAGGCCTTACTAGCGGCAAAAGCGGGAGCATCCTTCATTTCACCTTTTGTTGGCAGGCATGATGATGTGGGCCATGACGGTATGAGCCTTATTCAGGACATTCGCATCATTTATGATAATTATGATTTTAAAACGGAAATCCTTGTCGCCAGCACGCGTCATAGTCTTCATATACTCGATTCGGCACTTATCGGTGCCGATGTTGCTACCATTCCGCCAAAAGTCATTCACCAGCTGTTCAAACATCCGCTTACGGATTCGGGCTTAGCCGCCTTTTTGAAAGATTGGGAAAAAACAGGACAGTCCATTACCGACTAACCCATTCTTAAAACGAAAGAAAGTTATAGATCAAAAAATGCCGGACAAGAAACAAAAATCCGAAGAAGAAATTGGTGCCCGTGAGGTAAAACGTTTTTTGAAGAGCAACCCGGATTTTTTAATTGATAATCCGGAATTTTTTGAAATTTTAACGCCGCCGGACCGCTCCACTGACGATGAAGTTGTTGATTTTCAAAACCTGATGATTGAGAAAATCAAACAAAACATGAAGGACCTCCGGTCTAATCAGGGGCATCTGATTGATACGTCAAGAAATAATCTAACCACACAGGTTCAGGTTCACGAGGCGGTTCTTAACCTTCTGAGCATTGATGGCTTTAAAAATCTGGGACATATCGTCACACAGGACTGGGCAGACAATCTTCATATTGATGTTATCAGGATTTGTTTCGAAACGGACCATGAAATTGATCCTCCCGACTTCAAAGAAGTATCCGTTTTACCCAAAGGCTGTGTTGACGAACATCTTGGCAAGGATGATATTATCCAGTTAAGAGGCGATGTCGATGTTTCGGAAGATATATTTGGCCCGGCCAAATCACTGATAAAGGCAGAGGCCCTTATCAAAATACCAGCAACCAAGTATAATCCACCCGGCATTCTTGCTTTTGGCAGCCGGGACGCCGACATGTTTTATCCCGGGCAAGGCACCGAGCTACTAAGGTTTTTAGGAAAATCATTTCATAATTGTTTAATCCAATGGCAAAAAAGCAGCAACTAGACCAGACTTTATTTTCAAAAATCCGCCCGCTGATAGAGGGCTGGGAAAATCATCTTATTTCCGAAAAACGTGTTTCAAAACATACACATGATGCCTATTTGAGAGATTTACAAAAATTCCTTGAATTTCTTAACCTATATCTGAGAAAATCAGTCGCCAGGCATGACCTCGAGAATTTAAAACCTGCGGATTTCAGAAGCTACCTTGCCGCACGGCGCAAGGATGGATTGTCCGCTGCCAGTATGGCACGGGCTTTCAGCACCGTTAGGGCCTTTTATAAATATCTACGACTTGCTGAAATCCTTAGAAATGATGCGGTTGATGCCGTCAGCAGCCCAAAATTACCAAGAAGATTACCGCGCCCTATAAGCGAAGCGGCCGCCAAGCGCACTATATCCGAAGTTGGTGACTTTGCGGCGCAGGCCGACGATGATTGGGTCGCGTTTAGGGACATTGCCATTCTTACTATTTTATATGGCTGCGGGCTGCGGATCGCCGAAGCGTTAAGCCTTAATGTCGGTGATCTGGATAAAGGTGACATTATGATGGTTACCGGAAAACGCAACAAACAACGGTTGGTGCCGCTACTGCCTGCGGTTAACGAAGCCGTTGACCGTTACATAAAAGCCTGCCCCAGAATTTTAAAAAACGGCGAGGCGCTTTTCATTGGGGTTCGCGGCAAAAGACTAAATGCCCGAAACGTTCAGCTCGCCATGCAAAAAGTAAGGCGCGCCTTAGGGTTGCCGTCCACCGCCACGCCGCACGCGCTTCGTCACAGTTTCGCCACTCATTTACTCACCGCCGGTGGGGACCTGCGGACAATTCAGGAACTTTTAGGCCATGCTGACCTTAGCACCACACAGCATTACACCGATGTAGACTCGGCTTACCTTCTGGACGTTTATAACAACGCCCATCCATCCGCAAAAAAGTAATTGTCGTATTTCCCAGTGTCCGTAGGAAATATTACAAGCTAAATTTTTACGAATATAGCGGATAGACCAGTCAGGAACCTATATTTCAGTCACTTAATTTCGATGTCGTTTTTACGTAATAATTTAATGAATTTATCTGGTTCATGCGCACCCTTACGCATATCAGAAAGTCCCGGTGAAGGATTAGATAAAGGGTATATGACTTCTCTACCGTGAATGATATTGCCTAATTTGCCTCTAATGTCTGTTTGTACAGCACTTGGTAAGTTGACCTTTGATAATACCTCCGTAACGTTTTTCCCGTGATAGGCGGAGACAACAAGGCAATCCGCGAGCGAGCGCATAAACGCCATATGCACGCCTTGGCTGATAGACCCTTTATTCCAGTGTGTTAGTTCAACATCTCTTATTATAATATTGCCAATTCGTTTGCTTAAATATTGCGGCATAAACGGTGATAGTTTCTTGTAAAATTTACAAAGAAATAACTTTGGCTGGGTTTCCGGGTAGATATAAGTTTTCCAGTTCGGAGCGCAAAACACGTCTCCCATTTGACCTTTCCAAATAACGATTTTCTTCGAATAATCTTCTGAAATATCCCTAATATGCTTGGCCCAGCGCCAATGTCTACTATCAACCCGGCAACATAATTCCAATATTTCATCGGCTAAATGTTCCTCACTATAAGTGTCTTCAAGTTTTCTGACTTCAATCGCGAGACTATTATCTTTAACGAAGTCTTGAACCAGCAAAAAGTTGGGTTCGGCACTATATACAACAACGGGATTTTGCCACGGCAATAGAAGTAAATTCAAGCTGTCCTTACCGCCGCACAATATGACGTTTGTGAAGCCGGGATTTGATCTTTCTATTAAAGCGATATCTTTTTTCAGGGCATCGGCGAATTTCATACAATATTCGTCCGTGTCACATAGATTGTCACCGAAATGACGAAGGCCGCCAATACGTACTATGTCGCTGTCTATTAATGTTTCGTTTGGTAAAATTGAGAAATCGCTTTTACTAGCCGCATTGTATGCCTGTTTACTTAGTACCAGTGACTTTTTTTTAACGATCAACGCAAGGAGTGAATAAGAATAATAGTTCTTATAATTATATGCGGGATAAAATACTGGTTTTCCCTCAAACTTTTCTGCTTGCCAAATTATAACGCCGTGTTCTTGCCACATCATATCTAGCGAAAGTACGGGTACAATTTTGGGATATTCTACCTGTTTTCTGACTTGATCAATATAGTTCATCTTTTCCTGTCGGCATTTCTCGATTAACTTTTACTGCCCGCTGTTATCAAGATAATCACGATGATAGATATTTGCCAGCGGAATTCCTCAATTCGCTATGATAACTTTTCTCTCGGAAATTCATAGAGTGTTTTTCTTAGCATGCGTAATGCCCGTGGAAGATAATAATGATCGAAGTTAGTCCAATCTTTAACTATTTATTTTCGGATTTTTTATACGCAGGAAAATTATCAAAGTGACCACCCCGCAGACGAGAAAGCAGGCTATCAAAGGTTGGACCGTGCCGTTATAAAACTGGCCTATAATACCACCTACGATAACCGCCAGTAGAGTTTGTATGGCACTAATGACCGATGTGGCAATACCTGCCATATGGCCGAATGGTTGCAGGGCAAGACTGCTGAAATTGCCAAATAGCACCCCAAGACAGAAAAATGTGAGAAGCATATACACATAAAAAACCGGAAAAATAAGATTTCCCGATTGCGTAATCGTTAATATGCTGAAGGCAAACGAAATAGTCGTGTGAAGAACAAGGAAGAAGAGACAAACTTTTTGCATTGAAAACTTTGTAACCAGCCTCGAATTTAAAAATGACGCGAAACCGTAAGCAACGGCTAATATACCAAAATAAACCGCAAACATTTCCCCCAGTCCATATTGCACCTGCATAATTTGCTGTGCTGTGCTCAAGTAAGAAACAAATGCGCCAAATAAAATACCCGACATAAACGTATAACCAAGTGAAACCGGGTTTGTAACGGTTTCTATGGTACCTGAAATGATGATTGAAACTGAAAAAGGCCGTCTGTCCCGAGGTAATAAAGTTTCCCGCTGGCGAAAATGCATCCAAAGCGTTCCAAGCAATGCAAAGGCAAATATAAACCAGAAAATAGCCTGCCAACTGGCAAAAAATAAGATGCCCTGCCCAAGGAGGGGGGCAAGTGCGGGAACCATGATAAACACCATCATGATCAGCGACATGATTTTCGCCATTTCCGCGCCTTCATATTTATCGCGGATAATAGCAAGGCTGACAACCCGGCATGATGCGGAACCGAAGCCCTGAATTGCCCGGCCGATCAGCATGGTATTTAAGTCCGACGCAAAAATGGAAACCAATGTTCCGGCAAGAAATATTGTGATACCAAGGTATATTGCGTTCTTGCGGCCAAACGAATCCGCATAAGGGCCATAAATCATAATGCCAAAGGCCATGCCAAAGAAAATAGAGGAAATAACCAATTGAATGTCATTGGCTTTTTGAACATTTAAATCGGTCGCCATCTGCCCGAGAGCAGGCAGCATCGAATCGATTGATAACGCCGTCACCGACATTAACACAGCCATTATGACTATGAATTCTTTAATATTAAGACGGTTTACTCTTTTAGTCATAGGTCTCTCGTTCGTTCAATTTATGAACTGGCGTTGATATACACTGTTGAACTCAATTATCGGGAGGTTACTTAGGGCATATGATGAACGTCTGGAACATCTAATTGGAATCGTTCTAACAGATTATAATGCAGTTGTCGAAAAAAAGATTGCGGTTCCGGCATGTTTTATAAATATAAAATATAATCTGATTATTCTTATATGTTCTTATTTTGTTCTTGATTAATTCTAAAAATAAGGTTATATGTTCTCATAAAAGGAGAAATGATATGGCTTTCACTTTCAAGCAGAAAAAAATATGTTTTAAAAAAGGGCTCTATAAATGCCCATTGCCACCAGCCGACCTTAGCCGTTATTGGTCAGAGAGCGACTGGTTTCGCCATGTGGACACTCATGGTGTTTGGTGCCACTAAGTTCTACAGCATATTAATGGGAATTTTTAAGTAAGAAACACCATTATCATCTGTAGGTGGAAAATCACCCGCACGCATATTCACCTGCACCGACGGAAGGATTAATTTTGGCATGCTAAGTTCAGCGTCACGTTCGGTTCTGGCTTTAATATATTGCTCGCGATTTTTGCTGGCAATATGAATATTTTGTTCTTTTTGCTCTTTGACGGATGTAACCCACTTATATTCCCTGCCACCCGGTGCGTAATCATGACACATGTATAATATTGTGTCGTCGGGCAATGATAATATTCTTTGGATTGAATCGTATAATTGTGAGGCATCCCCACCTGGAAAATCACATCTTGCAGTGCCGAAATCAGGCATAAACAAGGTATCGCCCACAAAACAGCTATCGCCGATTATATAGGAAACACAGGCGGGCGTATGACCGGGTGTATGAAACACGGTTCCTTTTAGTGTTCCGATTTTAAATGTTTCATTGTCACCAAATAAATGATCAAACTGTCTACCGTCAATGGCGAATTCGGGGCCAGCGTTAAAAATAGGGCCAAATGTTTTTTGGATGTCAGGCACATGATTACCAATGGCAGTTTTACCGCCAAGTTTGGATTTTAAATAGGGCGCGGAACTTAAATGATCAGCGTGAACATGGGTTTCCAATATCCATTGGCATGTATAGTTTTTCTCATTTATATAATCGATTACTTGATCAGCAGATGCCGTGTGCGTACGTCCGGAATCAGGATCATAGTCAAGAACCGGGTCGATGATTGCACAAATACCTTTGGTATGGTCGGCAATAACATAGGTAACCGTGTAGGTGTCGTGATCAAAGAAGGCTTTTACTTCGGCGGATGATTTGTTTGTCATATTGTTCGCTCTTATTTTTCTACTTAAACTAAGATAATATAAAATCATGTTCCGCGCATAAAGTAAATTCAGATTATTACTTAATCTGTTTATCAATTAATATTGGAAATATTTTTGATATTTGTTAAAATGTAAGTTGTTAATGCTTTAGGAGCAGGCCATGAAAATTTCGGGTATGTTAAAACGACAAGAGGCGGATCAGCAAGAAACCTCCACATGTTATATGTGTTCTGCCAATTGTGAAATTCAGGTTCATACACGCGCTGACGGCACGGCTCACGAAAAAATAGTGACAGAAGTGGCTCTTCCTGACTGTATTCGTGGCAGTGCCATGATCGAACACCGGGAAAGTAACCAACGTTTACTTTTTCCTGAAATTCGTGGGGATAATTCCGGCGAATGGCAGCGTGCTTCATGGGACGATACGATCAAACATATTGCGCAGCGTTTGAATGATGTAAAAGAAAAATATGGCCCCCAATCTGTTGCATTCGTTGTGGGTTATACCAAGGAACCCAGACCATATATGCAAAGGCTCGCTTATCTGTTTGGTTCTCCGCATTATATTACTGAATCAAGCTGTTGTTTTTCCGCAACTCGGGTCGCGTCGGCGATTACTTACGGTGACAATTATGGTTATTTCTATGGTACCAGCCGCACATTTCAGAAAGAAACCCGTTGCCGAGTCGTTTGGAGTAACGATACAGAAAATTCTCAATTACCGTTTGATAAGCATTATTTGTTCAAGGAAACAGACATTCCACTAATCGTCGTTGATCCACGTTTAACATCGCTGGCAAAGAAAGCTGACATACATTTAAGGCTGCGACCAGGCACGGATGGGGCACTCGCACTCGGTATTGCACATGTCATCTTAAATGAAGGCATCGAAGACCGGGAATTTTTAGATAACTGGTGTCACGGCGTTTCTGAATATGAAGAATATGTAAAAGAATTTACACCGGAAAAAACTGAGAAAATAACGGGAGTTGATAAAGAACTTATCAAAAAAGCAGCCCGAATATACGCGACCAATAAGCCGGCACAAATTTCGTTCTCACCGCAAGCGACAGTACACCATAGTAATGCCTGTCAAAACCACCGTGCACTTATATTGCTCCCGGCCCTAACCGGAAACATTGATATTAAAGGGGGTAATATGCAGCCGGGTGGTATTTCGGAAAACAGCATCACACTTCATAAAGAAGTATTGCCTACATTGAGTGATCCGATTGGTAATGAAAAATTTCCTGTATTTATCAATCATTATGCGGAAGGGCAGGGTATGGTGCTTTCTGACTGGATAGAAAGTGGAAAAATTAAAGCAATTTTTTCCATTGGTGCCAATATCATGATGTACCCAAACTACGGACGTTTGGAAAAACTTATGGATAAGCTCGATTTTTTCAGTGTAAGCGATTTTTACGATACGCCTACCAGAAAACATGCGAACGTCTCGTTACCTGCTGCAACGCATTTAGAACGCGAATCCCTGATTATCGGTGGTGACCGTGTTCGCTACCGCCCCAATGTTATAGAGCCGAAAGGCGAAGCAAAAGCAGACGCTGATATAATGTTTGCGGTTGCTGAAGCACTTGGCCTTAAAGAAGGTTTTTGGGACGGTGATATAAAGGCCTCATTCGAAGAAAGGCTTGAAGGCACGGGATATAAACTGGATGACCTTCCCGAAAAAGGCGAATTCGCGCCTTATGATCTTGGTCCCGAAATAGAACGTAAATACGAAAATAGCGGCTTCGAAACCAAATCAGGGAAAGTCGAATTCGTCTGTAATATTTTGCAAGACTATAACTATGAGGGCTTACCGATTTATAAAGAACCCTATTGGTCACCGGTTAGCACCCCTGAAATCGCCAAGGATTATCCGTTTATTCTGACGTCCGGTAGCCGTAGTAAAAATTATCAACATTCTCAAGGTCGAAAACTGGAAACCTTACGTGTGCTCGAGCCATACCCTGTGCTCAAAATCAATAGTAATGATGCAGCCAATATGGGTGTTGAGGACAATAATTGGCTTCGGGCTTCTTCACCGGTTGGTGAAGTTAAAATTAGGGCATTGGTAACAGATGAAATATCGCCAGGCGTTGTTCATATACCACATGGCTGGCCAGAGGCACCGGTCAACTATTTATTTTCCGATGAAGCTCTTTGCGAGATCACTGGATTCCCGGGATTTAAATCAAGCCTTTGTAATGTAGAGAAAATATAATTGTCTTTACAAAATAAACTTGGATAAATCAGAAGTATCAGCAAGATTTCCTATGTGATCAGAGACATATTTTGCGTCAATGATAATTTTGCATGCTTCCATATCAGTGGCTTCAAAGCTAATATCATCAAGAACCCGTTCCAAAACGGTATGAAGTCTTCTTGCACCAATGTTTTCAACACTCTCGTTAATTGTCGCTGACATTTTTGCTATGGCAGCGATGCCGTCTTCCGTGAAATCAAGTGTCACATCTTCGGTTCCAAGAAGGGCAACATATTGCTTGATCAAGCTGTAATCCGGCTCAACCAGAATATGTTTAAAATCATCTTCGGTGAGCGCTGAAAGTTCCACACGAATTGGCAAGCGGCCTTGAAGTTCAGGTAGCAGGTCAGAAGGTTTGGCGACCGAAAAAGCGCCGGAAGCAATGAATAATATATGATCTGTTTTTATATTACCGTGTTTTGTTGAGACCGTGCAACCTTCAATAAGTGGCAGTAAATCACGTTGCACACCTTCGCGGCTGACTTCGCCGCTATTACGGTTGGATCGCCCGGCTATTTTATCAATTTCATCAATAAAAACGATACCTGTTTGCTCAGTGTTTTCAATTGCTTCACGAATAATACCGTCTTCATCCAGTAGTTTTTCGCTCTCATCACTGGCTAGTACCATCAGAGCCTCTGAAACAGTCAGTTTCTTTTTTTCGGTTTTTGCGCCCATGGCACCACCGATGATATCACCAAGATTTAACATGCCCATACTAGCTCCCGGCATGCCCGGTATATCGAACGATGGCATGTTCGAGCTTTGGTTTTCAATGACGTCAACTTCAATTTCTTTTTCGTCAAGTTCACCTTCACGAAGCATTTTTCTGAATTTCTGACGTGTGTCGTCGCTTGCTGTTTCACCGACGAGAGCATCCAAAATGCGCTCTTCTGCTGAAAGTTCCGCTTTACTGGTAACACTTTTTTTCTTCTTTTCACGAATAAGGCTGATGGAAATTTCCATAAGATCACGCACTATTTGTTCGACATCCCGCCCTACATAACCCACTTCGGTGAATTTCGTTGCTTCAACTTTTACAAATGGGGCATTTGCAAGCTTCGCCAACCTTCTGGAAATTTCAGTTTTTCCAACGCCTGTTGGGCCGATCATCAGGATATTTTTCGGGAGGACTTCTTCTTTCATCTCTCCTTCTAATTCCTGACGCCGCCACCGGTTGCGTAGCGCGATAGCAACTGCCCGCTTAGCAGGTTTTTGACCAATGATATAGCGGTCCAATTCAGATACGATTTCACGTGGTGAAAAAGATGTCATTTAATTTTCCAGTATTATATTTTCAAAGTTTCTACGGTTAGATTATTATTCGTATAGACGCAAATATCAGCGGCAATACCGAGTGCTTTCTTGCCAATTTCCTCAGCGTCAAGATCCTGATCCATCAGTGCTTTTGCGGCGGCAAGGGCGTAATTTCCACCTGACCCGATGGCAATCAGCCCATCTGCGGGTTCCAAGACATCACCGGTGCCTGTTAATATCAGTGATACATCCTTATCAACAACGGCCATCATTGCTTCTAATTTGCGAAGATACCGGTCTGTTCGCCAATCTTTGGCCATTTCAACGCAAGCGCGCGTAAGTTGACCGTTATAGCGCTCGAGTTTTTCTTCCAATCTTTCAAATAAGGCAAACGCGTCCGCAGTCGATCCGGCAAAACCGGCTATGACATCGCCATCACCAATGCGGCGAACTTTCTTTGCATTTGCTTTAATTACTGTATTGCCGAGAGACACTTGCCCATCACCGACAATGACTACTTTGTTGCCTTTGCGTACACTTAGTATTGTTGTGCCGCGCCACCCATTTGTTTGTTCCGCCATCTTTTTAAACCTATTTTGTCTAAGCCATGAATTAACATGTGGGGAATTTTTTTACTATGGTCAAGAGGCTTCTTGATTTTTACTAAAAATACCTAAAGTTTTTCGCCAAACGCTAGCACTTTTTACAAAGGACTGCTATATGTCAGGAAATTAGTGTATGCCAATAAAAAGGAGATGTTCATGCGCAAAGCAACCGTAGAGCGCACGACCAAGGAAACATCGGTTTCTGTGACGGTTAACCTGGATGGTGATGGTATTTATGACGTTGATACCGGCATAGGATTTTTAGATCATATGATGGAACAGCTTTCCCGTCATAGTTTAATCGATATATCTTTAAAAGCTACAGGTGACACTCATATTGATTTCCATCATACCACCGAAGATGTTGGTATCGTGGTTGGGCAAGCTATTGCTAAAGCACTTGGTGATTTACGGGGTATTACACGTTACGGAAACGCAATAATACCTATGGACGAAACATGTACGCGCTGTTCTGTTGATATTTCCGGACGACCATTTATCATATTTAAAGTTGATTTTAGCCGCGATAAATTAGGTGACATGGATACAGAGCTATTTTTGGAATGGTTTAGGGCATTTGCTCATGGTGCCGGAATTACGTTGCACGTAGAAAATATGTACGGCGAAAATAATCACCATATTATTGAATCGTCCTATAAAGCATTGGCGCGTGCCGTGCGACAAGCTATTGAAATTGACCCGCGTAAATCCGATGCTATTCCGTCAACAAAAGGAATGATCGGCGATAAATCAGATTAGTAATGAAAACAATAATTATTGATTATGGCTCTGGCAATCTACGTTCGGCAGAAAAATCAACCGTTCGTGCCGCCGAGGGGCTCGACATGGAAATTCTGGTAAGTGCTTCACCTAATGATGTGAAGAAGGCTGATAGAATTATATTGCCCGGTGTTGGTGCCTTTGCAGACTGTATGAATAGTTTAACTTCTCTTGATGGAATGATAGAAGCATTGCAGGAAGCCGTTTTGATAAACGCTAAACCAATTTTGGGAATTTGTGTAGGCATGCAGCTTATGGGCAAAATAGGACTTGAACATGGGCAAACAGAGGGACTAGGATGGATAAACGGTATAGTAGAAGAGATCGATATAACAAATGATCCGTCTTTAAAAATTCCGCATGTGGGATGGAATAACCTTCATATAGATAAGTCTGGACACCCAATGCTCCAAGGGATAAATAGTGGCGATCATGCTTATTTTGTTCACGGCTACCATTTTAAGGCCGCAGACCTGGAAAATGTACTTGCTCACGTAAATTACGGCACTAAAATAGCGGCAATAATTGGACGCGACAATATCGCGGGCACTCAATTTCATCCGGAAAAAAGTCAGAAAATTGGACTGCGAATAATTAAAAACTTTTTACAGTGGTCACCTTAAAAATGAAAAATGAAAATACTGGTTCAGATGCAGCGGAAAAAGAAAAAACCGGCCCACGGCTGGGCGTGGAAGAAGTGACCAGTCTGGACAATGTAGATATATTGGAGCTTTGTGAAACCACGCGTGTCGCCATTTTGGCGCACGAAGGCTTTAACTGGTTGGCACCACCACCTGAAAAAACATTGGAGAACTTTTGGAAAGGTGTTTTTCTTATCCCGGAGCGTACCCTAATAATTTCAAGAATAGACGGTCAAATTGCGGGATGTTGCCAACTGGTACGTCCGCCTGCTAACAACGAATCCGGTGCTTTTCGCGGCAGTATAGAAACGTTTTTCCTTGCTCCGTGGGCGAGAGGGCACAATCTTGCGAAAACCATGTTACAAAAAGCAGAAGATGTAGCCCGCGCGCAAGGGTGCCGTACATTAGAATGTCATATGAGTGCGGATCAACGGGCTGCCATTGCCATATGTGAATGGATTGGCATGGATCGCTGGGGCATAAAAGAACGTTATGCCAAGGTTAATGACATGTTTGTTTCGGGCTATTACTACTCCAAAAATTTGGACTGATGAATGATATTATTTCCTGCTATTGATTTAAAGGACGGAAATTGTGTGCGCCTTTATAAAGGTGAAATGGATCAGGCGACTATTTTTAACAATGATCCCCGTGATCAGGCAAGACAGTTTGAAAAAGCAGGCTGTGAATGGCTTCATATTGTTGATTTAAACGGTGCTTTTGCAGGGCATCCTGTTAATGGTGATGCCGTAAAATCAATTCTTGAGAACGTAAATATTCCTGTCCAGCTGGGCGGCGGCGTCCGTGATTTGAGTACTATTCAAAAGTGGATGGAGGCAGGGATTAGTCGTGTGATATTGGGGACAGTCGCTCTTCGCGATCCTAACATTGTTATAACTGCGGCGAAAAATTTTCCAGGTAAAATTGCTGTCGGTATTGATGCGCGTGATGGTATGGTCGCCGTGGAAGGCTGGGCCGAAACATCAGGTATATCAGCGATCGACCTCGGCAAGAAATTTGAAGATGCAGGAGTTTCATGCATAATTTACACAGACATTGATCGCGACGGAACAATGACAGGCTTAAACATAGAAAGCACAATTGACCTCGCAAATGTGTTAAATATCCCGATCATAGCCTCGGGCGGGGTTTCTTCGTTACGTGATTTGAAAACGTTAAAAGAAGCAACGATGGAAGCAACGGGTACCATAGAAGGGGCAATTTCCGGCCGTGCTCTTTATGATGGCAATTTGGATATCAAGGAAGCAATATCATTCTTGAAGGACGGCGCATAATGCTGAAAGCTCGTATCATTCCCTGTCTCGATGTCAAGGATGGCCGCGTTGTTAAGGGCGTCAACTTCACTGGGTTAAGGGATGCAGGTGATCCCGTTGAGCAAGCCAAAATTTATGACGCTGCGGGCGCGGATGAATTATGTTTTCTGGACATTACGGCGTCAAGCGACGATAGATCAATTATTCTCGATGTAGTGCAAAAAACGGCTGAACAGTGTTTTATTCCCCTTACGGTTGGCGGCGGCGTGAGAAGGGAAGATGATGTCAGAAAGTTACTTCTCGCGGGTGCTGATAAGGTTTCTGTCATGACCGCTGCGGTCAAAAGGCCGGAACTTGTGCGGGAGCTTGCAAAAAAATTCGGATCTCAATGCATTGTTGTTGCTATTGATGCTAAATCTGTCGGTTCGAATAAATACGAAGTGTTTACGCACGGTGGACGCACGCCTACAGGTATTGATGCGATCGAATATGCCAGGATCGTTGCGTCTTATGGCGCGGGTGAAATTCTCTTAACATCTATGGACCGTGACGGGACAAAAAGCGGTTTTAATATTGAACTAACGCGTGCAATTGCTGATAGTGTGACTATACCCGTCATTGCTTCTGGTGGTGTAGGCACACTTGATCATATGGTTGAGGGAATTCGTGATGGTCACGCGACCGGGGTACTTGCTGCTTCCATATTTCATTTTGGCGAATATAGTATCGAAGAATGTAAAAAACACATGGCAGATGCAGGAATTAAAGTGAGAATTTAACATGACAGAACGAAGTGAAACATTACAAAAACTGGCTGAAGTCATAAAAAGCCGAAAAGAAAATCCTTCTAAAAATAGCTATGTTGCAAAACTATTTTCAAAGGGAAGGAAGAAAATTGCACAAAAAGTGGGTGAAGAGGCCGTCGAATTATGCATCGCCGCAGCGCATAACGACCGGGACGAAGCCGTATTGGAGTCCGCAGATCTTTTGTTTCATATGATGATTTTGTGGTCCGACATGGGTATCAAACCGGAAGACGTATATGATGAACTTATGCGCCGCGAAGGTGTTTCCGGAATTGAAGAAAAGAAAGCGAGAGGAGAATTTGTAGATGGTCTATGATACAGAAAATATTTTTTCAAAAATTTTGAAGGGTGAAATTCCCTGTAATAAAGTTTATGAGGACGAATTTGCGCTCGCTTTTCATGACATAAACCCGCAAGCACCGGTGCATACTCTTGTGATCCCGAAAGGTGAATATGTAAGCATGGCTGAATTCTCTGTTGGGGCGCCGGACGAATTGCTCACAGGTTTTTTTCGTGCCATCGGTGAAACAGCGCGCGTGCTAGGACTTGACGAGGACGGATATAGATTAATCGCTAATACGGGTAAAAATGCTCATCAAGATGTTCCACACCTTCACTTTCACATTTTAAGTGGAAAGCCGCTAGGACCGATGTTATCCAATTTCTAAACGTTTTCATTCACAAATTGTTTCAAATCAATATCGGGTCGTGCGCCAAGGTGAGTTATAACTTCGCCAGCGATTAAATTGCCGATCGCGCCACATTCACCAATTGATTTTCCTGTGGTTAAACCACGCAGAAAACCAGCGGCAAATAAATCACCAGCACCTGTTGTATCAACAAGCTTTTCAACATTTCTTCCCTGAACATGACCAATTTCCGCACCATTTACCACGATGCACCCTTTTGCACCGCAAGTGATTGCAGCAATTTCACAATATTTTTGAACGCGAAGTGCCGCTTCATTTACATCATCAGTGCCGTATAGCATCTTAATTTCATCTTCATTGGCGAATAAAATATCAATATCATTTTCGACAAGTTTAATAAATTCAGCGTGGTGACGGTCAACGCAAAACGGGTCCGATAAACTTAATGCGACTTTATTGCCCACTGCGTGGGCTATCTGTATGGCTTTTCTAAAGGCGTCTTTGGCTGGCTCCGGATCCCAAAGATATCCTTCTAAATATATAATATCAGCATTTCCCGTTACGCCTTTATCGATATCGGAAGTTGTTAAATTGACGCATGCGCCAAGGTAAGTACACATGGTCCGCTCAGCGTCCGGTGTTACTAAAACCAGACAATGTGCCGTCGCGGGGCCCTCTGTGGAAGGCGTAGTATTAAAGTCTGATCCGAGAGATTTGATATCATGTCTAAACACTGTACCTAACTGATCATCTTTAATTTTACCAATATAAGATGTGTTACTTCCAAGAGACGCAAGCCCGGCAATAGTATTCGCGGCTGATCCTCCAGAGCATTCGATGCATTGTCCGAGTTTATTGTATAAACTGGCGGCTTCCTGTTCGGAAACCAGCGTCATACTTCCTTTTGTCAGGTTCTCTGAAGCTAAAAAATCATCGTCGACATGTATTAATATATCAACGATTGCGTTACCGATACCGAGTACGTCAAATTTGTTTGCCATAATTATTCCTGAATTTGCTTTTAAAAACTTATTGATAATGATTTACACCATATAAGTAAACTTAAGATTACCTCTTGCCTTTTTTTGTTTGATTACCCATATTTTATGTTAGGGCGTAGAGAAATTAGTTAGGATAGAAAGACGTGAAAAAATTACTCACGGCGATCGAACGAACCGGCCAGCAAGTTCTCGAGCGCGCTTTTTTAAAAGTATTTTTGCTAGGCATGCTGACGACAGTGGGGGCTATATTAGTGGCCTTCCTTATTTCAAATGAAATCATGAAAGAGGTGCCATTATATTCATCCGATTGGGATTGGTGGCAGGATTTAGTAAACAATATGTTGGGGTATGTTTTTAAAACTGTCTTTATTTTTACGATTATTCTCTTCTTCGCACCCATTTCGACAATCTTCATTTCAATATTTCTTGATGATGTTATCGATTGTGTCGAAGATAAATTTTATTCTGAAAACAAAGCAGGTAAAAGATTAGGTATCCCTAATTTAGCTTTCTTAGCCGTGAGAATAATGTTTTTCATTATCGTCCTCAATATACTTATGCTGCCACTTTATATATTGCTTTATATATTGTTTTTTGGGGTTCCGTTTGTGTCGATGGCTCTTTTTTATATATTAAATGGTTATTTGCTGGGTTGGGGTTATTATGAAATGGTAGCCGTTAGGCATTTAGGAATTAAGGAGGCTGGTGTGCACCGAAAGTCCATTCGTGGCCCAATATTGGGTGTAGGATTGATTATGACACTGCTTTTTATGGTACCCGTAATTCAATTTACTGTACCCATTTTGGGAGCGGCTCTTATTTGTCATCTATTTCATTTAAGCAGGCCGGAGCAAACATGAAGCTATATTTAATACCATTATGTATATTTTTACTCGTAGCATGTGCGCCTAAACAGCAAGTTGTTCATACATCGCCGTCAGCATCGACAGAATTGATTGAACCAGTTATCGCTGAAAAACCCAAGCCGGCGGAACCACGGTTTCAAATGAGCAATATCATGGGGCTTGGTAAATCAACCGTTGAAAGTATATTGGGCAATCCTTCTTTAAAACGTGTTGAAAAACAGGCGGAAGTTTGGCTCTACGATAATCAATTTTGCAACGCTCACGTTTATTTTTACGAAGACGACAATAGCGACATGCAGGTCGAATATGTTGAAACAAGTGAAGAAAAGAACCTGATGGGGTTGGACGGACAACGTGCTGATTTCTGCATATCAACTTTCCTTCAGGATTAGTCCGGAAGCGAAGTTTTATCTTTAAACGGACATAGATCTTCAACCGGGCAAGTCGGGCAGCTTGGGATTCGTGCTTTGCAAATATATCTTCCATGTAAAATGAGCCAGTGATGGGCATGCCTCGCGAATTCCTTAGGTATTTTCTTGATTAATTTTAGCTCAACGGCGAGTGGCGTTTTCCCAGGGGCCATTCGGGTTCTGTTTGAAACGCGAAACAGGTGTGTATCGACGGCTATAGTTGGATGACCGAAGGCAATATTAAGCACCACATTGGCCGTTTTTCGGCCCACACCGGGAAGTTTTTCCAGATCTTCACGATTTTCCGGTACTATCTCGTCAAATTCTTCAACCAGCATCTTGGCGGCCTTCATCACATTTTTTGCTTTGGTATTAAAAAGGCCTATGGTTTTGATATATTCTTTTAATTTTTCTTCCCCCAGATCAAGCATTTCCTGCGGTGTAGATACAACATTGAATAATGCTTTGGTGGCTTTATTAACTCCGATATCTGTTGCTTGTGCAGATAGAGCGACGGCGACCACCAGGGTATAGGGATTGGTATAATCTAACTCGCCCTTAGGTTCCGGATCGCGTTCTTCAAGGCGCTTAAAAAATTCGTGTATGTCAGCTTTTTTCATGTTTAATCCTTTAACCTTGAACTTTAGAGTGGTCGAGGAGAAAAAGGAAGAAACAATGAAAAATTACTAATTCACTCTAATTAGTCCTTTTTAAACATCGTGTTCAAGTATTTGTGTTTTGCGCTATTGTCTATACAGTGATAGTTTGCAATACCAAACGTGCAACAAGTAATCTTTAATATTAGACAGTAATGTATCTATGCGAAATAATACCATGTTAAATATTCTCATCACTGGCGGGACAGACGGACTGGGTTTTAAGCTGGTAGAAAGTTATGCGAAAAAAGGAGCAAATATTATAACGACAGGACGTGAAACGGAAAATAACGTTCGTCAGAAGTTCCCCGATTCTGTGAAGTACATTCAAGCTGATCAAACTAATCCGCGGGCGGCTGCCGAAAAAATTAGTGCAACATTTCAATCACTTAATTGGACGAAATGTGATTTGGCAATTTTAAATGCTGGCGCCGGGTATGTTTATGATCCATTTAGCGAAGATATAAATAAATTAAAAGAAACTCTCGCCGTAAATTTATACTCACCGATACAGATTTCTCTGGCAATATCTCCGGCCCTTCTTCTCGCAGGTGGACAATTAACATTGATAGGTTCAGTAGCCCACAAAGGGGCAGAGAAATTTGCCTCATATTCTGCCGCAAAAGCCGGTCAACACGGCTTTATTAGAGCGTTGAGCGAAGAATGGCGTGGTCGTGCCATTGCTCAAATTATCCATCCCGGTGCTATGATGACAAACATGCATACCAAAGCGGATTTTAACACAGATAAAATCCGCTTTTTATTTACACCTTTGAATATCGCTGCGCGTGCGGTGGAAAGGCAAATTTCAAAAGGAATTACGCCTGTAACTGTCGGGATTAGAAGTCGTATCCGGGGTTCGTTTACGGGCTGGAGGAACAATTGATGGCGCAGCGAAAAGCTATAGTGACGGGCGGGTGCCACGGATTAGGCAGAGCATTGGTAATATCGCTCATCGAACGGGGGTTTGTTGTTACGGTACTGGATTGTGACAAAAGTGAATTGGAAACATTATCCGATCAGTTTCCGGCTAATATTGTTTCCCACTATATCGATTTAACAAGTCCGGCGGAACTTGAAATCGTGGTCGATGAGTTAATTAAAACGGGTCCTTATGATTTAGTGTTTTTAAACGCAGGGATTAGTGCGACGGGAAATTTTGAAACGATTTCTGCATTGGCATATGAGCAACTTCTTTTAATTAATACTCAATCCACCCTGGTTCTTTGTGCTGCTCTGGCCGGTAACAAAGCCATACGTGCAAGCGGAACCATTATATTTATTTCTTCTCTTTCTCACGTTGTTGGATATCCCGGTGCTGCCGTTTATGCAGCGTCTAAAGATGCAATTGCAATTTATGCAAAGAACATCCATAAGGCTTATGCAAAAAGCAACATTTCTGTACTGACTATCTTTCCCGGGCCGATTAGAACAAACCATGCTCAAAGGCACGCACCTGCAGGTGCTGATCCAACGAAAAGAATGGATCCCGCTATTTTAGCGGTGAAAATCATAGAAGCAACGGACCGCAATCGTAAGGTATTATATCCTAATTTAGCGGCAAAGCTATCTCACATCGCCGGCAGAATAGCACCGCGCGCCATTACACGACTTATGCATAAAATTATATACCGTAATATGATTGATACGGTATATTTTGAAGAACCTGTTGTGATTACGAACCGAGCCGATAAGCAATAATAGTAAATTAGCTAATCCTTGGGTAGTCCCAGTACATCAAACATGTCATAAAGACCGGCTTTTTGTTGATGCACCCATAATGCCGCTTTCACCGCTCCACGCGCAAATATTATTCTGTCGCCTGCTTTATGAATAATTTCTATACGTTCGTCGTCCGCATTAAAGCTAACCGCGTGCTCCCCTGCTACATTCCCACCGCGCAGTGAAGCAAAGCCGATGTTACCTGTTATACGTTTTTCTGAAATACCGTGTCGGGTCGAATCCTTCACGTCTTCTAATTTGACATTCCGCCCTGATGCAGCTTCCATGCCGAGGCTTAACGCAGTACCAGACGGCGCATCTACTTTATCGCGGTGGTGCATTTCAAGTATTTCGATATCAAACTCATCATCAAGAATACTTGCGGCCTGCCGTGTCAGGTAAAAAAGTAAATTTACGCCTGAAGAATAATTTGAAGCATAGACGACTTTATTTGACTTTGACGTTGCTTTAATGACGGCCTCGTCATCACTATTTAATCCTGTAGTTCCGATCACGATAGCAGTGCCGTTTTTTTCGGCCGAAGTTGCGTGTAGTTTTGTCGCCGTGGGACAAGTGAAATCTAAAATGACGTCTGCTGCCCGTATCAATTCTTCACTATCAGATGTAATTTTGACATCGGTTTGACCGCCCGACACAGGGTGTCTGATAAATTCACCAATTTCCGGGTGAGCGGCCGTCTCCGTTCCACCAACAAGTGCAGTATCACAGTTGTCGAGTACCGCAGCAGTAAGCACTTTGCCCATTCGACCAAGGCAGCCCGTAATTCCTATTTTAATTTGTCGCATTTGGTCTCAATTCCTGAAAATTGTCTATTTAAATATTAAAGTAATTCAGTTAAATATCAAATTGATTATGGAGCATCCAATTCTTTTACTATACTCTTGCAGTTAGATCATAAAAATAAGTTTAGGAACAACGAATGATCATTATTATTGCCATATTTTTTGCATTGGCGATCATCGTCAAAAGTTATATCCATATAGACGGCCATGAAATCAAGAAGTCAGATATTATAAAAGCAGCGATCCCTGCATTTGTGGCCTTGTCTTGCCTGATATTTCGCGAGACTTATTTAGCATTACCCGACGAAACCTCTGTTAGTACACAGTTTCTATATTACCGTCTGTATCTGCTTTGGATATTTTTGGCCCTTATGGCCTATATCATCCGATTTATGATTTATGGAACTGTGTATCTTTATCGTCAGAAGAAGTCTCTTTAGTAAACTTTTGGTTTAACTTATTTTCTTCTTCCATTTCATCTTCTTCAAATAACGCTCTATAGGTAGCGCCGTCAAGATCGTCATATTGCCCTTCGCGAACGGACCACATAAAACCAGCAAGGCCCAACAGCCCTAAAAATAAGGCCGCAGGTATTAAATAAACTAGACCTTCCATTGATTAGTGTTCCTTTGAAGTTTAAGCATCGTGGCTTTTATAAATTTTCTCGAAATTCAGACGCAAGGCGTTAGCGGTAACTATAAATGAAGAAAGTGACATCGCTATAGCAGCGATAAGCGGTGTCAGCAGGCCGGCAGCTGCAAATGGCACCGCTATTATATTATAAGCGGCTGCGAAACCAAAATTCATAAACACCAATTTGCGGCTACTGACTGATATCTGGTAAGCCCTTACAATACTATCCAGTTTTTGTGATTGGAAAATAAAGTCTGCGGCATTCTGGCTTATTTCTGCGGCGTTAGATGGGGAAATAGAAACGTGAGCGGTGCTTAATGCAGGTGCGTCATTTAAACCGTCTCCCACCATGAGGATGGTGTCTCCGTTTGATTTCATCCTCTCTATAACTTCAATTTTATCTTGTGGCTTACATGAATGTTTAAAACGGCTAAGGCCCAATTCCTCGGCAGCTTCTTCCACAACATCCTTGCGGTCGCCCGATAAAAGAATAACTTTCATTTTACGGCGTATAAACCACTGCACAACATCATGAGCGTCGCTACGCATCCGGTCCTTAAAACAAAATAAAACCGGCGTAGCACCTTTGGCTTTCAGCCATAATTCACTATAGCGGTTGTTGGGTAGATAACTTGCATGAATGCCGCACCATTCCCGATTTCCAAGCCGAACTTCCACACCACTAATCGTCGCGATTAAACCCATTCCTGGTGCTTCCGTGATTTCGCTGGGTGTTGCAACCGTCGGGATATCGCGTTCATGGCACGCGACGATAAGAGCGCGGCATAAGGGATGGCTAGATGATTTGGCTATGCTGGCAGCAAGTTCAAGATTAAAGGGGGTTACGTTTTCTTCATCTTCATTTGCTAATTCTGGTTGTCCGAGTGTCAATGTTCCTGTTTTATCAAAAATGACCGTATCAACTTCTGCAAGGCGCTCCAGTCCATCTGCTGCCTTAACCAGAACACCTGCCTTGAATAATCGACTGGAAGCAACAACCTGAACGACGGGAACAGCCAGACCAAGTGCACATGGACATGTGATAATTAAAACAGCAATTGCGTTAAGGAGAGATAATTCCCAGCCAATATCTGATAGAAAAAACCACCCTAAAAAAGTAGCAGCGGATAATGTATGAACCAATGGCGCGTATATAGTTGCGGCTTTGTCCGCGAGTTTTACGTATTTTGCGCGCCCTTGTTCAGCCGTTTCCATGAGTTCGATAATCTCATCCAACAATGTCTGTCCGGTAGTTGATGTGATTTTTACGGTGATTGTGCCATTGATATTTATTGTGCCAGCAAAAACTTGTGTGTCTTTTTCGGCTTTCACAGGAATTGTTTCCCCGGTTACAATACTCATGTCAATATCTGTAGTGCCGTTTATAACTATTCCATCAATAGGGATTCTACCGCCTGGAATAACTTGAATTATTTGTCCCGGCACCAGCATTTCAATGGCGACCTCTTCCGTAGTACCATTATCATTCAGTAATGTCGCCTTGGAAGCCTTATAGCTCATTAAGTTATGTGCAACGCTTCTGGCTTGGTTGCGCATCCTTTGGTCCAAATACCGACCGATAAGAAGGAAGAACAATAGCATCACTGCGGCATCATAGTAGGTATGATCGCTCTGCAGGTAAGTTTCAAATAGGCTCATAGCGCAAGTTAGTATCACTGCAAGCGAGATAGGAACATCCATATTAAGACGGCCACCCTTTATAGCATTCCATGCTGATTTGTAAAAAGGCATACCAGCATATGTCGCTGCCGGAAGCACAATTAATGCTGATACCCAATGCATCATGCTTCTTGTGCTATCATTCATATCGCTACCGCCCCAAATTGCGACGGATAGCAGCATTACATTTGCAGCCGCAAAACCAGAAACAGCCATAGCGCGCAGTAACGATGAACTTGCTTTATTACCTTCAGCAGAAACATCCGCACTTTTGAACGGGAAAGCCCTAAACCCAATATTATCAAGTGCCTCAATAATTGCATCAGTATTTTCAGCGGAAGTATCTACATCTGATCGCCATTCAACGGCGAGCCTTTGAGTGGTAAGGTTAACACGCGCATTTTTAATTTTCTCATTGCCTGCTAATGTGCCTTCTATTTCTCGAATACATTTTGGGCAATGTAAACCTTCCACTACAAAATGTTCGATATTAAACATTTTCTGCGATGGTGCGTGCATTAGGCGTCCTTAGTTGACTAAAATCCAATCTCTAACTTTAAAAATACGGTTATTTTGAGATTTCACAACAATTAAAACATCCCATTGGCCAGAAAGGGGTAAATTTACCGGCGCAGCATAGGTTCCATTTCCGGTTTGCGTAAGGATTATTTCTTGATCATACCCTTCCTGAACCGCTCTGATGAAGTGGGCAGTTACAAGTGCAGGAGGCAGGCTTTCTATGGGCCGTTTTAAAGCGACTTCTATGCGATCTTTTGTCTTGTTCGGTTTATTTGCTACGGTTACCGCCCATCCGGATTCGGATTGCATTTTTGCATTTTCAATCTCATCATTGTAATTTAACCCTTTGACATAAGGGTTGTTCGTCGTTAGGCCAGTCCATGTTTTAAGGGCAAAATAGGTCATGATCCCATTTGCCATAAATACAATAAGAAAAAACCCTACGAACCAGATTAAGATGCGTCTACCGGTATAATGCTTTGTTTTAATTGTCATGTCTTGGGGCCTCTAAACGATGTCGTCTGAATATCAACTGTTTCACTTTCGATATCTTTTACAGTAAACGTTATGTCCTTGCTGTCCGCCGGTAGTTCACTTCTGGGCGCAGAAATATAAAGTTTGATTGATTTAAGTTTGTCTCTTTCCACAGAAACGATCGGATCACCATTTTCTGTGTATTCCTTAACCCCATCAATGCGGACATCAATATTATTTATTCCTGCGGCACTAATTGAATATTTTTGTATAGATGTAGATTTATTCATTATTTTAAATGTGTATCCGTTTCTTATGTTGCCTGATGAAAGTTGAACGAACAATGGATTTCTGTCTCTCAAAATGTTGACATCCAGTTCCGACCTGTTCATTAAAGTATAAAGCATAAATACGCTGACAATCATCAAGAGAGCACTATAAATAATTGTACGCGGGCGAATTATTCTAAATCTATTTTCCTCACCCTTCTTGCGTCTTTCAAAATTCTTGAGACTGTCATACGCGATTAAACCTTGCGGTCGGCCAACTTTTTCCATGACATTATTGCATGCGTCTATACAAAGTGAACATTGAATACATTCAAGCTGCAACCCGTCGCGAATATCTATTCCCATTGGACAGACGACAATACATTGCCGACACTGCACGCAGTCACCGCGATTGTCCCAAGTTTCATTTTTCTTGTGCGGTCCACGCGGCTCACCGCGGTCATGGCGATACATAACGGCCAGTGATTCTTCGTCCATCATCACGGCCTGGATTCTCGGCCAGGGACACATGTAGGTGCAAACTTGCTCTCGGGCAATGCCCCCAAAAACATAAGTAAATGAGGAAAACAGTCCGATCCATAAATAGGCATCAAAAGATGCGGTATTGTGAACGAGCTGGTTTAACAAAGTCGGCGCATCCGAGAAATAAAAAACCCATGCGCCGCCTGTGAGTAGAGCTATTAAAATCCAGACGGTATGTTTCGCGACACGTTTGAATAATTTATCAAAACTCCAGCGGGCTTTATCCAGTTTTAAGCGGGCGTTGCGTTCACCCTCGAAAAAGCGTTCGACGACCAAAAATAAATCAGTCCATATTGTTTGTGGACATGAATAGCCGCACCACATGCGTCCAGCAGTTGATGTTACAAGAAATAATGCGATACCGCCCATGATCATCAAACCGGTGACATAATAAACTTCTTGAGGCCAAATTTCGATGAAGAAGAAATAAAAACGTCTTCCGACGATATCAATTAAGATGGCTTGGTCCGGTATTCCCTCACCACGATCCCATCTTATCCAGGGTGTCAAATAATATATGCTTAAAGTAAATAACATCATGAACCATTTAATCGTTCGAAATTTACCGTTTGCGCGCTGAGGGTGTATTTTTTTTCGCGGCGCGTATAAGGACCTGCCGGCCGCTTTATTAACCGCTTCTACTTTTGCTCTTTCTATCTGACCTTTTTGAAAGTCAGAATTGGGAGTGGCGGCATTATCTGTTTCATTTGCCATAGTTCATACCCTGTTTAAATTCTTAATTCGCAGACCTGACGACCTCCCGATATCGGGCTTACGATTAAGCAGTTATATCGCCAATTGGTTTTCCTTGCGGTGTCTATTCGCCGCCGCCTAAAGTGTGAACATATATTGCAAGGCTTTTTATAGTCGCTTCGTCTAATCGACCGCGCCAAGTTGGCATAACCCCGCCTCGACTATATGAAATGATATCAATAATACTATCTCTATCGGTTACATATAGTGAAATTGCGTCTGTCAAATCTGGTGCACCAAATTCCCTTAAACCTTTGCCATCTTCACCATGACATGTAGAGCAGTTATCGATATAAAGTTCTTGCGCAGCAGTGTTTGAGGTGATTGTTCGGTCTGACAGACTTTGTACATATGTTGTCACATCGTCAATCTCTTGCTTCGTTAATAGTTCATCCCGTAGAAACGCTGGCATATCATTCAGACGAGTGTCTTCATGAACACCCCGAACACCGAAACTAATAGTGTAATGAATTTCATCAAGACTTCCGCCCCAAATCCATTCGTCATCATTCAAATTTGGATAACCGACAAATCCGGCAGCGCCTGTTCCATGACAGGGTGCGCAATTGTCACCAAATGCGGCTTTGCCGCCGGCCTGTGCAAATTCAAACATGCTGTTATCATTTCGAATGGTCACCAAGTCGGCATCTTTTATTCTTTCGGTAAACACACTCCTGTCACGTGCTATCGCTTTAAGTTCAGCACCAATTATATCGCGCTGCGTTTCATTAAAATAACCTTTATAATAGTCATTTATAAGTGGCCAGGAAGGATACAAAAATTGATATATAAAGCCCCATATACAACAAACGATAAATGTATAAATCCACCACCGTGGCATAGGATTATTTAATTCTTTAATGCCGTCCCATTCATGCCCGGTGGTTTCGACGCCAGTTACATTATCTAATTCTTTTTCTGACATGATCAATCCTCATCCAATGCGCTTTTGGCAGCTTTGCTGAATTTTTCTTTATTCGTTGGCCAAAGGGCATAAGCTACTGCAACAGCAAACATTGCTACCAGGAACACTAACCCCCAGCTTTGTGAAAGACTTGACACTTCTTGATAAGACATAAAGCCCTCCTATCTGTTATTTTCTAGTTCGTTATAAATTGTAAAATCGACCAACGTGCCCAGCATTTGTAAATAAGCGATCAACGCATCGAGTTCAGTAACCTCTGACCTGTTGCCATCAAAATCCCTGACTTGCGCCGATGGATAACGTTCCATGAAAGCATCATAATCATCCGAATCTTCATCAAGCTGAGCTTCAAGGTCGGCAACGGCGAATTTTATCTGGTCGTCAGTATAGGGTACGCCAATCATTTGATTAACTTTCAAGTCCTGATCAATTAGCGAATACTTTAACTCGGTTTCGGCCAGGAATGGGTAGCCGGGCATAATAGTTTCAGGCACAACCGAGCTTGGCTTGATTAAGTGTTCTCTATGCCACTCATCAGAATATTTATTGCCCACTCTTGCCAGGTCGGGACCGTTGCGTTTGGATCCCCATTGAAACGGATGGTCATACATACTTTCCGCGGCGAGGGAATAATGCCCGTAACGCTCCACTTCATCACGCGTCGCGCGGATCATTTGTGAGTGACAATTATAACAGCCTTCACGAACGTAAATATTCCGTCCTGCTAATTCGAGCGGGGTGTACGGTCTCATACCACTTACTTTTTCAATGGTATTTTCCAGATAGAATAGCGGCACTATCTCTATAAGACCGCCGATCGCCACTGTAATTAGGATGCCGATAACCAAAATGATGGAATTTTTTTCAAATATAGCGTGTTTATCTAATAATTTCATCAGGGTTACTCCTATTCGCCTAGCGCTTGCGCGGCAATCGCGTTGTCAATATTCTCCGGGGTTGGTTCTGCGGCACTATCACCGCGAATGGTACGCCAAAGATTATAAACCATGACGAGACTACCCAAGATAAAGAGCAGCCCTCCGATGGCTCGGATGATAAAATACGGCTGCATGGCTGCCACGGTTTCCACAAATGAATATTCAAGAAATCCTAGTTCGGTATAAGCGCGCCACATCAATCCCTGCATAATTCCAGAAACCCACATAGCGCATATATATAATAAAATACCAACGGTTGAGATCCAGAAATGAATATTTACTAGTTTTAAGGAATAGAGGCCTTTGCGGCCCCATAACCAGGGAGTTAAACAGTAAAGCGCACCGAAACTAACATATGCCACCCACCCAAGAGCACCGGAATGTACGTGACCTACCGTCCAGTCAGTATAATGACTTAATCCATTAACTGCCTTAATGGACATAAGGGGTCCTTCAAAAGTACTCATGCCGTAAAAGGCAACAGAAACAACAAGCATTTTAAGTACGGGATCAGTTCTAAGTTTGTCCCACGCACCGGATAAAGTCATTAAACCATTAATCATTCCACCCCAGGAAGGCATCCAAAGCATCACCGAGAATGTCATCCCGAGTGTTTGTGCCCAGTCAGGCAGTGCCGTGTAATGAAGATGATGAGGGCCAGCCCATATATAAAGGAATATTAAAGACCAAAAATGAACAATAGAAAGGCGGTAAGAAAAAATTGGACGTTCGGCACGTTTAGGTACGAAATAATACATAATACCAAGGAAGCCTGCGGTCAGAAAGAAGCCTACCGCGTTGTGGGCATACCACCATTGAATAAGGGCGTCTTGTACGCCGGCAAAAATAGTATAACTTTTCGGTTCAACAAATGAGATCGGAATTGTCGCATTATTAACCAAATGTAACATAGCTACAGTAACGATAAAGGCTAAATAAAACCAGTTGGCTACATAAATATGCGGTTCCTTACGGCGCCAAAGTGTTCCCAAAAACACAAATAGATAAGTGACCCACACCAATGTAAGCCATATGTCAACATACCATTCCGGTTCAGCATATTCTTTGGATTGTGTCACACCCAGCAAATAACCGGTAGCGGCAAGGATAATGAATAGTTGATAACCCCAGAATACAAACCAGGGGGCAATTTCTCCAGCTAGCCTCGCTTTGCACGTTCGTTGAACCACGTAAAATGATGTGGCAATCAATACATTCCCGCCAAAAGCAAATATAACTGCAGAAGTATGCAATGGGCGAAGTCTACCAAAGTTTGTCCACGGCAAATCAAAATTTAATGCTGGAAATGCAAGCTGCCAAGCAAGCACATCACCGACAAGGAAACCCGCCACTCCCCAAAATGCTGATGCGATAACGCCGAACTTAACGATACTGTTATTGTAAAAAACGCCTGACGGAGATACGACATGTTCTTCGTCAGCAATTCGATTGCCAAGATTGAAAATGGCGACGATGCCTAAAATAAAAGCGGTAATTATAATGAAGGCATGGAACTGCATAGCACCTGATGTTGTTTTTGCAGCCACGAAAATAGCAAATACAATTCCTAAGGCGAGACAGGCCGCGATGAGTGACTGCGATAATCTACTTGCTGTTGGTGGATTATTTTGGAAGGCCATTTTTGAACCCATTTTCTATTATTAAATATATTTAATTGTAAGTGAGGGTAGCTTCTCACCAAATACTGTTCCAAAATTATGGAATAATATAGTGATTAAGGAATTTGCGTTGCGAATTCATTGACCTAAGTCAATTAATAATAAATGACTTAATTAAATTTTATCAGAATGCGACAAAGGCGTATTTGATTAAAATTGTACTGAATTATTTACATGCTTTTTACACTTTATATGTAAGGTCAAAAATTGTTGGGCAATAAATGTAAATTTATTAGTTAGAAATATGAAGTTTCATGCGTAAATAAGGAGTAGTGTGATGATGTCCGGAGAAAGTAATGTGGGTAAATACCCGGTGAAGGGTGACTTTGAGTATAAACGTGAATTAGCGCACCAGCTGATTAAGCGTTTTGGTGTAACTGCTGCAAGGCAAACTTGCATTGAGAATAAATGGGACGAAGTCTTATTGGCTGTAAATTTAGTACGGCGCCATTCTTAATATTATAGTTCTTCTTAAATAGATCAGCTTCCGGATAATTAGATTATTTTATTTGGAAATACATAGTTCAGTCTTGGGAATGATATTGGTAAAGTCAGTTTTATGTCTTTGCAAAATATTTGTCCGAATCCTTTTTTACAAAATTCAATAATATACATTTGATATGTGAACGAATGATCAGAAATTAACACATTTCTGTCATTTTGTTGTGATACCTTAATCAAATATATTAATTTTTTTCAAGTTGTTTCGGGTCTATGGTTATAATGATAACTATTTATAGATAATCGTTTTTTATGAATTATTTAAAGAGCGTATTATCATATTTTAGACATTTAGGGCTTCACAAAAAGAGTTTTTTTTTACTTTGCCCATAAGGAAGCCTTGAAATTAGAATAGGTTTTGCGATAGGGTACGCTCAGTCTATGATATTTGCTCCGGAGGGAGCTGTAACTGGATAATTTTGTACTATCGATAAAATATAATGATAACGATAGTATAAAAATGATTTATGGTTTTAAAAATAATCGCTATTATAAATAGCAAACCATAATAAATTAAAGTATAATTGCATAGAGGGATGAGTAAGTGACGGGGAAAGAGATAAAGAAAGCAAGCGATATGATTGCCTTTATTAATCCGGATCAATTGTTTACTAATCCGTTTTGCATATTTAATGCCACGATAAGTGGATCAACCATAACAACTCAAAAAAGCTGTAGGAAGACGCATGATTAAGCATCGAGTAAGAACCGTTGTTCTTTCCGCCTTTGTTGCAGCAGGGTCCTTATCACTGGGCACTGCGGCGATTGGGCAAACTGCATTAAACGATGTTCTTGAAGAAGGAATATCCGCTAATCAAATAGCACAGGAATCCCAAGCAAGGGTGAACGAAATTGTTGATGAAACAGATAAAATTGTTACTGAATATAAAAACGTTCTTAAGACTGTTGACGGTCTAAAAGTATATAACGCTCAAATGGAAAGATCCATTGAACGCCAAATGCAGGCAATGGAAGAGCTAACCGCAAACATCAAAAATGTGACCAACATAAAACGTCAAGTAGAGCCACTATTATCAAGGATGGTTGATGGTTTAGAAGTATTCATTAATAATGATCTTCCGTTTCTGAAAGAAGAGCGCCTTGCCGGTCTTGACCGTGTTAAAGATTTGATGACAAATCCAGATATTGATGCCTCGGAAAGATTCCGTACTGTGTTTGAACTTTATCAGGTTGAAAGTGACTATGGTGGGGTTTTCCAAAGTTATCAACAAACGATGGATATTGATGGCGTTGAAAGATTTGTTGATATGCTTATGGTCGGTCGTGTAGCACTTTTGTATCAAACAACAGATGGTGAGACTTCAGGTGCCTATAATAAAAAAACAGGGCAGTTCGAAGAAGTTGACCAAGCGACTTATCAAAAATCGATTAACACCGCAATTAGAATGGCGAACGCAAAAGCGCCTCAAAATACTTTACTTTTACTACCAATAATGGCGCCGGAGACTGCACAATGAGAAATTTGATTAAAATTGGTATCGTAGTTGTGCTTAGTGGATTTTCTTCCATAGCGAATGCACAGCAGGCGAGCAACCTGGACGAACTACTTGAAATTGTTCGTCAAGGTAAAATAAACGAAACAGAAGAGTACCGCCAACGTGAAGCTGAGTTTAGAGGCGCACAGGATAGACAAGCCGGTCTTCTTGCAGAAGGCCAGGCCGCTCAACGCGCGGAAGAGCGGCGCTCAGATAATCTTGAAGCACAATTTGCTGCAAATGATGAACAGCTTGCGACTTTAGAGCAAGAGTTTACAAACGAACTTGGTGCGCTAAAAGAAGTGCTTGGTGTTCTTCAGTTGGTTTCTGGTGACACGCGTTCTCGTTTTGAGGGGTCCTTAACAACAACACAATTTCAGGGTCGTGAAGAGTTTATCACAACTCTTATTGAAAAAACTTCATCAGGCACTCAATTACCGAGTATCGAGGAAATCGAGCGTCTTTGGTATGAAGTACAGCGCGAAATGACAGAACAAGGTCGCGTAGTTACTTTTAACCGCTCAGTTAAAATGAGTGATGGTTCTGAAGAAGTTGTTCCAGTGACCCGTGTTGGTGTGTTTAATATTGCCATGGACGGTAAATATCTTAAGTACGAACAAGGTCTGGTCGCAGAACTTGATAGTCAACCACAGTCACGTTTTGCGGAATCTACTTCAGGATTGCAAAATACCACAGAAGGTTTTGCTGCATTCGGTCTTGATCCATCACGTGGTTCAATTCTTGCACTGCTCATCCAACAGCCTGGTCTTGAAGAACGTATTGATCAAGGTGGTACTATCGGTAGGCTAATTCTTGCTGTAGGTGCTCTTGGTTTGTTACTTTTCCTTGAACGTGTGGTATTCCTTTCAATAGCAAGTAGCAAAGTGAAAGCGCAAATTCGAAGCGATACTATCAGTGAAAATAATCCGTTGGGTCGCGTGCTTGCTGTACATGAAGCAAACAGGCATGCTGATGTTGAAACATTAGAGCTTAAAATTGATGAAGCCATTTTGAAAGAAATGCCTCCTCTTGAACGCTTCCTGACGATGATCAAGCTGATTTCTGCTATCGCCCCTCTTATGGGACTACTCGGTACAGTGACAGGTATGATCGAAACATTCCAGGCTATGACGTTATTTGGTACAGGCGATCCGCAAGTTATGGCGGGTGGTATTTCTGCTGCATTGATGACGACAGTTCTTGGTATTGTTGTCGCGCTTCCAATGCTTTTCCTTCACTCACTCGTGAACGGAATGAGCCAAAGAGTTGTGCACACTATCGAAGAACAAAGTGCTGGTATTATTGCCGTTCACGCTGAACAGCATAGTAGAGGAGCATAAGCAATGTTAGCCCTGATAGATGCATATGAATTGGTTCGCGATTTTATGGAAAGAGGGGGACCCGTTCTTTTCGTAATCTTCGTTGCCACATTGGTATTGTGGGCTATGGTTTTGGAACGTTTGATTTATTTTAAAACGGCACATAACCGTCAAGTGAATGAAGTTATGGGTACCTGGGAAGCGCGCACCGAGCGCACTTCCTGGTACGCTCATAAAATTCGCGAGGCCATGATTAGTCAAATTAAAATGGATCTTCGAGGCTCACTAAGTCATATCAAAACATTAGTTGCCGTTATCCCGCTCATGGGATTACTTGGAACCGTGTGGGGTATGATAGAAGTTTTCGATGTGCTGTCAATAATGGGATCAGCTAACGTAAAAGCAATGTCAGCTGGTATTTCTAAGGCAACTATTCCGACAATGGCGGGGATGGTTGGTGCCCTTTCCGGTGTGTTTGCCTCATCATACATAGAATCACGTGTGAATAAAGAAGGTGAACTAGTCGAAGATCACTTAACAATGGATCATTAAGAGAGATAAAATGCGTAAACATTCTAATAAAAATAAAGATGAAGCTGCAATTGACATGACACCGATGCTTGACATCGTGTTCATCATGCTGATCTTCTTCATCGTTACCGCCTCCTTCCTTAAAGAGGCAGGTATCGAAGTTAACCGTCCTGAAGGTGCCAGTGGCGAACCCCAGGAAAAAGCAAACATCATGATAGCTGTTACTTCTGGTGACGAAGTTTGGATGGAAAAAAGGCGAATTGACGTTCGTGCTGTTCGTGCCAATGTGGAACGGCTAAAAGCGGAAAACCCCGAAGGTACGATTGTTATTCAGGCTGATGTAGATTCTACAACGGGTGTAGTAGCGGAAATTATGGACTCGTTAAATAGTGCCGGTTACACGGATCATGTACTCGCTACTCAACTAAATTAAGTAAAGGAGTTTAATTATGATTGCACGTTATGGTATTTCAATTGGTTTTGCCGCATTAATTACGTTCGGTCTATTTTTCGGAATGCAGTGGCTTATTGCTACCGGTGATATCGAATTAGCCGATACTTCAGGTCGAATAAGAGTTGAAATGGCGCAGGTTCGTCAAATTGAAGAAATCAGACAGATTGAAAGAAAACCTGATGTTCCTGAAGAAGTTGAATCGGCTCCTGAAATGTCGATTGATTTATCGGCTGCCGTAGATAATGTTGCTGGTGGTGTTGAAATTGGTGATGCAGCAATGGAAGCCGCACCAATCGTAACAGGTTCGGGAGGGTTTTCTATAACGGATGGTGAGTACTTGCCGATTGTTCGTGTGAATCCTCAATATCCTTCACGTGCTGCCGAAAACGGTATCGAAGGAAACGTTCTTGTTCAATTTACGGTGACCGCTCAAGGAACAACGTCCGACGTCATAGTCGTTGAATCAACTCACAGAATGTTCGAAAGAAATGCTGTTAAGGCCGCGCAAAAATACAAATACAAACCGAGCGTTGTTGATGGTGAAGCGATACCGGTGACTGGTGTTCGGGTTCGTATTGAGTTTAAATTAGAAGATTAGACCGAGAAAGGGTTTGAAAATGGAAAATTTTAAAAAACTATCTAAGGTTCTTTTAATTACAACGGCTATCACAGGGTTAATGGTAGCAACTTCGATCGTGCCGGAAGTGGGTCAGTTAACAGGTCAGGCTGCCTATGCTCAAGCCTTGGCATCACCGGAACGTGCTGCGGCTGCATTGGCGGCTAAAAATGCGCGCCCTAAAATGCGGTCGACTACTGGCATGGGTGAAAGGGCGGCCAAGGCCTTGACAAAGGCGCAAGATTTAATGCAGGCGGAGCCACCCGATTACGATCAAGCCATGGCCGGCCTTAAAAAGATGAATCTGGATAGATTGAATAATGCTGAGCGTGCTGCTTTTTATCAAATGATGGCGGCTGTTGCTCAAAGTCAGGATAAAATGGATGAAGCCCTGGGCTATTATAAGCAACTATTGGCGATGGATTCAATTTCATATTCTCTTAGAGACCAGATGACATTTTTAGTTGGTCAGATTGAATTTTCAAATGAAAATTATGCTGTAGCCCGTGGGTATTTGGAAGATTGGTTCCAATATCAACCTACACCGTCAATGACTAATTTGGTGATTTTTGCCAACGTATATTACGCATCAGGTTTGGAAGAAGGTATTCCTGCCAATGAATCCGAAGCCCACTTCAGAAAGGCAGTAGAATTCCTAAATTGGGCTATTACCAAGTCCAAAGCAGAAGGCAAAGAAGATAAAGAAAACTGGTATACAGTGTTGAGAGCAATTCATAATAACCTTAATGAAATGGATAAGGTGTTGGAGTATGGCGAGTTGCTGGCTTCCAGATGGCCGAAAAAACGGTACTGGGTTCAGTTGTCAGGGCTTTATGCACAATTTGCTACTGAGCCAGGATTAAGTGAAGAAGAAATAGCCAATTACGAAAAAAAACAATTGGCTACCTTTGAGCTTGCTCACCGTCAAGGAATGCTGGATGCAGGGCGTGAACTTGAAAGCATGACACAAATGTACCTGTATCATGAATCTCCATATCAAGCGTCCAAAACACTCGCCAAATCAATCGAGGATGGCCTATCGGAAAAAAGCCGTAGGAATTTAGATTTACTGGCGATGAGCTATATTAACGGTAAAGATCTTGATGATTCTGTTGAGCCGTTATCTGCGGCTGCTGAGATGGCGGATGATGGAAATCTCTATATGCGCCTCGCAAATGTTTATTTGCAGTTGGATAATTATGAAGATGCCGCTGCCGCAATCGAGAATGCTATTAATAAAGGTGGATTAAGACGTCCTGATCAATCTCGATTATTACAAGGGCAGGCTTATTTAAGTCTTGAAAAATTTGATGATGCCCGCGCTTCATTCCGTGAAGCAGCTAAAGATGATCGGTCGGAAACGATGGCGCGCAACATGCTTAGATACGTTGATAATGAGGAAAAAAGGATCAAAGAAATTAGAGAATTTCTTTCATAATCTTTTTTCTGGTAATGAATTTAAACAGGGTGTTTTTTGGCACCCTGTTTTTTTATGAGTAATAAATTTACCGGTCATTTAGCGAGCAGTACAGAGACAACCTTGACTTTTCGTTAATGATGATATAACATAACATTAATGCTTTTCACATAAAGCAGATACCTTAGTGGGGCGTCCTTAAGGATCAATTGCAACAACAACCCATGATTTTAAATGATTGGGTTGATTGATGATACGCAGATCCGACTATTCTGAATATCTATAAATGTAAACAGGGAAAAAAAGGAGCCCACTCATGATTTCAAGATATTTCGTTTCTATAAATTTCGCAGCTTTCATCACATTCAGCCTATTCTTCGGCATGACTCTTCTTATCTCAAATGATGACATTAAATTGTTACCAGAAAACAAAAGAATTCCAATTATTATGGGATTGATTATCGAACCTCCACCGGTTCAGAAGAAAATAAGAAAACCTGATGAAGTTATTATTGAAGAAGTTGTAACAATTAGTACAGATTTCCCATCTGACGGAGAAGGGAATATTAATATCGTTACGACAGGCGTTGATTTGGACGCAAACCCAACAAAGGGTGATATTGATCTGTTGCCAGGCCGCAATTTTGGCGGTTATATGCCTCTTATAAAACCCGCACCTCAATATCCTATAAATTTGGCGGAAAAAGGAATAGAAGGGTTCGTGCTTGTTCAATTCACGGTTACTGAAACAGGAAGTACCAAAGATGTGATTATACTTGAATCGTCGCACCGTGGGTTTGAACGAAGTGCGCTTAAAGCTGTTCAAAAATTCAAATATATGCCTCGATTTGTTGACGGAGAAGCTGTTGAAGTACTCGGTGTTCCTCACAGGATCCAATTTTACCTATGAGTAATTTATAAAAAATTACTCATAGGTAAAATTGGAATTTAGGCAGGGGCGTCGAACGGCGCCCTTGTTAATTTTTGTTATCCAGCAGAATTGTTGATATTCATATTGTTACTTATCTTGATTGACCCAATAATTTACTCTATCGTAACAGTATTGATTTTTAACAATAATTAGTCAAAATCGTGAAATATTAAAGGCTGGAATTATATATGAATGTAATGGTACATATCATTTTTATACTTGGTAATATTGTTGTCTCGGTATTCGCTTCATTTCTCGCTTTGCAGTATTTCCCGGATATAGGGTCCGTTGGATCAAAGTTGCTTGGTGGGATTTTGTTTCTATTTGGTATCCAACTCCAAGTTATTTTGGCCATGCGCTATAACAAGGATGATATGACCATTCGACTGATGGCCTTGCATCAGGACTACCAAGTATATATGGACCATCTGGAACAAATGAAGGAAGAAACTCAGCATATAAAAGAAAAAATTAAATCTAGCGACCAAGGTAATAATAAAGAAATTGTAAATGAAATGCGGTTGCTACAGACTTTGTTGAGCCAAGTAGTTGAAAAATCGGGAAAGTCTTTTGCTGGCGCGGCAAACATTGGCGCGAGTGCGGCGTCACTTGAAGTTTCGCATGGTCACGACCGCGAAGAAGAAGAAATTCTTAATATTATGCATTATGCACTCGAAGATAATCGGGTTGATTTATACCTTCAGCCGATTGTTTCACTTCCTTCCCGTAAGATTGACCATTATGAGGCTTATTCTAGGGTACGCGATGATAAGGGGGACGTTATATTCCCGTCTCAATATATTAAGTTGGCTGAGGATACGGGTCTGGTCAGTACATTGGATAACTTGCTTTTGTTTAGATGTATTCAGGTTATTCGTCGCCTTGGACCGAGGCAGCCGGAAATGCGCTTTTTCTGCAACATCTCTTCCGTCTCCCTAAACGATAAAGATTTTTTCCCCCAATTTATAGATTTTATGCTTGATAATCAGGAGCTCGCGGATAGGCTCGTATTTGAATTCACTCAACAGGATGTTCAACGCCAGCCAAATAATATATGGGAGTCATTAGCAAGCCTGGGTAAGCGCGGCTTCCGTTTTTCTATCGATAATGTTATGACGCTAAATCATGATCTGTCTGATCTTGCTGCGCGTTACTTCAGATACGTAAAGATTAACCCTGCAATACTTTTAGATGATAATATTGACATCGATCGTAGCGATATAAAAGAGGCCTACAAACGCTATGATATAGAGGTTATCGTCGAAAAAATTGAAGACGATCCGACGTTGGTGGAAATATTAGACTGTGGCATAAGCCGGGGCCAAGGTTATTTGTTTGGTGAACCCGTCCTAAGCAGTGATATTACAAGCAATTTATAATGCAATTAAGCAAATAAACTATCAATATCTTCTTGCGAAGTTTCCTCTGTCTCACCGGTTTTATTTTCCGAGCTTTCAACATCATTTGAATTGGCCAAGTCAGCTTCATCCGGATTTCTTGCATCGATTTCGACATCATCTACCACTGGGTCAACAACCTCTTGCTGATCGGCAGGGTTTTTCGATAAAGTTTCCGTATTTTGGCTATGAACATTACCGGTTATTGCTTCCGTCTTTGTTTCCGCGGGTACAGTGGCGTCTACTTCCTCTTCAAGTACTAATTTTTCGCCGTCATCCTCATTTGAAGGCTCTTCCGGTTTTTCATCAGCCACTACGTCGCTGGCTTTCGCTTGATGATCCACACCATCCGGTGTTTCATCGCTTGTTTCAACAGCCGAGTTGGATTGCACATCTGGTTCTTCGTGAGCATCTGAAATTACGGGATCAAAATCATCCATAAGCGAATCAACTTCGCCCTGATCAATTCCTTCACCGGCAAGTGCAGGGCCACTTAATAAATCATCGTCATCAAAATCTTCTGACTGTGGATCTAAAATAGGTCTGGCATCAGCATTAACGGCCCCATTACTAGTGATTCCCAATATTGAAATTAATTTACCTACCCTGTCTTCTACCTGATTTAATGTACCAACGACCTTACTAATTCTCTGCCCGGTAATGTCTTGAAAAGAACAAGCTTCAAAAATTTTCATAACCTCAGTGTTTACATGTTCTTTATATTCATCGAAATTATCGGAATCAAAGCTCATTAAATCTTCTGCGGCTTGCATTATTGTGTCAGTCGCAGATTCCGTGGCTTCCACTATCGCGTCAAGTTCTTGGCCGGCACGCGGTATTCCGGCAGTATCGTCATGTTCAGGGGAAAGAGAGGATATTTCCACACGGGCATCTTCAATATAATCAGCCAGATCTTGGCATTCTTTGTAAAGTGTTAGATCGATTGATTTAAAGTAACTTTCTAATGAACGCATTAGAACTTCAGTCACCGCAGCAACATCAGGTAAGGCGATTGGAAGATGATCACCTGCACGTAATCGGTCAACGAGTGGTTCGATATGGTCTGGCAATAGTCCTGATGACATTAAAACTCTCCGAGTACACTTGAGAGTTTTGATTTCAGCGTTGCTGCATTAAATGGTTTAACAATATAGTTATTTACACCGGCTTTTTTAGCGGCGATAACATTATCTGTTTTGGATTCTGCTGTAACCATTATGAATGGTAATGTTTTTAACATATCATCCGAACGCACTTCTTTTAGAAGCTCATACCCTGTCATGGGCTCCATGTTCCAGTCAGATATTACCAAATCATAATTTTTCATACGTAATTTGTTTAGCGCGTCTGCCCCATCAGTCGCCTCATCGACGTTATGAAATCCAAGTTGTTTTAGCAGATTTCTAATTATTCTAAGCATGGTTTTATAGTCATCTACTATCAAGATGGACATTGACATGTCTACGGCCATTTTATTTCCCTATCAGTATATTATGGTTAATATTTAGTATTGGATATATTTCTCTCATTTGCCAATTAATTTATAAAAATAACGCTAGATATTAAAAAAAACGTTAATAGAATTGATTTAAAAGTCGAATTCGCACAAAAAAGTTCAATTATGTAGGTAAATACTCGTAAAATTGAGTTTAAATAATATGCAACATCGACTAGTTTGTTGGATTATTAATTTAAAGACAAACTCAAAATAGTAAAAAAGTTGCGGCTCCATGAAAATTTTCCGGCATGTTGATAATATTCCCGATGATTGCAAAAAATCAGTTGTCGTTCTGGGGAACTTTGATGGGTTTCATAGAGGTCATCAAAAAGTAATAGGGACCGCAGGTAAAGTAGCGCATGAATTAAAGACCACCTTATCCGTTTTAAGTATGGAACCACATCCACGTATATTTTTTAATCCTTCACAGAAAGAATTTCGCCTAAATTCATTTAGAACCAAAGCACATCTACTGGAAAATTTTTCAGTGGACCAATTTATCATATTGCCATTTGACAAGTCACTTTCATCGATGCAAGCCGAAGAATTTGTGACCGATATACTGATAGCGCGAATTGCTGCGGCTCACGTTATAGTGGGTTATGATTATTGTTTTGGTGCGGGGCGAAAAGGCAATGTAGAACTCTTAAGGAAATTATCAAAAGAGGTAGGTTTCGGCCTTACGGTTGTGGATAAAGTCATGGAAGGCGATCATCTTTATTCATCGAGTAATATACGGGATGCACTTGAAGACGGAGAAGTGCGTAAGGCGGCGGACCATCTGGGTCACTGGTGGCATGTGGAAGGCCACGTGCGAAAAGGGGATCAAAGAGGCCGCACAATTAATTTCCCCACAGCAAATTTGTTTCTTGATGGCTATATCGAACCGAAATACGGTGTTTATGCCGTTAGAGTAATAATAGAAAATGGGCCAGCAAAAGGTGTTTGGGACGCGATAGCAAACGTAGGCAGAAGGCCGACATTTGATAAAAACGATGTTCTTTTGGAATGTCATATTTTCGATTTTAACCATGATATCTATGAAAATGTCATTAAAGTTGAATTTGTTGACTTTATCAGACCAGAATTGAAATTCGACGGGTTGGAGCAGCTCAGAAATCAGATAGAAAAAGATTGCGACCTCGCACGCGCATACCTAAATAAAAAAGAAAACCAACAATCTTTTATTCCGTCACCAAATATTGAAGATTATTTATGACAAAATAAACTCGACATAGGGGTTCCCTACTTGCTACATAGTGTAAAATTTTTTGATTAAATATATTAAGTGAAATTATGACCATAGATTATCGCGACACTATTTTCTTACCTAAGACCGATTTTCCCATGAAAGGAAATTTGCCTAACCGTGAACCTCAGTGGATGGAGCATTGGGATAAAATGGGAATTTACAAACGTATTCGCGAAAGCAGTAAGGATAAAGAGCGGTTTATATTGCATGACGGCCCGCCCTACGCAAATGGCGATATTCATATGGGTCATGCGATGAATAAAATCTTGAAAGATATAATCGTGCGTACGCAGCAAATGTTGGGTAAAGATGCACCTTATGTTCCAGGTTGGGATTGCCATGGGCTTCCAATAGAATGGATGATTGAAAAAAAATATAAAAAATCGGGTAAAAATAAAGATGAAGTTGATCCGTTAGAGTTTCGTAATGAATGCAGAACGTTTGCGGAAAAATGGGTTGGCGTTCAAAAAGATGAATTCAAAAGGCTCGGTATTTTTGGCGATTGGGAAAACCCCTACCTTACGATGAATTTTGACAGTGAGGCACAGATTGTTCGTGAGCTTCTTAAATTCCTCATGAACGGTGGGCTATATCGCGGTTCTAAGTCCATTATGTGGTCTGTCATCGAAAAAACGGCGCTTGCCGAAGCTGAAATCGAATATATGGATCATATGTCCCATATGATTGATATTGGCTTCGACGTGGTTAAATCTCCGATTAATGAACTAAACGGTGCCAAGATCGTTATCTGGACTACAACCCCATGGACCATGCCGGGCAACCGCGGGATAGCTTACGGTAAAGAATTTGATTATTCCGTAATCAAAGTAACGGCCGTAAGTGAAACATCCTGTGTAAAAGTTGGTGCAAAACTTTCGCTCGCGAAAGCGCTTCTTGGCGATTTCACCGAACGTGCGGGAATTACGGGTTTTGATGAAGTTGATAATTTTAAAGGTGCCGATATGGAAGGCACTATTTGTCATCACCCGTGGCATGGCCAGGGCTATGACTATGATGTACCGGTAATTGAAGGGTTCCATGTTACTACAGAGGCTGGAACGGGCTATGTCCATATTGCCCCCAGCCACGGACAGGAAGATTTCGAAGTAGGGCAACAATTTGGCTTAGAGACACCGTTTACGGTTGATGAAGCAGGGCTCTATTACGAAAATATTCCAATGTTTGCCGGAGAGCATGTCTATAAAGTTCATGATCATATCTGTGAAGAGATGGAAAAAGTAGGCGCACTGTTGGCCCGTGACACCATTATCCATAGTTATCCCCACAGCTGGCGTTCAAAAGCACCTTTGATCTTTAGGAATACTCCACAGTGGTTTATTTCAATGGAAACCAACGGTTTGCGCGACAAAGCCATTAAAGCGATTGACGAAGTGCGGTGGGTACCGGGAGTTTCTAAAAATAGAATTAACGCGATGGTCGCAGACCGTCCGGATTGGCTTATTTCTCGTCAGCGCGCTTGGGGCGTTCCAATTACTGTTTTCGTTCATAAAGGAACAAATGAACTTCTAAAAGACGAAGCGGTAAATCAGCGTATCGCCGCAGCGGTAGAGACCTCAGGCGCAGATGCCTGGTATTCGGGTGACATTCAAAAATTTCTTGGCGACAAATATAAAGCTGAAGATTACGAGCAGGTAACTGACATCTTGGACGTTTGGTTTGATTCTGGCTCTACACATGCTTTCGTTATTGAGAAAAGAGAAGATTTAAGCAGAGGTGAAGGCAAAAGAAGCGCAGACTTATATCTTGAAGGAACAGATCAGCATCGAGGATGGTTCCAATCATCATTACTTGAATCATGTGGAACGCGCGGTGTAGCGCCTTATGATCAGGTTCTCACCCACGGCTTTACTGTTGATAAGACCGGCAGGAAGATGTCAAAGTCTGCCGGTAACGGCGTCGACCCACTTAAAATTATCAAGCAATATGGCGCGGACATCCTGCGTCTTTGGGTGACTTCCATTGATTATTTCAGTGAACATCGTATTGGTGATGAAATTATCAAGAATCAGGCAGAAGCATACCGGAAAATACGCAATACGATGCGGTTTATGATAGGAAATCTCGCTGATTTTGAAGATACTGAAATTTTACCGTTTGATGAAATGCCGGAATTGGAGCAATGGGTTTTGCACCGCTTAACTGAGGTTGATGCGACTGTGCGCCAAGGGTTTGCCGATTATAATTATCATAAAGTATATAATGCGCTGTATAATTTTTGTGCGGTTGATCTTTCAGCATTTTATTTCGATATTCGTAAGGATGCTCTTTACTGTGACGGCAAAATGACCGTTCGTCGTCGCGCGGCTCGAACCGTATTAGACGAGGTATTTAAAGTCGTAATCAAATTATATGCACCAATTTTAGCGTTCACTGCCGAAGAAATCTGGCAATCTCGTTTTCCAAGTGATGATGACAGTGTTCATTTGCAAACATTTAACCAAATCGGTGATGTCTGGAAAAACGATCAACTGGCGACAAAATGGGAAAAAATTCGCAATTTGCGTAAAGTTGTTACCGGAGCACTTGAGATCGAAAGAAGAGAAAAAAGAATAGGTTCCAGTCTTCAAGCAACCGTAGAGGTTTTTGTGAATGATAGTAGCTATATAAGTGCATTTGAAGAGATAGATTTGGCTGAAATAAGCATAACATCCGGTGCTATTATGGCCCAAGGTCAAGCCCCCGAAAACGCATTCATCCTGGATGATATCAATGATATTGCGGTAGTATGTTCGCCTTCTGAAGGTGAAAAATGTGAGCGTTGTTGGCAAGTTTTACCTGAAGTGGGAACAGTTAAAGGGCACGAAGATATTTGTGCCCGCTGCGCCGATGCGATGGAGGCCCTATAATCTATGATGAAACTTGGCGGTATATTTGCGTTAATTGCGTTTGCTATTGACCGCTTAAGTAAATGGTTGTTCATAGATGTCTATGAATTGCCGACCAAAGGTGTGGTCGAAATTCTGCCAATATTTGATATTGTAATGGTATGGAACAGAGGCGTTAGCTTCGGGTTTTTGTCGGCAAGCGATGAAGCAGGTCGCTGGGCGTTGGTTGCACTAAATGTGGTTATTGTATCTGTACTTATTTATTGGCTTAAAACATCAAAAAATATTTTTTTATCAGGTGCTATTGGAGTTATCATTGGCGGAGCGATTGGTAATATATATGACAGAGTGAAATTTGGTGCTGTCGCAGATTTTTTCCAGTTTCACTGGCAGGAATGGTATTTTGCTGTATTTAATGTTGCAGACAGTTTTATTTTTATCGGTGCTGTGCTATTAATATTTAATTCGACATTTGGTCGCGATGCCAAGAAAAAAAGTAAAGAAGATTAAGTTTTATGGTTTTAAAAAATAAAATAATTACTACGATTGCTGGTATTGCGGTATTGGCTTGTTTATCGGCGTGCAGTAGCAAGAGTGTCCCGGATGAGTTTATGGTCCTTAAAAAAGCACCACTTGCCCTTCCACCAGACTTTCACATAACGCCCGATGGTCCAGACTCTGATTTGGACGAAGTCGTTGATCCACAGGAAATAGCGCGTCGAGCCCTATTTGGCGAGAACTAATCAGGATAGGAACTTCGTGAAGTGAGCTGTCTTTTTGAATGTCAGTTATTTAATTAACACGGAGTTACCAAGTTTGAGTATTCGCCTTCTATCGGAAAACACAATTAATCAAATCGCCGCTGGCGAGGTCATAGAAAGGCCGGCAAGCGCCGTGAAAGAACTTGTGGAAAATGCCATAGATGCTGGCGCAAACAATATTGATGTTGTGTTGGCGCAAGGCGGGCGGGAACTAATCAGCGTTACTGATGATGGTTGCGGCGTGCCCGCTGAAGAACTCTCCCTTGCCGTTGAGCGCCACGCGACCTCGAAGTTAAAAGAGGATGACTTATCAAATATTGTAACTATGGGCTTTCGTGGTGAGGCTCTGCCTTCCATTGCTTCTGTAAGCCGTTTTATGTTCAAAAGTCGCGCCGTGAATAGCGATGATGCATGGCAGATTACCATTGACGGAGGAAAAAAATCCCAAGTTCAACCAACAGCGTTAAACACCGGATCATATGTTGAAGTTAGGGATTTATTTTATTCAACACCAGCACGTCTGAAATTCCTCAAAACGGACCGAACTGAATTTTCACAAACATTGGATGTTATTAAACGGCTAAGTATGGCAAACCCGGATATTGCTTTTTCCTTATATGATAATGACCGGAAAGCGTTTCAAGTTTCATCTGCTCAGGGCGAATTATTAGATACACGTTTAAGAAGGCTGGGTTCAATATTGGGCGCTGAGTTTACCGAAAATGCACTACCCATTAATGCGGAACGCGAAAATATAAAGTTAACCGGCTATGCTGGCTTGCCGACTTATAATCGAGGGAACGCTCAACATCAGTATTTATTTGTGAATGGTCGTCCGGTTAAGGATAAACTTTTAAACGGTGCAGTCCGCGGTGCCTATATGGATTTTCTTGCTCGAAACCGGCACCCGGTATTGGCGCTATTTTTAGAAGTGCCATCGGATATGGTCGATGTTAACGTCCACCCTGCAAAAGCAGAGGTTAGGTTTAGAGAAAGTGGTGTAGTTAGAGGACTAATCGTTGGCGCGTTGCGCCACGCGCTTGCGGAGGCAGGCCACCGTGCATCAACAACTGTTGCTAATGCTGCGTTGGGTGCATTTACCCATGAACGGCCAAATCCAACCATGCCGTTTCATAGTGGTCGGCAACGAAATTTCCAAATACCTTCATCAACAATCTCAGGTGAGATGTCGGAAAGCTCCCGTGAATATCATGCGCCTATCGGTGACGGTGCCGATAACTTCGCGCCACCGATGGGCCGCAATGAGGCTCTTGAACAAAATGGTGATGTCTATCAACCGGAACCTGTTAATTTATCTGAATTTCCACTAGGGGCTGCACGCGGACAACTTCATGAGACATATATTATCTCACAAACTGAAAATGGTATTATCATAGTTGATCAACATGCGGCGCATGAACGACTGGTTTATGAGCGCATAAAAAAACATATGGCAGAAGATAAGGTCCCGCGGCAAGTTTTGTTATTGCCTGAAGTGGTTGAAATTGATCAGGGTGCCGTTGATAAACTGGTTGCAAGACAGGAGGAACTCGAGGCCCTTGGGCTTATTTTTGAAGTTTTTGGTGATGGGGCGATTGTTGTCAGAGAAGTACCTGCCTTGCTGGGCGATACTGATATCGCCGGACTGGTGCGTGATCTGGCGGATGAAATAAGTGAGCTTAATCAAGCTTTGGCGTTGAAAGAAAAGTTAGAGGAAGTATGTAGCACCATGGCTTGCCATGGCAGTGTACGTGCGGGGCGCCGCATGGCAGCAGCAGAAATGAATGCGCTTTTGCGTGAAATGGAAGCAACCCCATATTCCGGGCAGTGTAATCACGGGCGTCCAACATATGTTGAACTTAAACTTAGCGACGTTGAAAAATTGTTTGGCCGTCGCTAGGACGCATATTCAAGAATAGAAAAAGTGGCATCACCCATCTTGCGTAATTTTAATTGGTCAAAATGGTCGTTAAAATCGATATCTTCGTCGGTTGCATATTCGATGATAGCCAAACCATTCTTATTCATAAGATTTTGTTGATGAATAACTTGCAAGGCTGGTGTTATCATTTCCTTATGATAAGGTGGATCGATAAAAATTAGATCAAATTTTCCTAAGGGTTTAGTAATATTCTCATAGTCCATTGTTAAACAGGATGTATTATCGGCGCAGTTTAACAAGTCGATATTTTGTTTCACTAATTTTATTGATCTGGGATCTTTGTCGATAAAAGTAACATGATGCGCATCCCGAGAAATGGCTTCCAATCCAAGGGCTCCGCTACCGGCAAATAAATCTAGTATATTTGCCCCTCTAATGCCTGATCCTGTGCCATGCTCAAGCATATTAAACAGGCTTTCGCGCATTCGGTCGGTTGTGGGTCTAATATGCCTACTTTGGGGCGCGTTTAGTTTCTTGCCTCTATGTTTGCCACCGATAATTCTCATCTTCTTTTTGGTCTGTACTTTCGCGCTTTGGCTTTATTATTTTGGTCTTTCGGCGTTGAACGTTTTTTACTCTTTGGTTTTTCATTTTTCTTAGGTTTGCTTTTTGCCCAACCAGTGCCTTTTGATTGTTTTTTTGCGTCGGGCTTGGTGTTGGGAATTTTGACGTCAAAATCTTTAAAAAATTCGCGGCAATTAATAAGAAGGTCGTTATTTGTCACTTCCTTAACACTGCCTCGTTGAAGTGTCTTAAGCTCAAATGGACCGTAAGATGTTCTAAGCAACCTCGTAACAGAAAGGCCCGCATATTCAAGCAGCTTACGAACTTCACGGTTTTTACCTTCTTTTATTCTTATGGTAAGCCATTGATTAACACCTTCCTTGCGGTCATCCAGTTCAACTTCCACGCTGCGGTAGGATATGCCCTCTATAGTGACGCCTTTGCTTATTTCTTCTAAACGTTTGTGGTGAAAACGACCATTAACCCGAACCCGGTATGTTCTCACCCACCCGGTAGACGGAAGCTCCAGCCACCTTGCTAGCGCACCGTCATTGGTCAGCAGTAGAAGCCCTTCAGTGTTAAGGTCCAGCCTACCAACAGAAATCACCCGTGGTATATTGGCGGGCATTGCTTCAAAAACAGTGGGTCGGCCTTCCGGGTCATAATATGTTGTTAGACGCCCCGTTGGTTTATGATAAATCCATAGCCGTGTTGCTTCAGGTGGTTCGACTTTTTGACCGTCCACTGTAATACCGTCGACTGACGTAATAAACGTTGCCGGACTGGTAATTATCGCGCCGTCCATTTTTATCATACCGGCTTCAATCATCCGCTCAACGGCTCTGCGTGAACCAACGCCGGCGCGCGCAAGCATCTTGGCAATTCGCTCGCCTTGTTTTGGCTCAGTATTATTTTCGTTTTGTTCATTCATAATGATCACAACATAGGGTAAGTTGCTAAAATTGCAATCTTTGCTTGACCTTTTTACGGTGCTTTAGCAATCTATAATTATGTCGTTACTTGAAAATATGCATATGACCCGCGCACTGGAAGTGGCATGCGAAGCGGGGACGCGCGGCGAGGTTCCTGTTGGGGCTGTAATAGTGCATGGCCCTAGCGATCAGGTAATTGCGGCAGCATCAAATATGGTGCTTGAATTAAACGATCCTACAGCCCATGCGGAAATTCTAGCAATCAGAGAAGCGTGCAGTATACAAAATAATGAGAGATTAGTGGACTGCGATATATATGTGACTTTGGAGCCATGCCCCATGTGCGCGCAGGCAATCTCGTTTGCCCGTATCCGCAGATTATATTTTGCGGCGGAAGATAAAAAAGGCGGCGGCGTTGAAAACGGCGCAATTGTCTTTAACGCTAAAAGCTGTCATCATAAGCCGGAAGTATACGGCGATATCATGGCGGGACCTTCAACAATATTACTCAAGAATTTTTTTAAAGAACGAAGATAATAATAGGTAAAGAAAGTTAACCAATGGATGAGATAACCGCTAGGGCGAATGATTTTTATATTGCTATCGTAAATTGGCTGGAGGTTAACTTATTTACGATCGAAAGTGTTACCCAGTTGGGTATTGTGTTGGTTCTTTATATAATAAGCTATGGTGCCACTCGCTCGTTGTCTCCCTTTATTCACAAAGTTCTTGAAGACAAAATTTTCTATCAGAAATCGGAAAAGTTCTGGAAAGCCCTGTATCTGCCGTTGATTTGGTGGTTAGCGGTATTTACCGCATGGCAGATCATGGAAAGCCTTGGTAACTCTATCATACTTTTAAGAATGGCCTCAAGTCTCATATCTATGTGGGTCGTACTAAGTTTTGTGACACTTATGATTAATAGTGAGAGCATCTCTCGTTTGATAAGGGTCATTGCTTGGTCACTTGTGATTTTAAATATATTTGGTCTTCTCGTACCCTTCATTAATTTTCTGGGTGTTACAACATTCTCCATTGGCGGAAATACCGTAAGCATATTGGCAGTCATCACCGGTGTGGCAACGATGATCGTGCTGTTATGGCTTGCAGTATTCGTCTCAAGTCTTATTGAAACAAAGCTAAGGCAATCGTCAAATGTCACACCTTCCGCGAGAGTGTTGCTCAGTAAATTATCACGTATTGTACTTGTGGTATTCGCATTTTTATTTGCCATTTCAAGTATGGGAATCGATCTGACGGCTCTCGCTGTATTTGGTGGTGCAATCGGTGTTGGTCTTGGTTTTGGTTTACAGAAAGTAGTTTCAAACTTCATCAGTGGCGTAATATTGCTTCTTGATAAATCCATAAAGCCAGGTGATGTGATTGAAATTTCGGGTACTTATGGCAGGATTAACAAGCTCGCCGCACGCTATACGTCGGTTATTTCCCGCGACGGCCGTGAACATCTGGTGCCGAATGAAGATATTATTACGCAACCTGTGGTCAATTGGACTTTTTCTGACAACAAAGTGCGCCGACATTTGCCTGTAAACGTTTCCTATAATAGTGATATTGAAAAGGCGATGGCATTGATGCTTAAGGCTGCTGATGATTCCGCGCGCGTCATTAAAAACCCGGAACCTAAAGTTCTAATTAAGGGTTTTGGTGATAATGGAATTGATCTGGAACTTAGAATGTGGATCAGAGACAGTGAAAATGGCGTTTCAAATATTGCCAGCGAAGTTTACTTGGATATCTGGCATAAATTCAGTGATGGTGGCATAGAATTCCCTTACCCGCAAAGAGATATTCATATCGTATCTACCAAAGGTCTTCCTGGTAAAGCCGAATTAATATAATTAAATGGTTGGGATAATAAAATGACTCGCAGCGGAAGTTGTCTATGTGATTCAGTTCAATATACCGTTGAAGGTGATCCTGTTATTGTGGCGCATTGTCACTGCGTAGATTGTCAAAAACAAAGCGGAGCGGGCCATGCGACGGGAGCTATGTTTAAAGTTGAAAATTTTAAGGTTTCAGGAAATCTGAGCAAATATAAAAATACTTCAAATAACAGTAATGAAGTCACTCGAGCTTTTTGCCCTTCATGCGGTAGTCTAATTTATAGTTGTAATGATAAAATGACGGACTTCATCACGGTGCCGCTGGGGACATTTGAAGATGGTAATCAGTTTGTGCCGGAAGTAGCAATTTTTTCCCGGAACAAAAAAAAGTGGGACGATATGGATGAAGCACTTCATATATTCAACACTCAACCTGACTGGAAACCTCAGTCCTAGACAAATAGATTACTTCTTTTCTTTGAGCACATCTTTCAGAAAAACCATAAAATTTGAAAAGCGGTGTTCAACTTCATCCATATGATCTTCTAAATGATCAATTTCAGAGTGCTGAACATCCAGCTTTCTTTTTTTCATTTCGCCTTTTAACTCATCCAACGTTTCTTCCGTTCTTTTAATGAGCTTCTTTAGCTTTTTAGTTGATAATGTTTCATATTCATCGTCGGTCATAACTGCCCTTTAGTTAAAATTGATTAGTAATAAAAATGAGTATTGCCGGAAGTCCAAAGAAAACACCGACGATATATAAGAGGGCTATCGATTTTCTCTCAGTGGCCAACTTTGCTAACCATAGCGCACCACGTATTGGTACTTTTCTTAGATTTTTGATGCCGTAAATAAACGATACCGCAGCAGTATTATAGATCAAATGAACGAGGGCAATCTGCAAGGCAAAAACGGCTGTCTCCCCGGATATGGCGGTGGCGGCGAGCAAAGCAGTTATCGTTGTTCCAATATTAGCCCCTAGTGTAAACGGATAAATTTGTTTCAATCTGAAAACACCGGATCCTGCCAGCGGTACCATTAGGCTGGTGGTTGTTGATGAAGATTGCACCAGAACAGTGACTATTGCACCAGAAAATATGCCGGTAAGCGGACCTTTTCCAATTGCATTATGCATAATCACTTTAGCGCGCCCCACCATCAATTTCTTAAGTAGTTTTCCAATCACGGTAATGGCAAGAAATATAGTCAAAATACCAAAAACGATTAATAGAATATACATAGCATTTTCTGATATTATTTTTGATAATTCGGTGAACAAATCAATTACTGGTTTTGTCGCGGGTTTTATGAAGTTAAGCCCTTTAACACTCATATTGTCACCGCCGACAAATATTTCCGCAAAAAAACCACCAATTTTTGCCAGCGGGTGAAACAAGATTTCTATCGGCAAAAATATAGCGACGGCCATAACATTAAAAAAATCATGAACCGTTGCAGAGGCAAACGCGCGTCTAAATTCCTTTTTGCGTCTAACATGACCTAAACTTACTATCGTATTGGTAATAGTGGTGCCAATATTTGCGCCCATTATCATCGGAACCGCCGTTTCAACCGGCAATCCCCCGGCGACAAGCCCGACAATTATCGATGTTACAGTTGAAGATGACTGGATCATTGCAGTAGCGAGAATACCAATGATAAGCCCCATAAATGGGTTGGTGGCGAACTGAAATAGTTCGGAGGCCTGTCCTTTTGTGGCTCCCTTAAAGCCGGCCCCGATCATACCGACCGAACTAATCAACAAATAAACCAATGTTGCAATTGCAACCCATTGGAAGAATGTTTTTATGTTATTTTGCGAACTAACGGTGTCGATATTTACCTGCGACGTTTCAGTCATGATGGTGGGATTCCAAAATAGTTATTAAACTAACGGCATGATTCCATCATTGTCATGAATATGCAACAAATTTGTAATAAAAATGTAACAATTAACAGAAATATATATCGTCCAAATAAGATGATTAATTTTAGGGCTTAAACATTCTCTCTTTTGACCGCGCGCCAGCCAATATCACGGCGGCAAAACCCATGTTCCCAGTCAATCTGATCAAGGGCCTTATAGGCGTTTTTTTTCGCTTCGGATACGGTCGGGGAAAGGGCGGTAATATTCAATACGCGACCACCCGTTGCAAGAATAGCATTCCCGTCTTTTTTTGTTCCAGCATGAAATATAACGATATTATCCGCGCTGCCTGCTTGATCAAGGTTTCTAATTTCCGTATTTTTTTGATAACTTCCCGGATATCCATTCGCCGCCATAACCACATTCAATGCAACATTTTCTGACCATGTCACAGGCACCTTATCAACATTACCTGTCGCGCAGGCTATTAAAGCAGGAACAATATCTGATGTTAAGCGCATCATAAGGGTTTGACATTCCGGGTCGCCAAAGCGGACATTATATTCAATAAGTTCAGGACCCTTTTCGGTAATCATGAGTCCTGCGAAAAGAACACCTTGAAAGGGACGTCCTTCCTGTTTCATTCCCTTAACGGTAGGTAAAATAATTTCGTTGATTGTCCGCTCAATCATTTGACCATCCATAACCTGTGCGGGCGAATATGCCCCCATTCCACCGGTGTTTGGACCTGTGTCACCTTCGCCAACTCGCTTATGGTCCTGCGCTGTGCCGAACGGTAATATGTTTTCGCCGTCTGTAAGCACGAAAAAGCTCGCTTCCTCTCCTTCCAAAAATTCTTCTACGACCAGCTCCGCACCTGCTTCACCAAACTGCCCCCCGAATATATCATCAATTGCGGTGTTTGCTTTTTCAATATTTTCTGCAATGATTACGCCTTTTCCCGCCGCTAATCCATCGGCCTTGATGACAATCGGTGTTCCTTTTTCTGCGACAAAACTTTTTGCTGTAGCGGCTTCTTTAAATCGGCCGTATGCCGCAGTTGGAATTTTATATTTTGCACATAAATCCTTTGTGAAACCTTTTGATCCCTCTAAAATTGCGGCCGCCGCTGTTGGGCCAAAGGTTGTGATGTTTCCTTGTGATAACCGATCAGCGAGGCCATCTACTAGTGGTGCTTCAGGGCCAATAACAACAAATTCAATATTTTTATCGTGGCAAAATTCGACAACTTCGTTTTGATTTGCGGCATCTAAATCGACACATTTGGCAATATCACCCATGCCCCCGTTACCGGGTGCCACATAAAGCTGATCCAGTAATGGCGACTGAGCAATTTTCCAGGAAAGTGAATGCTCGCGTCCGCCAGAACCAATGATCAAAATATTCATAATGAATTATCCTTTTTAAATTCTTTTCACTCTTGTATCATAGCTTTTATGATAAGCAAGTCAGCAATCAATGAAATTATATAGCCACAAAACAATATGATAAAGTAATGAGCGAAATTCCCTTTAATAGCGACGCACCCGCAACCAACGTCCAAGAATTCACAGTAACCGAATTAAGCCTTGCTTTAAAACGCGCGGTAGAAGACCAGTTTGGTTATGTAAGAATAAGAGGCGAAATTTCAGGATGTAAACGCGCCGCATCCGGCCATGTTTATCTCAATTTAAAAGACGAGAAATCTGTTATCGACGGCGTGATGTGGAAAGGTGTCGCGGGCAGGCTCAGTTTTAGGCCGGAAGATGGCTTGGAGGTTGTTTGTACGGGAAAATTAACGACCTATCCCGGACGATCAAAATATCAAATCATCATTGAGCGAATGGAAGTCGCTGGCGAGGGTGCATTGATGGCGCTTCTTGAAAAGCGCAAACGGGAGCTGGCGGCTGAAGGTTTATTTGATGCGTCCCGAAAGCGCGAAATTCCTTATTTGCCGAAAGTTATTGGCGTCGTAACGTCGCCCACGGGTTCCGTGATCCGTGATATCTTGCACCGTTTGTCAGATCGCTTTGCGCGTCACGTACTTGTTTGGCCCGTCCTTGTGCAGGGTGAGGGTGCGTCAAAGCAAATAGCGGATGCCATTGACGGATTTAATAATATGCCGGAAAAGGGCAAAATACCAAAACCCGACGTGTTAATCGTCGCTCGCGGTGGCGGAAGCCTCGAAGATCTTTGGTGTTTTAACGAGGAAGAAGTGATCCGCGCGGTTGCAGGGTCGAAAATTCCCTTAATATCTGCGGTCGGCCATGAAACCGATACTACCTTAATTGATTTTGCTTCTGATTTTCGCGTACCAACCCCGACAGCGGCGGCGGAAAAGGCGGTGCCTGTTCGGGATGATTTAATTTACACGGTTCGTGATTTTGATATGCGCCTTGAAAAAGCCACACGGCGATATTTTAATGATCTTGAACAAAAAGTGGAAGGATTGGGCCGCGGGCTGCCAAAACCGTCAGAACTGCTTGCGCTTTCGTCGCAGCGTTTCGACGAACTTAGCGAACGATTGCCGCGTGCTCTAAAAGTAAGCATCGAACGCCAGGCAATGAAATTTGAAAGCGTGAAACGAATGTTAAAGCCTGAAACCGTTAAGGCAGAAATAAGACGGGCAGACGAGCATTTAATTCAAGGAAGTGAAAGAATGGGCAGAGCAATTTTGAACTATGTCGGACTGAAGAAAAATGAGTTTGAAACACCGGCAAGATTGCTTGAAAGCCTTAGTTACCAAGGAGTATTGGAAAGAGGGTTTGCCGTGGTTCGTGGTGATAATGGCAAAACGCTTAGTGACGGAAAGAAAATTAAAAAAGGCGCAAACCTTGGCATTGAATTCAGAGACGGAATCATATCAGCTATGGCAACCGGTGAAAAATCGGGTCCGGTAAAGAAAAAGGCAAAAGCCGATAAACTGCCGCCTGGAAAACAAGGGCAATTATTATGAGATTAGTTGTTTTGAATTATTTATTTTTGTCTGCTTTACTTATTATATCATTCGGCTCTATCGGCCGTGCAGAAAACGCACTCGCAATGAAAGAACCCTTAAAACAAGGCGGCTATTACGTCGGCAAAGTCTCACCGGGTGATAAAGTGACTTTTCACGGTGAGACCGTAAAGCAATCTTCAGACGGGTATTTTGTCATAGGGCTCGGTTGGCAATATAAAAATGTCGCAAATATTCGTGTTGATCATAAAGCCGGTGGTCATACAATGCATCACCTTGATGTGCTGCCCCACGATTATGAAGTGGAGGAAATTACCGGCTTGCCACCCAAATTCGTCGCGCCTCCAAAAGAAGTGCAGGACCGCATCACTAAAGATGCGATGGACGTTCGGCGGGTCCGCGCCCTCGATACTGATCTGCAAAATTTTAAAGAACAAATGATATGGCCCGTCAACGGTCGCATAAGCGGTCGGTTTGGATCACACCGTATATTGAACGGCGAACCAAGAAGCCCGCATACAGGCCTTGATATCGCTCCCGGTGCCGGTGCCATAATTGTGGCACCTTTGGGCGGTAGGGTCACATTGGTCAGTGATCAGTATTTTACCGGTAATACGATGGTAATTGATCATGGCCACGGTATAAGCAGTGTATATGCCCATATGGAAAAAGCTCTTGTGAAAGAGGGGCAAATGGTAGCGCAAGGCGATGAAATAGGTGTTGTCGGCATGACGGGTAGAGCAACAGGCCCTCATCTTCATTGGGGGATGAATTGGTACGGTGAAAGGCTTAACGCCGGTGTTGTGCTTGGAATAGAATAAATAAAATATAGTCTAAAAGACTAGACTAAAAAAGGACAAGAAATATGATTTTTCAAAGATATAAAAAATTAGTGCCGATTTTTTTGGCGTTTGTTTTTATATTTTCGACAGAAAGTCATGCACAAAATAGCATTTTTAGCGGCGATGTCACCGCAGAGGCAAAGGTGGTTAGCGATTATCGTTTTCGTGGTGTATCCAAAACCAATAATGATTTTGCCGTACAAGGTAGCCTTGATTTCTTCTTAGATAGTGGTCTTTATACCGGTATTTGGGCGTCCAATGTCTCCGATTTTAGGGGGTCTGATGTGGAATCAAATCTCTATCTAGGCTATAACACTGAAAATAACGGCATCATTTATGATGTGGGCCTTACTGCTTATGTATACCCCGGCGGTACAAACGCCAATTATGTCGAAGCTTACGGCTCTGTCGGTCTTGACTTTGGCCTTCTCACCAGCTCAGTTGGCCTTTCTTATATGCCGAGCCAGTCCAATAATGGCGATCAAGATAATGTGTATTTCTTCGGTGAAATCCGGGGTGATATCCCCGATACTCCGTTTTCGGTCAATTTCAATATTGGATATGAAGATGGCGTGTTTGGCAATAGCAAATGGGACTGGAAATTAGGTACAAGTGTCGCCTTTGAACAATTTGAACTTGGTGTAGCCTATGTCGATACAAACCAGCCCGGCCAACGTTCTGATAGCGGCGTAATTTTCAGTATAGCAGCCTTTTTTTAACGAAGATATTACCTGAAATATCAGTTCTAAAAAAAGTGCCGTGGAATTTGTTACTGATAGAAATATAATTTTATCACAGAAAATTGAACAGTGTTTATATGCAGACAACACAATTGTCCGTATTATAGGGGAAATGTTCACATCTTACGGCAGGTGAATTAATATGCGGCATATATTATCCCTATACATAAATAATTTATTGATATTAATTATCTTGCCTTTGCATTCATATGCACTGGCTGACAATGTTGAACAATGGCAACTAAGTTTCCCAAATACAGATTTTAGCAAACGAACAATTGATCTAAACGAAATAGTAGACGGTGGCCCTGGTCGAGGTGGCATTCCTTCTATTGATAATCCGAAATTTGTTAACGTTGCTGATGCGAAAAATATTGGAACTAATGAACCCATTATTACCGTTGAAATTAATGGTGACGTGCGTGGATATCCCATCCGTATTTTGATATTTCACGAAGTTGTTAATGACGTTGTTGGCGGGATTCCGATAACAGTTACGTATTGCCCGTTATGCAATGCTTCACTTACGTTTGAGAGAAGCTTGGATGGCAGGGTATTAGAGTTTGAAGCAACTGGAACATTGCGCAAATCTGATATGGTTATGTATGACCGGCAAACGGAAAGCTGGTGGCAACAATTCACTGGAGAGGCGATTATCGGGTTTTATGCTGGTAAAGCATTAAAGCCCGTCCCGTCTCGAATTGAATCTTTAAAGCTTTTTAAGCAACGACATCCTGATGGTCAAATTCAGGTACCAAATAATCCCAAGTATCGCAATTATGGTGATAACCCTTACGTGGAATATGATTCCAGAAGAAATCCGCCTTTATTCAGCGGTGTCTTACGCAAAGATGTGCCTCCGTTATCTCGTGTTGTTGCGGTTGGTAATCACGCTTGGCCGTTAAAATTAGTTAAAGATAAGAAGAGAATTTTAATCGATGATCTTGTCATAGAGTGGATATCTGGTCAGAATTCTTCACTAAGCAAACAAAAAATCAAAAGAGGCAGAGATATAGGAAATGTTATAGTCACGCGAAATAATGATGACGTCGTTTACCATGTACCGTTTGCCTTTGCATTTTTGGCTTTTAATCCAGACGGAATAATTCACACCGAAAACCGGGATTAATTAATTGCACATATAAATGATTGCGACTTTAATATTTGTGTTGCCTACATGAATATCAGTATAGTATTTTTCATGGCAACTCTCTGATCGCTGCCGTAAGGCCAGGCATCAAGGCTGTTACGTTTTCATTGTCACTGGATGCGACATTTAAACGGAGCGCCGATAAAAAGGCGGTTAGATTATGTCTTTTTGCAAGACCCGCCTGTGAAGAAAAAACGTCGTTCCAACTGCCGAGCACTGGCCCCGGTTTTGAAATATCCGCAAACCATTTTGTCCATTCGTCTTCTGTGATTGTGCCTTGCATAGCGATAAACAGAACGGGCCTCGCCAGTCGTGCAGGTTCGCCGTAACTATAAAAATGCTCAATCGGTGAAACTTGTGTAGCAATTGCCGTTAGCATTTGACGGTGGAGATGCACACTAATATTATCATTTAGGCTTAATTGCATCAGCACATCCGCTGAATGGGCGACGCCATGACGCCAGCCTTCTATTTCATCAAAACCTCTGTAATCTGTGATTGATTTTAAATAGTATGTGGCAAGCGTCGTAATATTCACGTGTTCTTCATCACTAAAATGTGGTTTTATGCGATCTGTCCTGGCTACTTCGGCGATACATAGCGCGGCAAACGGATGCAAAAACCCGCTTGCGTCATTTTTTTCACGCAAAAATCCTGCGCATTTATCAAAAAGTCGCCTGATGCCCGCGTTGCTCACCCGCCCTTGCCGTAATAGTGCGGCAAGTCCTTCATACGCAATGCCATCACGAAGCACTGGGTCCGGGTCACCAAGACACTCAGCGAGCAACAGGGAAAGCGAATTATCACTTACGCTTTCCATTGGCATAAAATCTGTTTCCTTCAGCGTGTCAAAAAATGTTCGGTCATATCGGCCAGCTGTACACGCCTCTTGCGCCTGTGCTTGCGCGGCCGTTAAAAAGGTAAAAATAATAGCAATTATTGATAAATTAATTCTCATGACACGGATCATATCGCCGACACTAACGATTAGTCAAAATTATTATGACCGCAATTCATACAGGTAAACATCTTCACCGACAGATTAATGGAAACCAAGAGAACCAGAAAAGGCGGATGGCTACGTTATTTACAAGGTATTTTATTAACTACCGGCGAGCATCATGTTTTCGATGCGAATGGTTGGTGCGTCTGTTCCGTAACGAATTTCCAGATCATCCGCAGCGGTAAGGTTCAGGAACATTTCTTTCAAATTTCCGGCAATAGTAATTTCATTCACCGGATATGTAAGTTCACCATTTTCAATCCAAAAACCGCTGGCTCCGCGGCTATAATCGCCGGTGATGCCATTTACTGCACTGCCGATTAACTCGGTAACATAAAAGCCTTGCTTGATGTCACTCATTAATTCTTTTACGCTTAACGTGCCTGCTTCCATGTATAAATTGCTGGCGGCCGGGGAGGGCGGCGATGATGTGCCGCGGCTGGCGCGACCATTGCTTTTTAGCTTTAATTGCCGGGCGCTTGTGCTATCAAGGATCCAGTTCTTAAGAACGCCTTCTTTAACGATATCCATTGGTGCGTTTCTAACGCCTTCCGCATCAAATGGTCTTGACGAAGGGCCGCGAATAATATGCGGGTTATCCATAATATTTATATTTTTGGGAAATATCTCTTTTTCCATCATCTCAAGCAAGAAACTGGTCCCCCTCGCGACACCGCCACCGTTAATGGCACCGGCCATGTGACCTAATAATGATCTGGAAACCCTGGGGTCATAAACAACTGGAATTTCACAAGTATCTGGTTTGCGCGGGTTCATTTTCTTTAAGGTGCGTTCTGCGGCTTCCCTGGCAATTTTATAGGGACTTTCCATATCTTCAAAATGACGTTTCGATGTCCAGGCATAGTCCCGTTCCATGGCGGTGCCTTCGCCAGCAATGACCGAAATGCTGCAACCAAAATTGCTCGAGGAATAATTACCGACAAAACCGTCACTATTAGCAAGCGTGATACTCCCTTTTGTTGTACTGGCACCGGCACCTTCAGAATTGGTAATTCCTTCTATTTCAAGGGCGTGTGCCTCTGCTTCTGCCGCTAAATTCTTTAAAGTTTCTTCGTCAATATTGCGGTCATCACATAAATCAAGTGCCGGAAGGTTATCCATAGCGAGCAACTCTTTGTCGGCTAGTCCTGAATATGGGTCTTCTGGCGTATTTTTGGCCATATCAATGGAACGCCCCACCAGTTCATCCAGTGCCTCGTTGCTCATATCACTGGAAGAAACCATGGCCTGATTCTTGCCAATAATGACCCGTAGTCCCAGATCAGAATTCTCGGATCTTTCCATCTCCTCCAGTTTTCCAAGCCGCCAGGATACCGAGCTGGAATTGCCGGTGAAGAAAACCGCGTCTGCGTGATCTGCTCCTGCTTTTTGGGTTCTAGCCACCAAATCATTTAATTTTTCCGGTGACATAATATCTGCGCCATTTTCTTTCATTCAATTTCCTAAATTATTCTATATTTAACCTGGACCATTTTTCATTAACGGTGCTGACTATAGCTTCATCCATTTTTATAAGCTCGCCCCATTCGCGGTTCGTCTCCCCGTCCATTTTATTAGTCGCGTCCAAACCGATCTTGCCGCCAAGACCCGAAACGGGCGAAGCAAAATCAAGATAATCAATTGGCGTATTTTCCGTAAGTGTCGTATCACGAACCGGGTCCATACGTGTGGACATTGCCCAAATTACTTCTTTCCAGTCGCGGGCATCAATATCCTCATCGACAACAATAACGAATTTAGTGTAAATAAATTGCCTCAAATATGACCATACCCCCATCATTACACGCTTGGCGTGTCCGGCATATGCTTTTTTAATGGATACAACCGCCACCCGGTAGGAGCAGCCTTCCGGTGGCAACCAAAAATCAACAATTTCCGGAAATTGTTGTTGTAAAAGCGGAATGAATATTTCATTAAGTGCTTCACCAAGTATAGCGGGCTCATCCGGCGGTTTTCCTGTGTAGGTCGAAAGATAGATGGGATTTTTTCGCATGGTCACGGCGGTTGCTGTAAATACAGGGAATTTTTCAACGCTATTATAATAACCGGTATGGTCGCCAAAGGGGCCTTCTTCGCCGTATTCATCAAGTGACACATGACCTTCGATCACTATTTCAGCTGTCGCAGGCACCTTAAGAGGCACCGTTTTACAGTCGATAAGTTCGGTTTTTTTACCGCGCAACAGACCGGCAAATTGATATTCGGACAGCGTGTCCGGCACAGGCGTTACAGCGCCAAGGATTGTTGCCGGATCAGCTCCCAGGACGATCGCCACTGGCAAGGGTTCTGTCTTATCTGCTTTCCATCTTCTGTGATGCTGTGCCCCACCACGATGCTTAAGCCATCTCATTAATGTCTGATTTTTATTTAGAACCTGCATTCTATAAATGCCAAGGTTATAGTCATCTTCTTTAATTTTACCCGGTCCTTTTGAAACAACCAGCGGCCAGGTAATAAGCGGGCTAACATCTTGAGGCCAGCATTTCTGTATCGGCAATTCATTAAGATTTATATCATCGCCAGTTAATATTACTTCATGAACGGGTCCGGACTTTACTGTCTTAGGCCTCATGGTCATTGCCTTTTTAAGCATCGGCAACTTATCAAGCGCATCTTTAAATCCGCTTGGTGGTTCCGGTTGTCGCAGCTCAGCGAGCGTTTCGCCGATGCTTCTTAATTCATCGGCCCGCGCGCCCATCCCCATTGCGACACGGTCCACAGTGCCAAATAAATTGGTCAGCACTGGTATATTGCTTTTTGTGCCGTCACATCTGATGACGTTTTCAAATAAAAGGGCTGGTCCACCTTTTTCCAGGACCCGGCAGCCGATCTCGGTCATTTCAAGATCGGCGGAAACCGGCTCGCTAATGCGAACCAGCTTTTGCTCTTTTTCAAGGTGGTCGATGAAATCTCTTAGCGATGAATAGGTCATGCCTTCTTATAAGAGAAATCCGCTAAAAAGATAAGCGTAAAATTACTCTTCCTCTTTTGGTGCGGCGTTTTCGCGCTCAATAGCTTCCATAATAATCCGCTTGGCCGTTTCGGGGCCCTCCCATCCGATGATTTTAGCCCATTTCCCGTCTTCGAGATCTTTATAATGTTCAAAGAAATGCTGAATTTGATTAAGCAGCAATTCCGGAAGGTCTTCATGTGTGCGAACATCCTTATATGTAGGATCGGTCTTAAGATCAGGAACGGCAAGAATTTTCTCGTCTTGTCCGGCTTCATCTTCCATCAAAAGAACGCCAACGGGGCGTGCGCGGATAATGCAACCGGGAACCAGTGGCTCGCCTACTACCACAAGCACATCACAAGGATCACCGTCGTCAGAAAGCGTATGTGGCATATAGCCGTAGTTCGCCGGATAACGCATCGGCGTGTGCAAAATGCGATCAACAAGAATGGCACCGCTGCGTTTATGCATTTCATATTTTACTGCGGCACCGCCAACAGGAACTTCAATAATTACGTTGATTTCATCGGGTGGATTAAGGCCGGCGTTGATTAGATTAATTGATGGCATTTAATGGCACTCACGTTATTCAGTTATAATAATATGGGCGCAATATAGCCATAAATATAGTTTTGTCAGCATATTTCTTACAAAAAACCCCGCTATAAAGCGGGGTTTCTTAAATATTTTTAAATGTTGGTTATTGTTAACCGATATTTAGTTTGGCGACAATTGCTACCAGTAAAATCGCAACGATATTTGTTATTTTTATCAATGGGTTAATCGCTGGTCCGGCTGTATCTTTATAAGGATCACCAACAGTGTCGCCGGTTACGGACGCTTTATGAGCTTCCGAACCCTTACCGCCGTGATTACCATCTTCGATATATTTTTTGGCATTATCCCATGCGCCACCACCTGATGTCATCGAAATCGCAAGGAACAGCCCGGTGACGATGGTACCGAGGAGCATTGCGCCCAGTGCCTGGAATGCAGGGACGAGGCTTCCTGTAACACCGTACGTTGCGAAGAACAGTATAAATGGTGCTAGAAGCGGCAGCAGTGACGGTAGGATCATTTCTTTAATCGCTGCTTTGGTTAGAAGATCAACAGCTTTACCATACTCCGGTTTTGCAGTGCCTTCCATAATACCGGGGATTTCCTTGAACTGACGACGAACTTCAACCACCACGCTGGCAGCCGCGCGGCCAACAGCCAGCATTGACATTGACGCAAACAGATAAGGAAGCATACCGCCAATGAACAGTCCAATCACCACGAAAGGATCCTGAAGCGGGAAGGTAATATCAGCATATTGCGGAAGATAATGAGCAATTTCTTCGGTGTAAGCCGCAAACAGCACGAGTGCCGCTAGCGCTGCTGAACCAATAGCATAACCTTTGGTAACTGCTTTTGTTGTGTTACCAACAGCATCAAGCTTATCGGTTGTGTTTCGAACATCTTCAGGTAAGTTTGACATTTCGGCAATACCGCCAGCATTATCAGTAACGGGGCCATAAGCGTCAAGAGCAACGACCATACCCGCAAGGGATAACATCGCTGTAGCGGCAATTGAAATACCAAACAGACCGGCCTGCGAATAAGCAATAAAGATACCACCACATATAATGATTACTGGAACAGCGGTTGATTCCATTGAAATCGCGAGGCCTTGAATAACGTTGGTACCGTGGCCCGTTTCGGACGCTTCCGCAATCACTTTCACAGGACGGTATTCAGTGCTTGTGTAATATTCAGTGATCCATACGATAAGTGCTGTAACACCAAGACCGGTTAACACACAATAGAACAAGTTCATTGTCGTAAGCACCGTACCATCAGAAAGCTGAGCATTTGAGAACATGTCCATTTGATTGAACATGCCGAAAATAAGTGCCCCGGATATTACCGCGCTGGCGATAAGACCCTTATATAGTGCGCCCATGATGTTTTCTGAACCTGATCCCAGTTTAACAAAAAATGTTCCAATAACAGTACCGATAATGCTGAGAGCACCGATCAACAGCGGCAATATCATCATACTTTCAACGGAACTTTCGATGAATGCACTGGATGCGATAAGCATAGTTGCAACAACTGTAACCGCATATGTTTCAAATAAGTCCGCTGCCATACCCGCACAGTCACCAACATTATCACCAACGTTGTCAGCAATAGTCGCCGGGTTGCGTGGATCATCTTCAGGAATACCAGCTTCAACTTTACCAACCATATCACCGCCCACGTCAGCACCTTTTGTAAAGATACCGCCGCCAAGACGAGCGAAGATTGAAATAAGACTTGCACCAAAACCAAGGCCTATCAGACCTTCAAGGTTATAGCGAACATCTGCGCCAGATGAGACCATGTAAATATAGTATAGTGCAACACCGAGCAGACCAAGGCCGACTACGAGCATTCCGGTAATGGCACCTGATGTAAAGGCAACATCAAGTGCTTTACCGATATTTTCAGATGCCGCCTGCGATGTTCTGACGTTTGCACGTACGGACACATTCATTCCGATATATCCGGCTGCGCCGGATAAAACCGCACCTGTGATAAAGCCAGCGGCAACATGCCGACCAAGCAAGAAATATAGTGCAATTGCAACGATAACACCTACGATGGCTACTGCTTTATACTGTCTGTTAAGATAAGCGGCGGCACCTTCCTGAATGGCAGCGGCAATTTCCTGCATTTTTTCATTACCGGTGCCATAATTCATTACGCGCTTCGTTGCGTAAACACCGTAAAGCAACGCGAATACACCGCAGCCCACGATCGTTAAATAAATATTAGTCATTCGTTCCCTCTATTTGGTTTTTAGATATTAAAATTTCCTTTTAAAAGTGCATAAAATAAATGCATTTATTACACTCCCCTGCAAAAGATAGAACACAATGCTCAATTATGCTTAGGAAATCAAGAGCAGAATTGGCTTTGATGACATCAGTTCTCATTAGATTTTTAAAATTAACTTCTTTTTATCGCATTGTTTGTTATATAAAATTATTAAACGCACGTTTTTAAAGGAAGATTTGTTGAAAATACTGATAGTTGCAGGGACTTTCCCTCCTTATGCTCCTTCGTCGGCGAGCCGGGTGAATAAGCTTGCAAAATTTTTGGATAATAAAGGTCACGAAATCAAAGTGCTAGCACCCAGATTGCTTGGTCAGGACATGTCCTTAGAACCAGAAATTTCAGAAGACAAAATTATCTTCACCGATTATTACGATATAAATAAATTTCCTACGAAGATTAAAGGTTTTTTTAGAAACATGTTTTTGCCAGCTAAAAATAGTCATGCTGAAGAAACAACCGATGAAACATTTGAAGAGATTGATCAGACGTCCGATAATGAAGGGGAAGAATCTAAAATTAGTTTTGTCTACAGAGCTTTAACAAACATTCCTGACGCTACGGTCGGGTGGTATCCGGAAGCCGTAAGGAAGGGACGCAAAATATTTAGCGCGTGGAGCCCGGATATTATCTTTTCCACAGCACCGCCCTACACCGGATTTTTGGTTGCACACAAGTTAGCAAAAATTATTGATGTGCCTTGGGTAGCTGATTATAGGGATTTATGGATCGATGAGACGTATGAAAGTTACGATGAATTTATCAAAATAAGAAAAAATATTGATGTGTTTGCTGAAAAAAGAATTTTATCAAACTGTAAAGGCCTGGTTACTGTGACGAACACTTGGTCCAAACACTTGAAAGAAACTTCGGACATACCCGTTGAATTCGTCATGAACGGATATGATCCCGATGATTTTAACTCCATTAAACCCGAAATATTATATCCGGATCATCTAACCATATTATATGCGGGTGAACTTTATGGTGACAAACGGGATCCGTCCGCATTATTTGTAGCTCTTGGTAAAATGGGTGACAAAGTAAAGGATATTAAGGTTTTATTTTATACGCCCGAAGGTATCGATGATTTAAATGAAAAACAAAAAGCACTGATCGAAAAATATAAAATACAAGATCAAATCGTCGCAAGCAGGTTTATTCCGCAATCCAAACTACATCAAATTCAATCAGGTGTGGATATTTTATTGCTGCTCCGTTGGGATGATCCCAAAGAAGACGGTGTTATTGCCGGCAAACTATTTGAATATATTGGTGCTGACAAACCAATCCTGTCTGTCGGCAGTACGACCGGTGAAGCCGCGGATATCATACGCGATAATGATTTCGGCATTGTTAGTAAAGACCCGGAGGAAATTTCAAATTATCTGGAAACTTGTTTAAAAGCCAAAGCAAAGAAATCAAATTGGCACGCGTCCAACAAGAATAAAGAAAAATTTACGCGGTCAACCCAATTTGAGAAACTGGAAAAATTCATGGAAGATATTTTAAAAAATAACCCCTAGGCTATATGACCCAGTAGCGTGCCTATAAAAACAATCATTCCAAAATGATGGTTTGATTTAAATAACGCCAGGCACATATCGCGGTCATCAATATCAAGTTTCTTAAGTTGATATATTAAATGCCCCCCGGCAAATATCATTGCGAAGTAAAATCCAACATTCATTTGCACCAGCCATCCGGCGTAAAGCAGCAACGAGAAACATATAAGATAAAAAACAGACAGCCATATGTGTGTTTTCTCACCAAACTTCAGAGCCGTTGATTTTACGCCGACGATCAGATCGTCAAGTCTGTCTTGGTGGGCATATATCGTGTCGTACCCCAGCGTCCAAAATACCCCCCCTGCATATAATATCAGCGCAGGTATTTCTATGGTTCCGGTAACTGCAGCCCAGCCAAGCAATGCCCCCCAATTAAACGTAAATCCTAACATCAATTGTGGCCAGTAAGTAACGCGTTTCATCAACGGATAAATCACGATTAGAATAAGCGATATCGTACCAACAAGCCGCGCAAATGGTTGAAGTTGCAAAAGGATAAGAAGTCCAATAACACATAAAAATGCAAGAAAGACAAATGCACCAAAAACGGACACTCTGCCACTGGGTAAAGGGCGGCCTTTTGTTCGCTCGATCAGTGCATCAGCATCCTTATCCCAAAGATCGTTGACCACGCAGCCCGCTCCTCTCATCACAAAAGCTCCTAATAAAAATAAGAGCATAAGTTCAAGATTTGGCAATATAGAGGGGTCATCGTTAAAGTGATTAGCGAGTATTATCGACCATAATCCGGGCCATAATAGTAACCATGTGCCGATGGGGCGATCGGCTCTCATTAATTGAAGATATCCCAACGCGAAATCCGGTGATAACTTATTCACCCAATTTTTTTGCACCGTATCTTCAGGGGCATTTTTTATGCGTTCGTCTAATTTAGTCATTTAGTCAATTGTGTTTTTGCATTTGATGATTATCATATGACTATAGTCATAAATGAATTAGGTCAAATGTCGAATAAAAACCCCAAAACAAGACTTTATGTGCAGACTGAATTAAAAGCTGGGACTGTTATATTAGTTAAAAACGGTCAAGGTCATTATCTGGTCAATGTCATGCGTATAAATATGGGCGATTATGTTAGCTTTTTTAACGGCGAACAGGGTGAATGGATTGCAGAAGTAACAAAAGTCGGCAAGGGAAAAGCAAATGTCACCGTCCGAGAAAAAGTGGCTGACCAGATTTTTGAGTCCGATTTATGGTATTTGTTTGCCCCGATAAAAAAAGCGCGTCTGGATTATATGATGCAAAAAGCCACAGAACTAGGCGTAAATCTAATACGCCCTGTAAAAACAGAGCGTACTAATCTCGACCGACTGAAATTTGACAAATTGCAGGCAAATGCGATCGAGGCCGCCGAACAGTGTGGTCGAATGACGGTTCCAGAAATTGGCGGCATGACGTCGCTATCTGATTTGCTGTCTGAATGGCCAGAAGACCGAAAGTTAATATTCTGTGATGAAGCTGGTGACGCAGTTCAAATGAAAGATATCAACGAGTTGGATGCAAAATGGGCTGTTTTAATCGGACCGGAAGGTGGGTTCACTGATCAGGAACGCCAAATGATCAGAAGCCATAAAAACTCGGTCGCAGTAACATTAGGGCCGCGTATTTTGCGCGCTGATACGGCGGCGGTCGTGGCACTATCTCTATGGCACTCTTTTATAGGGGATTGGTCAAATGAATGATAATGAACACTCACCTTGGGGAAAGCCTTCAAACGAAAGTAATCCGAAACCGCCAAAAAAATCAATAAGATCATTTATGTTTGTTGTTACCGGTGTCGTCTTGCTTACTTTGGTCATAGCTTGGGTATTAAGTGATGGTTTGTCTAAAGGACAGGCGACAAGTTTGGTATATGACTTTCTCCTTCTCGCGCTCGTGGGAGCAGGTCTGATTGGACATATCATTAGTAACCCGGGGCAGGCGCTGCGTAATGTTGCGGGCTGGGTGCTTATTTTCGGAATACTCGGACTTGGATATTCCATTTGGAACGGTAATGGGCGTTTGGCCAGCGAATTCAATCCACCTAGTGGAAATATTCAGGGCGAAGACATAACCTTTCGTGCTGATCAAAGCGGTCACTTTAAGGTTACGGCAGAGATAAATGGCATTGATATCGATTTCATGATTGATACGGGCGCGACACATGTGGTTTTAAATATGAAAGACGCCGAAAGAATTGGTTACAATCTTGATCAAGTATCATTCAATATGCCTGCTTCTACGGCAAATGGAATAGTTTATAGCGCGCAAGTCAATATAGGCGCAATCGAGGTCGGTCCTATTAGAGCAGAAAATGTTGAAGGATTTATAAATCAGGGGGACTTGGATATATCACTTCTGGGTATGAGTTTTCTAAATCAATTAAGTGGCTATGAAGTTAGAAACGGCCTATTGACATTGCATCCTTAATTCTTACATGATGAATAATGTGCCGCAAAAGCAAATCGCACGTCAATAAAAAGAGGGCTTAAAAGTGACCAGTATTTCCCGAGACGCCATTATAGAATCCAAACAACAATTAATAGACTATATAGCATCTGGCTCAAAGCCCGAAAGTGAATGGACCATTGGCACAGAACATGAAAAATTTGTTTATTGTGTTGATAGTCAGAAACCGGTCCCTTATGAAGGCAAGCGCAGTATCAGGGCTATTTTAGAAGCCTTAAAAACTGAATTTGATTGGCAGCCAATTATGGAAGGCGATTATATAATTGGCCTTAAAAAAGATGGTCAGTCTGTAACTTTGGAACCGGGTGGCCAACTTGAACTTTCCGGGGCGATGGTTAAAACATTGCATCAAACGTGCGCAGAATCCAACAGCCATCTTCGCCAAGCTCAAGCCGTAAGTGAAAAACTTGGCATTAATTATATTGGTATGGGATTTAACGCTAACACTAAACGCGAAGATGTGCCGATTATGCCCAAAGGCCGCTATAATATCATGCGTGATTATATGCCAAAAAAAGGCAATCTAGGTCTTGATATGATGCTAAGGACCTGCACCATTCAAGTAAATCTTGATTATTCCAGCGAAGCGGACATGGTAAAAAAATTCCGCGTTTCACTCGCACTGCAACCTCTCGCTACTGCGATCTTCGCAGCCTCACCCTTCACAGAAGGCAAACCAAACGGCTTTCAAAGCTACCGTTCTCATATTTGGACAGATACTGACCCTGATCGCTGCGGTATTTTACCATTTGTTTTTGAAGATGGTATGGGATTTGAAGCATATGTTGACCATGTGCTTAATGTGCCAATGTATTTTGTTCATCGGAATGGCATTTACCGTGACGTTTCCGGTAAATCATTTAAGGATTTCATGAACGGAAAATTAGAAGGCTTTGAAGGAGAGCTCCCGACCATAGCGGACTGGGAAGATCATATGAGTACATTATTCCCGGAAGTGCGATTAAAGAAATTCCTTGAAATGCGCGGTGCTGATGGTGGCACATGGAGCCGAATTTGTGCACTTCCAGCACTTTGGGTCGGATTATTATATGATCAAACATCTCTTGATGCTGCGTGGGATATGGTAAAAGATTGGACACATGAAGAACATCAGCATTTACGGGATAATGTGCCCAGAGATGCACTTAAGGTGCCTTTCAGAAATGGTACAACGCAGAACCTTGCGCTGCAAATGCTGAAAATTTCTGCGGAAGGTCTTGAACGACGGGCTCATTTTAATAACAGCGGTGAAGATGAGCGGGTTTTCTTGAAGTCACTTTTTGAAACTGCCGAAAGCGGAAAAACAACCGCGCAAAGGATGTTGGATTGCTATTACGGGGAATGGGACAAAGACATCTCTATGGTCTTCAAGGATTGCTCTTTCTGATAAGTATAAAGGCTGGGAAATACCCTAGCCTTTTATTTTCTTTTGAGATTTCGCTTTAATACCCGCCGAAGGATCCCATCGGCCCGGGGAATACGACTGGCGTTTCCGCACCGTCGTTGGCAACGGCAACAACACCAAAATAATAATTGATAACTACCATAGTTTTATATTTTCTGACATAATGTAATTTTAATATCAGAAAATACATACAAAACTGACATTAAATATTGCAAGTCAGGAGAATCTACTATAAGAAATATTATAAATGAGAAACTGGGGTGAGATTTGAGATATGAATTTAAATGACTATCAGGCGGGGCACTATGAAGCCCAATATCAATATAAGAGCTTTGTTCCGACAATCATTAGTCATGACTGGATTATTTCTGATCCAAAGATACAGCATTTGCTTGGGCAAGCTGATCGTGCATTAGGAGAATTGAATGCTTATTCTCAGCTTATACCCGATATTGATTTCTTTATTGCTACGTATGTTGCGAAAGAGGCAACTCAATCAAGTCGTATTGAGGGAACACAAACGAATATTGAAGATGCTTTCAAGGACGCAGATGATATTTCACCAGAAGCGAGAGACGATTGGAGTGAAGTACAAAATTATATAAAAGCTATTCAATTCTCTATTGATCAACTTACTACCATTCCATTATCCAATCGTTTGCTTAAAGAAACTCATAAAATTTTAATGCAGGGAGTGCGTGGAAAGAATAAACAACCAGGTGAGTTTCGCACCAGTCAAAACTGGATTGGAGTAAGCCTAAACAATGCAGTCTTCGTACCACCATACCATGAGCATGTTCCTGATTTTATGAGTGATATGGAAAAGTTTCTTCATGATGATGCCATTATAGTATCACCATTGATTAAGATTGCGATTGCTCATTACCAATTCGAAACTATACATCCTTTTTTAGATGGTAATGGTCGGCTTGGACGCTTGATGATATCACTTTATCTAGCTTCTGAGAAATTGCTCGCCCAACCGGCACTTTATTTGTCAGATTATTTCGAGCGGAATAAAACAGCTTATGTCGATCATTTAATGGCTGTTCGTGAGGGTGATCACATGAAAGACTGGTTGGTATTTTTCCTTCATGGAATTAAAGAGACGGCTGCATCTTCAATTGCTGTGTTCAGGGAGATTGTTTCTATGAAAGAACGTATTGAGCGTGAAGTGTTGCCCCACTTTAGTACACGGAGACAAAATAATGTTCAGTCACTCATGCAAAATTTTTATAGACAACCTATTATGGATGTAAAAGCAGCTTCAATTCATTTGAACACTACCACGAATACAGCAAGCTCTTTGGTAGCAGACCTTGTGCGTTATGGTATTCTGGAAGAAGTGACCTTACAAAGACGTTACCGATTATTTGTGTTTCAGGATTACTTAAATTTATTTAGAGGGTAGTAGGATAATTGAATATAAACTCATACCACCTAAATTCTATATTACGCAGAGGGGACTGTTCAATAAAATGCCTAATTTGGAAACGAAAACCAACTAATATCAAATCAACTACTGCCTTGATTAGGTAATCAGTATTCACCGAAAGATCCCATCGGTCCCGGGAATACTACGGGGGTTTGCGCACCATTTGTGGCAACGGCAACAACACCAAAATAATAGTTATCTATTACCAGGTTTTCAAAAGTATATGTTTCCACATCGCCAACATATTTGCTGTTTGTCCATTGATTTGCATCGGTAAGGCGCCAATATACTTTGTAACCGGCTAGATTCTCAGCCATTTCACCGGTTGGTTTTTTCCAACTGATGACGGCCGACGCACGCACGGCGCCTTTTAATTCAACATCAGCCGGAAAGGGCGGGGCGGACGCCATTTCGGCAAGATTGACGATGTTAAGGGACGTAAGTTTCGCTGCATATTCGAAATTAACCCCTTCAATCACATCACCATATTCGCGGCCATCCTCAACGCGAATATCTTGATGCTGCCGGTCATAATGTTCGTGTGTTTCCATAATACGTACACCGGGAATGCCAACAGCGTTAAAGGGACGATGATGCCCTCCGCGGCCAAACCGGTCAAGTCGGTAGATCATCATAACATCCAGGTTAGGTATATATTTATCTGCCTGGCGGTCAATGAAACGGGCAATGTTTCTGGACGGACTATCCACTTCACCGCCGGCGAAACGGCGGGCGCGTCCTTCTTCCGGTGTTTCAACATCGCGAGTACCTTCCGAAAAAACACGTGCCGTGGTATTATCCGTCACGCCGTCAATTCCGGTAATATTGCCGATCATGTCGTTATTAAGCACTGCTTTAATACGCCAGTTATTTTCAAGCGCATGTTTAGCAACAATTTGGCCACCAAATAGCCCCTGTTCTTCACCGGATAGGCCCATGTAAATAATTGAACCTGAAAATTTATGTTTGCTAAGGACACGCGCCGCTTCGATGACACCAGCCATACCCGACGCGTTATCATTTGCCCCCGGACTATCATCGATACCGTTTAAAGGATCAGATATGCGGCTATCAATATCCCCCGACATAGCAACATAACGGTTTGGATCGTGCATTCCGCGCTGGATCGCGATAACACTAACAACTTCTGTGGGCTCCGGGATGCGGTTCTCGCCGGATATCGTATCGCTTATATACATCACCTCAAGACAATTTCCACATTCCGCGCCGATCTTCTCAAACTCAGCGAAAATCCAACGCCGCGCCGCGCCGATGCCGCGCGTTTCTGAGACAGTATCGGATAATGTATGTCGCGTACCGAAACTAACCAATTTACGGATGTCTTTTTCAATTCTTTCTTTTGAAACATCTTTCACCAATTGATGGATCATCGGCAGTTCTTGTGGCGGCACTTCCTGTGCGATGGCTAATCCACCCCAGACGAAGAGGTTAATTGTCGCAATAATAAATTTTCTGATTAACGCTAGCTGAGACGGCATGCGAATTCTCCCTATTTTTATTTTCTTTATATATAAAACCGTATCGTGCGTGCCGCGTCAACTTACATTTTACGCGTGCTTTATTGCAAAAACCGCCTCAGAGGTTTAGATATAAAGGGAGTAGAGTATTTAAAGGGTCATCTGATGAGAAAAATATTTATTGGAATTGTGTCACTCATATTCTTATTGCCAAACGTCGTTGCGGCAAATGAAGCGGCGTTGGATAAAATCTTTACGCCCTTTATCGAACAAGCCATGGCCGAGCATAATGTACAAGGGTTCGTTTTTGCAGTTGTTTCAAAAGATGATGTTTTGTTTCAAAAAACTTTTGGTATAAAAAATATATACACTAAAGAACCGGAAACCAGTAAATCACTTTTCCATATGGCCTCCGTTACCAAAACATTTGTGGCTACTGCTTTGATGCAACTGCATGAACAGGGGAAGCTTGATGTCGATAAACCGGTCGTGGATATTCTTCCGTATTTTGTGCTTGTCGACAACAGATATAAGAATATTACGATCAGGCAACTCGCAAGCCATATTTCCGGTATGCCAGATTTTGACAGTGATCCCTGGCATGACCCCGATTATGACGAAGACGCGCTGGAGCGATTTGTGCGTAATTTTGTCTCACACAAATTTCTGACCCACGAGCCAAACACGATTTATCAATATTCAAACACAGGCTACGAAGTGCTCGGTGATGTCATCGCGAAAGCGGCAGGAATATCATTTGAAGACTATGTCTGGGAAAATATTTTATTACCCCTTGGTATGGTTGATAGCACACTCCTCATCCAAGACGCGGATATGACACGATTAAATAGTCTGCACCGACCCAAGGACGGTGAACTTAAAGTAGCTGATATTTATCCTTATAACCGTGCGCACGGGCCTAGTTCAACTCTCATATCTAACGTGGATGACATGATCCGTTGGGTCCGGGTTAATTTAAATGGTGGTACACTTGACGGTAACAGAATTTTAAAACGGGAAACGCTGAAATCGATGTGGGAGCCAGCGTCGGGAAAATTTGATAATGTCGGCTTTGGCTGGCACCGTAGAGAACATAAAGGTTATCAAACTATTTACCACAGCGGCAATGACGGCTATAAATCCTACGTAAATATGATACCGGATCTTGATATTGGCTTTGTCATGATGTCAAATACGACAACACAACCCTATCATGATTTCGCACAAGAAATAGTGGATAAACTTATTAAATATAAAGGAATGTAAAAATATGAGTTTAGCAGCAGCACACCGGCAAAAAGAGGTAAATGAACTCTTAAATAACGTGAGAAATATGGCAGGTCCGGTTGAGGTTAGTCGGAAAAATCTCGATAAGATAAAGAACGCGATGGTTGATATCGCCAATAAAGAAGAATTATGGTGTGAAGAAGAATTTCCTGCACCAACTGGCGACCAAGTTCAAACCAGATATTTAATATCCCAGGACGAAGACGATAGTTATGCCCTATATTTAAATGTTATGCATAAGGGGAAAGTAACACCCCCTCATAATCATACCACCTGGGCTTGCATCAGTGCCGTCGAAGGTGAAGAATATAATTATCTTTACGAACCTGAAGTAGACGGGCCTTTAATGCCGGGGGAAAGAGATATCAAACTGGTTGATACAGTTATCGTGAAGCCGGGCCAAGGCATCGGGTTTTTACCTGATGATATTCATTCAATCGCCATCAATGAGGGAACCAGCACCCGCCATCTTCACCTATATGGACGCGGCCTTGAAACATTGAGTGAGCGATTAATGTGGAACAAAGAATTACAAACTTGTGAGAAGTTTAAAATGGTTGTCAAAACGACAAAATAAAGATCAATATTATTATTTAAATACTCAAATGTATTGATCATAATCTATTTGATGACCATTGTTCTTTGCTAATTTTGTAAAGCACATGTTTTCTTAATTTATGATCAATTGGGATATTGGGATGTTCAAAATTTTGTTTTTCATCAACCATATTAAGCTTTTTCATAACAGCTAATGATTTTGTATTTAGTACAGAAGTGAATGAGACAACCTCATTTAATTGCAAAATATCAAAAGCGAATTTCAGAGTTGCATCGGCAGCTTCGATCGCATAGCCTTTACCCCAATAATGTCTTGATAAACGCCAACCGATTTCTACACATGGACTAAAGGGTAAATCTTCTTGTGGTTTATGTAATCCGACATAGCCGATAAAATTGTTGTCGGCTTTTGATTCCACCGCCCACAAACCCCAACCATTGTTCGAAATTAAGGAAGAGAGCTTTTGAGCAAAAGAGTTGCTTTGGGCCTCTTTTAGTGTGTTTGGGTAAAACTCCATTACTTTAGGGTCGGCATTTAATATGGCAAAAGGAGCTTGATCTTTTAACAGCCATTGACGCAATTTTAGACGATTGGTTTCTAGCTCGGTAATTTTATCCATATAAAATTCTTAATCTTCCCACCGTAATTTGGGATTGCGTGCTGCCCCTGTTTCATCAAGCCGCTTTAAAGGCGCATTATAGGGTGCGCCGGAGAAACGTTCTACTTCGCCACCCTTGGCAGCTTTTACCAAATGGCGCATCATTTCGATAAATTGATCAACAGATTGCTTGCTTTCTGATTCCGTTGGCTCAACAAGCATCGCGCCATGAACCACGAGCGGGAAATACATCGTCATCGGATGATAGCCTTCGTCGATCATTGCTTTTGCAAAATCAAGGGTGCTGACACCGGTATCTTTTAAGAAGTGATCATCGAACAATGCTTCGTGCATGCAGGGTCCTTCGTAACTTGCACTCATAACATCTTTCAATGAAGCAAGTACATAATTGGCATTAAGAACGCTGTCCTCGGCAACACGGGCCAGGCCATCTGCCCCATGTGACATCATATATGAAAGCGCGCGAACAAACATGCCCATCTGGCCGTGAAACGCAGTCATACGGCCAAAACTTTCCCCGCCTTCTACGTCATGCTCAACCATGTTAAACTCTTCTTCACCCGCTACTACATAGGGGATTGGAGCATAGGGGGCGAGAGCTTCTGATAAAACCACCGGTCCGGCGCCAGGTCCACCACCACCGTGAGGCGTTGAGAATGTTTTATGCAAATTAATATGCATGGCATCAACACCGAGGTCACCTGGTCTGACTTTACCGACAATGGCATTGAAATTAGCACCGTCGCAATAGAAATAACCACCTACAGCATGGATGGCATCTGCCATTTCAACAATTTCACGTTCGAATAAACCACATGTATTCGGATTTGTTACCATAATCGCTGCTATCTCAGGACCCATGGCATCTTTCATGGCGGCTAGATCAACACGGCCCTCGGAAGTTGCGGGAATTGAAACAACTTTATAGCCACAAAGCGCAGCCGTGGCGGGATTGGTACCGTGTGCTGATTCCGGAGCCAGCACAATGGACCTTCCATCGCCTTTCGCTTCAAGTGCCGTACGAATGGCCATAAGCCCGCACAGTTCGCCGTGCGCCCCTGCTTTCGGAGACATCGCCACAGCCGGCATCCCGGTTAAAGTTTTTAACCAATGCGCTAGTGTATCAATAAGATCTAATGCGCCTTGAACGGTACTAAGGGGCTGCATCGGGTGAATATCCCCCAGCCCGGGTAACCGTGCCATTTTTTCGTTAAGGCGCGGATTATGTTTCATGGTACATGAACCAAGCGGGTATAACCCCATATCGATGGCATAATTCTTACGGCTTAATCGGGTATAGTGTCTCATTGCTTCGGGCTCTGATAGTCCCGCCAGCCCTATTTCCTGATCGCGCTCTACATCGCCGAGACAGCTTTTGAAATCTTCCACTTCCGGTAAATCAACGCCAGTGCGTTGGGTATCGCCTATTTCGTAAATAAGTAATTCTTCCTGCTCTAGGCCTCTACTACCTGTGTAACTTTTATAACCTGTTATTTGTGCGTCTGATGCGGCATTGTTGTTTGTTGGGCGTCCCTGATTATTCATCATTTGAGCACCTCTTTAAGTTCCTTGGTCATAATGTCCATGTCATCTTCCGATGTGGTTTCAGTTACCGCGATGATCAAATGGTTCGCAAGTTCCGGCCTATCTGGATAAAGCCTTGAAACTGGTACGCCCGCGATAATATCGCGGTCAACCAGTTCCTCAACGACAGCAGCGGCGTCTTTGTTTAGACGCACGGTAAACTCGTTAAAGAAGGTGGCGTTAAGAATTTCCACACCATCGATCGCTCGTAATTTGTCGGCCATTTTAACGGCTCCCGCATGATTGAGCTTCGCCAGATGCCGATACCCTTTTTCACCAAGCAACGACATATGAATGGTGAAGGCGAGGGTGCATAATCCTGCGTTCGTGCAAATATTACTGGTCGCTTTTTCTCTGCGAATATGTTGCTCACGGGTGGAAAGTGTTAATACAAAACCTCTCTTACCCTCGGCGTCGGTTGTTTCGCCGCATAAGCGTCCGGGCATTTGACGAACATATTTTTGGCGGGTAGCAAATAATCCCACATAAGGTCCGCCGTAATTTAGTCCGTTACCGATTGACTGTCCTTCACCTACAACAATATCTGCACCCATCTCACCGGGTGATTTAATAGCACCCAGCGCAACTATTTCCGTGGTTACTACCACGAGCAGCATTTTTTGCTCGTGAAGAGCATGGGCAAGAGCGGTGAAATCATTTATATTGCCAAAGAAATCAGGATTTTGTACGATGACACAACTTGTTGTTTCGTCGACCTGTGCTAATAAGTTTTCTGCTTGATTGATGGCTGGATCATTTACCACAACAACGTCATCGGCAAATTTAGTCGCACTCTTAACGACCTCTATATAATGTGGATGAAGGTTGCCGCTGACTATAATGCGTTTTTTACGTGTAATGCGTCGCGCCATTAGCGCCGCTTCACCGCATCCTGTCGACCCGTCATACATTGAAGCATTTGCAACATCCATGCCGGTAATTTGTGCTACTTGCGACTGAAATTCGTACAGTGTCTGAAGTGTTCCTTGGGAAATCTCCGGCTGATAGGGTGTATAAGCCGTAAGAAATTCACCACGCTGAATTTGATAATCGACGCTGCTGGGTACGTGGTGGCGATATGCGCCTGCGCCGACAAAAAATGGTACATCGCCTGCGGCCACGTTCCTCGATGAGAAAGCAGAAAAATTCTGTTCAACTTCCATTTCAGTCATATGCAACGGAAGGTCGACCAGTCCCTTCAGTAAAGCATATTTCGGTACATCAACAAACAAGTCATCAATGTTTTTCTCGCCAATTTTATCAAGCATTTCTGCCCGGTCATCAGCGGATAATGGTAAATAACGCATTGAAATTAACCTTAAACAAATTTATTCTAATCCTGCAATGAATGTTTTGTATCCGTCGGCATCCATAAGGCCTTCAAGCTCGCCACTGTCAGAAATATTGATTTTAAAAAACCATCCGTCGCCATCCGGCGAAGAATTCACAAGTGCGGCATTGTCTTCAAGTTCACCGTTTGTTTCCGTGATTTTCCCACCAACAGGACTATAGATTTCAGAGGCAGCTTTTACGGATTCAACAACCGCAACTTCATCGCCCTTCGCAAAATCGTCACCAACTTCCGGCACTTCAACAAATACGATATCTCCTAATGCATTTTGTGCATAATTCGTGATACCAACAGTGCCAACATTACCGTCAACACTGATCCATTCGTGATCTTCTGAGTAATATATTGTCATAACTTTTTCCCTTCTATTTTTGTTTTCTGTAATATCGTTGTGGAACAAATGGGGTGGCAGATACCTTGGCTTCAAGCTTATTTTTTCTGACTTTTAAAAAAACATCCGTTCCATTTTCTGAATTTTTTATATCGACATAGCCCATGGCTACTGGTCCGCCAAATGTTGGGCCAAACCCGCCACTGGTAATGACGCCAATAACATTATCGGCACTGTCCAAGATCTCTGTCCCTTCACGGGCAGGTACGCGGCCCGACGGAATAATACCGACCCGTTTTCGGGTTATGGTTCCGTTAGAAATTTGCTCTAAAATTATTTGTGCACCTGGAAATCCACCTTCTTCGCGTCGACGCTTCCCAATTGACCAAATGAGCGCGCTTTCGACAGGTGTGGTGTCTTCTGTAATGTCATGCCCATACAAGCAAAGGCCAGCTTCCAAACGAAGACTATCCCTGGCACCAAGCCCGATGGCTTCGACTTCTTGTTCTGATAATAGTGCTTTGCATACTTCAATAGCTTTTTGCGCAGGTATGGAAATTTCATGGCCGTCTTCACCAGTATAGCCACTGCGGCTTATAAGACAGGTTGCACCGCAAATTTCGACTTCCGCGTAGGACATAAAGTCCATTTCATCAGCACCACTGGCAAACCGCGCTAACACTTCTGCCGCCATTGGGCCCTGAAGCGCAACAAGCGCACGATTATTGAGTTCTGCAAGTTCCAAATGATCAGGAAGGTTCGATCTCATATGTGCTATATCTTGCTCTTTGCAAGCTGCATTGACTACCATGAAAATGTCATTTTCGCGTTTCGTAATCATTAAATCGTCTAATATGCCGCCATCTTCGCTGGTAAACATTGAATAACGAATTCGGTTTGGTTTTAAATCGATGATATTGCCAGGGACAAGTGTTTCAAGCCACTTGTCGGCATTGTTGCCTTTTATAACCACTTGCCCCATATGTGAAACATCAAATAATCCCGCTTTTTCACGAGTGTGGTTATGTTCACCCATTACCCCAAGTGGATATTGAACGGGCATAAGATAGCCCGCAAACGGTACCATTTTGCCGTCAAGTTCTTCATGTAATGAATAGAGAGGCGTTTTTAATAGATCATTATTAACTGCACCCATAATTTGTCTCCAGAATCAGCACTTTAGATACGCAAACCCGCATCGTCGGTGCCCCCTCTGTCATGGGTGCCTGAGAGATTTGACCTATTTAATAGGCTTACCCCGTCGGCGGAGGTTAATAACCTCACTTTCCAGAGTGCTTTAGTGCTTAGCGGTCCGGTTGCCTGAGAGTTTCCGGGGCGGTTGCTCCTTCGGCGTCAAATCTAAATAACATTGTTCAGCTTTGAACTCTCCCGCTAAGGGAAAATAGCATTGGACATAATAATGTGATTGCTTGAAGAGTCAATCAAAGTGATTATATAAAGATCATAAAAGTTTGCATTGAAATTAAGTGATTATAAAGACACAATGTATTAAATTGGTTGTCCTTCAATTATGAAACGGTGAGGTCTAAATGAATATTATAAAGTCGTTCTGGAAATTTATTCAAAAGATACAGTCTTTTGTTGGTACTTTTCTGTTTCTGATTATTCTGATAATTTTTTCGTCTTTCATATTAGGGCAAATATTTTCTGGTTCATCTTCCGATCAAGATGTGAAAGATAAAACTGCGTTAGTTATTGATATCAAAGGGTCCATTGTAGAACAAGAAGCATTTAGCAGTGACCCGTATGAGCAATTACTGACAGGTGATATTGGGTCCGACACGCGGCTCAGGGACATAACAAAAGCGATAGAGCTTGCGGCGGAAGACGACAATATTGAAGCTCTCGTTCTTAATTTTGATAAGTTTGCTGGTGCTTATCCTTCAAAACTTCATTTCATCGGCAAGGAAATTGATAAATTTAAAGAAAGTGGCAAAAAAGTAATTTCTTACGGCAGCATTTATGATCAGTCGGCTTACCTTTTAGCTTCATTCTCTGATGAAATTTACATGCATCCTCAAGGTTCAATTTTGCTTTATGGGTATGGTTCATACCAGAACTACTTCCTCGGGTTTCTTGAGAAAATTAAAGCTGAAGTTCAACTTTTCAGGGTTGGGAAATATAAGTCTGCGATGGAACCCTTTATCCGTGCGGATATGTCCGACGAAGCAAAAGAAGCTAATTTGGAGCTTTATAATGATCTTTGGGATCAATATATAAGGCAAATCGCGAAAGCACGATCAATAGATGAGACTGTCATAAGAGACGGTATTGAAAATGCGGATCAGCTGCTTGTTAAACTTGGAGGTGATCTCGGTAGGTTAGCACTGGAAAACTCCCTTGTTGATGGCCTTAAGACCAGAGCAGAATGGGTGAATTATATGCAAAGTATCACTAGCGCGGGAAAAGATGGCAATGGCTATAATCAAATAAGATTTAAAAATTATCTAGCGTCTAAGTTTGATGCGGGAGATCTCGAGAAAAGAAATAACTCCATTGCGATTGTTTATGCGACGGGTGCAATTATGGACGGTGATATGCCTCAGGGTACTGTTGGTGGTGATACCTTATCTAAATTGTTGCGAAGTGCCAGATTAGATGATGACGTAAAAGCCGTAGTATTAAGAGTAGACAGCCCGGGCGGAAGCGCGTTTGCATCTGAAATTATTCGCCAAGAAGTGCTGCTTTTAAAAGAAGCGGGTAAACCTGTTATTGCGTCGATGGCATCTGTTGCCGCGTCGGGCGGGTATTGGATATCCGCAAATGCAGACGAAATTTGGGCAAGTCCCACAACGATTACTGGTTCGATAGGAATATTTGGCGCGATACCCAATCTTGAGGGTACACTCGCTGCGATCGGCATAACCACAGATGGGGTTGGAACGACGTCGTTGATCTCGGCGGGGCTTAATAAACCACTACCGCAAAAATTAAAAACGATCATTCAAAGCAATATTGAAAATGGATATCAGCGGTTCCTGGAAATCGTTGCTGAAGGTCGTAATATGACAACTGATCAGGTGAATGAAATTGCGCAGGGTAGGGTGTGGACAGGCTCAAAAGCACAAAAAATTGGCCTTGTTGATCAACTTGGTAATATCGATCAAGCAATTCAAGCTGCGGCAAAAATGGCAGGGCTGACCGATTATAATGTTGTGCATTGGGAAGATGAAGTACCGTTTGAAATGCAAATAATTGCTAAATTGTTTAATAATGATGGACAGTCACGAAATATGGCGCAATCGCTGGCGCAACGCCCCGAAAAAATATTGATGAACAAAATCATCGATAAATTATCTCTCTTCTCGATTATGAACGATCCGCAGCATGCTTATGTTCTCTGTGTGAATTGTATGGGTAATATAAGTCCGGATTTTTAAATATAGGTCGTTTTAATTTCATCTAACTGCGTGTATAAGGTCATCTTATGATCGAAAGAAAAATGAACCTATATATTGCTAACCCGCGTGGGTTTTGTGCCGGTGTGGACAGGGCTATTCAAATTGTTGAGATGGCGCTCGAGAAATATGGTGCCCCGGTATATGTACGCCACGAAATTGTTCACAATAAATACGTGGTTGAGGGGCTTGTGCAACGCGGGGCAATTTTTGTTGACGAACTTTTTGAAGTTCCGTCAGACAAACCGGTTGTTTTTTCCGCACACGGTGTTCCAAAATCTGTGCCTAGCGAAGCCGTGAACCGCAAGATGCTATTCATTGATGCCACATGCCCTTTGGTGAGCAAGGTGCACCGCGAAGCCGAAAGATATCACCGTCAAGGGGCAGAAATCGTTATGATTGGCCACAAAGGTCACCCGGAAGTTATTGGAACAATGGGGCAATTGCCCGAAGGGGCCATTCATTTGGTAGAGGGGCCCGACGACGTGGAGCAACTCCAGCTTAAAAATACTGACAATGTTGCTTATATAACGCAAACCACACTTTCACTTGATGATACTTCGGATATTATCGCGACGTTAAAAAGTAAATATCCTTCCATTCAGGATCCAAAAAAAGAAGATATTTGCTACGCAACAACCAACCGGCAGAACGCCGTTAAAGCTCTCGCCGAAAAGGTTGATATGGCTTTAATTATTGGTGCCCCCAACAGCTCAAATTCGCGGCGTTTGGTTGAAGTAGCAAGAAAAGTTGGCTGTCGTTCTAGTTTGATACAGCGCGCATCGGAGATAAATTGGGCAGAGATTAACGATGTCAATGCCGTCGGCATATCTGCCGGTGCATCTGCACCGGAAGTCCTTATTGACGAAGTGCTTTCTGCCTTTAATGAACGGTTTTCAACCAATATTGAAAATATTCATACTGTTGAAGAAAATGTCACTTTTAAAGTACCGGCAATTTTATTAAAGGAGGACTGATCGTGGCTGTTTACACAAATGTAAGTGCTGATGAAATTGCATCCTTCATTGCAGAATATGATATTGGTGACGTGATTTCGTTTAAAGGAATAGCAGAGGGCGTTGAAAATTCTAATTTTCTACTCTCCACCACTAAAGATAAATATATTCTCACGCTCTACGAAAAAAGAGTAAACCCAAAAGATTTACCTTTTTTCCTGGGATTGATGGATCATCTTGCCCATAAAGGCATTAATTGCGCAACGCCTATTGCCGACCGAAATGGTAATAATTTAAAAGAACTATGTGGAAGACCAACAGCCTTGATCAGCTTTCTCAACGGTCTTTCAATTAGTCGGCCAAATGTTCAAAATTGTGCGCAGTTGGGTATGGCCCTCGCTCAAATGCATCTTGCAGTATCAGATTTCACTTTAATGCGCAAAAATGATCTTTCGATCGAAGGGTGGAAAAGGTTGGTGACTTCTTGTGAAATGCGTGCTGACGAATGTTCGGTTGGCCTGGGTAATATCATTCACCGTGAAATGGCTACGCTGCAAGAAAACTGGCCTGGTAATTTACCAACAGGGATCATTCACGCCGACTTGTTTCCGGATAATGTATTTTTTTTAAATGGAAAATTATCGGGCCTTATTGACTATTATTTTGCTTGTTCCGATATGCTCGCCTATGACATTGCAATATGTATTAATTCCTGGTGTTTTAATGCCGATTACTCCTTAAATATTGCAAAAGCTTCCGCTCTCGTCAATGGGTATAACGAGAAGCGCCAATTATCGGCGGCGGAACTCAACGCCCTGCCGTTGCTTTGCCGCGGTGCGGCACTGCGCTTCATGTTAACAAGGCTTTATGACTGGCTCAACCGGGTTGAAGGGGCACTCGTTAAAACGAAAGACCCGCTTGAATATTTATCAATGCTCAAATATCACCAAAACATAAAAACGGTCGCCGAATACGGCGTGATAGTTTGAAGATGAAAAAAATAACGATCTATACTGATGGTGCATGCTCTGGAAATCCCGGCTCTGGTGGCTGGGGTGCATTATTAATTTATGATGATCATCAGAAAGAGATCATGGAAGGGGCGTTCGAAACAACCAATAACCGTATGGAACTCACGGCGGCGATTGAAGCATTGAATGTCTTAAAACATCCTTGTGCAATTACGCTTCATACTGATAGCACGTATGTCAAAGACGGTATAACAAAGTGGATACGGAACTGGAAAAGTAATGGCTGGCGCACAACAGCAAAAAAACCGGTGAAAAATGCCGACCTCTGGCAGGCACTTGACGAAGCGGTGCAGCGCCATAATATCAATTGGTGCTGGGTTAAGGGCCATAACGGCGATGAAGGTAATGAGCGCGCCGATGAGCTTGCCAACATGGGCCTCAATAATTATAGAGTATTATAAAAATGCGCGATGATGTTTTTAAGGCAATAGATATTGCAGACGCGAAAGCGTTAAGTGAGTTACTTGAAAAAGATCCGTTGCTAGCGTCTTGCCGCAGTAATGATGGTATGTCAGCAGTTCTGTTTTCACTGTATATTGATAAACCGGAACTGACTGATATTCTTTTGGCATTCGAGCCAGAGTTAGACATATTCGATTTGGCGGCCCTTGGGGGACTGGCTCAAATATCAATGTTGATTGCCGCAAATAATAAATTAGTCCATGAATTTAGTGGCGACGGTTTTACGGCCCTTCATATCGCCAGCTATTTTGGTCACGCCGAAGTTGCCCGTTTATTATTGAATAGTGGCGCAAATATTAATAAGGTCGCTATGAATGGCAGTGATTTGACTGCGCTTCATAGTGCCGTATCAAGTTGCCATACGGATGTTGTAAAGGTTCTTTTAAGTTTTAACCCGGATGTGAACGTAAGGATGTTGGGTGGATTTACTCCACTGATGTCTGCTACTGCGATGGGGGTGAAAGAATTGATGGAAGTTTTGATTGAACATGGTAGCGATCAATCGTTAAAGTCTGATGATGGACGAATTGCAACTGATTTTAAATAGTCCGTTAATACTGATATTATTTTAAAATTTATAATATAAATTTGATAAAAATGATCCGATAAAAAAACCCCTCACTTCCGAAGAGATGAGGGGTTAATTTTATGGCTTTATAAGACTATAAAAAGCAAATAGCTCTTTACAACATATAATTAGAATCTAGCTTTAACACTCACGTAGTATGAGCCACCTTGCCAATCAGGACCAGGTGTAACATATCTGGCACCGTTCGCATTTGACAACTGGATAAGATCTCTATTTTCCTGTGGGAATTTATTAAAGAGGTTATCCGCACCAACGATGAGTTCGAATTGCTCATTAACATCATATGTTATTGAAGCATCAAAGAATACAACGCCGTCAATTCTATCAATACGTTGATTTAGATCACTACCACCACGCGGTTGGCCAGTGACAGAATCGAAGTTTCCGTCTCTATCGCGACCAGAGTACCAACGAGCACGACCCATGAATGAGAAATCATCAAAGGCATAAACACCTGTGAAGGTTGCTCTATATGGCTCAGTTTCATTTTCAACTTGGTGAATGCTATTAAGGTTAGTTGTTACAGGGTTAAACCTTTGTACCTCAGTATCAATATGTGAAGCTGCAAGAGTTAATCTCAAGTTTGAATTGTCAAACTCGACATTATGAGTAGCAACCAGTTCGATACCACGTGTTCTTGTATCCATCGAATTTTCAAGGAATCTGAAGGTCGTGAAACTTTCAGCACCGAGAACAGTACCCAGATCAATAATTTGCTGGAATAATGGTGCATCGTTTGGACTACCACCAGTACCATCATTAGCTGTTCTGAAGTTCCTTGAACGACGAATTCTGTCATCCAGAGTAATTTGGAACACATCAAGTGTGATGTTCGTGTTATCACCAGGTGTTATGATGACACCAGCAGAAAGGTTTCTGGCTTTTTCTGGTCCAAGTGGGGTTGCGCCCAAAATTGCACCAACATCGCTAGAGGCAGGAACCGTACCAATAATGGTTGTTTGATTTGTTTGAGCATTAAACCCGGTGAACGAGTTAATGGATGAGATTTGCCCAATTGATGGAGCATGGAAACCTGTTGATGCGGCAGCGCGGATGGCCAGCGTATCAGGAACAGCCTGCCAACGACCGGCAACTTTCCAACTGAAGTTATCACCAAAATCGGAGAAGTCCTCATAACGACCAGCAGCCGAAACATTTAGACCGTCAATGATGTTCGCGTCAATTTCCATATAGAAAGCATTACTTGAACGATTCACATCAAACGCTTGTCCAGGGTCAATACCTTGGAAACCGTTTGCACCAACGTTAAGGTCAGATAACGGACCAACTGAGAATGAATTTAGCTCACCAACAACATTGTAATATTGTTCTGTACGACGCTCATAACCAGCGAATACGTTAAGTGAATCAACAGCATCTGTTTCAATTTCATAACCAAGATCAAGGGATATTGAACGTTCAATATTGACCAATGAACCGGCATAGAAATCTGTCTGAACGTTATCATAATCCAACGCACCGAAGTCAGCATTGGTAAATGGCACACCCATCGGGTCATTCGCAAAATTAAGCGGCAATGCAGCTAACTCGCCAGCAGTAAGCGTACTTATTCCAGGCCTTGAGAAATCAATTGGCGCACCAAGTGATGGGTTAAGCGTATTGTTTGTATCATAATCAACACGGTTACGACCAATAGATCCTGATAGATCCCAAGTCAGGCCGTTATCAAATTCACCTCTGATACCTGCATAAGCACCGATATCCTGACCAAAGACCAGAAAGTCTGGTGTAAATCCACCTGGATGAACCTGACCAAAATCAATACCGCCGTTACCGCCATCAATTGCAAGACTTGCAAGCTCCGAACCTCTAACTTGACCAAAAAGATCTTGTAGACGCTGTACAGTAAATGCTGTGTTTTTAAAGTTACTTGATGCACCTTGGATTTGTCCGTTTCTAAGATCACCCGGCAAAGTGCCACGACGGTTACGATAGTTGAATGTTTCATCAATGTTCGCAGCTGCATAGTTACCGAAAGTATATACTTCAACATTTTCGTTAACTTCCATTGCAGCGTTCCATGTGAAGTTCACATTTGTTCTTGCCGGAATACCAAGTTCACGAATTGTAGTTGGATCTACGGGATCACCAAAGTTTCTAACAGCGGCTGCCGCAACTAAATGAGGATCAGCACGGTTTGTAAGGTTTTGATCCGCATATGAACCAGTAATAACCAGGAAACCACGATCAGCAAGATTTAAACCAACTTTTGAAGCAACAGTATAACCTGCGCCGTCACCTTCATAATATTTGCTGTAACGTGCATAACCTTCGATACCTTCGGAATCATCCATAGTCAGGTTGATCACACCGGCAATCGCATCGGCACCATACTGAGCGGCAGCACCGTCACGAAGAACGGATACGTTTTTCAGTGAGTTTACAGTAAATGTACCCAAGTCAGCGGCTTGATAGCCAGTACCAACAAGAATAGCGTTACGGTGAACACGTTTACCATTTAATAGTACGATAACAGAACCACCATCAAGACCACGAAGTGCAACCTCACGTTGGAATGAAGCACCATCCGCAATCGCGTTACGTTCCACTGTAAATGATGGTGATACCTGGCGCATCGCATCTTTAAGATCGATCGATGGTGTTGCAGCAAGTTCGTCAGCCTGAATCACATCAACAGGTACGTTCGACTGTAGAGCCGTACGACCCGCAACACGCGAACCAATAACTGTTAGTACATCTGCTTCTTGTTGACCACCGTCTTGGGCTAGAGCAGGTGCTGCAACCATAAGAGTAGGCAAACTCACAGATAAGAGTAATAATTTTTTCATATCTAATAATTCCTCCCAAAAAGCTAATTCTTCTAAAATTAGAACAATCAACTGATTGTGTTTTTAAATTCTAGGGCCAAAACTTATTACCGAATTAAGACCCCGTGAATGGCTAACGTCTTAAATTTCTTACATCTGAACATTAATGAGCATTCAGAGAAATAAAATCACCTAACCAATTGGTGTATATAGTAAAAATGAAAATAAGAAGTAACATTCAGCTTCTTTTTTGATACACTGTCGCAAAAAAGTCACATCTTGTGAAAGTAAAGTCTCCCTATTACATATTCCACTACGAATCTATTTAAAGGAATTTGCAAAAGAAATCAATTGATTACTCCCGAAAAAACGGTTTTCAATTAAAATTTGATGTAAATTTACAATACTGTGGTAATTTAGACACAGTTCGTTAGTATAAGATAATAAAATCAACAGGATATGACAGATTATGATGTTTTGATCTATTTACGGTTCTAAATTAAGGGCTTACTGGCCTCAGGCATTTCCACATTCCGAAGACAACATGTTAATGTCGACACCGATTTTGGCGAGCGCTCGCGGTAATTTAAGGTCCAGGTCAGTCCTAAAAACCAGCTCGTCATCGGCTTCTATCGTAAGCCAGCTGTTTCTGCGAATTTCACTTTCAAGCTGCCCGCGCCCCCATCCTGAGAACCCCAGCGCAATAAGATAATCTTGTGGCCCTTCATTGCAGGCTATTGCGGTTAAAATATCAATGGTGGCCGTCATGGCAACGGTTTCTGATATGATTAAAGTTGTTTCTTGAACATAATCTGCGCTATGAAGAATAAAGCCTCTTCCGGATTCAACCGGACCACCTTCATGAAGGGTTATTTTATCTAATTTGAACTTTTTTGTATCAGGGCAATCGATCTTAAGCTGATTTAATAAATCCGGAAAATCGATATTTTCACATAAATTGTTTATAACAAGCCCCATTGCCCCTTCTTCTGTGTGAGTGCAAATATATATTACGGCACTTTCAAATCGCGGGTCAGAGAGACCAGGCATTGCAAGCAGTAATTGCCCATTTAGAAATCCCTGTTTTGCCACTATAATATCCCATATATGCTTCAATAATAATATATCGGTTAATAATAGTAAGAGCTTTGATAAGGGTCAAGGCGTATAAAGGTTGCCAGTGTTTCTTCTAAGTAATATCCAGTGTTTCTTCAAAGTAATATAAACAGTGTCCAATAAAAAAAAGGTTGTGGTACAATCAATTTAGAAGTAACAACTAAGTGTATTCTTCCTAACTATTGCAATTAAACGTTTTAATATTATATAAAATACAAAGTCAATTCGTATTAACCACTGTCATTTTTTAAGAAAAGGAATTTTTTATGGGATTTATAGATTTACCGTTTTTCGCGATAGTGTCCGTTCTTTTGGTCATTTACTTATTTTTCTCAGGCGTAAAAACTGTTGCACAAGGTTTTCAATACACGGTCGAGCGATTTGGTCGGTATACTAAAACTTTGCCCCCGGGGTTTCATCTTATTATTCCGTTTTTTGATAAAATTGGTGCAAAAATGAATATGAAGGAACAGGTTTTTGATATTCCATCGCAGGAGGTGATTACAAAAGATAACGCAATGGTCACAGCTAATGGTGTCGTTTTCTTCCAGGTTATTGATGCGGCGAAGGCGACCTACGAAGTGAATGATTTAGTAAGTGCTATATTAAATCTTACTATGACGAATTTAAGGACCGTAATGGGATCCATGGATCTTGATCAATTATTATCACTTAGGGATCAAATTAATGCAAAATTATTGGATGTCGTTGATGAAGCCACCCAACCATGGGGCATTAAAGTAACACGCATTGAGATAAAGGATATCGAACCGCCGCGTGACATTGTTGATGCAATGGCCAGGCAGATGAAAGCAGAACGTATTAAGCGGGCTAATATTTTGGAAGCAGAAGGTCTGCGACAATCTGAAATATTAAAGGCGGAAGGTGAAAAGCAATCGGTTATTCTTGAGGCAGAAGGTAGGCGTGAAGCCGCATATCGCGATGCGGAAGCGCGAGAACGTGAAGCAGAGGCGGAAGCCAAAGCAACTGAAATGGTTTCAACGGCGATTGCAAAAGGTGACCCGAAAGCTATCAATTATTTTGTGGCCCAAAAATATGTTGATATGTTGGGGCAGTTCGCAAATTCAAGAAATGAAAAGTTGGTATTTATGCCACTTGAGGCAACAGGTGTTATCGGCGCATTAGGCGGTATGACGGATATGTTAAAAAACTTAAACGCCAATAAAGACACAACCGATAAACATATGCCATAAGTTCAATTTATCAGGAAAGGAAAATTATATGCTGGAGAATTTCGTTTTTAATCACTGGTTCTGGTTTGTGCTAACCTTGGTTCTCTTAGGGCTTGAAATGGCTGTTCCAGGGGTTATTTTTATGTGGCTTTCTTTTGCCAGTATTATTGTCGGTGGTCTTGTTTTTATTGACGCATCACTTGGTTGGGAAGTTCAGTTTATTATCTTTTCAGTGCTGGGCATAATAAGTGTGTACGCGGGACGCACATATCTGAAGAAAAATCCGATAACAAGTGAAGATGAAAACCTAAATGATCGTGGTGCGCGCTATGTTGGCCATCATTACGAACTTGAACGACCGCTGGTTAATGGGGAAGGTAAAGTGCGCATTGGCGACAGTTTATGGCTGGTTCGTGGTGATTTTAATGCGGAAATTGGGGCCGCAGTGAAAGTGGTTGGATCTGACGGCGTCGTGCTCATCGTTGAGGCACTATAAAGGTTGCGATGAAAAATATTAATATTCGGAAAGCCGTCATAAATGACGTTAACAGTATTCTAGGTTTCATTGAACAGTTAGCGGAATATGAAGAGCTGGGCCACGAGGTTGTAGCCGATGCAGAGCAATTGGAAGAAACATTATTTTGTAAAAATCCGACAGCACATGTTTTAATCGGAGAAATTAATGGTGAAGCATGTGGTTTTGCGCTTTATTTCTATAACTATTCAACGTTCCAGGGAAAACCCGGAGTATATCTGGAAGATCTATTTGTAAATGATGTTAGTCGGGGGTCAGGACTTGGAAAGGCGTTACTTATACATCTGGCAAAAATAGCGAAAAGTAACAAATGTGGACGGCTTGAATGGAGTGTTCTTAATTGGAATAAACCAGCTATTGATTTCTACCTATCAATCGGGGCGACACCTATCGATGGGTGGACAAAATACAGATTAGATGAAGATACTATAAAAAAAATCAGAAGTTAATCTTCGCTTATTTGTATCAAGCCCTCTTCCAAATAATCTGGAAGCAATGGAGTTCCGATAAGATACTCCGCCGTGTGCAGATTGTCAGAGGCCCTGGCATCTTTAATTGCTGTTTCTAATTCGTCGGCGCTATAAGTGCCGCGTCCAATCCACATTGCTGCAACAAGTCCAAACCGTTCTTCTTCATTTAGAGTTTCGATTGCACCCTTTAATTCATTATAAGCACTGTCTTGTGCATGTTCTTCAGATTTACAATCCTCAACTAAGCCAGCAACGCTGTGTTCCGTATAACTATCCGAATGATGAATTTCTGATAGCTCTTCGCTAACCATCGCCAATGAACCTTCACGATATTCACGTGCAACTGAAATAATGAACTTTATTTTTTCTGGACTTAAGGGAATCATTTTACACCTCAACCGTTGAATAATAGCGTATCATTTTTTTAGGGTAACGCCAACAAATGATAATATTAATGATTTAGATCAAGTATGATAGTTTACGCGAAAAAAGTCTTTGTCTGACCCTCTTCCCAGCGCACGTATTTTTGCATGACTTTATCAAAAAGGGTCGAATTTAAATGCCAATCCAGCCATCTTTGAAGCCTTGGAAAATCTAATTGATCAAAATAGTTTTTATCAACAAAAGCAAATTGGCGAATGAATGGAAATATTGACAAATCAGTTACAGTTTGATGATCGGCACTTAAAAATGCCTTCTTGTCGAGTAGCTCGTCTAAATATTTTAAAAAGAAGTTTGCATTTTCACGATGTTCTTCCTTCGGAAGTTCGGGATGACGGCTTGAGTATTTATACTTATCCAGATGTATTTTAAACTCATCATCATTTATTTTTACAAGATGCGCCAGTTCATCCAAATGAGACGTCCAGTTGTTAGGGTCATTTTGTTTGATAGCCCATAATATGATGTCATAACTTTCATCAATTATCTTTGCATCTGGTAACTGCAACACAGGCACTGTTGCTTTGGCTGAGATGGCTACCATTTCTTGAGGTTTGTCTTTTAGAATGACTTCACGTAATTCGCATGTTATTTCGCACGCATGAAGAACTAGCCTGACTCTCATGGCAAATGGGCATCTTCTAAAACTATAAAGTATAGGATATTCACTCATTTTTGCCGGATCGCCTCGTTAAGTTTCTTTACGGCTTGTTTCGCGCCGCCTTCGAAATCCCAAACACCGGAACAAACTGCGATAAAGTCTGCGCCCGCGTTGGCCATATCTCTTGCGTTTTCAATCGTAATGCCACCAATTGCAACACAAGGAAGTTCAAAGAGGTCTTGCCACCAGGTTAGAATTTCCGGTTTCGCACGGGTAGTTGATATTTTGGTAATCGTCGGGTAGAAAGCCCCAAATGCGACATAGTCGGCGCCTTGTTCTCCTGCGGTCATTGCTAAATGTCTACTGTCTTTGCATGTGACACCAATAACTTTATCTCTGCCAACGACGTCACGTGTTGCCTTTATGTTTGCGTCCTCCTGGCCAATATGTACGCCGTCGGCGTTTACTTTGCGGGCAATATCAGGGCGGTCATTGACTATAAATGCAACGTCTTTCTCATGACAAATCGGCATCAACACCTTTGCCGCTTTAATGATCTCTTCGTCGTAGCTTTCTTTCATGCGTAGTTGCAAGCTTGCGACATTGCCGCCATCAAGTGCGTCTCTGAGCTGTCCGGTAAACTCAACAAGATCAAATTTAGACGGAGTGATTAAATAGAGGCCGGTATCAGGCATGTTATATTCCAGTCGTGGTCATGATTATTTCATTTTATCAGCCGTTAATCTGGGATCAAGTTATTATCATCGAGAACTTGGCCAGCCAAATACAAAGAACCACAGATTAAGACTTTAACCGGGCTTTTTGATGTAATATCGGTTAACGCTTTTTTTACACTTTTTGCAGATTTGGCAATAATACCTAATGATATGGCCATTTGCGTGATTGCTTCACCACTATGGCTGGCCTCACCGTCAACATGGACGCCGTAAAGGGCGGTGGTGACAGATGAAAGTTCAGATAAATATCCGTGTGTATCTTTGGTTTCCATCATTCCGCAAATTAATATTATTTGTTCTTCTTTAAAAAACTCATTAATGACCTGACCAGCGGCAGGATTGTGACCGCCATCGAGCCATAACTCGCTACCTTTTGGAAGCATCCTGCCGAAGGGACTGTCACTTATATTTTGCATACGGGCAGGCCAACGTGCATTTGTTATTCCAGTTGAGAAATATTTTTTATCTATTTTTATCTTTGCTTGGTGACGTAGTGCAGCAATCGCTAGTGCGGCATTTGGTATTTGATGAGGACCGACTAGATTTGGTAATGGCAGTTCAAGCGAGCCGAATTCGTCTTGATACAAAAAACCGGTTTCAGTTTCTTTATATGACCAGTTGTTGATCAAAGGAGCCCTTTTTGCAGCAGCAATCTCACTTATTTTATTATGAACGACCTCACTTTGAATTGCTGTAACTAACGGCACATCTGTCTTTGCGATGCTTGCCTTTTCCATCGCTATCTCGCTTAGATCAGAACCTAAATATTGTTCATGGTCTAAAGATATGGGGGTAAGAACTGTGCTGAGTGGAGCGTCCACAATGTTGGTGGCATCCAATCTGCCACCGAGTCCAACTTCAAGAAGCAATATGTCCGCAGGGTGATCTGCGAATGCCTTAATGGCTGCTGCTGTAGTGATTTCAAAATATGTAATCGGTTGATTATTATTAACATCTCGGCAGTAATCCAATATTCTCGAAAGCTCTTCTTCGCTGATAAGGGCTCCGTTTAATCTAATTCGTTCTTTAAAATAAACAAGATGCGGAGATGTATAGACATGTACAGACAAATTCGCTGCCTCAAGTATTGAACGCACATATGCAATGGTTGATCCCTTGCCATTTGTGCCGGCAATATGGATCACCGGTGGCAATTTATTTTGTGGGTTTCCCATAGCGTTTAGAATGCAGTACATTCGATCAAGGGAGAGGTCGATGATTTTCGGGTGGAGCTTTAAAAGGCTCTCTAAGATGTGATCGCTTTCGCGTTTATACATTAGTTCTGGTCACGCCGCCTGATTCATCAAAAGGCCCAATAACTGTTTTAGTTTATCACGCATATGTGCCCGGTTAACAATCATATCAATCATACCGTGCTCTAACAGATATTCACTTCGCTGGAAACCTTCCGGCAGTTCTTCGCGAATGGTATCTTTTATTACGCGGGGGCCAGCAAAACAAATGAGCGCATTGGGCTCGGCAATTTGAATATCACCTAACATGGCATATGACGCGGTTACACCACCTGTTGTTGGATCAGTAAGAACAACAATATATGGAAGGCCGGCTTCTTTTAGCCTTTTGACCGCTACGGTGCATCTTGGCATTTGCATAAGTGACAATATGCCTTCCTGCATGCGCGCACCGCCCGCCGCAGTAAAGAGGATAAGAGGGGATTTTTTCTCTATAGCATGTTGTGCAGCACTGATAATGCCATTACCAACACCGACGCCCATAGACCCGCCCATGAACAGGAAGTTTTGAACGGCTATAACCGTATTAATGCTTCCCAATTTACCGTATGCAACGGCAATAGCGTCTTCATATTCACTTTTCCCACGTGCCGTTTTTAATCGTTCAGTATATTTCTTCTGGTCCTTAAATTTCAGTGGATCATCATTAGCCTTTGGCAGCTCGATAAGGCTATATTCACCTTTATTAAACAGGTGTTTAAACCGTTCCGTTGGTCCAATTCGATCGTGATGGTCACAGTTGGGACAGATATTTTGATTGTTTTCAAAATCATTAACGTAAAGAAGTTGGCCGCAACCCTTGCATTTATGCCATAGATTATCAGGGGTTTCTGATTTTTGACCTATAATGCTTTGAATTTTAGGACGTACAAAATTTGTCAACCAGTTCATATTGTAACCTCAAATTATCGTTTGGCGCTTTTAACACCCGCTGCGAGCTCACTCACAAAGGAGAGGACTTTACTCTCCATTGTGGAAATTGCAAGACCATGTTCATCAATATTACTCTCGATTATATCAACAATTGCTGATCCGACAACCACTGCCTCGGCAAATTCCGCAAAACGCGATGTGTCGCTTGGCGATTTAATGCCAAATCCAACAGCTATTGGGATATCTGAGCTACGCCGAAATTCTGAGAGAGCAGCTTTTACGGGTGATAAATCGGATTTTGCCGAGCCTGTAACGCCAGCAATAGTTACGTAATAGAGGAATCCCGATGCATTTCTCAAAATATTATCTAGCCTTTTTGTATTTGTTGTAGGTGTAGCCAGGTGGATCATCGCCATATCCGCCGCATTTGCAGGCACGGCCAGTTCACTATCTTCTTCTGGAGGCAGGTCCACTATAATAAGACCATCAACTCCGGCATTTAAGGCATTTTCTAAAAAACGATCCACACCGTAAATATATATAGGATTATAATAACCCATCAAAATAATAGGTGTAGTGGTATCATTTTTTCTAAACGTTTTTACCATTTCTAATGTTTTAGCCATCGTCATTTTGTTTTTGAGAGCCCGAATGCTTGCCGCTTGTATGGCAGGCCCGTCCGCCATGGGATCAGAAAAAGGCATTCCCAGTTCAATTATGTCGGCACCGGCTTTTGGAAGGCCATTTAATATATTTAATGACGTATTGTAATCCGGGTCGCCAGCGGTTGTGAATGTTATTAACCCTGCGCGTTCTTCAGACTTTAGTGTTTCAAATCTTTCTTCCAGTCTTGAAATGCCCAATTTTAAATATCCTCGCCTAAGGCCTCTGCGACCGTATAAATATCTTTATCACCACGACCACTTAATCCCATGATCATTATGTGATCCTTCTGTAGAGTTGGGGCGAGCTTCATGACATAGGCGATGGCGTGTGCGCTTTCAAGTGCCGGGATAATGCCTTCAAGTTTTGTGCAAAGCCGAAATGCTTCTAGCGCTTCTTTATCGGTAACCGGGACATAATTCACTCTACCGATATCATGAAGGTGGCTATGCTCGGGACCAATACCGGGATAATCAAGACCGGCGGAAATCGAATGTGCTTCTAATATTTGCCCGTCATCATCCATCAAAAGATAAGTCCTGTTTCCGTGTAACACGCCTGGTGCACCGCCACTTAACGAAGCAGCATGCTTATCAGTATCAATACCGTGACCTGCTGCTTCAACAGCATAAATATCAACGTCGTCATCCAAAAAGGGATGAAATAACCCGATAGCGTTCGAGCCGCCGCCGACGCATGCAATGAGGCTGTCAGGAAGTCGGCCTTCTTTTTCAAGGATTTGCGAGCGCGCTTCGTTGCCAATTACACATTGAAAATCCCTTACAAGTTCGGGGTAGGGATGTGGCCCGGCAGCCGTTCCTATGATATAGAAGGTATCGGTCACATTGGTAACCCAATCGCGAAGGGCTTCATTCATGCTGTCTTTGAGGCTCTGTGAACCGGACGTTACCGGGATAACTTCCGCGCCCAGCAGTTTCATTCTAAAGACATTTGGCTTTTGTCGCTCAATATCCTTTGCGCCCATATAAACAACACAAGGCATACCAAATAGCGCGCAGACCGTGGCTGTTGCGACGCCGTGTTGACCCGCGCCGGTTTCCGCAATAATACGTGTTTTACCCATACGCCGCGCTAGTAAAATTTGACCGACACAATTATTGATCTTGTGGGCGCCAGTATGATTTAATTCTTCGCGTTTAAAATATACTTTTGCACCACCTAAATGTTCCGTGAAACGTTTTGCATAATATAGTGGGTTTGGACGACCCACATATTCTTTAAGTAATTCCTGAAACTCTTGCTTGAACGATGGATCAATTTTAGCGTCTCTATATGTTTTTTCAACTTCAAGAATAAGAGGCATAAGCGTCTCCGCTACATATCGCCCCCCGAATATACCGAAATGTCCTTCTTCGTCAGGACCGGTTCTATAGCTATTAACTTTTTTCTTATCCATTATTTTATGTCTCGAAGTGTATTCATAAAGCTATTAATTTTTTCAATATCTTTATGGCCGGGGCTGATTTCAATGCCGCTTGAGACATCAACGATTCCAGTGCCGCTTATTTTAACGGCTTGCGACACATTTGTTGCATCCAAACCACCAGATAACATCCAAGGTATTTGCCATATACTATTGGAAATCAGGTTCCAATCAAACTCAATACCATTCCCACCTGGCAAGGCATTTTCCAGATCAATCGGTGCTTTAGCATCAAATAAGATTATATCTGCTGTTTTTTCGTATTCTCTGGCCCGGGAAATATCGCCGACAGACGCGACAGAGATTGCCTTTATTACTTTTACCGAAAATCGTTTTTGCAGATATTGAATCCGTTCGACGGTTTCGTTACCGTGTAATTGAATAAAATTCAAGTCTACTAATTTTAAAACTGATGAAAGAAATTCATCATCCGGATTAACAAATACACCAACTTTATCTATGTCGTCTCCTGCTAAGCGTGCTAATTCCGATGCTTTTTCCGGACTAATGTTACGGGGTGATGGTGGGTAAAATATGAACCCAATATAAGTCGCGCCTGCTTCTATCGCTGCCTTAACGGATTCGGGAGTAGAGAGGCCGCAAATTTTTGCTTTTATATCTACCATTAACCGTTTATTTCATTTGCTATAGCCTGCGCGGCAGCAACTTTATCTTTGGCTTGCGTAATAGGTCGCCCGATCACCAGATAATCTGCGCCAAGGGCTACTGCTTCTTTAGGTGTCATGACGCGTTTTTGGTCAACCACAGCACTGCCCGTGGGTCTAATTCCGGGCACCACGAGCTTAAAATCGGTGCCGCAGGCCTCTTTAATGACTTCAATTTCATGAGGTGAGCATACGGCGCCGTCGAGACCGCTTTCTTTCGCCAGCCTAGCCATTTTTATGACCTGGTTGCTGACTTTATCATGATAACCAATGGCATCCATATCATTATCATCAAGGCTGGTCAGGATCGTAACTCCCACCATAAGCGGACGTGTGCTCCCGATTTGCGCAGAAGCTTCAGTTGCAGCCTCTGCGGCTGCTTGCATCATTTTTGAGCCACCAGCGGTGTGAACCGTTATAATACTAGGGCGAAGCGGCATGAGGGCGTGAACCGTTTTCGCAACGGTGTTTGGGATATCATGCAATTTTAAATCCAGAAAAATGTTGTTGCGCTCTTTAGATACTTTGAAAAATCCAGTGGGTCCATTAGCACCAAAAAATTCTAAACCAAGTTTTATACCGCCAACATATGGACTAAGCGTTCTGGCGAGTGAGCACGCTTCTTCGGTGTCTATTGTATCAAGAGCGCATAATATACGCTGTGAAGGTATAAGGTCAGACATGATCTATTCCTGAAAGCTATTCTGAAGAGCTTTTGCCACGGTTCGAACTATTTGACAATTCAATAGTTGATGAATTTAGAGAATTTAACTGTTTTTCAAGTTCAGATATTTTCTTATTGGCAAGACGATGACGTCTGGCGTGGTGGATGCCCGAATAAATTGAAACGATCCAACCGCCCAGAAGACCGACCATGATCCCCAAAAATACCAGCATGTAAGCGGGTATTGCTATATTAAGAGTTAATGGCTTAAGGTTAAAATTTATGATTTCACTGTTTGAAACGGCGATGCTTATGCATAGCAGTGTAAAAAGGACGAATGCAGCATAAAATATAAAGCGCATAATATAGTGCCTCAATGATTTAAGTATTATGCTGTTAATTATAGAACAATATTACTTATTGTTCAGTTTTTCTCTCAAATCTTTACCCGTTTTGAAATATGGGACACTTTTTGCCGGTACACTTACCGCTTGACCGGTTCTAGGATTCCGCCCTGTACGTGCAGGGCGGTGTTTAACTGAGAAGGCGCCAAATCCACGAAGTTCAACCCTATTGCCATCAGCAAGAGTATTTGTGATTTCTTCAAATATGGTATTGACGATACGTTCAACATCGCGTTGATAAAGGTGGGGATTAGAATCAACTAATCTTGCTATCAGCTCCGACTTTATCATCGTTAGACCCCTATATGTTATTAATATTACAACTATCTTGTGAGTGTATAAGTTGACAGAGAGTGAGAGAGGCGTCAAGGCTAAGTACCTTATAAGTCATGTTTTTTTTCAAAATTAAAGCGAATTACCAGAAAAAGGTGCTTTTTTTGTTGTTTTAATACAAGATTTAATTGCTTTCGAAGTATTTTCGTTATGGTGTACAATAAGTAAAAAAAGAATCGTCTCAATAAAACTGACTATAAAAAAACCCGCTCGAATGAACCGAGCGGGTTGAAATCTTTTAAGAAAAAAAGTTAAACGACTATTTTGCGGCTTTTTTAGGAGCAGCTTTCTTTTTTGGAGCAGCCTTTTTTGGTTTTTCTTCTTTAGCTTCGTTGTCGGCAGCTTTTTTTGTGGCTGCTTTTTTAGGAGCGGCTTTTTTTGGCTTTTTCTCTTTAGCGTCTGCCTTTGGTGCAGCCTCTTTCTTCGCTGCGGCCTTCTTAGGAGCCGCTTTCTTAGCCGGTTTTTCTTCTTCAGCTGGGGCTGCATTCGCTATTGCAGCACCAAGAATGTCACCAAGACTTGCACCACTGTCAGATGAGCCATATTGTGCTACAGCTTCTTTCTCTTCGGAAATTTCAAGCTGTTTAATTGAAAGGCCTATTTTGCGAGCCTTCTTGTCCAATGCCGTCACTTTTGCATCCAATTTTTCACCAACAGAGAAACGCTCAGGGCGTTGGTCTGCACGATCGCGGCTAAGATCAGAGCGGCGAATAAAGGCCTTCATACCACCTTCATCACCAACGATAACTTCCAGACCGTTTTCAGTTACTTCTGATACAGTACAAGTCACCGTGCCACCTTTTTTCAATCCGGTGATTGAACTTACTGGATCAGATTTAAGCTGTTTGATACCAAGCGAGATACGTTCTTTGTCGGTATCAACATCAAGGATGACAGCTTTAACCATGTCACCCTTTTTATATTCAGACATCGCTTCTTCACCGGCTTTGTTCCAATCAAGGTCAGATAGATGAACCATACCGTCCATATCACCGTCTAGACCAATAAAGAGGCCAAACTCAGTGATGTTCTTAACTTCGCCTTCAATTTCGGTTTTTGCGGGATATTTGTCAGCAAAAGATAACCATGGATTATCCATACATTGTTTAAGTCCAAGACTGATACGGCGTTTTTCTGAATCAATCTCAAGAACCATAACTTCCACTTCCTGGCTGCTAGATACAATTTTACCAGGATGAACATTTTTCTTAACCCAGCTCATTTCTGAAACGTGGACAAGACCTTCGACACCGTCATCAAGTTCGACGAATGCACCGTAATCAGTAATATTCGTGATACGACCTGTTAATTTTGATTCGATTGGATATTTTTTGGTAATCGTTGACCATGGGTCTTCCGTTAGTTGCTTCATTCCAAGAGATATTCTTTGAGTATCAGGATTTAAGCGTATGATCTGCACGTCAATTGTATCACCAATATTTAATATATCGGAAGGATGGTTGATACGTTTCCATGAAATATCAGTTACGTGGAGCAATCCGTCAATTCCACCAAGATCAACAAAGGCACCGTAATCGGTGATGTTCTTAACAACACCTTCAACGGTTTTCCCTTCACCAAGGTTTGCGATAATTTCTGTGCGTTGTTCGGCGCGTGTTTCTTCCAAGATAGCCCGTCGGGAAACGACAATGTTTCCGCGTTTACGGTCCATCTTTAAAATCTGGAACGGTTGTTCGATATTCATAAGTGGTGTTACGTCACGAATTGGACGAACGTCAACTTGACTGCCTGGCAAGAACGCTATAGCGCCTTCAAGATCAACAGTAAAGCCACCTTTAACGCGACCAAAGATAACGCCGTTAACGCGTTCTTCAGCTTCGTATGATTTTTCGAGAAGTGTCCATGATTCTTCGCGGCGTGCTTTTTCGCGAGATAACATCGCTTCGCCACGGGCATTTTCAATTCGCTCAACATAAACTTCAACTTGATCGCCGACTTTAAGTTCGGGTGTTTGTCCGTGAGCTGCAAATTCTTTGAGTGGGATACGGCCTTCAGCTTTAAGACCGATATCTATAGTCGCAGATTCCTTATCTGTCGCTATAATGGTCCCTGTGACAACTTTGCCGTCAAACTTGCCTTCGGGGCCAAATGATTCTTCGAGCATCGCAGCGAAGTCATCAGTGGTTGGAACATCTAGTTCAGTATTCATTATTTATTACCTATTCTATTTTGGATGCTTTTTCCTCTTTACAAAAGGGGCATCCTGCTTTTATGTAGGCCTGTCGGTTGTGTCCGACGGTCTTCAAAAACAAGTTTAAGATTAATAAAACAAAAAACAAAACCCACTCCTTCCCATCGATTAGATAGGTTAGAAATAAAGTCAAATTCGAATTTTATTCTACGTTTTGCTTGAAACAAGCTTAACAGCCGCTTCAAACACGGCCTCTATATCCGAATCTGATGTATCTATCAAGTACGCATTTTCAGCTTGTTTTAAGGGCGAAGCACTGCGGTTAATGTCGCGTTCGTCGCGAGTCTTTAAATCGTTCAATATGGAGATATATTGTTCTTCAGTACCTTTTTCGCCAAATTCTTCGATAAAACGCCGTTTTGCGCGGGTTTTGACGTCTGCTGTAACGAATAATTTGACTGTAGCTTCGGGGCAAATGACAGTGCCGATGTCGCGGCCATCAAGTATGGTGCCGAATTTGTCTCCCGGTGGATTTGCAGCAAAATGTCTCTGAAAATCAACCAAAACCTGCCTAATTGCGGGCATGCTCGCAACTTTCGACGCGGCCGCGCCTATTGATTCGCTTCGGAGTTCAGGATTTGTTAGGTCGGCCTTCGCTATTTTTTGGGCGGCTTCCAATGCTGCATTTTCATTCTCAGGATTACCGCCAGCACTTAAAACGTTCCAGCCTACCGCCCTATATAACTTACCGGTATCCAGCAATGCTAAATTAAAGTGCACCGCCAGTTTTCGAGCTAATGTTCCTTTACCTGAAGCCGCAGGCCCGTCAACAGCGATGATTATTTTTTCCCCTGCTAGCATATATTTGCACCGATACCATTAAGAAGATTAGCAAAACCGGGAAAACTTGTTTCGATAACGGTGGCATCGTCAATAGTTATTGGCTTTTCGGATATTAAACCAAGGACCAGAAAGGACATGGCGATACGATGATCTAAGTGCGTCTTAATTGTCACGCCGCCGTTTATGCTAGAAGGTCTTACAGTCATGCCGTCTGGATGTTCTGTGACCTTTACGCCACAGGACTCTAATCCTTGAACCATAACGGCTATTCGGTCAGATTCTTTTACTCTTAGTTCTTCTATACCTCTCATTACCGTTTCGCCAGCAGCACATACTGCTGCGGCACAAAGGACGGGATATTCATCGATCATCGAGGGTGCACGCTCTTTCGGTACTATTATTCCGGTTAATTTTGAGTATTGAACATGGATGTCAGCGACTTCCTCACCACATTCTGTTCGTTTATTCTCAAACGAAATATTGCCGCCCATATCGATCAAAGTTTTAAACAGTCCTGTTCGTGCTTCGTTGATGCCAATATTTTTCATTACGATATCTGAACCTTCTGTAATAAGAGCAGCGACGACAAGAAATGCTGCCGACGAAGAATCAGCGGGGACAGTCATGTTTTTTGCCTTTAACTCACTGTGACCGGTTACGATGATCTGCTCATTGTTCTGTTTAATATCAACACCAAAATATTTGAATATTCGCTCTGAATGATCACGGGTGGGGATTTTCTCAATCACGGTTGTTTGGCCAGGTGTATTAAGTGCCGCTAGCATTATCGCAGATTTCACCTGTGCTGATGCAACAGGAAGTCGGTAGTTTATGGAGAGCGGCATTTGGGTTCCTTTTACAGTAATTGGTAATGTGCCTTGCCCGTTACTTTGAAATGAAGCACCGAATTCAGCGAGGGGAACCGTTACTCTTTGCATTGGTCTTTTTGCCAACGAATCGTCACCAGTGAATGTGACGGTGATGGGATGGGTTGCAACCAGGCCCATCATTAATCTAACGCCTGTACCGCTGTTTCCCATGAAAAGCGGGGTTGCGGGTTCCTTTAATCCGCCTATACCGACACCAAAGACATGCCACATACCATTATCATCTTTGTATATTTCTGCGCCAAGTGCTTTTAAAGCATCAGTGGTACCAAGTACATCTTCACCTTCCAGAAGACCGGAAATAGTACTTTCACCGATTGCTAAAACAGCCATAATAAGGGACCTGTGGGAAATTGATTTATCGCCCGGCACTGTAATGTTTCCTATTAAAGGCCCTGATTTTGATGAAGAAAGCTCAGTCATGCTGCTTATTATATATCCGAATTATCTATTGTTATTTTTAATAGTGGGATAACACAAAAAATTCTTTATGTGTCACTTTTTGTGTGTCTTTTTTAATAAATGGCGACTTTTATGATTAAAGATAGCACTTTTGTCATAATAGGCTTTGACAGTTGGCTTCTAACGTGGCAAATGATGGTTTTTTATGGGCTGCTAACGCACCTATCTACATATTAATGAACCAATAGATTATGTTCTGAGGAGAATGACTTTGGCAAAAGCGGAGTGGGGCGAGAAACGTCAATGCCCGAAATGTGGTACCAGATTTTACGACTTAGGTGAATTTGAGCCGATCGTTTGCGTAAGTTGTGAGAATAAGTTTAAACCGGAAATTATCTTAAAAAGCAAAACTCATTCGATTGAACTTATATCCGAAAAAAGGCAGTCTGAAAAAGATGAAGAAGCTGCGGAAGATCTGCTTGATGATGATAGCCTTCTCGTTGAAGAAGAAGATGATGCTGTGATCCCGCCAGATGATAATACCGTTGTATTGAGTGATGATGATGATACCAACGTTGCAGCGGTAGTAGATGCACCAATTGAGAAACCAGTAGACGATTGATTTAAATTTGTTTTTGTTATTGATTAAAAATGTTAGGGCGAATAAGTTGCGCCAATAAATCGTCGGTGTCATTTCAAACCAGATCAGGAATGAGCAACAAGGGGCTATAGCTCAGCTGGGAGAGCGCTACACTGGCAGTGTAGAGGTCAGCGGTTCGAGCCCGCTTAGCTCCACCATTCATTTTGGCAATGCCCGTTTTTGACTTTTCAATGACGGGCATTGCTATATCCAATTGGAGAAAATTACCATGCAAGGAATTAGCGATTTAAATATTTTGCTAAAACAAATGAAACCAGTGTTAAGCAGCGATATTTATGTTTTTTGTAGCTTTGATAAGAAACTTGACGACACTTTATTGAAATTGGACCCAGTCGGGACTTTTCAGGAAGAAGAAGGTTTAACAGTTATTCTTGCAAAACAGACGGCCGATCAAGCGGCTGTGACCTATAGTGGAACTTTTAATAAAATCACGCTTCAAGTGCATTCTAGCCTGGAAGCAGTTGGGCTTACCGCAGCATTTGCAAATGCACTCGCTGATGCAAATATAAGCGCAAATGTTGTCGCAGGGTATTATCATGATCATATATTTGTACCGGAAGCGGATGGATTAAAAGCCATAACGGCATTAGAAAAATTGTCAAATTAATAATTGATTTTTAATCTAATTGTTTTGCGGTAGGTGAGTATTTTGGCTCATTTTTTTTCGCCAATAAGTGGAAAGTCAAAACTAAAGCTTGTTTATGAATAGATTTTTAGTGGGTATCGAAAATATAAAAGGGATTTTATAAGTGTTTACTGCATACGCCGCCAAGATCGGAAGGGCTACTCCCATAATGCATCCTATAATTAAGTGAACAGTAACATCATGAATGTTGAACAAGTTTATTAGAATAATTCTCGCTCCACTGCCAAATATTACATGCATCAAATAAATAGCAAACGAATTTTTCCCAATTATGACAAGAAAACTTATCGGGATTTTTACCAGACGCTTTGATAAGCTTGTTACCAATATGATGGACATCAAAACCAATATCAACGTGAGCATATTTCTATAAACCATCAAATAATCATGTTCTAATTGAAATAGATATTGGCCTAATATAAATCCACAGCTTGTTATGAATAGCGCCTTATTAGAAGCCAAAGTATCAGTGGCAATCAAGGAGCTGAATAAAACTCCAAAGGAGAAATAGATAAAATAATAATTAAAAAAGTGTAGGTTAAAAATAGTGGGAATTTCATGTTGAAAAACGAACAGGAATATAGCCAATATAAATACCAACACGTTATTTGCCTTTTTGTTGTTGTAGTAAAGCAACAGTGACAACGCAAAAATAATAATCAACGCATATAAAAACCAAAACTGAGCTCTGGGTTGATATAGTAGGGCAAAGACATCGGAAAAATTGATTGGCCTGTTCGTATAAGAATTTAAAAACACCTCTATAAAACCTTGAATCAATGACCACAGCAAATAGGGATAAACGATACTGCCAATCTTAAGCCGCATAAAATTTCCTTTACCCCATTTCTGCATCGAATTCATAAAGAATAGGCCGGAAAGAAAAAAGAATAAAGGCATATGGAAACTATATATTATACTGTCAATTAAACGGAATTGTTGTTCGTCGATAGAGAGATTGGCGTTGAATACGCCTCTCGCAACATGGCCGTATACGACCAACAGAATTCCAATGGCTTTTGCATATTCTACCCAAGCAATTCTACCCTGCATTTTTATTTACCGTTTTTCGCAAGCTGACAGGAATGTGGCAAAAAATTAAAATAATAGCGTCCCGGTGATCCGGTTCAATTTTAAATTTGGTTAAATTGGCACAAAGAAATTTTCTTTCCGGAATCTGATACGCATATTCGAACAAAAAGTCGTTTGGATTTGTTCCGCAAATATAATCCTTTGCGCTATATCTATCATCCCACATTTATATTGGCCTTTTTATAATTCTTAAATATCCGTTCCACCAACCGTAATGCCATCAATCCGCAATGTCGGTTGACCCACACCAACGGGAACAGACTGTCCTGCTTTACCGCAGATGCCAACACCGTTATCAAGTTTAAGGTCGTTGCCAATTGCGCCTATTCGTTTCAAGGCGTCGGGACCGCTGCCGATAAGTGTCGCGCCTTTCACCGGTGCGTCAATCTTACCATTTTTGATCAAATAGGCTTCTGTGCAGCTAAACACGAATTTACCGTTGGTTATATCAACCTGCCCACCCCCGAAATTAACCGCATATAATCCGTCATTAACGCTGGCAAGTATTTCTTCGGGATCCTGATTTCCGCTTAACATATAAGTGTTTGTCATGCGCGGCATTGGTTGATGAGCGTAACTTTGACGGCGTCCATTTCCTGTAGACGTGCTACCCATCAAACGCGCATTCATGCGGTCTTGCATGTATCCCACTAATATACCGTCTTCAATTAGGGTCGTACAATTTGTCGAAGTTCCTTCGTCATCAAAATTAAGCGATCCGCGTCTGTTTTCCAGGGTGCCGTCATCAACAACGGTAACGCCTTTTGCAGCAATTCGCCCGCCCATCAGGCCAGCAAACGCGGACGTGCCTTTTCGGTTAAAATCGCCTTCTAAACCATGACCAATCGCCTCGTGCAACAGCACACCTGGCCATCCGGGCCCCAGAACCACATCCATCTCGCCCGCAGGTGCGGGAACACTGTCCAAATTTAAGATAGCTTGACGAATGGCGTTGTCTGTTTGTTGTTTCCAGTTTTCGGGCGTTAGTAGCTGATTATAAGTATATCTTCCGCCAGAACCTTCATATCCGCTTTCCATTTTATCTTTGTGTTTGGCAACAACACTTACGTTGAGCCGTACCAACGGCCTCACGTCGCGAACCCTGTGACCGCCGGGGCGAATAATTTCGACTATCTGCCATTCACCAGAAATAGAGCAGCTTACCTGGCATATTTTTGGATCTTTGGAACGGGCATATTCGTCTATTTCCTGCAATATTTGAATTTTGTCTTTAAATTCAACTCCGCCAAGTGGGTTTTCGTCGCTGTAAATTTTTTTATTGGTAAGTTGTGGTGGAATGGCAAGGGTGCTGCCCGAGCCGGACTTAATGCTTTGCACTGTCGCAACGGCTCTTTGAAGTGCTGCATCACTCAATTCTGATGAGTGAGCAAAACCGGTCACATCATCGATAATGCTTCTTAAGCCAAATCCTTTTGATGTATCATATGCTGCATTTTTTAGCCTTCCATCATCGAATGAAAATGTTTCTGATTGTGCATATTGAAGATACAGTTCGCCGTCATCCATTCCATGTAAGGCTTCATCGACCAAACGTTGGGTTTGGATTGAATCAAGACCAGAATCACTATTAGCATTTGCAAAAAAATACGATTTGTCAGAAGAAATGTTGTTCATACGAAAAAATAAACTTTTCATGTTTGAGGGAAATAATAAGTCGTGCCTAGTAATATCCATTTGACTTATGAATTGCAAGCCCAAGCAAAAGTGCCGAAAAAACGTAAAATCGATTGCGCTAAAATTGAATAATAGGACAAATGAATCTATTGATCTATATCAAAGAAAATAAAATTACATTTTTTTGCACTTGTAGTCTTGAGCTAGATCAAAATTCTGGTATAAACTCACCCGAAGGTCGTTTTATTTGGAGCAGGGGATTGTCTTTATCACGAGTATAAAGATTTTTTGTCTTTTTCCATTTACGACAACGTTTATATCCATATCCGTATTTAAGGGGTAATTAGGAACATGTTGTTCAAAAAAACATATTTGATGATAGTGACTTTAATAATAACATTCATCGGCACCGGTTTTGCGAGTGCACAGGGAAGAGTCCATCCGGCGTCTGATGGCATTCATAGCGCGGCACCCGGGCAATTAGGCTTCATGCAAGCCGCGTCACCGATTATGGAAGAGACAATAGCGTTTCATAATTTGCTCATGTGGATCATCACCGCAATCACAATATTCGTAACGGTCATTTTATTATATATATTTGTTAAGTTTAATGCGAAAGCCAATCCCGTTGCGTCTAAGACGACACATAATACCCTGCTTGAAATTGTGTGGACAACAGTGCCAATTTTAATATTGGTAGTTATTGCCATCCCGTCTTTTAGACTTCTTTACAATCAGGATGTTATACCGGAAGCCGATGTAACAATTAAAGCGATTGGAAATCAATGGTATTGGTCTTACGAATATCCCGATTATGAAGAAATCATGTTTGATGCCGTAATGCTTACGGAGGAAGATGAAGGTTATAAAGATCATCCTCGGCTTCTTGGTGCTGATGAACGTGTTGTTGTACCGGTGAATAAAGTAATTCGTGTTCAAGTTACAGCTACTGATGTTATTCATGCGTGGACAATTCCGGCATTTGGCGCAAAAATTGATGCAGTACCCGGGAAGTTAAACGAAACTTGGTTCAAGGCGACGAAAGAAGGCATGTACTATGGGCAATGCTCAGAACTATGCGGTATACGTCATGGCTTTATGCCGATCATGGTTGAAGTTGTATCTCAAGAAAGATATGAAGCATGGCTTGAAGAAGCCAAGGTAAAATATGCATCGCTTGATGCACCGCGTACGCAACAATTTGCGTTTGCTCAATAAACTGGAGAATTCTAAATGAGTTACGATGCACATGCTGACGGCCATGACGCGCACCATCCTACGGGGTGGCGTCGTTGGATGCTCTCAACAAACCATAAGGACATTGGGACACTTTATCTAATATTTGCGATTGTTGCTGGTGTTATCGGAGGTATTTTCTCCGGGATGATGCGCGCTGAACTAATGTATCCGGGTATGGATTTTCTTCCTATTCTGCCGTGGTTGTCTTCTGGTGGTGATGAAGCTGCATATCATTATTTTAATGTTTTGATCACAGCTCATGGTTTGATTATGGTGTTTTTTATGGTGATGCCAGCACTCATTGGCGGGTTTGGTAACTGGTTCGTACCGATCATGATTGGCGCACCGGATATGGCATTCCCGCGAATGAATAATATATCATTTTGGTTATTACCGGTCGCGTTACTCTTGTTAATCTTATCTACTTTTTTTGAAGGACCTGCTGGCCAACTTGGCGTTGGCGGTGGCTGGACAGTTTACGCGCCTTTATCGACTTCGGCCCAGCCGGGTCCCGCGATGGATCTGGCGATTTTCTCACTTCATGCGGCGGGGGCGTCTTCCATTCTCGGCGCCATTAACTTCATATGCACGATTTTTAATATGCGTGCCCCCGGCATGACCATACATAAAATGCCTCTGTTTGTTTGGTCGATCCTTGTAACAGTTTTCTTGCTTCTATTGGCGCTTCCAGTATTGGCTGGTGCCATCACAATGTTGCTTACTGACAGGAACTTTGGTACAACATTCTTTGATGCTTCTGGCGGTGGTGATCCAATCCTTTATCAGCATCTTTTCTGGTTCTTTGGACACCCTGAAGTCTACATTCTTATATTGCCCGGTTTCGGCCTTGTGAGCCATGTTGTCTCCACATTCTCCAATAAGCCTATTTTTGGCTATCTTGGAATGGCTTATGCGATGGTTGCGATTGGCGTCGTTGGCTTCATCGTTTGGGCCCATCACATGTTCACTGTTGGGATGGACGTTGATACAAAAGCTTACTTTACCGCAGCGACGATGGTTATTGCCGTACCGACCGGAATTAAGATTTTTTCATGGCTTGGTACAATGTGGGGTGGATCAATCCGTTTTGAAACACCAATGTTATTTGCGGTTGGCATGATATTCCTTTTCACAATCGGTGGTGTTACCGGGGTTGTGTTGGCGAATGCAGGCGTTGATACGTCGATGCATGATACATATTATGTCGTTGCGCATTTCCATTATACAATGTCAATGGGAGCACTATTTTCCATCTATGCCGGTTGGTATTATTGGATCGGTAAAATGAGTGGTAAACCATACCCACAGCTTATTTCGAAACTGCATTTCTGGTTTACGTTTATTGGTGTCAACTTGATATTCTTCCCACAACATTTCCTCGGACTTGCGGGGATGCCACGCCGTATTCCAGATTATCCTGACGCATATGCGCTATGGAATTACTGGTCTTCAATTGGTTATGGCGTAATGTTTATCGGTTTAATCTTCTTCTTCATTGGCGTAGTTATGACATTGAGGTCAAAAGAACGGGTTGGCAATAATCAATGGGGCGACGCGGCGACTACGTTAGAGTGGACATTGCCTTCTCCACCACCATTCCATCAATTCAATGAATTGCCGCGAATTAAGTAATAAAGAAATAGTAAAATGGAAATTACGTCCGCTAACCAAAATATCACTGAATATCATCTGCCAAGTGCGGGTGATTATTTCAGCCTGCTCAAGCCGCGGGTGATGTCTTTGGTTATTTTTACGGCATTTATCGGGTTGCTGGTGGCACCGGGTGATATTCATCCGGTTATCGGGTTTACGGCTCTTCTTTGTATCGCTGTCGCCGCTGGTGCTGCGGGCTGTCTTAATATGTGGTATGAAGCAGATATTGATGCCAAAATGAGGCGAACTGCCGATAGGCCTATTCCTTCTGGGCGCATCGATGCACAATCAGCACTTCATTTCGGCGTTGCTCTTTCGGTTGCGTCCGTACTTATAATGGGATTGATGGTCAACGTTGTGGCAGCAGTATTACTGTTGGTTACTATTCTTTTTTATGTGGTTGTTTACACGATGTGGCTTAAAAGACGTACCGCACAAAATATCGTTATTGGCGGCGCATCAGGTGCCTTTCCGCCGATGGTGGCATGGGCGGCTGTTACCGGAAGTGTAAGCATAGAGAGTGCCGTTTTGTTTGCTATTATATTTATGTGGACACCGCCGCATTTTTGGGCACTGTCGCTATACGCCTGTAAAGATTATGCCAATGCCGGTATTCCTATGTTACCCGTCGTTAGCGGTGAAACCGCAACGAAAAGGCAAATCATGTTATACACAATTGCCATGGTCCCTATTACCTTATTGCCTTGGTACTTTAACTTTGCGGGAGAACTCTATGCGGCTACTGCGGCGCTATTGGGCGGGATGTTCATTTGGCTTTCATTTGCCCTGCTGAGCGATAAATCCACTGTCGAGGAAAATAGTGGTAGTGCTAAAAAGGTTTTTTTCTTTTCTATTTTCTATCTATTTGCGCTTTTTGCCGTACTTGGAATAGAAAACTTAACAGAGAAGGTTTTTTAAATGCCACTTCATGAAGAACACAAGAAAAGAGCGGGTCGAAATTACGCGATGGCGGCCATTCTCGGCGGCTTGGTTTTACTATTCTTTGTTATCACTCTCGTTAAATTAGGAGTAGTGTAACTGCAATGACCATGTCGGTACAAACCAGAAATGCGAACACGAAAACATTATTTTTTACACTTGGGATTTTATTCTCAATGGCGATGCTCGTAGTTGCCTCAGTTCCTTTATATCAAATGTTTTGTCAGGCAACAGGTATAGGCGGCACGACTGGAAAAGCGGAATATGCGCCGGATGAAAGTATGATTCTTGATCGTGAAGTGACAGTTTTATTTAATGCGGACGTTAACGGAAAACTGCCTTGGTATTTCAAACCGGTGCAAAGAAGAGTAAAAGTAAGAGTAGGTGAAGAAGCCCTGATCTTTTATAAGGCTGTTAATAATAGTGATGAACCGATAACCGGCGTTGCAACCTTTAATGTGACTCCATTTAAAACCGCTTATTATTTTAACAAAATCGCGTGTTTTTGCTTTACCGAGCAAACATTACAGCCAGGCGAGGAAGTTGATATGGCGGTTAGCTTTTATATTGATCCGGAATTCGACGAAGACGAAGACGTGGATGAGATTAAGGAAATGACGCTTTCATATACGTTTTTCCAGTCAGAAGATTATAATAAACAATTTGAATAGATATATGTAGATATAAAAGGAACAATTTATGTCAGATTCACACGCACCAAACCATAACTACCACTTGGTAGATCCAAGTCCTTGGCCAATATTCTGTGCATTCGCTGCATTCGTTTTATTCCTTGGTGGTATTATGTATATGCATTTTGATACGAGTTGGGTGCTAATCGTCGGCGCGTTGCTGATAATTTTTGGCGCTTATAGCTGGTGGGGGGATGTTATTAAGGAAGGTGAATACGATGGCCATCATAAACCAATAGTGCAACTCGGCCTTCGCTATGGCATGTTCTTATTCATTGTTTCAGAAGTTATGTTTTTTATAGCGTGGTTTTGGGCATTCTTTAACGCCAGTGTTTTCCCGACAGAAGCGATTAATTTTGTTTGGCCGCCCGAAGGAATTGAAACACTTGATCCGTGGCATTTACCGCTTGTGAATACATTGGTTCTTCTTCTTTCAGGTTGTACTGTAACATGGGCCCATCATTCACTTGTTGAAGGTGACCGCGCAATGTTTAAACAAATGCTTCTTTATACTATTCTTTTAGGGGCAGCATTTACCGGAATACAGGCTTATGAATATACGCACGCGACATTTGGATTTGAAGATGGAATTTATAGTTCTACTTTCTACATGGCCACTGGCTTTCACGGCTTTCACGTATTAATTGGTACCATCTTCCTGACAGTCAATCTGCTGCGGGGTTACGTTGGCCATTTCAAGGCAGACCATCATTTTGGTTTTGAAGCGGCGGCATGGTATTGGCATTTTGTTGATGTTGTTTGGCTCGTGCTATTCTTTTGTATTTATGTTGGTATCACAGGTTAAATAATCTTGCCACAGGATGAGAATTCTGACACTCCAGTCTCGCCGGTAAAAGCGGGGCTGGGGTGTCGTTGTCCAAGATGTGGAGTAGGGAAGCTATATAAGGGTTTCCTTGATTTTACCCCCGCATGTGAAACATGTGAGCTGGATTATTCAGAATTTGATTCGGGCGATGGCCCCGCTGTGTTTATAATTCTTATTATGGGTTTTATTGTTGTTGGTCTTGCGCTCGTGGTTGAAGTAAGATACCGCCCACCATTATGGCTTCATGCGCTTATTTGGGCCCCAGTTATTATTGGAGGTTCAATCGGTTTGTTGCGACCTGCCAAAGGGTTGATGGTGGCAATGCAGTACTTGTATAAAGCCCGTGAAGGTAAATTGGATTAATGAGCGATGCTCACATATAAATTTAAACCACGTCTTTGGCCGACATTGATGACCATTCCATTGTTAATGTGCCTTATCCTATTGGGTAATTGGCAAGTGGAAAGGTTAGATTGGAAGTTGGGTCTTATAGAAAAATTGAAAAGTAGGGTTGAAATGGCACCGGTTTCATTACCCACACAGTCCACCCAGCCGGATGATCTTGAATATGTTTCGGTATCGGCGTCCGGTATTTTCGACCATTATCAAGAAATGACAATGTATAGTGTTGGGCCAAATGGTGAGCCGGGATATGATCTATACACGCCATTTACGCTAGGTGATGGCCGTATTATAATTGTTAACCGTGGTTGGGTTCATGAGCAAATGAAGAGCCAGTCTGATCGAACTGATACTCTGGTAAAGGGGCAGATAATTATCACCGGGCTATTAAGAAAACCGTGGACAAAATTATGGTACGGCCCCGCAAATGAGCCAGATACCAATAACTGGTTTTATGGTGATGTTAACGAAATGATGGCTGCAAAAAATCTGAAGAACGTTTTTCCGATGTTTTTATTTGCGGCAAAAAAAGAAGGTGATAGATCCTATCCCGTTGCAGGGCGAACAGAACTTAACATTGTTAATAACCATCTTGACTATGCTTTAACCTGGTACGGTTTAGCGATAGTATTACTTGGAATCTATTTTATTGCCCATATTACCAGAAAAGAAATATAACTGCGACGTAAAGGCTTGCATGTTAGCGGAAGATCGCTAATGTCTGTTGCGGAAAATGTACGGCTCAAAGGACGGTTAAAGTGAAATATATAAGCACGCGCGGTGAAGCGCCAACATTGAATTTTGAAGAGGTATTATTAACCGGTCTGGCGACGGACGGCGGATTATACTTACCCGAATTTTGGCCAACTCTTTCGGTTGATGATATTGAATCCATGGTTGGAAAATCATATCAGGAAATTGCTTTTATAGTTATGTCCCCATATGTCTGTCCCGAAATTCCAGCGGAAGAATTCAAGAAAATAATCGAAAAGGCTTATTCGAGCTTCAGGCATGACGCTATCGTACCGCTTACTCAGCTTGATAGTAACGAATGGATACTGGAATTATTTCACGGACCTACATTGGCATTTAAAGATGTTGCATTGCAGCTTCTCGGTCATTTATTTAATTTTGTTTTAGACAAACGGGGCGAGAAAATAACAATTGTCGGCGCCACTTCCGGCGATACGGGATCAGCGGCGATAGACTGCGTACGCGGCAGGGAACGTGCTAACATATTTATGTTACACCCAAAAGGTCGCGTTTCGGATGTGCAGCGTAAACAGATGACTACGGTAATAGAGGATAACGTCTTTAACATTGCTGTTGAGGGGGACTTTGACGATTGTCAGGCTATGGTCAAAGCGTTGTTCAACGATCTGGAATTTCGAGATAAAATTAATTTATCCGCTGTGAACAGTATTAATTGGGCGCGCGTTATGGCGCAGATCGTATATTATTTTACATCTGCCGTCTCGATTGGCGCACCTGCGCGCAAAGTATCATTCAGCGTACCGACAGGAAACTTTGGTGACGTATATGCGGGATATGTTGCAAAACAAATGGGATTACCAGTTGATCAACTGATCGTGGCAACCAATGTAAATGACATATTATCGCGTACGCTATCGAACGGTGAATATAAGATTGGGGAAACTATTCCTACAATAAGCCCAAGTATGGATATACAAGTCTCAAGCAATTTTGAGCGACTTCTATTTAATCTTCATGATAGCAATGGTTCAAAAGTCCGACACTTGATGGATAATTTAAAGCAAAGCGGGCAATTTAATATTTCCGAAGACTGTTTAAGTCTCGCAAAGAATAGTTTTAATGCACATCGGGTTTCTGAAGATGATACAAAAGAAACCATAGCTGACGTTCTTAAAACGGGTGGTCAGGTAATCGACCCGCACACCGCCGTCGGTGTTAATGCGGCGCGTAAGAACCGGAGCAATAAAGAAGTTCCAATGGTGTCTTTAAGTACCGCCCACCCTGCCAAGTTCCCGAAGGCGGTAGAGGAAGTAACGGGTATCCATCCCGAACTACCACCCCATATGGCAGATTTGTTTGAACGTCCGGAAAAATTTGACATTTTACCAAATGATCTCGACTCGCTCAAAAAATACATTCTGGAAAATTTATGAGCGTTCAGACAACGACGCTAAAAAATGGATTGCGTGTTGTAAGCGATAAGTTATCACATGTGGAAACGGTGACAGTCGGCGCGTGGGTGGATGTCGGTAGCCGATTTGAGGAACAACCGGAAAACGGCCTTTCCCATATGCTTGAACATATGGCCTTCAAAGGCACCAAAAGGCGTACGGCGCTCGATATCGCGGAAGAGGTGGAGAATGTTGGTGGTTACCTAAACGCTTATACGTCACGCGAACACACGACTTATTACGCGAGGTTGCTTAAAGAGGACTTGGAATTAGGGGTGGATGTCTTAGGCGACATATTACAAAATTCTACATTCAGTGAAGAAGAACTTGAACGTGAACGCGGTGTCATCATTCAAGAAATTGGCCAGGCAGAAGATACGCCCGATGACGTTGTGTTTGATCTGTTGCAATCGGCTGCCTATCCAGCGCAACCGATGGGACGACCTATTCTTGGTACCATTGACCTTGTAAACGGTTTTGACCGTAATGATTTGGCAAATTATATGAAAAATCATTACAGGGCAGAGCAAATGGCTATCGTTGCTGCGGGAAATTTGGACCATGATGAATTCGTAAATATGGTTTCCGATCATTTTGATGGGCTTAAGCAAACACGTGCTGCCAAAAAGCAAAAGGCCGTATATAGCGGCGGCGAAAAACGACTGGAACGCGATTTAGAACAGGTTAACCTTCTATTCGGCTTTGATGGTATATCTTTCAACGATCCTGATTATTATACGTCTCAGGTTATGTCGATGATTTATGGTGGCGGTATGTCTTCACGGCTCTTTCAGGAAGTGCGGGAAAAAAGAGGATTAGTATATTCAGTTTATTCTTATATGGGTTCTTATGTGGATGGGGGTACATTTGCCGTCCATGCAGGCACCGGTCCCGATCAGGTTGAAGAACTTGTTCCTGTAATCGCAAATGAATTTCACAAAATGACTGAATATGTAAGTGATGAGGAAGTTGCCCGCGCCGTAGCCCAAATTAAGGCAGGAATTTTGATGTCGCTTGAAAGCACAACCAGCAGAATGGAACAGCTCGGGCGTCAGCAAATGATTTTCGGGCGTCATGTGTCGCGCGAAGAAGTACTCGATAAAATTAGTCGGGTTGATGTTGCGGCGGTAAAGAAATGTGCCAAACGGCTACTCACAAATAGTCGGTTAAGCTTGGGGGCCATTGGTCCTCTTGATAACCTTGATGATCACGAAATAATTTCAGACCTTTATTAGCCAGGCCCGCTTTCATCGTATTTGGGTAGATCATCATCTAAATTCATATGCTTAAGGGCGCGTTTGGTCCAGATGTGCTGGGTAATTTCAAAATCATCCGGATGATCCATTACACCAAGGGCAATGTCGAAACATTTATTAGTTCTGACGGCCATCGTTGAACCACAGTTAGCACAGAAACCACGTTTTAAATCAGGACTGGATTGATAGTAGCTGAGTTCGCCGGATGTGACTTTCACGTTTTCTTTATTGAACACAACCCATAAAATATAACTGGAGCCAGCGGATTGTTGGCACCATTTACAGTGGCAATATTCCACATAATTCGCAGGGCCAGTTGCCTCCATTGTTATGTCGCCGCACATGCATTGGGCGCCATGGATTTTGTTAGTTGTCATTATACATCTCCAGATAATTGTCTTCGCTTTCAATTCTTTTAAACCAGCGATCAATCGCAGGAAAACGCGACATGTCAAACTCCCCCATATGAGCTTTATGACTATAGGCATAAAGGGCAATATCGGCAACGCTAAGATGGTCACCAACCAAATAACTATTTTCGGCCAGATGATCTTCCATGATTTGCAATGCGGCATATCCTTTTTCATGAAGGGTTGGAATTTCCGTGCGGCGCGGCGTGTCCGCTGGAAGCATCGTTAAAATATACTTAGCTACCGCTACAAACGGCTCGTGGGAATATTGTTCAAAAAACATCCACTCCATTAGCTTGGCTTGCTGCCATGCATCGGTGGGGAAATATTTCGTATTTTGAGCCATGTAATAAATAATGGCGTTTGATTCCGCAAGACACCTTCCATCTTCAAACTGCAACACCGGTATGCGGCCATTCTTATTAATTTCGCTAAGATATTTTTTTGTACGGGTTGCGCCACCGACAACGTCATATTGTATGGTTTCAAAATCAAGTTTCAGAAGCGCTAATAGAAGACGGACTTTATAGGCATTACCTGATTCAGTATTATCGTGAAGTGTTAGCATTTTTATAAATCCAGTAAAGGTTGACCCACATGGGTAAATATCTTTTTCATTACGGTTGGAAGAGCATAGTAATCTCTATTTTCAACGGCACACCATTCTCCTTCCTGAAGGTTGATTGTTTCTTCAAGGTCGAGACGGATTATTTTAAGTTCCAGATGAAAATGTGTAAATGTGTGGCGCACCATACCGGGTAATATTTCCCAATTGGCAATAATAGGGATACGAGGTGAAGGTATGTTTTCCCAGCTGTTGCTCGGTGCCCATTCATCAGATGGTACCTCCATCATGCCGCCCAGAAGACCTTTTTCCGGCCGCTTTCGCAGCCATACCTTTCCATCATATTCAGCCCAAAACGCATACCCTCGTCTGGTTGGTCTGACTTTTTTGTTTTTGCGAACGGGTAGATCTTCTGCAGTACCAAGTGCTCTTGAGCTACATTCATCTTCCAGTGGGCAAACGTCACATTTTAAGGCGCGGGAAGTACAAATAGTGGCACCTAAATCCATAAGCGCTTGAGCGTAATCACCCGGTCTATGGTTGGGGGTTAATTTCTCAGCGTAAGTGCGAATTTCTGGCCTTGATTCCGGCAGTGGTGTTGAAATATTAAATAATCTTGAAATTACCCTTTCGACATTACCGTCAATAACTGTTTCCGGTTGGTCATATACAATCGCAGAAATAGCAGCAGCAGTATAGGTACCTATGCCCGGCAATTTTATTAAATCTTCATAATTATCCGGGAATTTTCCGTCTAGCTCATGGCAAACATACTGGGCGCATTTATATAAATTTCTGGCCCGCGCATAATACCCTAACCCCGCCCATGCTGTAAGGATATCATCCAGTTCCGCCGCAGCCATTTTTTCAACAGTTGGCCATTCTTCGATAAACTTCTCAAAATAGGGAATGACGGTAATGACAGTGGTCTGCTGTAACATAATTTCACTGAGCCACACGTGATAGGGGTCGGAATTGATGCCACCAATTTTATCTTCGGGTGATATGCGCCATGGAAGCGTGCGTGCATTATGATCATACCAATCAAGCAACGCATCAACGAGCTCATCTTTTTTTTCAGTATTCCCAATACTGCTATCCATATTCAACCTGTTCTAGTGATTCTTATCAAGAACTATACAATACTATATTGTTAAATCCAGCCGTGAAATCGTTGGATATTAATCAAAAGTCTTATTTTTGACATCAATTTTTCTATCCTGGGACAGCAATAATCGTTAAGATAGATTGTATGGCTGAGAAAAGAACATACAAAACTAGGTCGATCTCTGATCTTGCACGAGGAATTAATAATCGTGCATTTCGTCGATTTGGTTTTGCAAAAAGTGATATTCTACTTCACTGGCACGAGATTGTTGGGTCTGTCCTTGCTCGTTCAAGTTTGCCTGAGCGTCTTGCTCTACCAAAAAATAATGAACAAAGTGATGGCCGGGCAGGTGTCCTGCATATTCGTGTAGACGGCAGTTATGCGCCTGAAATGCAGCACCTGGAGCCGATTGTAATTGACCGCATCAATTCCTATTATGGATATAAAGCTGTCGAACGTCTGATTTTTCGCCATGGTCCTGTGCAAGGAAAGAATGTCAGCCGAAATTATATTAAACCGATTCTTAGTGATTCTCAAAAAAAACGGTTATCAGAATCGCTGTCAGCGATAAAAGATGACAAACTTCGGGCAAGTTTATTTGCCGTGGGTGCTGAATTAGTTGGTACAAGAAAAAATCAGAAAGTAAAGCAAACCAAGCGTTTTACGCGGCGCGGTCATGGAAGTGGGCGCATTAATAATAACCAGAAACCATAAAAGTTAATTTCTTTGTCATTCTTAGCTTGATTTGTCAGAGAATTCATTTTTATATTAATAACAATATATTGTAGGTGAATAATGTTAAAACAACTATATAAGCGAAAATTTGCTCGTAATTCCAAAATTATACTTTCAGTATTTTTTGTTCTTTCTTTATCAAATTGTTCAGAAAACTCTGAAGAAGTAAAAGCTGAAGAAATGATTGAAACCTCGGCAGCGAATGTCCAAACTGCACAGGCAGGCGGGGCGGCCCAGGAAGAAGCATCGTCTTCAACTGATGCGGTGGCAGAACCTGCCAGTGATGCAGGGTTTTTAAATTACGACATGATTATTGGTGATAAAAATGCTCCGGTGGAACTTATTGAATATGCTTCATTGACTTGTAATCATTGCGCGAATTTTCACACGCAAGTATTGCCGAGAATTAAAGAAAAATATGTTGATACCGGTAAAGTCAAAATAATTGTAAGAAGCTTTTTACTTAACGGCGTGGATGCACAGGTAACTTCATTGACGCGCTGTGTTCCGGAAAGCCGCTACTTTACGTTTATGGACGCTCTATTTACCCGACAAACATTATGGTATGATGTAGGAGAATATCAAAGATTAGCAGCGATACATGACCAACAAACGGCGGGAACAATGTTTGTGGAATATACGATGAACGAAGTACAAAAAATTGCACGTCAAGTGGGTATGAATAAGAAGAAAATTGACTCATGTTTCAATAATCAGGCAATTGGTGAATATATTTTTGCGGTACAGCAAGACGGAATTGCTAAGTATAAGATTAACGCCACGCCAACTATCATTGTAAATGAAAAAGTGGCAGGCAATGATTATGAATCGATAGAAAGAGCGATCGATGCTGAACTCAATTAATTGGTGAATAAAGAGAAGGGGTAGAATTGCATTTCACGCGACTTAGGTTATCCGGATTTAAATCTTTTGTAGATCCTACTGAGCTGATAATTGAGTCAGGGTTAACCGGAGTCGTCGGACCAAACGGTTGTGGAAAATCAAACCTGCTTGAAGCTCTGAGATGGGTTATGGGGGAAAATTCCGCCAAAAGCATGCGCGGAAATGGTATGGACGACGTTATTTTTGCTGGTACCTCGTCACGTCCTGCTCGAAATCTGGCGGAAGTAACCTTAAGTCTTGATAACGAAGACCGGACTGCGCCAGCCGCATTTAATGACGAACTAAACCTTGAAATATCCCGTAGAATCGAGCGCGATAGCGGGTCGGCTTACCGGATGAACGGGCAGGAGATTCGCGGAAAAGATATTAAGTTAATGTTCGCTGATGCGTCAACCGGTGCTCATTCACCGTCGCTTGTCAGTCAAGGCCGAATTGGTTCCTTGATTAGTGCTAAGCCGAAAGAAAGACGTGCAATACTTGAAGAAGCCGCTGGCATTAGCGGCCTTCACTCTAGACGTAAGGAAGCGGAAAGTAAGCTTAGGAGTGCCAATAAAAATCTTACGCGACTTGGTGATGTTGAAATTGGACTTCAAGATCAGATTCGTAACCTCAAATCACAGGCTCGCCAAGCTACCCGCTATAAAAATGTTGCCGCTGAGATACGCAAACTACAATCCTTACTCCTATATATTGAGTGGAAAAATATTCAGCAAAACATAAGTGATACTTCGCAGTCCGAAACAGCAGTTGCGTTAATTGTAGCGAAAGTAACAACGGAACTTGCGAAACTTAGCAAAGAACAAGCAATTTTAGCGGCGAAATTACCGGACTTACGCCAAACTGAAGCAGAGCAGTCGGCCAAACTTCATAGAATTACAGTGGACCGGGATGGTCTTGACGGCGAAGAGCAAAGATTGGTTGAGACTCAAAATAAATTACAAACACTTCTTGAACAAATATCCCAGGATGAAATACGTGAGAATGAAGTTGTCAAAGATTCATCAGCAACAAGCGAACGATTGGAAATTGAAAAGAAGCTGATTGAAGATGAAATAGCAAATACATCTGGAAATATTGAACAATTAGCTGAGATTCTTGAATTAAGGCAAGCCGAAACGTTATCAGCAGAACTAGTTCTTGAGGAATTGATGGGGCAACAGGCTGGACGTAATGCTGACCGTTTGAATTATAGCCGCGAGATCGAAGAACGCACTGAGCAAATTCAGAGCTTAGAAGACCAAAAAATTACTATTGAAGAGCGGCTCTCAAAGCTTGAAAATAATAATTTGTTCACACAGTCTTTGACGGGAGCAGAAAAAAAATTAAAAGCAGCCGAGCAGCAGATTACAAAAATGCGTCTGGAGTTCAATGAAGCTGAAGATGAGCGTCAATCTATCCAGCAAATCGAACAAGAAGCGCGTAACAATTTGCAAGCCTGTGAGGGTAAGCTCGCTCGTCTTAAGGCAGAAAAAGAGGCACTTGAAGAAGTATTAAGTACTGATTTTGATGATACAGGAGTGCCACTTCTTGAAAAATTATCGGTCACTAAAGGATATGAAACCGCACTGGGAGCCGCCCTGGACAGTGATTTGGATGCTAGCGATAATAAGACGGATGCGGTGCATTGGCGCGACCTTCCGCCTCTTACGGGTAAGAATGTTTTTCCAAAAGGTATAGAATCCCTTGAAAAGTTTGTAAAAGCGCCGTCTTTGTTAAAACGCCGTTTGAGCCAAATTGGTGTTGTGAGTTCGGAAAAAGATGCGCTTGAATTGTTAGAAAACCTTAAGCCCGGGCAGCGATTAACCACTATGGCGGGCGGTGTGTGGCGTTGGGACGGTTTATGCATATCGCCAGATGCCCCGTCAGGAGCGGCCATTCGTTTGGCTCAGAAAAACAGATTGGAGAAGTTAATTGGTGATTTTTCTGATAAAGAAAATGATGTTAAAAAAACACGTGATGTACATGCAAAAATTCAGGAAGATTTAGCAGCAGTTAAAATTAAGAGCCACGCGGCCCGTGATGAATGGCGTAAAGCAGACGAAGATGCGATTGAAGCGCGTAGAGAACTTACGGAGGCCGAGAAACTTGCGGCGCGCCACCAATCGGAAGAAAGTGCGCTTAAAGATCGTCAGGCGCATATAGTTCAGGATATTGCGGATCAAAATGTTCGTTACAAAGCAGCTATGGAAAATCTTGAAAAACTCCCGGGAACTGTCGATCTAGAAACGGATATAAGTAAAAACCGTGAAATTGTCGAAGTAAAAAGACAAGAATTCTCTGAGGCGCGGATAACACACGATAGTCATTATAACCAAAGCGAGATGCGGCTAAATCGTCTCGAGCAAATAAAGTCAGAGTATGATAACTGGAAAGTGCGTATCAGAAATGTAAAATCCCATTTGGAAAATCTTTCCATTCGAAAAGACGAAACAAATAAAGAGCTAACGACACTTGAAAACAGACCTGGAGAGATTGTTTTAGAACGTCGCAAATTAAATATTATGATTGATGAAGCGGGTTCGCAGCGTAAGGCCGCAGCAATAAAACTATCCGAAGCAGAAGAAGGGCTTGCTCGAAAAGATCGGGAAATGCAGGAAGTTCAAACAAGGGTTAGTGAAGCACGAGAACAAAAAGTTCGTCTGGAAACTAATCTTGAACAATTTAATGAGCAAAAAGAAAACCTAAACCGACGTATTCAAGAGGAATTTGACTGCGAACCAACTCAACTTTATGCGATGACTGAACTTAAAGATGATCAGGAATTACCCGATGAAGAGATGGCGCATCATAAGCTGGAGAGACTTAAAATTGAACGAGAAAGGCTAGGCGCTGTTAATTTGAGGGCGGAAACGGAACTCGAAGAAATTGCGGACCAATTGTCTTCTTCGGTAAAAGAACGCGAAGAGCTTGAAGAAGCGATAACAAGATTGAATAGAGCGATATCTGGTCTAAATCGCGAAGGTCGGGCAAGAATGCTTAAAGCATTTGATGAAGTTAATGATCACTTTAAAAGCTTGTTCACGACATTGTTTGGTGGCGGAGACGCTTATCTTGAACTTACTGAATCAGATGATCCGCTTGACGCCGGACTTGAAATTATGGCTAGTCCACCAGGCAAAAAAATGCAGAATTTAGGCTTGCTTAGTGGCGGTGAGCAAGCCCTTACCGCGCTTTCTTTAATATTTGCCGTATTTATGACCAATCCTTCTCCCATCTGCGTGCTTGACGAAGTTGATGCATCGCTTGATGATGCGAACGTCGAACGGTTTTGTGATCTTTTGGATGAAATGAATAAAAATACTTCGACGCGTTTTCTAATTGTTACACATAACGCTATCAGCATGAGCCGTATGAACCGTTTATTCGGCGTAACTATGGCAGAAAGAGGGGTGTCCCAACTGGTTTCTGTTGATTTGGAAAGTGCCGAAAAAATCCGTGACCGGATACAAGATTCTCAGTTTGAAAACGTTTAATATTTTATCATAAGAATACATTAAAATATCTGTTAATATAAATTATTTAATTTCAATAACTTAACGATATAAAAATAGGTTGAGAATGAGAGTTTTTTGGTGCTTGACAGCTTACGCGTCTGAAACTATGTTGCACTCAATTTTAAGGGTGTGGTGTAAGGTATTCTTTTTTGGTTTATCGATCCGATCTAATGAAGGAGCTTAGCTTGACTGACGATAAAAATAAGTCAGATGAGATGAAAGCAAATTTGGACGATTTAGGCACCCGAGTGAGTGCGGCCCGTAAGGCAAATGAGCCTGAAACTTCTAAAGGCGGGTTAAACGAAGCAACAACATACGGTATTGCCACACGACTTGTGGCCGAATTAATAGCGGGATTGTTGATTGGTGTATTCGCGGGTTGGTATTTAGACCAGCTTTTTAATACGAAGCCGTGGCTGATGATCGTATTTATCATCATCGGTGCCGCAGCAGGAATTATGAATGTTATGCGTGCTGCAAAGCAATTGATGCCTGAAAGTACGCATGATGAAGATGATGAATAAACAATAGAGGGAAAATACAGTGGCAGGCCCGCTCGACCAGTTTATAATCACGAATACTGTTCCTTTACAAGTGGCAGGATACGATATTTCATTTACAAATTCAGCAGGGGCTATGTTAGCAACGCTCGTTGTAATCATGATTTTTATGATTGGTGGCATGCGTAAGAAAGCTCTTGTACCAGGACGATGGCAGTCGGGCGTAGAAATGTGCTACGAATTTATTGCTAAAATGGTTGGTGATACTGCGGGGGTAGACGGCCGTAAATATTTTCCGTTTATATTTACATTATTTATGTTTATTTTAGCCGCGAATTTAATTGGTATGGTGCCTTGGCTGCATCCATTCACTTTTACCAGCCATATTGCCGTTACATTTGCCATGGCATTTTTTGTCTTTATTGGCGTTACGCTAATTGGCTTTGCTACTCACGGATTTAAATTTTTGGGTTTCTTTGTGCCGCACGGTGCCCCCTGGTATTTAATGCTTATTCTTGTCCCGATTGAAATCATATCTTACTTGTCACGCCCCATTAGTCTTTCTGTACGTCTGTTTGCCAATATGGTTGCGGGACATACAATGCTTCAGGTGTTCGGTGGTTTTGTTGTAAGTCTTGGTGCTTTGGGTGGTGTTTTAGCGGCTGGTTCGGTGTTGCCGTTTGCGTTCATTGTGGCGTTAACGGGGCTTGAATTGCTTGTCGCATGTTTGCAAGCATATGTGTTTGCAATATTAACTTGTCTTTATTTGAACGATGCTCTTCATATGCATTAGGCATAGGAGGGATAATAATATTAATTAAATTGAACTTTCTATAATTAAAGGAAAAATAAAATGGAAATGGAAATCGCAACTCTCGCAGCAAATGCTGATATTCAAGCTGCTCGTTATATCGGTGCTGGCCTTGCATGTACTGCACTTATCGGTGCCGGTGTTGGTATCGGTGTTATTTTTGGTAATTATGTTTCTGCCGCTATTCGCAATCCTTCAGCAGCCGGTCCGGTTTTTGGACAAGCCATGCTTGGTTTCGCACTCGCAGAAGCAACAGGCCTATTTGGTTTGGTTATCGCCTTCATTATCCTGTTCGTATAATAAGCTTAAATTATTAAACACAGGCCTGATCCCATAATCGGATCAAGGAGGAAACCATGCCACAATTAGACCCAGCGGTATTTATGCCTCAGATATTTTGGTTATTCGTAATATTCGGTGTACTTTATTTCTTTATAACCTATAGCGCGGCACCAAAAATTTCAGATGTTCTAAAAAAACGTCAGGACAAAATTGCCTATGACTTAGGCGAAGCGGAAGCTTTGCAAGCCAAAGCAGAAGCGGCTCGATTGGCATATGAAAAATCCCAGGAAGAAGCGCGCCATAACGCGGCAGTTGTTGTTTTAAATAAACGGGAAGAGCTAAAGGCATATGCTGACGCTGAGTATCAAAAATTATCAGATGGACTTAACGCCAAGGCTGATGAAGCGCAGAGCAGGATTGATGCGGCGAAAGAAAAGGCTCTTGGTGATGTTCGCACTGTGGCGACAGAAGTCTGTTGTGATATCGTTTCACATATAGCCGGTCTTAAACTTGATAAAAAAGATGTTTCGAAAGCGATTGCCAAGAAAACTGAAACTATCGGTAAGGGGAAAAGCTGATGGAAGAACATGTATCCTTTTTTGCTGACCCTGCCACATGGGTTTCGCTTGCAGTAACGCTTTTCTTCTTATTGATCATATGGAAGAAAATCCCGGCTATTTTTGCTAAAATGTTGGATGATCGTTCACAAGAGATCGAAGATCAGTTGGAGAATGCGCGAAAACTTCGTGAAGAAGCGGTAGCACTTCTTGCAAAATACGAAAGAGACCAACATGCTGCTGAAAAGCAAGCGGCGGAACTTATGAAAAATGCTGAGGCAGAAGTCAAAAATATGATTTCTGAAAGCAAAGCAAATATCAAAGAAATGGCTGCCAGACGCAGTGAAATTGCGGAACAAAAAATTACCCAAGCGGAGGCAACAGCATTAAAAGAAATTAAATCTTTGACTATTACTGTTGCGACAACTGCTGCTCGCGACCTTATTGAAGCTAATTTAAGAGACGCTGACCACGAGGCGTTGATTAATACTAGCACTGAAAAGTTGGACGCCAAGCTTCACTAAAAACGGTTGATTGCAAATTAAGGTCTGTACTCCTTAGAGCGCGGGCCTCTTTTGTACCCCTATATAATATTTTGATGTTTCTTTGGGTGTTTCGTCACAGCAAACATGTCCGTTATTTACCATCCTAATAAGGTGCGCATATACTGATCTTGACGCGGCTATATGTAGATTTTCAGTGATGTTAGTGTAAATATATCTGACCATTTGGTTAACATTCTGAGCACCGGAATTTATTGCCGATATTATATGCTGCTCTCTCGAAAGCCGGTGATCAATTAGATGGCGTACGAATTGCTGAGGTTTATCAATTGGCCAGCCGTGCGTGGGATAATATATTTCATCATCGCGCGTGGTTAGTTTTTCCAAACTATTCAGATAATCTTCCATATTTCCGTCAGGCGGTGAAACGATGGTCGTCGACCACCCCATAATATGATCACCGGTAAATAATGCTTTTTCTTCGTTTAGTGCATAGCAAACATGATTTGAGAGATGCCCGGGCGTGTGAATAACTTTCATTGTCCAATTTGATCCCTCGATAATTTCGCCATCATTTAAGATAACATCTGGCTTGAAGTCTCTATCCAGCCCTTCTTCAATATCATCACTTGAATATTTTTGTTCGCCCACATCATATGCATATATTTTTGCATTTGTGGCCAATGCTAATGGTTTAGCCGCAGGGGAATGATCTTTATGGTTATGGGTAATTAAAATATGAGTTATCGTTTCGCTGGCAAGAGCATCCAGAATGGCATTAATATGTGATTTAATATTTGGTCCGGGATCAATTACTGCAACATGGTCGTGACCAACTATATAAGTTCCGGTACCTTTAAATGTATAAGGAGCTGGGTTTGGTGCGGTTATCCTTCGTACGCAAGGCGACATAATTTCTATTTCACCATATGGAGGTGAAAAATCTCTCAACGTTAGTATGCTCTGTTAATGCAGAAATCGACGATCCCCGTAAGTGCCTTACGAAAGTCGTTATCAGGAAAGATAGCCAATGCATCGCAAGCGATAGCACCATAGTGCCGCGCCCGTTGTGTGGTGTCGCTGAGTGCGCTATGACGTTTCATCAATTCAATGGCATGCTCAAGGTCGCCTTCATGTTGATCAAGGTCTTCCATTGTACGTTTCCAAAAAACCCGTTCTTCATCGGTTCCGCGTCTAAATGCCAAAACAATTGGTAATGTAATTTTACCTTCCTGGAAATCATCACCAACTGATTTACCAAGTGTTTTTTGCTCTGCCGAATAATCAAGTACATCATCAATTAGCTGAAAAATAATACCCAGGTTTTTGCCGTAACTCATGAGTGCTTCACATTCGGATGCAGGGCGTTCAGCAATAACACCGCCTATTTCACAAGCGGCGGCGAAAAGAGCCGCTGTTTTAGCGCATATAACTTCCATATAGGCGTGTTCAGTTGTATCAGTATCATTTGCCGTCACCAGCTGTAATACTTCGCCCTCTGCAATAACGGATGATGCGCTGGATAAAATGCGTAACACTTCCAATGAACCGTCTTCGACCATTAGTTCGAACGAACGGCTGAATAAAAAATCACCAACAAGCACACTTGCTTTATTGCCCCATATAGCGTTGGCGGTGTCTTCACCGCGGCGAAGATCACTTTTATCCACAACATCATCATGTAGAAGAGTAGCGGAATGTATAAATTCAACGCAAGTTGCCAGGTGAATGTGGCGATCACCTTCATAACCGCATAAACGGCTGGCGGCTAAAGTGAGCATAGGACGCAGTCTTTTTCCACCAGACGCGATAAGATGTCCCGCGAGCTGCGGTATTAAAGCAACGGGGCTTTGCATCTTGAGAATTATCGTTTGATTTACCTTTTCCAAATCGTCATTAACAAGATCAAGGAGTGTTGCAAGTGCAGTCGCCCCTTTGTCTTTCTTTTCGTCTTCAAAATTTATTACAAGGCCCACTTTTCTTTTCCTATTGTGGTTTGTTATGTTTGGGTACATAAATCATTATCGCAAAATAGTCATCTCTACCCATATTGGCAAGAAGACAAACAATAAACCATACAAAAAAGGATCAATTTATTGTGAAAGACCTATTGTTCAGCGACAACCCGGTCATAATCTCAAGGGTTTCTGCGCTTCTTGGCAGCGAAGATATTGAATTTGTTGTGCTTGGGGCACATGCAAGTCTTTGGGGCGGGGGGATAGGTGCCATTCAGAGCAGAGTAATGGTTGAGCAAAATAAACACACAAAAGCAGTAAGACTGATTCGCGAGAGCAGTATCGCGAACGATGTAGATATAGAATTATGACCGGCATGGTTCACTCTATGGATGAATTTCTGGCCGGGCGCTTGACTTTAAAACAACCCAAAAAAGGGTACCGCGTAACCAGTGACAGTGTATTCCTTGCTGCTGCCATATCTTTGAGGCGCAATCAACGGATATTGGATATGGGGGCAGGAACCGGTGGAATACTATCTTGCTTGGCGGCCAGAATGGGTGAAGAAGCCACCAATAACATATTGCATGGTATTGAAATCCAACCCGAACTCATCACGTTAGCGCGCGAAAATGCGATTAGTAATGGTTATGATCAGTTTACCGAATATTTCGAAGGCGATATATTCGGTGATGTTCAAGAATGCCCGGCAAATTACTACCATCATGTGGTTAGCAATCCGCCCTATTATGAAAAGGGCAAAATTTCTAAATCATCTCATAAATCAAAAAGTGTTGCATTTGGTGAAGAATTGACGGATTTGAAAGTCTGGATAGAACGGTGCGTTAGGATGGTGCGTCCGAAAGGGTATCTAACGGTAATTCATAAAGCTGATCGTATGGATGATATACTGACAGCATTAAATATCAAAACAGGTTCAGTAATTGTTTATCCATTCTATTCAAAAGTTGAAAATGATGCAAAAAGAGTGATAATTCGGGCACAAAAAGATGGAAATGGTCATTTAACCTTGAAATCTGGTCTCATCGTGCATAAATCTGATGGAAAATACACTGCTGCTGCTGAAGATATATTACGGCATGCTAAAGAATTAGACATTTCAAAATAAAGAAGAAAATTCATGAAGAAAATTCTGAGAAATTTAATCTCTAAACTACCAATTGATGCTTTTGCCAATCCTGCGCCGGTTGTGGCTGTATTACCTCTTGAAGGTGTAATCGGGACATCCGGTCGTTTTAGTAACGCTATTAATCTCGCGAATTTGGAAGAGAAAATTACTTCCGCCTTTGATATTTATAACGTAAAGGCTGTGGCACTTGCTATTAATTCTCCTGGTGGGTCACCGGTGCAATCAGAATTAATCGTGATGCGCATTCGTGAACTTTCGAAAGAAAAAGAAATTCCGGTGTATGCGTTTGCGGAAGATGTCGCCGCGTCTGGTGGTTATATGCTTGCTCTCGCGGGAGAAGAGATTTTTGCTCATAAGGCCTCTATAGTAGGAAGCGTTGGCGTTATTAACGCCGGATTTGGCTATCCTGCTGCTATCGAAAAGTTGGGTATTGAACGGCGGGTTTATACAGCAGGCGAAAGTAAATCACTGATGGATCCATTTAAGCCGGAAGTTGAAAAAGATGTAAAAATGATGAAAAACCTTCTAAAGGAGGTTCATGATTTTTTCAAAGCTTTCGTTAAAGAAGCGCGCGGCGATAAATTAACAGGAGTTCAAAAGACAATTTTCTCTGGTCAGGTCTGGAACGGTGAAGAATCCGTAAAATTGGGACTAATAGATGGTGTCGGAGACATGCGCTCTACTATGAAAGAGAAGCTTGGTGATGACGTTAAATTTAAGCGGATACGCGAAGAAAAAAGCTTCTTAAAAGGCATGCTTGGGATGCGTAGTCCTGAAGTAACTCTCGCGGACGATGTTCTTAAAACCATCGAAACCAGAAGCGAGTGGGGAAGGTTTGGACTATAGGCATTTTTAATTTCCGCGTATCTTCCGTGTAAATTCATTAAATCCGTAAAGTTCGGATTCAAAATTCAATTGCGAAATGCGCGCGCTATCAAGAAAACGGCTCCACGCGTGGTAGGGGGTCTCAGGTGTGATAAGCCCATTGTCGCATGTTGTTGAGGTTTTTATATTCTGTTTATCCAGAACTGGCCATAGCTCACTTACCCAAATGCCGCTGGGATAGCAAAAATGGCTCATTGGTTTCTTTAAATAAGGATTAATCAGTTGCTTATTGTCGATAATCTCCTGCTCAGCAATTACGCTATCGTTTGGAAAACGATGTCGGTGGGTATGAAGTTCTATATCCATGCCACTATCGACACATTCCTTTAGTTCCTTTTTATTCATTAAATTTAGAATTCGGCTTTCATTTAAGTCGTCATAATCCTGGTCGAGCTCTTCACCTAATTTTCTCAAAAGGTCAATTCTTTGTTCGTTATTTTCCATTTTAAGGCCAAGTTCAAATACCTCCTCGCTATAAATAACGGTGTCGTCAGCATGGGTAATAACGTTTGTATAATTTGCCAGTTCTTTATATCCGAGATTTGCCAAATTGACTTGTCTTTTGCTTGTATTCCAGAACATATAATCGACCGTTAGCGGATAAATAGGACACTTTTTATCGAAATAATAAGATGTCAGATAAAGCGTTACAGGCAGATTATATTTCTTGAATATTGGTAACGCTTTTAAATATGTACTGTAAAAGCCATCATCAATCGTGATCACGACGGAATTATCAGCAATATTATTGGTTGATACCGCTTCATAGGCTTCGTCCAAAGTAATGACATTAAATCCTTTATCTCGCAAAAATTTCATTCTTTGATCAAGAATTTCCGGCTTGATGAATAAACCTGGTGCAAACTGTTCTTCGTTTCTTAAGCTAAATCCGTGGTAGCATAGAATACGGATTCTTTTTCTGTAAAAAAATTTCGCAACGTGAAACAGGCCAATATATTTGACGATCAGCAATATGGTTCTTTTGAGTTTTTCGGCCACTGATGATTGTCCCATATCGGTATTTGTTAGTGTATTGAAAACATTAGTAAATTTTATGGTTAACCAAAGGCTAACTCGTCCTGAAAACTAACTGACACTCTAGTTTAACTTAAATATTATTTCAACCCTTGACCTTGGGGAGTGCGCTCGGTAGTTTTCTTCCAGATTTTACAGATATTTTATGCGAAAGAAACGATCCGATGGGTGTTGCTCAGAAAGTTGACAATAGTTTCCAAAATCTGATTTTGAATTTACAACATTTTTGGGCGGATCAAGGATGCGTTATTCTACAGTCTTATGACCTGGAAGTTGGCGCAGGCACATTTCATCCTGCCACTACATTGAGATCACTTGGAAGCAAGCCTTGGAAAGCAGCATATGTTCAGCCGTGCCGCCGACCTACTGACGGACGTTACGGGAAAAATCCAAACAGGCTGCAACATTATTACCAGTTTCAAACCGTGTTAAAACCCTCTCCTCAAAATATTCAGGAACTTTACTTAAAAAGCCTGGAAATATTAGGTATTGATAGCTCAGAGCATGACATTCGGTTTGTTGAAGATGACTGGGAAAGTCCCACACTTGGTGCCTGGGGCCTGGGATGGGAAGTCTGGTGTGACGGCATGGAAGTGAGTCAATTTACTTATTTTCAGCAGGTGGGCGGCTATGATTGCAAACCGGTTATGGGTGAACTCACATACGGGCTAGAGCGGTTGGCAATGTATATTCAAGGCATTGATAATGTATATGATCTCGCTTGGAATAACGAAGGCGTAAAATACGGAGAAATTTTCTTGCAAAATGAGCAGGAGTTTTCGGCCTATAACTTTGAAATTGCAGACACTGATATCCTTTTTAAACATTTTGATAATGCTGAAGCTGAATGTAAGTCCATTCTTACTCGTGGTATCTATCCATTGCCAGCATATGACCAATGCATAAAAGCGTCGCATATATTCAATCTTCTGGATTCACGTGGCGTGATTAGTGTCACTGAGCGCCAAGCTTATATAGGCAGGGTACGAACGCTGGCGAAGACGTGCTGTGAAGCTTATCTAAAATCAATTGGTGAGGGCGAATAAATGGCTGAATTTCTCCTTGAGATTTTTTCAGAAGAGATACCCGCACGCATGCAGGAAAAAGCGTCAGTTGATTTAAAACATTTGGTTACAGATAAACTGACGGATGCTTTACTTGAGTTCGGTGAGGTAAATAGTTATGTTACCGCGCGCCGACTAACCCTTCATATTGATAGCCTCGTGACAGTGCAGCAAGATATCAGCGAGGAACGTCGCGGTCCGCGAAGCGATGCGCCTGAAAAGGCTATAGAAGGATTTATAAGAGGAGCAGGCGTAAGTCGAGAAGAATTGGTTGAACGCGAAGATAAAAAAGGTACGTTTTTATATGCGATAATCGATCAAAAAGGGCGAAACGCTAGTGAAATAATAAGTGAAGCAGTACCCGACATAATTCGCAATTTCCCTTGGGCAAAGTCTCAACGTTGGGGTGCGGGATCGCTACGTTGGGTGCGCCCAATACATAATATCCTTTGCATTTTAGACGGTATTATCGTTCAATTTAACCTTGGCAATATAGCATCAAACAATAAAACATATGGCCATCAGTTTATGGCACCTGACGAAATTGAAGTATCGTCATTCGCAAATTACAGAAATAAGCTTGAGAAAGCATTTGTGGTTTTGGATCGAAACGACCGTATTGAAAAAATTGGAAATGATGCTGAAAAGCTTGCCCGTGATGCAGGACTGCACATGGTTACTGACGATGCTTTACTTGCAGAAGTTGCTGGACTCGCAGAATACCCACAGGTGATGATAGGTGAATTCGACACTGAATTTTTAGATGTTCCGCCGGAAGCCCTTACATCTGCTATGCGAACGCATCAGAAATATTTTTCACTGAAAGATGATAACGGAAACCTTGCTAATAAATTCATATTTGTCTCGAATATGGTTACTAACGATCAAGGCATTAAAATTATTGATGGAAATCAGCGAGTTTTAAGAGCACGTTTAAGTGATACTAAATTTTTCTGGGATCAGGATTTAAAGACCAAACTAGAAGATCGAATACCAGCACTTAATGATATAATTTTTCACGCTAAGCTTGGTACCGTTGGGGCGCGCGTCAAACGCTTAACGGAACTATCTGGATATCTAGCAGAATTTATAAATGCGGAGGTTAAAAATGTAAAACTTGCAGCGCGTTTATCGAAATCCGATCTTGTTACTGGAATGGTTGATGAGTGCCCTGAACTGCAAGGGTTAATGGGTAAATATTTTGCTTTGGCTGAGGGATTGGATACGGAAGTTGCAAATGCCATCGCTGATCAATATTCACCCAAAGGTCCAAGCGATGCTTGTCCATCTGAACCTGTGAGTGTTGTTGTAGCTCTTGCGGATAAGATTGATATTTTAACGGGCTTCTTTGCCATCAATGAAAAACCAACGGGATCGAAAGACCCTTTTGCTTTACGCCGCGCCGCGCTGGGAATAATCAGGCTTATATTGGAAAATGAAGTGCGAATTAATATGGAATTTCCAATTCGCAGATCGATCCAGCTACATGGTATGTTAGAAGTCGACGAGGATGAATGTTTATCGGAACTCCGGAATTTCTTTTGGGACAGGCTGAAAGTTTACTGTAAAGATGCTGGTATCTCTCATGATATTATTGGTGCAGAATTTGACTGGGATTTCGTAAAACTTATTTCTAAAGCTAAAGCTCTGCAAGATTTTTTAAACTCGGATGATGGTGAAAATTTACTTGCAGGTTATAAAAGAGCCGCAAATATCTTAAAAGCAGAAGAAAAGAAAAATGCTACCCAATATCAGGGAATTGTTAAGGTTGAGCTGTTAGAAATGGTAGAAGAAAAGACACTAAATGATGTCCTTTCAAATGTTAATCGAGACGTACAAAAGTCAATGATAGACGAGGATCTTGTTGGTGCGATGAGAGCGTTATCGTCACTCAGAATTCCAATAGATGGTTTTTTTGACAAGGTTACGGTGAATAGTGAAGAAGAAAATGTGCGTATCAACAGATTAAAATTATTATCGAATATCAGAACAACCATGAATTTGGTTGTCGATTTTTCTAAAATAGAAGGTTGAAATAAAAATGAATAAGTGGGTTTACAATTTCGGTGATGGATCGGCTGAAGGCGAAGCATCCATGAAAAATTTGCTGGGCGGTAAGGGCGCAAATTTAGCTGAAATGTCAAATTTAGAATTGCCTGTCCCACCAGGCTTTACGATTACCACTGAAGTATGTACCGCATTTTATGATAATAATAATACCTACCCTTCCGATTTAGCACAGCAAGTAAGTGCCTCCATATCGATTATTGAAAAGACGGTTGGCGCGAAGTTTGGTGATGAAGAAAATCCACTTCTTGTTTCCGTTCGTTCAGGTGCGCGGGTTTCAATGCCGGGTATGATGGACACTGTCTTAAACCTTGGTTTAAATGATATCACTGTTAAGGCACTGGCGAAAAAAAGTGGAGATGAACGTTTTGCTTATGATAGCTACCGCCGGTTCATACAAATGTATTCGGATGTGGTGCTTGGTGTTGAACATTACCTTTTCGAAGAGTTATTGGAAATCCATAAAGAAGAAAATGGCGTCGTCCTTGATACCGAACTTGAAGCCGAAGATTGGAAAGCGTTAAGTAAAGCCTTTAAAGAAAAAACCGAAGAAGAGCTTGGGCACCCGTTTCCGCAAGACGTTAATGAACAGCTTTGGGGTGCTATCGATGCTGTATTTGGATCATGGATGATCGAGAGAGCAATGGTATACCGCCGTCTTCATAATATACCTCATACATGGGGTACGGCGGTTAATGTTCAATCGATGGTTTTTGGAAATATGGGTGATGACTGTGCGACAGGTGTTGCATTTACGCGCGACCCATCGACTGGCGAAAATGCTTATTATGGTGAATATCTGATAAATGCCCAGGGCGAGGATGTGGTTGCTGGTATTCGCACGCCTCAGTATTTAACAAAGTCTTCGCGTGAGGCAGCGGGTGCCAATATACCTTCCATGGAAGAAAGTATGCCCGAAGTATATAATGAATTGGCGAGTGTCTTTCAAAAACTGGAAGCCCACTACCGGGATATGCAGGATATTGAATTCACCGTACAGCAAAGAAAGCTCTGGATTTTACAGACCCGCAGCGGTAAAAGAACCGCACCGGCAGCTCTTAAGATTGCTGTGGAAATGGTTCATGACAATATTATTACCAAAGAGGAAGCCTTGCTTCGTGTTGATCCGGGCGCGCTTGATCAGTTGCTGCATCCGACACTTGATCCCGAAGCAAATCGGGATGTGCTAACGAAAGGTCTTCCCGCATCACCGGGTGCAGCGAGTGGAATGGTTGTATTTAATGCCGACGAAGCAGAAGAACTTTCCAAAGATGGGAAGAGCGTCATCCTCGTGCGTATTGAAACAAGCCCAGAAGATATTCACGGAATGCATGCAGCGTGCGGTATTTTAACCAGTCGTGGTGGCATGACTTCGCACGCTGCTGTGGTTGCCCGTGGTATGGGTCGGCCCTGCGTTTCCGGCGCGGGAGCACTTTATATTGATATGTCGCAGGGCACAATTACTGTTGCTGGTAGAACCATCAATAAACATGAAATTGTTACAATAGATGGCGGTAACGGCGAAGTTATGTCCGGCGAAGTTGCGACCATTAAACCGGAGCTCGGCGGGCATTTTAACGAACTCATGGGCTGGGCAGATAATGTGCGTCTATTAAATGTTCGAACAAATGCTGAAACACCACTGGATGCATCAGCGGCGCGGGAGTTTGGCGCAGAAGGAATTGGGCTGAGCCGCACAGAACATATGTTTTTTGATGCGGACCGTATTATCAATGTGCGCCAAATGATTATGTCAGAAGATGAAACCGGACGACGGGCAGCACTTGAAAAATTACTACCCGTTCAGCGCGAAGATTTTATCGAACTTTTTACCATCATGAAGGGACTTCCCGTTACCGTAAGGCTGCTTGATCCGCCGTTGCATGAATTCCTCCCCCATACCGATGAAGATTTTGTTGACGTAGCGAAGGTAATGAATGTTGATATGGCATTTTTAAAACGTCGCGCAGAAGAACTTCATGAATTTAATCCAATGCTTGGACATCGGGGTTGTCGATTAGGTATATCATATCCTGAAATATACGAAATGCAGACGCGTGCGATAATTGAAGCGGCACTTGAAGTTTCAAAAACACTCGGCGAAGCAGTAGTGCCGGAAATAATGGTGCCTCTCGTAGGAACAAGGAAAGAGCTTGAAATATTGCGAAAATTAATTTGCGATCTGGCGGAGGATATTATCGAGAAATCTGGTATAAAGCTTGACTATATGGTGGGAACGATGATCGAGTTGCCGCGTGCGGCACTGCAAGCTGGAGAGATTGCCAATGAAGCAGATTTCTTTAGTTTCGGTACTAACGATCTAACTCAAACTACATACGGTATAAGCCGAGATGACAGTGCTTATTTTTTGAATGATTATCTAAAAGCAGATATTTATGATCAAGACCCGTTTGTAAGTCTTGATCAAGACGGCGTTGGGGAGCTTGTAATAATTGGTGTAGAACGTGGTCGCAAGACAAAACCAGGCTTGAAAATTGGCATATGTGGTGAACATGGCGGTGATCCGTCATCAGTCGAATTTTGTCACATTAACGGTCTTGATTATGTTTCATGTTCGCCTTATCGGGTGCCTATTGCCCGCCTGGCAGCGGCACAGGCCGCTCTAAGATAAGAAGAACATATGTCCATCATATCTATCAAAGGGGCGTAATAAAGTTTCTTCGATGTTCTGAAATCCAGATTTCAATAGTAACTCTATGAAATAGCCGATAAAAAAGCAATTGTTACGACTGCAGCGAGGATGAGAATGATGATCAGTCGTTTATCTTTTGCCTCTTGCGGCTTCTTTTTTTTATTACGGTGAAATTTACTCATTATTTCTCTCAATTTGAGCTCTGCATATCACGCAGCATAACGCGCCTGATCTTCAAATCCAAGTTTTTTCCTAATATGGTACAATAGGCTAAATAGTGTAAAGTAATTTTACATCGGTAACGATTTTTGCGTTCCTTATTTTAAGAAATATCATTTAACTAACTGAAAAATAATAAGTATTTATGTTTGGCATGTGTTTTGCTTTATTTGATGTGAAGTATTACTAAAAAGTTAATATGTATGTTTATCTCTTTAGAGGGGCCGAGTACTATGTTGAAGTCTTATGTTGCGATGTGTTTGTATATAGTTTTTTTAGCGACCACTATGACTTCACAGGCCTCTGCTTCGCATCACTCAATAATTCCCACAGACATTGAAAATAAACAGATTGATTTTGTCTATTATGAAGCCAAACAATCACGCTGCCTGGAAGCCTTTGCGAGGTCTGATTTTGAAGTCGCATATGCAATATGTATACCTCTCGCCAATCTTGGTTTTAAGGATGCGCAACTGGTAACGGGATTATTATACGCATATGGCGAAGGGGTTGATAAAGATTTGTATCGTGCCAAAATATGGCTACTAGAAGCACTAAGAAACGGCAGGGAAGACGCGGCACGCGCTCTTGTTGAATTTGGTATAGAATAATTTAGCTGAAAATAGAAAATAAAGCTGTACTTATGACAGCGCAACTCTTAAATTCCGGCGAGTTTAAGAGCTTTTTTATTTTGAGAATAATTTATGTCCGTTTTAGATAACGAAGTCGATCGACGCAAAACGTTTGCGATAATTGCCCATCCCGATGCTGGTAAAACAACATTAACAGAAAAATTACTTCTATTTGGTGGCGCCATTCAATTGGCGGGAGAAGTTAAAGCGCGCGGTGACCGAAGGCGCGCCCGATCTGATTGGATGAAAGTTGAGCAAGAACGTGGTATTTCGGTTGCCTCTTCCGTAATGTCATTTGAGTATAATAAGCGGATGTTTAATCTGCTTGATACGCCTGGACATGAAGATTTCTCTGAAGACACATACCGTGTTTTAACGGCCGTAGATAGTGCTGTAATGGTTCTGGATTCTGCGAAAGGCGTAGAAGGGCAAACGCAAAAGCTATTTGAAGTATGTCGCCTTCGTGATATGCCAGTAATTTCATTTTTTAATAAAATGGATAGGGAATCTTTAGACCCTTTTGATTTGCTGGATAATTTGGCTGATAAATTGGCACTCGATATTGCACCCGCCACGTGGCCTATTGGGATGGGAAGGGATTTCAAAGGTTGCTATGATCTTATCAATGACCGTCTAATTTTAATAGAAAAAAGCAAAGGCGATGTACCTGATGAAGGTGTTGTGTGCGAAGGTATTAATGATCCAAAACTGGAAAAATTAATTCGAAGCGACTTGCTTGAAAAATTACGCGAAGAAGTACAAATGGTGCGCGAATTATGTCCGGAGTTCAATGAACAAGATTATCTCGATGGCACGTTGACTCCGGTCTTTTTTGGCAGTGCCATTAATACTTTTGGGGTTAGAGAGCTGCTTGATGGCCTCACTAAATATGCGCCAAAACCGGGCCAATATGCTACCACATTGCGAGATGTCGATGCATATGAAACAAAAGTCAGCGGGTTTGTATTTAAAATTCAAGCGAATATGGATCCTAAACACCGTGACCGCATCGCATTTTTCAGAATGGTATCTGGAAAGTTTAAGCGCGGTATGAAGCTCAAACATGTTCGCAGCGAAAAATTAGTAAATTTACATAATCCGGTATTATTTTTGGCCCAAGACCGTAAGCTAGCGGAAGAAGCGTGGCCCGGCGATATCATTGGCATTCCCAATCATGGCAATCTACGTATCGGAGATAGCCTTACTGAAGGTGAAAATTTAAGATTTACAGGTATTCCCAGCTTTGCGCCGGAATATATCCAAACCGTGCGCCCTGAGGATCCGATGAGGGCAAAACATCTGTCGCGCGCCCTGCATCAACTAGCCGAAGAAGGTGCTGCCAGGGTTTTCAAGCCGGTAATTGGCGCTGAATGGTATGTCGGTGTTGTGGGTATGTTGCAATTTGAAGTAATGGCGGACCGTATTCGTACTGAATATGATGTACCGTGCCGGTTTGAAGCCACTTCACTTTATACGGCATTGTGGGTTGAGGCGGATGATCCGTTTTTGTTGAAAAATTTTGTAGATAGTAACAAAGCGAATATGGCGGAAGATCATAATGGTTCACCTGTATTTCTGGCGCGTAATGCCTGGCGACTAGATAAGGCAAAAGAAGACAACCCGGAATTAAAATTTCTTAAGACCAAGGAACAACTCGTATAAAATCCTGCATACGCAATTTAATCATCAATTATATATTATAATAAAGAGGCGGCCATACAGATATGGTTTAATATAATGAACGAAAATACAAACTTATTTCTAAATTTCAACGACGACGACTTTACTAATCCTCTACAGACTGAACTTTATAATTACTGGCTGAAGGTGAAAGGCGATCGTGCTATGCCGGCACGACGGGACATTCATGTTCATGAATTGAAACATATGTTGCCGACCCTCATGATACTTGATTTTGATGTGGTTGACAAATCCATTATATTTCGGCTAATCGGCACAGAATGTACAAATGTTTATGGTGAACATACCGGTAAGACTATGAATTTATATCCGGAACACAAAGAAGCGATTAAGCGTCTTATGTGGTGTGTGGACAGCAGAAAACCATATTATGTAACGAAAAATTTGGGAAATATTAATAAAGAATATGTAAACACATCCTTTATTATTCTGCCCCTCGCCGATGACGGTGAAAATGTAAACAAGATATTAGTTGGACATCATTTTTATTAGGTCCATTCTTGCGTAATCTCGTTAATATCCGGGCGTCCTCTTTCAGCAGGCTCTTTTCCCGGCGATCCGATATAAATAAAACCGGCAATTCTTTCTTTTTTCGAAAGATGGAACGATGATAAAATTTCCGCGTCATACGCATACCATTCCGACAGCCATTGGGCGGCAAAACCCATTGCATTAGCCGCAATTAAAATATTTTGACACACGGCACCAGCCGTTAATATTTGCTCCCATTCAGGCACTTTTTCATTGTCCGGTGTGGCGGTTGAAATTACAGCAATAATCAATGGGGCGCGCATGAAACGGTTTTCCTCAAAATTCAGGATATCGCTGCTTGCATCCGGATTGTGTTTGGCAAAAACCTCGCGTAATTTTTCACCTATTTTTGCGCGTGCATCACCTTGAATAGTTAGAAAGCGCCAAGGGACTTGTTTTTTATGATCGGGTACCCGAGCGCCTATGATGAGGAGCTGTTCAACTTGATCTGTATCTGGACCGGGTTCGACCATGTCTTTAACGGTAAGCGAACGCCTTGACATCATTAAATCAAGTGTTTCCATAGACGGATTACTCGCAGGCAGTCGATCACAAGTGTCAGGCTTCTCTTTTAAAGAAATCATTTATTGTTCCAGTATTTTTAGTTGGCAGAGTGCTCGACGGTATCTGAAGTGCCGCTTTCGCCGGGGAAGTTTTGAAATAAAGCCTCAACTAAAATAGGCATCACTTGCGCTAAATTCTGGTTTCGGCCAAGATTTTCGACGCGTCCTTCATAAAGTCGGCTGCCATCACTCAGGCGGATAATGTTCAGATTTAGAACGCTCACATATTCCACTTTTGAACTGGATGATCCAAATCCCGTTGAAACACCTACTCCCATTGATGTGCCTCGGCGTCCGCCGCTGCCGACACCAACACCGACAGATACCGGCGAGCGGTCCTCTACTATGGTGTCTCTAAGGGGGCGAATATTATAGGAAATCTCCGCGATATAGTTTGTCGCATTTCCTGAAGGCGCAGCATAACCATGTACGCCCAATTTTTGACCAACCATTTCTGCATATGCCCCAAATTCAATGCTTTGTTGCAATGTCGGGTCCATTGCGATCACTTCTATCGATTGGCCATTTGGGATTGGTAACTGATGAAAGCGTGTCACGTTGCTCTTCGTTGTTGATGAACAATTTGTGAGCATAAACAATGCCAAGAATAAGCCGCCTAATTTTACAATTCTATTCATAATTTTCTTCCTTTGTAATAAAACAACCTACCAAATTGTCCCTTAATGTTCCATGAATAAAATAATTGATTTGAATTATGATTGGACTTGCTTCTTCTCTTAAATTAAGTATAACACCATTTCTACCCTGCGTGGGCGGTTAGCTCAGTGGTAGAGTGCCTCGTTGACATCGAGGAGGTCACAAGTTCGACCCTTGTACCGCCCACCATTTATAATTGATAATGTATTATAATTTTCTCGTAACAAGAGAAGTATTTATATTTCAATGGGTTGTGCTTCATACTTCCCTAAATCGAAGGTCACAGAGACGCGCTTTTTGGTAATTAGATTGTAAAACCACCGAATGTCTCGTCTGTTCTTAAAAGTGCCCTCTGTTTTGTAATTAATCTCTTCACGAGAGGAAAATTTCATTTCACGAGATTTCCTAGATAGCATCTCTAGAATTAATTGTTTCCACTCCATATTTTTTTAAGATGGAATCAGATGTAATTATTCCTGTATCATTAATTCTGGCGGTTGCGATGATGATACGGTCAAACGGGTCTTTATGGTGATATGGTAATTCATTTACCAGGAGACAAATTGGCAGGGTAATGTCAAGAATAAATATACCATTCTGTGATAGCAATTCGATGGCGCCAGTAATATCAAAATCCAGTTTGCCGAGAGATCTTTTTAATCCTAATTCCCAAACGGATGCGACACTTAGGAACAATTCATTATCATTACTTTGATACGCGGATATTGCGTCTTGGGTTAAAGTGGGAGCGTTTATGGCTATGTCAATAAATGCGCAGCTATCCAAAATTAATTTCACCGATAGAAATCCTTTAATGTTTCACTATCTGTCGGTTGGTCAACTTGATTTTGTAAATTGGAAGTTTCAGTCATGGTTAGGTGTTTGCCGAAGCCCAGTGATCGCGGTTTTTTATCTTCCGAAAAAGGAATAATTTTCGCAATAGGTTTACCGTATTTGCCTATTATAACAGCTTTCCCAGTTTTATTAACTTTTGCAATCACATCCGATAAGTGAGATTTTAAATTTGCAATATTGACCAGTTCCATAATATATATTCCTTATTGAGTAATCAGTATAAAATAAATTAAGAAGATGGTCAACTTATTATGACTAACAAATATTCTAGATGGTTTCTCGATTTCATTTGAGGGAGGTTAAAAGTTCTACTTGTTTGCGGCTCCACCATCTATAGAAGAGTAAATAGTGTAATTTTCGTGCCAAGATAGAAGTTTATATATTTCAATAGCTTGTGGTTTATACTTAGCTAAAACGGAGGTCAGAGAGACACGCTTTCTGATAATTATTTTGTAAAACAACCGAATGTCTCTGTGGAACTTAAAAGTGACCTCTTTTTTGTCAACAGGTTGGTATTTAATAAAAATGGATCATAAATTAAAGAGCAACAATTTTGATATTGTAAAAAACAGTGCTCTGGCAAATTTTTCTGGATTCGTAATTAGGTTGGGAGCGAGGCTTCCTTTTTTATTTGTGGTGGCGTTTCTTTATGGAAAAGAAAACTTCGGGCAATATCTTTTTGCTGTCACATGTGTGGAAACTTTAACGGTTGTATTTTTGTTTGGGTTTAAGCGCTCACTATTCCAATTCCTAGATGATCCAACTATTAGTGTTGGTAGAGAAAAATTAAATAATATTATAATTGTCGCTATTATACTAAGCATATCGATTGGCTTTGTCGTATTAACCTCGATCTATATTCTTCATAGTTTTTTTGGGGAGACAATCAGCGACCCGATGTTGTCCGGTCTGCTAATTTTACTTCCAACATCATTGTTATATAGCGTGGCTGAAATATTACTGACCGCAACTAGAGCAGTCAAAATTGTTCGTTATGAAGTCGCGGCGAAATCGATAATTGAACCATATTCATTAACTATATTATCCGTGATATTTTTTTACGCTGGCTTCTCTGAATATGGGTTATTTATCGCCTATTGGCTTATGAATATTAGCGTGTTTTGTTATACTATCTATATATATTGGAAGACGATAGCGTTTGATAGTTTCCGTCTAAATTTTCGGTCCAATCCATATTTTATTGAATTTGGTACAATTTTGAAGCGCTCTTTCCCAGTTGCAATAGACGATTTGCTGATGGTGTTAATGTTACGTGTAGATATTTATTTTTTGGCAGTACTTACAATGCCAGAAATGCTTGGAATATATGGAATTTGTCTGCAGATAATTACCATCGTTAAAAAAATTAAACAAAGTTTTGATCCAATTTTGGAACCTGTAATTGCTAATTCGATAAAAATAGAGAATTTATCAAATGTGGCGAATGAGTTAGCACGGGTCAGCAATCTAATTTTTTGGATTCAATCGATGATTTTTACGCTCCTTTTATTCTATGGGGATGAAATATTGTTATTATTTGATATTGAAGAACCAAATGCATCTTTAACGTTACTTCTATTGATAAGTTCGGTTGTGGTATCAGGTGCATTCGGGTTATCAGAGTTAATTTTTCTGAATAAAAAGCCTACTACTAATTTCTATATCTCGACAATTACGCTCTTGATTCATGTAGTTTTATGTTATTTGTTAATACCAGAATTTGGGATTTTGGGAGCAGGGCTTTCAATGGCAATATCATATGGTTTAAGATCTTTTATTCAACTTTATCTAATGAAACGAATCTATAGAGTGCTGCCTTTAAACAGCTCGATTCTAGTTTCGGTCGGCGGGTGTATAATCTTATATGTTTATTTGTTTTTGATAAATAACGTTCTGGATATTTCTCCTGCGTTCAGTATAGTGTTCGGTGTTGTCGGGGGATTGATGATATACCTGTCCTACGGTTATTTTATTAAATTAATTAATAATAAATTCTCGGAACGATGACAGAATAATATTTTCATACAATAAGGTATCAATTCTTGAATTTTCCCAAAGTAAAAAAAGCAATTATTATGGCCAAAGACGACGGTAACTGTGTTATCGCCTCGATGAGTGTTAGAAGCCGGTTGGTCAAAGGATTGATTGCTGTCGGGATTGAAGATGTATTTATTTTTGACCCTAAGGGCCAGAGGTTTGATCCGTATACAGAGTTTTCAAATGAAAAAGAGGGTGAGGTTCAACAGGTACGATTGTTGGACGAAACTATTTCTGATGATACGATTATTATAGAAGATGGCTTCATTTTTCATAACGATGTTTTGCAAACTTTTCTTGATTCCGAATTAGGGGTTATAAAAAGTCCCTACAACAATAATGTACTGGTTTCAAAGGGAACTTTAGATCAAGATTTCGATGAAAAAGATATTTTCCAGATAAATCCGTTTTTTATTTTTAAAGTGGATGTTGATAACTTGGTGGAGGCGAAAAAACGCCTCTTTAAATTTCTTTTAAAGCCTACAGATGGTTTAGTTTCTAAACATTTGAACAGACCAATCTCAACTGTCTTTAGCAGCGTATTGTCGGATTATTCTGTTACTCCGGCTTATCTAACGGGTGTTACAGCGCTGTTCGCGTTGGTAATGCTCTCAGCTTTAATTTTTGCTGAAAAGATAGGTATTGGGTGGGGGTGTTTCTTATTTCACGTAACGTCGATAGTCGATGGAATAGATGGTGAAATCGCCCGTGTTAAGTTTCAATCCACGCGACGAGGCGCGATGCTTGATACTACGATAGATATGATTACTAATTTTATATTTATGTTTGGACTAATATATGCCTTATCGGATGTTTTAGGAGATGAATATTTAGTAAAAGGCGCAATTATCTTAACCCTGATGCTTACGGGGACGGGACTCATGTATATTATTTTGTATTTTGGTCCTGGCGGCGGCAGTTTTGACATACTAAGCATTGTCATAAGAAAGAAAATTGGCAAAAATAAAGTCTTGCTAAAGAGTGGTAATTTTCTCAATTATTTTATGAAAAGAGATACATTTGCGCTAGTTTTCGCCGTGCTTGGTATATGCGGGTACGCCGGATTAATAGTAGATTTACTTGTTGGAGGGTTAGTCATGTGGAATTTTGCAATCATCGTCAATGCTCGCTCAATTATTCGTATTGGTAAAGACAATTGAATATGGATAAATTGGTTTAACGTGGGTAAAAGATATGAATTTATAGACATTTTTGTTGATACACCAATAGCAGCTTGTGAAGTGTAAGACATAAAAGGCCTTTACAAAAAAGTTCGTGCTGGTGATCTTAAAAACTTCCCTGGCATTGAGAGCCCATATGAAGTCCCAAAAAATGCAGTAAGCGCCGTTGCTCTTCCTAGTCAGCGAGCAATTTACTTATTTTACGAAGAGGGTATTGAAGTGGTTTAACCCTGAGACCTGTACAGCAGTTTGTCTTAGTTTTAATCTCTAACATCTACTTATTAGATGCCGTTTCAACTCAAAGTAAGGTTTTTTCTTTTCATATTATTAAATAAACAAAAGCAATAATCGATAAAATAATGCAAAAAAGTATTATACGACTCTTGTGGGTAAGTATGGTCTTTTCACTCGCCCATTTTAAAAGTTCATCATCCGTCATTTCTTTTGGATTATTATTAAATTGATTGTCATTTAAATCCTTGCCTGTCAACTTTATAATATCCTTCACTTGTTTTTATTTTAGGGCGCCATATTTTTAACTTAGTTTGTTAGACCATAAATTTTTTTAAGCATATATCAAAATTATGCTGAAAAGAAGAGGATTATTGATCATAACTTATAAAGGAAATGAGGTGTATTTATATAAAATGGAGCAGCTTGCGTTGTTCTAACCAGTCAATAGGTAAATTACTCAATTTGCGAAGCTGAGTTGCTTTAAGTGTTGCTGGCTGACGGCCTTCCATTATCGACGTGATGATATCTGGTGAGAGGTAGGCGAGACGGACTTGTTTTCCGAGGTCTGCTTTGTTGACATTATGCTTTTTGGCAAGCTCGGTCATTGTCGAATATTTGCCAGACTGAAGGTCTTTTGCCCAGAGATGAGCTTTGGCGATCAGGGTAATTAGTTTTGCATCCAGTTTTTGTATAGCCTGTGTGCCGCTGGGAATAACTATTTTTGTATGTTTTGTACATTTTCGAATTTGAACCGCTATTTCAATATTTAAATGTTTTTCATCAACCATATGATCATTGGTTAATAAAAATGATCTATTTACGGTCAAGGATATTTTTGTTTGTGAAATAATGACTTTCTTCAAAAGAGATTGAATATGGCCCTTTTGTTTGTGCGGCACACCATTTTTGATCTCTTCTGCAATGCTCGTTCTTAGTTCCCGGCACGATGTGTATTTAGGCTCTTGATGTTCAGTTTCATCACATAACCAGTTGATCAATGTGTTTCTGACAGCATCTTCGAATTGTAAAGCAGGATAAGATGTTGGGGATTGGTTTGGCTTAGTTGGTTTTGTGATATAGTAACGACTACGAACGCCTTTTTTTGAGCAGTGAGATGGCGACAATCTTTCATCATCTGAAGTGTAAAGCAAGCCAGTTAACAAACTCGGATAGGAAAAGTTTTTGCCAATTTTTCTGTTAACTTTGTTTTCTTCGATCTGGTTCTGAACTTTACCCCACGTGTCCATGTCGATGATCGGCTCATGTACACCTTCGAATATCTTCCCGTTATGTCTTACTTTGCCAATAAAGAGGGGGTTTTTTAGAATATTGTAAAAATGACCTTCACTAAATTTGAGACCACCGGGTCGTTGCCCTTTTTGCTTCTTAGTTCTATAACCTTGGTAGTTGATAGTGTGAAGCGCTTCTCTAACGGTTCCTTTTTCAAGGTAAGCGTCAAATATAGCTAGAATAGTCTTCGCTTCTTCTTCATTTATAATGAGTTTCTTATCATAATTATCATAACCAAGTGGCACCGTTCCGCCCATCCACATGCCACGTTTCCGGGACGCCTCTATTTTATCCCGGATGCGCTCTGAAGTTACTTCGCGCTCAAACTGGGCAAAAGACAGAAGCACATTAAGAGTAAGTCTTCCCATGCTGTTTGAGGTGTTAAATTGCTGTGTGACAGAGACAAAAGACGCGTCAGCTTCATCTAGTCTATCAATTATACGGGCAAAATCAGAAAGGGATCTTGTGAGCCGATCAACTTTATACACAACGATGATATCGACGCGACCTGCCTCCACGTCTTCAAGAATGCGCTTAAGGGCTGGACGTTCCATTGTTCCTCCTGAAATGCCGCCATCATCATAGCTTCGACCAACGAGCACCCATCCTTCTGATTTTTGGCTCTTAATATAGGCCTCGGCAGCCTCTCGCTGCGCTGCTAAACTATTGAATTCTTGCTCGAGTCCATATTCCGTAGATTTGCGAGTATAAACAGCGACTTTCAATTGTTTTTGTGTCATGCTCTGTACCTTATCTTCTATGCCTGAGGCCAAAGAACCTCGGCCCCGACCAATTTGTGCCTGTAATTTCACGGGCGATCTGTGTGAGTGATTTATAAATCCTCTCCTGCCAAAGATAGCCACTCTCCAATATATCAACCACAAAAGTTTGCCCATGCCACTCTCGTATTAACCGCGCTCCCGGCTTTGCAAGATTTGATAATGACGAAGGTTCTACCTCGTTCTTGCCCATTTTGGCTATTTTGATAAGTTGTTTGACGGTGTTTTTAGGCAGTCGGCCCGTCTTTTGTGCCTGCTTACTATATTCTTTGGCAAGTTCCAATGTATGACGACTGAGGCCTTTGGGTGGTGTCGATTTATATATTCTTTTCCAGTCTGATATTAACTTCTCTCTATCACTTTTAAAATTATCCATAATGCTGTCTTTCTATTGTTTAAAAACAGTACTGCTCCAATCGTGAAAGAAGTCCAGTGGTTTTTGTTATAGGCTTGGAGTAAATTAAGGATCACCTGGTTAAGTTGACGTAAAATCTATTTAATGTAATTTTCAACGTATATTTTAGTTAGGTGCTAGGTTTACGAAATGTCTAGGTACTTGATCGAAAACGAGTTTTATTGTACCACAGAATACTGTAATTATTTGGTTCCAACAAACTACTAGATATATTATCAATATGATAATATAGAATTTCGGACGATATATATGTCAATTGTAAAATCAGGTAGTGTAACCGTTTTTAACGGGTTGCTGCAGAGATCTCTACCGATAGTTCTTTCATATTTTGTTTCAATATTTTCTGGTGAAGTAGCGTTTGCTCATTTCACGTTTTTGTTGGTAACTGCGAACACGATTTCTGCTGTATGTGCATTGGGTATAGCTCCCGCTATTATGACCTCGTTAGCCATCACCCTGCAAAATAATTCAGAAGACTTTCACAAAGAAGTAGTTCACATTTCGATGTTCGTGATTTTACTTGGAATAGTAAGTTTTGCGGGGTGTGTTTTGTTGATGCGATTGACCGACCTAATTCCACTTAACATGGATATTTGGATGTTGGGAAAGCTAACAACTGGGCTTCTTCTAATTCAGGCAACTCAAGCCATATTATATGCATGTGGTAGGTTCAGATCCGTGTCGGGTTTTGTATTTACGCAAGTTATCTTAGTAAGTGTAGTTAGTTTCTACAGCTTAACGGGTGATAATCCAGATAATCTTCCAAGATATTACTCCTCCTGCATGTTGTTTTTAGGGATGGCATTGGTTTTGCTTGTTTTGGTCAGTTCATTGATCAATAATTTTAAATACTTTTTCGATTTTGGCTTTAAAGTAATTGGAGAAATACTAAGCAAGCAGTTGCCTTTCACTGGATATACATTGGTTTGGATGATTTCGATATATGGATGCGTGTCCATAGTGGCTAGAGAGTATTCAGTTTCTGAATTGGCTATATTCAATTTGGGCTATCAATGGTATTCATTGATGTTAATTATTCCCGCGCTATTGGGATATGTATTCATCCCTTTATTTGTTAAAAATGATAACGATAACAATCCGCGAATAATTATAAAAATTTTGTGTCTTTACTCATTAATATGCGTGGTATTCACGGCCTGTACATATTTTGGATTAAATATTATATTAGAACTGTACAACTTTGAAATAACGATGATAAATAGAACTATATTTTTATTCCTAATAGGCGCTGCTTGCTTTACGGTAATTAGTACTCCATTGATGCAAAGTTTTATAGCGAGGAGAAATTATAAGATACTTTATGCAATGTCAGGTCTATGGTGCGTTATAGGACTTATTGCCTCAGCATTGATCGCTAAGTCAGCAGTGGAAGTATCTCAGTGGTTTTTTGCCGCTTGTGTTGCCGTCTTTATTGTCGCAGTTGCGGCTTACTTATTTGGGAACCAAGATAGAGAAGAAAATCATGAACAATTGTCGTGATCTGAATTTTTGAGCTCTGGCTTTGCAAAATAGGTAAACGAATTAACCAATTTTGATGGTATTTAAAAAAATGACTAAAAAAGTTTTAGGTGCGAGTGCGCAGAGAAAAATCAAAGTACTATTAGTTGGCGGTTTGCCAAGACCCAGTGGTGGAGTGTCTGTATTCCTTGGGCGTCTGGTTAATGCGATAGGAGAAAAAGTAGAATTTGATGTCTTAGACGTTATGGATTATGGAGCAAAAGAACCTAACCTTGCGAAAAGAATAAGAGTTGCACCCAGAAACAGATTGTTAAAGCATTTATGGGTTTTTATGATGACTGTAATTTCGAATAGTCTTCTTGTTCATTTTAATTACTCCAGTCTAACCTCATTGGCGGCTTTAGCGCTTTTACCGAAACTAAACAAAAAATTTGTTGTGATATTGCATAATGGGCAGCAGCACGAGCGTTATTTAAAAACGCCTAGAATTCTCAAACTTCTAATTAAGCTCGGTGCGCGGCGCACTGACCTATTTTTTTCCTTATGCGATGATCATGTCAAACTCTATAATTTACTGGATGTTGAAGGTAGTAAAATTAAAAGTATAAAACCTCAAATACCACCAAAGTTGGGGGCATCAGAATTTCTTGATCGAGAACACAAAAATTTGGCGGAGAAATATGAGGATATTGTCATTTCATCTGGCCACGTTTCAAAAACATATAATTTTGAATACACAATAAATTTTGTGAATAACCATCCCGATACCGCGGCTATGTTCTTTTTTTACGGTCAACACCAGGATATGACTTATTTAGGTGAATTAAGGGATCTTATTGAAGATAAAGATAATGTTCTCTTTTATTTTCATCAACCTGAAAAGGTTTTTCTCTCCGCTTTGGCAGCCTCTCAAGCATATCTGCGCCCTACAAGTGTTGATAGTTGGGGCATTGCGATAGCTGATGCCATATTGTTGGGCGTGCCAGTGGTTGCTTCCGATGTGTGTGAACGCTTTCCTGGAGCGACATTATGTGATGCGGATGATTATGAAGGTTTTTCGAAATTAGTAGAAGAAGCTCTAATAAAGAATAAGAATAGTGTGGTTGATAATACTGAGCATTATGATGCATCACCGATCATATATAAATCATATAGAGATATATTAACTAAGAAGAATGAGAATAAGTGAATGGTTCTGAAAATTATTAGAAAAATTATGATGTATTATTCTCGTAAAAAGTTTCGTAATTGCGGCTGTAATGTTGTTTTTGATCCATTAAACTCTGTATTCTCATATGAAACAATAACTATTGGTGATGATGTGTTTATAGGAGGTAAGGCGTGGTTTAGAACAACTCACTCACGAATTAATATTGGTTCCCACGTAATGTTTGGTCCAGGTGTTCATGTTTATGGCGGCAACCACATTTTTGATCGAGTGGGAGTCCTAATGACGCGTATTGTTAAGGATGAGAACCACATGGATCCTCATGTTAAGATTGGTGATGATGTTTGGATAGGCGGTTCCTCAGTTATATTAACTGGCGTTACTATTGGAAGGGGAGCAATTATCGCGGCAGGGTCTGTAGTTTCAAGTGATGTGGTGCCCTATGGAATTTACGGCGGCGTACCGGCAAAAAAAATCAGGATGCGTTTTACTGAAGAACAAATTATTGAGCATGAAAGAAAAGTATTCGATTGTGACAGATAAGGCATGTTATAAGTTGAATAAATAGAAAAATATTTTTCCTGACTGAGACAGAATATGGATTTTTTTAATACTACTTTTCAGTTGTTAATCACACTGCTTATTTTTATTATAACAACTTACATTCTTTATCTAAATGTCAAAAAAGATTGGCAGCAAAATAATCCTTTTATCTATATGTGGGGTGCGGTAGTGGCTATCTACTTTTTGCCAACATTTTTTGATATTTTACAGCAAAGGATGGCCTTCGAGTATCTTGGCAGTACTCATAGTTATAATCTCGAAACAATCATGAGTGCTCTTCTATATTTCTTATTCTTCATTTTTGTATATTATATTGGTGGTTTGATTTTCGAATTTGCATTACCACTGAGAAAAGTTGACTTACAAAGAATAAAAAGTAATGACGAGAAAGGAGTACTATTTGTTGTTGGCTTGATAGGTTTAACTTTATTCGGTGTGTTTATATTATATAGAATGTTTGGTGGTCGAGTATTTTCATTAGGGTTTGTAGAGGCCCGCGATACGGTTCCAGCGTATTTGACTTTTTTAGTTCAGGGATTACCTAAGCTTTATATTGGCATTATTTTGTGGCTCGCTGTAGTCAATCGGAAATTTTTGGCGATATTATTGTCGGTGCTTCTTACAGCTATTTTTTTTGGTGTAGGAGGAACGCGTCAAAACTTGGTTCAAATTTTGCTGTGTGCATTTTTGTATTTTGTTTATTTTTGGGATGTGCGAGCTTACAAAAAAATATCGATTGTCGCGTTGGGTATCCTTGGGGGTGTATTAATTTTTTCAATTTCAAAATTACTGAGAAATTCAGGCTCTTTAGATGAGAGATTGGAACTGTTGGTTGCGGGATTTGATGTTTTTGAAGTACTTAGCGGAATTGGAGAATTTTTTGTCCGAGGTGTTTATTACGACTTTATTGAAAAATACAGCGCGGTAACTGAATTTGGAAAAATGCAATATTTTTTACGAACGCTTCTGTTCTGGTTGCCGAGCTCATTTTCTGGCGGCATAAAGCCAGATGATTTTGAGTATGTTATGTTTTGGGCATTTAACGGCACACTCAATGCGACAATGCATCCAACTTTACCTGGGTCTATTTTCGCGGATTCAGGGCCTCTATTCTGGTGTTGGTCGTTGCTTTTGGCGGGAGTTAGGCACTACGTACAATTTATTTTATCTAGAGAAGGCGGTATCCGACTAGCGGTAGGTTATGTTGCAATTGCAATGTCGTGTATAATGATAGGTAGAGGCGCATTATATGCTGCAATTCTCACTACACTTTTTATGTCTATTTTATTACACCTCTATGCGATGGTGTCCGAACTCGCTGCGCATAGGTCAAAATTAGAATATTAGCTTGTTGAAGTAACAATACGTTAATTGTATAAGCGATTATAACATTAAAAAATCTAGGATTGAAAGAGTTATGGACAGGAATAATAATCACGAGCCTTCCCTATGGGAGTTATCTATGATTATTTGGAATCAGCGAAAGCTAATGCTTATTTTTCTGCTTGTTTTGTTGCCAATTTCATTATTATATTTGCACACCGCTACTCCCCTGTATTCGGTTAGCTTAAAGGTGTACCCGGTCGAGGAGAAGAATGATGCAGTATCAAGTGGTTTAAATAATTTGAGTATGCTGACGGGCGTCACGTTGGGCGCGGAAGGTAATAATTTTAGTTTGTATCTTGCAGGTGTGCATAACTTTGAAACCGCGCAAACCTTGTCCGAAGACGAAGATATAATGAAATATATTTTTGAAAATGAGTGGGACAAAAAACGTAATCAGTGGGTTGAGCCAGACAATTTCATAAAAAAAGTTAAAGATCTGCTGAAAAAAATAATTGGTATTCAATCCATAACTTGGGAAAAACCAGGATCGTTGAGGATGCATGAATTTTTAGAAAACAATATAGTGATTAATAAGAATGCGGATAATTCGATTGAGACGTTGTCTTTGCAAACCAAAAATCCTGAGTTAGGTATAAAAATTCTTCAGTCAATTCATTCTATCAGTGATAGTACATTAAGACAACGCGCTCTGATTAACACCAATGACAATATAGAATATATAGAAAATAAGCTTAAAGACGTAAAAATTATAGAATATAGACAGGCGCTTATAGATATACTTTCTAGTCAAGAAAAACAACGAATGATGGCTATGTCCGGCAAGCACTATTCCGGACAACCGTTTGATCTACCGATAAGGTCAATAAATCCAGTATCGCCATCACCTGTGTTAGTTTTAATTATGACAACAATTATTGCCGTATTTTTTGGCGCGTTATTGGGGATTATTACAGATCATCTGCAAACCAGAACACAAACATAAATAAGAATTTTGGAAAGAATTAAATGAAAAGAACTTTAAAAAAAATTCCGATTATTAACGTAATGGCGAGATATGTATATCGTAAATTTAATCCTATCCAATCATTTGAGAACTCAGAGAAATACTGGATCGAGCGATATAAAGCAGGTGATAATTCAGGTGACGGATCATATAATAAACTCGCAGTATTTAAGGCAGAATTACTGAATAGCTTCGTCCAAGAAAATGGCATTTCAACTGTTATTGAATACGGATCTGGTGATGGAAATCAATTAAAACTAGCTAGGTATCCCAACTATAAAGGCTTTGATGTTAGTTCGACCGCGGTAAAACTCTGTCGCGAGATTTTTAAAGATGATGAGTCGAAGAAATTTAATTTAGTGAGTGAGTATAGTGGAGAAGAAGCTCAGCTTACACTTTCTTTGGATGTTATATATCATTTAATTGAAGATCGCATATTTAATGAGTATATGAACAGGCTTTTCAGTTCATCCGAGAAGTTCGTGATAATTTATGCCTCCAATACCGATGAAAACCCGGAGGATCAATTGGCTCATGTAAAACATAGAAAATTCACAAATTGGATTGAGAGTAACAAGGTAAATTGGACGCTTCGTAAATATGTGCCAAATAAATACCCATATGATTACGATGCTGATACAGGGTCATTTGCCGATTTCTATATTTTTGAGAAAAATTGACATCACAATTTATTTTTTCACCCGACAAAAAAGTTTGTTAGATGAATAATTTTTTTGTGAGAACGAATTGTATACAACAATTTATTGGATTAAGTGGTTATTTTTGAACCGATAAAAATATAAAAGACAATATTATGAAAACGCTAAGCTTAATGATATCGATTGATTATGAACTGTTCGGCGACGGCTCTGGAGATGTAAATCGAGAACAAATAATCCCGACAAATCATTTGATGGATGTTTGTGAATTGCATGGTGCTCATATCACATGTTTTATAGAGATGGGGCAGTTTTTATTCTACGATAAACACCGCGATAGGTTCCCAAAACTCGGTGAGGCTAATGATCAAATACTAATGCAAATAAAAAATCTAGTTAGGAGAGGGCACGATGTACAATTGCATTATCATCCTACTTGGTTTAATGCAAAAATCTCTTCGGAAGGATGTGTAAAACTAGATCTAGAACTGTTTGATATTTCGCAGTTACAGTATGAGGATCAAATTCAAATATTGAAAACAGGAAAAGAGTTTCTTGAAAATGAACTTAGATCTATCAATCCTGATTATGAATGTATAGCATTTAGGGCTGGTGCATTAACAATTGGAGATCACCAGCAGTTTTCAGATGTAATGAGAAAAACTGGCCTCAAGGTAGATTCCTCAGTTGTCATGCAGGCGCATAGTGACGCAATTTATGGTAAATTCGATTATCGTGTGTACCCCGATACAAAGCCGTTTTGGAAGTTTTCGAAAAGCATACAACAGAATGATGAAAAAGGAGATTTGCTGGAATTTCCTATCTTGGGAGTTAAGGCTTTTCTAGCTGCGTTCAAATATAAAAATTATAAATATTCTATGATGAGAAAAATTAGCAATCGATTTTACAAAACGAGAATAGCTGAACGAAATTTAAATATTTTTGGTAAGTTGAGGAGGATACTGTCGCGAGATTATTATTTCGCTGATTTCAATAATCTTACCTCAGAAACAATCATTGCTATGATTGTAAAATATATGAAGGATATTGATGGAAAGATAACGAATGTTCCGATAATGCTTATTGGCCATTCTAAATCAGGTTATTTTAATGATGATTTGCATATATTGTTCTCAGAACTTGATAGGTTGGATTACAATATTTCATACGAAACGATTTCTTCCTACAGCCGAAAATTCGCTAGGTTCTAAAATGAGAATTTTTATCAGAAAAATATTAACGCCGATATTTAGCGCGGAAACAAAGAAGAAAGTTAAGAGATGGGAATATAACTTCAGGAAAAAATTGGCATTAAATTTACCGCCCATTACAGAAGTTCGTTTTCAAGAAATTTTGGTAGAAAAATTGAAAATAGAGATGGGAGATCATTTGTTTGTCCATGGTTCACTCGCTATGATGAACGTAACATTTTCAAGTGAAGAAGCATTGCATTTAATGCTCGAAATTGTGGGTAAGGAAGGTAGTGTATCTGCACCTACATTTGCTGTTCGCCCTTCCAAAGATACGATGTTGGATAGCAGAAAATTTGATGTACGGAAAACACGGTCCGGCACAGGTGCATTAGCAGAGGCTGTAAGAAAGCACCCTGATGCCATTAGAAGTGTGCATCCGATCAAATCTGTGGCATCAGTTGGTGCAATTCCCGATGAGGTTTTTAAGACGCATCAGTATTCAAAATATAGTTACGATCAAGAAAGCCCATACGCAAAATTGTTACAATATATGCCAAAAATAATTGGTATAGGTGTACCTATGAGGTACGTATCATACGTACATCTGAGTGAAGATTTAGATCCGGATGGGTTTCCGTTAAAAACGAATAGTTCAGAACGATATGTAAAAGAGTGTTTAGATTATGATGGGGAGGCTCATCAAGTGTCTACTACGGTTCATGATATGAGCATCGTGACAGCTGCAAATCCTGAAAGGTTTGTTCGACGATATGTGAATAAAACCCATTGGAACATATATAATTATTTTATAAACCCCTTTTTTTCATTAGATGCCAATGAACTAACAAATGAAATACAAAAACAGGCCAAACTGAATAACACTATTTATGATTAGAGAACGATTTGTAAATAGACAAAAAATTAATAAATGACGTCTAATAATTCAACAAAAGAAACACTCGATTATAATATAAAGGATTGTCTTCGATACTATGAAACAAATTTTGCAAAATCTATCGACTGGCAGTAGTGATACTGCCGAGGTGCCCCGCCCGCGATGCAAGGCGGGACACTTATTGGTTCAATCGACAAATTCACTTATTTCAGCAGGTACGGAACGTATGCTTGTTGACTTTGGTAGATCGAGTTACCTTGAAAAAGCGCGCCAACAACCTGAAAAGGTAAATATGGTTCTTAATAAAATTAAAACTGACGGTTTATTGACCACTGTTGATGCAGTTAAATCGAAATTGGATCAACCAATGCCGATGGGGTACTCAAATGTCGGTGTTGTTTTAGAGTTTGGAACTGGCGTAAACGGCTTTGTTGTTGGGGACCGTGTTGTCTCTAACGGGCCACATGCTGAAGTTGTTTGTGTGCCCAAACATATGTGTGCGAAAGTCCCAGATTCTGTGAGTGATGAGGACGCAGCTTTCACAGTGGTTGGCGCCATAGCGCTTCAGGGAGTTAGATTAGCTCAACCAACCATTGGAGAATGTTTCGTTGTTATTGGTTTGGGACTTATTGGTTTAATGGCCGCACAAATATTAAAAGCGAATGGGTGTTGTGTTCTGGGGTTGGATTTTGATGCAAATAAACTTGAATTGGCAAATTCTTTTGGCGTTGAAACAGTTAATCTCGGTGCCGGCGAAGATCCTATTGCTGCAGGCGAATACTTTAGTAAAGGACGAGGGGTGGACGGAGTTGTTATAACGGCGTCAACCAAAAGTAGCGAGCCAGTACACCAAGCGGCCACTATGTGCAGAAAACGTGGGCGCATTGTCATGGTTGGAGTAACAGGTCTAGAGCTGCGACGCGCTGATTTCTACGAGAAAGAACTGACATTCCAAGTTTCTTCTGCTTACGGACCAGGTCGATATGATTCCTTTTATGAAGATCAGGGAAATGACTATCCTATAGGATTTGTCCGGTGGACTTCTCAAAGAAATTTTGAGGCAGTATTGGATATGTTATCTCAGCGACAGATCATCGCGGACAATTTAAAAAGTGGTTCATTTAATATAGATGAAGCATCTAAAGCTTACGACCTATTATTGGAAGACAAAAACGTACTGGGTGTATTCATTCAATATAACGAGAATAAAGAGAAAATTCATTCTCAAACTGTTGGATTAAATTGTAATGAAAAATCTTATAGTGATGCAGACCCTATTATAGGAGCAATTGGTGCGGGCAATTATGCAGGAAGAACTCTTTTACCTGCTTTTAGCAAAACTGCCGCATATTTTAAAACTATAGCTAGCTCTCAAGGCGTGTCGGGAGCCCATTATGGGAAAAAATTCGGGTTTGAGTTAAACACAACCGACAGTGACATTATTATCAAAGATGATCAGATCAATACGGTATTAGTCACAACACAACATAACACTCATGCACGTTTTGTAATTCAAGCCCTTGAGGCAGGTAAGAATGTGTTTGTTGAGAAGCCCCTCGCGTTAACTGATGGCGATCTGGATGATATCGAAGAAGCTTACAATAAAGCTCATGAAAATGGTTCAGGCCCCTCGTTGATGGTGGGGTTCAATAGACGTTTTGCACCATTAATGAAAACGTTAAAGCAGCAAATTTCCATATCAGATGAGCCATTAAGCATAGTTTACACATGTAACGCAGGATATATTCCAGCTGATTTATGGTATCAAGATCCTGATATTGGAGGTGGGCGAATTATTGGTGAAGCGTGCCATTTTATCGATATAGCTCTTAATTTAGCAGGATCTTCTATTGCTGATGTGATGGCGACTAGTATGAAAAAACCTGATGGTGTGCAAAATTGCAATGACACTGCAACAATTACTGTTAATTTTGAGAATGGGTCAATTGCAACCATTCATTATTTTGCAAATGGGCATCAGAGCTTTCCAAAAGAACGTATAGATGTGTTTCAGGGAGGTAAAATTTTTGTTTTGAATAATTTTAGAAAGCTCAAAGGATATGGAGCCTCAGTCAGACGAAGCACATTTTCTCAAGACAAGGGGCAGGAAAATTGTTCGAAAGCGTTTGTTGATGGAATAGTTACTGGAATAGGTGCTCCGATACCGTTTAAGGAAATTATGGAAGTGTCGCGAGCCAGCGTGAAAGCATGGGCTCAACTTACAAAAAAGTAGCAAGGAATATAATTGATCCGTTTTGAGCGAATTAAGCTATTTCTAACCACACTCATTCGACTGGGTGTGGGAAGTATTGTACGCATATTGGTATATCGATCGCTTCACAAAGTAGGTCATTATCAAAGAGCACTCAAAATTAAAAGCTTTAAAGCTAGCGATAATTTTATCTTAGGAAACGAGAAAAGAATAAGTCCTGATAATTTATGTTCTTCGCAAAATATAGTCACCAAAGCCAATAACCTCGTTGCAGGAACATTACAATATTTTTCTCATTTTGATTATCACTTCGAACAATATCCTGAGTGGTTTTTCGACCCCATTAATCGAAAATATTATTATAATAAAAATCATTGGGCCGATATAGACGAATTCGGTTTCACCAACTCGGATGTAAAAATACTGTGGGAGGCATCGCGTTTCACTTGGGCGCCGACTCTAGGTCAAGCATATATTCTGACCAATAATCAGAAGTACTTGACCACTTTAAATAACTGGATAAATAATTGGTGTGCTGAGAACCCACCGAACCAAGGTATACAGTGGAAGTGTGCACAAGAGACTTCTATTCGTCTACTGCATTTTATTTCAACTTTGAAAATTCTAAATGAGACTCAATCATGTCAGCCACGTTGTGTCGAATTTGTTGAACATCATCTCGAGCGCATTATTTCAACAACATACTATGCTCAAGCACAAAGAAATAATCATTTAACCAGTGAGGCCGTGGCTTTATATGTCGGTGGGTCTTGGTTGTTGAGTAAAAATGATCTTACTGATCGACAACAAAAATTTGCACGAAAGAGTATTGAGAAAGGCAATCGTTTACTTGAATGGGCTTGTGATAATTTGATTTATTCTGATGGTTCTTTCTCGCAGCATTCCCCAGTGTATCATAGAATAATGTTAGATGTATTTTGTTTCTGTGAAATCTGGCGTAGACATCTTAAAATGCAAGCATTCAGTAATCAGATGTATTCAAAATTAAAAGCTGCGTCTGATTGGTTGTTCTGGTTTACCGATCCATTAAGCGGAGACGTTCCTAACATGGGAGGCAATGATGGTGCACACATCTTAAACTATGGTGTTTCAAAATACAGAAATTTCAAGTCAATTGTTCAGCTATCAGGTTTAGTGTTCCACGGAAAAACATACTATGAGGCGGGCGAATGGGATGATCACGCAAAATGGCTTTTGGGTGACATTAAGAAATCAGAATATGCCATTAAAAAAAGGGTATCTAAATTGTTTCCGATTGGTGGATATTATATAGCGGTTTCCCAAAATGATGACAATACTTGGTTTTTATTCAGATTACCTTATTATAAGGATAGGCCCGCACATTCTGATGCAATGCATTTTGATCTTTGGTCTAAGGGAAAGAATATATTAATTGATGCAGGTACCTACAGTTATTCTTCTGGCGATCAGTCTTTATTAAATTCCTTTAAGGGGGTTGTTGGGCATAATACTGTTCAGTTTGATGGTAAAGACCAAATGCCGGTTATAGGTCGGTTTTTGTTCGGTAGTTGGCTGAGGGGGGAATGGTCGGTATCAGGTGACCAAAGGTTCACTTCAATAACTTGCAAGTATGTCGACTATCGTAAGAATATACATAGTCGCATTGTGTATATGAATAAATATTATATCGAAGTGATTGATAAACTTTCAGGACCTGCGACAGATTGGTGTTTAAGGTGGAATTTAGGTGAAGGCGGCGAAAAAATAGAGAAAATAAGTGCGAATTGTTGGATGTTCTCAGGTTTAAGAACTGAATTAAGCTCCGATACAAATTTCACATCAAATTGTGAAACAAAATCTTTCCATTCTTTAAAGTATCTGCAGGTAAAACAAGGTTCCTCTATACAAGTTCGCGGTGAACTTAATGGAACCGCAAAAATAATTACGAAAATACAAATCGAAGATGAGGATATTTAAGAGATAATTCAGAATTTGTATTTATTATGTTGTTAATGTGTTGTATTTGGGCAAGATATACGCGAGAAACTTTTAGGTAAATTTGCAATGAGTGAAATTTTATTCAATCGAAAGCTGCCGATCGTTAGTGTTCAGGGGCTTGGTTTTGTGGGCATGGCAATGGCAATCGCCGTTGCAGACGCGCAAGATAAAGATGGAGAACCTTGCTATAATGTAGTTGGGGTTGATCTACCCAACGGGGCTGGGGAACAAAAAATTACGGCCGTCAACAATGGAAAACTTCCACTTGTAACCAATGATGTCGATCTTGAACAAGCATTTACTAGGGTAATAAATCGGGGTAATCTTAAGGCGACTTCAGATCCAGCTATTTACTCGCGAGCTGATATTATTGTGGTTGATATTCATTTGGATGTTATTGAGCTAGAAGATGGTACACACACAGCATCGTTTGATGGTTTTCGAAATGCGCTTAAAACAGTAGGAACGAGAATAAAACCCGGGACATTGATCCTGATTGAAACAACCGTTCCCCCGGGGACTTGTGAGAAAGTAGTAGTTCCGGAAATACGGGAATCTATGGTGAAGAGAGGGCTTGATGGGGATAGCGTAATGATTGCCCATTCATACGAACGCGTCATGCCAGGGAAAAATTACTATAAATCGATTGTCAAGTTTTGGCGTGTGTATTCAGGCGCAACGGATGATGCAGCCGATGCAGCGGAGGCATTTCTATCAGATGTAATAGATGTCGAAAATTATCCGTTAACTCGGCTTCATTCGACAACAGCTTCCGAAACGGCAAAGGTACTTGAAAACAGTTATCGCGCGGCTAACATAGCGCTTATTCAAGAATGGGGAAGTTTTGCTGAAGCGGTTGGAGTTGATCTATTTCAGGTACTTGACGCGATCAGGATGAGACCTACTCATAACAATATTAGGTTTCCTGGCTTTGGCGTTGGAGGATATTGCTTAACCAAAGATCCGCATTTCGTAGATATCGGAGCACGTGAGCTTTTTGGCATTGAAGGTATGGAATTTCCTTTTTGCAAAAGCGCTGTCTCTGCAAACAAACAAATGCCCTTGAAAGCTCTTGCCAAGGCTAAAAGCCAATTGGGTGGCAATCTTGAAGGTAAAATTATTTTGTTATTAGGTATCAGTTATTTGCAGGATGTTGGTGACACACGATATTCACCATCAGAACCATTTGTGATTGAGGCAGAGAAAGAAGGAGCAACCGTGGTAGCTCATGACCCACTCCTCAATTATTGGGAAGAGCTAGAAAGAACTGTGCATGACACGCTCCCTTCTTTAGAGAACATCGACGCTGTGGTTTTTGCAGTTCAACATGCAGAATATCGCGACATTGATTTATTTGATTGGTCAAACGGAAATCCTGTTACGTTTTTAGATGCTCACAATGTATTAACACAGAAGCAAATATTTGACGGCGCGAAAAATAATGTAGATATTCAATTCATAGGAAAAGGCACTAAATGAGTAAAATATTAATAACAGGTGGAGCCGGATTCATTGGTCTTCATTTAGCAGAAAAACTAAACAAAAGCGGACACGAAATTCATCTGCTTGATAACTTTGCCCGTGCAGCAAAAGATCCAGATTTAGCAGCGTTTCTCGCGCTTGATAACGTCGTAATGATTGAGGAAGATTTGCTCAATAAATCATTCATTCAACGCTTGGATAAAGATTATGATGTAATTTACCATTTCGCGGCAATTATTGGGGTGCCCCACGTATTAGGACGTCCATATGAAGTATTAACAAAAAATGTTGAGTTGTTGTCAAATATTATTGAATTTGCACAGTTGCAGGATGATCTTAACCGCCTCGTATTTACGTCGACCAGTGAGATTTATGCAGGAACATTAAAATATTTTGATCTACCGATCCCAACACCTGAAGACACCCCACTCGCAATTACGAATCTATCCGAACCAAGAACCTCGTATATGCTATCCAAAATTTACGGCGAAGCTATGTGCCAGCACTCAAAGGTGCCCTTCACCATTATTCGTCCCCACAATGTATACGGGCCGCGTATGGGTATGTCACATGTTATTCCTATCTTGCTTGAACGCTCTCATACCCTCGAAAGTAACGATTTGCCCTTAAAGGTATATTCGCCCACTCACAAGCGGACGTTTTGTTATATTGAAGATGCCGTTGATCTATTGGAAAGGGTTATTTTGACCCCTGAATGTGAGGGAATCTCCTTGAATTTAGGATCAACCGACAATGAGATCAATATGGAAACTTTGGCCAATGGTATACTTAAAGCCACAAGCATTGGTGAGGGGTTAACCTTTATGCCAGAAACTGAAGGGTCTGTTTTGCGCCGCTGTCCAGACATGACAAAGGCAATATCGCTTACCGGCTACCAATCAACAGTAAGCCTCGATGACGGCCTTTCACGGACCTATGACTGGTATGTCAAGAATGTCTTTGAGGGGCACGGCGTAACAGCAGATTAATTATAGGTGAATTATCAATGTCTCAAATCGAATTAGCGATTAACGGTGGCCCAAAGGCATGTGGAACATCTTTTTCACCTTGGCCTGTTTACGAAGAAGATGAAATCGCCGCAGTCGCGGAGGTATTACGGTCCGGTAAAGTAAATTATTGGGGGGGGACTAAATGTGCAGAATTTGAAGAAAAATTTTCTAAGTTATGTGGTGCGCAGTACGGTGTCGCAGTTGCAAACGGCACCGTCTCTCTGGAACTTGCCCTAAAAGCCATTGATATCAAGCCAGAAGATGAAGTAATCGTAACATCGAGGTCATTTTTTGCCAGTGTTAGCGCAATAGTCGTTTGTGGTGCAAGGCCTGTTTTTTGTGATGTTGATTGTGATAGCGGTAATATGAGCGCTGAAACAATCGTGGAAAAAATAACCTCTCAAACAAAAGCCGTAATAGTTGTACATCTTGCTGGTTGGCCATGTGATATGGATCCAATAATGGAGTTGGCTAAGATACATGATTTATTTATCATAGAAGATTGTGCGCAGGCCCATGGCTCAACTTATAAAAATCGCCCTTTAGGGAGCATTGGTCATATTGGAAGCTTTTCATTTTGCCAGGATAAAATCATGTCGACAGGCGGTGAAGGCGGTATGCTGGTTACCAATAACAAAAGTTATTGGAACAAAGCTTGGTCATATAAAGATCATGGAAGAGGATATGACAAAGTTTATAATTATGAACACCCACCGGGATTTAGGTGGTTGGCAGAAGGTTTTGGCACCAATTGGCGTCTCACTGAAATGCAGGCATCCATAGGGGTCTGCCAACTGGGAAAATTAGACCAGTGGCTGGAAATTCGCAAAAGAAATGCCGATATTTTAACCGAGTGCTTTAAAGAATTTACTTCATTTCGCACGCCATTGCCCGATCAAGGGAGCAATCATGTCTATTATAAATATTACGCTTATATTGTTCCTGAAAATTTAAGAGTTGGATGGGATCGGGACAAAGTTCGTGAAGCATTAAGATCAGAAGGCGTTCCGGTAATCGACGGAGCTTGCTCCGAAATTTACCTTGAGAATGCATTCGACGGTCCCGAAAATTATCGACCCGAAGCTTATTTACCAAACGCCCGCGCCTTAGGAGAAACATCTTTTATGTTTCCCGTGCATCATACGCTAAGCGTCCAAGAAATGAACGCAATGTGTAACGCCATCAAGAAAGTGATGAATGTCGCTAATAAATAATATGGATCTTGAATGAAACGCTTTTTTGATTTCTTTGTAGCCCTAATCTTATTGATTATACTTTCTCCAATCCTACTTCCAGTAGTGATCGCTTTGCGTTTCTCCGGTGAAAATAAGATATTTTACCGTCAGGATCGTATCGGACTGGACAACAAAATTTTCACAATAACAAAATTCGCCTCCATGCTTGAAGATAGCCCAAACATGGAAGGCGGAAGCTATACACTTAAAGACGATCCCAGGATATTACCTTTTGGGGGCTTCCTCCGGAAATCCAAAATAAATGAAATACCACAATTATTGGATATATTATTCGGTAAAATGAGCTTTGTGGGTCCAAGGCCACAAATGATTAAAGTACATTCATGGTACCCTGACGAATATGCAGAAGTATTTATTGGCCTCAGACCGGGTATAACAGGAATTGGATCTATCGTTTTTCGCGACGAAGAAACAATTCTGTTAAATGCACAGAGTTATGATTATTGCTACAAAAATGAAATCATCCCAGCAAAGACAACCCTTGAATTATGGTACAAGAGAAATAGAAGTTTCTTCGGTGACATAATGCTAATGTTTATCACAGTGTGGGTGGTTTTTTTTCCTGAGAGTAATGTCTTATATTCAATATTTCCAAATATTCCGGTAATTGATAAAGAAAATTTTGGCAATAGAAAATAATCAGCTCCAATTTATTGGGCGCTATACCCGCCATCAACTACCAAGTTAATACCCGTAATCCAAGAGGATGCATTCGACAGTAAGAACACACTTGCATTGCCAACATCGCGAGGTTTTCCTAAGCCCAATGGATGCTTTAAGACTAGGTCATTCTTAGCCTCTGGTGAAAGCTTATCGAATAATTCATAGGCCATTTTTGTACCATCTATATGTCCTGGGGATATACAATTAAATCGCACACCTTTGTCGGCATATTCCATTGCAGCAGATCTAGAAGACGCAATAAGTGCTCCTTTAGAAGCAGAGTATGCCGTTAGCGCAGGAGACCCAACTATCCCCATTATTGATGAGATAAAAATTATACTTACCTTTTCATCTCTGTATTTCTTTTTCACCACATAACGACTTAATTCTAGGGCCGCTATCAAATTTACATCCAAAATATTTCTATATTTTTCAATAGAGTTCGCTTTTAAAGGTAAAGTAAGTTCTATTCCGGCAGAATGCACGAAACCTGATATTGGTCCCATATCATTCTTTATAGCATTAAATAATTCACCTAAGGCAAAACCATCCGTAACGTCACATATGTAACTGTAATGTTCCCCTTTTTTCATCAAAGCCATAGTTTCTTGGAGGGCTGCGTCATTTCTCCCAACCAAAGCTACATTTGCGCCCACTTCACTACATGCAACGGCAATCTCTCGGCCTAATCCAGAAGAAGCGCCTGTGATAAGAATTTTTTGATCATGAAGTTTAAAATCGTTAATAAAGCTCATAATTTTAACTTATATTCAATATGATCATAATATTTGCAGTTTTCCAAATTAATCAACGCTGATCCCCATGACAATCCTGCTCCGTAACCACACATAATAGTATTTTCTATAGCGTTTGTTCTGTTTTGCATAGCATCAGTTATTGTAAGTGGTATTGAAACGGTGCTCGTATTTCCATATTTTTCAATGGATGTAGGCATTCTTTTTTTTTGTATTTTTAACTTCTTAGCGAACATATCAAGCATAAACATATTAGCTTGGTGAAAAGCAAACATATCAACATCTTCTATAGTGACTTCAGCATAAGACAAAACTGATTTAATATTTTTTACAACTTCATTCATCGTAAAGTCGAAAACTTTTAGTCCATCCATGGCAACATCTAGGCCAGATCGAAGACTGCCATCGTCAAATCTTTTGACTTTAATGTTCTCGGAATTGGCTGGATCACGATATCCGCCGCTGGGGATTTTTATAGCGTCAGCCCCTGAGCCATTTGTCCTTAAAGAAAAATAACTATCACTGCGATCTTTTGAATTTTCAATTAAAATAGCTGCCGCACCATCACCAAATAAAAGAGCAGTAGATTTATCTTGCAATGATGTAAATCTGCTCATCGTTTCCCCCACCAGCAATAATACTCTATTTGCCCCGGATTCAACATATGAGTACGCAGTAGAAAGTGCGAATACCAGTCCAGAACAACCTAACGCAACATCAAATGCCGCCGTCTCGGTCGATAAACCTAACCTATCCTGAAGGATACAAGATGTTGCAGGAACAGAAAGGTAATCAGGTGTTTGTGACAGAAATATTAATACGTCAATACTATTACGATCTATGTCGAGGCCATTTAATAGATTTTCGGCGGCTTGAAATGACAAATCTGACGCGCACACATTATCAGATGCAAAACGACGTTCTCTAATTCCAGTAACAGAAATAATTTTCTCTGCTTCTTTCTCCGTAAGCACAGGAGAAGCAGAAATGTTTTTTATTACATTTTCTGGATAACAAGATGTAATCCCTGAAATTATAGCTTTGTTATATTTAAAAAACGCCATAGATAGGCCTCAGTTAAAAAAAATTATTTAAATTTATCTTCCCCTATCAAAGCAATTAGATCTGTAACCGTACCACACTCACCTAGCTTTTCGCCGGATACAGTCATATCAAAATTGTCATCAATAAGAGCGATCAGTGACATTATTGCAAGAGAATCAAATTCCTCCATATCTTGTAAAGAAGTATCAATGTGTAATACTTCATCAATTTCTAATAGCTCTGCTAATTCAAGTAGGAATTCATCTCTCGTCATTTTTAATCCTTAGTATTTAGCGTGATAACAGTTCCGCCATATGAATAGCCTACACCAAAGCCTACAATCAATACTTTATTTTTATTCCTAATAAGTTTTTCTTCCATAGCCGCTTTTAATCCAATTGGTATTGTCGATGAAACAGTATTTCCGACATTCTTCATATTTAAATAAAATTTGTCTTTGGGAATTTTGCATTTCTTACGTAGGTGTTTAAGCATAAATTCATTAGCTTGGTGAAAAACGGAATAATCAATCGTATCAACACACTGATCGTTCCTATCCAAAATCTTTTGAACCAGAGAAGGAACAGAATTAATGGTGAAATTAAATATTTCTGGACCATTCATATAGAGGTAATCATTGTCCGTACCATCCTTATTGGGATTTTTTAAGCCTCCATTTTTTATTATCAAATGTTCTGCCCCGCTTCCATCGGTTCCAACAACAAATTCCCCTAAATTATCATCTTCGGAATACTCGATTAAGGTTGCCGTTGCAGCGTCACCAAAAATGCTTCTATTTGCCACGTCTTTCTGATTGATATGCTTAGTGTAAGTCTCTGAAGTTACAAGAAGAACCTTCTTTGCTTGGTTTGAGCAAATCAAGCCTTTAGCAAGGGATAAACCATATATGTAGCCCGAACAACCTAGGTTAAAGTCAAAGGCACCACAGTTCGTACTCAATCCTAGTTTATGCTGCAAAATGCATGCAGTGGTTGGTAAAAAATATTCCGGGCTTTGAGTACAGAGGATTATATAATCAATCGAAGAAACATCTACTTTTTTTACCAGTTTCTCGCAGGCTCTAACGGCCAAATCTAAAGCAGTTTCTTTATCTACAACAAACCTATTTCTAATGCCAAGTTTTTTAGTTACTTTTTCAGCATCATAACCATCGTCAATATCCTCAAGATCATAATTACTCAGTATTTTCTTAGGATAATAAGTTTCTATATGGGTAATATTAGGCACAGAAGCTATCCTTACATCAGTTTTCTAGCTGGATTACCATAAACCGTAATTTCATCTTTAATATTTTTAATAACGACAGCTCCAATTCCAATGGTAGAAAAAGTTCCAATAACGATTTTATTCGCAGGAGTGCCGTGGATAATTGATGCATTGCACCCAATATACGCTCCCCTTTTAATATGCACATTCCCTGAAATCGTTGCACTTGTCATAAAAGATACAAAATTTTCAATGATACAATCATGACCAATTGTAACATTAACATTCACAAAAACAAAATCACCAAATGAAATATTGTTCGTAATTCTGCAACCAGCGGTAATAACTATACCTTTTGATTTTTCTATATCATTCCGCTGATTTAAACCAAAAGTAGCCGTAGGATGAATAATATTTGGGTAATTTAAATTTGCGTGTTTTTCTGCTACAATTTTACGAATTTTTGGATCGCCAATGCCAATAGCAAAAACAAATCCTCTTTTTTGCAAGTCACCTACATTTTCCTTATTATCTACTAACACCTCATTGGGCCATATACATTTTTCATTTTCATCTTTCACAAGGAAAACTATTTCTGTATATCCAATTTCCACGCATATATCTGCAACCTCCCGTCCTAACCCAGATGCGCCAAAAATAGCAATTTTCATATTATTATTCCCATATTAAATTAATTTCATCTGCTTTAAAATAGTGTCATTCACTTCATGAACGTTATAATTTGCTACCGCTAGTTTGTATGAACTCATGCCCATTTCTTCTACACGAACAGTATTTTCAATAAATTCCATCATTTTATCTGCTACAGAATTACCACTTTTAATTGGCACTAAAAACCCATTTTCGCCATCAATTACAGTGTCCCGACATCCCGGCGCATCCGTTGTAATAATACCTCTCTCACCGCGCTATCTTCAGAGAGAATGTGGATATTTTCTTCCTCACCATAGTTGCGTCGGGTAGCGCAGTGTATATCCTTAACTGTTTTCTCGACACTTCCCAGCCTTGCCGAATTTTATAGAATGTTTACGGGTCATCTTCGTTCCTTCTTCACTATAATGAAACTAAAACACTCTCTTATGCAATACACTTATTTAGCCCAACTTGTTCTGACGAGGTACAGTTAGTTGACATGGATTACTTTTTATCTTCTCCCTCGAGCCAGCATAAGAACTGATCTGCAAGCTTATCTCTTGCAAAGTGTTTTTCTGCAAGTGTTTTTGAATTTTGCCTCATCTTAGTTAATATTTCTTTATTCTGACTTGCCAAGATCAGCACATTTGCAAATTCATTAGCGTTTTCCGGTGGTACGACAAAACCACATTCATGCTCACTGATCAGATCGGCTACCCATCCTGGGTAATTTGTTAAAACGGGTAATCCGGAGGACAAGTAATCAAAAAACTTATTGGGAGATGTGCCGTAATAAAAAGCGGGAACATTAGCAAGGATTTGCAATCCAACATCTGCGCTGGCCATTAACCCTGCTAATCGATTCTTTGGTACAGGATCCATAAATATTATATTGTCGAGATTTTCTGCTGCCGCTCTCTTACGTAATTTTTCTTTTTCCCGACCTTGACCCACTAACACTATTTTTATTTTTTTTGCGTACCGGTTTTTAAGAATAATTGAAACATCAAGCACCGCATCAAGTCCGTTTGCGATACCATGTGTGCCCGTAAAAACGGCCATTAACTCATCATCTGTCACTCCTGCTGGACGCCAGGAATTTTCTTTTGATGCAAAAATATCTAGATCGCAACCATTCGGAATAAGTGTTACCTTGTTCGCATCAATATTATGTCGAATTATTCCTTCAACAATGCCAGGAGACAAACCAATTAGTCGGTGTGCTGACTTATAGCTTAACCATTCTAAAAAGCTCATTAAACTCAATATCACAGGGTTTGTAATTACTTTCATCTCTCTAGGTAGCTCAGGCCAAAGATCACGTACTTCAAAAATGAAAGGAGTACCTTTAATCCAGCGCGCGACTATGCCCGGTATTCCCGCAGTCAGCGGGGTAGAAGTTGCAAAAACCAGATCGGCTTTCTGAAAAAGAGCAACGCTAATACTTTTGATTGCAAATAATAGAAATAACCAGCTTCTCTTTATGAAACCATCGCGGTTTGCATAATTGAGCTGAAATTCAATAATGCAAATTCCGTCAATGACTCCTGTGCGCCTACCTTTGACAAACTGATTATTTAATCCTGTTGTTCCGCCAATATGGGATCCGCAAACCACAGTAACTTTATGTCCAGCAGCAACCAGGCGGCGGGCCATTTCATAAGAGCGCGTACCGCTGGATCCACTTGGTGTCGAAAAATGTTGATGGAAATATAATATGTTCATAATCAGTTTTTTAAATATTAATACGCCAAGTTAATCCACCAACAAAACGTGGTAGAACTCCTTGTGTCAACGTAACGGACTTGGATTGAAAACTCATATTGGCTTCTAAATAACCAAAGTTAAACAATTTGGAAGCCGATAATTCTAGGCTTTGGTATTTTTGGCGTCCAGAGCTAACAATATTTCTGGAAACATCCTCCCAATTTATTGTAGCACTCCGGAAGGTAACCCGATAATTGTCTCCTTCACTGTGAGTATAAATAGCAGTTACTGAAGCCAGTTTACTACCACTATCCAAACTATGGCCTAAAGTTCTATTATCAAAACGGTGACCTGTTTTATAATTTGCATGATTATATAATGAACCAGGAAAGCGCTGGCCGAAAAAGAAGAACTTGACTGCGCTTGTATCACTTAGTTCTACATTAAGGCTTAAATTATCTCCGTTCTTTCCAATAGGGCTAACCAGTGTACTGCCAACCAGACGTCCATATTGTGTCGGGATTAAGACTTCATCTTCAGCAGTTCCTTCAGCATAAATCTTTAAACTTTTATTTCCGAAATTCATTGAGTAAGAGAGGTCAATACTGGCCAATTGATTTCCTGGATCAACTGCTACTGCACCATTTTCAAGATCCCCTACAACAATTAAAGCCTGAGTCCATGAATTAAAATTACAAGGTCTGCCTTCTCCGCATAACTGCAGTGTGCGTGATAATCCAACTTCAAAATTATTGAAAGGTTCAAACCCTAATCGCATTCCCACCAACAACGCATCAGAAATAACTCGATCATCACCCATATTGGCAACAAACATATCCCAGGTCCATGGCCCAATCCAGCTAAGCCATTTACTTTTAAATGCTTTAGGATCATTTCGTCGTAGCCCTGCAGACATCATGGGTCGAGCATTCGTACTTAATAATAACGTATTGTCCTGTCCTGGTCCCCACCAACGGTCTATTGCTCCAGCGTATAAGGACCAATTACCTAAATGAGTTGCTATGTAAGAATTGTCGAAATTAACATGATTATTGCTAACATTATCTCTATAATTTACAGAAACGTTGGCTTCAATTTTCTCTTCTGTGAAGGCTGCGGCCACTGTCAAATCCGCATCTGATCTTGCGCTATCACCGAAACCACGTACCAAGCTCGGTTCATTTGTGTAGCGCGCGGTTGCAGAAGCGCGAAATCCTTTGTTGGGGATTTTTCTTTTAACCCTATCAATAGCTCGTATCACATGTGTTGGATATGAATTATCCCCATTCACATTGATATTATTGGTTATTTGTTTCCAACTAATAGGCCAAGTATTTAATGGGCCACGAATAATATTATAGGTTTTTAAGAGTTCTACATCGCGTCGTAAGTTAGCATCTCCGGGCGGTGCCCATTGTTGGGCTGAAACATTTGAAGACAAAATGGTGGTTGCCATGGCGGCGATGATAAATCTGAATAACATAAATAAGAAAGTCCAAACTGTTTTTTAAGATTAATATAGTTAATATTCAAAAATGTACATCGTTATTTTCTCTTTGATCTCTGTTTATTGGGTTATATTTCCCTGTTATGAATTTAGGGAAAATCTCTTTTTATGCCTTGGTTTGAGCTGTATTCTATAGCGAATCTTGTCCAATTCTTCATTTATAATCATTTTTCCCTGTAAATTCCCTGTTTAACAGGGAAAAACACCAGAGACCATCCCCTCGCATCTCCCCACACCTCGTCGAGGTCTATGGAGGACTAGTGACCTCTTATCGACTGAGACCCTACCGGAGGTGCCTTCCCACACCTCGTCAAGGTCAACAGAGAAAAAACTACCTATATCTTTTTTGCTCACCTGAGACTGTGCCGGAGGTGCCTTGCTACACCTCGTCAAGTTTACCTAAGGAAAAAGCTACCACAAACCCTCACCTACTCTTAGTCAACTGAGACCTTGCCGGAAGTGCCTTGCTACACCCCGTCAAGGTCACCTAAGGAAAAACCACACTAATAACCTCCTGTCAGTTCTTGAGCACCTAAGACCCTGCCGGAGGTGCCTTTCCACACCTCGTCAAGTTCATCTAAGGAACAGACTCTACCTATTCTTAGTTAACTGAGACCCTGCCGGAGGTGCCTTGCCACACCTCGTCAAGGTCACCTAAGGAAAAACTACACAAACTTACTAATCCTACCCTTGATCAACTGAGACCGTGCCGGAGGTGCCTTCCCACACCTCGTCAAGTTTTGTTGAGGAAAAGTTACACAAACTTCACATACCTACTAATGTTCATCTGAGATTTTGCCGGGGATGCCTTCTCACACCTCGTCAAGGTCAACTAAGGAAAAACTACACAAACTTCTCAAACCTACTTTTGATCAACTGAGACTATGCCGGTGGTACCTTGCTACACCACCATCTACTCTTCATCGAACCAGGTCAATTTTACGACCATCAGTATAGTGTTTAACTATCAAAGAGCTAGGGAGTTAATATCAGCGAAGTAGCGGATAGAGAACATATTATTTGCATGTTTTGAGGCAATTTCACCCAAAGTCTCGGCTAGTTTTCCTGTATACAAATTACGTATTGGCTAACGTGAGAGATCAAAAAAACTACGGATATCTGATTTTCTTATAAAGGACAGCTAAAAGTAAATAGGCGGCTCATTGTATTAGAATTTCTTCAGATTATAGCCCACATTCTTTAAGCCAGTGCTCTTCAGTGATTATTGAAATTGATGATCCAGCATCCCTATATTTCATCGCTTTCTCTATCTTTCGCCCGAAATTCTCATGCGCTCAACTTTCTGTAACGTACGTACCCAAAACCAGTTAGTCTAATTTTTTCGTGACACTGGACGCATTTACTCCACCCAGAGACAATATTGCTTCTTGGCAATCTTTTCGTGTTCCGAACAAACATGTGCCGGTAAACAAAAAAGAGTTTTCACTAACAATTATTTGAGGAGCAGGCTTACAAATTGGAAGGTTTGTGGTTTTTGCAATTTCTCCAAGTTCCGTTTTCTCTCTTGATATATGATGAAGTATAGAAAATAGATTGCCTGCTTCTTCATCATCGAGGACACCATCTAACAGCAATGCGGAGATTTTATCGAGTAAATTTAGAATTACAGGATTGTCGGTCTCACCATTCTGAACTAACCAGGTTTGAAGAAATTTTACTTCCGATAGATCGATGCAATATAAAATTATACATCTGACGCTGTCTCATCCAGTCTGTAGGTAGGGCTGTTGTTTTTTTGAAGATTGGCTGCATTTAATTTTAGAGGTTGACGTCCTTCGTGGATGGTAGTGACGATGTCTGATGTTAAATACGCAAGGCGGGTTTGTGTGCGCAAATTTAGCGGTGATGAGTTTTGTTCACTTTGGTGTTACTCCACGAGCCAACTTAATGAAAATAGCTGACCTATGTCGGAGGGTCCTGTTCGGTGGATTGGAACTGCTGAACCAGTTTCACAACTGGCGCGATGCTGGCTTTGTCCATGAAGTCAAAGCCCTCCATTTCTTCCCGACGTGCCACGGGATCGGGGTTTATCAATCCACCGATGATCAGCATCATCCGGTCGTAGAAATGGAGATCCTTTGGGTTTTGTCTCCCGCGCAACGCAACATGGGTCATCCGCGCGATGAAGTCTCCCGGCAGGCTGGCAGCAATCCAGCCATCCAGCTTTTGGCCGGCCGGAGCCCCGGATACAGTAAACATGATTATTGGTTTGGCCTTTATGCGGATCAGGTTTCGCTTTACCCACTTGTGGATCAGTAGCTTGTGGTAGATCACCGGGCTTCCAAGGACCAAGAAATCGTAATATGTTGGATCGGCATTGGCATCGTTCACATCGAACACCGGTAAGGCAGTCGCGTCGCTGATCCACCCGGCATATTGGGCGGTGCTACCATACCTGCTTGAAAAGAATATCGCGCCGTTCATTGTAATATCACGTCCTTATCTTAAAGCATCCACGAAACGTATCGCTTTGCTCGGTGTCAAGCCTGCTTCGACTGGGATAGCTCGATCAGAAGCGCATTTTCCTCCAACACAATCTTACAAGTATTGTGCCGAAGCAGCGTGTTCCAAACCGCTGCAAAGAAACGGAACGGGATGTTTCTCTCATCTTATAATTGAAGTCATTTGCGACCACATTGATCCCAATCAATGTTTAGTTTTTCACTAAATGCTATATCTTGAGACGATAAGATGGCCTGATTGGGAGGCAAAGACCGCTGTGACGCTCCCTTTTTAAAGGTAGTGGAGGACCGTTAATGGTGATAACCGAAGAAATGATAACACCAAAGAAGGCAACTGAGACGGGACAAGCGATTAGGTCTTTACATGTTTTAAGTTCAGGTTGGGCCGAGCAACACAGAGAACATCGATATGGCAGTTGGTTGCCAAAGCTATGGTGGATTTTCATGTCGAGAAGATGGGTGAAACTGCCAATAAATTACTTCCTGATTGACCACCGCGAGGGCTCCCTATTATTCGACACAGGGCTGGACCCGGCGATTGCGGCTGACAAGGGTTATATTTCGAGCCAAATCGGCCAATTTCTTTTGCGGTGGATATTCCGTTTCCACATTACGGAGAAGGATCGTCTCGACCGAGTATTGGCGACTAACGGCCTATCTGTCAGCGACATCCGCACAGCTGTGATTTCACATCTTCACTTTGATCATGTCGGTGGTATCGCTCACATCCCGCAGGCTACGCTAATCGTGGGCGCAAGAGAATGGGCGCAATTGTCAAAACCTCACCCTGAACACGAATGGATTCTTCGGGACCATATCGAAATTCCGAGGGCGAAATGGCAGCCAATAACGTTTGAGTCCACCGACGATCCGCTCTCTGATGGGTTCGAAGGGATTTTTGATGTTGCTGGTGACAGCTCGATGATTTTGTTACCGACACCAGGGCATACGCCGGGATCGCTCTCAATGCTAATACGTAACAAAGGTTGAGCACCAATATTGCTCGTTAGTGACCTAACCTACGAAGCGAGCCTGATCGATCAGGATGTAGTACCGGGGACAGGAGATGAGATGGAGTTACGTTTGTCCTATGCGAAGGTGAGAAGCTTGAAAGAGAAGCTCCCGGGCCTCGTTATCCTGCCCTCGCATGATTTCGGTGCTACCGAAGCAATCGAGCAGGCTACGCAAGGGAACTTGGGAAGTGGCTCCGAGAAATAGGCAATATTCAGAGAGGCGGCTATGAAAGCGATTTTATTTAACCAATATGGATCAGCAGATAGTCTGCATCTTAGAGAAGTATCAAAACCTACTCCAAGAGATGATGAGGTGCTTGTAAAAGTACATGCATCATCCATCAATTCCTGGGACTGGGAATATTTGAATGGTACACCGTTTATAAACCGCCTCATGTTTGGACTTTTAAAACCAAAGCCAGAAAAACAGATTTTAGGTGCCGACATCGCGGGGACTGTTGAAGCTATTGGTGCCCGCGTTAAGCGTTTCCAACCGGGTGATAAAGTTTTTGGTGATCTTTGGGATAACTGGGGCGGATTTGCAGAGTTTACCTGCGTTTCAGAAACGGCACTTGAATGGATGCCGGAAAATGCGGCTTTTGAAGAAGCCGCTGCGGTACCGCAAGCGGGTGTTCTCGCCTTGCACGGGCTGCGAAAATGCAGACAACTTGAACCAGGGCAGAAGGTTCTGGTTAATGGGGCTGGCGGCGGCGTAGGCACCTTTGCAGTTCAACTTGCCAAGCTATTCAAAACAGAAGTTACTGGAGTAGACGCTTTGCACAAACTGGATACCATTCGCGCGCTTGGTGCGGACCATGTCATAGATTTCGCTCAGACGGATTATACGAATACTGGTGAACAATTTGATCTGATTATTGATTGTCAATCTAATTGTTCTATTTCCGATTATAAAAGGACCTTAAGGCCGAGTGGAACCTACGTGATGATTGGGGGATCAGGTATACTGCCGATAATGTTTCAAAATTTCCTCTCAATGTTTACTCGCGAGAGCAGGAAGTTTTGCATTGTGATGGAGGGGCCGAATAAGGGATTAGATTATTTGAAGGAGCTTATCGAAGCAGATAAATTGGTACCTGCCATCGACAAAGTTTTTCAATTACACGAAGTGCCTAATGCAATGCGCTATTTCGGGCAGGGACTTCATAAAGGAAAAATTGTGATTTCTGTTTTAAATTAAAGGCTCATCGATGAAAGCAATTATTTTTACAAAGTATGGACCGCCTGATGTTCTTGAATTAAGGGAAGTTCAAAAGCCAACTGCTAAAGATAATGAAGTCTTGATCAAAGTACATGCCACCACCGTAAACAGGACTGACTGCGCAACTATCAGGGCAATTCCTTTTTTTATGAGAATAGCAACAGGGTTATTGAAACCCAAAAAACAAATTACCGGCACTGATTTTGCGGGAGAAGTAGAAGCGATTGGTAAAAATATCCTGTCTCTAAAAGTAGGCGATAAAGTTTTTGGATTTGATGATTCAGGTGCGGAATCGCATGCTCAATATTTGACGGCAGAAGAAGACAACGCCGTAACAATGCCGAATAATATCTCATTCGAACAAGCCGCTGCCAGTCCCGAAGGGGCGCATTATGCGTACAATATCATCAATAAGGTGAACCTCAAGAAAGGGCAACATGTTCTTGTCAACGGAGCGACAGGCGCGATTGGTTCGGCCGCTATTCAACTTTTAAAAAATTTGGATGTCAATATTACGGCGGTATGTGGTACGAAAAATACCGGGTTGGTCAAATCACTTGGTGCGAACAAAGTTATTGATTATACCGAAGAAGATTTTACAAAAAGTGAAGATAAATATGAATTCGTTTTTGATGCCGTCGGTAAAAGTTCTTTTTTTAAATGCAAGCATCTTCTAAAGCCTGGAGGTATATATATTTCTACAGACTTGGGATATATGGCTCAAAATATTTTCTTGCCTTTCATTACACCAATTTTAAAATTTATTTTTGAAAACAAAAAAACTATATTTCCGATGCCAGTAAATATAAAGAGAAGTTTACTGCTGATAAAGTCCGTTATAGAGCAAGATAAATTTAAAGCGGTGATAGATAGAAAATTTCCACTAGAGAAAATCGTGGCAGCATATAAATACGTTGAAACAGGCCAAAAAACAGGCAATGTCGTGATCACGGTGAATCATAACAAGTGAAATTAATAATATTTTTCGTCTGATTATATAGTAGTTTTGTTGCGTTTGAAAATTATGGCAATATTATCAGAATTAATAAACGCGAATTTACTAGCTTCACGCGTTTAATATACTTTTATCGAGTTCAGTTAGTTGCTCTCTTGTATTAAAAGAGGTTCTATTTACCATCACCACCGACGCCAACCCGTGATCAGGATAAATTCTCATTTCACAGTGAAATCCTGCGCCGCCACCTTCTTTATAATAATAAGAACCATCCATTTCATCTATATGCCACCCAAGGCTCATCTGAATATACTGGTTCGAATTTATTTTTTGTTTCTGATAAAGAAACTGTTTTATATCTTTTCCAAGTAACCAGTAACCAATGTTGGAATATTTGTATTTCTTTCCTGGTAAATCATCCGTTTTGGAATTAGTCCTAAGAACTTGAGAGAGGACCTCGTTTTCATTAAATTTTTCATGGTGAATTGCAAGATGAGTCCATTGTAATGGAATTGGGTTTGGGATTCCTGACGTGTGGCTCACCAGCTGTCTTATGTTAATTTTTGAATTGTAGGGATGTTTGATATATTGGGATACTTGATTATCTAATTTTAGTACTTCCCGCTCCACCAGCTGCAATATAGCAATCGCCGTAAGTGTTTTTGTCATGGAAAATGCTGCCATCAAATGATGCGCTCCTAAAGGAATACTATTCTTAATATCCGCAAACCCATTACTATGTTCAAATACAATGAAATTCCTGTCCACAACAACATATTGAATGCCTGGACTAGCCGCTGGGATTAGGTTGTCCAGTATTTTTATCGTACGATCATTTTTTAACATTCAAATTAGCTTTTTAACCAGTGAGAGAGCCTTCTTCTGTGTGCTTGCAGGGAGTGCTGAGTGAGCATCACCAGCGATAAATCCGCTATAAAGAGTTCCAACAGGATCAGCACCGATGATTTTGGCAGTATATTTAAGCTGCCTGGTTGTTCCATATAACCACCTACCTAGCAAACCGGGTGCCGCTGAGGAGGTAATGAGTATCGCTTTTTTACGTGCTTCATTTTCCTTACGGTATTTTGGCACCATGACACCCCAGGGCCAATAAACATAAACAGCGAGTCGTTCCATGAAGCGCTTAAATATCGCTGTTGCTGAGCCTAAATTAGTCGGAGCGGCTAGGACATACGTATCCGCAGCTTCGATTTTTGCGACGATGGCTTCCATAGCGTCACGCTGAACACAGGGTTCAGGGGTTATTCCTGATTTTTGCATACACTCTCGACAATTAAGGCAAAAATGGATTTCCCGATCGCGAAGCTGGATAATTTCTATATCCACCCCTAGGTCTTCAAGAGCGTTGCTTACTGCGTGAACAGACTGATCCGTTATTCCGTTATCACGGTAAGAACCATTTATAATAAGTACTTTTTTGTTTTCGTTCATTGATCAACTCCTTTCGATGGAAACGATATCGTCTTACAGGATTGAATTGAATTCGACCTTGATAAAAATAAATCAATTAACGCGGTAGCCTTGTGAAATAGCCTGAGAATCGCTTTTCAAGTAGAAAAACTTACGCGTTATAATTCTCATGATTAAGGCTTTGTGTACGCGTTAGTAAGTCGATCTGTGGCAAGTGACACAGGCACCAGCTACGCGGCCAGCCATGTAGTATCGGTTTCTCGAGGCACCCCATTGAGCCCTACTTACGTCCGCAAGGAAACTATTCATATCATCCAACAAAAAAGGATGTTTGGAACTTAGATCACCAGATTGAAGGCTCTCCCCAATACGCTCTATATCGCGAAGGCTATCGACGACAGATCGCTGAGAAGGCGGATTCTCACCATATTCGGATGCAAGAGCGTTGTCGAGCCTTTGTAACTCGAAAGCAAGTTGGTGCATGCGAGATCGTAATTCCTCTCCGTCGACATAATCGAAAGGAGGTGCATCAGCCATCTGAGGAAAGGCACCCTCATTACTGGTGCAGTTTGTTAATAACAGGCACAACAAAATACCTACAAATATAGATAAATATTTCATTTCAAATCGTTCCTTTTGCAAAGTATACCAAGAATTATCGTGAACTTATTATACCGCCATAAGGAATTAATATAATGATTTGGATCAATCATCGATTAAAAGTGTTGTAACTCGTGTCAACTTTACACATCCAAGGCTGGCCTCCACGGTTTATCATTTTAACAACTGAACCAACAGAGGCCCGATAATTTGGCGCGGGTTAGTTTTCGAGAACATTTAACACGCAATTGATTATAATCAATGTTTGATATTATTTGCTTGTTTATACTTACTGAATTGAAAAAAGCGTCAATTTTATAAACGAATTATTTCCATGAGCCTTATAATTTATAAGATGCTATTTTTGTCACAAAAAATATAAAAATGAGCAGAAAATTTTGTCTTTTATTTCGAGTCGACCGCAGCGGAGGCTCTTTGTTTATAGTTATTCGTTAGCATTTGTTTTACAATATGAATAAAACTAAAATTTAACTAATTGGGAAAACTTATCATGTGGGAAATTTCAAATGCAATGCCGATACAAGGATTTATTGGTGGAATAATGATCGGTATCGCCTCAGCTATATTGTTAATAGGTGTAGGAAGAATTGCTGGAATTAGCGGATTGTTCGGCCGAGCTTCTGGATTGACCCGAACCGATACACCATGGAAAGTTGCGGCGGGTTTTATCGTTTCATTGTTAGTTGGGGCATGGATTGTTCAAGTGGCCTCGAATGAAGGCGTTGTCACTCGTTATCCAAGTGAAGTCTTACTTGTTGCGGGTGGCCTGCTCGTTGGTTTTGGAACACGCCTCGGAAGCGGCTGCACCAGCGGACACGGAGTTTGTGGGATGTCTCGTTTATCAAGGCGCTCTCTAATCGCAACGCCAATATTTATTGGCTCCGGGACGCTAACCGTGGCACTGATGAATTTTGCAGGAATAGGACAATGAACCGTGAGTTACTAGCGGCTATTCTTTCAGGGCTATTGTTTGGGGCAGGGCTTGCGATTTCAGGAATGGCTGATCCAGTTCGTGTGCGCGGGTTCTTGGACATTTTCGGAAACTGGGATTCTACTTTGGTTTTTGTTATGGGTGGCGCGGTTGTTGTCATGGCCGTAGCTTGGGTTATCCAAGGTAAAATGTCGGCACCCCTTTTAAGAGAAGAATTCTCGTTACCGGAGACAGCAACCCTTGATGTCCCGTTGGTCGCGGGAGCGATTATTTTTGGAATAGGATGGGCACTGGCCGGCCTTTGTCCCGGACCAGCGCTTATAGGATTGGTCCTAGTGCCGACTAGTGCTTTTATTTTCGTACTTGCAATGCTTTCGGGCATGGGTATTTATCAAATTACTATGGGTCGCAAATAAAAGAAATGAAAAGAATAATTTTGTCTGCAATTATTTCATTCATTTTATTGGCAAGGGGTGGCAGTAGTTTTCTGAAGAGTATCGAAGCTTACAAATGAGATTTAATCTCCTTTTCGACGGCTGATTTTTAACGCCCAATATTTCATAAGGGTTTTTCTTCATACTCTACTACCTCGGACAATCCACAATTATTTTTTCCTTCTTGAATCATTCTCGATGCGTAGTGCTATTTATGACCATGACATCCCGGTTAAGTTTGCGGATAATATCTTCACTTTTGTTACCACGCATAGCCGCGATCACCCCTTTTCGGGCTAACGTTCCAATTACGACTACATCTGCATTAATCTTGTCAGCGACTTCTGCGATAATCTCAGTCGGATCGCCTATTTTGACATGAATATTTTCCTGCCTGGCGTCGCCATCGCGAATAAGTTTCGCACGGTCTGGAAAATCTTCTGAACTTTCATATGCATTGACGATATGTTTTTCTGCGCCGTAACTGTTGGCAATCAGGCTACTAACTCCAGCAATATTTCTATTGAGCTGTGCGTAACGGGGGTCGTCAGTTTGCATATTTAATGCCGCTAACACGTTATTTCGCTGCAGTTTGGATGACGGATCAACGATCAATATTGGGCATTTTGAATCCCGCAATAATGCCCATTTTGAAGATGATAAAACGGTCTGGCCTTCTTTTCTTCTATAATCAGACAATATTACGATGTCCGCCTCATGGCGTTTTGAAGCATCCAACATGGAAAGATGCCAATTTTCTGTCCAAATCACTTCTGCAGTATATTCGATTTTTTCTACGTCCATTGGCTTAAACAGTTCTGTGAACCAGTTGCTGTTGCAAGAAAAATCATTAGCGTCGTGAATTTTATGTAATTTCTCCGGATCCAGAGCAATGAATAGGTGAATTTTTACTCCATCCTCAATGAATTCATTCATCATTAGTGCCCGTTTTAGAGCATAATGCTCTTTCTCTGTTGGATCGATCGCGACCAGGACCTTATTTAGCTGATTTTCTACTGTCATGTTATTACTCCTTTGAATTTTACGTGATTGATAACAAATATCATTAGTCTCATGGTATCGAGTTTGGAGAACAAACAATTGATCCAGATTAATTTCCTATCGATATATTTAATCAGTAGGATAGATACTATTTGTTGGGGCGTTGCGTTAGCGCAGATCCTGCGGCAGATTTGGCCGACTTGCTGGCTTTTGGGTTACGCAATGTTTTGGCTGCCGCACTAGCAGCTTTCTTACCGGTAATTTCGGTACTTTTTCTTTGTGTTAATGCAGAGCCTGCTGCGGATTTCGCGTCTTTGTTGGCTTCAGGATTCCTTAAAGTTTTGGCAGCGGCAGTTGCAGCTTTTTTACCGGTACTTTCCCTATTTCTCTTGCTCATGATAATTCCGATCGATTGGGGTTAAAGTTTTATTTTATCAATATTACTACTCTGCGATTTCTTCGTTCTCTCATACCATCGAGAGTGTCCAATTCGGGGTCTCTTTCGCCATGTGCTTCCACTGAAATCATTGAGGCGCTAATTCCTTCCGCAATTAATGCGCGTTCGACTATCAATGCTCTTTCCATTGACAAATCTTCATTATATTTGTCTGGGCCAGATCTATCAGCATGTCCATCAAGTTCAATAATTGCGTATTCCCCTTTTTTTACATCAGATGCAGCGTTTTCAATTGTAACCTGTCCTTCCTCGTCAATTTCACTACTATCCCATTCGTAGTAAATCTTATACGTGATGTCTTTTTTGATAACGGGCTTGGTTGGCGTAGTAATAGGGGGTATTGCTGAATTAGGAGCTGCGAGGGAAGTTGACTTACTTTCGGGCGTTCTTTTCGGAGAGTTGCTGTGGGTTTCGCCAAATCTATAAATCAGGCTGAACATAAAGTCATGTGTACCGTAAGAGGTGTCAAATTTATTATTAAGACGATCCACCATATCAACGCCGATTGATCGAAAATAGCGATATTTTAGTTGCATCTCTATTCTTTTTGTTACCGAACGGCGTGCGCCAGCGAAGATATGATAACTAAAAACATTATCTGAATCATTGGCAAAAGTAGCTGTAGATGTGCTGAAGTTATTCCATTTAATATTTGAATACCCCACTCCGGTACCAACAAATGGTTCGATGTTTTGAAAGTTAGGAATTTTTTGAAGATCGTAAACAATATTGAGCATGAACCGCGAATGATTTGCCTTGCCGCTAGTTGCTGCCTGATCGCCCAAACCACCCAAACCAAGACCGCCATCATTAATGATATTAAAACGGTCGACGCTATGAAGATGTTTTCCTATTTCGCCTTCAATTCGATAATCTCCATAATCATAACCTAGAATACCACCAAAAACGACACTATCCTTAAAATTAACGTTCAGATCAAGTATGTTGCCGACGGATTTTTCTCTGCCCAAAAGGCTATAACCACCCTCAATTCCGACATACCAGTTATTTTCCTGGGTCTCTCCAATATTGATAAGAAATAGCAACCAACAGACACTGCTTAGAATTAATTTACTCATAATTTTTAAATCCTATTTGGACTTAGATTAATTTTTGTTGCTTCGATTATATGAGATTAATTTTTGAGTTAATTTGATTTCAATCAAGATGTGGGGCGATCTAATTAGATTTCACTTTTGGATTAATACCAATGGCGAAGTCATCATTTAGAATAAATTAATCAATTCAAGCCTATCATCAAAATGTGCAAGGTTAAGACGCAGACGCTTATTCAGGTACAGGGTTGACATATTGAAGATGAGGAAGAACATGAAACGTGTTCGGGAGATGTTTGTTGAATTTCAACGAGAGTTGAATGAAAGCTCATTCAATACCGATAAACTCCGCTTTGACAGAGTTAACGGCCATGACGTCTATAATATCACGGCACCTTTTTATTCAGCGAATAAAACCGTTATTGCGGGACGTGTTGAGCCGCGACATCATGAAAAATCTAAAACCATATTTTTCGAAGAACGAGATAATGTTTGGGTCCCGGTTACTGGAGCTCCGGTGTTTGAATTGCAAGATCCTTTTGTAACTTTTGTCAGAAATGAATTAATTTTTGGTGGTGTACAGATAAAGGAGGTTGGTGACAGTTTAGTTTGGAAGACGATTTTCTTCCGCGGGCCAAATATTTTCGATTTGGTTGAGTTTTTTCACGGCCCCTTAGGAATGAAGGATATTAGATTATGTGATCTAGAAAACGGCAATATTGCTGTCTTTACAAGACCGCAAGGCAATATAGGAGGCCGTGGTACTATTGGGTATTTTGAAATTGATGACCTTGAAAATTTGTCAGTTGAGGGTATCGAGTCAGCTGAGTTGCTGAATAACATGTATCATCCTATGGATTGGGGCGGTGTAAATGAGGCCCACCTACTAAACAATGGCGAGATTGGTGTTTTAGCGCACGCAGCTTGTTTCTGCGATGATAAAATTATGAAGGAAAGGCATTATTACGCAAAATCTTTTATCTTTGATCCTAAAAGGAGGCAAGTCAAAAATTATAGGATTATAGCTTGTAGAGGTCAATTTAGAGACGGGCCTGCGAAACGAGATGATATAGCTAATGTCGTGTTTTCATCTGGGCTGGTTCGCGATAATGGCAAGGCTATATTGTACGTCGGAGTATCTGACGCAGAAGCGCATTGGATTGAAATAGACGATCCCTTCCATCCAGACAAATAATAAAAGGAAGCTTTCCCTTATATTATGTGGAAAATTAGTAGCTAATCCACATCGATTTCGTTGATGTTTTACCGATTGCTAACTAATGACTGCGGATATTCAGATATTCAATTGATTTCTGTCAACTTTTTGTGCCGTCCAATAGGTATACTCGAATTTCTATGCATATTTCACAACCATCCTGAAAGGATTTGTAATGAAAAAGATGTTTATAGGAAGTTTGCTTCTTATTTGTTTGAGCGGCTGCGATATGGGTCCCAAATCGTCATACGGTTTCACTTTGCCTGACGGTAATGTTGAATATGGACAACAATATTTTGTAGATTTTAGATGTATCGATTGCCATACTATTATCGGCAAAGAAGAATTAGCCCAGGTCTTAATTCTGGATCAAATTGATCCCGTAATGGACTTTCCTTTGGGTGGAAGAACAGCCAAAATAGCAACATATGGACAGCTAGTGACTTCGATCATCAATCCTTCGCATAAAGTTTCAGATAAATATCAGGTCACACCAGTTATTGAAGACGGGCAATCGATAATGAGAAATTACAATTCGATCATGACCGTGGACGAGTTGATTGATATTGTAGCCTTCTTGCAAGATCAATATGAATTACAACCGTATACTCAATCTCGATATATGGCCTATTAATGATAGATTACAATTTTATTAATTCTGTGTGCCCGAAGCTCTGTTCATAATCGAGAAGTGAAATGACTTTTGGTTCTATACGGAAGAATGCAAGATCGATGTCAGCACCTTCGGCTGGCTCATATTGGACCGCTTCAGGGAATTTCTTAAGCAGAAGGTCGCCAATCTTTTGCTTTTCTTCGGGATCAGAAACCAAAATTGCCAAACCACCCATAGATAGGCCCTCTATATTACTCCAGTTCTCGTAGTCGCGGTTTATGGTTAGGGAAACTTTGTTATTTAAAGCGATGTTTTTTGCTTTCTGCGCGTTTGATGTCGTCATGAAGTAAATCGTAAGTCCTTCATTCATATAGCTGACCGTCGTCGCTTGGGGGTAACCATCGGCGCGAACGGTGGCAATGGTCATATCATCCACATCATTAATAATTGAAATAATCTGATTAAGTAGTTTTTTGTTCATAATGCTTTCTCATTTAGTTGATAATCAATAAAACATAAAGTGGCGGATTTGACCTTGATTCTAATCAAGAACAGGAATAGATATTCTTATTTTCTAATTCTTATTAGAATCCGGTCTCACGATACGCTTTAGGTGTTTTAGAATTCTAACCTTGGCCTCGTTATCAGGTGCTTCTTCAAGTTCTCTGCGAATATCAAGAGTTAATTGGGCAAGTTCATTATGCCAATCAGGCTTGTCAATTACATTAGGGTCGAGGCGGCGATCTACTTCGGGCGCTCTTAATGCTTTACCAGACACATTAAGTTCAAATTCATCGTCAATTGCAGGAATGAATATATTTTTGGCATTAAAGTTTTCCTTAATCAGACCCTCTCGCATGTCATGTAATGATTGTTCCGAGCCGTGTATTAAGAATACGCCCTGATTTATTGGTTGGCGGTTCTTCATCCAATTTATCAATCCATCATTGTCGGCATGACCTGAATAAATATCGAGTGTGCGAATGCGCGCTCGTACATGAATGTCTTCACCCTGAATTTTAACATTTTTTGCACCTCTCTCCATAAGAGAACCTAATGTGCCAGTCGCCTGATACCCCACAAGTAATATGGTTGATTTTGGATCCCAAAGATGATTTTTAAGATGGTGCCTTATCCTTCCGGCGTCGCACATTCCGCTAGCAGCCATAATAATTGCGCCACCATTAAAAGCGTTTATGGACTTGCTTTCTTCAACGGTTTCGGTGAAATGAAAATTAGGATGTGTAAAGGCCGTTACTCCGTCACCAGTATTGTTTAGTTGGGCCGCGTAATGGGAAAAAACAGACGTTATACGTATAGCAAGTGGGGAATCTAGAAAAACTGCAGAGCACGGGATTATTTCTGCGCGTAGAAGGTAAGCTATGTCAAGGAGAAGTTCTTGTGATCGTTCCACGGCAAATGATGGGATAACCAAATTACCTCCAGCTTTCATTGCGTCTTTTATTTCACGCGCGAGAATGCCCCTTCTTTTTTTAACGGATACATCATTGCGTGTTCGCCCCCCGTATGTTGCTTCGCAAATAACATAGTCGAAGTTGGTTGGTGCTTCTGGCGCATCATGTAGAACTTTTTGCCCATGCCCTAGGTCACCGGAAAAAAGCAATCGCAGCCATTTGTTTTCCTGCTGAATTTCAATTTCGATCGAAGCAGATCCCAATATATGACCAGCATTCCAGAAACGCGCACGAAAACCATCAAATGGTTCGTACCATTCTTCATAGTCATTTGTTTTAATTCGGTTTATGGCCATTTCAGCTTCGTCGCGCGTATATATTGGGACAACGCTTGGTCGACCACGTTGGCGGTTTCGCTGATTTAGCCTTTTGACTTCCATTTCTTGAATATAACCGCTGTCAGGTAACATATAATTTAGTAAATCACGAGTTGCGGGTGTTGCGTAAACTGGTCCTTTAAAACCTCCTTTGATCAATTTTGGTACCAAAGCTGCATGATCGGTGTGGGCGTGTGTGAGGAGTACGAAATCAATTTGCCTGGGATCAAACGGGAAGGAGCGATAATTCAGTTCCTTAATGGTTTTGGATCCCTGAAAAAGACCGCAGTCCACCAGAAACTGACAATTCTCAGCCTTTATCAGGAAACAAGACCCAGTAACAGTACCTGCTGCGCCGCAAAACTTTATCTTGATAGACACATTAAAACTCCTTCTGCAACTCGTTTGCCAATAAGGTAGATAGATATACTGAATTTGTTGGATGTTGAACGCTATCTGTTGAGCGAACCCGCGATATACCTGCTTTGTGAATTAATGACAAATCTTTGTCGTTACTTAGAATATGAGTAGTAATAACTTCTATCTTTAAGGCACCGGCAGATTTTATAGCTTCGGCACAACGGATAATGGTTTTACCACTCGATATGACATCATCAACTATAATAGCATTTACGCCATTGATATCAGAATGATCAGGAAATTCAATACCCACATCCCTATCGCCATGGCGGGTTTTATTTCCTGTAATAAAAGAAATATTGGTCTTTTCTGCAATCGAACTCACCCATTGTTTGGACTCACTATCAGGTCCGATCAGAAGTCTTCTTTCTTTTGTTATTTCATCATTAATCGTGTTTGAAATAGGTTCAGCTGCTGTCAAGCTGGTTGCTTCACATTCGGGGAATGCCTCCCGCAAATCATTGATGCGATGTAAATGCGGATCGACACTGATGATCTTGTCAAAATAGGATGCTAAAAATGCACCTATAATATGTTGACTGATCGCTTCCCCGGGAAAGAATGCCTTATCCTGACGCATATAACATAGGTACGGTGCAACCAGAACAAGTCGGCTTGCGCCGTTTTCTTTTAATGCATTGGCGGCGAATGCGAGTTGAATAAGCTTTTCGTTAGGATTGTTCAAACTGATGTAAATGATCGCAGTCCCCTGAACCGGATTGACACTCACTTTGCTCTCATTATCGGGAAATGTATGAATATGAATACTGTAAGCCGGTATATCCATTTGGATTGCCAGTCTATTCGCGGGTTCAAAGTCATTGATTAAATAGTGCAGAGAAATATTTTTCATATTTTGCTCCTGATACCATAACCGCTTCCTTCATCAGCAAATTTGGTTGTGAAACCATAGTCAGTTTGAAAACACGCGTGAATTCGGTATAGAGGTTCGCCCTTTGTGACGGTGTCACCAACTTTTTTGAAAAGGTCAATGCCGGCACCTTTATCAAGTGGGGCACCTGCGAGACGGGCGATACGTGCCAGATGGTAACAATCAATTGCATCAATAACGCCGTCAATTGGCGCTAGAATTTCGTGGGTCAACTCGCCAACACAGAAAGGTGTGGTGTTTCGCCCCTGAGCGTTAATGATTTGCTCCATAGTGCTTAAAGCGGCCCCTGAATCTAACAGTTGTTGGGCTCTTGCGTAACCTGATCCGCCGCGAAGTGCTGGATCAGCTTCGAGCAATGAGCCAGCAATTTGCAATGATTTTTCTCTTAGATCCTTTGGCGCGCCGTATTCATTGCGCAACACCGCCATCACGTCACGGGCCTCAAGAACTGGACCAATGCCATTACCGATAGGTTGTTGACCGTCTGTTATGACAACATCCACATGCAGTCCTGTTTCACTACCTACATATTCAAAAAGCTTTCTTAATCGCATGGCGTCCCCTGCTGAGTTGTGCACTTTTGCGGAGGAACCTACTGGAATATCGATTAACAAATGCGTGGAGCCAGCGGCGAGCTTTTTGGACATGATTGAGGCAACCATTTGTTCACGCGTATCAATACCAAGCGGTCTTTCGACCGAAATTAGAATATCATCCGCGGGCGATAAATTGACATGACCACCCCAGACGATGCACCCTTTACAGGTTTCAACGACTGACTGCATTTCATGCATGGACAGGTCGACCTTGGCGAGGACTTCCATGGTATCCGCCGTGCCTGCGGGCGATGTGATTGCGCGTGAGGACGTTTTTGGAATAAGTAAGCCATGAGCGGCGACAATCGGTACAATGATCATTGATGTGCGGTTTCCAGGAATGCCGCCGATACAGTGTTTATCCACAACAATCGGCGCGTTCCATTGAAGCTGATTTCCCGCAAAGGCCATTGCCTTTGTCATCGCAAGCACTTCATCAGTCGTCATAAAACCTGCACAGGAAACAAGAAATGCGGCAATTTCCATTTCTGAATATAGATGGTTGGCGACATCACCAATAATTTCTTCGATCTGACGCGGTTCAAGTGTATGCCCGTGAATTTTTCTTTTCAAATGATCGAGACTTGTGGGTGGTTCGGCAGGGGCAATGGTAACCGGAGTTCCCTCCGTAAGCCCCATACGTTTAAAAGCCTGTTCAGAAAGGCCTAGTTCATCAGCATTAATAATGGACTTATTGTCAACGATCATCAGGGTGGCGAGCAAATGTTTGTCACCGCTGATTACATCAATTTTTTTAAACGCTTGAAATTCTTCCGGGCGATATAGGCTGCAATCGCGTGCTAGAAAGGCGACTGTGTCGCGGTAGGTATCTATTCCGATATTTTTTAGTTTCAACATAATATTACTCACACATTATTTGTGGCGTGAATAAACATAGCCAATTGATGCGCAACAGTTATTGATTTTGATCAAGGAAATTAATTCTAGAGATTTCTATAGTGATTTGATTAATTCAAAGGTTAGAGCATGACAACAATCAAAAAAGTGGAATATAAGAACATTTTCCAGGAAGGGTGGGTTGTTGCCGCGCGCGGATCTGTTGTTGATGTTTATTTTGAGACGGGCAAGTTACCTATTATTAATGAAGCACTTGATGTTATGTGGGGTCGGTCCAGACCGCTGGTCCTCGAAGTTCAGCAGCATATAGACAAACACACGGTTCGTGCCGTCGCCATGGAATACACGGCCGGAATCAGTTGGGGAGACAAGGTGGTTGCCAAAGGCAATCCTATAGAGGTTACGGTTGGTGACGACGTACTTGGCCGTATCATCAATGTTTTAGGTGATCCTGTTGATCGGGGTCCCCCGTTCCCTCTTGGTACCCCGCGCTGGCCGATTCACCGTAGCTCGCCGCTCTTGGCGGGACAAAAAGTGTCACGAACCATGTTCCATACGGGAATAAAGGTTATTGACCTTCTTTCTCCGCTGGTTCAAGGAGGAAAAGCTGGCATGTTTGGTGGTGCCGGAGTGGGCAAGACGGTCCTGATTATGGAGTTAATTCACAATATGGCAGCCCTCCATACGGGGACCTCTGTATTTGCCGGCGTGGGTGAGCGCTCGCGGGAAGGTCACGAACTTCTTCTGGAAATGAAAAAGTCGGGAGTATTGGATAAGGTTGCCCTTGTTTTTGGTCAAATGAATGAGCCGCCTGGTGCTCGTTGGCGGGTCGGAATGACAGCAATTACAGTGGCGGAATATTTTCGAGATAACAAAAACCGTAATGTATTGTTGCTCATGGATAATATTTTCCGCTTTGTTCAAGCAGGAAGTGAAATATCGGGTGCATTAGGACGTTTGCCATCAAGGGTCGGGTACCAGCCCACGTTGGCAAGTGAAATAGCTGAGTTGGAAGAACGTATTGCACCTGCCCATGGGGCTGCCATTACCTCTATTCAAGCGGTTTATGTACCGGCAGATGACTTTACAGACCCTGCTGTCACGGAAATTTTCACACATTTAGATAGTTCGATTGTGCTTTCGCGCGATATGGCAGCAGAAGGTCTATATCCTGCCATTGATCCACTACGATCCTCTTCTTCTCTGCTGGATCCTTTGATTGTCGGCAAGGAACATTATCTCGTTGCTCAGGAAGTGCGAAAGGCTGTTGAGCAATATCGGGCACTTGAAGATATTATTGCCATGCTTGGTATTGATGAACTCAGTCCTGATGATCGTTGTGCCGTATACCGAGCCAGACGGCTGATCCGGTTTTTTACCCAGCCTTTTAAGGTGACCGAGCAGTTTACTGGTCGACAAGGCTGTTCAGTTAACCTTTCAGACACAATTGATGGCGCAAGACGAATACTGAATGGTGAATGTGATGATTGGCCGGAAGCGGTTTTTTACATGGTTGGTACTCTAGATGAAGCGCGCGATAGATATCTGGATTTAAAGGAGAAGGCTGTATGAAACTTATCATCACAACGCCTTTTGGAGTAATTGTTAATAGTGAAGATATCCTTTCTTTGCGTGCGGAAGATGCAACCGGAAATTTTGGTATATTGCCGTTACACGCAGATTTTATGACGCTCTTGGGCATTTCGGTTTTGAGTTGGCGTGATGCACAAGAGAGCGTTCGCTATTGTGCAGTGAGTAACGGAATTTTCGTTGTCAAAGGAGGATCACAGATTTCCATTGCCACCCGGGAAGCTGTGGCAGGGGATAATCTTGCTGATTTGAAACGACGGGTGCTTGGCGAGTTTTCCGTGGCAAGCACCCTTGAAAGCAAATCGCGTCTCTCTCAGGAAAGAATTCAGGCAGAAGCAATAAAAAGAATTCAGGATTACTTACACCAGGAGGAACACTATGCCCATACCCCCTGAAGAATTTAATGACCTTCATGAAACGGTCAAACGTACTGAACGTCAAGTCAAAATTGCCGACAAAGAAGGGGAGCGCTCGGTGGGACAGAATCTTGCGCTGATCGGCTCCTTGGGGTGGTTGATCGCGATGCCGACTGTAGTCGGTATTTTTTTTGGCAGATGGCTTGATGGGCGAACTGAAGGCGGCATATTTTGGACGGGCGGCTGTATTATTATTGGAGTTTCTCTTGGATCTATGTTTGCCTGGAAACGGATGAAAAGGGAAGAAAAATGACCCCCTCTATAGTTAATATTATTTGTTTTGTAGTTGGATTAGGCCTCGGGATTGTTTTTTTTACTATGCTTAAAATGAATAGCGAAATTTATATTATTGATGGGATGAGTTGGACCGGATTAATGCTGCATACTTCACGTTTTGCCGCGACGATACTTATATTCTGGATCATATCGGGTTTTGGTGCATTGCCATTGCTATGCAGCTTTGGCGGTTTTTTGCTCGGACGTTTTACCTTTATGAAATTTCTAACTAAATGGAAAGAATAATGGAAAGTCCATTTGTTACTCATATTGCGTTTATGTTGGGTCCCGTACCCATAAGCTATGCCGTCGTAGTTACTTGGGGAATTATGGCGGTACTCACTTTTATAGTCTGGCTTTCTTGTCGTAATTTTAAAACGTTTCCTAGACGTTGGCAGACTGCTATAGAGCTTCTGGTCACAACTATCGACGAACAGATTGGGGACATAATTCAGGATAAGAACCTATATTTTCTGCCCCTGATCGGTACTTTGTTCATTTTTATTGCGCTTGCGAATTTAATCGATTTGATGCCGGGGCTATCTGCGCCTACAGCGGTATTGGAAACGCCTGCGGCCCTCGCCGTGATCGTTTTTTTTAGCGTGCATTATGTGGGAATTAGATCGCAAGGTGTTTGGGGGTACCTTAAAAGTTATACGAGGCCCAATATCATCATGATGCCCTTTACCCTTCTTTCACAGATCACGCGAACATTTTCCATGATGATACGCCTGTTTGGCAATATTATGAGTGGGCAGTTTCTGATTGGACTTTTACTGGCTTTTGCAGGTCTGTTGGTTCCCGTCCCATTGATGGTGCTTCATATATTGATTAGCCTGATACAGGCTTATATTTTTGCTATTCTTGCCACAGTATTTATTGCCGCCGCTATGGCGGATGAAACTTAAGGAGACTATAATGGAACTAGAATATATTAGTATTATTGCCGCAGCCTTTACGGTATCGGCGGGGGCTATTGGCCCTGCTATAAGTGAAGGATACGCAGTGGCTCGAGCGATGGAGGCTATTGCTCGTCAGCCGGAGGCGGCAGGGCCATTGGCGCGAACGCTATTTGTCGGGCTTGCGATGATTGAGACAACAGCGATTTATTGCCTCGTGCTGGCGTTGCTGCTTCTGTACGCAAACCCATTCATACAGCAATAATCCAATGACATTTGACTGGTGGACATTCGGACTTCAAATCGTCAACTTCATCATATTGGTGTGGTTGCTGAAGGTTTTCTTATATGGACCGGTGCTAGAAGCAATTGCTCGTCGTCAGGAAGAAAATTCGTCTACATTAGAAAGAGCGCAGGAAGCAGAAAAACTCGCGCAAAGCGAAATTGCAAAATTCAATACCAAATGTGTAGAAATTGAAGCGTCCCGAAAACAGATTTTAGCAGATGTCCGGATCGCTGAATCGCGTGCTTATGATAAATTGATACAGGAAGGTCAAGTCGAAGTTAGCAAATTGCGTACTCAGGCCCAGAAGGAAATTAATCGTGAGCACCATAAAGCTCAAATTGAAATGCGGCAAGGAGCTGCGGATCTTGCCGTTACTTTGGCACGTCATATATTGCAAGAAAGTCATTCAGTTAATTTAAACGAATTGTTTCTTGAAAAAATTGTAACTCATTTAAAATCAATGCCTCCTACAGAATTTAATAATATCCGTAATCAATTAGGAGATGGAGCGGTTGGCGTTAAAACGGCTGAAAAGCTAGACGTGCAAGCACAGAAGAAATGGGGTAAATCCATCGGAGCGGTTTTTGACAAAAAGGTAAGCTTTACCTATACAGTTGACAAATCACTGATTGCCGGTGCCAGCATTCACTTTCCAAATAGTCTTATCAGCTTTAATTGGCGTGATACTCTCGATGAGGTGAAATTAGCACTTTACGCGCGGGTGGATAGTTGATGAATATTTCACGAAATTTTTCAGCGGATATTAATGATTGGCTATACAAGATACAGGATGTAACCAATAACATTCCGGTAGGCCCACGGCTTCAACGTAAAGGTCAGGTTGAGAAAGTGGGCGACGGCGTGGCTATGATTTCCGGCCTTTCAAAAACTTACTTAAATGAGCTGGTTATATTTAATACGGGCGTACAAGGCATGGTTCTGAGTATCACCGAGAATTTGTTGGGATGCATTCTTCTGGGTTCTGAAGAAGGTATTATAGCAGGTTCTGAAGTCACCGGCAGTGGCGCAGTAGCCCGCACAATAGTAGGGGAAAATTTATTAGGGCGTATCATGGATCCTTTGGGCTTGGCTCTTGATGGCGGGGCATCATTCGTCCCAATGGGTTATAGAGATATTGAAAGACCCGCCCCGGCCATAGTAGATCGGGAGCTTGTCACAGAGCCACTCTTAACGGGCATAACGGTTATCGACGCAATGCTTCCTTTAGGGCGCGGGCAAAGGGAATTGATCATCGGAGATCGGGGTACCGGAAAAACCGCTATCGCGGTGGATACCATTATTAATCAACGAGAAACCGGTGTGATCTCAATTTATGCAGCAGTTGGACAGAAAAGCTCGACCATAAATGGGGTGATTGAAGCAGTGAAGCGCTACGGGAAAATGGAAAATTGTATTTTTGTTGCAGCATTTGCAGATAGCAGTCCAGGAACCCAGTGGATTGCCCCCTACAGCGCATGCAGCATAGCCGAATATTTTATGGACCAAGGACGGGACGTGCTTCTCGTTATTGATGACATGACCAAACATGCAGCCACTTATCGGGAACTGGCATTGCTGTTAGGTTATCCTCCCGGGCGCGAGGCTTATCCAAGTGACATATTTTATATTCATGCTCGTCTTCTTGAACGATCAGCACGGCTGAACTCCTCAAAGGGTGGGGGGTCATTAACTGTCTTACCGATTGTCGAAACACAGGCGGGTAACTTGTCCGCCTATATCCCGACAAATCTGATTTCAATTACCGATGGTCAAATTTATTTGGAGCCAAAATTATTTAATGAGGGATTAAAGCCGGCGGTGAATGTTGGGCGCAGTGTATCGCGTGTGGGCGGAAAAACCCAAACGAGTGTTATTCGACATCTGGTAAATAGTTTAAAAATTGATTACGCCCAATTTCAGGAACTGGAAATTTTCACTCGTTTTTCAACAACAACAGATGAGCACACTATAAAAATCATTAAACACGGCAGGCGTATTCGTGCTGTACTTGGTCAGCAGCAATATAAACCATTGACGCTTGGCGAACAATTCGCGCTGCTTTTCGCACTTAAAGAAGGGATTTTGGACCGGTTAGACTTGGATGACGTAGTGCACTTTAAAAGCGGTATTAATGAATGGATAACCATACATGCAGAGGTGGTTATTAATCGGATTATTGAGAGAGATGAGATGCTACTGCAGGATCGCGATACATTTTATCAAATGCTATGCGGTTACGGCGAACAGTTTCCATCTTATGGAGGGGATGATGATGAGGTGCCGTGATCTTGATAAACGTAAAGAAAGCATAGGAAAGCTTAAAGATATCATATCGGCTTTGCGGTCTATGGCAGCCGTTCGTGTGCGACAAACCCAGAAACCGGTCATGGGCATGCGTCATTATAGTGAAATTGTCGCCGGTTCCATCGCTCGCTTTAAGGATTATCAGGATAATATAATTGAAAAAACAGACAGCATCCCAAAACGTCTTTTGATCGTTTTTTGTTCAGAATATGGCTTTGTTGGCGGATTTAATAGACCGCTTTTTGAAATGGTTAGACAGAAAGCAGAGAGTGAAACAGATATCGCGCTCATTGGTTCGCGCGGGAATTTGCTTGCCGGGGAATATGATATTAAGTCGGTTTGGACATTATCAATGAGCGGTGAACATACCTCGGTTCAAAAAACTGTCAAAGAGATCGCCGCGCGTTTATTTCAAGCGGTGGAGGGGGGAGTATCTTCTGTAAAATTAATTTATACCAAACAGCGAGGGACAGAAGACGCCCAAATTATATATCAATCACTTTTTCCTGTTGAGATGGAAACCTTTCCTGAACGAGCCAAAAAAGACGACTTACCACTGCTTAACATGCCACCGGGTGAGCTTTTAAGTTATTTGACTCAAGAATATCTAATGGCGTCGCTTGGTTGTGCTGTTATGGAAAGTCTGCATGCGGAAAATCATGGCCGATTGAATGCGATGGATCAGGCTTATCAAAATATCCAAAAAAAATACGAACAACTTGAACATTTATCCCGTCAACAATGGCAAGAAGAAATTACGACTGAACTGCTTGATATTATAACAGGGTTTGCTGCTCAGAACAGAATTTAATTATGGCCGTTGGGAAAAACTTCATCGGGGTTGGCATTAGACCATTTTTCAAATCTAACTATTGTTGGATGGCCGATTTCGTTGACGGTAATATCTATGGTCAAAGTCATTCCTTCGTGCTTTAAGATAAGCCGTACTGCCTAGATTGGCTTGACAAAAGCCGTTTTTTGATCCGCAAAGTGTTTAGAGGCCTTAGTTCCTAATATCGCTTCAATTCCATCTAAGTTGATTGTTTCTTCCTCCTCAAGTTTGTCGATCAGTTTTTCAACTTTCTTTTTATGAGAACTTATAATTTGGCGACCGCTTTCTTCGGCCTCATGAAGTAATTTTGCCACTTCCTGATCCACTTTGTTTAGCATCTCTTCACTAAAATGACTGGGTTGAGCGATCTCCCGCCCTAAAAAAGGATGTTCTTCGCTTTGTCGTAAATCAATGGGTCCTATTTTTTCTGACATTCCCCACCTTGAAACCATTGAACGAGCAAGTTGAGTTGCATTCTTGATATCATCGTCGGCACCGGAGCTTACGCTCCCCAAAAATATTTGCTCGGCACATCTTCCGGCTAATGATACCGCAAGGCGATCACGCAAATATTCTTCCGCGAAAGTATGACGCTCTTCTGTTGGCAGCATGTGGGTGCTGCCTAATGCTCGTCCACGAGGAATAATAGTGACTTTGTAAAGAGGGTCCGCATTTGGCAGGAAATAAGCAACAGCCGTATGTCCTGCTTCGTGGACGGCTAATCTTCGATGCTCGTCGGGTTGAATAGCGAGAGTACGCGTCGTGCCCATAACTATTTTATCTCGCATTTCGTCAAAATGATGCATGGAAACTTCCGTTTCACCTTCGCGAGCCGCAGCAATCGCTGCTTCATTCACCAGATTTTTGAGATCCGCGCCTGAAAACCCCGGGCAGTTCGCAGCAACAATATCCAAGTCAACATCGTTTGATAATGGTACCTTACGTATGTGTACCTGTAAAATTTCTTTTCTTGCAGGTTTATCGGGCAATTCCAATGTGACATGGCGATCAAAACGCCCCGGGCGCAGTAAAGCGGGATCCAAAACATCGGGTCGATTTGTCGCCGCCAACACGATGACGGTCTCGTGTCCGGAAAATCCGTCCATTTCAGATAAAATCTGGTTTAAAGTTTGCTCTCGTTCGTCATTTCCACCTCCAAGCCCGGTTCCGCGGACACGACCAACGGCATCCAGTTCATCGATAAAAATGATGCTCGGGGCTCTTTTTTTGGCTTCATTAAACATTTTTCGAACCCGGGATGCACCGACCCCGACAAACATTTCAATGAATTCTGATGCGGAAATATCAAAAAAATTGACGGCCGCTTCCCCGGCCAAAGCACGGGCAAGCAAAGTTTTGCCGGTTCCCGGTGGCCCGACAAGTAGTATGCCACGCGGCGGTTTCGCACCGAGTTTTTCGTAAATTTCAGGATATTTCAGAAACTCTACAAGTTCGGCAACTTCCTGCTTAGCGGATTCTTGACCGGCGACATCGGCAAACGTCACTTTTGGGGTGTCACTTTTATTATTTTCTGTTGCTGATCCCGTCAGAAAGTTTCCTGGACTTTTTCCTCCAAGCCGATCAAGAGGGTTTCCCATCATTCTTCTCATGAAGAAAAGATAAATACCCATAAGGACTATCCAAGGAAGGATAGCACCTAACCAACCCGCTTCTTCAATAGGTTCGCTCCAAACAACGACACCTTTGTCTTGAAGGACTTTCATGACCTCGGGATCAAGACCGACTGGTAAGACAGCGGTTACGTAACTTGCTTCTACCGTATTATCATTTAATATTGTTGGTGTAATAAGTTCGGCAGTTGCTACTCCTCCCTTAAGATTGACTTCTTTTATGGAACCAGCAGCGATTAATTTATTAAATTCACTATAGGCGATGGGCACCGTAACAGGTTGGTTGGCCAGTTGTGTGCCTTGAAACATCATAAACAGAAGAAAGCCCATAGCGAGAAACCATATCCAATTAGGTAATTGCTTCATGTGGATTTTCCTTCAAGTAATTAACGATCATCTGAGGATCCTATTCATTTAATGCGTCATATTGGCGGGGGAATACTTTGTCATGACGGTTTCCAATTCTCGAATATTTAATGATGACTTGAATATATTCTAGAGACGTGGATAAACCTTGATTTCAATCAATCTAGTCTATTTTTCGATTAATTTTGTGACAGGTTCACATAATATTTTTGTAAATCCAGAATTGGCATATTGGTCAGATTCTTCGCATAGTGACGGATGATTTTTTTCTGACCCAAAACAGACATGTTTTCATAGATAAGGTGATATACTTTTTCAGATACGATGATTACAAGGTCATCATATTCTGTTAAATTTTCTTTTACGCATAGAAGGTCTGCTACTTTTTTTAGAAATGCCTGACTTGCCTGCTCTTTGAAGTTTGCGTGATCCTCGACGGCATAGCGGGCTGTTGTGCTTGAGGCATGACCGTGACCGGGGCGATCGGATTTAAGCTCGCGTTCTGGTTTTCTGGCGTCATTTTCATGCAATTGGATAATTTCCTTAATGTGCTTTTCTAAAGGATACCATTCAAAAATTTTCGCTTTCGCACTATCGGCCACTAAAATCCACGTCTTATTTTTACTCCGCATTGTGAAACCTATTTCATGTTAGATATATAATTCGATATAGTGTCATTTTAGGAGTTCGGGGAAATTATACTTTGATCAAAATCAATTTATTGTGCGTATTAATATAGAGCGCGAAATGTTTTTTTTAAATCCGAAAAAAGTAACATTTTGTTGATTCAAATCAATATGTGATTTTCAAGTTAAGCTATAATGGAACTGTTCAATAAGGAGCAATCATGATAGCTCTTACTGGAATGATTCTTAGGAACTTGCCAAAATTGTTGGTCATGTTTTGTGAAGATAAATTGAACCAGGGCCCGTGACCGTTCGATATGAGAAAGAAGCTTAGGCTTTGAGTAAAATGCGTGATGGCCGCGGGCTTTTATTTTCGCAGGCCTTCATTTTAAGGACAAATTATGAAACAATATTTACAGGGGACCCCGCTAAAAACCAAACCGATTGATATTATTGATTGCTGTATCAGTTATTCGCCCCGTCGCTTCTACCGTGTTAAATGCGTTGTGCGTAGTAATGATAACATTGGGCATATGAAATAGCTGCTCTATTGCTTCTAATATTTCCTGTTGACCGTGTAGCAATCAATTTGAGATTAAGGAAGTTTTTCAACGTTTCTTCGCTTAGTTCTGAGCGTATAAAGGTTGAGATAATATCGGCGTCATAGCAATCTATAGGGTTTTCTACCTTAAGAGGCAGACGGGAAATAACTATTTCGTGACCAGTATCAATTGCATTAAACTCTTTTTTTTTCTCTCTCTCTCTCTCTCTCTCTCTTTCAGCTTCAAAAATATAAATTCTCAATAAAAATCTCCATAACGCGGTTAGTTTATGCTAGTGTTTTCAAATAATAACAGGGACGACAAACAGCACTTTGATTTCAATCAAGAGCAAGGTTAGTAATTAACAATCAGTAATTTATTCATTAGTTGCAAGCTCAGGGCTAAATACCGTGTGTCCCACACGGTAAGACGATATGTCTAAAAGATTATTCGTCATATATTTGGGAGGAAAAAAATGACACAAATATTGGTTGTAGATGATGATCCTAAGATGAGAAGCATGCTGCAACGCTATTTGGAGGGCGAAGGCTACGTCGTTCAAATGGTTTCGAACGCCAAGCAGGCACTACTTGTTCTAAAACAATTTCCGATTAATCTTGTACTATTGGATCTGCGTCTAGGGGAAGAAGACGGATTAGACTTGCTGCGGGAAATTCGTGTCGTTAAGAAAAGTACGGGCGTTATCATTTTATCGGGTAAAACAGAAGTGGTTGATAAAATTGTCGGCTTAGAGCTGGGTGCTGATGATTATGTCACAAAACCTTTCCACTTGAGGGAGCTTCATGCGCGAATAAAAATTGTTCTCAAGCGATTTGAGCCGAGCGAAAATGCTATTGGAAGTCCTGAAAATTCTGTGGCTGATTTTGCGAAATGGACGGTAGATTTGGGGTGCCAATCACTTAAAGATGATCAGGGGAATGAGTGTAATTTAACAGCTGCGGAATTTAAGTTACTGGAAGCATTTATTTCCCACCCACAAAAAGTATTAAGCCGCGACCAATTACTTAGTATGACCACGGGCGGTAAATACGAACCCTTTGATCGGACAATTGATACGCAGGTTCGTCGCTTAAGGCTCAAACTGGAAAAATCGCCGGACAACCCGACGTTGATAAAAACCATACGAGGCAGTGGGTATGTTTTTACAGAAAAAGTCAGCAAGTCAGTGTAATGCTTATCCGCCAAATTACACATCTATTTAAAATGCAATATTGTTGATTGAAATCAAAATGTGTGATGGATTGTTCGTTTATTATTCTGTGGCTAGGGAGTTGATATGTGTAATACTGCATCCGTAAAACTTTTCTCGTCAAATGTTATGAATGCTGTCGATGCGCTCATTGTGGTGCTTGATCTTCAGGGAAATATAGTCTTTGTAAACACAGCGTGTGAAAAACTATCTGGCTTTAAACTGCAAGAAGTTAAAGATAAAACCGTATGGGATGTTTACGTCGCAGAGGAAGACATTGCTGACACAAAAGCGGTGTTCTCTGCACTTGTTACGTTTCAGGAGGATAACCGTCACATCAATTACTGGAAAACAAATACGGGTGATAAAAGACTGGTCTCGTTTTCAAATACCTGTTTGAAAGATGATGGTGGCAATATGGTATATATTGTAGCCACAGGTATTGATATCACCGATCAGAGGGCAGATCAAGTGGAGCTGGAGGCTCGCGAAGCGAAATTCCAGTCTATTATTAGGACGGCACCCGATAGTATTATTATTATAGATGAAAAAGGTATCATAATAGAGGTGAACCCGGCAGTGGAGGATGTTTTTGGATATGAGTCCGAAGAATTGATCGGGCAAAATATCAGTATTTTAATGCCGGAACCATTCCGCAGGGAGCACGACAGTTATCTACACAATTATGCGAAGACGGGTGAAAAAAAGATAATTGGTATCGGCCGGGAATTAATGGCTATGCATAAAGACGGCAATATTTTCCCAATTTATCTTTCGGTCAGTGAAATCTGGTTGGGAGGCAAGAATTTATTTACCGGCATAATTCGTGACCTAACCAAAATGAAAGAACAAGAAGAAAAGCTGCGCCGAGCACATAAGATCGAAGCACTTGGACAACTTACAGGTGGAATAGCACATGATTTTAATAATCTTTTGACGATTATTCTGGGAAATCTTGAGATTATTGAAGCTAAAAACCTGAACCCGGATGCGGTAGAAATTTTGAATGAAGTGTATGAGGTTATTGGGCAGGGTACACAACTTGTTTCTCAACTACTTGCGTTTGGTAAGCGGCAATCTCTTGATCCTGAAATCATTGACGTCAATGCTACCCTTAGGCAACTGATAAAATTATTGAAGCGGACGTTTCGTGAAAATATCGAATTTGAAAAAAAATTGCTGCCTGATGTGTGGAAAACTTACGCCGACGTTACTCAAATTGAAAATGCGCTGTTGAATATTATGATTAATGCGCGTGATGCCATGTTAGATGGTGGCACAATTATTGTTAAAACCGCGAATGTAAACATTACGGCCAAAAATGTTCTAAATAGTCTTTCAATACCTGCAGGAGAATATGTAGAGTTAAGCGTTTCAGACACAGGTGTTGGCATGGCTGACGATGTGCTGGCGAAGGCCTTCGATCCATTTTTTACAACAAAAAGAGTTGGGTTGGGAACGGGCCTTGGGCTCAGTATGGTGCATGGTTTTGTGCAGCAATCCTCGGGCGGGATCAATATTGAAAGTGAAAATGGTAAAGGAACAACGGTATCAATATATCTGCCACAGGCAAAAGATACTGTTGGTAATACCCGTCTTCAAAAGAAAGACGTAGCACATTCTCTTGATGGGCACCGAAAGAAAATTTTACATGTTGAAGATGACGCACGGGTGCGGCAAATTAACACACGCAGGTTGATTGGAATGGGATATGAGGTTTTGACCGCGAAGGATGCACCCACAGCCTTAAACATATTATCGGAGCATGATGATGTGGATATTGTCTTTAGTGACATTGTCATGCCCGGCAGCATGTCAGGCGTAGAGCTCGCTGCCGAGATAAGAACTCATTATCCGAAAATCCAGATTTTGCTGACAACAGGCTACTCCAGGGAGATTGTAGCTGGGAAAGGGGGGGAAAATAGTATCTTAAGGAAACCCTTTACCAGAGAAGAACTTGCACACAAGTTGTGGGAAATTTCTCACGACTTATGATTATTATTCTCCATTTATGCTGCCAGTTCCGCCATCTGACGAAGAGAGTTCAAATCACGGACATATATTTCACGTTGCTGGCGCGGCATTTTGGTTTTTAACAATCCACGGTTTCTTAATTTTTTGAATGTTCGACACACCGTTTCCTGGGTAAGGCCAAGATGATCGGCAATATCGGTCAGTGACATTGGCATATAAACAACAGATTGAAAACCTTCTTTGATCGTCGGTGTATGTTCACAGGTTAGCAGAAATGATGCAATTCTTTCTTCTGTATTTTTACGTCCTAATAAAATCATTTGATTAGTGGCTTGTGATATCTCCTTTTGGGCAATGTTTAATATTTTGTTGGTGAAAATAGGAGATGTTTCAAGCAAGTTATTCATTTGACTTAATGAATAACGGCGCACATTAGTTCTTGTAATAGCCTGCGCGGAGACGGTATATTTGTCAGCAAAGGGCAGACTGATGAAATCACCTTTTCTCAAAAAATTAGTAACCAGACATCTGCCATCACATAAGTGGGTATAGGTTTTAATATAACCAAAAAGGATTTCATAAAAATATTCTGTGTCGTCTCCTTCATGAATTAACATATCATTCTTTTTTAACTCGCGAATTGTAGAAGCAGTCTGGGTTGCCTCAAAATCAAATAGCGATTGAACATTCGGCTCCAGTGCAGATTTAAAGTTATTATTGCTATAATTATGCATGTACCGTGATTTAGGTACTGATCGTTTAGCTACTTGAATTTCCTCGCTATAGATTGGCATATTTATTGTTGATGGGCGTTGAATATTTACAGCTGTGTGGTTCATTTTTATATCCCTCTTGGTTTATTGATTTCATGCTGATTATTGAGTGGATATCAATTTGACCTATTAAGGTTACTGCTTGATGGCAATCTGTGAATCGTTTTGTGACAAATTGTTACAAAAAGATTTTTACGAATATTAATGTCATTAATTGAATTTTATTTCGAACTAAAAAATGTGTGAAAGTGCCAATACGTTGATTGCAATCAACATGTTTTTCTGCTTCTTCTCTATAATTGGTTCATCGCTAATTTATTACATAAACAGGAGATGAAAATGACCAAGGAAATACTTTCTACTAATAATAACGGCCAACGTAGTTCGTTTATAGCTCACCCTTTTAGTGCTTTGCATGATGATATGAACCGCCTTTTTGATCGTTATGTGCCTGATAAGCTTACACACTTATTTTCAGACGACGATGATAAAAATTATTTTGCAACGATGGATGTATCGGATACCGATAAAGCAATCGAAATTAAGATGGATGTTCCGGGCGTTGACGAGAAAGATATTGAAGTAAAAATAAATGACAATATTCTTACGATTAGAGGTAAACGTGAAACATCTTCCGAAGAAGAAAACGATAACTTCCGACGCATGGAGCGTTCTTTTGGTTCTTTCGTACGCCGGCTTGAGTTACCGACTGATATTGATGAGAAAAAGGTAGATGCTATTGTGAAGAAAGGTGTTTTAAGCCTGACAATACCGAAATCTGAAAAAGCGATTACTAAGGAACGTAAGATCAAGATCAAGAGCGCGTAATTTTTATCAGCTTATATCTTTCCAGAAAACTCTAACTGGTGCAGTTCATTGTGAGCACCAGTTTTTTTCTTAGGGCACAAGTACAATAGGCACACCGGCATGGTGAGCTACTGAGTCTGCGACGCTTCCTAAAAGAATATCAGCAATTTTTGAACGGCCTCTTCGGCCCATAAAAATCATATTCACATGTTCTTGTTTTGCCTGTTCATGAATCACTTCCGCGGGATCGCCCCACTCCAGGATATCTTCCATTGCTACCCCAGTGTCAGCAAATCGTCTCAGCAAGGGAGTTAGGATCATATCTCTTTCGTTTTGTTCTATTATTTTCTCATTTAGAACAGAACTGGTAAGCGGAATGGCGTTAATAAAATGAACTTCAGCTCCGGTTTGTTGCGCCAGGGTGACGGCGCGTTTTGCGGCCCGGTCACTCCATTCGCTGCCATCGACAGCCACCAAGTAGATTTTTTTTGTCATTTACATCTTCCTTTTTTATTTAAGTATTACAGCGGGATATATTTTCTTGACCGACATCGATACCGCTTTGATAACTTGACCTGATAGGTCGTAGGGTAGGTTAAGGGATACATCTCCCAGTGATATAAGTCCGACCAAATTTCTTTCCTCATCCAACACAGGTAAGCGTCTTATTTGTTCGTTTTCCATTAAGCGGATAGCGTCTTCAATATCCTGGTCTTCACTACACCAGATGATGCCTTTTGACATTACGTCGCTGACGACGAGAGACTCAAAATCCAGACCGTCTGCTACACCTTTGCATGTAATATCACGGTCAGTGATAATTCCAGCAACTTCGCCGCCACTGCTGACGAGCAAGCACCCTATATCCAGGTCTCGCATACGCTGTGCGGCTTCTTTTAACGTTTCGTCTTCCTCTACCGTTATGACATACGGCGACATTATTTCTTTCACTTGCATCTTTTTTTTCTCCTTGGATTTGAGTGAATTTATTCCAGACGGCCGTAGTCGTCATCCAATCGAATAATATCATCCTCTTCCAGATAATCGCCGACCTGAATTTCTACGAAAATGAGAGTTTTTTTTCCTGAATTTGTCACTCGGTGGATTGTATTTTTAGGGATTATGACACTGTTACCCGCTTTTAAATAAATTTCTTTTTCACCAATCTGAACCAATCCGGCGCCACTTGCGACCAGCCAATATTCTGACCGGTGAAGGTGTTTCTGTAAGCTCAACCGTTGGCCGGGTTCGACAAAAATGGTTTTAACTTTTCTCTCCGCCGTGTCTTCGAGAATTTTGTAATGTCCCCACGGCCGATGACTTTCCCATATATTTTTTACTTTCCGGTATAATTTTGAAGAGTAATTAATCGGAATCTGAAGAATCTCTTTAACGGTTATAAGCATAATATCTGTTGTCCTAATCATCGTTTCGACTTTCTAAGAACTGGGCATTATCGCGTTTAGAGGTTTCGGATAGATATAAGTTCCCCCTTACAGATATTAGATGAAAAAAATAGAACATATTCTTTGATTGTAATCAATATGATGGCTCTTTATCTATATTAACGCTCAGTTTTTGAGTTCTGCCTCAGCTGAAACCACTTTGTTTTTCACGGATATAAAGCTGTCTGGTGTTACAGAGATTGAATCAATGCCGGCTTCGACCAACATTCTTGCATATTCCGCGTCATCACTTGGGGCTTGACCGCAAAGACCAACTTTTACGTCCTTGTTATGGGCCCGTTCGATTAGATTTTTTATAAGAGAAGTCACAGCAGGGTCGTTTGCATCAAATAGATCAGATAATTTATCTGAATCTCTGTCGATTCCGAGTGTTAACTGGGTTAGATCATTGCTACCAATAGAAAAACCATCAAAACGATCTGCAAAGTCTTCTGCGAGAATAATATTGGATGGGATTTCAGCCATAACATAAACTTCAAGTTCGTTTTCACCGCTTACCAATCCATGCTTTGCCATTTTTTCTAGCACGGCATCTGCTTCCCCCAGCGTGCGACAAAAAGGAACCATGATAATGACGTTCTTAAAACCGATGAATTCGCGCACTCGTTTAAGTGCCTGACATTCAAGTGCAAAGGCAGCCTTGTAATTTTCATCATAATAGCGGCTGGCACCGCGCCACCCTATCATTGGGTTGTCTTCGTGCGGCTCGAACGCCTCTCCACCGATAAGATTTGCATATTCGTTGGTTTTGAAATCACTGAGGCGAACAATGACTGAGTTCGGATAACTGCCTGCGGCAATAAGGGCTATATCGAGTGCTAATTTTTCTACAAAATATGCTTCCCCGGATTTATAATGCTTCGTCATTGCAACAATTTGTCCTCGGATGTCTCTTCCTCTTACTTTATCAATATCAATCAAGGCCATCGGATGTATTTTAATGTTGTTACTGATAATAAATTCCATGCGGGCGAGGCCAATCCCGTCAGCGGGTAATCGCCACCAACGCAGTGCAACCGAAGGGTTAGCAATGTTCAGCATTATTTTTGTTTTAGTTTCAGGAATGTTTTCATAAGATAATAGCTCTTTTTCATAGGCGATTTTTCCGGCGTAGATAAAACCTTGGTCCCCCTCTGCACAAGATACAGTTACAGGTTGTTTGTTGCTTAATATATTGCTGGCATTGCCCGTTCCAATAACAGCTGGTAACCCAAGTTCGCGGCTAACAATAGCTGCGTGTGATGTGCGCCCTCCATGATCGGTTATAAGTGCGCTTGCCTTGCGCATAAGAGGTAACCAGTCGGGATCGGTTTTTGATGTCACCAAAACAGCTCCGTCAGGAAAGTGCGCAGCTTCAGCAATATTTGATAAAATACACACATCTCCCGAGGCAATTGCTTCTCCAATACTTAATCCGTGTGTTAAAATCTGACCGGTCTCATTTAACTTATAGGACCAAATGCCATCTTCAATCCTTTTGGTTTGAATGGTTTCCGGACGAGCTTGCAGAATATATAATTGATTTGTACTATAATCTTTCGCCCATTCCATATCCATGGGGATGCCGTAATGTTGTTCTATGAGCTTAGCCGATCTTGCTAATGTAATAATCTCTTCTTCATTTAATGCAAAGCGACTTTGCTCAACCTTTGAGGTTACGACTACCTCTGTTCCGGCCTCACGGGATTTTTTATAGACTACTTTTACCAGTTTTGAGCCTAAATTTCGCTGTATAATTGGTGTTAGGTTGGGGTCATCAAGGAATGGTTTAAAGACCTTGTATTCATCGGGATCGACTATGCCGAGAACAATACCTTCGCCTAGACCCCAAGCAGCATTTATAATAACGGCGTCAGGAAAACCGGTTTCAGTATCAATTGAAAACATGACGCCTGAACAAGCCTTATCAGACCGTACCATCATCTGGATACCGACGGATAAGGCAACTTTTTCGTGCGCAATATTATTAAGATTTCTATAGGTTATCGCCCGATCGGTAAACAGCGATGCAAAACATTTCTGGCACGCTTTAAGCACTGCTTCAGATCCGCTGACATTAAGATAGCTTTCATGTTGTCCCGCGAAACTGGCCTCCGGAAGGTCTTCTGCTGTCGCACTGCTTCTTACCGCGACGGTAACATTTTCAATTTTAGTTTCAGCACAAAGATCTATGTAGGACTTTTTGATTTGTGCAGTAAGTTCTTCTGGCATTTTACCATTAAGAAAAAGTTCTCTAATTGCTATCCCAGATTCCTGTAGAGTAATGTCACTATTTTCAAAACTTTTAAGTAGCTTTAAGACAGGGGCTGCCAGATTATTTTCTTGCCAAAATAACCAGTAGGCGTTTGTTGTTGCAGCAAAGCCTTGGGGGACATGAACATTTAAATTCGAGAGGTGCTGGATCATTTCGCCTAAGGAAGCATTCTTGCCACCTACCGATGGGACATCTTTTATTCCTACGTCTTTGAAATTAAGTGTGTAAGTAGGATTAGACATAGTTGCTTTCCTTAAGCGAGAATTCATTTGGCTCCGGATGATGACCATTTTCATGCAGCCAACGAAGTAGTTGACTAATGCTACCCGTCGCCATTGCAACACATGTATCTGCACCACCATAATAAAGGCGAATTGTATCGCCATCTTCTGCCACCGTGTAACCACAAGGAAAAACAACATTTCCAACATCGCCCTTGCGTTCGTAATCCTCCTCTGGGCTTAAAACCCATGTATTTGAGCGACGTAAACATGTAAGATGGCAACCTAAATCATATAGTGCCAAGCCAATTCTATATATTGATCCGGATGCGGTTTGGCGAACACTGTGGTAAATCATTAACCAGCCTTCTGGAGTTTTAATTACGGGACAAGATAAGCCAACTTTATCAGAATCCCACCACGGTCCTCTGCGAGCGCACAAGATCAATTCATGATCACCCCAATGATTTAAATCTGGCGAAAATGATATCCAGATATGAGAGTATTTTGATGTTGTCGGGCGGTGGATCATGGCCCATTTATCGCCTATTTTATGGGATAAAAGTGCGGCGTCTTTATTGATAGGCGGTAAAACCATTCCAACACGATCGAATTCTCTGAAATCCTTGGTCATAGCGATTGAGACCGCGGGACCACTCATGGAATAAGAAGTGTAGGCAACTGCGTATTCTCCTTTTTCGGGTAAGTAAGTTATCCTTGGATCTTCAATTCCCCAATATTCTTCTGGATAATTAGTAGGATCGGGTAGAAGGGTAGGCGTTTTATCAATTACCCAATTGGTAACACCGTTTTTCGATCGTGCGGCGCATAAATGGGATAATCCGCTTCTGTCTTCTACACGACACAAAAGAAGGGTTGTCCCATCTTCGAGAATAACAGCCCCGGGATTAAATACCGTATTCACCGGGTAAGGCCAATCGGCTGCCGTTAAAATTGGGTTGGTATGTTCACGTTTAAACAACACTTCATGCTGAAGATTTTGTTTCGTATCGTATGTCTGAGACATTGATCATACTTTCTATTGAGTGCATTTCTATTAAGGATTGCAAAAAAGCAAGTGTTGATTCCGCGCCGCGATTTTCATTTGGCCGGTCCGCGTGTAGTCCGTCGCGGCAAGCTCCCGTTGCAGGATCATACAATTGTACGGATAAATCATTCTGGCCAAGATACCATTCAAAAACCCATTTTGAATGAATCCACCATTTAGTATCCTTTGTAAAATTAAATGCTTCGAGACACGCTGAAATCATGGCTTGTGCTTCCGTTGGTTGCTGGTCAAAACGCGCCCGGTTACCGGAACGATGATAGAATCCATCAGATCCAATTGGTGAAAAACATTTATCGATTTTTTGTATTTCTACCAACCACTCTAATGAACGCAACGCCATCTGACATAATGTAGGCTTATTCATACTATCGGCAGAAATTAATAATGCATGAGGAAGAACGGCATTGGCGTAAGTAAGGCTATCTTCAAACCAAGGCCATTCTTCGTCAGAATATGTTTCATAAAGGGTTACAAGCTTTTTACAGAGGATATTACGTATTTTTTTTACTAATCTGTCACCGGCATATCTTTTTAAATATTCATGGAGGCCCAACAATGAAAATGCCCAGGTGCGGCAACTGGTCGTATGTAATAATGCGGGTAATGCGTCATGAAAGAGGCGTGTTGCTGCATTACGCAAGGGGACATCTTTAGAGCGGCCGATAACTGTCCCTAATGCTAAAATAGACCTTCCGTGCGAATCTTGTGATCCAATATTTTCCAGCCATCTTCTATCATAGGACATAAAATTTCTGAAACGCCCATGATCCGAATTAAATGCGTGTGCTAAAAAGGAAAAATAACGGGCTCTTAAATCTTGATCATGATTTTCTAACTGACTTTCTTCCTCCATCAGAGTTAAGAATAAGAGACCTCTTGCGTTGTCGTCGGTTGTGTATCCATCGTCATAATTCGGCGACGTAAATGTTGCATGCTGGAATAAACCCGTGGAATCGGTGAGCCGTCTGAGGTGGCGTAGGTCAATTTTTAATAGCTCTTTAGGATTAAGATTTGGATTTGATTTAGCAAGTGTTAATCGCGGCTTATTCTTACGAGCTTTACACGATTTATGAAAAGAATGAAAATATTTCTCCGCAACTTTCGACCAAATCATTTCACGGCCATATTGATGGGCATTTCGTCTTATTCTTTGGCGTTTTGAACTATCATCTAAAAGATCAAGAATTGTTTCTGTGATTTTTTCTGAATCATTAAAAGGGAATAAAACGCCTCTTTCTTCGTCCAATAATTCCTGCGCGTACCAATATGGTGTCGATATGACCGCCTTACCTGCCCCTACTGCATAGGCTAAAGTGCCAGAAGTAATTTGCGCCTCATTTAAATATGGTGTGACATAAATATCAGCAGCTTCGATGAACCTTAATAATTCCGTCAATTCAACGAACCGGTTGTAAAAAATTACGTTTTCATCGAGATTTAAATCTGAGACTAACCTTTCCAAAGATAATCGATAACTTTCGCCTTCGTTTTTGATTATATGTGGGTGAGTTGCGCCTAACACAATGAATACAAAGTTTGGATGTTTTGCTACGATTTCTGGCATTGCGTTGATCACATGATCAATACCCTTACTTTCGGACATTAAACCGAAAGTTAACAATATTTCTTTGCCTTCCAAACCAAATTTATGTTTGTGGAAATGAGGATCAATAAAGGTAAAGTCAGGAATGCCGTGGGGAATAAAGTCAATTTTATTTTTTGGCACACCATATGTTTTGATTAAAATTTCTGCCCCCATTTCACTCATAACAACAAGACGGTCAGAATATTGCACGAGGCCCTCCATTACTTTTCTTTGGTCTATGCTAGGTTCGCGAAGGATAGTATGTAAGACTGTTATGATAGGCATTTGCAATTTTTGTAGCAAAGTGAGGATATTGCTTCCAGCGGGCCCTCCGTAAATTCCAAATTCATGCTGGAGGCAAACTGCATTGACTTGGTTAATGTTTAGAAAGTTTGCAGCATGGCGGTAAGATGAGAGATCATTTTCATATATTTCAAATCTGGCGCGATCAGAATAATCATAACCTTCGGGTGTGTCATTAACGGGTATTGTAATTATTTCTAACTCTGGTTGGCTTAGTGCTAATGCCTCTGATAAGTCTGTGGTAAAAGTGGCAATTCCACACTGACGTGGCAAGTAGTTACCGATTACTGCTATTTTTTCGAACCTCTTAATGTTGGTTTCTTGATTGTTCGCAGCAACGGGAGTATTTCTTTGTTTTTTTTCTAATCGCATATTGTTCTCACTTTGTCTTTTTCATAGATGAATTCCAAGATTTGGATAGGTATTTTCCCATGTGCTTTACGATTATATATTTGCCATAAAGTTATTTTATGATTTCGATCAATAAAGGGGCGGTTTGAAAACAAAACTGTTAATAGATTGACTTGAATCAACTATGAGAGGATGTCTCCTCGCTATGTTTGGATGGATATAAAGATAAACAGGTGATTAACGGAGAATACAAATGATAAAAACAATACTGGTTCCAGTTTACCATGAACAAAGTTCGGACATGCGTATTGATTTTGCGGTTCAACTTGCTAATAATTTTGATGCACATATTAAAGTACTGCACGTTATAACTCCTCCTGTAATTATTGGAGGTTCGATGCCAATGGAATCCGCATATATGATTTCAACCTATGAAGACTTCGAAAAGAATGCAGAAGAAAAAGCCGATAGATTAAAAGAAAAATACGAAAATAAACTAACCAAAGCGGGTGTTCGGTTCGATTGGTGTCAAGAGAAGGGTGAACTTGTTAACGTCATGTATGCTCACGCTAGGGCAGCGGACCTCACAATAATTACTCAGAGAAATGATAGCGCAGATGATCTGTTTGATCGCATGAATGATTTTATCATTGGAAATGGAATGCCTGTTATCGTTATTCCTAAAGAAGGAGCCCCCATGTTTACGGGCAAAAACATTCTTGTTGCTTGGGATGGTGGTCGTGAATGCGCCAAAGCAACACACGATGCACTTCCATTTCTTAAAATGGCGGATAAAGTTACTGTAGCCACGATTTCAGAAGATATAAAATTTCAAGTGCCGGAAGCTGATATATGTGTACATCTTTCGCGGCACGGTGTAAATGCAGAAGCCCTCACTTTAACTGACGCAATTCAGGCGGAAAAAAGAATATTAGATACAGCTATAAGCGTCGATGCTGACCTGATAGTTGCTGGCGCATGGGGACATAGACGCTTAACAGAGATAATTTTTGGAGGCGTCACAAGAAATCTCATTAGTAATCAGGAAAAAGCCGTATTTATTGCCCACTAATGATCGCCATTGAAAATCATTGCCAACATAGAATTGCAGTTATTTTTTTTTGTCACACCCGATCGACTTACTTTTATAGCAATTACTGGAGATTTCATTCACGCTATGAAATATAGATTTGGCAGTGGATGGGTTATCCGAAAAAATCATATAATCATGATAGGAGGCATATTCATATTGTGGCGGGTTCATAATCACTACGCCTTCCCTTTTTGATGATGGATTAAACTGAAAAGAGGTTGTGACATTTAAGAAATCTTTTTTGGGTAACGCTTGTTCATTCACAAAACTTTGAACTATAGTTTTTAAATTATTCTGCCAATTTCCAGTTAAGCGATTGGCTGTAGTCATTGGTATGGAGACGCCGCCCCAACGGGCATTGCAGTCTATCCAATGTATTCCTTCCTTCTCATGGTTGCCGGTAATAACTGCATCTATGCTGCATCTTCCGTAATATCCTAATTGCTGAAAAAAAGTGCTGATAATGCTTACTTCATGTATTAAACGTGTTTTTAATTTCGCATTAATTTCAGCGGGTTTTGCCCCAATAAATGCATGTGTAATTGGATCGAGGGCTTGCTCAAATATACCTTCCACTACAGGGTGTCCTTGCTCTGGAAGAGGAATCCAAACTTGCAATGACGGACTGGTTGAAACTTCGCTATCCCATACTGATACGGCTAGGGGGTATGTTTTGTAGTTTTCAATAAAGGGTATAAGAGATTGAAGATATTTAGTTAAGTCAGATAAAACCATATTCTTGATTCGAGAGGTATCAATCATTATATTTCCCATGGAACTGGCACTCGACGGGATTTTAACAACAATCTGAGAATGTGTTTTGGTTAGGCGAAATACTTTTATCGCTAATGCTGATGGGCCAAATGCATAAAAGGTTTTAGGTAAAGCGTTGGGACCTAGACATTCTGTAAGTCGTTCAGAAAACCAGAGTTTGTCATTGGTTTTTTGCGTAAGCCAAGGTGATGATGCCATTACATAAACTGGGACTTGCGCCATTTTGGAGATTTTTTGCGCTAAAACCCATGTCCAACCAGTCGAAATATAAGGCATAATATTTATGCAACCATTTAACTTAGCTATTTCTGCAAGCTGTTTTATACTTTCAGCATCCTCTGCGCATCTTTGAGCAAGAGGTAAGTTATTTTCTTCAGTGTTTAGGCAGATAATTTTGGGAGAGGGTAGTTGTAGAACTTCACGGCAGTATTTTTCATATCTTAACGCACGCTTATTTTCCACAAGTAAAATATCTTCTTCACGTGCGAGCAACAGAAACCTGTATTGATAATGCCCATAAGATTTAGCAGTTGATAAAGCGATCGAGCGATGGTCTTCATAAAATAGAACCGGTCCGGGCTTATATCCTTGATGAACGTTAGGGCCAAAATTGTGTGTTTTTTTCAGTTTAGGATCTTCTTCTTTTAGCTTATTCGCAATTTTATTAATTTGTACCCGATCCTTTTTGTTAAGCTTCAAAGCGAGATTATCTGATAGAAGGAATGGAAGTTGCGTTTTGTTTGTCATGATTGCCCATTCTTGAAAAATGTTTGTTTTTATATTTTGTAATCCGACAGTTTCGTCCATTTTGGCTTTCTACCGCGCCATTCGAGCAATCCTCTATATAACTTTTTGATATCCTCAGGATTCAGATTGTCCATAATTGAAAAAAGTTCTCCACATTCGGCAACATGATTATCCATACGGTTGATCTTGAGAAGCTGTTCTTGTTTAAATTTTTCTGCGATTAAACTGTTGTTAGATGTTTCACGAAGCTCAAAAATATTTTTTATTACTGAAAGCCCTACCTCATGACTTGCATACATTTTATCTATGTCGATTGTGGGGTCTGATAATTTTAGTTGCGGGTAAAAATCGAATTCCTCAAAAGCAATATGAGCACCTGCATCCTGGTCAAGCTTATGAGCCGCAAGTTTTATTGTGGCGATGTTTCCTTCGCGCAATTGAGCGGCTAATATGTGAAATCCGTTACCCAAAGTGGCGTGATCTTCACCAAACGCACTAAATAATTCTTTCTTGATTTCGATCATATTGACATTCCTGAAATTTGATAAGGTATGTTCTAAAAGTAAGGAATATAAAATGTGCCGCCTTTATGCTTTTCATGCAAATGAACCGACAAAAGTTGAATGTCCTTTGATATATTCCCAGAATGCTTTGATGATGCAAAGTGCTGAGGATAAGAGTGGTGTGAGCCATACGCATGGCTGGGGCATCGCGACTTATGAAGACGGCGTTCCTAAAGTTGAACGCCAGGCCTGGGCTGCTTATCAAGGAGAGTGCTTTGAGAACGCGGTTGCAAAAATATATTCGACCACGGTTATCGCTCACGTGCGTCGGGCGACAATGGGGGAACCTGCCATAAGAAATACACATCCGTTCACATCTGGACATTGGGTATTTGCTCACAATGGAACTGTACCCGGCTTTAAAAAAATTAGAGCCAAAATGATTGGGGAGGTCGACGAAAACTTCAGGTCCAAAATTACTGGAGAAACCGATAGCGAGCATATCTTCTTTCTTTTTCTTACGTTGAATCATCGATTTCCACAACGAACAGTTTTTGAAAATCTTCAAGAAACCATTCGAAAAGTTGGCGAATGGTCGAAGGCCTATGAACCAGATGGAAAAATGGGTCTTAATATTATTTTGTCCGACGGCCAGAAGATTTATGGCAGTAGAATTGGACGCAGCCTTTATTATGCACAACATAAAGGCGTTTATAATTGTGAAATCTGCGGATTTCCACATATCCATCATGCTCCTTCAGTAAGTTATAATGCTATCGATATTGCCTCAGAACCCATCACACGCGATCACTGGAGAGAAATTCCAGATCAGAGCCTCTTTTTTATTGATGAGAGTTTCATGCTGCATAATGCAACTCTCTGAAAAATAATAAGCCGAAATCAATCGACATAAATTGATCTTAATCAATGGTTTTAACTTTGTTTTTGATAAGTTTGGATTGTTGAAAGGACAAGGAAATGCTGAAAACGATTCTTATTATCTATTATTCGGACAGTGGCCACACAAAAAAGGTTGCTGAGTATATTGCAAATTCTACAGGTGCAGTTGTAGAGTCAATAGAGACAGAGGTTTTTGGTACAGGAATTTGGAATTACTTGAAAAGAGCATGGTGTTCTCTCCGTAAAGAAATAATTCCAATTAACCCTGTTATTAATGATCCATCACAATTTGATCTGGTTATTGTGGGCGCACCCGTATGGGCGGGTCATGTCGCAAATCCCATACGCAGCTATCTCACGGAGTATTCGAGAAAAATATCGCAAGTTGCCTTTTTTGTAACTTTGGGTGGAAGTGGAAGTAAAGGTGCCTTGCGAGATATGCAGGAAATATCCGGTTTAATTCCAATTGCAGAACTCGAGATTACCGAAAGTGACTTTAAAGGTAAGCAGGATATTTCAAAGATGGCTAGTTACGTCGCAAGTATAGGTAATTGATATTCGTTAACGTGATTAGAATTAGGAAAATTAGAATGTTATTTAAAGTGGTTCAGTTTATTTTGCTGCTAACGCTTTGGCCTATGTTGGCTAATACTCAAATCAGCAATAACACGGACGAAGGCGTTGTCGAAGTTGAAATCAGCCCGGCGCTTACTGTGAGCGATGTGGTTCAAGCCGCAATGGCACATTCACCAGATAAGATTGTGGCTCAATCCAACGAAAAATTCAGTGATGCTTTATCAAGCCGTGCATCCAGCTTATTTTCAGGCACACCTGAATTATCATTTAAACATCAAAATGACGGCTTGATTTCAGATCAAGGGTTAAGGGAATGGGAGACATCCTTGGATATGCCCTTATGGATGCCCGGTCAAAAATCCGCCAGTAGGCAAAAGGCGCGCATGTCTGAACAGGAAACGGCGGCTTATCAAAAGCTAATCACCTTGCAAATAATTGGTCAGGTTCGAGAATTATTGTGGAAACTTAAGCTTGCTGATGCAGTGCTTACTGAAAGCCGTCAAAATTTGGTGATAGCAAGGGCACTGGAAAATGATGTTTTAAAGCGTATTGCCGCTGGCAATCTTCCTAAGCAAGACGCAATTTTAAGCAGTAAAGAAATAATGGCTCGCAAAATGGACCTGATTAATGTTGAAGCAGAATATATTCATGTCGCCAAACGGTATGAGAGCATAACCGGGCTTAATCAGATGCCTGAATTTATTGAAGAAATTTTAGAACATGGTGATAAAAACCAACCACAGGAATTACATGTTGAAAAATCTCCAATTGTGGAACTCGCAAATGCAAAAGTAGGGTTTATGCGCGCGGAGTTTAGTGAAAGTAATAATAGTTGGAGTTCAGCACCTAAATTGTCGCTTGGGTTGAAGAGAGAAAGAGGTTCATTTATGGACCGTAATATAGATTCTGTTAGTTTCGGATTGTCTATTCCCTTGGGTGCTGATGTTCACATGACTTCCAAAAGAGCGGCCGTTGCGAAGACATTAGCAGAAGCGGAGCGAGACCGAGAACTTATTAAAAGAGAAGTTAGGTTAGCATTGCACGAAGCGGAGCATGAGTTGGAAATTTGCGAGGTACAACTACCCTTTGCGCAATCGCATTTTGAATTGTCAAAAGAAAATTTACGGCTTAGTCAAAAAGCGTTTGATATGGGCGAAAGTGATTTGTTGGAACTTTTAAAAGCACAGGAACAATACTTTATTTCGTCCAGTCAGAACAACAAAAAAATCATTGAATGTAAACGGGCTATCGCGCGTAACAATCAAATTCGAGGAGTCTTGTTACCATGAAGAGGTACATAGAAAATATAATTATGGGAATAATTATATGCCAAGCACTTTCAGGAATATCAACTGTACATGCACAAACTTTGTTAAAGATTGATCAGAGACAAATTGATACCATAGGAATTAAAGTAGCTGAGCCTCAAAAAGTTTCTTCTGTTTGGAGTAAAAATTACCCGGCTAAAATTATTATTCCAAATGCACAAATGAGAGTTTTGACACCAGCTTTGCCTGGATTAGTGAGTGTATTATATTTGGCGGAAGGCGACGACGTCATAAAAGGGCAAAAACTGGCTGAAATTTCAAGCTCAGCTTATATTGAAGCCCAACAAAACTACTTAAATTCTTTGTCTAACCACGCCTTAATAGCCAGAAACCATACCCGAAATACTGAACTTTTGAACGATGGAATTATTTCGGAAAAAGTTTTTGCAGTTGGTAGGTCAGAATTGCAAGTTGCGGAAGCCTTTCTTTCTCGAAGCCATCAAACACTGTTATTTGCAGGTATAAGTGAACGTCAGATTGATGAACTAAAAACAACAAGGATTATGGCTAAATTTATGACTATAAGGGCGCCTTTTGATGGCACGGTGTTAAAACAAATTGCCATGACAGGAGAGCATGTCGATGAAACCACGGCACTTTATCATCTTGGGCAGCTTGACCCATTGTTGGTAGAAATACATGTGCCATTCACTCTTAGATACACGCTTGAAATAGGCAATAGGATCAACTTCGAAGATTCGGATATTGAAAGTTCTATCATCACAATCGGCCAAATGGTTCATGTAGAAGATCAAGGGATCATCGTACGGGGATTAGTTGAAACGGTCCAAAATAAATATATTCCTGGCCAGTTTGTTAATGTGAATATTGAACAGAAAACCGATCAAGGTCATTTTTATCGAATTCCAAATGGAGCTGTTATTCGTGAAACAGAGGGGGCTATTATTTTTGTCAAAGAAGTGGATGGCTTTTCATCCAAAGCTGCAAAAATAATTGCTGATGAAGGGCAGTCAATCGTCATTGGTGCTGATATTGAACTAGGAACCGAAATTGCTGTTACAGGGGTCTCGACTCTAAAAGGAATGCTTGAAGGATTGGGGAGCGAGAGGTAATGCTCAAGCAACTCATTCAATTTTCACTCACACAAAGACTTATTATCATTCTATTGTCTGTTTTGATCATCGCAGGCGGATGGGTGTCTTTTGACAATACACCAATTGATGCTTATCCAGATGTATCGACCACACAGGTAAAGATCATTCTCAAAGCACCCGGCATGACACCGGAAGAAATCGAGCAACGAATTACGGCATTGATAGAGGTCGAAATGTTAGGGTTGCCGAAGCAAAGCATGTTGCGGTCTATTTCCAAATACGCATTAACAGACATCACTATTGATTTTGAAGAAGGTACAGATATTTATTGGGCGCGACAGCAAGTATCTGAAAGGCTTAACGGTATTATGGAAGATCTGCCAGCTGGAATTTCAGGTGGTATTGCCCCAATGACAACACCACTTGGTGAAATGTTTATGTTCACGATTGAGGGGGAAAGCCTATCCTTAATGGAAAAAAGGTCGATGCTTGATTGGGTTATAAGGCCTGCTCTACGTGGTGTGCCGGGGGTGGCAGACGTAAACGCGCTTGGAGGATTGGTTAGAACATTTGAAGTTACACCAAATAATTCTGCTCTTTTTGCGCAAGGTATTACGGTTTCTGAACTGATAAGCGCTATTGAAGAAAATAATAAAAATGATGGAGCCGGCCGACTTAACGAAGGAGAAGAAGTTCTATTAGTACGTACGAGCGGCAGTATAGTAGAATTATCTGATTTAGCAAAGATTGTTGTCAGGGATGATCTCCACGAACCAGTTAGGATAGGCGATATTGCCACTGTTCGAGTGGGATCAATTACCCGTTATGGAGGTGTTACGGCCAATGGCAAAGGTGAGACGGCAGAAGGATTGGTTTTAAGCTTGCGCGGTGCGAATGCACAGGAGGTTGTAGAGGGGATAAACGAAAAATTGTCTGAGATCAAAGCAAGTCTACCTGACGACATTTATATCAATGTTTTTTATGATCGTGGGTTGTTGATTGATAAGGCGATTAGTTCGGTATCGAAAGCATTAGGAGAAGCAATTATTTTGGTCTTGTTTCTTTTGTTAATTTTCTTAGGTGATATTCGAGTTGCGATGACTGTGGCAATTATCTTGCCATTGTCCGCATTGGCAACATTTATAATGATGAATAGATTTGGTATGTCGGCCAATTTGATGAGTCTCGGTGGCCTTGCGATTGCTATCGGAATTTTAGTGGACGCAGCAGTTGTCGTTGTTGAAAATATTGTCTCTCATCTATCTCATCAAAACAAAGGCGGGCATCCTCGATTGCACCTAATTTATAGGGCTGTGTGTGAAATATCAATCCCCGTCACGTCAGGTATGCTTATTATCATAATTGTTTTCTTACCGTTACTTTCTTTGCAAGGATTGGAAGGAAAGTTATTCTCGCCGGTAGCAATGACAATCGTTTTTGCATTAACATCCTCGCTAATATTATCTTTGACCGCCATTCCGGTCATGGCATCTTATCTACCGGAAAAAATTAAACATAAAGACACAAAGTTTGTCAGTTTCCTTCAGCGCAAATATATACCATTATTGGATTGGTCATTGAATAATGCGCGCACTGTTATTCTATCCTCAGTTGGTTTGTTGCTTGTTGCTGTCTTTGTTTATACCCAAGTCGGCAAAACGTTTATGCCAACCATGGACGAAGGTGATGTCATCATTCAGTCGGAAAAGCTACCTTCCATCACCTTAGAAAAATCAATGGAACTTGATACACGTATTCAAAACATATTGCTGGATAATATTCCTGAGATCGCTGGGATGGTTTCAAGGGTTGGGTCTGATGAAATTGGCCTTGACCCGATGGGGTTAAATGAAACTGATGGGTTTCTGGTTTTTAAACCGACAGAAGAGTGGTTGGTGGAAAGCAAGCAGGCACTGTTGGATAATATAAACGATGTTTTGGCAGAAATTCCGGGGGTATCTTTCAATTTTACTCAGCCCATAGAAATGCGCGTCTCAGAAATGTTAACAGGTGTGCGTGGAGATATTGCCATTAAGATATTTGGAGAGGATCAGGATCAGCTTAATCAAATTGGTGAAATGTTAGTTGATATTATGGGAGATATCAACGGGGCGGATAACGTTTATAAACCTGCAAATGAAGGTGCGCAATATATGCGACTATCGGTGGATCACATGGCAGCGGGAAGATTTGGACTTTCAGTCGATGAAATTACCCAGCTTCTACGTGCGCAAATCGAAGGCACCAACATAGGCTTAGTTTATGAAGGTGCTCGCAGAACTCCTTTGGTTATAAAGGGAAATGAAAATATACGAAATTCACCAGCCGATTTTGAAAATATTTTAATTACCTTACCAGATGCGAAAAGAGTTCCGTTATCGTTCGTCGCTAAAATTGAACGTGTCGAAGGTCCTGTGTCCGTCCAACGTGAAAAAGGTTCACGTATGGTGGTCGTAATTGCTAATGTTGAAGGACGTGATTTGGTTGGGTTTGTTGAGGAGGCTAAGGAGCTTGCGACCCAAAAATTAAATTTACCAAGTGGTTACACGCTTGAATGGGGAGGGCAGTTTGAGAATCAGCAGCGCGCTGCAAAAAGGTTGGGTATTGTAGTCCCGGTTGCCTTAGGTCTCATATTTTTATTATTATTCATTACCTTTAAGTCCGTGCGTCAGGCGTTGCTTGTATTGAGCAATATACCTTTTGCGATGACGGGAGGTATCATAGCTCTTTGGCTTTCGGGCGAGTATCTTTCCGTGCCAGCCTCAGTAGGGTTTATTGCTTTATTAGGAATTGCGGTACTTAATGGCGTGGTTATGGTTAGTTATTTCAACCAAATTTATGAACTAGGTAAACCGATAGAAGAAGTCATCACTCAAGGTGCGATAAGAAGATTGCGACCGGTGCTAATGACCGCCAGCATAGCAGCGTTTGGTTTAATTCCACTCCTATTTGCATCGGGTCCAGGATCGGAAATCCAGCGACCTTTAGCGATCGTTGTTATTGGAGGATTAGTGACCTCAACTTTACTAACATTAATTTTATTGCCTATTTTGTACCGCAGATTTGGCCAAAGAAATAATGAGAAAATAAGTCAAGGGAGAACCACATGAAATTATGTCTAGTGACCATAATTATCCCGGCAGCGATTGAAGACGTTATTGTCGATTGGCTATTAGAACAGGATGGTTTTACAGGATTTAGTAGTATGGCGGTTAATGGATATGGATTGGGCGAAGAAAATATGTCCATATCTGAGAAGGTAACCGGAAAAACTGCCAGAATTATGTTCCAGATGCATATGGACATAGAGTTATCAAAGATAATCCTGAAAACTTTAAAAAGCGATTTTGTGACAAGTGATATCCATTATGTCGTTACACCTCTATCAGAAGCTGGAAATTTGATGTCTTATCAAGATAAATAAAACTATGTTAAAGTTGATGTTAATCAATGTCAGTTGCCGTGGATTTGTTATCCTTCATATATATTAAATAATTTTATTTAGAAATATTTATAAGGAGTTTTTGATGACACGCATTCTTTTTTTGTTGGGAATTTATTCTGCCTTCCTGTCTGCTTCTAATCTGGCAGTGGCGCAAGGCAATCTCACTGCCGGCGGTGATGTTTATTTAGCTGGTTCAAGCTCGCCACATTCCGAGCGCGTTCCGAGAGATATTTTTGTTTCAGGTTTTGCAGTTACCCTTGATGTGGAAGTAGGAGCAGATGCCCATATTGCCGGGTTCGATGTCGAAGTTGAAAATTCGGTAGGTAAGGACCTTTATGCCGCTGGAGCGACCATTTCGATAGAGGCTCCAATTGGGGAAGACTTGACAGTCTCGGGATTTAACGTGCGTCTCAAGAAGAATGCATCTGTTATGGGCAATACCCGCATTGCCGCAGGAAGAATCACTATAGATGCTCCTTTATCTGGAAGCCTAATAGCCGCAGGGGGAGATATCATTCTGAACGCGCCAGTGACGGGGAATGTTCGGTTGACGGGTGCTGATATTTCATTCGGTAACGATGCAAAGATATCGGGAACTCTCAATTATTCATCGGACGAAGAGATTGATATTCCGTCCAACGTGATATCTTCAGATCGTGTTCAATTTACTAAGTTGACAGCCCCGGGAATACTTAATGATTTGAATGAAGCATTAAATGGGAAAAAATCTTCTGTTTGGGCGGTGGTTTTTACTATCGCCGCCGTTTTTCTAATTATTCTGGTTTTTCTTCTTGTGGTAGCAGCAATTTTCCTCGCCTTTAAGCCGGAGATGGTAGAAGATCTACGAAGCAGGGCTTCTCGACATCCAGGTAAGTCATTTCTGTTCGGTTTGGTTGGCATGGCGGCCTTATATGGATTGGTGCCACTCAGCGCGACTACTATAATCGGTCTACCCTTTATTCCATTTGCTCTACTTGCTATTATAATTTTTTGTGTGTTTGGTGGCCTGCTTGGTACCTATGCCATATTTTGGCGCATTGCCGATTCTGTTGGTATACATTCAAATAATATTAGCACAAGGCTGCTTGTTATTGGAGGTGGATTGATTATTCTCTCTATTATCAAATTCATCCCGGTTATCGGTTGGTTGGTTAATTTAACAGTTTTATTAATTGGGCTTGGTTCTATTACAATATTATTACTTCAAAAATCGAACGTCAGTGAAACTACATAAAAACACTCTTTGTAGTTATTAAACTACCCGTTGTCGAATATAGGGAATTTAGCTGTTAACTGATTGATTTTTAGTTTTTTCTTCGAGATAAAATTAATAAAACGGGTGTTTTTATAAATTTCCCCTGTATTATCCCTGTTTAACAGGGAAATCCATTGGAGACTGGTTGTAGTAGACTACAAACACCACCATTCATTCCTCATCGAACCTAAGATATTTTATCTCTATGTACTTAGTGTTAGATATTAAATGGTTGAGGGACATATTGTCATTAGGCGGCAACCGAAGAGACACTAAAACCTCATATTTGACCGTCAAACCCTCAACCACAAAAGTGGTTAAAGATATTCACCGTGCGAACCGTAAAGTTTACTCTTCGGAGGAGAAAGTAAAGGGTTACGATTTTATTTGTTAAATAATATCAACATCTTATATAGGGTATAATAGATTATATTGGCATTATTTGTATCAGTTGGGGCCTGATATATCAGGATGAATATTCATCAGGATTTATTGAAAGAAAACTCGGGCACCGTATAAAGCGAATAATGTGTAAATAAAGGAGGCGGGATCAATGGTTATAAAGCGAACGCCGCTGGTTTTGCGACTAGGGTTGGGCTGCGTTTTGATAGTGAAAATAGTGGTATAACACGCATTGGTGCAGGTTTTGGTTTTGATCGCACCAGTGTGACCAACGGTGTATCATCCGCGGATATCGATAGCTGGAACATTGGTGCCTATGCAAGTCATCAAAATGGTGCGTTCCGGTTATCAAGTGGCATTGGTTACGGATTTCAGGATTATGAACTGACCAGAGTACTTCCCATTGTTGGTGCAGCGCCAGTAATCGTGGGCGGCAAAGCAAATGGTAATGTTTTTGATCTTTCCACATCTGCGTCTTATGACATTACAACTAAGATTGGAATATCGGACGATAATAATATTCGCATTGCCCCGTTGGTTCGTCTTGATCATATCAGTGTCAAACGCGACGGGTTCACGGAAACCGGTGGCGGTATCTTAAACCAGTCGGTTGCCAGCAATACTTATAGCCGCACATGGCTCGGTGCAGGTGTTCAGTTCAGCAAAGTGATTGAAAGCAGCAACGGGGGTACCATATGGAAACCTCAACTTGAACTACGTTATGACCGTGCATTTGGCGACAGACGTGCGGTGACCAGTTCATCCTTTGCAAGTGTTCCGGGGGCTGCTCTTACTACAATTGGTGTTCTGGAGGGCCTTAATATTTTTGCCATTGAAGCGGGCATATCTGCAAATCTCGCCACAAATTTAGTCCTCAATCTTAAATATGATGGATCTTTTGCAAGCGGGACAAATATCCACACAGGTAACGCAAGAATAAGCTGGAGGTTTTGAAATTAGCGACATTCACCGAAAAGCTTCCTTTCAGGCAATTTTATTGGAAAGCATAAAAGGTATAAGGTAATTTCAATTGACACATTTTCCAGCGCAGTAATTTTTATGAAAAATTCATATTATGTTTGCTAACGTAGATGATCATTCATCCTTGCTAAGGTAACCGGTCGGTCGCAATTATTATTCATAATTAGATGTGAAATTTTCAAAATCCGTTACTTTTATTGATGGCCCTCGGCTTCTAGTATTTAGGCTATAGACGGACTTGCGCGCTGTTATGAATAAAGTAGACCCGTCAATGCCACCGAAACAAAAGTTTGAAACAGCTTCCGGGACCCTAATAATTCCAAGCAAAATTCTTTCAGGGGATAGAACATGGATGCCCCCCGGCCCGGAGCAAAGTATTCGGTCGGCAACATCCATCTTTAACCCGTCTGGCACCCCTTCTCCTTCACCGGAGATGTCGATCCACCGTTTTTCACTAAGAACATTACCTTTGGCATCCAGGTCAAAACAATGAATTGATGGATCCCAGCTGTCGTTAACGTATAATTGCCTCTCGTCCCTGGAAAGGCACAGTCCATTGGGTTGTTGCAATTTAGAGGAGATTAATTTCAACTCTTCTCCGGCAATACAAAAAACACCCTGAAAGTTTAGTTCTTGATCTCGAAGGATGCCCAATTTTTCTCTAATTCGTCCGAATGTTGGATCGGTAAACCATACCCAGCCTTTGCTGTCGACGATTACATCGTTTGGGCTATTCAGGGATTTACCTTCAAAACTATTTGCTAATAGGGTGACGACCTTACCGCTATGGTCGTGACGAACCACAGCGGATGTTGCGTGTTCACAGGAAATGACATTGCCATTATTATCAAGAGCATTTCCATTTGATTGGTTCGACGGGGTTCTGAAAATTGTCGGTGAGGGTTGTCCTAGTTCTGGATCAATCCAGTACTGAACATTGCCTTCAATATCGGAGAATAATAGACGTTGTTTGATTGGATGCCAAATTGGCCCCTCTGTGAACCCAAAACCGGAGGCCATTATCTTGACTGGGTTTTCGGGATCACAGAACTTCCTAAAATCAGAATGAACTATTAAATGCGATTGCATATACTTTCCTTAATAAAATATCCGCGCTTCAATTTTCACTTATTGTCTTATAAAACCATGCCAAATCTACGTTCCCGCCTGAAATAATTGCGATGGCTACTCTTTTTGTATCTTTACGCAAATATCTGAGCGCAGCAGCCAGCCCCACCGCAACACACGTAAGTAATTGCATTATACGCCCCACGAAATTTAAAAGATCCGGTATGTTGAAGATTTTCAGCCTTAACAATTAAAGTGCCTCCTAATTGGTCATTTAATAAATGTGATGATAAAATCGGTGTCTTACAGACAACGGGTTCTAATCTTTCCTTTGCTGATAAAAGTAAATTGTTCCACTTCGCTGACGGTCTTTTCTCAACTGTCTTGCATGGTTTCCGGCAAACGGCCATATTATTGTTCACCCTTAAGGATCAGTGCCAGCTCGAGGAGCGTATTACATACATAATCCCAATCTTCTTCAGCAAACAGGTCTGTCTTTTGTTTTTCTCCATATTCTACGGGCCGGTTTATATAAGCAGTTTGAAAACCCAAATTTCGCGCAGCGTGAAGATCTTTATTGTGAGCCGCAACCATCAAACATTCGCTTGGTTTAAGATCTAAGGCGGAGGCCGTACATAAATAAGCCTTGGGCTGGGGTTTATAGGCCCTTGCATGTTCCGCGCCGAGAATAGCATCCCAAGGTAGCCCTGAATATTTTGACAAATTGACCATTAACGCAATATTTCCATTTGAAAGCGTAGCGAGAATATTTTTTTTTCAACTCAAGCAGGCCTTGCACGCTATCAGGCCAAGGCCTTAAACGATGCCAGCATCTGTTCAAGTAATCAATATCCTGACTTAAAAGCCCTTTTATCTCATAATCAATCAGAAGCTTATTGAGATTTTCATGATGCAACTTATCTAAAGTTATAAACTTACGTTGTCCTCTCCTCACTTTTTCCATAGCGGGCTGATATAGAGCCCTCCAGTCGAGGATAAATTGATGCCAATCTCTGCGAATATTTTTAGGTTCAAAAAAAGATCTAAGCTCTTGTTCGATGGAATTTCGCCAGTCAACTACTGTCCCGAAAACATCAAATGTGAGGGCTTTTATGGGAAATTTTGTTTCAGTCACTAACCATTTCCCACGCTGGTTCTGTTGCCATTTTGATGCCATATCCGCAACCAGCGACTATGGGTATATCACCTGCGATGGATTTTGCAGCTTTAATAACATCGGATATTTCATCCAACGGTGTAACTGGACAAAACAATAATCCATCAGACCGCAGAAGCTTAAGCCCATTTAGCTCCATATTGAACTCCATCAACGTAAAATACACACGTATTTATATTATAGCTTTAAGGAAATGATCAAGTTACGTCAATATTTATCATATAGATTTATTTAATTAACGTCTGGCACCTTTGATAGCTGTTTGTAAGGTGTTTACGCATCGCCGTCCTTGCTAAATCTTCATCAGATTTTGCAATCGCCAAGACAATATCACTATGTTCTCGGTGTAATTGCTTAAGGTAGCTTTCAAGATCACCGTCAAATTCTGTTTGATCAAGCTGAACTCTCGGTAATGATGCAGGCCAAGCGTTTCCAGCAAATTGATCAATTGTTTATTATGTGCGGCAACAGCTATAGAATGGTGCAGGTGATAATCTGCTTCAGAAGCAGGCGTTCCCGACGAAATTAAGGAAGACATATTCTCTAAATTCTCCTGGATAGCCGCATTTCCGGTGGGCGATCTGCGTTCAGCAGCCAAGCCTGCTATCTCTGTCTCTATAGCAATTCTTACTTCCAATAGCTCTAGAATGTTCGATACTTTGCTGGATCTCTGTATATTTGCAAATAATTGATATTCGCTATCGTCACTCTATTTGAGTGGGTCTTAGTGGCCTAAAGTAGATATCCAAAAAAAAGTTCTTTTGCAGAGCAGGTTTCTTAAACTTTTTGAGAAAAAACCATGATCATATACTTTGGCGTAATTCTGGTAATTTCTTTAAATTAGCAGCAAGCTATGATAGCGTCCGTGCCTAGTCGCAACATACTCGAGACAATGGGAAAAAAATTGAACAATACGACATCTTCAGCATCTGAAACTGAGAATGATTCCTATGACGCGGTTCTGGATATGTTGCAAAATAAAATTCTTAACAGTCCGATGAAGCCAGTGCAACTTACGGCGATCATTATGTGCTTTGTGCTGAACATGATTGACGGCATAGATGTTCTTATTGTTTCCTTCACCAGTTCGTCGCTTGAGGTTGAATGGGGTTTATCGAAAACACAGCTCGGTTATATATTTGGTGCTGGCCTATTTGGGATGATGATGGGATGCATTTGTCTTGCGCCAATTGCCGACAAAATTGGCCGATTTAAACTGTTGTTTATCTCGACGGCATTAATCGCATTTGGAATGCTGGCGACCGCCATGATTAATTCGTTAGAACAAATGCTCGTTCTTCGTTTTATAACCGGGGTGGGGATTGGCAGTATTTTGCCAACTATGGCGGCGATTGCTTCGGAATTTGCTAATGAAAAAAACCGTAATTTCAGTGTTGGTTTTGTGCAAGGTGGATGGTCAATCGGGGCGATACTTACTGGTTTCTTTGTTGCGTGGGCGGTGCCTCAATATGGGTGGCGCATCGTTTATGCGACTGCGGGATCAATATCACTCATCATGTTGCCGCTTATCTATTGTTTTATGCCGGAAACGCTTTCTTTTCTTGCCAAAAATCAACCCAGAAATGCCCTGAAGAAGATTAATGAATTGCTTAAGCGCATGGGTCATGAGCAAATCGACCATCTGCCCAATAAGCCAATTGAAGCGAAAGCCAGAACGCCTGTGCGGGATCTTTTTAGTAATAAGTTAAAGCGAGCTACTTTTTTGCTTTGGAGCGGGGTTTTCTTTGCGTTTATGACGCTTTATACGCTGATCAGCTGGATACCAAACATCGCCACTACATCCGGCATGCCCTTTGCGTTAGCGACTTATGCGGGTATGGCGTTAAACGTTGGTGCGTTCATCGGAACGGTGGGCATTGGATGGCTCGCGACATGGTTCAAAATAAGCCGTTTAATATTTATCTATATGCTGTGCGGTTTCATTTTTATGTCTATTTACGCGAATTTCCAAATGACTTACAGTGTTATGTTTGGTTTAATATTCTTTATCGGGATTTCGGCTCAAGGCGGGATCACTGGGTTTTATCCCGCAGCTGCAAGGGTTTACAGTTCACATATGCGTACTACTGGCATTGGTTGGGCGATCGGTATCGGCCGTCTTGGTGCCGTTATTGGTCCAGCACTTTTTGGAATTTTATATGATGCGGGAATTGCAATTCAAACCATGTTTATAATATTTTCATTACCCCTATTACTCGCTGGTATCGTTGCGTTTCTGATCCCGAATGAAAATCTGGAATAAGATAATGCGGGCAGACAATAATTTCGTAACGCAGATAAAGCGCATCAAGGAAAATGCTGGTGTTGTTGTAGCGGTGCTTGTTGACGATGGCTTTTCGAAGCAAGAAATTGATAGACATGTTAAATGCGGTATGGGAGTAGCTGAACTCCGCATTGATATTTTTCAGGATCATGCACCAAACTACGTAAAAAAAGAAATTGATAAATTCGCCAGGATCCCAACTTTAGCGACCATAAGAAAAACTGAGGATGGTGGGTTGTGGAATAAACCTGAAGCAGACCGGATAGAATTGTTCAAATCAATAATACCTCACGTAGGGGCCGTTGATATCGAGTTATCCGAACCAGAAACATTAGCCGCATTAAAGGAATTTCGACGCGACCATAGCTGCGATCTAATAGCTTCCTATCACAATTTTGATCAAACACCGGATGATCAATTTTTGTACGCTTTAATCACGCAAGCAATAGAAGTGGACGCAGATGTTATAAAAATTGCCTGTATGGTGGAAAGTGAAGCAGATTGCGCCCGGTTAGCGGCTTTATTCGATATGGGCCTAGATATCTCAAAAATTATTGTTGGAATGGGCGTACTCGGGACGGAGACAAGAGTTTCATTTCCAGCTCTTGGTTCCTTGTTAACTTATTCGCCATCTGACAAAATAACTGCCGCATACGGGCAAATATCATTTTCAGATATGATTGAGCAGCTTCGCGAATTTTATCCAACATTTGGTATAAGATAGAATTTAATTCTTTCGTGTTATTTCCCCTTGCAGATTTATGTGTTGCAACGACCAATTGAGATCACCACCCAAAATGGGCAGTCAACTTAACCTATATAGACTAATTTTTTATCTATATAGAGGACGTTAGGATGAGAAACTGTTTTGGAGCTTTGCAATTAAGTTGGCGCGGGCTTCTTTAAAAAGGGTACTGTTTGAAAGAAGGTTGCTCGTATTCATTCGACTTTGCTGCGCAATAAATTTTGTAAAATAGGGAGAATTTTCACCTTTATCCAAAATTGATTGCAGGACCTCTGGACCAAATTGGCTGCTATATATCGAAGCCAGTAAACCATCCCAGTCATTTCGATACTGGCTGCTTGTGTTTTTAATATTTAAAACTACAGAACTTTTAACATTAGAAAAACCATAGCGCGAAATCGCACTTTCGACCACTTTTTCGGCTTTCACAGAGTCCAGTAATAATAGTGAAAGACTTTTATGTAAGCCTGAGTTTCTTACGAATCGAATAGCGACCGAATATGAAGCGTTATTTTGCCCGTAAGAAGGAGTTGGTAATATATTATGATATCTGGTTGAGGGCAAAGATATATCGAGGTTACCAACGGCACCACTCCCGGCAACTGCCGTCTGCACAACAGAGTTTGAGATAAACAGACTCAACAATATGCTTGTAATTTTCTTATTCATCCGATTTATAAACCTAAACAAAAAGCTAATAGAATTTTTCACCTAGCAATAAAACAGACGATTATGACAACGATATTAAGCCAATATTACAGTTGTGTTAAGAATTTATGACAGTTTTGTTAAATATCAAGCACTTACCGCTCAAACTGTTGACTTTTTAACAATTTGAGTGCTAGCCTTAATTCATAGATATTTAAATAACCCTAACATCCAAATGTTACAGTTATATGACAATATGAAAAAAATGTTTTTAATAACCGAAGGAATAAAAAATGAAGAAAATTGCAATAGGCTTAATAGTATCAATTGGTATCGGATTTAGTTCCGCTAACGCTGAAGATATTTCTTCATCCCTCCTCCTTTTGCAGGAAAGTTCAATCGCTGCTGATAAGATTGCGGCACGTGATTGGTCTGCTGCCGAAGCTGAGTTGGTCTCTACTGAATTCGGGCTAGAAGACCAAATTTTTGCAAAAGTGAATCTCGCTTTCTTATATAGTGCCACAGGGCGGATAGAGCAATCGCAAGCACTATACCAAGAAATTCTCGATGGGCGTGACAATAGCTTCGCTATGACCCTCTCAGGCACACCGAGAAAAGTTAAGTATATCGCGAAAGACGGAATTAAACGTCTGGAGAACTTGTAAGATCCGATAATTTAATTCAGTATAACGACATCAGTTTAAAACAAATATTGGGATGGGTCGGTGAAACAAAAAATAAAGTGGGTCTTTCTGGCACTAGCAACGTTTGCGATGTTGTTTCTGTCGGAAAGGCCCATTTATTTTGCAACAGCACTCTGGCTTTTACTTTTCACAGTGAGCTATGTTGATTTTCATTCTTTTAAAATACCGAATATCCTGAATGCTGCTTTGTTGGCGGTTGGTGTCGGGTACAATATATATATTCATCAAACTTGGTGGCTGCCTGCGATCTCGTTTCTCGTTGCATCGCTTATCCTATTCATCGTGTCAGTTTTATATGCAAGAATTAGGGGTGTTCAAGGTATGGGTGGTGGAGACATAAAGTTATTTGCGGCGAGTGCTGTATGGCTTATTCCCGAGCATCTACCATTTGTTTTACTACTGTCTTCTCTAACCGCTATTCTCTATTTTATGGCCTCCAAAACCGCCAGTGCAGCTAATAATAAAATGCAAAAAATACCGTATGGACCATTTTTGTCGATCGCTATTTGGGCAACCTGGCTTTACGGCGATCAAATGATCCTTTTATTCCTATAGATACATCTTAAGCGATTCTTCTGTTCCGATTAAGTTTGCAAATTTGCAGGAGCATTTTTGTTCGTAATTATTGTTAAAAGCGTGTCATATTTACTTATTGTAGTTTGCATGATCAATATGATTATATATTTAAGTATTTGTACTTAAATGATAAAATTTCAAAAATACTCTCATCATCAACATTTAATATTAGTATCACACCTCTGAAACAAAACTATCATAAATCCCACCTAAGTAAGTACTGCGTAAAGGGCTCATGTGAGTCCAGCGGAAACTTATGGCTGAACAAAGGTGTTCAATTAACTAATCAAAATGGGGTCGAAATGACAAATCTCAATAAATTTAAAAAGCTGTTTCTAATAGCAATAGCAGCGACTTTTCTTTCAGCTTTTACAAGCTGCAGTGACAAGAATACTGAACTCGCGTCAAAAGGTGAGACAGGTGAAAATCCCGGAACCGGTGGTGGTGGCGGTGGTGGCGGTGGCGGTGGCGGTGGTACTGTCGTACAATGTACTGCCGGCTCTACTCTGGTTACTTTAGGATCAGGTCAAGCGTGCCAGATATCGGGCACCATCACACAGGATATGGCACTTAATGCCGCGAATACCTATCTACTTTCCGGCAAAGTAACTATCGGACAGGAAACACTTTCCGATGGGTCTGGCGGGACACGTGTCGAACTTACTATTCCAGCAGGAACCACCGTAGCGGGCCTTGATGCAAATTCATTTTTGGTGATCGCAAGGGGCTCTAAAATTAATGCAAACGGTAATGTTGGCCAGCCAATCATCTTTACTTCCGCAGCTAACGTCCTTCGCGGTTTTTCGACAACACCGGCACTGGATGAAGCATTTACGTCCGAGTGGGGCGGTATTGTTGTTAATGGTCTGGCGACAATAAATGGCTGCGTAAGTGGCATTTGTGAAGCGGACGGTGAAGGCGATTCCGGTAAATATGGTGGGATCGACGATAATGATAACTCGGGTACCATGAGATATATTCAAGTGAAGTATGCGGGAAATCCAATTACTGATGATGACGAGCTTAATGGAATTGCTTTTGAAGGTGTCGGTCGCGGTACTACACTTGATTTTATCCATGTTCACAATGGTGCTGATGATGGCGTAGAGTTTTTCGGCGGAACTGTTGACATAAAGCATCTGATTATTACGGGTGCTGATGATGATAGTCTTGACTGGACAAAAGGATGGCGTGGTCGCGCTCAATATGTACTTGTTCAACAAAATGACAATCAGTCTGCTTCTGATCAGGGTATTGAAGCCGATAATAACGGTAACGATAACGATTCTGCGCCGTTTGCGCAGCCAACTTTGTCAAACGTTACGTTAATTGGCGGACAAACACGCGGCGATATAGGTATGCTTCTTCGTGAAGGAACTGGCGCTAAAATCTATAATACTGTGGTAACGGGTTTCCTGGATTTCTGTCTCGACCTGGATCAGGCGGCGACATATACACGCCGCGATGGCGCGGATGGTATCATTATTCAGTCTACTTTACTTGGTTGCGCTGTTCCTTTTGCATCTGATGCAGAAGATGCTGACTTGGAAACATGGTTTCTTGGCCAAGCAAACAATGTCGCTACTGCGTCCACTCTTTCCGGATTTTTTAATGGTGTTGCTGAGAATGGTGTGACTTCAACAGATGTAAATGCTCTTGATACCTGGTTTGACGTAACAGATCATGTCGGGGCGGTAAAGTCAGGTGATATTTCTGATAACTGGACCCTCGGTTGGTCTTATGCAATTAACCCAAACCCAACTTGTCCGACAGGGACGACCTCGAATGGTGCGGGCGGCTGTATTCTACAAGGTGTTTATACCGGTAATATGCGTCTCGTAGCGGGACTGGATTATTTCCTACGTGGAAAAGTTGTTATTGGAGAAGACTTAGGTGGCGACGCAAGTAATCCAATTTCAACGGCGACACCGGGCAATTTGACAATCGATGCAGGTGTTACGATCGCTGGTGAAAACCCGCTATCATTTCTTGTGATTTCTCGCGGATCAAAAATCCTTTCTAACGGTACGGCAAATGCGCCGATCACGATGACTGCGACGAATGATGCTACACGTAATCTTGACACTGATACTGCACTTTGGGGCGGTGTCGTGATCAATGGTCGTGCGACGATTAACGGATGCGGCGCCGGAATCTGCGAAGCAACTGGCGAAGGCGATTCTGGATTATATGGCGGTAACGACGACGATGATGACAGTGGACAGATATTCTTCACAGTCGTTAAGTATGCCGGTAACCCAATCACCGACAATGACGAGCTAAACGGAATAGCATTTGAAGGTGTAGGACGCGGCACCGAAGTTGATTTTCTTCAAGTCCATAATGGCGCAGATGATGGTGTTGAGTTCTTCGGCGGCACTGTCCGGGTCAAGCATTTGGTTATTACAGGTGCGGACGATGATAGTATTGACTGGACCAAAGGATGGCGTGGTGCCATCCAGCACGCAGTGGTCGTTCAAAATGATAACCAGTCCGCCAGTGACCAAGGTATCGAAGCGGACAATAACGGTAACGATAACGATGCAATACCGTTTGCGCAGCCGCTACTGTCAAATATCACTCTGGTTGGTGGATCAACACGCGGTGATATTGGTATACTGCTCCGTGAAGGTACCGGTGCTAAAATAGTTAATATTGTATCCGCCGACTTCCTTGATCAATGCCTCGACCTTGATCAGGCAGCGACGTACACCCGCCGAGATACCGCAGACGGGATCACAATTACTTCCGGTTTCCTTGCTTGCACAACTCCGTTTGCCAGCGATGCGGAAGATGGTGATCTAAGCGCGTGGTTTTTGGGACAGGCAAATAATGGCACCGGCGTTAGTTCACTTGTTGCTCCCGTTGGTGGCGCACATGAGTACATCAATGGTGCCACTGAAAATGCCGTAGCATTCACCAATCCACAAACACTTGATGCAGCATTCTTCGATACAACCACACACATCGGTGCGGTTGGAAATGCCGGTAGTAACTGGACTGAGGGTTGGACTGTTTGGCTCAACGATTAAAGAAACGATAACTAGCACTGTGGCAGTGAATAAGCATTGTCACAGTGTTTTGTTTTTATAGAAAAAAATTATGGTGACAAATATGAACATGTTCCAAAGAACTTTAAAAAGCGCGCTACTCGCTTCCTGTACAATAGTAACGCCGCAGATTGTGTATTCGCAAGAAACCCAACAAGCGGAACCAAGCAACATAGACACAGTCATAGTTTCAGGGCGATATATCCCCGACGAAAAACGCGCAACTTCAGAAATATCAAATGTGGTTGGATCTGCCGACTTTAGTCTTGCTGGCGATAGCGATGTTGCTGTTGCACTAACACGATTACCGGGGGTATCACCTGATGTCTCGGGAAAATTTGTGGTAATTCGCGGTCTAAATGAACGCTATACTTCAACACTTCTTAATGGTATCGAATTACCATCACCTGATCCTCTAAAAAGAGCGGTACCACTTGACATTTTCCCGACATCGCTGGTTGGGAGTGTTCTTATACAAAAAACTTACTCAGCTGAGTTTCCTGGTGCTTTTGGTGGTGGCGTTATTGATATCCGCACAAAAGTTGTCCCGGAGGAAAGCTTTTTTGAGATTGGTTTTGCGAGTGGTTTTAATACGGCCTCCACGTTTAAAGACGGGCTCACCTATTTCGGCAGCGATACGGATGTGTTCGGGTTTGATGACGGCACACGAGACCTTCCTTCGATAATAGCGCAAAATCCGACATTGGAAGGATTGTCAGCCGAACAGTTGGAGCAGGCTGGTGAGGCTTTTCCTAATGTCTGGTCAATCGATTTTCAGAATAATGCGCCTGATTTCGATTTTAATACATCGGGTGGTACTAATTTTGACATCGGTGATGAAGGCGAAATTGGGGTCATTTTTGCCATTGATTACGGCAGTAAATTTAGAAATAAATTCGGACAGCGTAGCTCTTATACGGCGTCGAGCTCAACAGATTCCGGCCTTGAAGCAGACCGGGACTTCAGCCCTCGTGCTTGTGAAGCCGTTGGTGTTGATGGAGCGGATTGCGGGTATGACGTTACGACCTGGGATATTGATTTTAATAGCTTTGTATCTCTTGGTTGGCAGGTGAATTCTAATCATGCGTTCAAGTATAGCTCGTTACTTCTCCGGTCTAGCCAAAAGCAGGTTGAGATCCAGCAGGGGAGTACTAACTCCGAAGATTTAGCGAACTTTACCCGACTGGACTGGACAGAGCGACAGGTTTGGTCACATACACTGGATGGTGAGCACGCGTTTGATATTTTCAATGACGACATGACCGAGTTATTTTGGCATGCCAATACCACAAAAGCAAAACGGGATGTGCCACTTCGTAAGCGATATACATATGTATTTGACAATAACTCGGGCGCATTTGAAATCCTTCGGCGTAACGACAGCAACCGAATTGAATTTGGTGATCTTGACGATACATCAAAGGATTTTGGGTTTGATATTAAACAACCTTTCTACATTAACAACACCGCTCTTGATTTTAAATTCGGTGCCAGTTACAACGAAAAGAGCCGCATTTCCGATTATAAAAAATATGGTTTTAATCTTTCACAGGTTTCAAATGATGAATTAAGACGATTTGTTCCAGAGATCATTTTTGGTTCCGTTAATATCGATCCGAATGGCGTCTTTTTAGACGAGTTCTTTGATGCATCCAGTGCTTTCACGGCTGATTTTGAGAATAAACAATTTTACGCTCAAGTTGATGCTCAGGTTAATGATCAAGTGCGTGTTTCTGCCGGTGTGCGTTACGAAGATAGTTTGCAAACAGTGGAATCCACAAACCGGACAACTTTTGAAGATATTACCATAAATCAGGATCTCCAAAAATGGTTGCCGTCAGCCACCGTTACCTGGGAGTTCATAGAAAATATGCAAATCCGGCTGGCTTATTCGGAAACGGTTAACCGTCCGGATAGTAGGGAATTGGCACCTGTTTTCTTTGTACGTGAAGACGGACGGACGGAACGCGGAAATGAAAACCTGATGCCGGCAAATATTCGTAGCTTCGATGCTCGCTTCGAATGGTATTTTGGTGCTGGTGAAAGTTTGACCGTTGGGGGTTTCTATAAGGAAATTAATAATCCTATTGAACAATCAATTTTTGCTCGCGGTGACGGTGAAGCTGATACTATTGCTAATGCTGATACTGCTAAATTAAAAGGTGCTGAAATTGAAATTGAGAAGGTTATAGCGACGGTTGGGCCGCGCGAGTTTTTTGTTAAAGCCAATGCTACATACATAGATTCAGAAGTGGTAAGAAGCGCCGAAAATTTCGATCGAATTACCAATCTGGTCGGACGCCTTCAAGGGCAGTCAAATTATCTCGGGAACTTGCAGGTTGGATTCGAAAATCTTGATATTGGCGAAAAGTTGAACTTGATAATCAATTATCAGGGTGATCGAATTTATAGGTTAGGAACTTCGAACCGTCCTGATTTGGTTGAAGATATTCCGCTTCAGGTAAACTTTCTTTATAGCCGCGACATTGCTCTATGGGGTGATAATCCTGTTACCCTGATATTCAAGGCACAAAACCTCCTTAATGAAAAAGCACTTCGCAAGCAAGGTTCTGAAATTGCCGAAAGTTTTGAAATTGGGCGAACTTTTTCATTAGGACTTAATTATACATTCTAATAAATAATATCTAATATATTCAAGAACCTAAGCCCGGTTAACAACCGGGTTTTTTTTAAGTTGCGTTGTCACATTAATAAAATATTGCAACATTTATGTAGCATTTCTGAAATATTACCATAACAAATATTCGTTAAAACTGTAGGAGAAATAATAGAATCACTTGAAGATTAATCAGGGATGTAGGAAATAAAATGAGTGAAACAATAAGCGAGAATATAGATTACTTTGCCAATCTTAAATTACCGATATCATATCGAACCACGCTTGTTGGACTAGAGATAATAGCTGTTATCTTGCTCGCGATATTTTGCGCTGACGTGTTTTTGTTAAAGTTAGGTTCGACCAAAAATATAACATTTTCCACTACTCCCCTATTAACGGCATCCAGCAACGAAAATTTAAATAATGCCTCTGCCTACGAATATTTACGGTCAGTAGATGCCTTTCACAAATTATCGCCAGTTACGGATATTTCCCAGTTTAACGACGTTCCTGAAAGTACACTTGACATTCAAATCTTTGGGTTACGTGTCAAAGAGAATGGACTTGGCACCGCGATAGTGAAGTCACAGGGCAATTCACAGCGACTTGCTTCTGTAGGCGACGAAATAGCGAGCGGTATTCGATTGACCGCAGTTTATCATGACCGCATTGAATTTGCGCGAAATGGCCTTTTAGAAACCACCTATCTTGAAAAAGATCGGGCTGCTCCGATTAACGATCAAAGTGTAAAAAAATTAAGTGTCACAGTGCATGACAATCCTTCAATTGTTAGCCAGAAAAAAATAGAAGACCTCATCCGATCAATGGATTTATCGCCTTACCGTCAAGAGAATGCCATTACAGGCTTTGCTGTTGGATCGAATGCGCAGGAATCCCTGCTTTCCTTGGTTGGTATTGAGGTGGGCGACATTATAAATTCCGTCAATGGAAACGAACTTCATTCATGGGAGCGTGTGAAGGAAATTCCATCTGAAGCGCGTACAGGTGCGCTCGACATTCAATTTGAACGTAACGGCGAACCACTGACATTAACCCTCTCGCAATCTTCTTTCGGGTTATAGTTGTGAAATATTTAATCTTTATAGTCACTTGTTGTTATTGCGTGCCACTTTTTGCACAACAATCAGGGGCAACTCTTAATTATCGTGACGCGGAACTTCGTTCATTCATCGAAGATGTTGCGCTTGAAACCAGACGAACGTTTATTATTGATCCTCAGGTGAATGGTAAGGTCAACTTAATTTCATCAGAGCCTATAACGGGTGATTTGCTTTTTGAGACACTTTTATCCGTTCTTAAAGTCAATGGTATGGCGGCAGTGCCGACTTCAAGCGGTGCTTATAAAATCACCAAAGGTGAACTTGCGCTCGGGGATGGTGGTCCGGTTGATCAGACAATGAGTGGGGATGCCCTTGTCACGCGAGTATTTACGATCAAAAATGCCGACCCGATGACGATATCGGCTGCCATTAAACCATATGTTGCTAGAACAGGAAGTAGTTTCGCCCGAGAAGGGCTGCCAATGGTCATCGTGACAGATCACGCAGACAATCTAATAAAGATTTCGAAAATAATCGCCACTATTGATGTTGATCAAACAGTAATTAGGACCCTGAACTTACGTCACACGTCGCCCTCAGAAATGGCGGAAGTAGCGGATCAATTAACTGCACAATCAGGTTTTGATGGTGCCGCGAGAAGATTGATACAAAGCATACCGGTCAAGGGAAGCAATTCACTTATTTTAAAGGGAATGCCGGAAGTTCTTAATCAATATATACCAATTTTAACGGAAATTGATCTTAATAATGCCAGCCGGGGTGACATGCGTATGGTTCGCCTTAAATATGCGACAACGGATAAAATGATGCCGCTATTGCAGCAGCTTGTAGATGCCATTCAAAGTGAGAAAAGCGATAGTGTTTCTCAAGGTGGGCAAAGTGATGTCACGATCGCTGAATTTCAGCAAACAAATTCTCTTGTCATAAATGCAGGGCCGGAAATGCAACAACGATTGGCAGAGGTTATTGCCGGTTTGGATGTTGCCCAAGATCAGGTGTTGGTGGAAGCGATCGTTGTTGAAGTCTCGGAAAATGCGTCAAACGAGTTGGGGCTACAATATATTCTGGCGGGTGGCGACAGCAGCAATATCCCGTTTACGGTGGCAAATTATTCGAATTCCGCCCCCAATATATTGGCGGCCACCGGAGCAATTGTTGTCGATGATAGTGGTGCTTCGACGGGAACAAGTACATCCGATATTCTAAAAGCGGCGGCCGTAGATAGTTTTCTCGGGCTTGATGGATTTGCTCTTGGTGCCGCAGGGCGGTTGTCAGATGGCGGTGTATTTGGTGTCATTCTCAACGCCCTGGCCAGCGATACAGACAGTAATATTCTTTCAACGCCTTCAGTTATGGCGCTCAACAACGAATCCGCGACATTTCTTGCTGGTCAGGAAATACCCATAACCACTGGCGAAGCGCTTGGGAGTGCCAACAGCAATCCCTTTAGGACTATCGAGCGAAAGAATGTCGGTATTCAGTTGGAAATTAAACCACAGATTAATGACAATAATGAGATCAGATTGGATATTCGTCAAGAGGTCTCCTCGGTGTCCGGACCTGTCAGTTCTTTATCGAATGAACTTGTCACCAACAAAAGAGAAATTCAAACGACTGTGCGGGTAGGCGACGGTGAAATCGTGGTTCTTGGAGGACTTATTCAACAAGATGAGCGCATCACTATTGATAAAGTTCCTCTTCTCGGGGATATCCCTTTTTTGGGTAGGGCCTTTAGAAGTGAGGGAAAAGCCAGAGAAAATACTAACTTAATGATTTTTCTACGCCCTACCATAGTGAGAAATCAAGTGGAAATGGCACGTGTGACAAATAATAAATATGATTACATGCGTCAGCGTCAGCTCATCTCCGGATCGGACCTCTCGGTTGATGAGTTAATGAAAAATGTTATTGAAACAACACCAATAACAAACGAGTGATGACGATGGGGAAAGAAGTAAAAACAACAATATATCGAGATCCGCACCTGCTGCCTTATAGCTTTGTCAAATCGCACGGCATATTAATTGGTGAAGATGAAAACGGCTATACGCTGTGTACAGGACCTGAAGCAGACAGAGATATGATCCCGGAAGTGTTGCGTGTTTTTGGATCTATAGAAGAAATCAAAAGTTTTTCAGAGAAAGAATTTAACGACCTTCTTTCGTCAATTTATTCTAACAGAAATCTTCAAGACGATATTGACACTTCAACGGCCGACAAGAAAGATGAAAATCTGGATAGTATTCTGGAGGGGGTTGAAAAATCTGCGGATCTGCTTGGAGGGGACGATGATGCGCCGGTAATACGTCTTTTGAATTCACTTTTAAGCGAATCTGTTCGTTCGGGAGCATCCGATATTCATTTGGAGCCCTTTGAAGATTGCGTCAAGGCGCGGGTAAGAATAGATGGGGTCTTAACTGAGCTAGCATCGCTTTCACCAAAATTGGCGCCTTACCTTGTTTCACGTATCAAGGTTATGGCGCGTCTTGATATTGCCGAGAAACGAACCCCGCAAGATGGGCGGCTTTCATTGACGCTTGGCGGCAAAGCATATGATGTTCGAGTGTCCACTCTGCCAATTAGATTTGGTGAACGAGTGGTAATGCGCCTGTTAGATACAGACAGTGCGAAGATTAAGCTAGCGGCCCTTGGAATTGAAGCAAAGACTTTAACGCGCTTTCAAGCGGCACTTGCTGAACCTAATGGTATTATATTAGTCACCGGCCCGACGGGATCCGGTAAAACGACGACGCTATATGCTTCACTTTCTTTACTGAATGATCAGACCCGCAATATTATGACCGTCGAAGACCCGGTGGAATATGCGCTTCCCGGGATAAGTCAAACCCAGGTAAACACCAAAGTGGGGATGACATTTGCTGGAGGCCTGCGTTCAATTTTAAGGCAGGATCCGGACATTGTTATGGTCGGTGAAATTCGTGACATGGAAACGGCGGAAATGGCAGTCCAGGCGAGCTTGACCGGTCATTTAGTACTGTCAACGTTACACACCAATAGTGCCGTGTCAGCGGTCACGAGACTTGTCGATATGGGGGTTGAGCGGTATTTACTTGCATCTTCTGTTAAAGCAATCCTCGCGCAGAGATTAGTTCGCAAACTTTGCAGCAACTGCAAGACCGAAATTGAATTAACACCGGCTTTTCTTGACCAGATTGGCGTCGATGCTGAAAATGCGAAAATGGCTTGCCAGCCTGTTGGTTGTGTCGACTGTAGTAACAGCGGGTACCGCGGACGTACGGCGATTTACGAACTTGTTACTATCACCGACGAATTACGAACAATGATACAGGATGGTGCCAGCGAGCATGAGATTTCCACGAAAGCTTATGAAATTCATTCGACCCTCGCGCAAAACGGTAAGGAGCTGATCCTTTGTGGCATCACAACCGTTGAAGAGGTTATGCGTGTGTCCGAAATTAGGGATTTTAATGATGCCGGCATATAATTATGAAGCCCTTGATACCAACGGCACAACTAAAAGAGGGGTTATTGCGGCCGATAGCAAGCGGGATGCCAATCATAAGTTGAGAACCAATTCGTTATTTCCGACTAATATTGTCCTTGGCAAAGAAAAGAAAAAAAGTTCGGGTATTGGCATTGATTTTTTGAAGCAAAAATCGATCAGCTCTAAAGACCTGACACTGATAACCCGCCAAATGGCAACTCTGTTTAGCGCAGGAACACCTGTCGAAGAAGCACTTTACGCGTTGGCCACTCAAAGTGAAAAATCTTCGATAAGAGATGTAATGATCCGACTTCGCGTGGAAGTTTCGGAGGGTAAGAGGTTATCAGATGCCATGTCATCGGATCAAACCAGCTTTCCTGCACTTTACCGGTCAATGATTAGAGCTGGTGAAGCCTCTGGTGATCTGGGTGGTATTATGGAGAAGATAGCAGATTATGGCGAAAAAACAGAAAAGATAAGAAATACAATAAGTACAGCAATGGTTTACCCAATCGTTTTAAGTGTAGTAGCCGCAGCTGTATTGGTCATTTTGATGACATTCGTTGTTCCAAAGGTGATAACACAGTTTGAAAATATTGGTGCCGATCTGCCGGGTCTAACGCTATTTGTAATGGCTTTGTCAGAGTTTCTGGTTGGTTACGGACTATTGCTGGCAGGCGTTATTGTGGGATTTACGGCATTTTATGTTTCGGCCCTTAAACACAAATTATTTCGAAAAAGAGTGCATGCTACTTATCTAAAAATCCCGGTGATCGGTCGGCTTGTTCTTTCGGTCTCGAGTGCGCGTTTTGCTAGAACTTTGGGAACGTTAATAGAAGGCGGGAGCCCGGTTTTGGAGAGTATAACCGCAGCGAAGGAAACTGTGACAAATGAAGTCATTCGCGATGCTATCGACAAAATCTATTTGCGTGTCCTTGAAGGTCAATCACTTTCGCTGGCGATGAAACAAGCGGGCGTATTTTCGTCACTGCTCGTATATATGTGCTCATTGGGGGAAAAAAGTGGCAGACTTTCTTTCATGTTGTTGAAGATTGCAGACTATCTTGAAAGCGAATTCGAGAGTTTTACCAATAAAGCACTGAGTTTACTCGAGCCGATGATCATAATTATCATGGGAGTGATGGTGGGTATCATCGTCTTATCTATCATGTTGCCGATCATGCGGCTAAATAGCTTGGTTTTAATGTAAGAAGGAATTGATAATGAGGTTAAAAATAAAGCTACAGAAAATTTACTTAAAAATTTTGCACGATACGAGAAACGAAGACGGTTTCTCACTTATTGAATTGATGGTTGTGATAGTTATAATGGGGCTTCTTACGACGGTTGTTGTGATTAATGTGTTACCTAATCAAGACCGTGCAATGATAGAAAAAGCGAAAACAGATATTCGTACAATTGCGCAAGCGGTTGAAATGTACCGAATGGATCAAATGAGATACCCGACCATGGATCAGGGGGTCGAAGTTTTGGCTAGGGCACCCGAAGGTAATAATATACGCCGCGAAGGTTATATCAAATCTTTACCGAAGGATCCCTGGGGTGTGGAGTATCAATATTTAATACCGGGTGAACATGGGTCGTTTGACGTATTTTCATTTGGTGCCGACGGAAGACTTGGGGGTGAGGGACTTGATCTTGACATTGGAAATTGGAACGAAGGATAAGTTGTGGTTCGTATTATTGCATCAGATGATGGTTTTTCATTGCTCGAATTGCTTGTGGCAATTGCTATATTGTCGCTCGCGGTCATCCCGATGATTGCGACACAAACAACGGCGATCCATTCGACCACTTTGTTAAGTGAAAAAGCGATCGTTCAAATTGTTGCTGAGAATGTGCTCACTGAACTAACCGTGTCTGAAATTGCTCCTTACCCTGGAATTTTATCCGGTGAGCAAGTACAGGCGGGAATAGATTTTAGTTGGACGGCAAATATACGTCTGATGCTGCCGAATGATATTATGAGTATTTCACTAATTGTCTCAAGAGACGGTGGTAAAGAAACACTCTATAAAATTACGGGGTTTAGAAAAGTGGTATGAGTATGTTTATGCAAAAATTAAGTCAGGATGATGGATTTAGTTTAGTTGAAACGCTGCTCGCTGTTTTTCTGCTGTCGGTTATTTCATTGATCACTTTAAATATTATGAGTAACTTCGCTGATGCTAATCAACGGCTGTCAATTCAGGTTGCCAAACTGGAAATGATAGACGGAGCTAGAAATTATCTTCGTGATGATATGCGCCAAGTGATTGGCCGTCCCTTTATCGCAACCGATAATTTAAGAGGCTCCCCGATAAGATTGCTGAGGTTTACGCGAAGCGGCAGTATAATTGCGAAATCCGACGAAACAAGATCTTCGGTGGAAACAATTGAGTATTGGTTTGATAATAATAATCTGGTACGCCGGATATATGATAGGCCAGAGACCACGGATGATACAACGTATATAGAGTACACTATTTTAACTCACTTAAGTGACCTTTCGTTTAAATATTATGACGGCACAATATGGTATAACGATTGGAAGTTCGATCCTTCATCAGTGCCTCAGCGCCTTCCGAAAGCAATAGAGATGGCCTGGGTGTTGTCTGACGAAAATAGTCAATACACAGCACTCTTTCCTGTAGGGCCCTACTTATGAATCATTTACGAAATGAAGATGGCGCGGCACTTATTTCTGTTTTGTTGCTTGTGTCCGTTATGAGTGCCGCCTTGGTAGCAACATTTGATTTACTTGGATATTATACAAGAAACAGTACGGTAAAAATTGCATCGCATCAGGCGCGTGAATATGCGCTAGCCGCTGAGATGGTCGGCTCGGAACAGGCGATTAAACTGGCGGAACAGGTACAACTTGCTTCATTTTTGACAGGTTCGGTCGAAAATCGGTTGGTTAGTTTTCCGATCGAGGGCGGAATGATCTCGGGAAAATTGCAGGAATATACGAACTGTTTTAATCTTGCCTCCCTTGTGAAGGCTAATAACGCTCGAGGATTTGAAATCAATCAAACTGGCCACGATCAATTTGTTCAATTGTTGATAGATATTGGAATTGGTGACCGGCAGGCATTGTTGCTTGCTGCAAATTTAGTTGATTGGCAGGATACCGATAGCCGCCCCTTACCGCTGGGATCTGAAGATTTTTACTATTCACAGCTTGAAATACCATACCGTGCAGCGAACGCGCCCATTGGCGATATCGATGAACTTCGTTTGGTCAGTGGATTTACGCCAGAGCTTATTGAAGCATTATTACCGATTACGTGTGTAGACGCCGTTTCCATGGAAACGGTTCTAAATCTAAATTCGTTGACACCTGAGCAAACAATATTGCTTCACTCTGTCCTGGGTTTACCTCTTTCGTTACAAAATATAAATTCGATCATCAAAGATCGCCCATCACAAGGTTACGATCATGTAGCACGCTTTTGGGATCATAAATTTTTGGCGGATAAAGATATTAAAAGCGAAGTACGCAGACAGTTTGATCTTTCACCAAAGCGATATAAAATATTTGTTGAAGTAATACTTGCAGATATACACGTGAATTTGGAAAGCTTGATATCATTAAACAATGATAGCACCTATACCTTGATTAATCGGAAATATGGTGACTAGTCAATGATGCAAGAAATTCAAATCATCGAATGCGCCGAAGATGATGGTGTGATTGCCATTTTGGCTGGTGAAGTGGTCAGCTATTTCAGGATTGAACTCCCCGATCTGTCGAACGCTAAACTTGAAAAAATCATTCCCGGTATTCTCAGCGATTTTGTTGCAGGGGATATTGAAAATACCCATTTTGCGGTTATGGAAAAAAGTGCAGATGGTCATTTTATTGTGGCCGTTTGCGATCATAGCTGGATGATAAAGGCGCAGGAAAAGGCCGCAAAAACGGGTAAAACTTTAAAAGCAATCTGGCCAGATTACTCTTTTCTGGCTACTCCGGACGATGGAATTTCCGTTTATCAAAGTGATAGTCGAAGCATAGTGCGACGCGCCAATGGTGTAGGATTTACCGTAAGCGCAAGCATACTTAACGATATTATCGGAGACAAACCGACTAATCCCGGCAAGCTAGCTAAAACGCCACCAGAAGGGTGCGGGCTCGCTACAGGAAAATACAATCCTCGACCTTCATTGTTTCTCTATCTGCGTTCTGCAATTCGACTGGGAGTGATTTTGCTTGCGGCGCTAACTGTCTGGCTTATTCACGCTGGCATCACGATATCGCAGAATGACAATTTACGCATTCGTTATGCAGAAGCATCATTGCAGATTTTTAAAAATACACACCCGGAAGTCAAACGCGTAGTGAATGTGGAGGCACAGATGCGGGCATTGGCCCAGGACAGTGGAACCGGCACCCGCACGGCTTTCCTATCCTTTGCAAATAATATTTTTAAAGCAATAGGAGACACAACTGGCGCAGTACTCGTAAATTTGAACTATGATAGAACAGGACAGGCACCCACATTAAACACTACAATTTCAACATCAAATTTTTCTCAGACTAGTTCTTTTGAAAATGAGATAGCTAATGCAGGCTACAATGTGGTTCAGGGTGGTAGCACACAAGAGGGGCTGGTAATATTCAGCAGTTACACGATTACTGGGGAGGCCCAATGATCAAAATTTGGAACAATCTGACATCGCGAGAACAGCTGCTAATTATAATTTGTGGAGTTTTTGTTTTTATGTTTTTGCTTTTTATCGCACTCATCAAACCGATTTCTGATCGCAAGATAGATAGTTTGCGAGCTATGGAGGAGGAAAAAAATCGTTATGACAAAGTTCTGGAGTTATCGGCTTTATCAACAACATCATCGCAGGAAGCTGGTTCTGCCGGCGCAGATACAACGTCAATACGGGAGGCCGCGACGACTACCTCTCGAAAAGTGGGTATCGCGATTTCGCGAATTCAACCTGCTTCCGATGGTTCGGTTTCATTTTGGATTGATAATTCCAGAACCACAGAAATTATGAACTGGCTGATATTGCTTAATGACGAGCACGCTCAGCAGGCCCAAAAAGTATCCTTACAAAAAAATAACGGTGAAGAAACTTTGCGGGGTCAATTCGAGTTTAAAGGAAATAAGCAGTGAGATCATATTTTATTCCATCTCAAATGATTATATCTGCAAAATGGCTATCCTGTATATTTGCACTAATTTTTTTATCGGCATTAATATTGCAGCTTCCGATAAGACTTCTTGGTGATCGGATGCATCAATATGGATTTAATTTTGAACATCAAATTGGAAATGTGTGGAGCGGGCAATTTATAAATGCCATTTTTGCGGGTCAAGTTTGGTCGAAGGTAGAAATCAGCTTGCACAAAGTACCATTGATTTTCGGTGAATTCGAAGTTGGATTTCATCTTGAAAATGAAGAAAGTCGCTTTTCGGGTGAAATTAAACTATCCGAAGGTGAATTGATGGAGCTGAGTTTGCTTGAAGGTGACACAGAAATATACGCTAAACAGAATGGGTTGAGGCTTCGAGCTCAGATATCAATTAATTCGGACAGTATTGTTGTCAACCGGAAGGGTATTTGCAGTGAAGGTACTATGGATGTTGAAGCAAATCTTTCGAAATTGAGTTTGTCAGGTGCGACGTTAGAGTTGCCGATTCTACAAGGACATGGACGGTGTGTGAACGAAGAGATACGGATTGCCATGCGGGGATCATCCAGCGACATGGAAATAACGTATCAGGGTGCCGCGTCAAATGAAGTGAATAGGGGGATTATTGCTGTTAAACTACAGAATATTCTTGAAAGTAATGCAGCAGTACGTAACGCGCTCGCATTAAATGGATTTAGAAAAGTTGATGGTGTTTGGCAGGCCAATTTGGAGATGTAAATATAATGAAAAACAACTCATTGTTTAGATTATTGCTATTAGCAGCGGTTTGCCTTTCTTTGGCGGCTTGCGGTGCTGATATAGGGCTTGGAAAACCACCGGGAACGACCCGATCTGTTGTTAGCACTGATGAGAAAATAAAGTCTGACCGGTTATCCACACTTCCGGCTCAAAAGCTGGATAAAGGTGAATGCGCAATATTTCTCTGGAGTGAAAATGTGGGTCGCCCGCTGGTTTTTGCTCAAAATATTAAGACGGATAAGGCAAGTTTGCTCATTAACAAAGCGGCAATGACCCTTAATAGAAAAGAGGCGACAGCCCCGGTTATTCCAGGGTTCTTCGCCAAACAAAGTTTTTCTAATGATGAAATATACCTGGATGTTAGACTAAGGTCCGAAGCAGGAAGAAATTTATACGAAGGCATAAAAATACCTTCCGGCATCCTCACCGTCAGAAACCCAGACCGGAGCGAAAATATAATATCGGTGTCCGGACTCCTTGGATGCAATTTAGACAAGTGATGCGGGTCCACTCTTCAGAACTTGAGGGTACAGATCCAGAAAATGATGCCTTTGGGTTAATTTCTCAACCTAGTTCGATACTAGTTTTCCAGCGGATACATATTTGGCTGAAATGCTGGTCGGATTGTCATAAAGGGTATCGGTGGGGTGCTTTTGCCAATTATGACAAAGTACAAAATGGCATGACTGAGGTATATGGCTTAACTTTAAAAATATCGACTTAAAACTGTCATCATTATCTGTTAGTTAACGAATAATGAAAACCATATTTGGAAACAACAAAATGAGTGATATGGAAAATGGTGAAGCAACTAATCTTGTGATATTGCAGCATTCATTAAGTGATGTGCAAAATGCGATCCGTGCTTATGATGTTAAAGCGCAGATTGTTAGCATCGGATTTATCTTTTCATTAGGCGTAATCACCACCATAGGTGAACTGGCACCGAAGCATCATAGTTATTCTGAAGTTTTTGCCTTAATTTCATGGATATTAGCAATATTGCCCATTGCGATGTTTGGGTATGTTCTATATCCATCACGAAGTATGGCTCCAAAGCTTGGTACCAAAGTAAAGAACCTACAGCGTAGCTATTATCTTCTTGATGAACGTTTTGCTACTTTGGATGATTATCTCGAAGCCTTTGGTCAAAGCGACTGGAAAGTAGAATTGGCTTATGAGATACAAAAAAGTTCACTGCTAAGGGACTTAAAACGAAAACGATTTGTGTGGGGGCTCACTCTTGCTGGAATTTCCTTCTCATTGATGTTTATGCAACAGCTATTTCGTTCCGTGGGTATTCTAATCTGATAAGCTTGGGTATTTTATTAATAATCTCTCATCGATGATATTGTCACATCAACTTTCCCGACAGGTTATATTATTGGTTAAACGCGGCATTGACATACTCTGAATGTCCGCTTTGACTGACTTACTAAGACAATATTAAGCTTGCCTATTCCTAATTAGTCCAACTGAATCTGAGTGGATACACTCGTTTCCGCTAGAAAATAGATCGATAACCAGTATAGATATAATTTCCGGTAGAAGTCTGATTTATGTCCGAGAAAGTTTCGTCACGCCATTCAAAACCACCCTCAAATTCAAAGTAGAACCATTTTGCAATTCTATATTCCATTTTGACGGTGGGGCGGATGATCAACCGTCTAGTATCCGTTATTTTTCCTGATCTATAATCTACCCTTAATCGGGGATTTATACGGAATTTTTCTCCCACTCTAAAACGGCTATTTAGATAGAATGTATAGTTCCGGTCACGGTCTCTATCATTATAACGAATGCCAAATATATGGCTATCCTTGTCCATAAGTAAGTTGGTTCCTAAAAGCTGAACCGACGTGTAATATTCGGTCCCTGTACCAGGAAAACCAATTACCCCTGCCGAGGATACAGTTCCTGTTAAATCCGTAGCAGTCAGGTCTACAGATACTCTATATTTATCACTTATTGCCTTGTTTAAACCGAAAGTAGCTGTTTTTATTGACGCTGTTCTTTCAGCTGCAATCAGAAAAATTTCGTCGTCTGTATACAGAGTAAATAAGTCCGATAAGTTTTCAACACCTTGTCCTTGTATCGCATTTGTTGATGTAAGGAGTGGACTTTTACGGTAGTCAAAATTCGCATATAATGTTGTCTTCTCAGATAAAATCCAATTGCTGTTGATCATGACCAAATTTAATTCCTTAAAATGCAAATCATAATCGACCATCGCAAACAGAGATTTACCATCTTTGAAATATCGTGCCTCCCCACCAACAGCTCGTCTGTCTAGAAGGTTTACATTCTTTTGTTCAATAAAATAAGTTGTAAAATCCCATTTTTCAGAAATATTACCAAAGTCCAGGCTGGCACCGTAAAATTTTCGATCAGAATTTACATTTGTCTGACGCGAAGATTGCACGGGAAAACCATAAACTGCGTTGAGTTTAATATCCGGCGTTATTTCATATCCGACATCAACACCATCAAATCTACCTAATACGCCGCCTTGGCTTTTTGATTGGCGACCAATTCTTATACCTGCACCTAAAGTATGGTCTTGATAATCAATAAATAGTCTACTAAGCCGTTTTCTATTTTCTCTTCCTTCAATAAAATTAGCTTGATGGCTTCCAACAAATTGGAATCTGATTTCACTCTCTTGGCTTCTCGCGCGAATGTTTATATTTGCGTCAGTGTGAAGATTTGAAACATTAACCCTTTTATCGGAACCACTTGGATTTGTTTCATCACGAAAATAAAATTGGGATAGGCTACCGTAGACAGAAGTTTCCCACTTTTTGTCTTCGGCTTCATCACCTGTTCGCGCTTGCCGCAGCCTTGGTTGAGCTTTTTGATCGGCTGTTGTTAAAGCGGAAAGTCTTTGCTGCACCCTTTGGGCATCCGGACCATCGGGATAAAGTTTTAGGAATTTTTCATATTCGGCTTTCGCATGTGCAAGCTGCCTGTTTCTTTGTCGAGTAAGACCAAGATATTCTAACGCCTGTTTATGCACATCTCCACTAGAGGACTCTTCGATAGATGTCAGAAGCCGGATTGCAGTTTGATAATCATTACCCCGAAATGCCGCCATAGCTTCCCGCAACAAACCAGAATATTTATTATTTCCTTCTTCTTCTTTTCCGGTTATTGCGTTGGTGTACTGAACGCGGATAAGTACTGACCGCAAATCATTTGAACCTTCAACCTCAAAATCGACATGTCGGTTGAAAAGTAATGTAAGTAACGGACTTGATATATCCCCCCCGTCCCAGAACATTTCCTGAAGTGGAAATGCTTTAGAATGATCCCATGTCAAATCGGACCTGCTTGAAAGCACCTTTATATCTTGATTATTGAGAAGGTTCTGAGAGTTAATCCTGAATTGAATGCGAATATTATCGCCGTTTGAACCCGGAACATGGCCTATATATTGTATCGGAAATGCAAAATTAACTCTAATTTCCATACTTTCGACTGTTTCCTCAATATCCACGGTCTCAACAACCCTTGCTTTGGCAGTAAATGGTATTAAAGATACTAATGCGCCTAGAGCCGTTAGTGCCAGAGTCCTCAAGAACTTAGCATATGTGACTTTCATAAAACTTATCAATTGAAGCCACCATCTGTCGGTCTGTGCTCATTATTTCGAAATTCTTTAATAACCGTCAATGTACTGTCGGTGTAAGTATGACAAGCACCGGCACAATCACGAAGCTCGCTGACTGAATAATTTACATCTGGGTTTTCATGCTTACGGTGCGGACCAGGGTTGTAATTATTTGCATGACAAGCAGCACAATCAGGTTGATAGGCAGCAAATGGCCACGGAATTACTTGGTTATTTGAGGTATGGCACTCATTACAATCAAGGCGACCTATTCCATGATCGGGGTAATTTCCAGTAATGTGTGAATAATTTGAAAAAATCCAGTTATTCGTTGTATGGCAATCATCACATTCTAAAGAAGTTATAAAATGCCCTGCTTCTTTGCCCCTTGCATCGGTCCCATTATGGCAGCTTGAGCAAGAACCGCTGACAAAATCATGATCAAAATTAACGGTTGTCCAATTTAAGGTTATATGACAATTGACACAGTCACCAATAGTATTGATGTGCCCCAAATCTTTACCGGTAGCAATAGTGCCATTGTGGCAACTTTGGCAGTTTCCAAGTACCTGGGTGTGTTCAACGCGAACATTTTCCCAGTCATTTGTGACGTGGCAATCTTCACATACATTGGTTGTTAATATATGTGTCGGGTTTTTCCCCGTAGCAATTGATCCATTATGACAAGTGGCACAACTTCCAAGTACTTGAGCATGGTCAACAGTAGTGGCTGGAGACCAAGCAACTCTTGTGTGGCAGTCTTCACATATGTTGGTTGTTAATATATGTGTCGGATTTTTTCCTGTGACAATAGTCTCATTATGACATGCAACACAATTTCCTGTTACAGCATCATGTGTGAAGGTTGCGGGCAACCATGCATTCGTAATATGGCATTCATCGCACGTATTTGTTGACGGGATATGGTTCAGGGATTTGCCGCTTGCGACCGACCCATTATGGCAGCTCGCGCAGCTTCCCAATACTTCGTCATGATCAACACGGCGCAGAGCTTCCCAGTCAGTCGTCGTATGACACGCTTCGCAAACCACAGTAGACAGAATATGGCTCGGATCTTTGCCGCTCGCAATGGTACCATTATGACAGCTTGCGCAACTTCCCTGAATGCCAGTGTGATCAAAACGGGCATTGGTAAAGACCGTTGTAATATGACAATCCTCACATACATTTGAGCTTTGCACGTGAGTAGGGTTTTTACCCTCTGCTATTGTGCCATTATGACAACTTCGACATGTTCCCAAGACAGAACCATGATCCATCCGGATTAAACTTTCCCACCCACCGGTCGTATGGCAATCTTCACACTCACTCAACGACTGTATGTGGTCAAGTGGTTTGTTTGATGCAACAATATTGCCTGTACGATCATGACAACTGACACATCTTTCTGGTGTCCCTTGGAAAACGCCATCAATATGACAACTATCGCATTCAAGAGTCTGATGCATCCCTTCAAGTGGAAAACCGGTGTTAAAATGGTCAAATTCTGTTTGTGCGTTGGCAACGAATTGTCCTGACGGCACCGTGAAAATAGCTACCATAAAGATGATAATCAAAAGCGATGATATGGAAATAATTGTATACTTTGTCATCTTTGCATCCTTATGGTTTTGAAGGTGTCCGTGACGTGGCAACGATCACACTGGGTGCCGAAACGGGAATTGTGAATATCGTCGTTGCGGTGACAATCAACGCACGCCGATGCTTGAACAACCGGTCCACTTGTCGGGGTTGTGTGACAGGCCGCACATTCCAACCCAGCGTGACTGCCATCCAATTTAAATTCGGACTGAGTATTGTGGTCAAATTGCCAAAAATCCCAGCCATTTGGGTTATGACAATCAGAGCATGTTTCCCCTAGTGTTTGCTTGTGAACATCCTCCTCTACATGACAAGAGGAACAACTTTTGTCGGTGCCATTAAATTCCTGTGTTAAATGGCAATCTTCGCAAGCGGTGATTGAATGAAGCCCTACAAGCGGGAACGAGGAAAAATCATGATCAAATGTAATATCCTGTGTCCATAATGTTTCCGTATGGCATTCCTGACAGTTTTGACCCAGCTTGGTGTTGTGAACGTCTTCATTGATATGGCAATCTACACACTGGGTACTTGTAAAGTCGGTAGCAGGTTGATCCCCCCTGTGGCAAGAATAACACGATACCTTTTGATGTGCTCCGGAAAGTACGAATTCGGTCTCTATATTGTGATTAAAATCGGTGGTTTTCCAGCCGGCCTCCGTATGGCATGTCGCGCAATCAGAGCCATTTTGTCCGCGGTGGATATCTATGCTCACGTGACAATCTATACATGCAGTGGCGACTACTTGCGAGGGTGATGTAGATGTATGACAAGCTTCACATTCGATAATTTCGTGTTTTCCCTTAAGCAGAAATTCAGAATATTGACTGTGGTCAAAAGCAATCGGTGTCCAGCTTTCTTCCGTATGGCATGTGGCGCAATCAGTACCAAATCGACCCTCATGATCGTCATTATTGATGTGACAGGAGATACAGTTCGTTGGTGTTTGAGTATAGCGTGTATCCACATGACAGTTATTGCAGGTGATATCTACATGACCTCCGCGAAGGGGGAATTTGGTTTGACTGTGATCAAATCTCACCTCCTGCCAGTCATCGGTGGTGTGGCAGTCTGAACAAATTTCTCCCATCGCACCTCTGTGACTATCATCATCAACATGGCAAGAGATGCAGGTGCTTGTCGCTTGATACAATTCTTGACCATTTGTATGGCATTCTGCACATTGAGCAGTCAGGTGCGCTCCGGTAAGGGGGAAGTCTGTAAAAGTATGATCAAAAGTTTCCCTGTTCATACCTATTATGTCGAACTCCCGACCTTCATGATCCGTGTGGCAGCTGCTGCATTCCGACGTCGCAATCAAAGGATTTCTTCCGTGAAAACCCATCGCATCTGCAATATCCGCCCCCACATTCTTGTGGCAATCAATGCACAAGGTATCTTGCCTTGTTTGATCAAGAGGAGAATGGCAACTCGTACACGTGTTTTCATATTCGGCGTGCGCGGAAGATAGTGGTCCCGGCATCACTAAAGATTCCAATTGATTTATGATTTGGGCATTCGCAAATGTACTGTGAAGAAGCAGTATCAACAGGGCGGCGAAAAAATGTGTTTTATGTTTCAACATTTACCCCCTAATACCAATGTACTGCGATGACATGAATTATCGCCGCGGTAACCAACATGAAAAATAACGGCAAATGCAGAACATGCCAAAGCGCAAACATGCGCTCATAGAATGAAAACTCGATTACCTTACGTGTACGGTTCAAAAAATGATCGGCTTCGCGAACAATGACCTTTTCCATTTGCCTTTTTTCTTTCGCGGTCAGATCTGTTTCAACGCTTGTAGAATTTAATCGTTCAATTGTGGATTTTCTTATTTTTCGTATTAAAACCCGTGATCTCAGACCAACTGTCATAATCCTCAAACTGCTGTGGATTAATCCTTTTGTTGGTGTAAGCACATGGTCAACGAACTGAAAAAGTTCTTCTCTCGCCTGTGGATTAAGCCTCAAAAGCGAAAATAAATCTTCTTGATTATTTCTCAGGCGATTGGTCAACTCGGCGAGTTCAATTTTTTGCCCATAGAGGCCATGATGGATTTTTGTGTAGATATATCGACCAGCAACGCCACTTGCCGATACGATCAACATTGAAAAAAGAGCGACATTGCTGTTGGTAGAACCGAGGCTGAAATTCGCATGAAAAAGTATTAGCAAAGGTCCGAGGATGCCAAACATCATGTGTAGCCCAAACCATACTTTCACATTGCCAATAACGCTTAACCGACTAACACGCTTGCGAAGCGGGTATAGAAGTAACGCCAGCATCATACAACCGCCTATGACACCAAGTGCATATCCAGCACCGTCTTCAGCACTATAATAATCGTATTCAGACAAGCGGTAGCCTACGAATAGAGACATAAGCACAGCCGATCCAAAAACAAACGGAATTATTTTCCCTAAGAACCGTCTGATTTTAAAACGCGGCTTTTCTGAAGCCTTAGTGCCGAATGTCTGGCCTGGCTGTCCGTTTTTTTGCGTCTTAATATTTTGGCTAACTATAGTGATTTTTCTCTGTATCCTGTCAATTATAATTAAAAAATGTCATTTATCCACGACCTGGAGGAAGAGTATTCTTCTATGAGCGCGTACAATTGATTGTTATCCGTGTGGACTACGTTCAACGCATTTTCTTTTCTGTTATTGTTTATTCGGGGATTTGCTCCTTTTTTTAGTAAAGCATCTGAAACATCTAAATAACCGCCACGTGCAGCCATAATAAGTGCCGTATCGCCAACATTATTTTTTTGATCCAAGTTTCCAAAAGGGGCGAGAATATTAACAATCGACACATTTCCGCTTCTGGCGGCTAGCATGAGAGCCGAATTATTTTCCGTGGTTAACGACAACGCATCCGCGCCTTTCTCGATAAGATATTTTACTATTAATAGTTGTTCTTTAGCGACTGAATGATTCAAAGAAGTGCGTCCCATTTCGTCTTTTAGGTTGACCTCCGCACCCAGGTCTATCAAAGTTTTTAACGCTTCAGAATTACCTTCCCTGGATGCAATCATTAGAGCTGTTTGCCCATATTCATCCTGCGCATTAACATCAGCTCCATTCTTGATCAATGCTCTTACAATATCCTCACTTATTCCAGAAGACATTGTTATTAATGGAGATTTAAATTTATCGTGATTGATATTAATACCGCGTTTAATAAATTTCTCTGCAATAGAGAACCGTTCAGAAGCAAGCGAATAGTTAAGCATGGTTGCTAAAAATTCCTTGCATTCATCCTTTTCAACAAGTGGGGAGATTAGTGTATCCACCATAAGTCTGTGTCCCGATTTTATTGCAAGTAAAACGGGATTAACATCATTTGCGTCACATTTTAAATTAGCACCTTTTGCAAGCAACATTTCTACGATTTCGGTATGCCCGCCACTTGCGGCAAGACTTAGTGCTGTCACTCCAAGATTATTCTGCTGTTCAATATCTGTGTTTGAAGCGAGAGATGTTTTTACCGCTACTATGTCGCCACGCCATGCACCATACATAAGAGGCGACCAACCACTTGGGATATCTGCATTCGCTGATAGAAGTCGACCCTTTTGTTTTTCATCTTCCATTCTAATCAGATCGGCAAGTTTTTTTCCGCCAGCCTTTTTTATCATTTCAATGAGCAATTTATTTTTAGAACTTAGGGCAATGTCATAGGCCGACCTTCCTTCATCGTTTCTCAAAAATATATCAGCATTATGCTCAATCAGTAATCTGACAGTCTTTAAATTCTCTCGGCTTGTTGCTAAGATAAGTGGGGAAGATTTATGTTTATCCTGAACATCAACATTACTATTATGGTTTAAAATTGATTGAACATTTTCAAAATTATTTAATGTTACTGCAATCAAGAGGGCTGCATCACCCAGCTTATTACGGGTATTAGTATTCGCTCCCCGAGATAGTAAATAACTAACCGCTGCATTCTGATTTTCTCGCACCGCTTCCATTAAAGGTGTTGAACCAAGTTTGTCTTGAGCGTTTAAATCAGTTCCGATCTCAATTAAATTCTCGATAACTTCAACGTCTCCAACGCGTGATGCTTTTAATAGTTTTGCCTCCGGATTATTGATTGACTGGACAGCCGACCTCAGTCTAGTTAATTTTTTAGTTGCCTTGGTATGACCCAAATCTGCCGCTTGTTGAAACCAATCTAAAGCGAGTTTCTCATCCTTCTTAATCCCGGTACCCGCGCTAAGCATATTTCCCACACGGTACTTAGCTTCGGGATTTCCTGATTTTGCTTCGACAAGGAATAGCTGAAAAGCTTGTTCAAAATCCCGATTGCGTGCAGCGAAAAGCGCTTCATCCATAGACGCTTCAGCCGAAATTATAGACAGTAACAAAACAAAGACGGCGGTTACGCTGCCTGAATAAAAATTATATATCCGAAAAGAAATATTCATCTATGCTGACCCATATTTTGTTTCGACATCGATGCCAACTTCTCTTAAGAAAGCCGACGGCAAAATTCCCCCTGCACAAATAATTACACCGTCATTTTGTAGTGTAATTTCGTCACCATTCTGTTCAAGGGTAACAAATCCTGCCTCGATTTTTTTAACTGTGGACGGCATCATCAATTTCAATCGCCCATCATTTTGAGCAACGTCAATTTTCTCGCGGTTTTTTTGCTTGGCGCGACCAAATGCTTCGCTCCGATAAGATAGACTTACTGTCGTTCCTTGAACTTGTGAAATTGCATCCGCTGCTTCAAGGGCACTATCACCGCCCCCAACGATAAGGATATGTTGACCCGCATATTGAAGTGGATCGATCAAATTATAGACAACTTTCTTGTGATCTTCTCCCGGTACGTCCAACTTTCGTGGTGTTCCGCGACGGCCAACGGCCAACAACAAACTTTTGGTTTGGTAGCTTTTTGTCTCAGTTGTTATTTCAAAAACATCATCGCCTTGTTCAACAGCTACCACTCTTTCCCCGTAATGAATTTTAAGGTTGGTTGTGTCTCTTACAACTTGCCAGAACTCCAAAAGTTTTTCTTTTGTTGTTTCCTTGAAATTGGCGTTACCGTAAATCGGTAACTTAACCGGTTGCGTCATAACCACTTTTCCGCGTGGATAGTGGGCGACGGTGCCGCCAAAAGTTTCTTGTTCGAGGGTCACAAAATTGAGGTTCTTCTCCAATGCTGCCAACGAAGCTGAAAAACCTGCTGGTCCAGCACCGACTATTAATACATCTAAAACGCCATCAATTTTCTGACCAATATGCTTATCAATAATATAATTTAGTGCTTGTTTACCCTGTTCAACAGCGTTTCTGATGAGACCCATTCCACCGAGTTCACCTGCTATAAAAATACCCGGCACATTCGTCTCAAAATTCTTGTCAACGTAGGGGATATCTACGCCCCGTTTTTCGGTACCAAATACAAGTTCGATAGCATCAAACGGGCACGCTTTTTTGCAAGCGCCATGACCAATACAATGCGTGGGAGCGATCAATTCTGCTTTGCCATTCAAAATGCCAATAACGCCTCCTTCGGGACACGCTTTTACACATGCAGAACAGCCAAGACATTTGTTTGGATCAATGACTGGATGAAGCGAAGGAGGCTCGATCAAACCGGCATCAATTTCTTCTGATTTCCGCACGCGACTTTTACGTTCCTGATTACTTTTTTTCAGGTAATAAATGGCAAAAAAGGTAAATATTAGAAGGCCATATATGAGCCAGTTTTCTTGGTATAATTCTGTCATAAATTTTTTTCTTAATATTGCGAATTATTATTATTTTATATATTAAATACAATTACTTATAACACGAACCATTTTAACATCCTATCAACGAAAAGCGACCAATTTGTGACACATTTTTGGATTATTTCCTTTAATATTATACCGTCGTTAAGATGTCAGATTAATTTACTCCCATATTCAAAATAAAGTCTTATGATTGACTAAAATTTTATGTAATAATAAATGGTAAAGTAACGAAAATAGGCGCAGTATTTTTATGCGTTCTAACTTACTCAAAACGGAAATTACCTATGAGACAATATCTTTTATTGATACCCGGAATAATTTTCATTTTTCAGCTTTATTGGATCACAAATACCGAGAATCAAAAAAGTGAATTAGCCGCTTCTTTTGTGCGACTCCCGGAGTTTAATTTACCCTCGTTAGATATAGAGGGAATTACCCTCAATAATAGTGATATAGAGAACCAAAATATAAGGGTGGTTAATTTTTTTGCGTCTTGGTGCGGACCGTGCAAAATGGAACATCCATTTTTGTTAGAGTTGGCCGATAAAGATATTGATATGTTAGGAATAGCTTTTCAAGACAAGGAGGAGTTGGCCAAAAAGTTTCTGCTTGATACAGGTAATCCTTATCTTCTGACTGCACTAGATCAGGTTGGCGAACTTGGCCCTGTATGGGAAATATCCAGCATTCCACAAACTTTTGTTCTTAATGAAAATGGCTCGGTTATCTACCATAAATCGGGTCGCTTAAAGCGGGAAGATATAGATCATGATATCCTACCCTTATCGAAAAGGAATTGAATATGAATTGGCTATTACTTATTACCAGCTCAATCATTGGAGCCGCTGTAATTCTTTACTCTTTATGGCCGCGAATGGCTCACAGTAAAAAAACTCGTGCATTCGTTTTATCTCTTGTTGTAACTGTTCTAATTTTGCCAATAAGTTTAAACTATTATTTTTCAGAGAATGTTGAAGAAGAAACCGTAGCCGCGATGTCATTTGAATTCCCCGATCCAGGTGATCTCAAATGGTCAGGTCCATTAAATGCATCCATTAAACCAGACCAAAACGAGATGTCTATGAGTTCAGTTACATCAAGATTGGAAGCAAAGTTGAAACAAAATCCGAATGATATTAGTGGTTGGATATTACTTGGACGCTCATATGTTGCATTAAATCAGCCAGCTCGCGCTGTATCAATATTTGAGGAGCGGATAAATGAAAACCCTGACAATATTGATCTTCTTCTTTCTTACGGTGAAACGCTTACAGAAATTGGCGGCGGAAAAGTACCGGATAAAGCCGCTGAATTTTTTCGAAAGGCAATCGAGACGGAACCCGCCAACCCAAGAGCAGGATACGATTTGGCACAATATGAAATTCAAACCGGTAATGCGGAATTAGCCGCCGTTCGTTTGAATTCATTATTAAAAATTGCCCCGACTGGTGCCCCTTGGGTTGCACAAGTAGAAGAACGATTAAGATCGATTGACGGAAACAATTTAAACACAAATTCGATGAAGCAGCCGACCATTGAGCAGGTAGCGGAAGTCAATGCTATGTCCACCCAAGACAGGAGCTCATTTATTCGCAGTATGGTCGATGGGCTCGCAGTAAAATTAGAAGAAAATCCCGACGATCTCGATGGATGGTTGAACCTGGCGCGCTCATATGGTGTTCTAGGGGAGTGGAAAAATTCTGCAAATGCCTACCAAAACGCCTTGAAGATTTCTCCAAACGATGACGACATTAAAGCCTTATATGAACAGGCTCAGTCTCAAGCAAGAAATTAAACTAACGCCTTCTTACCAAGGTTATTCCTCCTGGGCCGATGAGCACATCATCGCTCTGTAATCTATAAACTTGAGCGAGGCCCGGTGCAACATATATCTTTATCTCATCGCCAGTTTTTTCAAAGTCAAATTCGGCAAATCTATTGCCAATCATCGACTGACTTACCCTGCCATCGGATCTAAAATCTAGACTGATTGCGCCTTCAAGCGCACGATATTCACCTGAAAATCCACCGCCGCAAGCACTGAGCCAAAATAAAAATAAAAATGCAAGATGTTTCATGTTTCGTTCGCTCACTATCCGGTTTCTAAATCAAACGCCAAGAAAAAAATTAGTATTTCCATTCTAGCTGATAGCTAATCACATGGCTATTATAATTTTGACTGGCAAGGTTAGATTTTGAATTAATATATTCGTACTCCAGGTTTCCGGTGATCGAATTAACAATTGGTGTCTCAACACTTAATCGAACAGAATGTCTCTTGTCAGCTCGATTTTCACCTAGTCTTGGATTGATATTTGAGTAATCCCGCTGTCTGTAGCGATAACGCCCCCTGATATTTGCGCCCTCGATAACATCGATCGGTAATTTAAATCCAGCATCAATTGTATGAGCCCAATATATTAGTTCGGAGGCAACTGTATTATGGCGGCTTATTTTATATCCAACATTGATCGTACGACCTTTACCCAAAAGAAAATAGAGTCTGGCATTCCCGCTATGACGTCCGGCGTTACGATCAAAAAGAATAGCCTGTTTGAATTTTTGCTTTTGGTATTCATAGCCGCCTATTAGCAATATTTTATTACCGATAAGTGTGTTAAAATTTGGGTTAACAATATGCATGTCAAGAAATGGATTGCTACCCAATCTGATATTGTTGTAAAAATATGAAACACCAATCGTGACATCGTTGACTTTAGTACTGGTTGTCAAGTTTGCGCCATGAATTTGCAAATCGAAATCTGCTAGCTCAAAGTGCAGGCTTTGCGAAAAACTATACCCGACCTTCAGGGTTGAATTGTTATTATTGATTAACTTATAACCAACAGCACCACCTAACAAAGCTGACTCGTCGCCTCTCCGGCTTGTTAGATCGACGCTTTCAACAGTAATATTATCGTCATATTCCGCACCTACTTTGAGACTTAAGGAAAAAGGATCATCCCCTTTAGTTTGGGCAACGGCCCCGGCCTTGACCATTAAAGTCATTGTAATAAGCGTAATTGTAGTAAATATTTTTTTTGGCAGCATAAATTAACCCTTTGTACATTAATATATCTAAATTATGTTATTGGACAGTTTTTTGTAATCATACCATCCTTATTATAAGAATATATTAATCCCCCCCAGATACCGCTTCTTTTGAAGCTTCGCGTGCGGCTTCTTCCGCTTCCTTCGCTGCTTCCTGAGCAGCTTCTTCAGCCTCTTCAGCAGCTTCTCGTGCAATCTCTTCCGCTTCTTCAGCAGCTTCCCGAGCGGCTTCCTCAGCCTCCTCAGCAGCTTCACGGGCAATCTCTTCCGCTTCTTCAGCTGCTTCCTGAGCGGCTTCCTCAGCCTCTTCAACGGCTTCACGGGCAATCTCATCTGCTTCTTCGGCGGCCTCATGGGCAGCCTCTAGTGCGTCTTCTCTTGCATCTTTAGCGGCTTCACGTGCGTCTTCTCTCGCATCCTTAGCGGCTTCACGTGCGTCTTCTCTTGCATCTTTAGCGGCTTCACGTGCGTCTTCTCTCGCATCCTTAGCAGCTTCACGTGCGTCTTCTCTTGCATCCTTAGCGGCTTCACCAGCTCTTGTTACGTCACGTGAATCATCGGAAGCATCGTCTTCGGCTTCACGCGCTGCGTGTTCAGCTTCTGTTTCAGTACCACCTCTGTGAAGTTCAACTTCGTTTTCTGTAGCTTCTCGTGCATCTTCGCTAACGCTTTGCGCTGTAGCAGCAGAGCTAAAAATTATCATGCTCAGAAAACCGATGGTCACAATTACCAATGTGGATATAATTCGCATTTTACTTCCTTCTTATTGCTGTATGATTTAGCACAATCCCTGAAGTTAAAGGTGAACTAAATACATAGATATTAAAGTTAAAACTCAATTTACGAATAAGCTAACGGCTGTGTTTCCGTTAATTTATTATAAAACGCAATTTCGCTCTCCCATAGATAACGTCACAAGACTGTATTTTATTCCTGGAAAAGTAAAAAAAATGATAATATATTGTAAATAGGTAATTTTAACGGAAATTAATTAATCCATTTGCCATTTTTTCCTGATCAAAAATGCCTCAGCATCAATATTAAGGACATCTCCTTCTATCAGATGACGAACCGCCGCATCAATTATCGGTTCATTTTGCGATGTTGCAGTTTGATACAAGCCGCTGACAAACAGTGATGGGTCATCAACCTTGACAGCCACTTCCACTACCCAGACGTTATTGCCCCCGCGACAGGCAATATTTTTAGTGCCTTCGCCTAATGAGGTTATATTAAATTCTCGGCAATATCCGCTACCCCCTTTTTTAAAAGTCATGACGGGCGTAACTATTGTAGAGGTGCTTTGGCTTAAAATTACCGATGATCCGCTTGGTTGTTTCTCAAGAATATCAAATAGGGCGTTTTCTGGTTCAATAACACCAACAGTTTGTTGAGCAAATATAATTTCCGGTGTTTGATTCACATTAGGTTTTGAAATAAGAAAAACGCGATCAATACCAATTCCAATTAAAAGAGCAATACTCGCAGCTATCGCCACAGACCAAAATGACTTTTTATTTACTGCTGAGCCGTTACCATCAAAGGAGTGTTGGTTTCCCCCCCCAAGTTGATTTTCGGTCAAAGGTTTTTGAGAAAATGTTTGTAGCATGGAAAGAACACCGTCCGGCATTGGTTTATCATCAATAGTACGGTAGGTTTTTGCAAACAGATCATCAATATTATTAAATACTTCCAATCTTTTCAAAACCTCGGGTGATTTTTCAATGGCAAGTTCCACTGCGGCGCGATTTTCCTTAGAAAGTTCGCCGTCCAGGTAAGCGCAAAGTATCTCGTCATTTATCTTCACGGCCAAATCCTCTAAAATCTTCATTTGCAGGGTTAAACAATTTTGTTTTTCCATCATTAATTTCTTTTATAACGGCGATCCGCGCTCGAGACAGGCGGCTCATGACAGTACCTATAGGAATATTAAGCATTACAGATACTTCTTTATACGAATATCCTTCAATAACAACCATAGCGAGTATCATTCTTTGCTCATCCTGCAAACTCTTCATAGCGTTATTCACTTCCGCAAGTTGGAGTTTATTTATAAGTATTTTTTCACCGTCTATTTGTAGTTCTGACTTATAGTCAATAGGGTCAACCACGGGACCTCTTACTTGGCGGGATCGTATCTCATCAATCCAAGTATTTTTACATATCCTAAACAACCACTTGTCCAAATCGGTTCCTGACTCAAACTGCTGATATTTCATGAGCGCCTTTTCAACCGTTGCCTGCAATAAATCGTCAGCATCCGTCGAGGAGGTCGTAAGTGCAAAAGCAAATCGCCTCAACCTTGGCAATAAACTTACTATTTCATCACGCCATCGTTCAGTTGAATTTTTCATTCAGTATTTCCAACGTTTCAGGATCGATATTTATTCCAACCTCAATTGATAATAATAGATACATCTTATGTTAATTCACTTACAATCTTATTTTTTGGTAACGGTAATTATTGGTTATTCCATTATAGAATTGATTATAACATGGTTAAAACGCACAATAAACGGTGCAGGCTACGTTATTTTTTGATTTAAGGAATAACATATATCACTAAATCGTTTAATATATAGGAATTCTGCAACTGCGAAACAAAGTTATGCCAATCTAGTCAAGCATGATTTGATTTTAAGAGATTAGACAATAATATGATAAAAAGCCTGCCACCGCTATCGTACAAACAATGTGTTCAATTATTAATTTGCGCATTTTATATACTATTACCTTTCAATTGGACTCTCACTTTAGCCAGCGAAAATATCGAAGCTGAAGCGATGCTATTGATAGACGGGCAGGCTGCTGAAGAAGCCGCCGCAGAAGCGGCAGAGAAGGCTGCGGAGGAAGCAGCAGAAGCGGCGCAGAAAGCAGCAGAACAGGCCGCCCAGGAAGCCGAAGAAGCAGCTGAAGAGGCGGCAGAACAAGCCGTGGAACGAGCGGCAGAGGAAGCCGAACAAGCAGCAGACCAAGCTGTGGAACAGGCCGCCCAGGAAGCCGAAGAAGCAGCTGAAGAGGCGGCAGAACAAGCCGCGGAACAAGCGGCAGAGGAAGCCGAGCAAGCAGCAGAAGAGGCCGCGGAACAAGCGGCGGAGGAAGCCGAGCAAGCAGCAGAAGAGGCTGCGGAACAAGCGGCGGAGGAAGCCGAAGAAGAGACCGAAGAAGCAGCAGAGAGGGTAGCAGAGGACGCTGAAGAAGAGGCGGGCGATGAAAGTGATTATAAGTTCAGCAGCGAAAAACAAAAAAACTATATCGCTAATCTTAGTGCTGAACGAATTCGAATTTTAGATGAAAGTTTTCGCGAAAATGGGATTGAAGCTATAGACAATGAAATGCTTGTCCTAACCGACGACGATGCAGAACTCAATATTCAGTCAGGCAATTACAAAGTGGAAGAACAAATCTATTTAGAAGGCCTGGATTTGGTTCTTACTCGTATTAGAACTCCCGAAGATGTAAAAATATCGCGATCACTGAAGGAAGTGTCACAAAATCTTGAAAAAGGTGATGTAGATTTAAATCATATTTACGAACTCGAAAGCGACGAATTACCAAAAACAGATACGGTTTTTAAGGACACCGGTTTTTCAAGTGCAGATACTTTGAGTTCTGATCAAACTGCCTATATAAAACTCGGACTAATTGATACCCAGATTAATCAAACCCATTCGGCCCTGATAAACCAACATATTATTACGAAAGACTTTGTGCCCTATGAGGGTGTGCGCCCTGAAATTCATGGCACTTCTGTAGCCTCTATTATGGTAGGCAATGAACCTGAAATATTCAGCGGTATAATTTCTGATGCCACACTTTATACGGCAAGCGTATTTTTCACGATGCCCTCGGACAAAGTTGCCGCAACCACGGAAAGTTTAATTCTTGCTCTAGATTGGCTGGTACAACAAAATGTACCGATAATAAACATGAGCTTGAGCGGTCCTGAAAACAAGTTACTCGAAATCGCTATTGCACGTGTAATGGAGAAAGGCATAATTATTGTGGCTGCAGTTGGTAACTCCGGCCCGAATGCGCCGCCGCTTTACCCGGCTGCATATGAAGGTGTCGTTGCCGTAACTGCCGTAGACAACGACCACCAAATCTACTTGCGCGCCAATCGAGGTCATCATGTCACTTTCGCAGCACTCGGCGTTGATATTTTAGCAGCGCGGGCAGGCGGAGGATACCATACCCAAACGGGAACTTCGATCGCGGCTCCCTTTGTAAGTTCCATTTTAGCAAATCTCGCAAGCACAACACAAAATCATGCTTATTTGCAAAAATTGAAGGAAAACACGATTGATCTTGGTCCACCGGGGTTCGATAATATTTATGGATACGGTCTAATACAGGCGGAAATAGAATAGGCCGTTCGCTTAGGCTAATTACATCTAGGGCATATGATTAATATACACTCCCCTAAACGCTGGGGAGATCGCAATGATAATTCAACGCATCGCCAACGCTATCAACAGCACTAATTTCTTTTAAGGTCAATCAAATGTTGCTTTGAAAGCCGTCACGCTTCCTACGGGATTTTGCCGATCTTCGAGATCTGCCAACATTTCATCAATCCGATCCGTGTGCGGGTCCTTATCATAAATATTATACAACATTCCTGCTAGACGAACGGGATCACCAGAATAATAGCGCTCATAAAGCTGCTGACGTCCGGAAAAACTCGAGACAGCGCTGTCGAAGGCCAAACGGAATAATTTAATTCGAGTTGGACTATCTGCATTCACAGATTCAAAATATTTTTCCACGTCCTCCGAAACTTCACCTTTTAATTCAGCATAAGATGGAACAGCAACTAGCCCTCCGGCTCCTATAATCTGAATAATTTCACACATACGTATAAACATTTTAGGGAACATCATTCGTACCGTCCACAATGGCATTTCGGCCGGTGTATAAACACCGTCCTCATCGACAGTTGCGTCAACTTCGGAAGCCCGTAGGCAAGAACGGACAAATTCAGCATATTGAATTAGCTCAGCCAACATCCCTTGTACTTGTAGATGAACATCAATCTTTGTGGACTTAGCCATCCGAAATGCCAGTGCCATCATATATTCTGATTTAGCAAGATTTTTAGTTGAAAACTGATGCATCGTATGACGCATAGTGTTGGTTTTTGAGTAAAGACTATTGCACATTTCAGGGTCGCGGTGAATGAACACCCGCTCCCACGGTACCAAAACATTATCAAAAATCACCATTGCATCGCCTTCATCCAACCGACTGGAAAGTGGAAAATCCATTGGTGAAGCGGCATTTTGGTGAATAACCGAAGGCCTACAAATAAATTTCAAACCTGGTGTGTCAATCGGAATACAAAATGCATATGCATAAGGTGCCGCTTCTTCAGAAACGGCTATATTGTTTGATGGAAATACCATTAGTTCGTGAGAAAATGCACATAATGTTGTTACCATCCGCGCGCCTTTAATAACCATACCGGCGTCTGTTTCTTTAACGATCTTTGCTGCTAAATCTTTGGACTGCTGTTCAACTGGTTTTGAGCGGTCCACCTGGGGATTTATGAGGGTATGTGTCATGGAAATATCATTTTCACGAATATATTCGTAATATTTCCAAAGGTTATCGCCGTAATTATTACCGTTACGATTAAACGCTTTCCATGATGTTGCGTAGGCCGTCATATTGATATTCATAAAATCGGGACTGCGGCCAAACATTCCACAGGTGCTATCCATCCAGGTCTTGACCATTTCACGACGCGCAACCAGATCATCAACGGATTTTGGAATAATATAAGACGTACCAACCCTGTCACCTGTAGTGGGGGACTTAAAGGTCATTTTATCGATCAGTTTGGGATCATGCTGCATTTCGTATAATTCGCCAACCGTCTGACAAGCGTCAGCGAAGCGCGGATCTGTCGTCACATCCTTAATGCGTTCACCATCAATATAGATGGTTCTTCCATCCTGCATGGAGCTAATAAATTCTTTTCCTGTACGAATTCCCATTTTACTTCCTTTGGTTTATAATGTCATTTCAACGGATTTCTGATTGAGGAACAATCGAAGTCCCTCTTCACCTAATTCCTGTCCCCAACCGGATTGTTTATAGCCCCCAAATGGCATATTATTATCCGGTGGACCACCGCCATTCACGGAAACGGATCCCACGTCAAGATTATTGACAAGATAATGGGCAGTACTAAGATTGTCGGTCCATACTTTAGCGGTTAACCCATAATCGGAATCGTTGGCCATTCGTAAGGCTTCATCAATATCATCGAAGATATTTACGGCGAGTACGGGTCCAAAAATTTCTTCTTTTACTATTTTCATATTTTCATTGATATTGGTAATTACGGTCGGTTGATAAAAATATCCTTCATCGCCAATATGACCGCCCCCTGTCGCAATGACAGCTCCTTCGGCGATGCCTGAGCGGACATAGTCCGAAACGCGTTTATGTTGCGTGGCACTGACAAGCGGGCCTAAAATCGTGTCTTCTTTATAGCCCGGCCCGACTTTTAATTGCGTTGCCATTTTACAAATACCTTCTACTACCTGTTCATAAACTTTCTTATGAACATAAAGTCTGGAACCCGCGGCACAGACCTGACCGGAATTAAAAAATATCCCCATAGCGGCACCAGGGACGGCGGTTTCCATTTTGGCATCCGGCATTATGATCACCGGCGATTTTCCACCGAGTTCTAACGAAACTTTTTTCAGGTTCCCGAGTGCAGAATTTACGATTTCTTTTCCTACTCGGGTAGATCCCGTAAAGGCGATTTTTTTAATGCCTTTATGCTCGGTCATTGCTTTACCCACTGTGGCACCATATCCCGTGACAATATTGATAACACCCTTTGGAAGGCCCGCTTCGATCATCAGTTCTGCCAAGCGGAGAACAGAAAGGCTGGTTTCTTCAGAAGGTTTCATTATGCAGGTGCAACCTGCAGCGAGTGCCGGCGCAAATTTCCAACCAGCCATCATTAGAGGAAAATTCCACGGAATGATTAATCCAACCACTCCCACGGGTTCGGCAATCGTATAAGCATGATGCGGGCCAGGTCTGGAAAGTTTCATTGTTTTTCCGCATATTTTTGTGCACCAACCTGCGTAATATCTGAAACTTTCTGCGACGGCCGAAACGTCATTCATTCTTGCAAACTTATACGGTTTGCCATTATCAAGACTTTCAATTTCGGCAAGTTCATCTGCATTTTTGTCTATAATATCGGCAACTTTCCATAATAGTTTACTTCTCTCTATTGGTGTTATTTTTCCCCACTTATCGGATTTTAGGGCCTTAGTGGCCGCGTCGACTGCGCGGTCAACATCACCCTTATCACCCGACGAAAGTGACGTAAAAACCTTGCCGTTTGCTGGATTGACAACATCGATGCGGTCACTTGACGCCGCAGTGACCCAGTGCCCGTCGATGAGCATTTTATGTTCGCGTCTAACAAATTCTTCTGCTTTTGCCATCATGCCTTTATGAATAGCCATATATACACCTATTTAATTGTATCTATTTCCAAGACGCAAACGCCGTCCCTGTGCCGATGCCCCCTAATGACCGATAAAATGTCTGGTAATTTAACAAGTTCATTTTTAGATCGCTAACGGAGAGAATGCCTGCCGCTGTGACCCAGTTTTTACATTCAGAAGTTCCAGACTGGAATATAACCTCATCCAATTCCGACAACTCATCCCAGTTTTCTTCCAGTAATATTTTTAAAAATTTACGGTCAAATTCCTCGTCGACGACAAAATGACTTAATCCGCCTGAGGCAAATATACCTACTTTACTGTCACTTTCCCATGCTTGAATACTTCGCCCGATGGATTTTCCAAAATCAAAACATCGCTTCGCGGTCGGTTGATTAGGGGGATAAAAAGTATTTTGAATGATTGGGACATTTGGAATTACATTGTCTTTCATGATTTGCCGGTAGACAAAGCCAAATGCGTGAGGAATACCTTGCATAATGCTTTTATCGGAACTGACAAAATGCTGTTCGTTTGTATAAGATACATCAAATTCGTCATTAATCGCCATTTTGATAATGTGATTAGCTAGTTCCGGATGACAATCATATGTGGTTTCTTCTGGTGGTATATGGCCATGATCCGCGATTGTCGTAGCAAGTGGCATGCGGCTTTTTTCCACATCCGTCCTCGGTTTGTTGGTAATTCTTTCGGCCGCATAAACCGTAAAGGCTGGTTGAATATCATCTGAAAACATTTCTTTTTGGTCATTGCCAACGATTACCGCGACGTCAGGCTTTACATCTATATAATATTTTTCTAATTGATCAATCGCATCATGACCGATTTTTAGACTGGCAATTTTTTGCTCCAGCGTGACGTCAGCTTCCTTAACATCACCCTGTCTAACTTTTAACAGCCCACTCCAATCATATCTCTTACCACGATAAATATGGTCCGTTCTTTTTTTGTCTATTTCCACACGAAGATTCCAATCTTCAGCAGCCGTATTTAACTGTGGCGTATGAGAAAGTGCCATTCCTAAAACAATCTTTGCCATAGTTTTAATTCCTTTTGTCCTTCATCCATATTTATAGAGTTCTATAGAATGATATACAAAATTTACTCTAATACAAAATTAGAATTTGATTATTATCGAATATTACTATATTTTCGATAATAATCAATAATAAATTATGAAATAACAATAATTCCATTATAATATTTATGGGAGAATTTTATTAATGAACGAAAAAACACAGGGTATACACAAAATCAAAAACGTTTCAAAAGAAGGCTTTCTTGGAGTTCTTGGTCCAGGTATTTTATTTGCAGCAGCCAGCGTAGGTATTTCACACGTTGTCCAATCAACAAGAGCAGGTTCAATGTTTGGACTTGGCATTATTGGAATAATTTTGTTCATTAATGTATTAAAATATCCCTTATTTCAGTTTGGCGCTCAATATTCTTTGGTAACCGGAACCACGTTAATCCAGGGCTATAAAAACATAAGCAAATGGGCGTTAGTAATCCACGCACTCTTTGTCATTATGTTGATGTTCATAACTGTAGCATCGCTATGCATTGTAACTTCATCGGTTCTGATATTTTTATTTTCGCTTGATATATCCCTCACCATGACCAGCTTTTTCTTACTCGCTTTTTGCATGATATTAGTCTCTGTTGGTGGATTTAAGTTTCTTGAAAAACTTGTTTCATTTCTGGTAGTGCTGTTCACGGCCATAACACTAGTCGTAACAAGTGTGGTATTATATAAATTCGAAGTCCTCTATAGCTTCACATTTCTTCCGACAGATATAACTTTGGAAAAACTATTTTTCATCGTTGCTTTACTTGGTTTTATGCCTGTTGGGCTTGAAGCAGGGATCTGGACTTCGTTATGGACACTTGAAAAAGCGAAAAGTACCCCAAGTGTAACCGCACTGAAAAATTTCAGACTAGATTTTAATATTGGCTTTATCGGCACAATCATACTAGCAATTTGTTTTGTAATACTAGGGACCGCAGTGATGTATAATTCCGATTTGGAATTTTCGAAAAGCGGCCCTAAATTTATAGAGCAGTTGATTGGAATTTATAGCAATATTATCGGTAGTTGGAGCGTTCCTTTGGTGGGAACTTGTGTGTGTGCCGCATTATTTTCTACCCTTATTTTATTGGTTGACGGGTATCCGAGATCTCTCATGGTTACTTATGCCCGCCTAACGAGCGATGAAATTCCATGGGAACAACGACCTAAAATACAGTATAAAATTCATAAAATAATCATGTTTGTCGGGGCCTGTGGTTCTATGTTTCTTATTTATCAATTTTCAAAATCCTTCAGCACATTTATAGATTTTGTTACAACATCAGCATTCGTGATGACACCGGTCGTCGCCATACTTAATCATTTTGCCATGAATAGTGATGCAGTTCCCGTGCAACACAGGCCAGTGGGATATATGAAATTTATGTCAATCAGCGGCATCATAGTATTAACATTTCTTGCCTGCGCCTATGGCTACCTAAAAGTATTTTATTAAAGGATTATCGATGACAACTATGACAACGGCTGAGGCTATCGTAAAATCATTAAAGCTTCAGGGTATTGATACAATTTATTGCTTGCCCGGATTACAGAGTGATCATTTTTTTAATGCCCTTTATGACCACGGCAAAGATCTAAATATCATTCATACAAGGCACGAACAGGGTGCCGCATACATGGCACTTGGCGCGTCCCTTTCGACAGGCAAACCCAATATGTTCTCCGTTGTACCGGGACCCGGCCTGTTAAATGCGTCAGCCGCCCTCGCAACTGCCCAAAGCATAGGCACACCTGTCCTTGCTTTTAGCGGCCAAATTCCGTCAAAAGCCATTGGTAAAGGTTTTGGATTACTGCACGAAATCCCAAACCAGACCGAATTGATGACCGCTCTTACATCATGGTCTGCCAGTATTCACAATGCAAATGAGGCGTCGGGAAAAGTCGCTAAAGCATTTAAACTGATGAAAAATCATGGCTGCTATAAAACTGTCGGCCTTGATTGTGCCATGGACATCTTAAGTCAATCGGAAGAGGCGGAACTAATTGGCGTAGAAGAAATTGATTATTTACCTGTTGATGATGACGCTATCAAGAGGGCCGCTAAATTATTAGCCAACGCCAAAAATCCTTTAATCGTTGTTGGTGGTGGTGCACAGGAAGCCTCGGAAGAAATACGCGAGCTTGCAGAGATGTTACAGGCACCGGTTAATTCCAATAGAATGGGGCACGGTGTTATGGACAGCCGGCATTATCTGGCAATGAGGCATCCTTGCGGTCATAAGTTATGGAAGAAGACCGATGTGGTTATTGCGATAGGCACCCGTTTACAAACATCCCAAATGGCATGGGGAGTAGATGATGAATTAAAAATCATTCACTTAAATACAAACTTACAAGAATTAGGCAGAATTAATAAACCAGCCGTGGCCCTTCATGTTGATGCTGTCCGGGGCACCCGAGCCATTATAGATGCGCTATCAACGATAAGCGAAATAAGGTCATCGAGAGAAGACGAATATAGTGCTCTGAAAAAAAGATTTGCCGAAGAGATTTCCGTCTTGGGTCCACAAATAGCATGGTTGAGTGCTATAAGGGAAGCGCTTCCAGATGAAGGGATATTTGCTTCGGAACTAACACAGTGTGGATATGTTTCCAGATTCGCATTTGATGTTTATCATCCGCGAACATTTGTTGATACGGGTTTTCTTGGCACCTTAGGATATGGGTTTGCGACCGCGCTTGGCGCAAAAGTCGCCAATCCCGATGTCCCGGTTGTTTCTATAAGCGGCGACGGTGGTTTTATGTTTACCGTTCAGGAACTTGCGACAGCCGTTCTTCACAAAATATCCGTCGTCGCGATCGTGTTTAATGATAATGCTTACGGCAATGTGAAACGAGATCAGATTGAAGTTTACGGTAATAAAGTTATTGCAAGCGACCTTCATAATCCTGACTTCGTAAAAATGGCTGAATCATTTGGGGCGAGGGGCGTTAAAGTAACGTCACCTGAAAAACTGCGTGTAGCCTTAAAAGAAGCCTTTACCGCAGACGGTCCAACGGTAATTGAAATTCCTGTTGATGAGCTGCCTGCACCTTGGGAATTTATTAACCTTAAAAAGATTAGATGAAATTTACAGCGTATTCATGTTTAAGGAGGACAGCCGGATTTTCCATTCATCTTCCGACACCTCGTGCATTAAAAAGTGAGCTGTTTTGTGGATATGTTGTTCAAGTAATTCACAGGCAGTGTCCGATTTTCTACTTAGTGCTGCTTCAACAATTTTTGAATGATTTATCCAGTGTTGTTTGGAGGTATACATTGCTTCATAAAAAATATGTCTATAACGATTGGATTGAAAATCAAGAGCAGCACAGAGCTCTATTATTCGAGGCGATCCGCAAGCAGAATATAGTGCGTGATGCAGATTGGAATGATATTGCTGATTGTCGTATTTTTCCGCTACGGTGGTGGGATTGTCATCTCTGTTCAAAAAGTGGAGGGCCTGAATAATTTTCCCTTCCCACTCATCTTGTCCCCGTACAATTGAACGTTTAAGGGCTTCTATTTCAAGAGCAATTCTCATTTGTGTAAGGTCATCTAAATCTCCTGAAGAAACTTCGCTTACCCAAAACCCTCTGCGTGGTAATGAACGAACTAATCCTTCTACCACCAGTGTCGTCAGGCTTTCTCTTAAGGTTGAAATGCTGACATCATATCTTTTAATAAGTTTTTCAAATGTCAATTTTATGCCTGGTGCGAAAAGACAGGTAATTATATCCTGTCTGAGATTAGCCGTCGTAATTTCTGTTTTGGTTAAACCATCATCTAACGACTTTTTATTAACCATTAACATTAGCCTTTACCATTTGTATTCAGTTATTGAGAAAAGTTTATTATGATCATTTTACACATATTTAACCAATAAAATAGCTATTTTTGTAGAGAAAAATTAGACAATTCAGGAAAAACAATGATAACAATTGACGATAAAAAAATATCTCCGCTTATACATCACCAAATTCGGGATTTGATAGATGAGTAAAATAATTCCCAACCAAGCTATATTGAGGGCACCTTTTCAACCCCAAGCCCCCGGGGACACCGAGATTAAAAAATATGCCATTAATTTATCGCTAAATGAAAATGCTTTTCCTCCCAGTGTTGCTGCAATAAAGGCTTATGAGAAAGAATGTAAAACCTTACACCGTTATCCGGATCGCTCTTGCGCTAAATTGCGCAAAGTGTTAGGCAAAAAATTTAATCTTGATGATACTCGAATAGTTTGTTCCAACGGTTCCGAAGAAATTCTAAAATATGTTGCTCAGGCCTATATAGCCGACGGTGACGAAGCCATTTATCCTAAATACGGATTTCTGATGTATAAAGTTGTTATATTAAAATCGGGTGGGATACCGGTACCGGTTGCCCATGACGATTTCGTCATTAGCGTTGATAACATATTAGCCGCTGTAACCGAAAGAACAAGAGTGGTCTTTGTTGATAATCCCGGAAACCCTACGGGGACTTACCTGCCTTATTCAGAAATTAAGAGGTTACGTAAATATCTGCCGGAACATATCCTTTTGGTGCTTGATTGTGCCTATGCTGATTTTGTTACCAATGATGATTTCGACTGCGGTTTTGATCTGGTAGACGAGCATGAAAATGTTATTGTCACGCGCACTTTATCAAAATTATATGGATTAAGTGCTCTACGAATTGGTTGGAGTTACATGACCAAAGACATGGCGGAGATTATGCTAAGGTTAAAAGGAGGGTTTAATGTCAATGCACCGGCCCAAATCTCAGGAGTCGCAGCAATTGAGGACGAAAATCACGCCAATATGGTGCGCATTTATACTCAAAAATGGATAGCCCTGCTAACAGATGAAATGGTTAAGCTTGGCTTAAAGGTCACGCCAAGCGTATGTAATTTTATTTTGATCCATTTTCCTGATGGAAAAGAAGCAAAGCAATCCGCAGATAAATTTTTAAAACTACAGGATATTCTTGTTGGTTCTGTTGATTTTTATCAGTTACCCGCCAGCATGAGGATAACCGTTGGCACTGAAGATGAAAATAATGCCTTAATAAAAGCCATGAAAAACCACTTCAAATAAACTTTAGGAGAACACATTATGATCGATACTAAACTACCCAGTTTTAATCAGGCGTTATTGTGTTTTTCTGTTATCATGACAATACTTATTGTAGGCGTAGTCGTTTTTAAAACGAGCATACATGTTCTATTGATGCTTTGCATTATATGGACATGCTGCCTTACGTATTTTCTGGGATATAAGTTTTACGAAATTAAAAAAATAATGTCTGATGGTATCTCGATGGGATTAGGTGCTATCTATGTTTTTATTCTGATTGGTGTTATTATCGCAACCTACCTTGAAAGTGGCACAATTGCCAGTTTGGTCTATTACAGCCTAGACCTCATTCATCCAGCCGTATTCTTGCCAGCAGGCCTGCTGATATGTAGTTTTATGTCTGTTGCGGTCGGTACAATGATGGGTACTGTTGGAACGGCGGGTGTTATTTTAATTGGTGTAGGTGGGGCTATGGGTATCCCCTTGCCGATCGTTGCGGGAATGATTATTGCCGGGGCGAGCTTTGGTGACAAAATGTCGCCAATTTCTGATACGACCAATCTAGCCGCTGTTGTCGCCGGTACAGATCTCTATAAACACATAAAGTCAATGCTTTATACGACAATTCCAACTTATATTCTTTGTTTGATAATTTTCACAATTATCGGGCTTCAATATTCATCCGCTGCGCTGTCAACTACAGAAATTGAAGCATTCCAGGCCGCCATTGACAATAATTTTACGGTTAGCTTCTGGGGTTTTTTGCCGATATTGGCCTTGCTGATTATGAGTATGAACAAAGTAGCCGCAGAGCCATCTATGATGGCAAGCGTCGCGACGGCGATCATGTTGGCGTTGATCCTGCAAGACCGTAGTTTATTGGATATTTTTAATAGTATCTATAGCGGGTATTCGGCCAGCACGGGTCATCAAGAATTGGATCTACTCGTTAATCGTGGCGGCATGCTCGGCATGATGGGCACGATAATGCTTGCTCTATTTGTGTTGGCACTCGGAGGATTGCTCGATAAAGTCGGCTATTTAACATCATTACTTCAGGGATTATTTAGTAAAATAGAAGCCGTTGTACCTTTGATAATAGCAACAATGTTTACCGGAATCATAAGCACAGTTAGTACGGGGCAGGGCTATATTTCTATCGTTCTAACGTCACAACTTTTTAAGAGAAAATATGAAGCAATGGGTTTACAAAAATATATGCTCTCCAGAACTGTCGAAGAAAGCACCACACTTATCGCACCACTTCTGCCATGGTCTTTGGGTGGGGCATTCTATGCGGTAACTCTTGGGGTCCCAGTCTTTGATTATCTGCCATGGGCGTTTCTTAATTACTTAAACGTATTTGTTTCGGTTGCGATGGCCTTGATGGGACTCGCTATATTCAGAGTAGTAACTGATTCGCGAGCAACTATTGGGAATAAATTAAGATGAATTAAGCAAATAGGAATACTCAAATATCTTTTTGCCGCTTCTTAGCGAGCTTTTTGATCAAGTTGTCCGCCACACCGGGTCTGCTCCACGGACAAACGGCGAGACAAATGCCGCAGCCGATACTTTCAGTGAAATATGGAAGACATTTGTCAAAATCAACATACCATTTGTCAACGCCACGAACCATTTTTTTTGATGAACTGATAGCATCTGGTGGACACGCTGCTTCACATGCTTTGCAATTCATACAAAACTCATCTGCGCCGAATATTTTTTTTGAGTCTAAATCAAGCGGCATATCCGTAACGACAGCACCAAGCCTGAAGGCCGAGCCATATTTATTATTTATGAGCGAACCGTGTTTACCAAGCTCCCCAAATCCACATTCGATTGCTGGTGGTATGAGCAGCATCGGCACATGATTTGATCCACCATAAGAAACGGCATTCCAGCCCTGCTCATGAATCCAAGAGGCGATTGCTTTTGAAACCTGCTGGGCGCGACCATATTGCCGGGAAACTTCGCGCGCTGATATAATTCCCGGCGCTTCTTTTAATTCGTCAAAATTCATTGATACGCCTGACATGATAACGGTCTCATAGGGTACTTCAAAAGATTCGATTACCCACTCAGGTTTCATTTTAGTGATACCAACAACATCACCATTATTTTTTAGCCCCACTTCTTTAACAAGCTCTGTCCATTTTTCAGGCGTATTTTCTTTTCGGATATTAGATTTGGGAGAGATTTCCTGATGGGCAAAATCATGTTCTCGTTGTCGGATTTCTATCAATTTTTTATCAGGTGGTTGAACGCTTTTATAATATCCCATGATGGGACCGAAAGGCGTTAGTTCTGGTTTTTGCCAATAGATAGGCGTAGGTTGACGAACTTCTGTTTCGCCCAATCCATTCACCTTATTACCTGAAATGTCAGGCCATAATGCCATTTGTTCAGGTTTCGGAATAAATTTAGGTTTTGTTTTTCTCATCCTTCTATACTCTGTACTTTATTATTATGTATATCATAATCCCACATGATCTGAATACATCAATTTAACAAGGCAACCTATTTATTAAAAGTGCAAATATAAAATAGACCCACTCGGAACATTTATAGGCAACAAAGTCGAATTTTACGGTATTATTTGTATTTGAATAATCGCTTTGTTTTGAAAATCTACTTGGTTGGATGCATTATTTTGAATGTCTGCTTTGTACGGTGATTGGAAGCGATCAACGCAACACGTGCTTCAAATTTCTATGCCGGGCTTTCAAAAAAATTATCAAATAAATTGGCGATAAAGCCGATCATGGAAGTCCTTACTTTGACATATATTACTGAAATTAGCTCTCAATATCGATCAATTTGTACCCCTTATATATCATCTTAAATAAAGATGTTCCGTCATCAACCTGTCTATAATCCCAACCATAAAAATAAGGCGCACTCTTCGAAACATAAAAACTGACACGTGTTTTTCTGCTTGACCCTATCGTTTGAATCTCCGTTACGTCATGGCTATTGCCCCTTGTATCTATAATTTCTTTTGGACCCATAGATATGACATCAATCAATTCTGTCCCGTTAATCTCCGACTTTTGATAAGTATTTAACCTAACTCCCTTGCCATTTTGTAACTCCAAAAATGGTAGCACAAAAGGCAGACCGCCAAAATCAAAGATGGGGCCTTCAATAGATGTGTATTCAGTTGTTGCTTTTTCATTCTCGGATATAACAATTTCTTTAACCTCCGAATTGCCCACACCAATAAAATTGTAGGGGCCACCCCATTTACTGCCGTTCTTTGAGGGTGCCATCCGATAACGAAGACCTCCAGTTTCTTTATCCATAATGAGAAGGTCCAAATTTGGCGTAGTTTTTTCTCCTTTGGTTTCGCTGGTAAAGGTCCATTGCATCCAATTTGCGGGCGTTCCATTGAACATAACATTGACCAGTTCAATGAAAGTTTTAGCTTCCAAAGTTCCATTTGGAGTTCCAAATATACCGTGATACCCAATGCGGATATCGCCAACATTCATGTTGTCTAACTCTAATTCACCCGGCGAATAAACTGGCCAATCATCAGCATCATTAAAATGATCTATCGACAATGCTGTTTGTGCGCCTACAGTTGCCGTAAGGTAGAAAGTTATTAAAAAAAAGCTAGATATCGATAGTATGTTCGATAATAAAATATTACTCTTCATCTTGTATCCTTCCAACAGAATTTAATTGAGATTATTTATGTTCTTTTTCTTGCGCAATTGCTCCTTCCAAAAAAAACAACTATTACAAATGTAGCGGATACAATAATCCCGCTTACAAAAGCTAGTTTTCCGTCAATAATATGTTTATTAGCACTCAACATCATCGTGCTCCTCGTCAAAATCTAACCAAATTTAAATTGGTAAAACAAAGTAAACGCGACACATCTCAATGATTGAAAATCATTTAATCTAAAATAAATCTAAAATAAATATTTTTAATGCTTGGGAGAATGATGATACTTCAAGATATCTACATCTGAAATGTCTTGGATATTGGACTATCTCTAAAGTCATCGAACCTTGGATCAATGGTATAGTAAAGCGTTCCTATTTCTCCACGAGACTTGGCTTCTTCGAGCAATCCAATTGCAGTTTCAAATCTATGACACTGGGCATTAAATGCTGCCAAATGAAATAATGGGAATTGTCCCTCTTTAGAGCGAGGAACCAACATATCAGCTATTTTGCAATGCAACGATTTCAGATCAATTGAAGCAGTTTCTTCTAGGAAGTTAGTTTCAGATCCGCCAAAGTTTACTAAAATCTGATTTAGAGCTTCTATTGCTTCTTCGTTTCGCCCAAGTTTCTCAAGTGCTGCCACCAATCCTATGAGAGTCCAGTTATGATCTGGAGTAATCTCCAGCGCCCAGTGACAAGCTTCTACGGATTCCTCAAATCGTCCCGCGGCTGCCAAGTACCAGCATCGATCTGCACTAATTGCCATCGAAAGCGGGTCCAGCTGCACCGCTAAGTCAGCTTCTTTTGCGGCACCGTTCACGTCACCCAGTGCAGCTAAAACTGCAGCGCGCCAGGAATGCGCCATGGCACTTTCCGGCGTAAGATCAATTGCTATATCAAACGCTTGTTTCGAAAGCTTTAAGTTTCGATCTCGATAGAGAAAAATAAAACCGCGCACCAATTCCGATAGTGCCGTAGAGCCTACTTGCCCTCGTATTTGATCAGTCAACTTCATTGCGCTGGCATAGACTGAAGTTGAGTTAAACTTAGTGTTGTTCGCTCGTGCGATCAGCGAAAGTGCCTTTCCACCCATCGCTTCAACTGATTTCGGGTTTAATTCTAAAGCTGCATCATATGAAACCAAACTACTCTCAATAGAGTTATCATCCCCTAATTGATAAGCACGTTTTGCTCGCATCAACAGGTCAAAAAAGGCAGAGCTGTTATCGCTTTGATCATCTTGGATTTGTTGCTTATTGAAATTTGGGAAAGGGTTCGTGTACCAACCCAAAGCTAAAATGGTAAATATCAATATAGACGCTATCGCAATCTGTCTCGTTGCAGCATTTATTGAATTATTTACAGAACGGATATCGCCAACAAAGCGATATCCTCGTTTAGGCATAGTGGCTATAAATTGTTGTTTATTGGCGGTGTCAGTTAATGCCGCCCGTAATTGATTTACGCAGGTATTTAGTCCGTGGTCAAATTCCACTATCGTACCATTGTTCCAAATGAGTTCTTTTATTTCCTGCCTGGAAATAGTTTCTGGTGCACGTTCCAGTAATATTTTTAATAGCCGGGCTGGCTGTATTTTCAAATCAACCAATTTATCCGATTCCTTTAACTCTAACCGGTTTGCATCAAAACAGAATCCTCCAAAGAAATAAAAGCGAGTCTTTGAAAGTGTATTATTCCCAAGTCTATTGAACCAATTATCTATCATGATGCCATTATACATAAAATTAAGTATTCTAAAAGACGTTCAAAAACACCAAGGACTGGAACAGTAGGTTAGTGACAAAAGCCTACTTGGTTGGATGCATTATTTTGAACGGCTGCTTTGTGTGGTGATTGGAGGCGGCCACTCATATCTGGGCACTACTAATTCTATATAATTGGAGATGAAGGCGAATCTTATTTTATTTTTTATGACCTCTATTCTTTTATTATTTGCAGATACACAGTAGAATATCCTGCTGATTAATCTCAAGCAGACAACAGTATTATTAAAAGCTATGCTTCGCGGACAGCTTTTTGTAGGTGAAACTATGGATAATTTGATCTGGGTTGCAATAGCAGTTTTTATCTTTGCCGGCATCATCAAAGGGACTATTGGTATTGGTTTACCGACGGCAAGTATTTCTGTGTTGTCTCAATTTTATGATCCCCATACTGCGATTGCTTTGGTGATTTTTCCCATGATGATTTCTAATTTTTGGCAGTTGATCCGTAGTGGGGATTTTGTTCGCGTCTTAACAACATTCTGGCCTTTTGGTTTGACGTTGATGTTTTTTATCGCGATCTTCACGAATCTGAGTGCCGTTATATCCGTTGAAATAATTATGATAATTCTGGGCGTTGTTATTATTTTCTTTGTCATCAGCAGTTTATTTATTCGTCCAGCAAAATTACCAGAGCGTTTTGATAAAATAATACAGGTAATTGCCGGTGGTCTCGCTGGTATTATGGGGGGATTAACGGCAATTTGGTCTCCACCGATGGTTATTTATTTAGTATCACGCCGTGTCGAAAAAGACGATTTTATCCGAGCAACCGGTTTGTTAGTTACAATGGGGAGTTTACCTTTGTGTGTAGGCTATTGGATGAATGGTTTAATGACCGGTCCCCTGGCAAGTATTTCTCTCATGTTAATTATTCCAACATTAATAGGGTTTAATTTAGGAGAAAGATTAAGGCGGAAAATTGAACCTGTTATTTTTCAAAAAATTGTTCTATCTGTTTTCTTGCTGATGGGACTGAATATAATTCGACAGGCAGTCTTCTAAAAATAAAGAGGCCCCCAAAAGAAATATGAGTGCCTGCATTGGCCCAAGGCGCGTTTTCCCGACGAGAACATATTTAATATTAGGTATCCTGTAAAAAGCATCAACTTAATTTGACAGCATCTGTTAAATATGTTCCAAATTAATGCCAGTCTATAAATTGCAAGCAAATTAAGGGAGAGAAAAGCCTAAGGAAGTTTTGGGTTTTTAATTAACGAATAATATGTTTCAAACAACGAAGAAAAAAATATTAATTGCCTTAAGTGCGGTCGGCCCAGGCTTATTTTTAATAGGGTATAATATAGGCACCGGTAGTGTGACGACCATGGCCAGAGCGGGTGCCGGATATGGCATGACCTTGCTTTGGGCAGTCGTTCTTTCGTGCATATTTACCTATATATTGATGGTGGCATACGGGCAGGCAACACTGGTTTCGGGAAAAACCGCTCTGTATAATATAAAGACAAAATTAAAGTTCGGAAAATTGCTAGCGTTATATATTATGGCCGCGCTCATCACTGGTGAACTTCTGGCGTTGGTTGGGATAATGGGTATCGTCGCCGATCTGGTTCAGGAAGGTATCCGTTTACTTACAGACGGTATGATTATAGGAGCCGAATGGATCGTTCCCTTATTGCTGCTTTTGCTGCTTATTTTATTCTGGTTTGGTCGTTACAAATTATTTGAAAAAATTCTCACGCTTTTCGTTATTCTGATGGCGTTATGCTTTGTCGCCGTATTTTTTATGGTCAGTCCCGACCTGTCTTCGATTTTTTTGGGGATGATCCCCAGCATACCCGATGAACCCGGCGCGTTTGGATTGATAGCAGCAATGGTCGGGACCACATGTTCCGCAGCAGTATTCATTATCCGCAGTACCGTGGTCGCTGAAAAGGGCTGGAATATCACTAATTTGAAGGATGAGAAAAAGGATGCCTTCACCTCCTCCTTTATGATGCTGTTAATTAGTGGATTGATTATGGCGGTTTCCGCTGGAACGCTTCACCTTATGGGATTGCGGGTGGATAATACACTTGATCTTATCGGCCTTTTTGAGCCGCTGGGTGGAAAAGCAGCTGCCTTTTTATTGATACTCGGCATTGTCGGTGCTGGCCTGTCCACCATGTTCCCTATCATTCTGATAGCCCCTTGGCTGATATCAGATTACAGAGATAAGCCCCGGGACATTCACTCACCAATGTACCGGATATTGATCGTTGCGGGGTTGCTTGTCGCATCCTTTTCAATATTTCTTGAGCAGAGCCCCACTATTCTAGTGGTATTTTCTATGGCTTTCCAGGCTGCGATATTACCGGCCGTTGCCATTCCGGTTTTTTTCTTGCTCAACAGAGAAAGCATTATGAAAGAAAATAAAGCCTCGCTGAGGATGAATGCCGGACTTTCTGCGGTGATCATATTTTCACTTATAACGACTTATTTTGCCATCAGAGGATTCCTGTAATGAGAGGAGAAATAACATGAAAATAACAAATAAAAACCGCAGAGAGTTTATGCAAAAACTCGGCATCGCGTCGTTGGTTGCAAGCGGCGGCATGGTTTCATTGAACGGATTTGCGCAAACCATGAACAAGACAAAATTAAAAATTTATAACGGGCGTATCATCACCCCGTATCGCGTGCTTAATAAGGGGACGGTTGTGGTTGAGGGGGGCAAAATCATAGATGTGAGTGATGCCAATATCGACGTGCCGGGCGCAGTAGAAATTGACGCAAAAGGTCTGAATATTTCACCGGGATTTATTGACTTGCATGTACATGGTGGTGGCGGTCACTCATTTTTGGATGGCACCGTTGATGCCTATTTAAAAGCGGCTGAAATTCACGCAAGGCATGGAACCACATCCATGTTTCCCACGGCCCTGTCCGGTGAAAAAGAAGAGCTTTATAAAAATATTGACATTTACGGGCAAGCCGACAAAGAAAATAAACTGGGCGCACAATTTCTTGGAATGTTCTTGGAGGGGCCATATTATTCCATGGAACAAAAGGGTGCGCAGGACCCACGTTATATCCGTGACCCTGACCCGCAGGAGTATAAGGAAATATTAGCCCGTGGGTCTATCATTAAACGTTGGGATTCTGCACCAGAGAGAGACGGGTCACTTGAATTTGCCCGTTATTTGCGCTCGAAAGGCGTTATGGCGTCTATGGGACATACCAATGCTGTCTATGAGGATGTGTTGGTGGCATTCGAAAATGGATATACGCTTGCAACCCATCTCTATTCAGGAATGGCCGGAGTAACGCGAAGGGATAGTTTCCGGTTTTCCGGCGGTGTGCAAAGCGCATTTCTAATTGATGAAATGAATGTGGAGGTGATCGCCGATGGCAAGCATCTTCCTGCATCGCTCCTAAAACTTATATATCAAAGAAAAGGTGCCGATAAAATAGCACTGGTGACGGATGCCATGCGCGGTGCCGGTATGCCCGACGGGGACAGTATATTGGGAAGTCTGGAAAATGGCATAAAGGTAATTATTGAGGATGGTGTCGCAAAATTACCTGATAGAAGTTCATTTGCGGGAAGCGTGGCGACCACTGATCGTTTGGTAAGGACGATGATTAATTTGGCGGATGTTCCATTGAAAGATGCCGTAAGAATGGCAAGCGTTACGCCCGCCAATATTATGGGCGTTGCGGACCGAAAAGGATCGCTCGTCCCCGGAAAAGATGCAGATATTTTAATTTTTGATGACGATATTCAAATTGAAAAAACCATCATTAAGGGGAATGTTGTTTATAGCAGAAACTAAAAAAAACAATTTTAAGAGAATGGATTATGGACAAAAGAGAAATTTCTAAAGACCAACTGAAAGTGAAAATTTACAAAACCAGAGTGGGCATGGGTGAGGACGCAGCCGAGGAAATTAGCGCGCGTATAAATTCACTGCTAGAGGAAAAAGAATATATCAATATTGTTTTTGCTTCTGCCCCGTCGCAAAACGAATTTCTCGCTTGCTTAAGAGAAAAAGATGTCGACTGGAGCCGCATAAATGCTTTTCATATGGATGAATATATTGGTCTGGATAGCAGCGCACCACAATTGTTTGGAAATTTTCTGAAAGATAAAATATTCAGTCATGTGACATTTGGAGCGGTATTTTACATGAATGGCGACAAGACACGCCAGAAAGAAGAATGTGAAAAGTATGCTGAACTCATGCGGAAATATCCCACGGATATAGTCATTCTAGGCATTGGTGAGAATACGCATCTCGCGTTTAATGATCCGCATGTCGCTTTCTTTGATGACCCTGAGTTCGTGAAAATAGTTGATCTTGATGAACAAAACAGATGGCAGCAAGTAGACCCGGAGGATCCTATCTGTTTTGACGCAATCGAAAAAGTGCCTACCCACGCTATTACGCTGACCATTCCAGTGTTATTTAAAGCGACATATGCCTATGCAATTTCGCCGGGAACGAATAAGGCGGACGCCATCTATCATACATTGACGGACGAAATTCAGGAAAAATATCCTTCAACTATCCTGAGAAATCACCCCGACGCTATTTTATATATTGATGAGGACAGTGCATCAAAATTGGATTAATCAAGTGGATTAGGGAACGAAATTAAATCCGTTGTCTCACTGCCATCCTCTAACTCGATGGTGGCCAGTGCATAAAAATTTCCGTCCAACCCGAGGGTGAGAGAATTTATATGAATTGGCTCGCTACCATCTTTGAAGATAATTTCGCCAAGATCTGAATATTTTTGCTCAGGTAGATTATATGAAATGATGTGATGATTTTTCAGTCGCAAGTGATCAACGGCTGCCGATCCAAATTCTTCAAATTCCTCTTCGTTGGGATAGGCGTGAGATATATGAAATAATGTGCTGTTATCATGGCTAAATACCAGTCCCAGACTAAATCCATATCCGTTTACGCCAGCATTTTTTGATGTTTGTGTAGCCATTCTTTCGATGAGTTCAACTTTTTTTGTTATTGGGTCAAGGCTAAATAAATATTCGGACTCGTTATGAACTCCATAAATTTTCTGATCAAGCTCAGACCAAACCGATTGCCGCCATTGATAACCCATCGAGCGTGAAGAGACGGAGCCAAAATAATCTTTTTTCAGATTGTCCTCTTCAATTTTTACAATTTCATCCTGATCATATATATATTCATATATCTCCCCTAGCGCGTTGTTGAAAAATACACCTCCGTTTACCTGACTTACAGTCAGTGAGCGGCTCAATACCTGAAATCTATCGCCTTCTCCTTCCTCGCCGTCTGCAAAATATTTGCCAAGATCTTTGGCTTCTTTTTTCTTAACATCATAGCGAAATACATCGCCGGATGGCCATGTTATGCCGTAAATTCGACCACGGACAGTGTCCATATTTAAGGCAATAACACCGCCCTTTGATGATGATGCTACACCTAAATCTTCTAGTTCGCCGCTTTTCAAATCGTATGATAAAATATGACCCCCCTGATAAGGCTTGTAACCAGCTGGGGGAATACCCATGATTTCTTTTCCATCAACATGAGTGTAAAAATCAACATGGGTTGCAAAATAAAGCTTGCCTTCATATTCGTAAAAATTCACATGGCTTTTGCCTTGTGGAATCGCTTTTAAATCCTTTTCACCGGCAGCTTCCGTGAGATCAGCCAAATGCTTGATTTGTTCATTGGCGGGATTAAAAGAATACATTTGTGCACCTACATCAAGATCTCCCGAGCAAAGAACATAGTAAATAAGGCCGTCACTTATGGCAGTGATCCCATTGTAATTTCCTTTGGACTGGGGGAAATTCGAATAGTAACGTTTGGCAATGATAGCTTCGTCTGCCAGAGCATAGACAGGTGCTGTTAATAGACTCACTACACACACTGTTTGCAATATGAACTTAGTTTTAAAACTGATCATTAATTCACCCCTAAATTTACTGATTTCGATTAAGCGATCGAATTATAGATGTTTCCGCCTGCTATAGTTCCATATTTATCACAAATGGACAAGTTGAGACAATAAATTTAAAACTAATTCAAAACGACGTCCCGTAGGGTGGACAAATTTCTTTTTTTAAGTCTATTATAAAACATGAATAATCAATAAAAATGAGGGCGGTAAACGCAAACGATCGAATAAATATGCTGAAAAAAATCTTATGTCTGTGTGGTCTCTATCTCTGTCTCATAGCGCAATCAATTGCGCAAGAAGCTTTGGAGCCGCTCACCTATAGTGAAGATTTTGAAGATCGCGAACTGGGAGCTTGGGCATCCTACCCACTTTGGCAGGATACGGCTTATGACCCCAATTTCAGGGTCAATGAGATTGTGCCGCAGGATCCAAATATATCGGTTGTCCAGAAGGTAACGCCATATTCAAATGTCGATAACTATGCGGGTGCACAAAAGTTACTGGATATCTATTTGGGACCGCAATCAAAAGTCAGCTTTAGATATTATCTAAAAACCAATAAATATGCTGAATTTATAAAAGTAAGATTTGCCGCGGGTGAGCTTGGCAGGATTGATGTAACGATGCCCAGCCCGGTGAGCAATGCATGGGTCGATCTGACCGTAGATTTCGAAGATTTAATACGTGAAAATCCAGATTTAAAAGACAAAAAAAAGATCAGGGCTTATGCCTTGGCAATATTTGTAAAAATACCAAACGCTGATCCGGATATGCCTTTTTATCTTGGGCTGGACGATATTACGGTGGATGCTCAGCAAAAAACGGCATTTAAATTTACATTGCCTGAAGTGTTCAAGCTTCCTGAATTTTCGCAGTATATTCCTAAAAATCATTATAGCCGCGGCGATCAATTTAATTTAAGCGGCCAATGGAAGCTTGAGGCAGAAGCCGTAACACTTGAAATTCTATCATTCACAGATAGGGATAATCTCATTTATAACGGGGCACTTTCTAAAAATGGTGACACGTGGGCGCTCAATCCGCTGAAACTTTCTTTTCCTAATGGTCTTTATGTTGGAAGGCTTACCGCCTCTAAAAATTCTGTTTCTCTTTCATCGACGGAATTTACCATTCATATTACCCCAAAAGCAGAAGACATGGCGGGTAAGCACCCCCGCCTTCTTTTTGACGAAGACAAGAAAGAATGGATCGATAAACGCTTCACCGAAGAACGTTTTAAAACTGTTTATGATGATATATTAGAAAACGCCGAACAGCAAAGGAGTGAATTTCCGCTGGATACACTCATATTTGATCTTGATCAGTTTCCCAACGAGGTCTGGCTTCCCACTTGGCCATCATGGGTATCACATATTTTTAGTACCGCAGGGGCATTGCGCAGTAATGCGATGGCCTATTCATTTCATGGTGACCGCGAAGCAGGCTTGTATGTGAAAGACATGTTGCTCAAATTTTCTGAATGGCCACACTGGTCACATCCGTGGCAGCAAAAAAGAGGACGTTACAGCGAACATAATACGGGAAGCTGGTCTCATCGCCTCGCTGAAGCCTATGACCTGACCTATGATCTGATGAGTTCGCAAGAAAGTTTAAAAATCCGTCAGGCTTTAATGAAAAATATTGTAAAAGGCGGCTATCAGACATATGTCTATAACGATAACATAACCTCAAAAACTTCAAATTGGATTGCGATGATAACGGGGGGATCATTAATGACCATGGCGGCTATTTATGGTGATGGTTCAGATACAGAAAATCTTGAGCCCTATTTCACAGGCACCATGCTCAAATATTACGCTTTCCTCAATCGCGTGACGGATAGTAAAGATGGCTCCTGGGGCGAAGGACTTGGTTATAACAGCTATAGTTTTTCTAACCTCGCATACAGTGTTCCGTCCATAAATAATGTCTTTAATATTGATGTAAGCGCGTCACTGGTCGGCACGTACAACGAATATATCTGGTCGGGATTGTTGAAGGAGAGAAAATGGTTCGACTTTGGCGATTCCACCGGCGATATTTTACCCGTTTCAAACTGGGCATTTCTGCTTGAGATGCAACAAGAACCTCGCCTCGGCTGGTATTATAACTATCTTAAGAACAATAAATCTGACCCGAAAAGCGGTGACTATTTTAAGTTTTTAAATGAAGCGGAGGTAGATAATAGTAACGAAACCTTCCAGGATGTTCTTTATGATACAACAGGTGTAGAACAGGACCCTCCTTTTGATGAGAGTCCGATTAAGGCATTTCACCATGTGGGAACCACCGTTTTCAAAAGTGGCTGGGAAAAGGATGATTTTGTTTTCGTGATGCGAACGGGACCGTTCTTTAATCATCAGCATCTTGATCAAGGCAGCTTTTATGTTGCCGACAAAGGCAAAGTTTTTATTGAAGACCGCCACTTGAATACATCTGACTATTATGATGACCCACTTTATCAATCATCCCTCACTCAACCGGTGGCTCATTCTACTATCCTTATCAATGGTAATCATCAAAGCCAAAGAGTTGGGGACCCGTCAGGTTTTGCCCCCGGATTTGATGATCATGCTTTTATCGCCCATTTTCTTGATGGCAGGGATGCTTCCTTCTCTTCCGGTGATATTGGCAGGCTTTATTGGGATAAAGTAAAATCACTCACGCGCAATGTGCTTTATCTTAAACCCAGAGCAGTTCTGATGGTGGATATAGCAGTTCCTGAAAAAGAAGACATCGATGTCAGCCTGCTCTATCAGACCATGGAGCTTGCAGATATCAAGGTCGGACAGGAAGTTTCAACCATTACCAAGGGCGGTACGCCACTTAATATAGCGCATATTGCACCGGGAGCGATGGACATTAAAGCGGTTGAAACGCCCCATTACCTTAAAACATTACGTAATGTTAAACCGCTTAAAAAAGAAGGAATGATAAAGGTGACCTCTCGAACCGAGAATGGTCAACCGCTTGTCATGGCAAACATCATTGGATCTGATCTCGATGTTATAACAATGACGCATGATGATCATGTTTCCGGAACTGTTTCGGGCAAAAATTTTGCTTTCACGACTAATCCCAATAATATTTATAATGTTGAACAAATGCAGACGGATGCCGTTGCTCTATCCTGGACGGACGACGTTGCGTTTGTGGCATCCGCGACAATCTTTAGCCGAAATAGAATTCCGATTCTAAAGTCTGACGTTCCCATAACCTTTGAAGTGTCACCAGAGGGTCTTAAATATTATCATAATCAGGGCGGGAATTTGATAATTGGCGCAGAGGGAAAACCTTCATCGGTTTTACTTAACGGCCGTTCTACGGAAAATATTCAGTATGATGCAGAAAAAAAAGAAGTAACAGTAAATGTCCCCAAAGGGGAAGGAATAATCGTTATTAATTAAATCAAGTAGGCTGACAAGTGATGACAGATTTTTCATTAAAAAACAAAGTAATAGTCGTAACTGGTGGTACCGGAATTTTAGGTAAGTGCTTTATTGATGCAGTTGTTGAAGCAGAAGGCTCGGTAGGTATTCTGGGCAGAAATGAAGAAGTTGCTAATCAGCGTGCTGATGAGATAAATAAAAATGGCGGGCAGGCAATTGCATTGATCGCTGATGTTATGGAACAAGATCAACTCACGGCGTCTAAAGACAAGTTGCTCGATAAATTTGGGAAAATTGACGGTCTGGTAAATGCCGCCGGTGGCATTATGCCTCAAAGCGTTCTTATGCCTGATGAAAATCTGTTTAATATGAATTTGGATGGCATGAGAGAGGTCATGGATCTAAACCTTTGGGGGACCGTTGTGCCGACCCAAATTTTCGGCGAGGCGATCTCTCTAACCGCAAAAAAGGGAAGTATTGTCAATATATCATCAATGAATTCCAAGCGGGCCATTACACGAGTGCTGGGTTATAATATGGGTAAAGCAGCGGTTGACTGCTATACTCAGTGGTTTGCGGTGGAACTCGCCAATAGATATGGTGAACAGCTGAGGATTAATGCACTTGCACCCGGGTTTTTCCTGACGGAACAAAATAAAAAAATGCATATGACACCGGATGGCGGCTTTACTGAACGTGCTCAATCCGTGATTAATCAAACACCTTTTAAACGCTTTGGAAAACCGGATGAATTAAAAGGCGCTTTGATCTGGCTACTGAGTGAAGCTTCAGAGTTCGTAACGGGTTCAACGATTAGCGTCGATGGCGGCTTCTCCATTTATGGTGGCGTTTAAATCAGTAGCTCGTTTTACATTTATAGGCGAATGTATAAAATTTGAATGTCCGCGCTGACCAGTTGAGACCGCAGTCGGAAGCCATTATTCAAGGCTTATCTTTGGGTATTATTTACGTGGTAAAGAGGAATCGACGTGATCCCATGGTTGTTTGAACGTTTCGTAAACAACCATCTCGGGTTTAAAGGTACCTGGATCATCAAGTGTAGCAGCATGTAAGAAGATAAATTGAGGGCATGAACTTGGTTTGTTCATTACTGGATTGCCACAGTCTCCACAGAAACCACTACGCACTTTACCACCAGAATCGGTACTTCGCTCGTAAAAATTCACTTTACCTTCGACTGTCGTTTGATCAGCAGATACGGCGAACAAAGCGGAGTGGCCAGCTCCAGTTATCCTTTGACAGGCCCGGCATTGGCAAATGATGGAAAAATTTGCTTCGGCTTTAACTTCGTACCGAATAGCACCACAATCACATCCCCCGGACAGAACAGTTCCCATTTTTAATTCTCCTAAAGTCCTAATTTACTGGGCCAACGATTATTAGTCAACTATGTAGTTGACTAATAAAACAGCCAATCTATTTTTTTTGCAATAAAGTTTAGGAACGGTAAATGGACAGAAGATCATTTATAACGTCACTTTCAGGTACGCCGCAGCCAGTCAGAAATAGCAATCCCGATGGCATCCGGGTGGTCTTCTTGAAGATAATGCAGTCCTTGGCCGATAAAATGTGTCTCTATATTTTTGATTTTTTCTATAAATAATGGGACCAGAGCGGGAGGATTGGTAACACCTGGCGACGCATAAATTAAAAGGAAGGGCAGATTGGATTGTTCCATGAATTGGTCGATATTTGCCATTGTACAAACCATTTTTGTAGGTTCACCGGCGATAGGGATTTCACGTGGCCAAGCCAACATTGGCTTTCTGTGGTCCGCGTTGAGATAAGGTGCTCTGTAGGCGTTCATTTCTTCTTCGCTCAGTGTTCGGTTCACCGAACCGGGCAATATTGCTTCAATGAATAAATTTTGTTCAAAGATCATGGTTTCTCCTTGCCCGGGAGTTTTGAAATCATTGAACAATTGTGCAGCTTCCGGCCCCATCACATCGAAATTTGGCATCGGCAGTGCCGGCGGGACGGCACCCTCCATAAAGGCTATACGTTTCACATTATTTTCATGGAGGCGCGCATACTCAAAACCCAGGGCAGCTCCCCAATCATGCAGGACCAGTGTTATATTTTCAAGCCCGAGCTTATCTATAAACGCTTCTACATAACGATAGTGATCAGCAAAACTATAATCTATATCTGGCTTGTCTGAACGACCCATACCGATGAGGTCCACTGCGAAAACGTGACCTATTTGCTCCACATGTGGAATGACATTACGCCATACGTAACTCGACGTTGGATTACCGTGGATGAAAACAATGGGTTCACCCGTACCTGCCTCTATATAATGTAAATTCGATGAAAGAACTTCTATCATTTTGCTTTCGAAGGGAAAAACAGCTGATATTTTGGGTTGTGGGAGTTTGTAATTAGTGGAATTATCTGTCATCTTTCATTTCCTGATCTAATGATTTATTTGGATATTCTATTGGAGTTTTATATGAGGAACAGGCCGTAAAGAACGAGGGCTATTCCTATTATACCGATGAGAAATGCGCCGGACCGAATGTAGGGTACCCCAAAAATATAAAGCGTTGCGTGTGCCAATCGGCCTACAGCAAATGTCTGAGCCCCTAAAACAGTCATTTCGTTCGATATGCCTGATAAAGACGCCGTAAGGATAATGGGGGCTGCCATAGCAATTCCCTCCACATGATTTCTAATGCACCGTTTCAAACGACCACCAAGACCTTTCATCTCAGAAGGAAATTCATGTTCATCGCGATTGCTCATGACGCTAACCGCAATACCTGTGGAGAGGAAATGCATGAGCTGCAACATGACGACGGTGATTAGGATGCCGGAAGATGCGACTAGCATTAGAAGCTCCGGGCTTATCAATTTTTCTTCCATAATTTGTTTTCCTTTATTATTTATTGATTGTTGTTGATCTTTGCATTGGTTGCCATTTGTAATTTGGTATTATATAATGATCGGTACAATATTCAGGTAAAAGGTCACTGTCAATAATATTATAGTGATCAGTACAGTATTATTGACAGTGACCTAAGGCAAAAACATGGCTGGAGGTTACGATATGCCTAGAACGAAGAATTTTGATGAAGATCAGGCTTTAAATTCAGCAGAACTGCTTTTCTGGGAAAGGGGGTATGATAGTACTTCAATACAGGACCTGGAAGAAGCCATGGGTCTCAAAAGAACCAGTATTTACAACGCTTTTGGCAACAAGAGGGCATTATTCAAGAAGGCACTTAAGCGGTATATAAACAACGATTTAATACGATTTATAACAGTGATACAGCAGGCATCCACTGCTAAGCAGGCTATTGAGGGCGCACTCAACGAAGCCGTCACACTTCATTTCACAGCAACTCACCCCGGAGGTTGTATGATTGCTTTATCTTTGCTCGAAAGTTATCAACATGACGACAAAACCAGGGCAATGGCTGAGGAGGCACTCAAGAGCTTGCGACAGGTTCTGGTTCAACGATTTGAAAGAGCAAAAGATGAAGGTGAGTTCTCATCACAGTCGGAATATATGATCAAAGCGGATGAGGTAGTCGCGATGATTCTGGGGATTATCGTGATGGCTAAAGCCAAGGTACCGAAACAACGATTAATTGAACTTTCTAGGTCTGCGGTGTTCCAGGGGTTTAAGTTGCCGGATTAGGTGAGAACACTAAATTCAGGTTTGCCACGCTGACTTTATCAACGTGAAGCAATTTCATTAGAGGTTGAATTCAAGTAGCATAAGCCGGTAAGTTCCATTCAGCCATTGTCTTGAGGAAAGTTAAATTTACGTCTTTGTTTCTTTCTTCCACTCCGCAGTTTTAAAGACCTCATCAAGCGGCGTGTCGGATATGTGGTTGAGGTAATTTGTGAATGTTTTTGTGGCCACACCGATTAGAACCTCAATCAGTTGCGCTTGCATATATCCCGCATCCGCAAAGGCTTTGAGAATTTTCGGTGTAGGCCTGCCACGAGTTTGCACTATGGATGCAGTCAATGCGCGCAAGGCCTCTAGTTTTGGATCCGCAATCTGCGTACCGTCGCGCAGTGCTTGTACGATATCATTAGGCACCTTTTTCATCCCTGCGACAACTGTGTGGGCGGCCACGCAATAAGTACATTCGTTTTCGTAGCTTGTAGCGATCAAGACAATCTGCACCTCCGTATCGCTTAATGACGTTTTGTCGAGGATGGCGTTCAAATCCAGATAAGTACGCGGAGCCATAGGGGCCGCAGCCATCATGGCGTATAGATTAGGGAAAAATCCATAGGCGTTTATGACCTCGTCAATAACGGCTTGCGATTCCTCGGGTGCCGTTTCTTTTGTATGCAGAGTGAGTTTCATCGTTTTTTTTCCTATTAATTAAAGTTCTAATTAAGAAGAATTTTCGTTATGATCTGCCACTGCACCCATTCAAATTGACAAGAATATCTCTTTTAATGGGTGCAGTGGCTTAAATTATTCTTTCCAATGCGGTGGATAAGCATCTTCAAACCCCTTAACCGCTTCAACGCGCTTCATCCATTCACCCAGGTTAGGGAATTGTTTGTCGAACGGTAAGAAGGGTGCCTCAATTGATTTCATACTTTCATGTTTTGTAATCCGCAGCAGGAACGCCAGCGTCGGATAGAAATAAAAATCGGCCATTGATAATTTATCAAGTGCCAGAAAGTCTCTATCTTTCAGACGGTCTTCCAAAGTAAGCAATTCATCATAAATATTACTTGCCCGCTTATTGCTCAATTCTATATCGTCAAGAAGGGTTTCCTGAAAAATAGAACGGGCCAGTTCAGAACACTGTTCGGATACATAATGAACTAATTCTGCAAGGGTCTGCCAAGCGAGGCCCATTTCACTGACATCTTTTCCCAACAAACCCGGTTCCGGATGCTTGGCTTCCAGATAAGCCATAATGGCCAGCGATTCATAAATCACATCGTTACCATCCTCAAGAACAGGAATTTTCCCTCTTGGATTTAATTTATAGAATCCGCTCTGCTCGCGGTCCCATGTCGATGGGTCGATCCTGATCGATTCAAAATCAAGCCCCTTATAGGCCAGAACCAACTGTATTCTCCATGAATTCGGGCTGCCGCTAATCCAGTGTAATTTATAGCTCATCGTCTAAACTCCTTTTTAGTTTTTTTGGTGTAAATGTTATATCGTTTTAATTTTGGTGTGGTTTCAGTTAATTCATTGCTGTAGTGCTCAACCGGATAGGGGTGATCGCATTTATCCTTTGCGAATTTATAAAAATGACCAAATTGCCCGAACATCGGATCAGCCCCCTCAACCTGAAAGAAAATCCGTTGCATTACATCCATATGTTTTAGCGGGTCTTGCGGGAAAAAGAGTCCTGATTTTTCAGCCATGTAAATTTTGCTCTTGTTTTTTTGAATAAAAGCTATATTAGACCATTCAGTTTAATAAGCAAGAAAATTATTACACTCAAGGAAATTTTTTTACTTCAAGGATAAAAGAGTTGTTTTAACGATGTTTTCCAGCGCTTCTTGCCTTGTCCCAGCTTGAACCATCGTTTTTACGCCATTCAGGGAACTTAACAAATATTGTGCAAGTGATTTAGTATCGCGATCTTCAGCCAAGGCACCCTCCCGTTGCGCGCGTTCAAGTGCCATAAGAAAAACATGTTCAAGTTGGTTCATACCGTCTTGCACCAACTGTGCGACTAGTGTGTCTTTTTGGGCAAATTCGCGTGCGGAATTCATCACAAAGCAGCCCATTTGTTCGTTTGCTGACTTTGAGTGGTGAATGGCATCGTTAAACACGCTTTCAATAAAGATCAGTCCGGATGGTGCATTTTGAAGATTATTGAGCATATCCTGCGAAATAAAATTGCGGTAATGACTAAGACATTTTTTGAACAGAGTTTCCTTGTTTTCAAAGCAATGGTAAAAACTTCCCTTGGAAATGCTCATTGCCTTCAGTAAATCTTCCAATGACGTTGCTTCATAACCGTTTTCCCAAAAAGATTTCATTGCCTTTTCAAGAACGTCATCCTTATCAAATTCCAATTTCCGGCCCATAGGTAGATCTCCTTACAACTCAACAATGTAACAATACTGTAACAGAAAGTCTAATAAGTATACAGAAGCAATATTTCTGATCGTTAGCCTGAATGTCGAACCGACACTGGAGGCACCACGGGATAACCGTATGATGAAGGCTCAAAAAAACGTCGTCGAGAACCTTGCTCTGTGTGCACCATTAGTTCTGGCCGTACATTTATGCGCAATCTCAGCGTCCCGGACTGTCGCGATGTATTTTTTGCGCGTCCTGTTCATTACATCGTTTATACGCTGGGGGTTCCGGTTATTAAAGTCGTAGTATTTTATTTGGTTTTGCGAATTAGTGATGGCGATCAAGTAATGTTGGTGTGTTGGAAAACTTGGCCCGGATTCGATTTTCAAACCCTATCGGGTCGTTTCTAATCATTTCAATGGAAGGAGGGCGTTGTTTAATTTCTGTGCTGTATTTATCGCTCCACCTCATGGTGGCGATGAGAACAGGTAGCAGATCAAGGCCTTTTTCCGTAGGGTTATAAATAAATCTTTTTCGATCTATTGTATCGCGTGTCTTCGAAATAAATCCATCGTACTCCAGCATTTTTAGCCTGTTTGAAAGAATATTAGTTGCGATCGCTTCATCGGATGAGATGAAATCTTTATAAAAGTGTTTGTCCCTAAGAATAATATCTCTCAATATCAAAAGAGACCATTTGTCACCAATGAGATCTAACGCATATGATATCGGACAATTTGAACGGTTTTTCCTATCCATAATTTCATTTTATATTTTTTACTTGCAAAAAGCAATTTAAATGATACTCTTTTGGTTACTTGCAAAAAACAAGCTAGAGAGTATCTTAATGCACAATAATATATCTATTAAAATTATATTCGCGACGCTGTTCACATTGCTTGCTGCTCAATCTACGTTAGCCCAAAGACCTCCTGCGGGATTTGTGCCGCCTGCACTGCATCCGGAAGGTGTAACACTGGGCGTTGAACAAATTGGCGCAAATGTTTATGCGTTACAATCATCAAGGCCACCCGCAGACAATGCGGGCTTCGTTGTAGGTGATAAGGGTGTGCTGGTAATTGATGCACATATTGATGCGAATATGGCCAATCAGATTATATCAGCCGTTAGAACGATAACGGATAAACCAATCCTTTATCTTGTGAATACCAACGGTCACGCTGATCACACGTTTGGCAACTATGCATTTCCGGACGAAACAAAAATTATTGCTCATAAGCTCACAAAAAAAATGATGAGCCCCGATATGGATCAACGCAAAAAGGGGTCATTAGGTATGGTTAGAGGCGATATGAGCGTTTTCGAGCTCACAGAAAGCCGAATGCCTGATATCATATTTGATGATTTTATGGAAGTAGATCTTGGTGGCATTTCGGTTGAGCTATATCATTTTGGCGCGGGTAATACATTCGGTGATACCGTTGTATATTTGCCGTCTGTAAAGACAGCATGGACCGGCAATCTGGTGCTTGGAGAGGGGTCACTACCTTTTCTTCTGATAGGGGATACGGGTGGCTATATTCAAACAATTAATAAGTTTGCAGCAACACTTGAAATAAATACTATTATACCAGGGCATGGTATTCCTGCAACGGCATCAATTTTTAACAGGTATGTTGACTATCTGCGTAATTTAAGTGCCACTGTTGCGAAGGCCCACAATAACAATAAAACGTTAGACCAGACGATTGCTGATAATCCACTCGAAGAACGTTTTTCAGTTCCTGACGGATTGTCCGGTACAGATTTCTACCGTGGGTTACACCCGTTTAACATACAAAAAATATTCCTAGAGAAGAAGGATTGAATAACGAAGATCAAGCTGTTTGTAGGGAACGGTTTGCCCATAATACAAAACACAATGTCATCCGAAGAAGAGGGCGGGTTCCATTACATTTATTTTTAAGGAAAAATGATGAATAGTGATAATCAAAATTCACCCGTCACTAAAAGAAGCTTCTTACAAACATTAGGAATGATTGGCGGTTCCGCTGCTGTCATGACAGCTTTGAATGGCTGGGAAATAAGTAAAGCATCGACAAAAGCAGCACCACCCACACTGTCGAGTGACGGAAATGGAAAGAAAATAATTATTCTTGGGGCGGGTATTTCAGGCATGGTGACGGCACTTGAACTGAGCAAAAAAGGATATGATTGCCAAATTCTCGAAGCACGTGAATTTGCCGGAGGCAGATGTCAAAGTGCGAGAAAAGGAACAGTGATTGAAGAAATTGGCGGTGAAAAACAAATCTGCAACTTCGAACATGATCAATATTTAAACATTGGGCCCTGGCGCATACCGGCAGAACACAAGTCCACGCTTCATTATTGTAGAACCTTGGGAGTTAAACTGGAGGTAATGATTAATGAATGTGTGCAGATTTATAATTATACAGAAAATGGCTCCGGGCCATTAAACGGGCAGCGAATTAGGAACATCGATTTAAAAACCGATTTACAGGGAAATATCACAGAACTGTTGGCTAAATGTGCAAATGATGGTGCTTTAGAACAATATTTGACGCCCGAAGATACGGAGCTTCTGGTCGAAAAGCTAGTGGGTTCAGGACTAATTGATAAAGAAAGCCTTGAATATAAACCTAATGAGGGTCGTGGCTACCGTGATTATCCGGGTGCAGGCGAGCATTTTGGTGCTTTATCTGAACCCTATAATTTATCAGAAATTTTAAGAGTAAAATTGAGAACTCAAGGATCAACCGCTGATCATCCGGCGGTGATGTATCAAGCAGTTGGCGGAATGGATCAGATCGCAAAAGCGATATTTGGGGCGTTACCGGCCCAGATGATCAAGTTCAATTCAGAGGTTACCGATATCATCCAAAATGATGATGGTGTGGAAATCTCATACATTGATGCAAATACTAATCAGAAAACGAAAACCAAAGCAGATTATTGTGTTTCTTCGATCCCGTTTCCCGTTATCAATAAAGTAAACAATAACTTTGATCCAGAAATTACCGACGCGTTGAAAAGTCCCAGCGCGATGTCAACTGTTAAAACGGGTGTACAGATGAACCGTCGTTTCTGGGAAGATGATGATATGATCTATGGCGGTGTTGCGTGGTCTGATATCCCAATGCAGATGATGATGAGCTATCCTTCAGCAGATCTTTTTGGTGCTGATGGCGGCGTCATATTAGCCAACTACGTGCTATTTGCGCCCGCAGTTCAATTTAGTAATTTGAGTATAGCTGAACGCACGGAGTTTGCTCTGTCAGTTGGTGAAAAATTTCACCCGGGAGCATACCGAAAACACTTTACTGGCAATTTCATATCGAAAGCCTGGCATAAAACAAAATATAGTTTAGGCGGTTGGAGTTCGTGGTCTGCACGAATGCGCACTAATAAATTCCCACGATTAGTTAAAGGCGATAAACGAGTATTTATAACTGGCGATTCAATGGCACCTATGTTGACAGGATGGATGGCGGGAGCCATTGAATCAGCATGGCTGACGATAGAAGAAATTGATAAGCGAGTAGGGCAAGCATCGCAAAGTTAAGCTCAAATATGATTTACCCGATATTTCATCTCTGCCACCGTATTAATGACGGACGGATTTTTAAATAGCAATAATTTTTCAAATAAAAACGACGAGTTTTTTATGCTGCCACGTATTAAGAGATAGTTACTTGTACTATACAAGTAACTATCAAAAATATCAGATGGATATCAATTACAAACAATGGGAACCTAACCGTAATTAGGTTTCAATAAATTTAGGAAAATAAAAATGAAGTCTTTAAAAAGTTCATTGAATAAAAGCTCGATTATCGCTTTGACTATGGCGTTATGTCTTGGGTCACAACTACACGCACAGGAAGCGCAGGACAATAATTCTGCGACTGTTACTTATAATGAAGACTATTTTTTACAGTATAAGCCAGTGACACTTCACGATATGTTGAGGAGCGTACCAGGAACAGCGGCGCTTCTTGCGCGAGCGGATGAGGAGCTGGCCGGCCGGGCCAATCGTGGTTTTGGTTCAGATGGGGATCAAATATTAATCGATGGGAAACGAATTGCGGGCAAGACTAACTCACTTGGTCTTCAATTAAAACGCATTCAGGCGACCTCGGTTAGTCACATTGAACTGATCCGCGGCACAAAAGCGGGCTTGGATGTTCAAAGTGAGGGGCTGATTATTAATGTGGTGATGAAAACAACAGCTTCCAAATCAAATACTGTTTGGACAGTTGGTGGTGAGTATGCAGAAGATGGTCAATTAAACCCGCTTGCAAAAGTTACTCATACAGGAGAACTTGGACGGGTGAAGTATTTATTGGGGGTTGATTTTGCACTTGAAGAGACGCGGAGAAACTTTTCGGATAGCTTTTTTAATGCATCAGGTACGCAATTTGAGAATAATTCTTTATCAAATATTCGAGATAGAGAGAAAATATTTCTTAATAGTAACGTAGAATATAACGCAGAAAATGGCGATATATTGCGTTTGAATGGTCAACTCGAATTTGATGATCAAGATACTATTGAAACAGATAATCAAAGTTTACTCTTAGCAGGGGATCAGAATTTAGTTGTCAGGGACCAAACCCATAAACCATTGCACTGGGAATTTGGAGGCGATTATCAACATCGATTTGAAGAACTGGGCTTGCTTAAAACTCTTTTCGTGATCAATCACGGTAAACATGACATTAATAACGTTTTTTCTCGTGCTTTAAACGAGAATGCACTTACAGGAACGGGTGAGAATCTTTTTCAAATTAGGCATGGAGAAAAAATATTAAGATCGTCATTAACGAATATATTTGCTAAAAAGCATACCATTGAGATTGGGGGCGAAGCAGCCATTAATGATTTTGATACGGCAAATACCAATACCCGTGCAGATGGAACTATCAATTTATCAAGCTTAAGTGACCAGGACGTGAGGGAAGTTCGTTATGAAGCCTTTGCCAGCCATAACTACGCGATTTCATCAAATATATCTTTACAAAGTTCCCTGAACGCCGAGTGGTCTAAAATAACACAAACAAATAATTTAGTGACAGTGAACCAGGATTTCAGCCGTAATTTTTTCTATCTGAAACCGCGCGTAAATTTGCGATATGATATAGACGAGAAAAATCAAATTAGAGCGACCGTTGAGCGAAAAATTAGCCAGTTGAATTTTGTCGATTTTGGCAATAGTTTTGATGCGGAAGACAATGAAGTTGACGCGGGCAATGCGGAGCTACGTCCCGAAGATCGCTTAGAATTTTCAATAGCATATGAAAACCGTTTCTCAGATGATCAGGGATCAATTTCTGTTAAGGCGTTTTATAATAAAATCCGCGATCACATTGCTAAAATAGCAAAACCTGATCCGATTAATAATCCGACTAATGATCCACAGCTGGCCACTCAGTCATTGCCGGGGAATATTGGTGATGCGAAGGAATATGGTGTGGAGGTGAACGGAAACTTGCGGCTTAAAATTATTAGCCTGCCAAACGCAATTATTACCGGAAAATATATATTGCGCGAAACGGAAGCTAATGATCCGTTCCTGCTTATTGAACGGCCTATTATTTATAAGCAAAAACATGAATGGCTTTTAAATTTCCAGCATGATTTAGTGGAGATGGGTACGTCATACGGATTTAATGTAACGAATAAGGCGCCATCTTCGGGTCTGTCTGGTACGAGCATTGGATTTAGAACTGATGTCACCGAGCAATGGGAACAAACGATTAACCCGAAAGCGTCCTTTTATGTCGAACAGAAAGTATTTGGAAATATGAAAGTCAGGTTTGATTTAAGAAACATATTCAAAGCAAAAACGGCCTATCAGAAAACCAAATATTTAGGAAATATTTCGGCGGGTAATGTCAATTTTAATGAGTTCAGAGAAGCGTCTCAACAACGCGTATACAAATTAACATTGCAAGGAACATTCTAATGGTGGGTTACAATTGCAATATGGCGCATCAAATTCAGCCTATTTTACGCACTAAATACCTACTTCACAAGTGGTGCATGGTGCGCCCCGTCAGGCCCAGTTGGCTAATTTGCCTAAGCGGGTGTTTATGTGAAGATGACGGGTACCATTCAATGAGAACAGGCTAGTTAAAAACGTGTGATCGGGGACGGGAAGACGATATATGAGATATTCAGCGTCAGAAAAGGCTGAGATCATTCCGGTCGCGGAGAATGGTCATTTCCCTTTGAAACGAACATTGCAGCAGTTGGCAAAGTTTATGTGCTCAATAACTAGTTTAAATTCATTGATGGTGAAAAATAATTTGTTAGGCCGCAGAAGTTATAAAACGTGCTTGCTTACGCTCAAGCGAACGCTCGCAAATTCTACTAATTAATCTGAATATTGAGGGTCTTTAGCAAGAAATAGTAAGCGAAAAAAATTAGGAGAAATAAACTAATTAATCCCACTAGTTTCAATTTAAAGGCATGTTGATGATATTTAACTCGGTCCCGATGCCTTAAAACATCCAACATCTCGTCACCAAAATAGATTGAGAGGAATGTTCCAATTCCACTAAGGATAAATATGCTCCAATATGGAAAAGGTGTAAGGATAATTTCCTTAAAAAGCACGGTCAGTACTGTTTTATCATAGGCTTCTTGGTTGTATAGGACCGCATAACCGTTTATTGAAATTGCAATGACCCATACTAAAATCTCGCTATAGAGCATGCGAAACCCGAACAGCAACCTTATCGGCAAATCAAGTAAAAAACCCGCATCCGCGACAGGAGTGCATAAAACAAAAAAACTCCACGTCAATACAGCCACTAAGCCACCTGTCAATATTCCATATTCAACGCTCAGATATCCGAAATAAAGAATTAGGATAGTTAACAAGAGGACGAACTTATATAGAAGCTCTTTATGTGTCTCTACTTGTGACAAAGCTTTTATCTTAAAATGGATCATGAGGCTTTTTCTACGGGATATTTAACTAATAGAATCACAATATTTATTCTAATGGTTAATATTATCAATTTCCTGTAATAATTTAAATACCCGTTTCTCATAGTCCTGCAATTTACATGCTTTAAGATACTCATTTATTTTCTCATCAGTGGAAATTGCACTGTGGTGCGAGACTAGCTTATTACGAAGCATCTTAACATCCTTCAAAACATCAAGTAATTCATGGAAAACCGATTCTTTCTCCATTTCATAAATGTGATCAGAACCCGGCAAGTCATCAAATTCATGATTTTGAAAGTTAGTCGAATAATTGTTTAAATCATTTTGAGCCTTCTTTATTTTAAACTCAATTTTGACTTCTAACTCACTTTCATCTAATTCGCGGTGAAGACGTTCATCTATATCAACATATTTATTTTCAAATTGATAATGCATTTAATTTTTCCTTTTAATTGGTGTTGAAAATCATTATGTCATAGAAATTAAAATAGAAAAGTGAATATTATTGATATATAAATTCGATTTTACCGAATTTAAAGGGAATGACATGGATACTACATTAGCAAAAACATTTTTAAAAATTGTGGAAGTGGGAAATTTCAGGATTGCTTCTGAAAAATTAAATGTTACCCAATCAACGGTCAGTTCGCGCATTAGAACGTTAGAAGACCAAATTGGCAAAACTTTATTTGTGAGAAATAAATCAGGGGCGACGTTGACCCAGGCTGGCATTTACTTTCAGGAATATGCATTGAGCTTTGTACAGTTGTGGGAAAGAGCAATCAAAAAAGTGTCGAGTGAGAATATATACAGTGAGTATGTATCCGTTGGCGCACGTCCGGGATTATGGGAGCCCATCGTCATGAACTGGTTACCTTGGGCTAAATCACGATTTCCTAATATAGCTTACCGCGTAGAATTTGGGATAGCCGACGATTTAGTTAGAAAACTAGAGGATGGCATAATTGATATAGCGATACTATTATCTGCACCAAGCATACCCGGTATAATCGTTGAAGAATTATACCAAGAGAAATTTATTCTGGTAGCCAATCCTGATAATCGTCCCTCAGACATTCCATTTAATGAAATATTTTACAGTAATTATGTTGAAGTGGATTGGGGTAAAGAATTTAAAGAAAATATGAAACATTATTTTCCCACCCCAACAGTCCCACAATTGTCGGTAAATATTGGCTTGTACGGTATTAAATACTTAAATGCTTTTGGCGGTTGTGGTTATTTTCCGCGATCAATGATTTCAGAATATTTAGATGATGGTTCGCTTATTATTGTGCAGAAGGCACCAGTGATTAAACAGCCAGCATATCTAGCCTTTAACAAAGAAGATAACCGAGAATATGTAGAAGCATTGTTAGAGGAATTTAGAGATATAGGAAAAAGGATATAATCGGTAAGAAAGTCTCCACAACTGATAAATAAATGCAATAAAATCGAATATAATCATCGATTAATTTCGTTGGACAGTTTTTATGTTTCTAATTAGTGTTTTCCAATTCGTTCCTAATAAGCTTCCTTAATAGAATGAATTTTCGCAGGAAAGGATTATAAGATATTATGATTGTGTTAATTGGAATTTCCATTGCATCAGCATTTGTACTGTTCTCTATATTACGATTTAGAGTGAAATCATTTTGGTTATCATTTCTAATCACAGCAGTTGTTATAGACCTAACAATGATTCTCTATTCGTACATTGTTGGCGGATTGTTTGAAGAAACATTCTCATTGTTTGAAAATTTTAGAGTTATTTTTCTATTCTTTATTGGTGCCATGTGTGCTGAATTGGGATATCTCTTATTCGAGGATGTATCTTCGCTAAAAGAAGAATAATTAGTTAAGTCTAAAGTGGAAGGGAGACGCAAACCGCTCTTTAATAGTTGATACTGATCTATCCTGACTATTCTTGAGCGGTTTGTTTCTATTGAATGTGTTGATATCCAGTTGTCTTCTATTAACGCAATTATTAAATTAAATTTTACATTGCAATAATTACCCGAGATCATAATTAAAGTTCTTTAAAACTATACAAACTTTTTTTGATATAATAATGTAGTTATGAAACTAGGAACGTTCAAATTTATAATTGCTTACGATCGTAATTAATTTGAATCAAAGATAGGGGTGGTATCTACATGGCATATAGATATAGTAATCATCATGAATGAATTAATTTTAGTCGTTGATGATGAAGAAGATTTGAGAGAAGTTGTTCGCGCTCTTTTAGAGTTAAATGGATTCGATGTTATTGAAGCGGAGAATGCAGAAGAAATGTACGATAAAATCAGGGATAATAATATTTCATTGATTTTATTAGACATTGGACTGCCTGTTAACGATGGTTTGAGTGCCTTGAGAACATTAAGACCTGAATATGATATCCCCATTGTACTTTTAACTGGAAAAGGGGATGTAATTGACAAGGTTGTTGGTCTTGAGCTTGGGGCAGATGACTATATTACCAAGCCATTTCACTCACATGAATTAGTAGCGCGGTTGCGGAATATCTTGCGCCGGTCGATTTCAACTAAATCTTTAAGAAAAGTATTGAAGAATGAAAAAAAAGTTATTTCTTTCAATGGGTGGAGATTAGATATTCATGCTCAACTTCTAATCAATGCAAGCAATGAAGAAATAAACATTACGGGTCATGAATTCGCCATTCTCAACGCGTTGATTAATTCAGCAGGGCGAACATTATCAAGAAGTCAATTGTTAGATGATATTGCGCCGGGAAAGGTAGAGCTATCTCCGTATGACCGAAGTTTGGATGTCATGGTGGCTAAGTTAAGGAAAAAACTGGGGGATAGTCCCAGGAGGCCTCGGTTCATTCGTACTGTGCGGCAATTGGGATATATGTTTATAGCGGATGTGCAATATTAATAATGCTCCGGCTCCGCATTTTTATTTAATTAGATATCTAGTGAGTTTCTCACTGCAACCGCCAATTCAAATTGATTATAGGGTTTTTGGAGCATATTTTGTTTTAGTTGACTAATTGTTTTATTTTTACCATTTCTATTAGTTTCCAGGTTCTGCGTAAAGCCGCTTGTCAGTAGAACTTTTAGAGATGGATTTAATTTTAATGCAGAATTTGCCATTTCATATCCATCCATATTGTCGGGCATAACGATGTCGCTAAAGAGAAGGTCAATATTTCGATTGTCTTGTAACATTTCCAATGCCATTGACGGGTTATTAGAGGTATAAACAGAATATCCTAAATTTTTAAGTTGTGTTTTCGCTACATCGCATAAGTGTTGTTCATCGTCGACCACAAGGATTGTTTCGTTTCCACAGGGTAATGTCTTTGGAACAGTGATGGTATTTCGGGTAATCTCATCACTTAAATAAGATCGCGGGAGGTAAATCCTTATTTCAGTGCCTTTTTTCAATTCTGAATGGATCTTGATTTGACCTTTAGAACGATGAACAAAGCCATGAACCATACTAAGGCCAAGACCAGTCCCTTTGTTGGCTGATTTTGTAGTGAAGAATGGCTCCAGAACCTTATCAAATAGTTCCGGCGCTATTCCCGAACCGGTATCGCGTATGGTTAGCATAACGTACTCACCCGGTTCACATCCCGGATCAAATTCAGCATACGTACTATCGAGAATAATGTTTTCTGTTTTAATAAATATTTTTCCGCTTCCGCGAATGGCATCCCGGGCGTTAAGAGCAAGGTTAAGGATTGCATCTTCCAAGTCACCGGCATCAACTTCTACTGGCCACAAATCATTCGCAAGAGATGCCTTAACTTCTATTGAAACAGTTAAAGATCTTGTTATAAAGTCCATTAAATTGGAAATGCAATCATTAATAATTATAAGCTCTGATTTTTGTGAATTTTTGCGTGAGAAGCTCAATAATTTCTTAATCAGGTGAGTACCGCGCTCTACCCCGTTTATAGCTTTCTCTAATCTCATTTTCGATTTGGGTGCATTTTGCGGTGTATTTTTTAAAATTTCCAAATTCCCAAGGATAATGCCAAGGATATTATTAAAATCATGAGCAATACCGCCGGTGATTTGCCCAACTGCATCCATTTTTTGCGAGTGGCGCAGCAATTCTTCCCTTTCCTTATGTGCAGAGATATCCTGGATTTGTTTAACAAAATGGATAGGGGTCCCGTTTTTGTCTCTGACCAAGGATGAGTTAACTTGGGTAGGTACAATTTTGCCATTCTTATGTTGATAGTGTTTTTCCATCTGGTAAGAAAGCCGTTTACCTGCAAGTATCTCATTCATTAGAGAAATACCGGTATCTATATCATCCGTGAAAGTTATTTTTTCGATATCTAACCCACACAACTCTTCTTGTGAGTATCCAAGAATATTGCAAAGCGCCTCATTTACTTTTAAAAACCGGCCTTCCAATGAAACCAGTGCCATACCATGAGATGCGTGTGTGAATGCGTTTTCAAATTGATTGTTAATTTCACTTAATTTTGTTTCGGATTTAACATTTGATGTAATATCAGTCATTAACCCAATAATACTTTTCAGCTCTCCATTATCATCACGCACAGGATAAGTTTCAGTAGATAACCACCTTATTGGCTTGTCTTGGTATAAAATTCTATAATCCGGCAAGCTGATGCTGAAATTACTTGCGAGAAAATTCTTCAGAGATTCAGTAAATATTGATAGATCATCCGGATGAATATAATCGAGCCAGATTTCTGGATTTTCATATAACTCCTGGCGTGTAGCATCACTCCATTTTTCTATATTTGGACTAACATACTGTACTTGAAGTGTTCTTGGGTTACATATGAAAAACACACCGTCAATAGTTTCGGCAATTTGGCGAAAACGTTCCTCGCTGAATTTTCTTTGGGTAACTTCCTGCCTTAATCTGTAGTTCCATATTAAAATTAATATTACAATTAGGAAAGCGGCAAGCATAATTTGCCATACCAGTTCATAATTATTTTTTGTGGGAGCCTTCAGTGCTATCCATTTCTGGTTGATTGCAGTTCTTTCACTATCATCGATGGAATCCAAAGCTTTTTGAATGGCACTCGATAAATGTGGCATTTCTGATCTGATACCCATGGTAATGTTACCGCTATAGGGCGTTACGCCCGCTACTACTAAATTTGTAAGACCTTCGGCTGCAATATTATGAGCGGTAACTGGAACGCTTCCTAAATGAGCGTCTACGACACCCCCGGAGACAAGTTTTAAAGCCTCTGCGATTGATGGTGCTTCAATAATCTCAATTTCCGGATAATCTCGTTTAATCCATTCTGTAGAAACAAAACCTTTGACCTGAGCTATTCGGTGCCCTTTAAGGCCATCCAAATCACCAAATACCTGTTCCCCTTCACGTGCAAAGATTACGGTATTCACGTTCATGTAACTATCTGTAAAGTTTAAATACTTTTGCCTGTCGAACGTTGGATTAACCGCAGAAAGCATGTCGGCTTCTTTTGAAATTATTTTTGAAATTCCATCTTTAAAATCCCGGTTTCGTACCCATTCAAAACGTATATTTAATTTTTGGGCTACTATTTCCAAATATGATCCTGCTATACCGCTTATTTGATTTTCAGAATTTATGAATTCTATGGGTGGGAATGATGGATCGACCGCGACTTTTATTACCTGGTTTTGAGATAGCCATTGTTGCTCGTCAGGTGTTAGGTTCAATTGTAATAATGTTGAAATATCATCATATTGATCAGTGACTATCCATTGTTCGGTCAGTGCGCTATATTGTTGATCCGTAATAGCGGCCATACCTTTTTCGAGTATTGTTATCAGCTCTGGCCAGTCATTTCGGGCGGCTATTCTTGTCTGTTTGTTATTTGGATAATCAAGTGCATCCAAATAACCCACCATATCAACATTGGAAATAAAATTTTTGGTTAAAATAGAATTGCCAACTAAGCGTGGCAATACATATATATCCACTGGTGCCGTCGAAAGTGACAGGGATACCAGTGCATCAAGAGAACTGTCGAGTTCTACAAATGATAATTCTGGATGAAGCTTTTTATAGGAAGATGCCGGTCCCCAGCCTTTCACTACTCCGATTGTTTTACCTTCAAGCTGCTGCCAATTAACTATTTGTTCAGACCCCTTGCGCGCAAACAGCGCGAGTTGAAGATCAATATAAGGTTTGGTAAAATTCAGAAATTCTTCGCGCTCATCCGTATGAAATATATTGTGAGATATATCAATGTTGCGTTCTTTAAGCTGATCAATTAGTTCTATCCATGAATTACCGGAAACATATTCGATTTCTAAGCCAACATTCTCAGCAACCAGATTTAGATAACCTACCGAAAAACCGGCAGGCTCACCTGCCCGTAAAAATTCATTTGGGGCAATACCATTTTTGATCGTCGATCTGATAACCGGATGGTTTTTAACCCATTCCACTTCTTCAGGCGTTAAAATGTTTTTGCTTAATTGTGATGCTGTTATTGAATTTGACGTTGGTTCAATTTGCGCAAATGCATAGGCGCTGTGAATTAACGTAAATACAAACGAGATTACAATATTCAAGAAATAATTTTTAATCAATTCAATGCGCTCTTTATTGTAATGATAAGCATATCAGATTCTAGTACAATATTCATCAAAACCATAGGTATTTTATTTATGATTACAAATAATTACAATAAATTACATTAAAGGAAATAATATAGAAACAATAGTGTAGTAGTGTACACCTACGTTTTTAATTGATTTTAAATACGAAAATTATAGGTAGTATGGTGATGAGTTCTTGGTGGGATGTATCGATACAGTTTTATTTGATACATAAATACTCTAAAGCTGTGCTAGCTATTCTTTTTGTTGTTACTAGATGAAGAGATATTTTATAGGCAATCCTCAAAATTTGTGGCTTTACGTTAAAACAGACTATATTGAGATTCAATATTAGTCAAAAATGCTGACATGATTTTACTAAAAATATCTTGAAAGTCGTACTGTAATAAAATCATCCTGCGCAAAAATAAATGCTGGATCTGTTTGGTCTATATTTTCAAAGAAACGACCTTCTAATTCGATCTTCCAGTCACTACCTATACGTCGTTCAGCTTCTATCGTAAGGAAACTTGATCCATTATTATGATCAACTATGCCACCGATCAGGAAAGAAGTATCCTGCGTGTCATTCATAGCAAGTCGTACACCTGCAAAAATATCATTATCAGTTGTTGTGATTGGAGCCAATAAAGAATCTCTATCGTCGTATAGATATTCTACCAGAATTCCTATATCGGCACGGCCACCTATCACAGCGTACAAAGTATGTTCAAATCCTGCTACGAAAGCAGCAAACCTGTCTCCTTGGCCGGACCTGCTCATGGCTTCAAATTTCCACAACGTAGCACCCGTAGTATATTGAATATCTAAGGCCGTTTGATCTATCTGGTCATAATGGGGGACGAATATTGTCTCATTGTTACTCATGGTCTGCAGCAGTCTGGCCTCACGACTTGTACCATGAAAATGCGAAAGGCCAATTTCCCAATCACCGATCATATGTTGCCACCGGGCTGCGAAATCTACATTATGATTGCCACTATCTGCTTCGAATGTCGTTAAGTCGGTATCAATACGGAAAGGTCCGCTGAGCCTTTTGTTATGCTCCAGAAATTCGCGTTCACGAAACCCTGGCAAAACAAATACGCTAAATGTTCCGATCTCTTTTTCAAGATTGAAGTTTACCATGGGTTGACCTAACTTGTCCTCACCATCAATATCCTCAACCGCATCGTCCTGATTGATAATATTAACAAGGTGTCGGCTTTCCGTAACGCCCCAGTAAACCTTACTAATTCCAACGGTTAAGTCCCAACCTTCGCCCAGGTGAAGCCAACTCGCTTCGCGGATATCATAATGTGTGCGATTATCATCGTGGACATCAAGACGGGCAAATGGGGTAAAAGTAATCCGGTCGCTATAATCATTCCACTCATATACTATTTCAGCCTCGAACGCGACAGAAGGCGAAATGGTCATTTTATCCTGCTCGGCAAACGCCGGTGAATAAGGAAATAACCTGGTTTCACCTGAGATAGAGCCGGAGAAATCCCATTCTCCGGCTTGCGAGCTTATCGGTACGACGCTGATAGTTATAACCGCTAAAAAATAAATTAGCAGAGCGGTTAGATTATAAATTCGGATCATCTAATGTTTTTCAGACGGTTGGAGGTAAAGTCTTTATCAGTTAAACCGGTTGCAAATTCATAATTATCATATTCCAAGATAGTACTTTTCCCACCTTGATGATTGACCATTTCAAACTTTGCTGCGCGCCAATATTTGCCGAGATATTGACTATAATTACTAAAAGAAAGCGTTTTTATATGGCTTTCTTTGCGGTCATAAAAATCGATCTGTATGTAACGATAGGCTTCCTTATCGATCCAGACAATTTGTTTCGTATAGCCGGAGTTTTCGTAAGTTGGTATTCTTTCAATAACAAAGCAATCCATATCACCACAAGCTTCATCGCGAAGGTAGGTATAAGTATATTTGTCGACTTCCGGACTTAAAATATCTTCAAATGCAAATTCACTACCCATAAACGGACCGGATTTATTAGCGGATGAAATACGTTTCACACGACCAAGTGCCGGAAGAAGAAGCCATTGATCATCGGCCTCGAGCACTTTTGTATGGGATAAAAAGGCTGTTCCCTTAACATCGCGTGGTGTATCAAATATGGTTAAACTTTTATCACCAACTCCGTCACCAATGACTTCAAGGTTTTTAAGGCGAATTTCACGAGTAGTCGTCTGGCCTTGTGCATTGGCCATAATCATTTTCATACCTACCGTGCTATCGCCCCAGCCTGTATCTGCCTTATCGGTATCGATCGCGATTTGAAGTCCTTTTTCGGCAGGGGTCTGTGCCATTGCCGAAAAGGTTAGCAGTGAAATGGAAGCCACGGCACCCACAAAAGATTTGACTACCTTGTTAGTTGTTATGTTTATCATGTATTTTACTCCGCAGGTTGTTCAATAAGAACATCTGTATTTGGTTTAGATTTTTTTCTCTTGTCTATTGTTAGCAGTAACGCTGGCAGCAATAAAAAGTCAGCGAGCATCGCTGCTGTAATGGCGATCGCAGTCATTTGGCCCATGCTTGCGTTCAGTCGGAATGTAGACCAATTAAGCACAAGGAAGCCAGCGATAAGAATGACCGAGGTTGCGATCAAAGCTATACCAACATTTGAAAAAGCGTAGCGAACAGAATCTTCCGCGTTCAATCCTTTTTCGCGTTGTGCGCGTTGGTATTTACTCAGAAAGTGAACTGTTGCATCAACCACAATGCCCAAGCTAGTCGCGGCAACAATGGTCGCAGCCAAGTCCATTTGACCAACAAATATAGACCAAATTCCAAATGTCATAATCATTGGTACTAAATTTGGTATAAGACTCATGGCTCCCAGTTTAAAACTACGCAGGGCTATTAGTAGACACAGTGATATTAAAACTAATGCCGCCGTGGTTCCGATCAGCATACTTTCCGTGTTGCGTTTTGTGATAAATGTGAACATCATAACCGGCCCGGAAGCCTCAAGTCCTTCTTCGTTGAACTTGGTTCCTAACCATTCTGTTGCGCTAATATCAAGGTCTCGCAAATCATTTGTTGTAAAGTTCTCAGTCGTTGCAATCAACCTTACCGCTGACTTGTCTACATTAATTTGATTGTTGAGATCAAGACCATAGGGCAAGCTCATTTCATAGAGTAATAAGAACTGGGCGGCAAGATTTCGTTCTTCTGGTAGCTTATACATAGCGGGATCGTCGCCATGCATGTTTTTGTTTAGCCTCAAGAACGTATCTGAAAACGTCTGAACATTTTCCACACCTTTTTGTTCGCGCAACCAATTCGCAAAATCATTGAGGTTTTTAAGATAATTCGGATCACTAATGCCGCCCGCATCGTCAGCAGGGATCGACCATTGTAATTGGTATATACCGCTTAAGTTTTCTGCGGCAAAGTCGCTATCTGCGCGGAATGTTACCGTTTCATCAAAATATTGGATAAATTGATCGTTTATCACATTTTGCGGAGCCATTATTGTTAAACCCACAACCAATATCCCCATACCAACGAGTATTTGAGCTCTTTTCTTGATAACAAAATCTGCCAGAATATTTAAGTAGTTTTTTCTAACAGTTTTAGAGGCCTTAATCCTGACGGGTAGTAAAGACATTAGTGCTGGCAAAAGCAAAATTGAGTAAAACCATGCTCCAGCTACTCCCGCCGCAGTAATGTTGCCCAAATCACCAAATGGCGGCGAGTCACTAAAATTTAAACTTAAAAACCCTATGATAGTTGTTAAACTGGTTAAAAATACTGGACCAAAATTTACCCTTAAACTTTCAACAATTGCATCATATTTTCCCATGCCTGCGCGCATCGATGTAAACATCGTTACAAGTATATGGATAGAATCGGCTATCGCAATTGTTAGTATGATTGTCGGCGCGATCGCTGATGGTGGTGTCAGTTGAACCCCGAGCCAGCCTCCTACCCCCATTGCCGCTATCGCGGATAAGGCTATAACTAATAATGTTGCTACTGTGCCACTAATAGAACGCAGCATGAGGAATGTAACAAGTAATAGTACCCCATACATAATTGGTATTAATGTTGTCATATCCACCAAACTGGCTTCAAAAAATGAAGCATTCATTGCAACAAGACCTGTAATGGCAAGTGTTACATCCGGGTTTTCTGCGCGAAACTCGTCGGCGAGATTACGTGCGAAGGTCATCGCTTCAGGAATTTCTGTCAATTCTTTTTGCGGTAAATTAAGTGTAACATTTACGGCAGTTGTTGTTCCATCAGGAGATATAAGGCGCTTAACTAATAACGGTTCATTTAGTGCTATTTCGCGGATGCGGTTTAAATCATTTGGCGTGAGTGCATTCGACTGATAAACCAGATCCTGAACAATAAGATCATCTTCTTCAGCGTAGGTATGTTGGAAATTGGTAATGCTGTCGACACGGGTGCTAAAAGGTGTTTTCCACGATTTTTCAGTCAAGTCCTGTATATTTCGAAGTAATTCAGATGTGAACACTTCACCTTCGTTTGGCTTAATTACAAATAGGATGTTATCATCTTTTGAATAGACTTTCTGTAATTCTTCAAACGCATTGAGCTGCGGGTTGTCTTTGCCGAAAAATACTCGGTAATCAGAAGCAAATTCTATATATTGTGCCCCGCTCGCTGCCGCAAAAGTAACGAGCAACGTGAACAAAATTGCAACCCAACGCCATTTTAATATAAAATGTGCGTAGGAAACGGTAAAATCTTTTTTTAATTCTTTTTTGTCCTGTGTCATACCCTATCCAATATTGATTATTGTTGAAGTTTGGAATATACAGCAATGTAAATACGCAACACAACTGTTTATTTTTGCATTTCTTTGGTGCATAAATGCACATGGTATATATTTGGAGAAATTAATTGAATTGGGATGACATAAGAATTTTTCTGGCGGTGGCTCGTCAAGGATCCGTGAGAAGTGCAGCACTTAAGTTAAATGTTAATCACTCAACTGTGTCACGTAGAATTACGGCGTTCGAAGAAAGCATGAATGTAAGATTATTTGAGCGCATGCAAAACGGCTATCTTTTAACGTCGGCGGGGGAAGACCTTTTAAAGACGGCTAATAAGATCGAAGAGGAAGTCGCCAGTGTTGACCGCCGCATCATTGGAAGAGATGAGCAGATGAGCGGAACTATTCGCGTGACATTACCTTCCGCCCTTGGCACATCTTTTTTAATTAAAGAATTTGCCGAGTTCTGTTCCCTCTATCCTGATATTAAATTGGATATTGATTGTTCATATGAACTTGCTGATATGAATAAACGGGAAGCAGATTTGGCAATAAGAGTAACCAATGATCCTCCTGATAATCTAATCGGGCGTCGCGTTTTGTCCGTAGCAAAATCAGCGTATGTTTCGAGGGAATTATGGAAAAGGATTTGTGATGAGAATGATCCGGCTGAACCGGAATGGCTTGCCTGGGATCGGTCGGTCATACATGAGGAATATATAAAAACTAGTATTTTCCCAAGAGCATCTATCAAGCATATTATTAGTGAACCCGAAAGCTTACATGTTGCCGTGAAGGCTGGTATGGGTATTGCCGCTATACCATGTCAATTAGCTGATCTTGATCCTACTTTGATGCGTTTACCGCCTGGTAAAACGGAAGTTGTGTGTGAAATCTGGGTCCTAATTCACAAGGATCTTCGACATACGTTAAGGGTGAAAACATTCATGGATTTCACCGCAAATGCATTGCTTAAACATAAGGATCTTTTAGAAGGAAACTTTTTATTGGATCAGAATGTCGCAGAATAGAATTTTATAATCAGTTAGCGAATATTCTGATTGTCCTTACATGTTGGAAGAACTAGACTAGTAGCATAATTTTTGATCTTTTTATCTATCGATGTGATGGGGAACGAGCATAATGTCTGAACCAAGTGGTCTGCCTCTTGAGGGGATAAAAGTTGTTGAGTTTACCCACATGGTTATGGGGCCAGCAGCGGGAGTTATTCTGGCTGATCTCGGGGCTGATGTTATTAAAATTGAACCACTAAAGGGTGATAATACCCGGCACTTAGGTGGTTTGGGCGCGGGCTGCTTTCCTATGTACAACCGCAACAAAAAAAGTATCTGCCTTGATCTTAAATCGTCAGAGGGACGAGCCGTTGCACATAGCCTTGTTGAAAAAGTCGATATAGTTATTGAAAATTTTCGGCCCGGTGCCATGGACAAACTTGGCCTTGGTTATGATGAACTTAAAAAGCTTAACGACGGACTAATTTATTGCTCACAAAAAGGGTTTCTAAGTGGACCTTATGAACATCGCACTGCGCTAGATGAAGTTGCACAAATGATGGGTGGCCTCGCTTACATGACGGGTCCCCCGGGTCAGCCGCTACGTGCGGGATCGAGCGTAATTGATGTTATGGGGGGCATGTTTGGTGTCATCGCGGTTTTGGCAGCCATAAATCAGCGAGAAAAAACAGGTAAAGGCCAGCACGTGCAAAGTGCTTTATTCGAAAGCACCGTTTTTCTAATGGGGCAGCATATGGCTCAATTTGCCGTTACCGGAAAGGCGGCTGATCCTATGCCCGCTCGAATTTCCGCATGGGCTATATATGAAGTTTTTGAAACCAAAGATAACGAGCAGGTTTTTGTGGGTGTTGTGTCAGATACGCAGTGGGTGAATTTTTGTGATGCCTTTGGTTTGGATGATCTTGGTAATGACCCTGATTTCAAAGCCAATACCGACAGAGTAGCAAGAAGAGAGACGCTAATTCCGCAAGTAAGAATTTTATTCAAGAATTATAATAAAGACGAGTTGATGGAAAAACTGGAATATACTGGTCTTCCATTTGCCCCTATTGCACAGCCGGTTGATTTATTTAACGATCCACATTTGCTCGAATCCGGGGGTCTTTTAGATGTGAATATACCGGGAGGTGAAAAAACTTGCTTGCCAGCGTTACCGCTTGAAATGGATGGTCATAAATTTGCTGTAAGACATGACCTACCGCATATGGGCGCTCAGGGCCCAGCAATATTAAAACAATATGGTTATAGCGAAGAATATATTGAAGAACTACTGGCAAAAAATATTTTAGGGTTTACCAAAGAGACCAACGAAAGGTGATATTTATGAAAATTGGCTTTATTGGCTTAGGTAACATGGGCAGGCCCATGGCACTAAACCTTGTAGAAGCAGGTCACAGCGTTGCAGGTTATGATATCTCAAACATTGCTTTGCAGGGCATTGACCTTGTGAAATCAATTGATCAGGCGGTTGTGGGTATGGATTGTGTTGTAACAATGCTTCCAAACGGTGAAATTTTACGCGAAGTTTACGATCAGATCGTCCCGCAAGGCCGCAAAAATGCGTTATTTATTGATTGCTCTACGGTGGATGTTCAAAGCGCAAATTATGCACACGATCTTGCGAATAAAGCTGACCTATTCACTATTGATGCACCTGTTTCAGGCGGCGTTGGCGGCGCAGAAGCAGGCACGCTTACCTTTATGGCGGGAGGAACAGACGCAGCATTTAGTCGAGCAACACCACTATTTGAAATTATGGGTCAAAAAGCAGTGCATTGTGGCGTGGGTGGTGCGGGCCAGATCGCAAAAATATGCAATAACATGATACTTGGCATATCGATGATCGGTGTGTGCGAGGCTTTTACTTTAGGTGATAAATTGGGGCTAGATCCACAAAAATTATATGAAGTAGTTTCAACGTCATCGGGGTCTTGTTGGTCACTAAACAATTATTGTCCTGCCCCCGGCATCGGGCCCACTAGCCCATCAGATAATGATTATGCCCCGGGATTTGCATCAGAACTTATGTTAAAGGATTTAAATCTTAGCCAGCAAGCGGCCGGGTTGGTTGATGCTAAAACGCCCTTGGGCGAAATGGCGGCAAAACTTTATCAGGAATTCGTTAATAACGGCGGGGAGGGCAGTGATTTTTCAGCAATGCTCCCGTGGCTGAAATCAATGAAAAGATGAATGTTAATTCAGCAATGCGTCTATTGAATTCAACAAATTTTCGATGCCTTGGTTTTGTGAGGCGACGGTTAAAATAATGGGAACGTTGCGCGCACCTGCCGGTCTAAGCTGAAGCATAGATTTCAATTCTTTTGCAGTGTGGCTGGCTTCCGGCATATCCGCTTTGTTAACTGCAAGAATATCTGCAATCTCGAGAATGCCTGCCTTCATAGCCTGCATTTCATCACCGTATCCGGGGCAGACAACTACAATTTTACAATCTGCTATTTTGGCTATTTCGACCTCAGATTGCCCGGCACCAACAGTTTCAAGAATAATAATATCCCATTTTTCCGTGTAATTAATAACTTGTATGATTTGAGAGATGTTTTTGCAAAGGCCCCCTAAATGACTTCGAGCGGACAGTGATCTGATATAAACAGCGGGATCAGCAATATGTTCATTCATGCGAAGACGATCCCCCAGGAAAGCACCGCCAGAAGCTGGACTAGATGGGTCAACGCATAGAACGGCAACTGTACGCCCGCTTTTTCGAAGTGCATCAATATAACTATTAATTAGCGTAGATTTCCCCACACCGGGCGCCCCGGTAAAACCAATTACCTGGCTGTAATTTTCCTGTTTAGGCAAGGGTTCAACAAACGATACATCATTTTCAACCAGAGTGATTGCCCGTGCCAAGGTGCGGACATTGCCACTTTTTAATGTCTTAAAAAATCTTTCTTTATCTTTTGAATGTTGTTCCATCACTTATGCAATTATTACTGGATCTCCTGCGCCCATTTCATGGCGAAGGCAGGCAATTATTTCACCGTGGGTCACTTCTGCGTCTGCGGCCATTACAACTTTTTCAAAAATATTTTCATTCGCGGAATTTGCGGCGCGCGCTAAATTTTCTAATGCACTGTTGACGGCACCTTGGTCGCGGTCGATTTTAAATTGTAAAAAATGATCCACATGCTCCTGCATAGTATCCGGTGGTGGGCGGAAAGGCGGCGGGGACGCCCAGTTGCCTTCTCCTTCATAACAATTTACACCAACCAAAGGCTGCTCGCCATTTTCGATTTTACTCTGAAAGCGAAGTGCTGAGTTGCCGATATCTCGTTGGATTATACCGGCTTCGACTGCGGCATACATACCGCCCGCCCGATCAACGCGGTCGATGATGGAAACTATTTCATCTTCCATTTGATTAGTCATTTTTTCCACATAATATGATCCCCCTAGTGGATCAATTACATCACAAAGATGCGCTTCTTCACGCAGTATATTTTGTGTTGCTATGGCTATTTTTGCAGTTTCCTCCGACGGGGTGGTTATGGCTTCGTCATAACTGTCGGTGTGGAGTGATTGAAGCCCACCAAATATTCCTGCCATCGCCTGTACGCCGACGCGGGCGATATTGTTAAGGGGTTGCTGCATGGTCAAGTCAGCACCAGATGTTTGGCCGTGGAACTTAAAACGCCACGAACGGGGGTCCTTTGCGCCGAAACGGTCCCGGGTTAATCTAGCCCATATTTTGCGTCCGGCGCGGAATTTTGCTATTTCCTCAAAAAAGCTGATTGAGATATCAAAAAAGAAGGTAAATCGTGGCAAGAAATCGTCCGGCTCCATACCCCTGTCGATACAGTCTTCGGCATATTGTATCGCAGTGGATAATGTAAACGCCATCGCTTCTGCCGGAGTTGCGCCGGCTTGTTGTATGTGTTGTCCCACCACGGAAACGGGGTTCCATTTTGGCACGTTTTTTGTACAAAACTCGATATGATCTAAAAGTACACGCCTGGCGCCGGACAATGAAAGCCTAAAAAACATATGGTTTGCCACACAATGGGAAATATAATCACTTTGGTTGGAAGTGCCGCTTATTTTTTCAAGCGGTACGCCGCGCCTTTTAGCAGCAGAGAGCAAAAAAGCAAATAATGTAAAGGGTGAGGGGTCATTGAGGGCAGTCGATATTTCTTCGTACGGCACATCATTAAGGCTATCGGTCATATGTTGAGTGGTATTGATCACTGTACCGCAGGTGCCAAGTAGCGGCAGCGGTACTTCGTCACAATCAAGGCCGCGAAAACCAGAGTTACAAGGAATTAAACTAATTGCGCTTGCGCCCGCCTTTAATATTGAAAGCACCCGTTTATTATAATCCTGGGGTCTTCCCAGGCCGATTAATTGTCGCTGCGTCCAGGTTCTTCCACGGTGCATGGTTGGATAAATTCCGCGTGTAAACGGCATTTCACCCGGAAATCCCATATCTTTAATATATTGATCACTGTCCCAGTCGAGCGGCGAATATATCGGCTTAATTTTTAACCCGGATCTGTTTGCAACATGTTTGTCTTCACCAATTTGCGCGTTATAATTTTGTTGCCATACTTTTTGGGATTGTTCAATTTCGAATAGATGTAATTGTTTTGGTGATGTATCCATTGCTAAACTCCTTCGAATTCCTGTTTAACCTGCCTGGCTTTTGCGGCTAGTGCTGCAACACAATCGACAATTTCCTCCCGCTGTGCGCCGGGTTCAAAGATTTCTCCCACGCCCGCTTCCCTCAGCATCCCATGCTCGCATTCAGGGATTATTCCACCGATAATAACTTTAATATGGTCTAAATTTGCTGCTTTAAGAGACTTCATTAAATCAGGAACAATCAGATGGTCCGTAGCCAAAGAACTTAATCCGATCACGTCAATGTCTTCCTGTAGTGCCAAAGTCACAATAGAATCAATTGCCTGCCAAGGGGGCGTGTAAATCACTTCCATTCCCGCGTCACGAAGATAAGCCGCGACGATGCGGCTACCGCGGTCGTGCCCGTCTAGTCCTATTTTTGTGACCAACACGCGGGCTGGGTATTTTAAGTTCTTTTTACTCATAATTTTCTCAATTTTAATTTAGAACCGAGTTTGGACTTTGTAATAATTGTTCAAAATCATTTATGAAGGCAAACCCATCCGAACCATGTAGATAACGATGATCAAACCCTAGCGTACAGGACATTACTTTAGCGACCGTCAGTTGACCGTCTTTAACCCACGGGCGGTCCGTGAAACGTGAAACCCACAATATAGCAACATTGGGGTGATTTATAATCGGGGTTGTTGAAGTTGTGGTTATGCCTTCTATGCCACCGGTGCTGGAAAGAGTGAAGGTGCTGCCGCGCATTTCTTTTGGATCAAGTTTGTCGTCGCGGGCACGTTTTGTGATATCATCAATAGCGGCCTTGGCATCGGCGGCATTTTTTTCGTTTAACTTTCCAATTACAGGAACGAGCAACTGGTTGTTTGCGGTAACAGCCAGGCCTAAATTAATATCGTTTCCTAGAACAAGCTCATTATTTTCTTCGTCGATTGTTGCATTGAATTTAGGATGTTTTATTAGAGCTTCCCTAAGGCATAAAGCTATGATTGACAAAGGTGATTTATTGTTGGTCGCGGTAGCAAGATTATCTGCATCAACATCAAATGAAATAGATGTTGTCGCCATAATATTTGCTGCTTTTGAAATATTCTGAGCAGCACTGAGCCCAGCACCTGTTAATTTTATTCGTTTTTCACTAGTTTTCCGATCAGTATTGTTATTATTTTTTTGAAGAACATTGACGATATCTTTCTTAACAATCATCCCATCCGGGCCAGACCCAACGACATCTGCTAAATCAACGTTGTTTTCTGATGCAAAACGCCGAACTGCTGGTGAGGTTCTAACTTTGGGTGTTTTTGTTACAGGTTTATTTGTTGATTGTAATTTTTCAATATTATCTTGGTTGGGGGCAGTTTTTTTTGCATTGCCTTCAGATGTGCTTTGCTCGTCAATGCGTAAAATGACGGTCCCTACTTCTATTATATTGCCAATTTCAGCGCAAATTTCTGCTATCTTACCGTCTCTGGGGGAGGTAAGCTCAACGGTGACCTTATCAGTGCTTATCTCGGCAACTATATCGCCTTCCTTGACTGTTTGGCCTTTTTCTATTGTCCAGTCAATGATTTCGGCTTCTGCGAGACCTTCTCCGATATCGGGTAACTTAAAATCAAACATTAATATACGGCCTCCATTGTTTTGATAATTCCGGCACGAATCCGGTCTTTATTGGGGATATAAAATTCGTCGCCAACCCTGTAAGAATGCGGGACATCCGGCGCACACACTCTGTCTATTGGCGCTTCAAGGTAACCGAACGCTTTTGATTGCACTGAAGCCGCAATTTCCGCTCCAAATCCCATGGTTTGGGACGCTTCGTGGATGATGACAAGTTTGCCAGTCTTTTCGACTGAACTTATGATGGTATCAATGTCAAACGGTATTAGTGATTTAAGATCAATAACTTCGACATCAATATTTTTTTCCTTGCTAAGACTTTCGGCGACTTCCACAGTTTTATGGGTCAGCGGCCCATAGACAAGAGCAGTAACATCCGCACCGGGTCTTTTGATTTCTGCTTTTCCAATTTCTGGAACCGGCAAATCAACATCTACTTCTCCACGTAGAGTCCGGTAAAGAGGAACAGGTTCTAAAACCAAAACAGGGTCGGGATCGCGGATTGCTGCAATAAGCATACTGTAGGCGTCTTGCGGCGTGTTGGGAGCAATGATTTTAATGCCGCTGCCATGGGCGAAATATGACTCAGGGCTATGTGAATGCCATATTCCACCCATAATACCACCAAATGAAGGAGCCCTTATTGTCATGGGAACCGAATATTCCCCGCCCAATACCCATCGGTATTTTGCGCCGCAAAACATAACTTGTTCGATACAATCATGGATAAACCCGGAAAACTGAATCTCTACAACGGGCTTCATTCCGTATAAAGCCATGCCCACTGCATGCGCGGCTATGCCTTTTTCATCGAGCGGCGTGTCAATAACACGGTCTTTGCCAAATCGGTTTTGAAGTCCTTGTGTTGTCCTGAATATACCGCCTGCGATACCGATATCTTCACCGAGAAGTACTACATCGGGATCATGTTCAAGTTCATGAGCCATTGCTGCGTTTAACGCTTCGAGTACAGTCATCTTAGTCATCGGAGCTTCCTTCGCTGACTTCACTCAAAATTCTTGCTTTTTGTTCTTCCAACATCCAGTTGGTTTCGGCAAACACATCATCAAATTGTGATGCCGGCCCCGGTATATCCATGGCTTCGGCAGATGTAACCGCAGTTTGTATTTCGTCCTGATGAAGGGTAATAAGAGCGTCTTCCTTGCTTTGGTCCCACCATCCTTTATTTTCCATATAGAGGCGGGTACGCCGGATGGGGTCCCACGGACGCCAAAGTTCACATTCCTGTTCATGTCGGTAGAGGTCCGGGTTGTCGGATGACGTATGATATCCGAGCCTGAATGTTACCGCTTCGATTAGAGTAGGGCCATATTTTTCAATATTATCATGTGCATCTTTTGTGACAGTATAAAGAGCCAATGGATCGTTGCCATCAACCCGAACGTTCCGTACACCGTAACTGTCACCTTTGGAGGCGAAGTTATCCACGGCAGTTTGACGGTCCAACGGCGTGGTCACAGCCCATCCGTTATTCACACACACCATGATGACGGGCGGCTGGTGTATGCCCGCGAAGTTCATTGCTGAATGAAATTCACCTCGTGACGCGGAACCATCACCAAAAAATATTAAAACTTTTTCTTTTCCACCTTTTAATTTAGCAGCCCAAGCTGCGCCGACCGCATGGGGCAAACTAGCGCCGACCTGGGTTGTGCTTGAGATCAGGTTTATATCTCTACTGCCTATTAAACAGGGAAGGCGCCGACCACGAAGTGGCTCCTGTTCAGCACCGTAAAATTGCGCAAACATCATTTCAAGAGAATTTCCGCGAAGAAGCCAAACGGCGAGTTCCCTGTGGGCGCGAAAGATCCAATCATGGTCATCAAGCGCACATGTAACAGCAACCTGTACGGCCTCCTGACCAAGAATGGGGATCCAGAATGCTATTCGACCGGAACGTTGCAATTTCCATCCACGATCATCGATGGCGCGCACAAGCATCATCATCTCATAAAATTTACGCATTTCTTCTTCTGATAAATTGGGGTCTGAAATATTTCCGTTTACATTTCCTTCGCTATCCAGTACCTGACGAATATCAAGCTCGTTTGCCCGCGAAAGCGGCACAGGAACCGGTTCCCGTGGATTACCAGTAAATTTTTTATCAGTCTGCGTGCTCATCTTATTACGCCTTGTTTTATTTAATTTTGAAATCGCTCCTCAGCAATTTTATTGGCTGCAAAATTTGTTGCGGTATTGTTTGTCTTTGCATATTCCAGTATTTCGGTGCAGGTATCATAGATTTTAGCCACCTGAGCGAGTACACCACCGAAGCCTTCCTTATACCACTCAGCAGCGCAAACAATGTTGCCTCCGCCATTGGCAACATAATCCGGTAAGTAAACTATGCCTTTCTCGGCCAGCTGTTGACCGTGTGCTTCAGTTGCCAGTTGATTGTTAGCTGACCCTGCTATGATTTTTACTTTTAGACGAGAAATGGTGTCGTCGTTGACGATCGCGCCGATTGCGCAGGGGGAAAAGACATCTGCGTCTACATCATAAATTTCTTCCGGTGCAACGACATCAGCATTATATTGTTTTGCGACACGCTCAACCACATCCGGATATACATCTGATATCGTAATTTTCGCACCAGCCTCTGAAAGTTGACGACACACGTCTTCACCCACATTGCCGACACCTTGAACCGCGACATGAACACCGTTTAAATCTACTGAATTATTGCAATGATTTAATCCCGCTTTAATCGCATGCATGGTACCGAGTGCCGTTATAGGGGCCGGGTCCCCCAGGCCGCCGTCTTCTTCTCTAAGGCAGCTAACATATTGAGTGCCTTTTTTAAGTTCTTTCATATCCAGCGGATTTGTTCCAATGTCTTCGCCCGCAATATAACGGCCGCCCAAATGATCGATTGCTTCTGCCATTGCAGCAAGAAGTTCGGGTGTTTTATCCTTTCTCGGATCGCCAATAACAACTGACTTCGCACCTCCCAGTTTAACGTCCATCATTGCAGCTTTATAGGTCATCCCTTTTGATAGCCTGAGAACATCCTGCAATGCTTCTTTGCTATTTTTATAAGGTCTCATACGCATGCCACCGAGGCCGGGCCCACGATTTATGTTATGCACAGCGATAATGGCTTTTAAACCAACGGTTTCGTCATTTACGAAAACGACTTCATCATGATTATCAAAATCGGCTGCTTCAAATACACTCATAGGGTTTTATCCTTTTTATTATGTATTATTATTATTAAACAAACGATTGTTTTTTTAACAATAATATTTAGTCGCTGTCAAGTACTTAATATTCTCCCTGGCATATATTCTTATCAGATAATCAAATTTGACCCGAGGATGGCGAGTAGTGCCACGGGTACAGCATATCGAATAAGGAAAATCCAAAGTTTAAAAACAAATTCAGGGGCATTATTAAAATTATCTTTTAGTGTTAGGACAGGAATTTTCCATCCCACAAAAAGGGCAATTAACAAGCCACTGATTGGTAACAATATATTATTGACCATTAAATCAATCAGTACGAAGAATGTGGCACTTTCAAATCCTTCTATCCATTTGAGGGGAAATATGTCTGACCATATATTGAACGAGAATATTGGCAACAGCCCCATAAGAAAAGCTGAAGTTCCTGCGACGATAGCCATGCGGCGACGTGACAGGTTGAACTTTTTGATAAGGTGTGAAACAAATGGCTCTAAAAGTGAAATTGTTGACGTTATGGAAGCAATCCCGAGCAATACAAAAAACAGTACACCAATATACTGGCCGCCGGGCATCTGGCCAAAAGCAATAGGGAGCGTTACGAAAATAAGACCCGGCCCTTCTGCTGGCTCCAAGCCGTAGGCAAATACAAGCGGGAAAATAGCAAGTCCCGCAGTGAGCGCTACCATTGTATCTGCGCCAGTTATAACAAGTGCTGATTTTCCCAATGAGACATTCTTAGGCGCATATGATCCGTAGGTCAGCATAATGGCCATAGCAACACTATTTGATAGAAAGGCTTGCCCAAGAGCGATAAGAATCATATCGCCTTTAAGTTCTGATAGATTAAAATCAAACATGAAGCGCCATCCCTGTCCAAAATCACCGACAACACTGCTATAGATTGCCATCATAATAATCATAACGAAGAAAACCGGCATTAGAAGACTAACTGTTTTTTCCAGTCCCTTATTAACACCTCTGGAGACGATAAACGCTGTAAGGCACATAAAGAGTAGGTGCCATAGCACCAGTCGCAGAGGGTTGCTGAGAAATGAGTCAAAAATTAATCCGGTTTCGGTGGGGGTCACCCCTTCGAAAATACCCTCGCCCGCTTTAATTGCATAGGCCATAGTCCACCCGGAAATCATACAAAAATAGCTCAGGACGAGAAATGAAATTACTATGCCGAGCCATCCAATTATCCGCCATGCTTTATGTGCGCCATATTCAGTACTAAGCTTGTTCATCGTGTCAATCGGACTTTGATTGCCAAGGCGTCCCAGCATTAATTCCGCTGTCAAAATGGGAGCAACAATAATTATTACCGCCAAAATATATGTAACAACGAACAATGAGCCGCCGTTGGCACCTGCGGTATAAGGAAATTTCCAGATATTTCCCAGCCCAACAGAACTACCGACGGCTGCCAAAATAAATACGGTGCGTGATGACCATGTTACTCCAGTATTATCGGCATGCATTGTTTATCCCCATTAAATGGCTAATTGAATTACTTGTTCTGTTAAACTATTTTGTTATCCGCCGGATTTCTCATAAAGTTTATAAAAGTGGTTGCAATCTTTTCCGGGTTTTCGGTATCAGGTCGGTACCACACCTGAGCCCAATTGATTGCACCAAGCAACATCAATCTAAACATGGTTCTGTTTATCTCATTATTTAAAGGCAATTCGTCAATTAAATTTACGAATATATTCTCATACTGGTCGCGTAATTCAGTAAGCTTTTCTTCGAGATCTTCAACTTCGCTAGGTAGAATGTTTATGATAATGCGGGCGTAGTTATTTTTATCGAGCACGCCACCTAAATGGGCCGCAACTGCGGCTTTCAATTTATCCCAAGGTTCTTCCTGATTATTGATAGCGTCGTTAACAGTTTCAGTTATGGTCTGAACCCCTACTTCATATACGGCCAGTAACAGAGCTTCTTTTGATTTGAAATGATAATATACTGATCCCGGAAGCATGTTAATATTTTTAGAAATAGACCGCATTGTCGTGCCGCGGTATCCTTTAGAGGCAAATTGTTTGGCCGCTTCATCCAGCAGCACTGACAATCGATTATTTGTCCTTCGTTCGTCTGGTTGAACGGCCATATGGTAGGGGTCCTAATTTATAAACTAAACAATATAGATAGGATATTATAGGTTAATAAATTCAATTAAACAATCATTAGTTAGGTTAATATTCTTGCCCTAACTATCCACAGTTGGTTGCTCTTTAACCCATAGTGTGGTTAGTTTATCAAAAAATAATGGAGATAACATATGTCGGATGGCCCGAATGTTTTGTTGGATTGCGGTAAACCTCTTTTCTTTCAGGTTGCGGATGATATTTCACCCATAAAAGCACCGGAAGTTCGTTTGGGTGATGCGGTGAGATTACATGTACGCTCTTTATCAGTGATGCAGAAAGAAGCGATTGTTGCAAGTTCAAACTCTGATGTAATATGGCGATTATCATCTGATGAAGGGGCTTATCTAAACGGTTTCGATGCTGCCCCATGCCCACTTTCATTTCTGACAACTGGCATGGTTTCTTCCTACATGAATGAAGTTTTGGCGTTGGCAAAACAGCGCGGAATTAGCATCGGAAATGTCAGACTAATTCAGGATAACTACTACACTATGAAAGGGTCAGCTTTGCGTGGCACGATGATTGGTGGCGCAAAAAATATTGATCTGGAAGCTCTAGTTGATAGTGACGCTGATAAGGAAACTTTGACAAGTCTGGTTTATGATGCTGTGACTGCTTCTCCCCTTAACGGCTTAATGCGCGGCGAAAAAGAGAGCCTATTCATGCTTAATCATAACGGAAATGATATTGGTCTTGGCAAAGCAAAACCCGTAGGCAATGTTCTTGGCGCAGTTAAAATAGCAGATATGGAAAAACTTCAATCCGGCGGCGAAAATGATCTAATTCGAAAAGCAGGATTAAGTCCAAAAACGGTAGATACCAATTCAAGTCACGGCTCAAGTCTTGCCGACGAACAGGATCGTCTACTGCATATTCGCGGAATATGTACGCTTCGTGATGATGGTGTTAAACAGATTGAGCAGCAGCTTTATAACCCACATGGTTCAATATTTCATTTTCTGTCTGATGAAAAAGGCAGGGCACCAAACGCCATAAGCTACATATCGGCCGGTATAGGGTTTTGCTATATGACTCAATTAGGTCGATACGCTAAAATTTCAAAGAAAAATTTGGAGTCGTATACTGTGATTCAGGATACTCACTTCTCAAAAGGAGGCGCTTCTGGCGGCACTGGCAAACCCGGAGCCGCAGACCCTGTGGAAACCCATGTCTATATTAAAAGTGAACATGAGGATGATTATGTGCGAACGGTTCTTGATATGGGTGAACAAACCTGTTTTTTACATGCTTTTTGCCGCACTGACCTAAAAGCCAAAATAAAAATAAGTAAGTATGAATGACGGCTTAGATACGCAGGCCAAGCACGGCGGCACTTATGACTATGGAAAATGCTGCGCCCAGCGATATTAAAACGTAAAAAACTTTGTTCGCTTTTTCGGGACTGGTTTTGTGACTAAGTAACGCCGTTCGTAAACCCAAGGAAGCATGAAGAATAATCATTACTACAGACAGTAGATAATAAGGGATTAATATACCACTGCTGTTAATTAATCCATTTTGTCCGGTTGCAAAAATCCAGTCAGTTTCGGTGCCAATTGACCGTGCGCTGAGAACAGCATTCACATGTGCGCACAGGAAAAATATCAAAAATATACCGGAACTAATTTGTAGATGACGAAAAATGTCTCCTTGCGAACCCGTGTAACGTCGCGCCATTAAGACGCCCGATATGCCCATCGTTGCCAGCAGAGCGAAAAGAGCAGGTTCCACATAATCTGATTGATACCAACTGTTGAACAGCACTCTAAATTCTTCATGCAATATGTTTGAATCGAGTGCAAAAACATGATTGCTTAGATGTAACCCAACAAAACCAAAAATGAGTAATATTGCGCTGATACCGTGAATTCTACGGACAATTTTATAATTATAATTTGTCTTTCGGTGTCTTGAATTATTGTTGTTTGTCAATGTTAGGAACAATCCCATCACTAAAACCAACGTGCACCATAGCCCCGTATGCCACGCGCTGATGCCAATAAACCCCATAATTTGAAGAGTTAAAATATACACAGGAGCAGTGGCAGCAAAGAGATATAGCAGGATGCGCATCGCGGCAGTGTTGGCTTGCAGTTTATTTCGTATTGTTGTAAGTGCCCAAACAGTCAAAAATGGGATGGATACTGCAATTAAAACCGCGATAATTGCCAACATAATATAAATTAAATTATCTAAATTATTGTATTTGTATATAGACCAAGAAAACAGCTTCAGTAAAAAGGGGTAAGATGCAGTAGCAATTATTGCCAGTGTCCACGGACGTTTATCCCAAGTGTGTTGGTTGGAACCATTATTTCTGTTGACCACATGCCCCATAATATATCCTTGCGAACACCAGACGTTATAAAAGAATTCTGATTAATTGCGCTCATTTCATTTCTATGGTTAGTTACTATAAATAATAGATTAAATATGGGAAGGTCAAAATGAGAATTATTTTTGGATTATTTTTGTGTCTGTTTATTTTGATTGTCGGTATCCCGGCAATTGCAGGGGAGCGAACGATTGATGAAGCAGTATCCGATATTGCCGTTCAGAAAGGACTTGATGCTATTGATGCGGCGAGGGGCGATACTGAAAATTTACTTGTGCAAATTGGTGGCATTATTTCGCCGTCTGGTCAGGAACATGAGCGCGCACAAGCCGTAGCAGTGCAGATGCGAAAAATTGGTCTTTCAGATGTTCATGTAACTGGTGCGCCTAACGTAGTGGGAAAAATTAAAGGACGGTCGGGCAAAGCCCTGATATTCATCTCTACTCTTGATGATTTAGCCACAGTCGCCGAACATCAAAGGGCTTCAGGCAAGCTACCTGTAATTTCCGGCGATAGGGTAGTTGGGCCGGGAACAAACACAACGTCCACTACCGTTGCGGCGTTGACGGCGGCCAAAGTGCTCGTAGACAGTGGTTTTGTGCCTGAACATGACATAATATTCGCAGGCGTCGCAGAAGAGGAAACAGGTTTACGTGGTATGCGCGCTTTATATGAAGAATACCGCGATGTGGCCATTGGTTTTGTTGACGTGCTGGGCGATGGCCATAGTATAAGTTACGGCGCAATAGGCATTCATCGGTGGCGCATTAACGCAACTGGTCCCGCAGGACACGCTTTGCTTGGCGGAGTGCCTAATGTAAATCAGGCGATCGGAAGGGCAGTGGACAGGATATTGCAAATTTCGGAACCGCAGGAATTTGCAGATCGCCGCGCGCGATTAAACGTAGCGATATTAAACAGTGGATCGGTATTTAATCATAAACCGGCCAGTGGCTGGTTCTCTCTGGATGTTCGGTCGCTTGATCTGGAAATTATAGAGACGATGGAAAGTAAAGTGCGCAAGATAATAAGTGATGTTTCAACGGAACTTGGTATTGCTCTTGAAATGGAGGTGGTTTCAGACACGCCCCCTGGTCAAATCGAAGGTGCGCTGGAATCTACGTTAGTTCAGACGGCGATTAGTATTTCAAATTATTTGGGATATGAGCCAACGTTATCAAATGCGGGTTCGGCAAATTTGAATATTTCTATAGCAGGGGGAACGCCGTCTATTGGCCTTGGCGGTGGAACGATTAGACGGGGTGGAAACCGTGGCTTTGCCGACGAATGGGCAAATACACCGGCCATGATGCGAAGCGCAAAGAATGTATTTTTGACAGCCGTCACTATGGGAAATGCTGTGGTCAAATAAAACTTTAGCTACTCTTAAATTAGGGAATGAAAAGCTCCGGTAGACCCGCTGCTCTCATTTCACTATTAAAGGACGGGACATCTTTTGCCATGATATCATTAAATTCTGACTTAACATTTTCCCAATCAGCCAAATATACTTGGGCCACTTTTTTTGAACCCACACTTAGCGGTATGTCAGCACCACTTAGATCACCCAACAAGAAACTGAAATTCAACGCCATTTTATTTTCGTATCTAATGATATCCTGACTGGTTTGAAGGTCCGTATTGATGATTTTATCGTGCCAAACATTAAGCGTTTTAATAAGCTCGGCACCTTTATCGCGCGCCAAATCGGATTTACTGACCTCTATAATGACGTTCACTTGTTTTATAAGCGCACCAATTTTTTTTACGTTTTCTATCATTTCATTTGTAGCTGTAAATAACGCTGAGGTGATCTGACCATATTCACCATAATTTCCGGCAATATTCGGCAATTCCGGATTGGCATTAACATTAAAACTCACACTTTGTTGATAATCCCCGACAATTAACTTAGCTGAATATTGACCCGGTACCACAGCGAATGCTCCGCTTCTTGGTGATACAAGTAAACCAGCATTGCAGGCGAGGGGTTCTGATTTTAAGTTCCATGAAAATTGATTAAAGCCCGGTCCATTGGATGGTGAAGATGGCTTAGCGGTAGAGTAAGGATCAATTGAACAAAGTTCATTGCTATCGCTTGAATATTCTCTCACTAACTTATTACCCGCGTCAAAAATTTCAATTTTTACCACTGCATCTTCAGGCGTGTCGATGCTTAAGTGATAATTAATTATAGCACCGTCCTGCGGGTTTTTGCCGTTACCCCCGCCCAGGGTGCGGCCATTTAATTTACGGTAAATATCGCGAATATTAAAAAGATAATTCGATGATGCCGAAACATTCTCTGCGTGATGGATTGGTGAAATATCATCAAGTATCCAAAAACCGCGACCTTGCGTAGCCGCGATCAGGTCTCCATGGCGTAATTTAAGGTCTGTTATCGGTGTTTTAGGTAAATTAAGCTGAAATTCCTGCCAGTTATCACCGTTGTCAGATGAAATATATAATCCTGACTCTGTTCCTGCGTAAAGCAAGCCTTCCTGATCAGGGTCTTCGCGAACCACTCGTACAAATGTGTCTCCCGGTAGTCCCTTGACGATTTTTTTCCAGCTCCTTCCAAAATTATCGGTGCGGTAAATGTGCGGTTCAAAATTATTCATTTTATATCCGGTGACCGCAACATAGGCCGTGCCGACATCATGCGGGGATGCTTCGATCGCGTTTACTTGCCATTCATCCATGCCACGGGGGGTAATGTTATTCCAGCTGCCGCCATCGTCCTGTGTAATATGAACTAATCCGTCATCCGAGCCGGCCCAGACAACGCCTTGTTGAAGAGGAGATTCAACAAGGTAAAAAAGATTGGCGTAATTTTCGCCGCTCACCTGTTCATTTGTGAATGGCACACCGCCTGCGCCCTGGTGTTCCTTATTGTTGCGGGTGAGGTCCGGACTTATTTCCTGCCAACTTACACCACGGTCCGTCGATTTTAGGACCATTTGGGTGCCGTAATAAATCGCTTCCGAATTGTGAGCGGAAACAAACAATGGAGCGTTCCAGTTTGCGCGATATTTCAAACCACTTGGCGGAACTGCAAAGGTACGTTCAGGATAAGGTACAATAGAGCGAACTTGCTTTGTGGACCGTGTCCATTCGGTTATACCACCAGCAATATTGGTCGCGTAAACGAGTTCCGGATTATTGGGATCAAAACCGATATGGGCGCTTTCGCCGCCGCCCACGGACATCCAGTTACCAATACCGATGCCACCTGATTTTGATCGACTGGGCAATGACATCGTTGAGTTGTCCTGCTGTGAGCCGTAGACGCGATAAGGAAATCCGTTATCAACCGACAGGCGGTAAATTTGCATGGTTGGCTGATTATTTTGGCTTGACCAGCTTTTGCCGCCGTCTAAAGAAACACTTGCACCGCCATCATTGGCATTAATCATAATATTACTATCACCAGGGTTTATCCAAAGATCGTGATTGTCGCCATGTGTGGCGGATAGTTTTGCAAATGTTTTTCCACCGTCGATCGACTTCATGATCGGCGCATTTAAAATATAAACGAGATTTTCGTCACTTGGGTCAGCGAATATATGCTGGTAATACCAGGCACGCGCTTTTAGGATGTGATCTTTATTTAGCAGTTTAAAAGTCTCTCCACTATCATCTGAACGATATAGACCGCCAAGATCACCTTCTGCTTCAACGATAGCATAAACTCTTTCTGGGCTTGCCTGCGACACGTCTACGCCAATTTTTCCCATTTCATCGGGAAGTCCATTGCCTATTTTTTCCCAACTTTCGCCCGCGTCAGTTGTTTTATATATAGCGCTTGAATTTGAACCGCCGCCACTTCTTACCTGCCATGGGGTTCGTTGATGATCCCACATCGCCGCATATAAAACACGTGGATTACTAAGGTCCATACTAAGATCAACGGCACCGGTCAGATCATTTATATATAGGGACCTTGTCCACTTTTGACCACCATCAATTGATTTAAAAACGCCTCTTTCTTCGTTACCTCCCCAAGGGTTTCCCCTGCGCTGATACATAAAGGATATCCGGATTGGCGGGGTGTATTCTTATTCTTGCGATTTGCCGAGTATTTTTGAGGCCCACATTAGCCCATGTTTTACCGGCATCTGTCGATTTATAAACACCGTCACCGTGGGAAAGCTTCATTCCGCGCAGTGGTGCTTCGCCTGTTCCAGCATAGATAACGTTGGGATCGCTATCCGCGACATCAATGGCGCCGATTGTAGCTGTCTCAAAAAAACCATCGGAGATATTAGTCCAGCTGATACCGGCATTTTCTGTTTTCCACAAGCCGCCGCCCGTCGTTCCCATATAATAGGTAAGATGATCACCTTCAATTCCTGCTGTAGCGGTGGACCGACCACCCCGGGAGGGGCCGATGTCGCGCCATTTCATATTTTTAAATATTTCGGGATTTATTTGCGTATTTTGTGAATAACTTTGTTGGGCTAACCCAAGTATCATCATCCCCATCATGCTAAGAAATGCTATTAATTTTCCATCTAGTAATGACATGCGTCGTCCCATTTTTAATTATATTATTGCTAACCAGAGATTTTGTTTTTTTTATCTTAAGTCGGATTTTCATGAAAAAGCAATTAAAACTTATTCACCAGCCCTGCGTCGCAAACATATTATTAAAAGAGGTAACCCTGCCAGCGTTTTTATTACGCCCGCAGGGAGCTAAGTGTTATGGCATGACGCCTGCAAAACGGTCATTGAGCCACAGATGAACCCAAATACTGGCAGCGTAACCAAGGGCGATTACCGGTGTCCATTTCATATGACCAAAGAAAGTATACTGGCCTCTTGACTGACCCATAAGGGCAATACCGGCGGCGGAACCGATAGAGAGCATACTTCCCCCAACACCTGCAGTTAATGTTACGAGAAGCCACTGTGACGTATCCATCGTGAGATCCATTTGCAAAACTGCAACCATAACCGGGATGTTATCGACAATTGCCGATAAGAAACCAACCATGATGTTGGCAAATGTTGGCCCCATTTCCACATACATATAATTGGATGCGAGACTTAAATATCCGATAAAACCGAGCCCGCCTACACACATGATCACGCCGAAAAAAAACAACAATGTGTCCCACTCGGCCCGTGCGATTTCGCGGAAGCTATCAAATTTACGTGTGTCTCCAACTTCGCCAACCCCCATATTCTCACCGGGCATTTTGACCAATGCATCTTCGTGTGTTCTTTGCAGATAATGCCCAAACAGCTTTAAGTATGCGAGCCCTACCATCATACCGAGAAATGGCGGTATGTGTAAAAAACTGTGGAATGATACCGCGGTCGCAATGGTTAATCCAAATAAAACCATAATACGTTTTGCACCACGTTGCATGTACACGGTTTCCTTCTCTACTTCGGGCGTTTTTGTGCTTATGGCAAAAGACATAATCGTCGCCGGGATGATGTAATTAACAACAGATGGAATAAACAGATTGAAGAAAGTCCAAAAATCTATGATTCCTGTTTGCCATACCATAAGCGTTGTAATGTCACCAAACGGGCTAAATGCGCCACCGGCGTTTGCTGCAATAACGATGTTAACGAAGGCGATACTGATGAAGTTTCTGTTTCCCTTACCCACAGCAAGAATTACAGCGCACATCACGAGGGCGGTGGTTAAGTTATCGATGATTGGTGACAGGAAAAAGCTTAACGCTCCGGTAATCCAGAACAATTGCCGATAGGTAAAATTATGCCAAACAAGCCATGAACGTAATGCGTCAAACACACCACGTTCGTTCATGGAATTCACATAAGTCATCGCGGCGAGCAAGAACAAGAACAGCTCGCCAAATTCGATAAGAAGATGTTTTATTGCTTCTTCGGTAGCGTGAGTGGGGTCGCTCATATATTGGAACGCGACAATGCACCATATGATTCCGGCACCAAAGATCACAGGGATTGATTTTTTAAGATGTAAATATTCTTCAGCAATTACTAAAGAATATGATAGGACAAATACGACAATGGCGGCAACGCCGACCCAGTGAGTAGTTAAATCCATTTTGTATTCCTTTCGAACTTCATAAAATCAGATTATTATCATACCATGAGTTTATGAATCTATTTTATTCATATTATAATTTAAATTAACGCTGCTGATACGAGAACTCGTCTGGAACAAGAGCGTTAGATAGATGTTAAGTAGATTTAAGGTTATGAATTTGGAGGTTCATCGAGCAAATATTGATGATCTATAGGGATAGCATATAGATTTTTAACATCATGTTCGTACGGAGTAATAGAATGACGGTGTTTATTGAAATGGAAAGAAAAAATTTTCTTTTCCGCTTCTGCCTCCGTCAAAAACTGGGAAATGATGTTCCATAGATTTTGATCAGTGTGTATAGCGGGAACTTCTTTGCCAGAATAAAGCAATTCAGATTGCTGATTTTCTTGCGGATTTATATCGGCCATAGCAAGATCAAATGGTGTAAAATTAATTATCACCATCGACACAAAAGACAAAATAAACAAGTATGTTCGCATTAAATTCTGTATTTCAGTTAAGATTTCCAGTCCTGTATATGGGGAGTGTTTTTCGATTGTCATCCCCTGTGTATAGTGTATATACGAAAAAGGCCGCATCTGGGTCGAATTTTTCCAAATTTTTTTCAAATAATCTGTTTTTATTAAATATTTGTGTACTTGCCGGTCTTTACTGTAGTAACTAGCTTTCTTTGGTAGATTTATATATGCGTTTATACCATAATCGCCATAATTAAGTTTGAATAAGGTTTGGGAACAATGAAAAGAGATACTGGACAGAATAAAAACATCACTGAAAGTTGGCGCTTGCAAACTAAGCTTGTGCGCGGTGGTACATATCGTAGCGAAATTGGTGAGACCAGTGAAGCTATGTTTATGACGTCCGGATATGCTTATGATTGTGCCGAAGACGCGGCCGCCCGATTTGAAGGGGAACAGGACGGATATACATATTCCCGTTTACGCAATCCTACATGCGCCATGTTTGAAGATAAGATGGCACTTATAGAAGGGGCGGAGCAGGCGCGGTCTACTGCCACGGGCATGGCCGCTATGACGTCAGCGATGCTTTCAATCGTTAAAACCGGTGATCATGTCGTATCCAGTAAGACACTTTTTGGTTCGTGCCGAGTGTTTATCGAAAACATTCTGCCCAAATTTGGGGTTGAAGCAACCCTTGTTGACGGTGAGGATAATGAAGCATGGAAAAATGCCATGCAGCCAAATACCACGGCTGTTTTCTTGGAATCACCCGCCAATCCGACGCTTGATGTGGTTGATATAGGGTTTGTTTGCGACCTGGCCCATGAAAATGGTGCGCAGGTCGTTGTCGACAACGTATTTGCGACACCTTTATTGCAAAAACCGATGCAATATGGAGCGGATATCGTGATAAATTCAACGACAAAGCATATAGAATGTCAAGGAAGCTGACACGGCGGGTGTATCTTAACCAGTGAAGAAATTATGGAAGAGACAATTTTACCTTATATTCGTCATACGGGACCAAATCTAAGTCCTTTTAATGCTTGGGTAATGCTAAAAGGTATGGAAACTATGGATCTGCGCATTGATAAAATGTGTGCGAACGCAGCTATCATCGCCGATACTCTTATTGATTTGGACGTTTTTACCTGCGTTAACTATCCGGGTAGAGCCGACTTTAAACAACATGAACTTGCCATGAAACAAATGTCAGCGGGAGGCTCCGTTGTGACAATGTTTGTGCCGGAAGGCCGCGAACAAGCGTTCAAATTCCTTAATGCCTTGGAAGTTACTGATATTTCAAATAATATTGGTGATGCAAAAAGTTTGATGACACACCCTGCGAGCACTACGCATAAATCTGTTGAAGAGAGCGCACGCTTGGGAATGGGGATCACAGATAGCATGCTTCGTTTGTCTGTGGGCCTTGAACATACGGATGATTTAATAGAAGATTTTGCACGTGCGGCACAAATAGCCGGCTTATAGCGGCAATAGTTTAAGGTTTGAATGTTATGAGTGAAAAAAAAACGTATAAATCCGTCACAAACGATATCGGTGTATCGGTAGAGCCCTTTTATTTGGATCAGGAATCTGAGCCGGATGACCGCCACTATGTATGGGGATATCAAGTCCAAATTGAAAATCATGGTAGTGAAACAGTTAAACTTGAAAGAAGGCATTGGGTGATTACGGATGGAAATGGCCTGACCCATGAGGTAGAGGGGGAAGGTGTCGTCGGTGAACAACCCGTATTAGAGCCCGGCGAAGCTTTTGAGTATACTAGCGGAGCTCCCCTAACCACCACATCTGGTTTTATGACGGGCAGTTATAAAATGAAACTAAATGATGGATCATATTTTGATGTAGAGATACCCACCTTTTCGCTCGATATTCCAACAGATGATCGCCTGGTACATTAGTGTAAGGAAGTATATTGAACCAAAAACAAAATAAAAAACCCAGCCGAAAGCAAGCCGAGGATGCTGTACGTACATTGCTGAGGTATGCCGGTGAAAACCCTGCGCGTGAAGGATTAATTGACACGCCAAAGAGGGTTGTGAGTTCATATGATGAATTTTACCGTGGATATGCGCAAGACCCGCACGAATACTTATCGCGTACTTTCGAGGAAGTCAGTGGATACGATGAAATGGTTGTGTTGCGTGATATACCATTTTCATCACATTGCGAGCATCACATGGCCCCGATCATTGGCCGGGCGCATGTTGGTTATCTTCCAAACAATAAAGTTGTTGGGATAAGCAAACTTGCACGGGTTGTGGAAACATATGCAAAAAGATTACAAGTGCAGGAAAAAATGACGGCGCAAATTGCGGATTGCATTCAAGACATTTTGGATCCTCACGGTGTTGGGGTCGTTATTCAGGCAACGCACGAATGTATGAGCACCCGAGGTGTGCAAAAGCATGGCGTATCCATGGTTACAAGCCGGATGGCAGGAGCTTTTCGCAAAGATGATAAAACGCGAAGAGAATTTCTCGCGGTCGTTGGTCCATTGAATGCCTTAGGGGGATAAACGATGAAGGAGGGGCGAGAGACTTGATAGATTTTCGTCCAATCTGGATGGTGTCCGGCATATTTCTGCTGATCATAGGGTTTGGTATGCTATTGCCTGTAATAGTGGATTTGGCGGTCGGCAATCCGGATTGGCAGGTATTCGCTCTAATTTCGGGAATAGTCGTTTTTTTTGGTGCCAGTCTTTATCTGAGTAATCGCGCCGAATATGATGAATTTACGGTCCAACAAGCTTTTTTGCTCACCTTTGTTTCATGGTTACTTATGCCAGCCTTCGGCGCACTTCCTTTTGTTTTTTCCGAACTTTCCCTTAGTTATACAGACGCTTATTTCGAGGCAATGTCAGGTATTTCTACGACGGGTTCGACGGTTATTACCGGTCTTGATGGCGTTCCGCCGGGTATTCTATTATGGAGGAGCCTTTTACAGTGGTTTGGTGGTGTTGGTATTATCGTTATGGCTGTAGCAATTTTACCCATCCTGCAAATCGGGGGTATGCAGCTCTTTAAAATTGAAAGCTTTGATGTGTCTGATAAATTGCTGCCGCGCGCGACGCAGTTGGCGTCTGCACTTTCACTTCTTTACGTTGGTTTGACTATCATCTGTGCCGTTACATTTTGGCTCGCTGGGATGACGCCATTTGAAGCAGTCTGTCATTCTTTCACGACAATCGCTACTGGTGGGTTTTCAACCTCGGATGGATCAATTGGTCATTTCGATAGTGCACTAATTGATTACACAGTCACGTTTTTCATGATCATAGGAAGTTTACCATTTTTACTTTATTTGCGTCTTTTACGCGGGCAGAATAGCGGTTTTTATCATGATAGTCAGGTAAGGTGGTTTTTAGCACTTACATTAATATTGGTTGCCTTTATGACGGTATGGGTATGGTTCACTAACGTTTATGACTTTGAAGAAGCACTGAGATACACCACATTTAACGTTGTGTCGATTCTAACGGGTACAGGCTACGCAACCACTGATTACACCGCTTGGGGTTCGATGCCGATCACATTGTTCTTTTTCATTATGTTTATTGGTGGATGTGCCGGATCCACATCTTGCGGTATTAAAATATTCCGATTTCAAGTTCTTATTTCCATGTGCGCGGCCCATTTTAAAAAGCTGCTAAGACCTAACGGAATATTCATTCCGCGCTATAATGGCGGACCAATCGATGAGAGTGTAACCGGATCGGTTCTTTCCTATCTATTTTTGTTTGTAGTATGTTTTTTTCTTCTTGCATTATGTTTATCACTGACGGGTCTGGATCTTGTTACAGCTGTTTCCGGAGCGGGAACAGCAATGGCCAATGTAGGTCCGGCATTGGGTCCTATTATCGGACCGTCTGGTACTTTTCAGGAGCTACCGGATATTTCCAAATGGCTGTTAATATTTGGTATGTTGCTTGGCAGGCTGGAACTTTTTGCTGTACTAGTTCTTTTTTCACCAAAATTCTGGGCGAATTAAAATACTTTTTATTATCGTTTATGGCCTTGGGGGCCACGCTTTTTCAGGCATGTCGAAACTTGGCTCGCCAAGCATCGGACTAGACAATACGTAAATACCATGGTTGGTGAATAGCCAGAAAAGATTTCTGTCATATTCAACATATACGCTGTGGCTTAAATTACCGATCGCGTAATCAGGCATCCTGGTTTCATCAAATCGAGGTACAAAATACGCGCCGACTGTCGGGTTCTTGGGGTCAGTCGCATCAAAGACTTGAAGACCAGCGTTATAGAAATTAAAAGGAAGAATACCTTCGCGTGATACGCCTGGCTGCGTGTAATATCCGGTTCGCTTCGGGCCAAAACTTCCGCCACGCTGACAAAAATCAACAAAAGGAGCATCTTTCGGTGCCGCAGGTCGTGGTAATACACCAATTTTTTTGGGTTTTTCCGGGTCATTCACATCAATGATATGAACGTCTTTGTAAGGTTCCCAGCAATCGTTATTAAGGGGATAACCAGAAAAATAAAGAAGCCCGCTGGTTTTAACTTGGCTGATGTCGATATAGTCGGCTTCGGTGCCGGCGACACTTGCAGGAAAATTAAGATTACTAACTACTTTCATATGAGCGGGGTTGGAAATATCAACAACGAAAAACCCAAGCCCACCCATAGCAGCATACCCGTATTTTCCGCCTTCTTCTACCGGCGTTGGTACAAATAATGACATACGTGCACCAAACCAGCTGGTCCGGTTACCGGCCCTTTCATTAGCTTTAAACACTGCTTCATGCTTCGGGTCACCCAGTATTTGTCCGGGCATCGTGATGCTGCCTACAAAAGTTGGATTTGTCGGATCGGACATGTCCCATGCCTGATAGCCAGCCGAATAAAGATCGTTAGGGTATTCCGTTAACGCATGTTTATCATCGGGTGCGGCGGCAACGAACATATATTTCCCGCCTTTCCATTCCGGAATATCGCGTACGCCCGAACCTTGTTGCGCGCCAATGGGCGCACTCGGCGTATCCAGGTCTGTTGTTCGTTCCGAAAGTAAAGTCCAATCTTCCGGCATCGGCCCGTTCATCCTGTACGTCTTAAATCCTTTCAAGTGCGGGGATTTACGTATTGCTTCCACATTCTCAGGTTCGCTCCGTTTATCGTGGAGAAGTCCGAACCTCCTTACTTCATAGGCTTGCACCATGACGTAAGCATCTTCGCTTTCGCTCCATTGAATGGTTGCTGCACCAAACATTTCATCTTCAGGGAAAGGATTAATTTCGACATCTGCAGGGCCATTTGGCCCCCATTCTCTGCCGCGTGTGAGCAATACTTTAATATCTTTTGGATTAGTTATATCGAATATCTTTAAATCTCGTCGCACATACTGGTACAAATAACGTTTTCCATCAAAATCAACAATATTTTGCCAGGTGTGGAACGGTTCTACCGTGATTGGATAATAGGCTTCAACAGTCATGTTATGGGCATAATCCTGGTCACCCCAATAATCTAACTGTCCTTCAAATGGTTGCGCATCGTGTTGTTCGGGCGTGGCAATGGGATGGGTAAATACGCCCGTCTCAGGGTCTAGGCCGTAGCTATCTTTGGCAGGATATGGCGGTGTGCGGTCCGATGATAGGGCGTCCGAGCCGCGAACATAAGGATCAGGAATAAGCGAGGTTTCGGATTGCGCATGCAGTTCATCTATTGCATCCGGTGTATCTGAATTTTCCGAAGAACAGGCTATTAATAGGCAGCATGCCGCAACACATGTTAAAAATATACCGGGAAGCGTGTGCATCAAATTCTCCTTAAAATTTCATAATTTTTTTTATTTATGCGGTAAGCTTAACGAAGAGAATTTGAAGGAACAATAGCTAAATAGCCACGATGTATAATCATTTGGAGCACTAATATAACCAAATTGACATAACTTTTTATCTGCGCCAAGCGAGCAAAGAAGTCGCAGCGTAATTCCAAACAGTGCCGATTAATGCTCCGACAAATCCTGAAACATACCATGTGTAATCTTGCTCAAACACAAAAGACGCGACGCCGATATTAGCGATGCTGCCCAAACTACATACGGCATAAAATGTTAACAGCCCTGTCCATATCTTTAGACCGTGTAATCTCTTGTCATAATAAGTGAGCCAATTATTAATGAAAAAGTTACTGGTCATGGCGATAACGGTTGCTACCGTTTGCCCCATAGTGAAACTGACAGCCATTATATTGATTAAATAATAAAGTACGCCAAAATGAACAATGACCCCGGTCGTCCCGACCGCAGAGAATAAGATAAATCGAGCGGGTATAACACCACGCGTTATTTTTTCAATTAGCATAACAACGAATTCCATCATCACCATGCTGTCTAATTTGCTGTCGCCATGGGTACGAACACGAAATTCATAGGCGACATCTTTTATCCTCATTTTGCCGGGATAACTGGTTACGATATCCAGGAGCAATTTATAGCCCTGCAATGACAGGTGTCTAACACTGAGATTAAACGCCTTTCGTGTGAGCATAAAAAATCCACTCATGGGATCAGAAATAGGCTGGCGGGTAATAAGCTTGCTCATTTTTGTGGCAAGTTGGCTTGCTTTTATTCGTGTTGTATCCCACGTACCAAACCCACCTTCATCAGTATATCGACTTCCCAATATCAAGTCATAATCGCCGGATTTTAACAAACTCAACATTGCTGAAAGTTTGGTTTCGTCATGCTGCATATCACCGTCAATCACCGCAATATAGGGTGACACTGTTGCCTGAAATCCCTCTACACATGCAGAAGATAAGCCGCGACGGGATATTCTATGCAATCTGCGCACATTGGTTTTTTCCTGACACAGTTCACTTAAAACTTCCAATGTTCCGTCAGTGGAGTCGTCATCAACATATACGATTTCCCATTTTACGCCCCGCAGTGTCTTCTCGATAGCTGCATATAAAGGGAGAATATTATCAACTTCATTAAAAGTTGGTACAATAATTGATAATTCATTCATTGATTATTTGCTGCTCCGATAATTTTTCACGGCACACCATAACGATCTGGTATAGCAGTGTCGACAGTAAGATAGGGGTCCATGGAATGCCTATATATAAATTCAGTATTCGAACGATTAAAGGCGCGAGCCAGACGAAGCATAAAATATTAATCAAATTTGGTCGAAACCCATTTAGGACACCATAATGAACGAGGCATGCTATAGGGACTGCGAGAACAGTTAAATCATAATCCAGTAAAAAAGGTGATGTTAAGAGAGTGCCAGAACAAAGTGCTGCATATTTTATGTGCTTATCCACGTCTTGTAGCCATACCCAAACCACAGCCGCAAAAGCGAATAAAGCCAAGACGCTATGTAAGATATACGCACCAGCAAGACCCAGACCATTATAACGCAATGACGCGAACAAACTTTGCATTTTATACAGGCCAACTACACCATTGTTTAACGTATTTTGTGTGTTCGCAGTACTGTCAAAAAAGGCCAACCATGTCTCAGTGCCAAATGCCAACCAAGATACAGCAGCAAATATCAAGGTAGTAATCGCCGCGGATATAAACACCTTCCAATGACCACAAAGTATTAAGACAAAAGGAATTAATATTCCAAGATGGGGTTTGAACGATAACAATCCAATTAACAACCCGGAGAGAAATGGTTTTCTGTCCAAATAGTAAAGACCGCCTGCAATTAATCCCGCTGATAGAAAAGCGTTCTGTCCGTGACCGATAGTTAAGAAGACGGCGGGGAAAGCAAGTAATAGAATGATTGTTTCTTTTTCTTTCGTTATTTTTTGAACCATTACAATGAATAAAAAGAGGGTCGTACCAAGCCACAGTGCCAATGCCAGAAGGTAAGGCAATTTTGCAAATGGTGCTAACAGCAATAGAAAAGTCGGCGGATAAGAAAAACTGTAATATAAATTGAGTTGCTCGCCAACGACGTCTTTTTCGGCAGCAAAATGGGAAGCGAAATCATAGATCAGATGCGGGTCACCTTGCATTGCTAGTGATGCGGCCGCGTAAAAGCTGGTAAAATCAGTGCCAAGAGGATGTCCACGCATATCAAAATTGCCGGACGCCATAAAGAGCCAATAGAAAATTGCAGCCGCATATATAAACAGGAATATGCGGGGATAGATTATGAGCCTATCTCGTGTTAACCAGTGATCAGCTCGGTCTGTCAATTTTGTCCCCTCACTATTCCTATTTAAAATTCTATGAAATGCTAGTCTAAAATATAACGGTTAACAGTTGATAAAAAGTAATTATTTTGTGTTTTGCGGCATTGGGTTTCTATAACTAATTGAAATTGTAATTTGTAATTCAATATAAAGCTGTTAATTGTAATTGCATAGATATAAGGTTTGCAATCAAGCAACTTGAGGGAGGAAGAAATGCCAAATGTGTCCGAAGGAATTTCATCAGTAAATGAAAACACACAACATTCAATAAAATATGTAGGTGAAGCTAGTATGCTTTTACCAATTGTAATTATGAATTTATTTTTAACAATCGTGACGTTCGGAATATACAGGTTTTGGGCGAAAACAAATATTCGTAAATATTTATGGGCGCAAACTCAATTTGATGGAGAGCCATTTGAGTATACAGGTACGGGTGGTGAATTGTTTATGGGAGCAATAATCGTATTTTTTGTTTTTATTCTTCCATTGCTAATTGGCATTGGAGTTTTATCAACTAATTTTCCGGTATTAACGCCAATTATTATGATAGCATTATACCCTTTATTTGTTTTTCTTATTGGCGTTGCTATATACAGGGCGCAAGTTTACCGCATGTCTCGAACAAAATGGAGGGCGATACGCGGAGCACAATTACCTAGAAGTGCGGCATACGGATGGTTAACAATCAAATATGCAGTTTTATACTTCATCTCATTGGGGTTATTAATGCCGTATATTACATGTAAAATGTGGAATTTTATGATGGACAATAAACGTTTTGGCAGTGCAGTATTTCGCTGTGAAGTAAAATCAAAACCCTTATTCAAAATTTGGTTGGTGACATACGTTGCGGTAATTGTTTTATTAGGTGGTTTTATTTTAGTCGTATCTGATGCTTTTATAACACAAAATTTTCCAGTCATTATCGGTGCCTATATTTTTTTATTTGTTGCTACTACTGTTATTTTTGCATGGTTTCAGTCGAAACTCTACAATCATTTGATTAGCGGATTAAAATTTCAAGATGTAGGTTTTGAATTCGATCTCGAAGCATTTGAGTTTTTGAAACTCTCTGTCGTAAATACGTTGTTATTAGTCTTTACGCTTGGTTTGGCGGCTCCTTTTGTTTTGCAACGGTGGGTTCGGTTATTTTGTGAAAATATCACGATTAACGGCCAAATAAATTTTGACTTGATTGTGCAGTCACCTGAGTCAGGGCCACAATTTGGTGAAGGGTTGGTCGAGGCATTTGACCTAGGTTAGTGAGTTGAAAGTTAAAGCAAATTATTGTGACGGTATAACTGCCAATTTTAAAGTGCTTGAGGTCAGTATTGGACCATCAGGGTTAACACTACCTTCCGGTGAAGTTTGGGTCTATGAGAAACTGAAACTCATAGCCAGCAGCAAACTGGATGGAAGTGTTACTTATAATAATAAGGATTATGATGGTCCTAATCTCACATTGGTGTTTGATAAGGGCATTGATGATCCTGCGCGTGATTACCTGAAACGTTTTTCAAGTCATTTAACAGGTGACAGTAACTGGCATTTTGTACGCTGGCAAATTGTCACGACTGCGGTCATCTTATGTTTAATGTTTTGTTTTTATCTGGGTTATCCGTACTTAAATAGGGCAATAGTATCGGTTATACCAAATAGTTGGGCAATCAAGGCGGGGAATTTGGTCGTTGACGGCCTTTACAATGAATATTCTTCAAATGCCTGTCACTCAGCAGATGGTGATTATGCGTTAGAAAAATTAGTTGAAACGCTTGAAATTGAAGGACTTTCGTACCCATTGCGTGTTGAGGTCGTTGATCATCAACAGGTTAATGCTCTAACCGCCGCTGGGGGCAGGGTTGTCATTTTCAATGGTTTGATAACAAAAGCAACATCAGCGGATGAGGTCGCTGGTGTGTTGGCTCACGAAACAGGGCATGTTTATTATCAACATCCCTTACAAGGATTAATTAATGTACTGGGGTTTAGCATTGTCGGATCTTTTTTAGGTGGGGATGCAGCGAGCGTAGCAGTTGTTGGGTTGAGCCTTTCTTATAGTCGTGACTTAGAGCGAATGGCCGATGAGAAGGCCTTGGAAATATTGCAGGACAAGAAAATATCTGCTCAGGGAATATTAGATTTTTTTGAACGTACAGATAAGAAAGAAAAAAATGAAATAGTTGCTGAACTTGAAGATATCTTTTCGACGCACCCTTTATCAAAAGAACGGATCAACATCTTTTCAAAGCATATTGCAGAAAATGAAATTAAAGGAACATCGATATCTGCCTTATCAGCCGAAGAGTGGGAATCATTGCAAAATATTTGTAATGAATCCAATGAATAGGAATTTAATTTATGGTTAAATATTCGTCACAAGAATTATTAGAAAAACTTGTCGGATTTGACACGACCAGCTCAAAGTCAAACATGGAATTCATTCATTTTGTCAAAGAATATTTGTTGTCCTATGGGGTAAAATCGACTCTTATCCGTGACAAACATGAAAATAAAACAAATCTTTTAGCGCGAATTGGTCCAGAGGATGTTGGTGGTATCATGCTATCCGGTCACACGGATGTCGTTCCGGTAGAAGGACAAAGTTGGTCGTCGGATCCGTTTCAAATGACAAAAAAAGAGGGTAAACTATACGGACGGGGCACGTGTGATATGAAGGGATTTATTGCTTGTGTGCTTGCGAAAATCCCGGATTTTGTTTCTGTGGACTTAAAAGAACCCCTTTATTTGGCGTTCTCATATGATGAGGAAACCGGCTGCACCGGCGTTCACAGTCTGGTTGATGTGGTAAATGAATTAAAAGTAAAACCACGCGCTTGCATTGTTGGTGAGCCAACTTCTATGAAAGTGGTGAATAGTCATAAAGGTATTCGTCATTTATTGACGAAAGTATATGGTCACGAAAATCATTCGAGTACAGATCGAGGTGTAAACGCTATCAGTTACGCCGCCGAGATAGTCACTTTTATCGATGAGATTCAGGAAGAAATGCGAGGTCGGATACCGGAAGTAGAAGGTTTTGATCCGCCTTATGCGACTGTTCATACCGGGAGAATTAAGGGCGGTACTGCGGCGAATATTACGCCCAATTATTGCGAAATCGAATGGGATTATCGTCCTGTTCCGGGTACGGATGAAGATGAAATTTATAATAGATATTGCCAATATATCGAAGAAACCATCATACCGAAAATGCGCGAAAGATCTGATCAATATGGGGACGTAAAAACGGACTATCTTGCTAAGGTGCCCTGTCTTTTTCCTGAAACCGGTTCGCCAGCCGAAGTATTGGTAAAGCACCTCGCGGAGCAAAATTCTACACATGTGGTTTCTTACGGAACGGAAGCCGGGATATTTTATCAAAAAGGTGGTGTGCCTGCCGTTGTTTGTGGACCGGGGAGTATATTGCAGGCTCATAAAGCGGACGAATATATCAATATCTCACAGCTTGATGCGTGTGATCATTTCTTGAAAAGGCTTTTTGATATCGTAAAAGTATAATAAGAAAAGTTATTTTTTTATTCACAAATTAACTTTTTCCGTTTACAAGGAAAATTAAGCGTAACACTAAGGCAAGAAATATAATGATCGATCGAAAGCTTAATATTGATTTTATCACAGCCAATGGGAAAACATTTTCCTCAGGTTTATTTCTGCTGTCTTCACTCCTCATTCTCGGTTTGGGTCGACTTAGTCGCCCCTGAACGCTTACCCATTTAAAGCTATTTCATAGCGAGCGTTTAGGGGAGAAATTCCAAAAACGCCGGATTTCCTATGATTTTTTTATGTCAAAAATCCGGATTTATGTTAGAATAAAATAATTAAATTTAAAGGACTTAAGTCAATGACTAGAGATAAAAACAGGGTAGTTATTTTTGATACCACATTAAGAGACGGAGAGCAGTCGCCAGGCTGTTCTATGACGTTAAATGAGAAATTACGTGTTGCCGAGGCACTTGAGCAATTGGGCGTGGATGTGATTGAAGCTGGTTTCGCAATAGCTTCAAATGGCGACTTTACGGCCATTTCGCAAATTTCAACACTTCTGAAAGAGACGACAGTATGTTCGCTTGCGCGCGCCTCAATCAAGGATATTGACCGCGCCTGGGAGGCTCTAAAAGGTGCGAAGCGCCCCAGAATTCACACGTTTATTTCAACCAGCCCACTTCATATGGAGCATAAGTTGCAGATGTCGCCTGAAAAAGTGCTTGGAAAAATTGAAGAAAGCGTCGCTTACGCTCGTAACTTATGTGATGACGTAGAGTGGTCCTGTGAAGATGGTACGCGTACGGATGAAGATTATTTGTATAAGTCAATTGAAACCGCGATCAAGGCAGGTGCTACGACAATCAACGTGCCGGATACCGTGGGTTATACGACCCCGGAAGAATATACGGTTATGATGCGTAAAATTATTGAAAATGTACCTAATTCTGATAAGGCGATTTTCTCTACCCATTGCCATAATGATTTGGGCCTTGCTGTTGCGAACTCAATTGCAGCTGTGAAAGGCGGCGCAAGGCAAATTGAATGTACCGTAAACGGAATTGGGGAGCGCGCCGGCAATGCTGCCCTTGAAGAAGTTGCGATGGCATTTCGCACCCGTCAGGACGTTCTTCCATATAGGACAGGAATTGTTACCGAGAATATAACCAAAACATCGCATTTGGTATCATCGGTAACGGGGTTGGCCGTGCAGCACAATAAAGCAATTGTTGGGGCAAATGCGTTTGCCCATGAAAGTGGTATTCATCAAGACGGCATGCTCAAAAACGCTGAAACCTACGAAATTATGACCCCTGAATCTGTTGGTTTGGGAAAATCGACATTGGTTATGGGAAAACATTCCGGCCGCCATGCTTTTAGCGAGAAATTGAAAGAGCTTGGTTACGAGCTTGGTAGTAATGAATTCTTGAGTGCATTTGATCAATTTAAAGAATTGGCAGACGCAAAAAAAGTGGTTTACGATGAAGATATCATTTCAATTGTCGATGATGGAATGCGCGATTCAGATGGTATGCAGGTCACGTCATGGAAATTTGTTTGCGATAAAGATGTTCCCAATAGCGCGACATTCGAACTGCTTGCGGAAGGTGGCATTAAAAACGTTCATAGCGAAGGTAACGGCCCGGTTGACGCCGCATTTCTAGCTTTATCCAGCTTGGTGGAAGGTGATCCCGTTCTTGAACTTTATCAGGTTCACGCAGTGACAAAGGGAACCGATGCGCAAGCAGAGGTAACCGTGCGTCTTTCGGATGATGGTAAAACTGTTAATGGTCATGCTGCGCATACGGATACTTTGGTGGCGTCGGCAAAGGCTTATTTAAGCGCCCTGAATAAGTTATTGGTAAAAAGAGAAAAAAATAAACCTGAAGAAATGACAGTGTAAATTTATCAGAATTTAGGGCTATTATTAAAACGTCAATAATTGCCCTAAAAACCTTCTAACCGGCCCTAAAAAGCACTATGTTGTCGTTTATTTATCATTTGATGATAATTAGTTTGCAATCATAAGACTATCTTAATAAAAACGTATTATATGTTTGCGTAATCATTATATAATTATTTTTCCGCAAACAGTGCGGGCAAGGGCAAAATTTGAATGTTTGAAAAAATTCTAGGCATGTTTTCATCAGATATGGCGATCGATCTGGGAACGGCAAATACTCTCGTATATGTTAAGGGGCGCGGCATTGTTCTCAATGAACCTTCCGTAGTAGCATTAAAAACTTCCGGTGGTGTTAAGGAAGTTCTTGCTGTTGGCGAGGCAGCGAAAATGATGCTTGGACGTACACCCGGCGATATTGAAGCAATTAGACCTTTACGTGATGGCGTTATTGCTGACTTTGAAGTTGCTGAGGCGATGATTAAAGACTTTATTCGCAGGGTTCATAATCGCAGTATGCTTGCCAGCCCTCAAATTGTTATTTGTGTGCCATCCGGTTCAACACCGGTAGAGCGAAAAGCGATCCGTGATAGCGCGCTTGAAGCGGGCGCAAGGCGAGTATTTCTTATTGAAGAGCCGATGGCAGCGGCGATTGGGGCTGGTCTTCCGGTGACCGAGCCAACCGGTTCTATGATCGTTGATATTGGTGGCGGAACAAGCGAAGTTGCTGTGCTTTCGTTAGGTGGAATTGTTTATTCTTCGTCAGTTCGAGTAGGTGGCGATAAGATGGACGAAGCGATTATTGCTTATATTAGGCGCAATCATAATTTGCTTATTGGTGAAGCGAGTTCGGAACGTATCAAAAAAGATATTGGCACCGCTGCAGCACCGGAAGATGGCGTCGGTCAAACCATGCAAATTAAAGGTCGGGATTTGATGAACGGTGTTCCAAAAGAAATCGTCATTGATCAGCTGCAAATTTCAGAAGCACTCGCGGAGCCGATAAGTGCTATTATCGAAGGTGTTAAATTTGCCCTTGAGCAAACACCGCCGGAGTTAGCCGCAGATATTGTTGATAAGGGTATTGTGCTAACGGGTGGCGGTGCGTTGCTACGTGACTTTGATAAAGTGCTTAGAAAAGCGACCGGCCTTTCAGTGATAATTGCTGAAGAGCCGCTTACATGCGTCGCACTTGGTACCGGACGTTCGCTGGAGAGCGAAATCTTGAAGCATGTTTTAAGTGATTCATACTAAGTGAGAATGAAACAAACATCCTTATAAAGAGAGGCGAAAAATGAGGAGCTTTGGACAGCGATTTTCTGCCATATTCTTTATCTTACTTTCGCTTGCATTGCTCATTTTTGGGCGAAGTCAAACTCAACTTATCGATCAAACCCGCGCTCATATTTTTAATGCCTTTATACCGGCAATAGTTGTCGTTGATATACCACGTGTTGCGACAGCTGGATTATCAGACTGGATAAAACGTGTTGCGACGGTATTTTCGGATAACGAATTTTTGCGTGAAGAAAATGCTGAATTGAAAACGCAACTGGTGACATCTTCAGAATTGGTGATTGATAATCTGCGACTTAAAAACCTGCTAAAAATCAAAGATGGCACTGTTTCCACCATTACCGCTTCGCGCATTGTTTCGGACAGTAATAGTCCTTTTTTTAAAAGTATGCTCATTAATAGTGGTTCCAATGACGGTGTAGCGAAAGGTCATGCGGTTGTAAATGAAGAAGGTGTGGTTGGTCGAACAATCAATGTCGCGTCCAACTCTGCACGTGTCTTACTTATCAATGATATTAACAGCAGAATTCCTGTGAAACTTGCTAAATCCGGTGTTAATGTGATCCTCGCGGGTGATAATTCCCTTTTTCCAAAAATAAATTTTATGCCTACAGACGAAATTGCAGAAGTTGGTGATCAGATACTTACTTCCGGTATGGGGGGTGTTTTTCCACCAGATTTACCGGTGGGCCATGTTAATGAAATTACATCTTTAGGCGAGATAAAGATTCGCACTTCTGTGAATTTAAACAGATTAAATTATGTTAGTGTCATCGAATATGAAATCGCGTCTTTTCCAATTTTAAATACGCCAGATGCTGATACAAAAAACACAACTGAACCACAAGCAGGTCAGGAGGAGTGATGAATCTTTCAAAAACACAGGAGCAGTCACACGGATTAAAAGCAGTTTTTCCTTTCTTATCGATCCTTTTTTTGATTGTGATTATGGTTTTGCCGTATAATATTCCCGTAGTAGGTGATATAATGCCGTACTTGACCTTAATCGGTGTTTATTATTGGAGTGTGTTTAAACCGGAAATGCTTCCGGTTGCGGCTGTGTTTGTCCTTGGGTTTATTCAGGATGTGCTTCTAGGGAGCCCTGTTGGATTAATGTCGTTGATGCTTATTGTAGTCCAACAATTTGTATTCATACAGGGTCGCCAGTTTTTAGAAAGAGACTTTATCTTTAATTGGGTCATATTTGTTATGTTAGTTGTTGGTTTTGGTGTCGTATACTGGGCTATAACCTCTTTATATTACCGTGAAATTCTTGACTATTTTGATGTATTTGGACAGATATTATTAACGATTGCATTTTATCCTGTAATAACAGGATTATTAGGATTGGTGAAAAAAGTATATAATTAGATGAACCCGTCAGATAAAAATAAGCTTAAATCTTATACACGCAGAGCCACATTGCTTTCTGGTGGCATGCTTCTGTTATCTTCTGCACTCGTCGGCCGTATGTATTATTTGCAGGTAACCAGTCGAAGCCAGTACGAATTGCTTGCGGATAGAAACAGGATTAGCATGCGGTTATTGGCACCGAAACGCGGTGAAATTCTTGATCGTTTCGGACGTCCTATTGCGACAAGTACGACGGACTATAGAGTTAATGTTATTCCGGAAGAAACAAAAGAACTCCAGGAAACGCTCAAAACACTTGGAGAATATATTCCTATAAGTGACCGTGATAACCAGCGCATCACCAAAGCGGCTGCAAAGCAGCGGTCTTTTTTACCAATTAGCGTCGCTAATAATTTGGACTGGGAAACTTTTTCAAATGTTAATGTAAATATGCCAGACTTGCCGGGAATTCAACCAGATGTTGGGACCAGTCGTTATTATCCCGAACGGGAGTTAGCAGCGCATTTAGTGGGGTATGTGGGATCCGTAAGTGAAGAGGAACTTACGGGCGATCCGCTTTTGGAATTGCCTGAGTTTAAAATCGGCAAAAATGGTATTGAAAAAGTTCTCGATGATAAGCTTCGTGGCAGCGCAGGCAACACCAAAGTAGAAGTGAATGTCTTGGGAAGGGTGATCCGTGAACTTTCAAGGCAGGACAGCATACCGGGTGATGTAACAAGTTTAACTATCGATCTTGAAATACAAAAATTTGCGGCAAATAGAGTTCATGATGAAAGCGCAGCAATTGTAGTGATGAATATCCATAGTGGGGAGCTTTTGGCTGTCGCTTCCACACCTTCTTTTGATCCTAATGATTTTCATAATGGTATAAGCCAGAAAAAATGGGATGGCCTCAGAGGGGATATTAGAAAACCGCTTATTAATAAAGCGGTCAGTGGCCAGTATTCGCCGGGCTCAACATTTAAAATGATGGTTGCTCTCGCTGGTTTAGAGGAAGGAATTATCACGGCGGATGATACTAAATATTGTAATTCTCAATATAGGATTGGTAATCGTATCGCCCATTGTTGGAATAAAAACGGCCATGGGCGTATTAACGTGGTTCAGGCACTGGCGCAATCATGCGACGTTTATTTTTATGATTTGGCCCTCGAAGTGGGCATTGATAAAATCCACGATATGGCGGCGCGATTTGGACTTGGTAATAGGTTTGATATCGGAATAATGAGCGAAGCCAAAGGGATTAATCCAAACGAAGAATGGAAATTGGGTGCTCAGGGTGTCCGTTGGCAGGGCGGAGATACAGCCAATGCCGGTATCGGCCAAGGGTTTGTTTCAACGACACCGTTGCAGCTTGTGGTTATGGCAGCGCGGCTGGTTAACGGAGGTAAGTCTGTTCAGCCGAAAATTTTCCTTGATGATAATGAACCAAAAACCGTTGTACCGGATATTGGCATTAACCCGGCGCATTTAAGAACTGTTCTACAAGGAATGGATGATGTTTATAACCATCCGCGCGGCACGGCTTTCCCCTACCGCATTCGGAACAAAGATTATAAGCTTGGAGGGAAAACCGGAACCACCCAGGTGAGACGAATTAGTGTCGCGGAAAGACAGGAAGGCGTCCGTAAAAATGAAGAAAAAGAATGGATCGAACGGGATCATGCTCTTTTTGTTGGCTACGGCCCTGTAGAAAATCCAAAATATGCCGTTTCTGTACTTGTAGAGCATGGTGGCGGGGGTTCTTCTGTAGCGTCACCCGTTGCGCGCGATGTGCTCGAATATATTTTGGATAAAGAAAAAGCGGATACCGAGATAGGAAGCACGGTGTAATGCAAATTTCTTCCAGATTGACATCAGGTAAAGGTAAATCGATACATCAAAAATTTGTTGATTTGAACTGGTTTATTGTTTTTGTGATTATTCTAGTCGCGGGGCTTGGGTTTGCTATGCTTTATTCCGTTGCGGGTGGCAGCATTGACCCATGGGCAAAAAATCAGTTTATTCGGTTTCTAATTGGCCTTTCATTGATGATAATAGTAGCCATTATTGATATTAGGGTGTGGATGTTTTTGGCTTATCCTTTATATTTTGCGGCACTTGGGATGCTCGCAATCGTTGATGTAATGGGTGAAATGGGCAAAGGGTCACAGCGCTGGCTCGATTTGGGTTTTATGAATTTACAACCCTCTGAATTTATGAAAATTGCCCTTGTAATGGCGCTGGCAAGGTACTTTCACTGCCTGTCTGATGAGGAAACTCTTCAACTAAAAAGTCTGGTTAAACCCATAATTTTGATTATTCTGCCTGTGGTATTTGTTCTTCGTCAACCTGATTTAGGCACGACCATATTAATTGTAATGGGTGGAATAGCTTTATTGTTTGCCGCCGGTGTCCGAATGTGGCTTTTTGTATTAAGTATTGTAGCTCTTATTCCTGCGGCTGTAGGTGCATGGCAATTTTTAAAACCTTATCAAAAGAACCGTGTTCTTACTTTTTTGGACCCGGAAAAAGACCCGCTTGGTGCGGGGTATCATATTATTCAATCAAAGATCGCTCTGGGTTCTGGGGGTGTATACGGCAAGGGATTCATTCAGGGTACGCAAAGCCAGCTTAATTTTTTACCGGAGAAGCACACTGATTTTATTTTTACCGTAATAGCTGAAGAATTAGGTTTGATGGGTGGATTAACCTTACTTGGTCTTTATTTTATTTTACTCAGCTATGCTATGATCGTCAGTATCAGTGTAAAAAGCCAATTCGGTCGATTATTAATTTTGGGTATGGTCGTAACTTTCTTCCTTTATATGTTCATAAATATTGCCATGGTAATGGGTTTGGTTCCAGTTGTGGGCGTGCCGTTGCCCCTAGTTTCATATGGCGGCTCTGCGATGTTGACACTCTTGGTAGGGTTTGGCTTCATTTTGAGTACAGCCATACATAGGGAAACCTCAATTCCCAGAGGTGGGGCCTTCGCTTAATTTTTTTGGATAACGATGACAACTTATCAGGTGGTCATTAATAATTCCAACAGCTTGCATGAAGGCGTAGCAAATCGTTGGTCCGCAAAACCCGAAACCGCGTTTTTTCAGAGATTTGCTCATCGCAATTGACGCATCGCTATCTACCGGAACTTCTTTCATTGTCTTCCAGTTATTGGTTATGACCTTACCCTGCGTGAAGCTCCAGATATATTCACTGAATGCGCCGTCTTTTTCTTTTTCAATTTCAAGGTACAGTTTTGCATTTTTTATAGTTGATAAAATTTTAAGCCGGTTTCTGATTATTCCTCTATCACTCATCAGGCGTTTGATATCATTATCATCATAAGCTGCTATTTTTACGGGTTCGAAATTGTCAAATGCTTTTATGAAAGTGTCTCGTCGTTTTAAGATAGTGAGCCAAGAAAGTCCGGCTTGAAAACCATCGAGAATTAATTTTTCGAAAAGGGCACGACTATCATAAACGGGGACCCCCCATTCCGTATCGTGATAGTTTGTATAGATTGGGTCAGAGCCACACCAATCACAGCGAATTTTATCGTCCATTGCAAACACCAATTAACCAGTTTGGCTCAAAAGGTGTGACATTTATACCATTGCAGCCATATTGTTGCCCAAATACCACATCATCAGCCCGAAGGAGTGCTATGGCATTTTTGTCACAGCTTGACCTTAACTCACCAATTTTATTGTGTTTTTCGTTTGTAATCTCTGTCCCGCTCTCGGGAGCAGGTCCAGACAAGATTACGGGCAACATAATTTTCTTAATTTTGCCCCGATACTTCATTCTTGCAGTCACCTCTTGACCGACGTAGCACCCTTTTTCGAAATCTACGCCGTTAATTCGTTCATAATGGCCTTCCAAAATAGTACTTTTATCGATAATAAAATCTTGGGAACCTTCCGCTATTCCAAGTTTAATACGTCGACAATGATAGCTTTCCGAACTGTCACTATTCTCTAACTTTATGGAACGAGAAACGATTGAACGATAGCCCATGTCAGGATGACGAGGATCCAGATAAAACATTTCGAGATCGGTCGGACATTCCATTGTTGAAACGATTTTGAAGTTATCTCTTTGTTCAATAATTTCGACGTTGGAGCGCAGACGGTACATGAGCAATTTGTTGAATAGATCCTCCAACCCGGGTTTTTCACAGTCCAGGTAAATAACGCTTTCTTTCTCAAACAGAAAAAAGTCGTGAAGAAACTTTCCTTGCGGTGTTAGTAATGCAGAATATATTCCCCGGCCATCACTGAGCAGATTGATGTTATTGGTAATGATCCCTTGTAGTAGCTTCTTTCTATCCGGTCCGGACAGTGTGATTACGGCTCTATCATTCAGTATTTCAATAGCTTTGGTCATTTATGATTACTCATATTAATTTCGATGTAAGTTAACATTAAACTGATGTAGTTAATAGCAAAATAGAGTGTGCTGAATAAGGAAATTTGGCGATGTGGGATGATCAGGTTCGTGAGAAAATTGCCAGTCAACCAATTTTATTTCATCACAGTCTTGTCGAGTTTGGCGACGAATAATTTTTACGTAACGGGAAAATCTTCTGCAACGTTCTGCCCAATCGCTTGAGGGACGGCCTCAATATAAATAGATTGACTTGGAAAGGCGAAGCCGCTTTTATTTTTGGCAACAATATCTTTTATTTTTAAGGCTAGTTTTTCTTTTATAATTAGCCACTCTCCCCAATCAGTGGTTTTCGTAAAGCAATACAACATCAAATCAATGGAGCTATCGTTAAAGCTATCAATGCGAACGAAAGTGGCAACCTCGGGCGGGTGCGAAAAATCATTATTTCTCATAATATATTCTTCTATTTCAGCGCGAATATCCTTCAATTGTTCGATTGAAGTATCATAGATAAGGCCCACCTTCCAATAGATGCGGCGGTGGCTCATTCTCGAGAAATTGATAGTGGCATTATCCGATAGTTTAGAATTTGGAACATACACCGGGGCTTTATCAAATTGAACGATAGTTGTAGTGCGAAAACCGATATCTTCAACCGTGCCTTCCACGATACCATCAACCTTGATCCAGTCACCTGGATGGAAACGCCGCTCACCGATGATGAATAATCCGGAAATTAAATTTTTGAATAAATCCTGCGCACCCAACGCAACTGCGACGCCAAACAATCCTAATCCGGCGATAAGTGGCGCCACCTGAATACCCCATATTTCCAAGATGGAGGCAAAGCCAAGGAAAATAAACAACCCATGCACGGCTTTTATCAACCACTTTATCATGCTGGTAGAGAAAATGTCTTTCAATTTGCCAAACGTTAAACTTAATGGACCGACAATTTTATAAAAGGCCCAGAACAGATTAAAAGTAATAAGTGACCGCGTAAGATTGTAGGCACCAATTTCCAAATTCCCGGTTAGTGTAAGTAACTCGCTGGCAAAAAAAACGCCAATAACGATGGGGAGAAAACTCAATGGTCCTTCAATGGCATCTATAACTTCGTCATCAATCGTATTTTCGGTTTGACCAACGAATTTTTTTAGACGGGCAACCACAAATCGGCTGAATACGTGACGTAACAACAGAAAAGAAATTAAAATTAAGACAGCGGCTAATATTTGCCCGATATTTATACCATAAACGCCATTTTGCCACACATCGACAACGATCTGCCAGAAGTCCTGTAATGAGTTTATATTCATGGTGTTCAACAATTTCCTGTTAATAATTCATATATTTATTACTATATAAACTAAATTGATTTCTTATAAAGTAGTTATCTGAAATAACGTGTTAAAAAAATGTTCCAATACCATGTCTGAAAATATAAGTGATCATGAATTAAACCAAAAATCTGCTAAAGTTTTTTTCGCTTTTACAGCCGGGTTCTTTGTTTTTATTTTATATGCGTCGTTATTGCCTTTCAGCATAACAAGTGATCCGGTTGATACTTCGATTGCGGGGTTTATTAATACGCTGCGCTTTTCACATGTTGGTGAAGAACAGGGTCAATGGATTGCCCATGTGATTTTTAACATATTACTGACATTCTCTGCCTGTTTATATTGTGTATGCAAAAAAAACACAAAGGCATTCATCCTTATGATTTTAGCCATCGTTGCGCTTGGGTTCTTGATCGAATTTCTACAAATGTTTATGGGCGCGCGCGGGACTTCGATGGCAGACATTTTTGCTAATTTAGGCGGCATATTTATAGGAATTTGCCTTTGTGCAATATTCGGAAATTTTACAATAAAAGCGGTAAAACATATAATAAAATATAATATGTTACCGATTAAATTTGTGAAAAGAATTTATCTGGCATTTGTTATAGTTATAATTTTATTTCCGTTTGATTTCTTCATGAACGCAGCACAACTGCAAGAGGCGTTTTTATTAAAAGGAGTGCCTTTATTTGAAGCAGATAGAGGGCAGGGGATTGGTTTTATATCTTTAATATCGTCGGTGCTGTTGTTATTCCCATTGGGTGTCCTTTACCGGATGGCTAAAAAGAAAAGATCGGGTGGTAACAAGCAACTTATTGTCGGCGGCTCTGTTTTTTTACTTTTACTTGAAATAGTTCAGTTTTTTGAAGTATCGGGCCAAAGTTCACTGTTATCATTTATTTGTAAGTTGATTGGGTTTTGCCTTGGCTTATATGTTGGCAGGCATCTAAGCTTGCCATTTTTATTCAATATTATGATAAGGCTAAAGCTGTTATTTCTATTGATGTTACCAATATTTTTATGGATAGTGCTTAAAATAAAAGGCCTTTCTATTGGCCAGGTAAGCACAATACCAGAAATATCAAATGTAATTGGCAATATGAGCCTTTTACCATTTAATTATTATATCGAGGTGGGAAGTGCCGAGGCACTACTCAGTTTTATGCTTAACTTTATTATTTATATTCCTTTTGGAATTTATCTTGCAATACATAAAATATCGAAGAATGGATATGAGAATTTTTCGTTTTTATTTTTAATGGTTTTAGGTGTAACTTTCGCATTCTTAATAGAAGGTAGCGTCTTGTTCTGGGGTCTTAAAAGGCCGGATGTGACAAATATTTTAATAGCATCTGTTGCATTACCTATTGGGTATTATTTCGTAATGATGGCGCAAAAGGCCATATGTCAAAATAAAGTTATTTAACGGGCGTTATAAGTATTTTATGATGCTTTGCTTTCATTTTTAAAACGCTTCGCCGCAACATTTTTTTGTTCGATGAAAGTGCATAAGAAAAGGACTATTAGTGGTTCTGTTAAGCCGCCCACTCGCATTAAAGTCTTATATTGAAAATATTCGATTACACTTGCATATAAAATACAAAATAAACTGACATATTTCAAATTTGGAAAACCTTTATATAAGTTCCAGACAATAGCACCGTATATAAAAGTCTTATAAAACACTGTCCTGACAACGGCTAACATGTCGTCAGAGAATAATTCTGAGAATGGGATCCATTTAAACTCCTTGAATGGGTTGTCATAAAATTCGAACGGATACAGGCTATTATAGAACATTGTAAAAAGAAGAATTAGTGCGGTAAATTTATAGGGGGGTAATTTTCTAAAAATGCCACTTCTTGTTATAAATATGGCTATAATGCCACATAAAAACAGCTCGGATTCTATTTCGTTTCTATAGACAAATATTTTCGCAATTGTTGTGAAAAATACAGCAAATTCTAATGAAAATAAGAAATTTCTCCGATTAGGAAGAATTTCTTCAATGAGACTGGCGTAGGTAACCCATAAGAAAGTAAATAATAATATATTAGCAAATCTGTACTGGTTTATATCAATATGATATTCAATATTCTTACGCAGTTCTTCTGCATCGTAATTAAAAATAAATGGAACCAGTAAAAAAATAATCCAGCACGATAATAGAGCGAGCAGAGCTAATCTTTGATCCGACTTTAGAAGACCGGGATATCTCGTTTTTAATACACGGACAAAAAAATCACCAGCAAATATGCCGACCAAGTTCCAAATAGCGTCGTGAAGGGCAGGCACTCGGGCAGGTAAGTAGACTTGAGCAGCTTGTATGGCGATGGCGAGGGCGAAGCCCAATCCATATAAACCAACATAAAACTTTTTATCTATATTATGTCTTGATATGAGAGCTGATCCGGCAAATCCAAGAGGAATAAACAAAAACACATTCCCTAAACTATCGCCCAATCTGCCACCAAAAAATACGGTCGATAACAGAATATCCTGACCTTCCATTTCCCAATTAACATACTGAAACTCAAAAGGAAATAGTGAGCCATATATTATGGTAAAAATACTGAATAGAAACAAACCTTTCATAGAATTCCTTTTAAATGGGTTTACGAAAATTAGAGGACACTAATTTGTAGAAAAAATTCAATTTAATCCAGCTTAAAGTATGTTAAAGTTAAAAAATATTCAATACTAGGTAGAGTATTAAGGTCAGTATAATTTTTAATGAACGTGAAATATTTTTTAAAATAATAATATAGTGGAGTTGATGATGGTGGAAGTATCAATTAAGACTGATATGATTATTGTAGGTGCTGGGCCGGTTGGACTATTCGCCGTTTTTGAGGCAGGATTATTAGGTCTCAAATGTCATTTAATAGATAATCTTGATAGGCCGGGCGGGCAATGCACGGAACTATATCCTGAGAAACCGATCTACGATATTCCGGCGAGACCGAAAGTGACTGGTCAAGAGCTCGTCGATGACTTAATGCAGCAAATAAGCCCTTTTGATCCTGTATTTCATTTAAATCAACAAGCAAGTGATTTGATTAAATTAGAGAATAATAATTGGCAAATGATGACCAGCGAAGGTGAAATACTTGAGTCACCGATAGTCGTTGTTGCCGCTGGTGCGGGGAGTTTTGTTCCTAAAAAACCTAAATATCCAAATTTAGAAAAATATGAAGAAAAGTCGGTTGATTACGCCGTTTATAAAATGAACAAATATCAAGATAAAGAGTTGGTAATTGTTGGTGGAGGTGATAGTGCCCTGGATTGGGTGATGGGCTTAGAACCCATAGCAAAAAAAATAACCCTTGTGCATCGGAGGGAAGGGTTTCGAGCGTCCCCTGATAGCGAAGCGCAATTTAAAAAACTTGTGGCGGATGGAAAAGTTGATTTTGTCATGGGTAATGTAACTGCATTAAACGGGCCCGACGGTAAGCTGGATAACGTTGGCGTCGAAACCGTTGAAGGTGAGTATGTGGAACTAAATTGTGATTATATGCTTCCTTTTATGGGGCTTAAGATAAGCCTCGGACCGATTGCAGAGTGGGGACTGAATCTCAATAGAAAACATATTGATGTAAATACCGAAACATTTTCGACCGGTACGGAGGGAATTTACGCTATCGGTGATGTTTGCACATATCCCAGCAAAATAAAGTTAATATTAACCGGGTTTTATGAAGCAGCGGTTATGTGTCATGCGGCGTTTCCCTATGCTTTTCCTGATCGAAAAATGGCAACTGGATATACGACCACCAACACGGCTATCCAGGAACGATTAGGCGTATAATGCAATTCGCCTTATTTTGTACAATATTGATTAAATTTATCGTTGATGGTTTATTCATCCTAGATTAAGCAGGAAAATTCTAATATTCGCCATTATGAGAATCACTTTGTACATGTACGTATTGTTGGCTTCTTTCACGCTTATGCCACAGTCAACCTATGCTCAACAACCTGGGAAAATAGTTCCCCAGCCGAGGATCGTGCCTGATGCAGCGCAAAACTCTATTTCACCGTCTCCCGATCAAAGATTACGTATACCTGATCAATTTTTTCGTCATGATCAAGCACGTGATGCGTTGCGGTCTGGAAATATAGTATCGCTTTCAATAATTCGGAAAGCTGTAAGCAGTCGATATCCAGGGCGAATAGTGGATGTTCGGTTGCTTGTCCCAAAAAGGGAGGGGATCAATTATTTATATGATGTGCGTGTTTTAACTGAATCCGGAAAACTTCTTTCTGTAAAAGTAGATGCCAAGAGTGCGAAGATTATTGATGTAAAAGGTTGATATGTAATGAGATTATTGCTTGCCGAAGACGATCCCGATCTATCCCGACAATTGAAATCTTTTTTAGAGGATGCCGGATATGCAGTTGATGCGTCGCTCAATGGTGAGGATGCGCATTATCTTGGGGAGACAGAAAGTTATGATGCTATAATTCTGGATTTAGGTCTTCCAGTAATGGATGGCTTAAGCATACTTCGTAAATGGCGAGATGCCGGGATTGATACTCCTGTTCTAATATTGACAGCGCGTGATGGGTGGTCCGAGAAAGTTTCCGGTTTAGATGCCGGTGCCGACGATTATGTCCCGAAGCCATTCCAAATTGAGGAAATTTTAGCGAGAATAAGAGCGTTAATTCGTCGCGCGGCGGGACAAAGTTCGTCGGAACTATCCATACAGGGGCTTACACTTAACAGTGCTTCATCGAAAGTTACGGTTGATGGTTTGCCAATAAAGTTAACAGCCCAAGAGTATAAATTGCTCTCCTATATGATGCATCACCCGAATAAAGTCATTTCCAGAACTGAACTTACAGAACATATTTATGATCAGGATTTCGATAGAGATTCAAATACAATCGAGGTTTTCGTGACGCGGGTTCGAAAAAAAATAGGAATTGATGTTATTAAAACCATAAGAGGATTGGGGTATCAGCTTGTCGCTGAATAGGGAAGAACATATGGAAAGAGGCGGAAAGAGGCCGTTATGGGTTCGGCTTGTCGCTATATCCGTTGTGTGGACCGCCCTGGCGTTAGTACTCGGTGGGTACTTACTTTCATTAGTATTTAGAGAAACTTTAGAACAGAATTTCGATGAACGCCTTAATAGTCTGTTGGAGAACTTAATCGGCGCGAGTTCTGAAGACGACACCGTTTCTGTTAGTTTGTACCGTCCTATGGTCGACCCGCGCTTTGAACAACCTTATTCTGGATTATATTGGCAAATTGCTGGTGACGGCCTGAGTGTTTTGAGGTCGCGATCATTATGGGATGTTAATTTGGATGTTGATTTTACCAGATCAATTCAATCGGCAAGGTTCCGTCAGGCCGTTGGACCTGAGGATCAAGTTCTCAGAGTTATAGAAAGGGACGTGACAGTTCCAGGTAGTGATGTTGTATATAGGTTTACAGTGGCCATTGATACAGCAGAACTTGATGAACAATCGGATCGTTTTGATAATATCTTATTTTTCGCGCTCGGGGCGTTAGGTATGGGACTTATCGCGGCATCAATATTACAGGTGTTTTTGGGACTGAAGCCACTTGCTCATATTAAAGATTCGCTCGGGAAAGTTAGAAACGGAGAAGAAGAATATCTTCCGGAAGATTTTCCGAGTGAAATTCAGCCATTGGCGGATGAATTAAACGCACTTCTCGATCATAATAATGAAATCGTTGAAAGATCACGTACGCAGGTCGGAAATTTGGCCCATGCTCTTAAGACTCCGATTGCTGTGTTGAGAAATGAAGCACGAATGAACGCCAGCAACGAGAATGTTCAGCTAACTGAAACTGTGGCTAAACAAACCGAAAATATGCATAAATATGTGGAACATTACTTAAAAAGAGCGAGAATGGCAGCGAATATTAAGACGATCAGTGGCCATAGTTTAATAATACCTTCCATCAGAAATATCAGTCGTGCATTAGGCAAAATTTATGATGGTAAAACTTTTGACCTGCATTTCAACTCAGCCGACGAAAAATTATTGTTCAGAGGTGAGGTGAATGATTTTGAGGAGATGGTCGGAAATTTAATGGAAAATGCCGCGAAATGGGCGATAAAAAAAGTTACGATTGATTGCGTACGCAGGGATGAATGGCTGTATATAGAAATTTGCGATGACGGTCCGGGTATCGATATCAAAGCTAGAGATGCAGTTTTTGATCGTGGTGAAAGATTAGACGAAACAACACCTGGGACCGGGCTTGGTTTATCAATTGTGAAGGACTTGTCGGCACTTTACGGCGGTAAAATTATGCTTGATGATAATCATAATTGCAATAATAAAGGGTTGAAGGTAACACTTATTCTACCTTCAGTTTAATATGTGCCGTAAAAAGCTTACCGTTGGCTGAACCCTGTGTTCAGCATACATTCATTTTACATTTGATAATCTGTTCTCATACGAATAATTTGAGAGGAGTTCAAAATGAAAAAAATTGCAGTTGTTATTTTGTGTGCATTTAGTTTATCCGCTTGCGAACAAGGTTCAAAAGAAGGTTTCGGTACATTAATGGGTGCCCTGGGTGGTGCGGTGTTAGGTTCCGCTATTTCAGACAATGGTAATGGTGGCACTGGTAACGGAATGGTTATCGGCGCACTGGCCGGTGGGATAATAGGAAACAGCATCGGTCGTTCTATGGATGAAAAAGACCGCGAATCTATGTATCAGGCACAACATGTAGCTTTAGAAACATATCCCTCAGGTCAGCAATCAACTTGGTATAACCCGGACACAGGTAATTCAGGGAGTTATGTGCCTCAACCTGCGGTTCAAAATAAATCAGGTGATTATTGTAGAGAGTTTCAACAAACTGTGACTATTGGTGGTGAAACTGAAGAAGCTTATGGAAAAGCTTGCCGTCAACCAGATGGTAATTGGAAAATAGTCAATGACCGAATTTAAGTGAGTTGGTAAGTAGTATCGGAGAGTTTTAGGCGGCCCCGGTTCATTCTGTATAAACACTCCCCTCACATTTTGTGCATAAAGCTAATCGGGACCGTCTAATAAAACGCTAAAGGTTAATTCCTTTAGCGTTTTTTTTAATTTACACGGATAAGTTCAACAGTAAAAATAAGATCTGCATCGGGTCCAATTGGTCCTCCTGGTGTACCGCGTGCTCCGTAGGCAAGCTCAGAAGGAATAAAAAACTTATATGTTGCGCCTTCTTTCATCAGTTGAACGCCCTCTGTCCAGCCGCGAATAACCTGGTTGAGGCCAAAATCGATGGGTTGTCCGCGTTGGTACGAGCTGTCAAACACAGTGCCATCGGTAAGAGTTCCTTCGTAATGAACGGTTACTCTGTCGGTTGCACTAGGGCTGTTTCCTGTACCTTCAACAAGGACTTCATATTGTAATCCGCTTGGCGTCACTTCAACACCGTCTCTGCTTCTGTTTTCTTCTAGAAAACCTGTATCAGTCGTCAATTGTTGCTCCATTTCATTGGTTTCTTGAGCGGCTTCTTGCTCAGGGGCTTGTTCCGAACAAGAAGCGATTAACAATACTGAAACGAGTGTTGCTGCATTCTTGCAGAAATTAGATAGGGTTTGTTGCATTAAAATACTCCGTTAATTTATTAAATTATTTTAAACACCCCATTCCTATAAAGCAAAAATGTGGTAGTTCCAAGTTTCAAATAAAGCGAGCTAAAATAGATATATTCCATGTAACCGTTAAATGCTTGTCACAAATGTGCAATATAATATATAACAATCTGTGAAAATTGGACTTTTTGTAATCGAAGGCCAAATAACAATGGATTTAGACAAAGGTAAAATAAATGTCGAAAATTAAAATTGCCATCGCTGGTATTGGTAACTGCGCAAGTTCCCTAATCCAAGGTATTTACTATTATACGCCGGAACGTGCGGGTGAAAATAAAATTGTTCCCGGCTTAATGCATTGGGAAGTTGCGGGTTATAGGCCATGTGATATTGATGTTGTAGCGGCATTTGATGTTGATGCGCGTAAAGTTGGCAAGGATTTGAACGAGGCCATTTTTGAAAAACCAAATTGCACAACTGTGTTTCATAGCGATTTACCAAAAAGCGGTACGATTGTTAAAATGGGCAATGTCCTGGACGGTGTATCACCGCATATGGCTGAGTTTGATGATAACCGTACATTTATTCTTGACGGTACGGCATCTGCAACTAAGGAAGATATTGTTCGCGAATTAAAGGAAAGTGGTGCCGAAATTCTCACCAACTATATGCCTGTTGGCTCTGAAGAAGCGGCAAAGTTTTATGCTGAATGTGCCTTGGAAGCGGGAATAGCCTTTATTAATAATATGCCTGTTTTCATTGCGAGCAATCCTGAATGGGCAGATAAATTTAAAAAAGCCAATTTGCCAATAATTGGTGACGATATAAAAGCTCAACTAGGTGCGACGATAACCCATAGAACACTTACCGATCTATTTGCCAAGCGCGGCGTTGTTCTTGATCGAACATATCAACTTAACACCGGCGGCAACACTGACTTTTTGAATATGAAAAATCAGGACCGTTTAAAATCTAAGAAAATATCTAAAACGGAAGCTGTGCAATCTGTCGCTGGCACTCGTTTAGATGATGATAATATTCATGTAGGTCCTAGTGATTATATTCCGTGGCAAAATGATAACAAAGTTTGTTTCTTACGCATGGAAGGTGATTTATTTGGCGGCGTTCCAATGAACCTTGAAATGCGTTTGAGTGTAGAAGATAGCCCGAACTCTGCCGGTGTTGCGATCGACATGATCAGGTGCTGTAAGCTTGCGTTAATGAACGGCGAGGGTGGCATACTTTCTGCGGCATCTGCTTATTTCTGTAAGCATCCACCTGTGCAATATACGGATGATCAAGCATATGACATGACCGAAGAATTCATAGCGTCTCGTATCAAATCAGCGAGTGCAGCAGAGTGAAATGCCTTATCGTAGCTGCCGGTCAAGGTAGCAGAATGAGAGACAAAGGGGAGAGTAAGCCCTTAATTGAGCTTGATGGTGTTCCCATACTGGAACGGGTGATTAAAAATGCTCGTGCCGGCGGTCTTGACGATTTTTATGTGGTTACCGGTTTTCGTGGCACCAAAGTGCGTACGTTTCTTGATGAATTGGCAGAAAGGGAAAAGCTTTCTATCACGCACATAATCAATGACGAATGGCAGCGTCCCAATGGTTTATCTGTTTATTGTGCAAAAGATTTTATCGATGGGCCGTTTATTTTGACCATGTGTGACCATCTATTCGATCCGGAAATTATTAAAGATGTACTTTCTTCTAAACATGATGAAGATACAGTTACCCTTTGTGTGGATTATAACATTGAAAATCCGGTGATCGATCTTGAAGATGTTACGCGGGTAAACTGTACATCCAAGAAAATTGATAACATAGGCAAAATAATTCGAGATTATAATGCTTTTGACACCGGAATATTTTATTGCACGAGAGCAATGTTTGATGCGCTAGAGCATAGTTTTAAAGAAGGTGATGAAAGTATTACCGGCGCAATGAATGTTCTTGGTTCAAAGGATAAAGCACGCACTTTTGATATTAAAGGTCGTTTATGGCTTGATGTTGATGATCCCACGGCTTTCGGCAAAGCAATCGTTTACGTTAATGAGGGCAAGCTTTAAATTATATCTCACCATCGCGGAGTTTTTTGTGATGGTGAATTACTTCTTCGATGATGAAATCCAAAAATTTTTCCGAGAAATCAGGATTTAATTGAGCCTCTCCCGACAATTTTCGCAATCGTTCAATCTGTTTCTTCTCTCTGTCTTTGTCGGCAGGAGGAAGTCCGTATTTAGCTTTGTATATGCCAACCTTCTGCGTAATCTTAAATCTCTCCGCAAGCATATTGATCACGGCAGCATCAATATTATCGATGCTATTACGGTATTCGATTAATTTATTTTTTTTATCTTCTTCGCTTGGTTGAATTGCATCGTTCAATTTTAAATACCTCATGTGAAAACATCGGAAATTGGAACTTAGCAAAAGTCACACGCTTTTAAAACGAGTTTTTTACACCCAATTTCTGTTTCAATTTTTTGATGTCAGTTTTTTCCATGGCGAATGAAAGGATACATAACAGATAAATAATCAATAATATCGGTATTCCTGCGGCCATACCCCAACCATTGATAAGCTCAATCGGACTAAACATTACCGCAGCTTTAAATAATGCCGCAGATATAATGGCGGCAAATATAACCTTGAAAATTCTCAGCTTTAAAAGATTAATACTGAATAACTTTAAAACAGTGAGCACGCGAACAAAATTCATAATAAAATAAGTGCTGCATAATGCGGCTGCGACCCCCACAGCACCAACATACAGCACTTGAGTAAAAATGTATGCTAACGCAATATAAAGAGGTATCATCAAGCAAGAAATAAGTGGGTTGAATAAGGGGGACCGATAAATAATAGGCAAATCGGCAATGCCAAAACCACCATTTATTGTTTCCCCAATCATAAGAAATAATAAGATAAGTCCACCCGCAGCAATGATCGAATATTCGGTGTTTTCCGGTGCCACGGCGGCTATAACCGCTTCTCCGTAAAAACCAGACCACACAACAAGCAAGCACTGGATCATCAATATCCAACGTGAAACCATAACCATTTGTTGTTCTACTGTTTTAAAATCCTGATCAACTAAATTCTTTGCCATCACAGGTGACAGTATAGGATAAAAACTTTGGTAAACTTTCTCGACCGATGTGGCAAGTTGTTGAGCAATAGTGTAAACGCCAAGAATTGCTTCAGAAAAGAAAAATTTGACCGTAAAAATATCCATTCGCATGAATATGAGAAGCGCGAGATCATGAAATGCTGTCGGTCCCGAAAAATTTAATAGTCGTTTCATTAATAGTAAACTTGGTCTTGCTTTCACTGCTTTTTCAAACGAATAAAGATGGCAAAATCCCCAAATGGCATAAACAAGTGCAGCGATAAGAGCGACACTGTAAGCCATTAAAAGTCCGTAAGTATCAAAACCAGAATAATAAAATATAAACATTGCGAAAAGAAGAATATATGGTTCCACAATGCTGCGCGAAATAACCTCATAACGCATCTTTCTGGTAGCCCTTGTTCCGGCAAGAATAACATCAAGTGCTGTTATGATCATGATCAGCGGGGCGAGCGTTTTTAATCCGGTCACCATTTGTGGGTAATCAAAGAGCGTCGCTAATAATTCAGCACCGGTAATGACTATTAATGTGAATATGACCCCAATGAGAACCGAACATAAAAGCGCGGACACCATAACTTGTTCAATAGAATATTTATCAGAATAATCACCATCATGGATAAATTTAAACAGGGATCTCTTGAAGCCGAATGTTGCGAATGCCGCGCATATTTCAATAGTCGTAATGGTGTAATTATATCGTCCGTATAATTCGACCCCGAAAAGCGCAACAGCAAATATTAAAAATGGAAGTCGTGATCCAAGCCGAATAATAAAGCCAAAGAAATTTGCACCCGCTCCTTTGGCAATATCTTTACTATCTTTTTCCGCGTTACCGGACTTTTTTTCTGTATTTTCATCCGATAGTGACATGCGTTAAATTCTTTAATGATTTATCTTCTACTGCGACGTCGCTTCTTGGGTGATTTAGTAGGCGTTATAATATCTGTATATTCGTTTAACGCCTTACCTGTAAAATTACTTTCACCCTCTTTTGTCTTATATATCAGATTATAGTCAGCAAGGTAGCGAAAATTTGAAACCTCTGGATTTGATTTCGCGAATGATTTTTCAAAAAAATTCAAATGTTCGGTTAGATTAAAATGTGCGAGTTTTTTATCATATTCCACAGTTCCGCTCAGTGTTCCATTTTCACCTGTCGCAGAAATTTTTATGCTCTTAGGATATGAGGCATTTTTTTCAGAGGTTAAATTATCGTATGTTAACTTAACCTCTGAAAAACTATCCACGACCTGGCCGCCATTAAAAAGTTTAAGCACGATATCTTCTGTTCCATCTGGTCGGGTAATAGCCGACATAAAAGGTTTAACATTATCTTCGCTTACGCCGATAAAACGTGACCAATTTTTAATGAGCGCATCGACCTTATCTGTCATGAGCACATGAACGCCAAATCCACTAACATTTTCAACGTTATTGACAGGGCCTGACGGGTTGAAGCCGGCCTCGGGACCGAGCTGCCAATTCCCTTTACCCGTCAGGGACGGCGCAAAAATAGATGTTTCAACAAATCCATTGTCGCTTGAAAATCGTTTATGATTAATTGATTTTTGATTAGATTTTAAATCCAGGTCAACAATACCCATTGTGTTTTCAAGATGCACTGAAAGTTGATCATCTTTTCCTTTTAATCGATGGGTATGAATAAAAATATTGAGCCCATCTTCGCTATAACCCCATTTACCTAAATCACGGCCGTTTTTAATAACATATAATTCACCAGTAGGGGTTACGAGTGTTCCCAGCATAATGCCGTGATCCTTACCCACAGGCCAGGTAAAATTTGCCACTAAAAACTGATTTGTTACTAGTGAACCGTCACTAAGATAAAAATATTGCTCCCAATATTCAGTATATTCCTTATCATCCGACATCAATGGCCGTACGTCGCTTAATTCCTGTGCCTTGGTTGGGAGAACGCATAAGAAGATAGTAAACAAAATAGTGATAAAATATGGCTTAAGACGCATAAACTGCTTTCCTAAATTCACGCTAGTTAAATTACTTCCTTTAATCGCAAGGTGAATAAATTGTTCAATAGTTTTTGTTTTTGAACCAAAAATATTAAAGCTAAATTCAGTACAATTACCTCGAACCAGAAATAATAAATCGGTTCACCACTAATTGACGCTATAAATATGGCAAAAGTACGATAATTAGCGCATTGTAATGACCAATTGTTTACGGCGGGAGCATATAACTCGCGGTATAATTCTCTTATTTTATCAGTTTTGTCAGGCGCAAGATGTAGAACTTCTTTAAGGGAATGTCGGAAAGTGTGATCAACACCACTGAAAGCATATTGCATACGAATATAGCCAATATGTAATTGGTTGGCTAATTGAGAAATAATCGGCTTATTGGCGGCCTCATCGATGAGCGTATTAATATCAGGAAGGTCGGCATTTAGTTTACCCTTGCCCCAATAGTCATATTCGCTGCGCTGTAATTCATAAGCCCCGGATTGGATGGCGTGACATAGTCCGGAAAAGATAGTCAAATACCAAATATTGGCTCCATATATGGAACTTAAGGCCAAGGTAATACCCACGTAAACACTTATGAAAGTGACATAGTCACAAACTCCATCTATTACTTTACCTATTTCTGAAAAGTTTTGTGTAGCGCGTGCCAGCTGCCCGTCGGCTCCATCAAATATATGCCACATAAACATTAATCCAAAACCAATAATCGCAAATATTGGGTTTTGATAATGATAATAACATAATCCTGAAAGAAGACCGCATAACATCCCGAAGGATGACACTATATTTGGAGTAATATTTAATTTGATAAAATGCGGTACCAGCCAACTGCTAATGGGGTGAATAAGATGAACATTTGTAAATTCTTCAATCTCACTTGTTCGTTTAATATCGTCCGTATTATTATCCATCTGGTATCCTGCTCTACTTGAGCATTTTCCTTAATCCTTCAATCATCGTATATTGAGGATCATATTGAAGCAGCTCAATTGCCTTATCAATTGAAGCTTTAGAGTGACGAACATCGCCCGGGCGGAAATCCTGGTATTCAATATTTGTAAAACTATTTTTTCGCAGTGTATCTTTAATCAGGCCAATCAGTTGATTTAAGGATGTTTGTCCGCCAACTGCAACATTGAAGACTTCGTTTTTCTTTAGACCGTTGTTTACGGCGGCTAATATATTGATCTGAACGACGTTATCAATATAGCAAAAATCCCGGCTGGTTTCACCGTCACCATTGATGTAAACGGTCTCGCCTGAATTTACCGCTGATATCCATTTTGGAATTACTGCCGCATATGCACCTTCAGGGTCCTGACGTGGTCCAAAAACATTGAAATAACGTAAGCCGATTGAATTGAAGTCGTAAGTTCTATAGAAAACATCTGCATAAAGTTCGTTTACATATTTTGTAACAGCGTAGGGAGAAAGTGGATTGCCAATTTTATCTTCTATTTTCGGCAGATCCGGATGATCCCCGTATGTGGAACTTGATGCAGCATAAATAAAGCTTTCGACTTTTTCCTCTTTAGCAGCGGTTAGAATATTAAGAAAACCGGTGATATTTGATGCGTTGGTATTTATTGGATTAGCAATGGAGCGGGGTACCGACCCCAGTGCCGCTTGATGCAGCACATAGTTTATATTCTTAACAACATTTTCGCAAATTTCATAATCACAAATATCGCCTTCCACAAAGCGAAATCGCGACCATTGTTCTTCACTGACCAGTCCACGTACGTCATCCAGATTATGTTGATGTCCTGTTGAAAAATTATCAAGTCCTATTACATTTTGATCCAATAAGAGCAGTGCTTGAAGCAAGTTTGAGCCAATAAACCCGGCAACACCTGTAATAAGCCAACTCTTTGGCGAGGATGATAATTTTTCTCTTATTTCGTTATATTTCATCTAGAATTTTATTTCGGTGTTTATGTTGAACAATTTGCATCCACTTTGTAGTTAATTTGCGTTGATTTATCAAGAATAAGCTCACTTATCGGAGTAAATTAACTAGACCATAAATCATATATTAGTATATATACTAATCATGGAAAATAATACTAAATCTAAAATTACGGTCATCGGCTTCGTGCTATTCGTTCTCGCAATTTATTCGGCCAGTTATTTTTATACCAAAAGTAATAACCAAAGGTTACTTTCATCGCCGCGTCTGGTTATGCTTGTTGGTTCGGAAGAAATTGTAAACTCGGAATTAGCAGGGCAAAATGCCGAGCTTAGACGGTCAACCATGCGAACATTGTTTAACCTTGGAAGAGTGTTTTCAATTTCACAAATGGAATATGATGGTGGCACCGAAGATATAGCCAAAATTTATAGTGAAAGCTTAAATGGTCAGCAATATAAGGTTGTGGACTGCCTCGCCTATAGTGAAACTTTGAAACGAACTATGGAAAAGGTTGCTAAAACCAATATGCGTGCCACATGGGTATTTTCCGTCTGTGGAATTATCGAATAAGGCCTGCTTTTCCAAAACTTTTTAAATATATCTCTGTGTCCGCGTCGCGGTGAAACCATTTTGCACATTCTTGACGCGCGTTCTTTGGAAAGTCAGGATACAGCCTTAATACATTCTGGCAGGCAATTTCGCATAATTCGCTATTGCCGAGCTCCGCATAATTGATCGCTTGCAAGGCATGTGGCCAAAACCAGTCCGGTGTTTTTATGGTGTTTACGAAGTTTATGGATTGATCAAATTCTTTTCTTAGAAAATGGCTGTGAAAATAGGCGAATTGACACCAATTGGGGTGCTGTGGATTAAGGTCCATTGCTTTCTTTACAAGTGCTAATCCTTGTTCCAGTTCCCCCATGAGGCACAAGTATACACCGCTATCGGCCAGAACCGCGGGGCTATTAGGAGCCAGGCTTAAGCCCATTTTTATATTATCCTGAAATTTATCCAGTTCACCTTTGTGATAGTGGATGATTGTCAGCGCATACCAGGCAATTGAAAATTGTGAACTTAATGATATTGATTTTTCGGCGAGCGATTGGGCCCTATTCAAGGCAGGGGTAGCACCATCTTTAATATTAAAGCTGAAACGATATTCATCAAGGGCTAAGAACGACAAGCCCGCCCATGCATCCGCATAATGTGGATCAATCTCTATTGCTTTTTCCAGATTTTGGCGAGCCTTTAAATGTGAAACTTGTGATAATTCGAATAAATAATCGTGGAATAGCAACATGCTTTTGTAAGCTTCCATAAAATTGGTGCTGCTTCGTTTCATATCTATGGCACTATTTCGCATGATGGTGCCGTATGCGTCACCAATTGTGGCACTCACTTTTTTTGCGATTTCATCTTGGACAATAATTATATTTTCAGGTTTTAAAACATAATCATATTTTTCCGTCCATATGATGGTGCCGTTAGCTCCGTTTAGAAGTTGTGAGCTAACTCGAACATTGTTCTCCGCTTGGCGTATACTTCCTTCCAAAACATAATGTGTTTCAAGTTCCCTGGAAATTTCACGAATATCCACTGCCTGGCCTTTATAAAGCGATGTGACTTTGCGGCTAATCACGTAGAGGCTGGGACTCATACTAAGCTGCGCTATAATTTCCTCCGTGATCCCATCGGCAAAAACACTCATTGCGTCCTCGGTGCCGATAAATTCAAACGGAAGAACCGCGATGGCGGGGCCAGTTGGTGGTGCCGCAGCGGCATTTATGATCGGATCTTTAAGGGAATTTTTGGCCAAATTATCATTGTCACAAAATATTGGTTCGTAAGAACCTTTAGGAAGCTCAATTTTTACAAGGTCCGTTCTGCCTTCGTCCATATAATAATGCTCAAGTAAGCGTCGAAGCCGCCCGGCTTCAACCCGCACTATTGCATCAGTTTGCGGATCAAATGTTTCATCCTTATCAAATACCTCAAGGCCAATTGTATACCCCTTTATTAGGGAGTGACGTTTTGCCAAAGTTTCATTGACAACATATGACAAGAATCGTTGAGGACGATTTTTATTTTCAAAAGAAGCACTTCCGAGGATTTTACTCAGCTGTGATTTTATATTTTTAGACGATATGGAAATTTTAATCTCTATTTGTTGAAAGAACGTAAAAATATACCATACATTCTATGTCAAAAATGAGAAGAAGAATATTATAATGAAATCATCAGCGATGACTGTGTCGGGGAGACTGGCGGGTCAAGGGGAAAATGCCAATAACAGTCATCGCTGATATTATATTGTACGCAGGGCTGCATTAAACCCGTCGAATTATTTTTCGGTTAATTCTCTGGAAATAATAAGACGTTGAATATCAGAAGTGCCTTCATAAATTTGGCAAACTCTGACATCCCGGTAAATGCGCTCAAGGGGAAAATCATTCAAATATCCATACCCGCCCAATGTTTGGATGGCACCCGAACATATTTTCTCAGCGGCTTCCGATGCAAATAGTTTCGCCATTGCCGCTTCTTTTAAGCATGGGATATTTTGGTCCCGTATCGATGCCGCGTTTAAAACCATCAGCTTTGCTGCTTCAAGCTCGGTTAACATATCCGCAAGACGGAAACCTACGGCCTGGTGGTTTATAATTTTTTTACCAAATGTCGTGCGTTCATTGGCGTAACCGATGGCGATATCAAGTGCGGCTTGCGCCATACCAACGCTTTGCGCAGCGATACCAATTCGGCCCGCTTCAAGATTAGCCAGTGCCGTTTTATACCCGCCACCTACTGTGCCTAAAACCATATCATCTGTAACCGCCATATCATCAAAATTTAGTGTGCATGTATCGGATGCTTTTTGGCCCAGCTTTGTTTCTATGCTGGCGACGGAATAGCCTTCTAAATCGGTCGGAACAAGAAAAGCAGTAATGCCATTTTTACCGGCGTCAGGATCAGTGACAGCAAATATTACTGCCAATTTCGAAATATTACCGGATGTGATGAACATTTTAGTGCCATTGATAATCCAACCATTATCATTTTTTACGGCTCGAGTTTTTAGTGCACTTGCATCAGAACCCGCGCCGGGTTCGGTTAGGCAAAATGCGCCCATTATTTCACCGCTCGCCAGAGGTTTTAAGAATTCTTCTTTTTGTGGTTCGGTACCTTCATTTAAGATAGAAGACGCTGTGGGTGAATTGGTTACACTCATGACGGTACTTACTGCGCCGTCCCCGCCCGCAATTTCCATTAGAGCAAGGGCATATGAAACATAGTCCGTTCCCGAGCCGCCCCACTCTTCCGGGACTGTCATGCCCATTAGCCCAAGAGCACCCATCTGATGCAGTACATCAATTGGAAATTGGCTTTTTCGGTCCCACTCTGCGGAATGTGGTGCCAGTTCATTTTGGGCAAAATCACGCGCCATGTCGCGGATCATGATTTGTTCTTCTGTAAAAATCATTTTATAATACCTCTACTGCCACAGCAGTCGCTTCACCGCCGCCAATACAAAGGCTAGCGATACCGCGTTTTTTACCGTGTGTTTTTAAAGCAGCAATTAATGTGATTAATATTCTGGACCCGGAAGAACCGACAGGATGCCCTAACGCACAGGCGCCACCGTGCACATTTACTTTATCATGAGAAATATTTAAATCATGCATGGCTGCCATAGTGACGACAGCAAAAGCCTCGTTTATTTCGTAAAGGTCGACGTCACTGTCATTCCAACCTGTTTTTTTATAAAGTTTTTTCATAGCCCCCACCGGCGCGGTGGTGAACCAATTTGGTTCCTGTGCATGAACGCTATGTGCGACAATTCTGGCTATCGGATTTAATCCGCGTTTAATAGCTTCGTCGGAAGTCATCATAACCACTGCGGAAGCACCATCAGAAATGGAACTTGAATTAGCTGCTGTTACGGATCCGTCCTTGGAAAACGCCGGCCTGAGCGTTGGGATTTTTTCAATCCGAGCCTTGCCGGGTTGCTCGTCAGTATCAACAACAATATCGCCTTTTCTTGTTTTCACAGTGACAGGGCTTATTTCACTTTTAAAGTGTCCATCACTGATAGCCTGGTTTGCGCGAGACAGTGAAGTAATGGCAAATTCATCTTGCGCTTCACGACTGAATTTATATTTTTCCGCTGTTTTCTCTGCAAATACACCCATTAATTTCCCTTTATCATATGCATCTTCCAGTCCGTCCAGAAACATATGATCCTTAACTTCCGCATGTCCGAGGCGGGTGCCACTCCTCATTTTTGGGAGTAAATATGGCGAGTTACTCATGCTTTCCATTCCACCGGCGACGACGATATTAGCGGCACCCGCTGAAATCGCATTATGGGCAAGAATGATGGCCTCCATGCCGCTACCACACATTTTATTTACGGTTGTGCAAGCCGTACTCAACGGTATGCCGGCACCGATGGATGCCTGCCTGGCCGGTGCTTGGCCAATCCCAGCGGGAAGCACACATCCCATATAGGTTTGATCAATGTCCTTAGGATCAATATTTGTCTGATCCATCGCCCCTTTAATGGCAGTTGAACCAAGAATTGGTGCCGGGGTGGTTGCAAAATCACCTTGAAATCCACCCATCGGTGTGCGAGACATACCAACGATTACAATTGAATTTTCGGCCATTTAAACTTCTCCGTGATTTAATTTTTAAAGTATGTTACTCTTCGGTAACAACATAGACATATCAGCCATTCATGGCAAGAAATATGATAAATTTTTATGATTAGGGCCAGAATAATATGCAGGGAGTGCAAAAAAATATCACAAGAGAACAAAAACGCAGGCAAAAACTTGACGTTATATTAAGAAATGCTGCCAAAGCGTTTATGGAAAAGGGATATTATAAAACGTCACTTGATGATATTGCAAAAATGCAAAATGTTACTAAACCAACGCTTTATTATTATATCGAAAATAAAGAAGATATTCTTGTTAAATGTGAAGAAGAGGCCTGCTTAAGAATTAACGGGCTTCTTGATAGTATCTTGTCTGAGCACATTTCTGGTTTCGATATGCTTTATAGCTTTGTCAAAGGCTATATCGATATAATTACTGATGATATCATTCGCTGCCATGTGCGTCACAGGGGACAAATGGAAGACGAATCCTTGAGGGCACAAAGTATAAAAAACCATAAAAATATAGAACTTAAAGTGCGAAAAATAATACAAAAAGGGATTGGCGATAATTCGATACGTAACTGTAATTCTATGATATTGGCTATTCTGTTATTTGATAGTTTAAACGGTATTACTTCCTGGTATAAATCTGACGGCCAGATTAATCAGGTAGAGTTGACCAAGGAAGTGTTATCCCTTGTGAGCCGCGGAGTTAAGGAGGTCTAAATGAATGATCTTGTCGATAAAATAGTTTCCGGTAATCGCCGGGCGATCGCAAAAGCGATTACTTTAATCGAATCCTCACGTCCCGATCACCAAGAAGAAGCTCAACAATTACTTTCGTCTTTGCTGCCACATACCGGGAAAACCATAAGGCTCGGTATGACCGGTATTCCCGGAGTGGGCAAATCCACTTTTATTGAATCGTTTGGCAAGATGTTAACTGCTCAACGTATCAAGGTCGCTGTTCTTGCCGTTGATCCGTCTTCTAAGATTTCCGGTGGTTCAATTTTAGGCGATAAGACGCGGATGGAAGAATTGGCCCGTGACGAATTAGCATTTATTAGACCTACACCATCCAAAGGAACGCTCGGCGGTATCGCCAGATACACGCGCGAAGCGATGTTAATACTGGAAGCAGCCGGTTTTGAAGTGATTATTATCGAAACCGTTGGCGTCGGGCAGTCCGAGGTCGCGGTTGCGGACCTCGTGGATATGTTTTTGTTACTACTTTCACCGGGAGGTGGCGATGAACTCCAGGGAATAAAACGCGGCATTATGGAGCTTGCAGATTTGATAATAGTCAATAAAGCAGACGGTGATTTTAAAAACGCTGCGAAGCTTGCCGTAGCCGACTGCAAAAATGCTCTTCATTTGCTGCGTGCAAAAAGTCCGGATTGGGTCGTTGAAGTATTGGAAACCAGCGCGCTTCATAATACTGGGTTGGAAGCGGTGTGGGCCAAAATTACAGAATTTAAAAATATTATGATAAATAATAGGGAATTTGAAAGCCGACGTTCGCATCAGGATATTTCGGGTATTTGGGTTGAACTTAATGAATTGCTCACAGACCAATTGAAGAGAGATAATAAAAAAGCCGTGGCGGAGATTGAAATCGCCGTTCATGACAAAAAAATTACCCCACACAAAGCAGCCGCACTCCTGCTGAAGTCAATTATGAAATAATTCCTTCTTATATTTGCAATTGACAATTTTGTTATAAATGTATATATATACCAACATAACATAATCAACTTTGAGCAAATATATTGAACAAGACCGTAAAAATTGAACGTACCCAAACCGGCATACGTATAGAAAAAAGATTACTTAAAGTCATGAAGGGTACGGCAGAATATCTTGACATGTCGTTAGGTGATCTGGTTGAAGGCATTGTCTTGCATGCTTTTGATGGAAAAATACCGCCCTTTAACGATGATACTCTTAAAAAAATAGCGACACTAAAGGACGTATATGATTGTGATCTTGATGCGAACCTCAGTCATAAAATGACTGAGGGTTGAATTATGACAGACGACGAAATTTTCGACGCATTCGTAACGGGGCGAATGACCAGTGATTTATTTGACCATAAAATGCACATTCATGTGGGTTGGCTCCATGTTATCCGATTGCCACTGAATGAAGCGCTGGCGGAATTTTCGCAAAAGCTGAAGGCTCTCACAGTTCTTTTTGGTGTAGCGGATAAATATCATGAAACTATAACGTGGTTTTATATTCTTTTAATTAACGAGCGCCAAACGTTGTGCCAAGCAAAATCTTTCGAAGAATTTATCAGAAAAAATATTGATCTACTTGATCGCAATCCGTCAATTTTGAGGTCATATTATTCTCCCGAAAGACTTTCATCCGAGCTGGCACGAAACCATTGTTTGATGCCTGATCGACTTATTGCCGGCTAAACGGTTTTTATCTATCTCGTAGTTATTTTTTTCCAGAAACTTACGATTCTGGGGTTCTTCATTTCTTCTACACGTAATCTACATGAAACTTTTGTCAAATATCATGAAGTTTTCATCTGCTCTTCAAGCAGAGCGAATCTGATCGTCCTATTAATATCATCAAGAAACGACCTTCATCAGGTTACGAAATCAGATTGATAATTTATTAGAAGGATACAGAAAATGAATATGTTAAATAGCAAATACGACTTCATTATAGATGTCGAAAAAAAAGAAACCGATAAACGATCCTATCGACTTACAAATATAGATATGATGCGGGGCCTGGTGATTATAATTATGGCACTGGATCATGTGAGAGATTATTTAATGATGGGCGGTGTGCAGGATCCGATGGCCCAACCTGATATTAGTATCGGGTTATATTTTACCCGCTGGATTACTCATTTTTGTGCGCCGGTATTTATATTTCTAGCGGGTACTTCCATTGGCTTGATGGCCACCCGCAAATCAGCAAAGGACATTGGCACGTTTGTTTTAAAACGTGGTCTATGGCTTATTGTTATGGAAGTCACTGTTGTTGCGACGGCCTGGTCCTTTACTCCGCTGGGGGAACCCGCTGTTGGTGGTGCTATTATCATACCCTTGCAGGTTATATGGGCGTTGGGTGTTAGCATGGTTGTTTTGGCAGGCGCGCAATTTATGGGGCCGCGCATATGCTTTGCACTAGCAGTCGTAATACTTCTGGGTCATAACCTTCTCGATCCGATTTGGTTAAATGGTACCATGTTTTCCGACGGTACAGATCCTTTCTGGACCACATTGCACTCTCAAAACTCATTATTTATAGGGCCATTCTATGTAAACACAGTTTATCCGCTTTTGCCTTGTGTAGGTATTATGCTACTCGGATATGCAACGACTTTCATTTTTCAGAAAGCCCCAAAAGAAAGAGACGCTTTTCTTATAAAAATCGGCGTGGCTTTTTTGGCGACATTTGTGATACTCCGGTTTGTCGGAATTTACGGTGAGCCGAACCCATGGCAGGTTCAGGAATATGGTGCATTAGCGACGTTCTTTGACTTCATGAATGTAAGCAAATATCCCGCCAGCCTGTTATATATCCTCGCGACGTTAGGTCTAATGGCTCTCGTTTGTTCACAAGCGGATAAAGTGAAGGGTTGGCTGAAAGATACGCTTGTTATGTTTGGCCGCGTGCCGTTTGCGTTTTACGTAGTGCATTTATATCTGATTCATGCTTTTAGCGTCTTACTTGGTGTAGGGCAGGGGTTTGAATTTAATCAAATGATGCATTTTTTCCCTTTTTATCCGGAAGGTTACGGCGTTGGATTGATTGGGGTTTATGTGGGTTGGGCTTTGGCGGTTGCAATTTTGTACCCCTTTTGCATGTGGGTAGCGCAGATCAAAAGCAAACGTAAAGATTGGTGGTTGAGCTATCTTTAAGAAAATGGAACTTATTTAAATTTTAAAGGGCGGTGTTTTTAAATACTGCCCTTTCTTTATATAGTATATCTTGCTCAGAAACAGGATCACGATTATTTTATTTTTATAGATAAGTATCCATATTCAAAAGTCCGTCAAGAGGTCTGTATTATAATGCAAGAGGGTGTCGACATCGGGAATATTAATATTCAAACTGCTGACGCGCGTTCTTACCGATTATCTAACATTGATATGGTGAGGGGGCTGGTAATCATTATAATGGCAATTGACCATGTGAGGGATTTTTTCTACATGGTAGGTGTGCAGGATCCGATGGAACAGCCGGATATAAGCGTCGGTATTTATTTTATGCGCTGGATTACACATTTTTGCGCTCCAGTGTTTGTTCTGTTAGCCGGCACTTCAATCGGTTTAATGTCCGCCCGAAAAACGCAATATGAATTAGCAGCGTTTGTATTTAAACGCGGTATATGGTTGATGTTTCTAGAATTTTTTGTTGTTTCAACAGCATTTTCCTTCACTCCATTTGGGGAACCGTTGGCAGGGGGGACCATATCGGTGGCATTGCAGGTTATCTGGGCTCTTGGCGTCAGTATGGTTGTACTTTCAGGCGTGTTATTTCTAGGTGCGCGGATTTGTTTATTCTTAGGGGCGGTAATTATTGCGGGACACAATCTTCTTGATGCAATATGGCCGTTAACAACACAGATGGCAGAGATTACTTCGCTTGGGGCAGCAATCCATTCTATGGGAATATATGAAATTGGGCCCTATTTATTGTTTATCACTTACCCTGTTTTACCTTGGATAGGGGTTATTTTATTTGGGTATGGAATAGCTTATATTTTTGAAAAAGAGGCGATTTCAAGAGATAAACTGTTGATCAAATCCGGTTTAATATCAATTGCAGTATTCATTATTCTTAGATTTCTGGACATATACGGAGAGCCAAATTCATGGGAAAATCAACAACTCGGCCTGCTTGCAACATTTTTTGATTTTATGAATGTCAGTAAATATCCGCCAAGTTTCCTTTTTCTTTTGGTAACGCTAGGTCCGATGGCTATTCTGTGTGGATTAGCGGATAAATGGACGGGTTGGCTTAAAGACACACTTGTGATGTTTGGAAGGGTGCCATTAGCGTTTTATGTCGTTCATTTATACCTTATTCACCTGTTGAGTATCCTGTTTGGGATGATGCAAGGTTTTGAAGCTCATGAAATGGTTCATTTTTTTGTCTTTTATCCAGAAGGTTACGGAACTGGACTGACAGGTGTCTATCTTGTCTGGATTTTGGTTTTAGTTCTTCTTTATCCATTTTGTAAATGGTTCGCAGGTGTCAAACGAACCCGCAAGGATTGGTGGCTAAGTTATCTATAATAATATGGGATTAGGAATTCAAAATCGGAATAATAAAATGGTGAGCTTATTATTTGATCTTTTTCGATTTAATTAGGTGATAATTCTTGACGTATATAGCACTATCCCCTATATACCGCTTTCAAGTTTTATCAGACCACGGGACGATTCTTAAGCGGAATAATTCATTTGGTCTTTGGATATAGAAAATTAAGTTAAGGACAAGACAATGTCACGTGTATGTGAATTAACAGGCAAAGCTGTAATGAGCGGTAACAATGTAAGCCACGCGCTTAATAGAACCCGCCGGACATTCCGTCCTAATCTTACTAAAGTTACTTTGATGAGTGATGCTCTTGGTCAAGCAGTAAAAATGCGCATATCAGCACACGCTCTGCGCAGTGTTGAACATAATGGTGGATTGGATAATTTTCTTGTAAAGTCAAATGACATTAAATTGTCACTTAAGGCCAGACGTCTGAAAAAGAATATTAAGAAGAAATTAGCTGCCGCATAAAGTTAATTTTGATGGAATCTCTGAGCCGCTTATTTATAAGCGGCTTTTTTTGTGCTGGAAAACATTCAAATTTTGCGATATTTTTAATTAAATATAACACAAATTTCATATCCTTATCATAGGATGCTCTCTCTATTAGTAATTTTTCAAGTAATTTAGCGTAGATATTTTGACTAAGTTGTTAATGCGGCACCTTTTTATATTTTGGTGTTGAAATAAATAGGGCGTAAATAATGAATAAAAAAGTATTGTCGGCAAATATTATAATCGTTGCGAAAGAAAAATTTCAAAAAGACGGATACTATAAGACCGATGTTGAAGATATTATTGCCGCTGCAAATATTTCAGAGGATGACTTTTATCAACATTTTGAAAGTAAGGAAGATTGCTGCAATAAAGTCTTAAAATCATATTCCCAGAATCTGAAAAAAGAATTTAAGGAATACGAAGAAAATTTGAATGCGCGACAAAGACTTAGTCTTCACCTTGATACTTATTATGAAAATGCGGAAGAAGTTGCTAAAGAAGGTGATGCTGTCCTTAATCTTTATTATGACCTCAGGAATTCTGGCGATGAGCTTACTAAGGCGGCAGAAGATATCCTAAAGATACAACATAACTGGATAGATGAACAATTTGTAATTATGTTTAAATCTGAAAGCGCAACCGATCAAGGCGACCGCCTGATGGCTGCGTTAAATGGTTTATTACTATTAGCAAATTTAAGAAACGATCCGGCCTTGCTCAAAAGCCAACTTATTCAGCTCAAATCATGGATCAGGTCAATGTGAATGCGGGTGTGAATGGGTCTTGACCTTGCCTTAATGTTCCGCCACTCTGCGGTTAAATACAGATATTAATAGAGAAAACCTTTGCCCTCAGCCGAGAACCATCAATTGTCCACTCTTGAAGCTGCTAAAGTTTATTTAAAGCCAAAAGTAATAGCGATATTATTTTTAGGGTTTTCATCGGGCGTTCCATATGGTGTACTAACAGGAGCGCTGAGTTACTGGGTCTCTAAAATAGATTTATCCCCCAGTGATATAAGCCTCCTTGCTGCGGCGGGTTTACCCTACACAATAAAGTTTCTTTGGTCGCCCTTTGTCGATCAGCTAAAACTTCCTGTTTTACACAAATTATTTGGCCAAAGGCGCAGTTGGCTTTTGCTATCTCAGGTGATGCTCGCATTGTCGATAATGTTGCTTGGCTTTACGTTGCCGGAAGTCAATTATTCTCAGACTTATATAGTGGCGTTTTTAATAGCATTATTTGGCGCGACACAAGACATTGTTATCGATGGATTTCGCATTGAAGTACTCGAAGACGACGAGCAGGCGGCGGGTGCGGCACTTTATATTTACGGGTACAGGATAGCGGGAATTATTTTTTCCATTGGTGTCATTTATCTATATACGCTTTTGGATATCGAATGGTCGACGCTCTTTATTATTGGTAGTTCGTTGATGGGGGTTGGAATGGTAGCGGCGCTTTACATGAAGGAACCTGACCATAAGGTCACCAAAGAAAAAGCGCAAATCCATGAAGAATTCGAAAAAGTATTACAAAGACAAGAGTTTAAATCGCGGAAATTTAAGGAATATTCGGCTTGGTTTTATATGACGGTCATTGCACCCTTTAAAGAATTTCTTACGCGGCGCGGCTGGTATGTATTTCTTTTATTTGCTGTTTTTTATAAACTTGGTGATAGTTTGGCGATCTCCCTTCAAACAAAGTATTTTTTATCATTAGGATTTGACGATCTTGTCATTGCTAATTCCGGTAAAGCTGTTGGTTTCTGGGCGTTGCTAGCAGGATTTGCCGTTGGCGGCGCATTGATGAATAAAGTAGGATTATGGAAAGCTTTATTGATTTGCGCGGTGCTGCAGCTTGTGTCAAACTTGATGTTTTCCGCGCTTTATGTTGTCGGTACTAATGCCTATTTTTTGGCGGCAACTATGGGGTTCGAGAATTTTGCTACTGGCATGGGAGCGACAGTATTAGTGGCTTATTTGTCATTGCTTTGTAATCGGTCATTTACTGTGACACAATTTGCCCTGCTTAGTGCCTTAAACCAATTCACCGTGAAAATATTATCTTCGCCGAGTGGATATATAGTGGAGGCATCGGGTTGGTTTTGGTTCTTTATCATCACCGCTATTTTAGCTGTGCCAGGGATTTTATTATTGTATTGGATAAAATCCATAGAAGATATAAACACAAAGCATTCAAACCTTGCGAACGAGCAAAGTTAATTGCGTTGAAAAACGCGACTCCCTGGAAACCATTTGAAATCCATGTTGTTCAATCAGGAACATGATATTTTTCGACTTGAAAAAATTAATTTGTCCTTTTATCGGTTTTGGTCTTTTATAAAACCGAGTTACCGGCACAGAGAATTGGAAAGTCTCGCCCTTATTCAACTTAACGTATTTGTTTTTAAAAAATTCATTAACATCGTTCACATAGATTAAATCGTTACTGCTGGAAGTGGATTTTATCCCAATGATTTTTTCGAACCCGCAGAAATTGCAATGAAACACTACCGATTGTTTCAATTTACTCGTGACAGAACCGCCGCATACAGCACAATTGTCGCTTGGGATAGAATTGGAATTGTTCATGAAAGAGTTTTATCCTTTAACCTTCGATTGGTAAACGAAAAGAAATAAAAAATCGTTTGGTTCAAACTATAAATGACGATATCATTTCAATAATTTGGCAAGAAGTGAATAAATGAGGGTGAAATTTGCGGGTATGAATATCGTCGCTAATAAATATAGTATAAAAGTGGATGATGATCCGCTTAGTATTATCAGCGGTGATATTGAAGTAAGAATCGCGCGTACAGATGAAGAAGTTAGGGCTGGGCAGGCTTTAAGATATCAAGTTTTTTTTGAAGAATTAGGCGCGCATCCATGCGATGTAGTAAAAAAAGAAGCGAGAGATTTTGATGAGTTTGATGAAGTGTGTGATCATCTTTTAGCATTCGACAATTCCAAAACAGGCTCCGAAAGGGTTGTCGCAACATACAGATTGTTGCGCGAGGAAGTGATAAAAGGTCAGCGGGATTTTTATTCCGCCAGTGAATTTAATTTGAGCAATCTTTACAATGATCATTTTCGAAAATTAAAAGGTAACCGCCAGTTACTGGAGCTGGGCCGTAGCTGCGTGAAGTTCGAATATAGAACTAATGTTGTGATGCATATGATGTGGAAATTCATTGCTAAATATGTTGAACGGCATAAGATTGGCTATCTTTTTGGTTGTGCAAGTTTACCCGGCATTAATCAGGATAAATTGAAAGTCCCTTTAACGCACCTTTATCATAATTATAAAACACCTAAAGAATATAATATTTCCGCCGTCAATGGACTGGCTCAAAAAATGAATTATTATCCTGACGGAAATTATAATAAGAGAGAGGCATTGCGCGCTCTAGCCCCGCTTATTAAAGGATATTTGAGGTTGGGATGTTATGTAGGCGACAGCGCGGTTATTGATGAACAATTCAATACCACTGATGTATTTATTCTGCTGCCGGTAGATCGGTTAGAAAGCAGATATTTATCGTTATTCGATGACTAATGTTCTGTTAGATTAATAGTCAATAAAAATACCAAAGAATTTATCAATGACCCTGAACGATACAGTAGATACCGCGCAAAACACAAAATCTAGTACCGGAAAAACGACACCGATGATGATGCAGTTTCTAGCGTTAAAAAACACGCATCAAGACTATTTGTTGTTTTACCGAATGGGAGATTTTTACGAACTTTTTTTTGATGACGCGGTTAAAGCATCGGCGGCGCTTGATATAACATTGACTAAGCGCGGAAAACATATGGAACAGGATATTCCAATGTGTGGCGTGCCGGTTCACGCTGCGGAAAATTACCTTTCCCGCTTGATTGGTAAAGGCTTCAAAGTTGCTGTTTGCGAACAAATGGAGGATCCGGCAGAAGCAAAAAAAAGAGGTAATAAGTCGGTTGTAAAGCGTGATGTTATAAGGCTTGTGACACCGGGAACCATCACAGAGGAAAATCTTCTTGATGCGCGGACGCATAACTATTTAGCTGCCCTCGCGTTTGTTGGGAGTGAGTATGCGCTTTCCTGGCTGGATATCACAACCGGTGATTTTTTTGTTAGCAAAATTATAGCGGTAAATTTAGACGCCGAACTTGCCCGCCTTCAAGCAGGTGAGCTGATTGTTCCGTTTTCTTTGATGGATAAAACGGAACTAATCGATGTACTTGATAACTGGCAGCATATTATTAGTCCGGTCGAGCAAAGCTTATTTGACAGCACAAAAGCTGAGAAGAAATTAAAAGAAACCTTTGAAGTAAGTGTTTTGGATGGCATTGGTTCTTTCGCCCGCGCGGACCTTGCCGCCACGGGAGCATTGGTTGAATATCTACTTGAAACTCAAAAAGGAAGAATTCCAAAACTGAAACATCCCAAAGTTATGGGGGAAGACAGCATTATGATGATCGACAGTTCTACGCGCCGTAATCTGGAATTGACGCACACACTTTCTGGCGAAAAAAAAGGCAGTTTGCTTTCAACCATTGATAAGACCATCACCGGCGCGGGCGCAAGATTACTTGGAAATTATTTAAGCGCACCTCTTACTGACCACAAAGTGATCAATAATAGACTTGAATTAACGACCTATTTCCTCAACTCTGAGGCATTACGAATACAATTGAGGGGCTTGTTGAAAGGATGCCCGGATATAGAGCGGGCAATGTCGCGACTTTCCGTTGGTCGTGGCGGACCACGCGATCTAATGGCTGTAAAAAATGGTCTTGAGCAAGCATCATCGATTAAACAAGTTATTTTAAAAGATATATCGAAGTTTAAAAATCAACTGGAAGATCAGTTTGCTGATTTAAACAACGTTTTGCAAAATATAGATGATCATGATGACATCGTGAACGAACTTCAACGAGCATTACATGATGATCCCCCACTTATTATTAGAGACGGTAACTTTATTGCAAAAGGCTACAATACGGCACTAGATGAATTTCAAATGCTTAAAAGTGAAAGCAAAAGACTTATTGCCGCCCTGGAGGGCAGTTACAAGGAAAAAACTGAAATTAACGGTCTTAAAATTAAATATAATAATGTTCTTGGGTATTTTGTTGAAGTAACGGCCCTTCATGGTGATAAATTGATGGCCGCGCCACATAATGAAGAGTTTATTCACCGCCAAACATTGGCCAATGTCGTCAGGTTTAATTCTAATGAACTTGCGGAGCTTGCCGGCAAAATAGGTCAGGCCGCCGATAGGGCATTATCCTTGGAACATGAAATTTATGAAAAACTGGTTTCGATGGTTCTATCATGTTGGGATGATATTATAAAAACTTCATCGGCACTTGCGAAATTAGATGTGGGTTCGGCTATGGCGCAACTGGCTGTTGAAAATAATTACATAAAACCGATTGTCGATGACAGTTTGGCTTTTGAAATTGAAGGCGGGCGCCATCCGGTTGTAGAAACGGCATTGATGCAGGGCCGAGCGGGCAAATTTGTCGCCAATGACTGTGATATAGGCACTGATAAACGCCTATGGCTTATTACGGGTCCCAATATGGCAGGGAAAAGCACCTTTCTGCGCCAAAACGCTCTTATTGCGGTAATGGCGCAAATGGGAAGCTTTGTGCCCGCCAGTAAGGCCCATATTGGCGTTGTTGACCGCTTGTTTAGTCGTGTTGGTGCGTCCGATGATTTGGCACGTGGACGGTCAACATTCATGGTAGAAATGGTGGAAACAGCCGCTATTTTAAATCAGTCCTCACGGCGTTCGTTAGTAATTCTTGATGAGATTGGCCGCGGTACGGCGACTTATGATGGCCTATCGATTGCGTGGGCGGCAGTGGAGCATTTGCACGAAGTAAATAAAGCCCGTGGCTTATTTGCAACACATTATCATGAGATGACTGCGCTATCATCAAAGCTTAACAATTTGGCACTTTATTATATGAAGGTGAAAGAATGGGACGGCGAAGTCATATTTCTCCATGAAGTGGCTAACGGTTCCGCTGATCGGTCATATGGAATACAAGTCGCTAAGCTTGCGGGACTTCCGGAAGTGGTTGTCGAACGGGCGACCCAGGTTCTACATAGTCTGGAGCAAGGGGGCAATGATGGACAAGGGGCTGCTCAAGGTCAAAAAATGCAAGCATTAAGTGATGATTTACCTCTTTTTTCTGCGGTTCAACATTCAGTTAGCACAAATATTCAAGAAAACTCAACGCTGGAAAAAGCTTTGGACGATATCAGACCTGATGAACTTAGCCCTAAAGATGCATTAAATCTTATTTATCAACTTAAGGAATTGATGTCCTAATATATGATCAAAATATATAAACATCGCGATATCTTTAATCGAAAAGTGCAGGCTGGGAAGCTGGAAGTTCTGAAAGATCAATTTCGGCACGACACAATAAGACCGTCTTTGTTAGATTTGATGAAAGAGGTATATGACCATGGTTTTCAAAATATAAAAAAACGGGCAGATGATGGTGAAACAGGAACAACGCTTGCTAACGCACAAAGTTTTCTTACAGATGAAATTGTGCATATGCTTTATGATGTTGTCACTGGTTACGTTTTTTACAATCCTAATCCAACCAAAAGCGAAAAACTTTGTTTGGCGGCTTTCGGTGGTTATGGAAGACAGGAAATGGCACCATATTCAGATATCGATCTTTTGTTTATATTACCGTACAAGAAGACGGCATGGAGCGAAAAAGTCGTAGAATATATGCTGTATATTCTTTGGGATATGGGGTTTGATGTCGGACACGCTGTACGGACAGTTGATGAGAGTATTCGTTTATGCAATACGGATTTAACTATTAAAACATCGCTTCTTGAAATGCGCTATATATGGGGTGAGAAGAGCCTTTTTGACGAACTTATTACCAAATATGATAAGGTCATTGTAAAAGGAAATGCTCCTGAATTTACCGACGAAAAATTAGCAGAAAGAGACAGTCGCCACAAAAAGTTGGGCGACACGCGTTATGTAGTGGAACCAAATTTGAAAGAAGGTAAAGGAGGGCTTAGGGATTTACACACACTTTTCTGGATCGCAAAATTTATTTATAAGGTACGACATGTCAGCGAAATAGTTGAGAAAGGCGTGTTTTCAGAAGAAGAGTTTTATGAGTTTCAGAAGGCGGAGGAGTTCCTGTGGGCTGTAAGGTTTCAACTGCATTATTTTGCGAAAAGGCCTGAAGAACGAATAACATTTGATGTTCAGAAATCGCTTGCTGATAAACTAGGGTATGCCGACCGGACCAGTTTGTCCGGTGTTGAACGTTTTATGAAACATTTTTTTCTTACGGCAAAGAATGTCGGGGACCTCACACGAATTTTTTGTGCTTATTTGGAAGAGAAACACAAGCGGCGAGCCCCCTTAAGGTTTTCAAGTTTTTCATTTAGAAGAAAAACAGCCGATGGTTTTCCAATAGATGGCGGGCGCCTTAGTTTGAAAAACGCCAAAATTCTGGAAAATGATCCTGTTGTTATGATTGAAATTTTCCATGTTGCGCAGAAATATGGCTTGGACATTCATCCCAGAGCACTGCGGCTTATCAGGCAAAATTTAAAGCTGATAAAGGGCAGAACGCGTCGGGACAAAAAAGCTAATGAAATATTTTTGGATATTCTAACCTTTAAAGACGGTCCTGGATTTGCGTTACGCCTGATGAATGAAGTTGGTGTCCTCGGCAGATTTGTTCCGGATTTTGGGCGCGTAGTAGCGCAAATGCAATATGATATGTATCATGTTTATACCGTCGATGAACACACCATACGTGCCATTGAACTTACGTCAGAAGTTGAAAGAGGCGCGCTTGCCGAAGAGCATCCTCTCGCTAATGAAATCGTCCATAAAATACTCTCAAGAAGGGTATTGTATCTTTCGGTGTTTTTACACGACATCGCCAAGGGAAGAAAAGGGGACCATTCTATATTAGGCGAGGAGGTCGCCCACAAGCTTTGTCCACGTTTTGGTTTAACGTCTGCGGAAACGGAATCTGTTGCGTGGCTCGTGCGGTGGCATTTATTAATGACACTATCGGCTTTCAAGCGCGACCTAAGTGATCCTAAAACAATATCAGATTTTTCCGATCAAGTTCAAAGTCCCGAGAGACTGAGACTTCTGCTTGTGCTTACAGTGGTAGACATACGGGCTGTTGGACCAAAAGTCTGGAACGGATGGAAGGGGCAGCTATTAAGAGATTTATACAGTAGATCGGAAGAATATTTGCTTGGTGGTCACGTCAAATACGAAAATAGCCATCATGTTGACATAGTGAAAAAAGAGCTGAGATCATTGCTTAAAGAATGGCCGCAGAAAAAATTTGATGGGTATGCCGCGCGGTTTTATTCGTCATACTGGCAAGCTGTTGGCATTAAAGACCTTGAACGAAATGCTTTAATGATAGACATGGCGGACAAGTTTAATGACCAATTTACTGTAAATATCAATATTGATGATTTTAAGGATGTATCGGAATTAAGTATATATACGGAAGATCATCCGGGATTATTTTCCAGGTTAACCGGGGCAATCGCGCTCAGTGGTGCTTCCATACAAAACGCCAGGATTTTTACGACCAAAGATGGAATGGCACTTGATACCTTCAGGATTCAAGATGCAGAAGGACAAGTTTTTAAGGAAAAAACTGAGCTTGAAAAATTACAATTTAATATAAAAGAAACTTTAGCAGGAAGAATAAAACCCAGAGAAGTGTTTGATAGAAAGCGGGCTAATAAACGGCGTACCGATATTTTTAAGGTTGAGCCAAGGGTGCTAATAGATAATAAAGCCAGTAACAGTCAGACGGTTATTGAACTCAATGGGCGTGATAGAATTGGGTATCTTTTTGATTTATCACAAGTTCTTGTTGATTTAAAATTGTCCATCGGGTCTGCGCATATTGCAACCTTCGGGGAGCGAGCTATAACAGTATTTTTTGTTCGTGATTTATTTGGACACAAAATAATAAATGAAAATAAATTAAAAATGATTGAAAAAAAACTGATGCAAACATTGATAGTAGACCAATAGAATGTCAGTTATTAAAGCGACAGCAATTTTTGGTAGTTTTACATTAGTCAGCCGCATTCTGGGTTTTGTGCGCGATATATTGATGGCTGCTGTTTTAGGCGCGGGGTTTATCACTGATTGTTTTGTTGTTGCATTTAAGCTTCCCAATTTTTTCAGAAGACTTTTTGCTGAGGGCGCATTTAGTGCGTCGTTCGTGCCGATATTTTCGGCGACGTTAGAAAAAGATGGCAAGGAAGAAGCAATAAATTTTGCAGAGGAAGCTTTCGCATGCCTCGCGATAACTTTATTGCTATTTGTTGGTTTGATGGAACTTTTTACACCGGCCTTAATTTACGTTATGGCAAATGGCTTTGTTGGGAATGAGGCGAAATTTAATTTGGCGGTTACGCTTACGCGATATACTTTTCCATTTATTTTATTTGTTTCTTTGGTGTCGCTTCTTGCGGGTGTTTTAAACTCACTCGGGAAATTTGCTGAAACAGCGGCAACCCCGATAATATTAAATATTTGTCTAATTACCGCACTTTCTTTTGGTGCGACCCTTATGGAGACACCGGCGCATACTTTATCGATTGCAGTCAGTGTAGCTGGCGTAATTCAATTAATATTCTTGTTTAGGGCGTGTTATAAAGCAGGTTTTCGTATCCGAATTAAAATGCCGAAATTAACCCCTAGAGTTAAAAAATTACTGATTATAATGGGGCCGGCCGCTTTGGGGGCAGGTGTTATCCAGTTGAATTTATTGCTCGATATGATTATCGCTACTCATCTTCCAGACGCCTCTATGTCTTACTTATATTATGCTGACAGGCTTAATCAATTGCCTGTTGGTGTAATTGGCGTAGCGCTCGGAACAGTCTTGCTTCCATTTTTGTCACGCAGTATCGCAAGCGGTGACGATAAACAAGTCATGAGGAGCCAAACTCAGGCAATTGAAATGGGTCTATTTTTTACCATACCAGCGGCCGTCGCTTTCACAATTGTCCCAAACGATTTAATTCACGTTTTACTTGAAAGAAGTAATTTTTCGGCGGAAGCTACGTTGCAAACTTCGCTAACATTAACCGCCTACGCAGCCGGACTGCCGGCTTATGTGCTGGCCAAAGTTTTTGTGCCGGGGTATTTTGCACGCGGTGATACAAAAACACCATTAAAGTTTGCGATCGTAGCTTTATTTGTAAATGTCAGCCTAAATCTTATTTTAATGCAATATTTTGCGCATGTGGGGCTCGCAATGGCTACTGCTATATCCGCGTGGATTAACGTATTATTGTTAGCGGGTGGATTAATAAAAAAAGGACACTACAAGATGGAAAAGACTCTTATTATAAGGTTATCCAAATATATTTTATGCAGTATCATAATGGGAATAGTTGTCTGGTCCGTTCAGGGGCAAGTGAATTATTTGATCAGAGGCAGTGCGTTACAACAAATAAGTGGTATTCTGATCCTGGTTGCAAGTGGTCTAATATCCTATATCGCAGCGACATTCTTGACGAAAACCGTAAAAAAAGATGAGCTAAAAGCACTATTTTCAAAGAGATAGTTGACCCCGATCTTTTTTGCCGCCATATAGTAACAAATATTGGAATATACTAAGGATGTGTCCAAAATATCCTAAAGGAAATTAGATGACAGCTTTCAAACAGCGTATTTTTTCTGGCGTACAACCATCAGGAAATTTAACGCTTGGCAACTATCTTGGTGCCATAAAAAACTGGGTAGGTTTGCAGGAAACATTTGAAACGATATTTTGTGTGGTTGATCTTCACGCGATTACAACGTGGCAAGACCCTGAAACACTAAGAAATGCGACGCGTGAAGTTGCGGCAGGTATGATTGCCAGCGGAATTGATCCGAAAAAAAGTATAATTTTTAATCAAAGCCAAGTTTCTGCACACGCCGAACTCGCATGGATTTTTAACTGCGTCGCGCGTATGGGTTGGTTAAATCGAATGACACAGTTTAAGGAAAAAGCGGGTAAAAACCGTGAACGTGCCAGTGTCGGCTTATATGTGTATCCGGATTTAATGGCCGCAGATATCTTGGCCTATAAAGCCACGCACGTACCAGTGGGTGCTGATCAAAAACAGCATTTGGAACTGACCCGTGATATTGCTCAAAAGTTTAATAGTGATTATGGTGTGGAATTTTTTCCCGAAGTAGAACCTCTTATTTTCGGGGAAGCGACAAGAGTGATGTCGCTCCGAGATGGCAACGCAAAAATGTCTAAATCGGACCCATCTGAAAATAGCAGAATTAACCTGACCGATACTCGTGACCTAATTGAAAAAAAAGTTAGAAAAGCACGTACTGACAGTGAAGCACTGCCGGGGTCGGTTGAAGACTTGAATGATCGTCCAGAGGCTAAAAACCTGATGAACATATTTGCGGCATTAAGTGATAAAAAAGTTGATGAAATTTGTGCATCATATGAAGGTAAAGGATTTGCAGAATTTAAGAGTGATTTAGCCGACTTAAGCGTAGAAATACTGGGTCCGATTACCGAAGAAATGACCAGATTAATGAGCGAAAAATCCTACCTGGATGATATTTTACGCGAAGGCTCACACAAAGCAGATGAATTGGCTACGCCTATCCTCACGGCAGTTCACGAAATTGTGGGTTTTCTTCGGCCCTGATTATGCCATAATGATTAACTATTGTTGTAAATTAGACCACTAGTTTGTAAGGTGAGATTATGAAAAAGCTCTATAAAATAATTACGACTATTTTTGTGGCGGGCTTGCTTGTGTCCTGTACACAGTCTATTAGAACGAATGTTACTCGGTTTCATATGTTGCCCGCGCCTTCAGGTGAAAAGATTGTCATTGTTCCTATGAATCCGGCGAATAATGGTAGTCTGGAGTTTGCAAATTATGCAACTCTTGTTGGCAATGCGTTAGGCAGTTTTGGCTACGTGCCTGCCAACGGTGAGGAGGCGGATCTGGTTGTTCAGCTGGATTACGGTGTCGAAGATGGACCAACAACGGTTCGAACGTCGGCAGGTGTGTCAGGATTTGGTCATTATGGTGGTTATTACGGTCATTATGGGAATCCTTGGTTTCCTTATCGGGGGTATCGTTCACGGTACTATGGATATTACGGAGGCCCGTATGCCTACGGCGGCGTATATGACCCGTTTGGATATTATTCGCTTGGGATGGCACCCAGGATCAGAACTTATGCAAATTATAATCGTCATTTAAAAATGATTATAAAACCCAATCAAGGCAGCAGCCAGAACTTATATGAAGGTGAAGTGAAGAGCACTGGTCGAAGTAATAGACTGCATGAGATTATGCCCTACATGGTGCAGGCGTTTTTTACCAATTTCCCCGGTGTAAGTGGTGCTTCGGAATCTGTTTCCATTGAACTCCCTGAAAGCTAATTAAATTATAAGGGAAGATGGGACTTGAAGTTATCGCAGTGGCTCTCTATCTATAAAGTGATATTTTATTTGCGGGGTGCTACATGTGGGAAACAATTAAAGACATAGGATTTTGGTTAAAAGAAACCATAAGTTGGAAGGTTTTAAAACGTCTAATCTATCTTTTGATTGTGCTTCTTTTGCTTTATTATCCAGTGGGAATGTTTCTTATCCATAAAATCGATGCATCGCCGGATTTTGGCCTTGAATATTCATCTCGTGGTAGCAATGCTGTCGCTGTAAGTGTCGCACTTATCGACAGAGAAGTTATTCAAAACGGATGGGTTTCTAACGATCCTATATTTAAACCTGGCGCATTTCTTGACAACATGTCGAATTTTCAAACCGGTATAATTTCTGCTATTGCACGGTTTAGCTACGAACTGGTCGATCAATTAGGTAGAACGCGGGGCTCCAGCGCGGTTGATCCCGATTTACAAGAAGTTTCCGGATTATTGCAGTATGCTGGGGATATTTGGTGGTGGAACCCATCAACGTCGCTCATGCCTGTTGCGACTTCCGAGCAACAATATTCGAAAGCGATGGAACAGCTCATCATTTATAATGAACGTCTGGCCCGAGGCAATGCCGTTTTTGAAAAACGTGCCGATAATTTATTGGCGACGTTGGACCGTATTTCACTGGATTTAGGGGCGTCATCCGCCAGCATTGATAGTTATGTGAAAAGTGGGTTTGGTTGTGTACTCGATTTAGGTGCGGACGACCTGTTTTTTAATATTAAGGGACAGGCTTATGCCTACCGCCTTATTCTGAAAGCATTACGAAAAGATTTTGAGCAAATTATCGCGACGAGGGATATCGCCACAAGTTGGGACGAGATGGAAGTTTCGTTTAATTCTATAATAGCAATGGATCCATTAATTATATCTAATTGTGAAGTGGACGGTTTAATCTTTCAAAATCATCTTGCCTCAGAAGGTTTTTATTTGCTTAGAGCGAGAACGCAGCTCAAAGAAATTACGAATATACTGCTTAAGTAATTGAAAATATGAGTTTTCATATAACTATTCGTCGACATTCTCCGGTAAATAATAACATTTGAGGGTTTATTGTGTCAGTTCAATCTTTTAACAATATTATAGAGGATATACGGTCTTGCACTATTTGTGCACCATCATTACCGGCGGGACCAAGACCGGTTTTTCAAGTCAGCAAGACAGCAAAAATACTGATCGTGGGTCAAGCACCCGGACGCCGTGTCCATGAAACAGGTATTCCTTTTGATGACCCAAGTGGTGACAGGCTGCGAGAATGGATGGGGATTGGTAAGGATGTTTTTTATGATGCATCGAAAATTGCGATTGTACCAATGGGTTTTTGTTATCCCGGTACCGGTAAGAGCGGGGACCTGCCGCCACGCCCGGAATGTGCTGATAAGTGGCGCAAAAAATTATTGGTTCAATTGGATTCGATAAAACTCACATTAATTATTGGTCAGTATGCGATTAAGTGGCATTTAAATAGCAAAGCTAAAAGAACGCTTACCGAAACGGTTGAAGCGTGGCGCGATTATTGGCCGGAAAATGTTGTTCTACCGCATCCAAGTCCACGAAATAACATTTGGCTTAAAAAGAACCAATGGTTTGAAAGTGAAATTCTACCTGAGCTAAAAGAGTATATCGAAAAATTACTGTAAATCAGTTTAATTGAAAAAATATAGTCTTGCCAAATGGATAAATAGAATGGCACTATGATATCACGAAACTGAAAATGGGGATTTGTAGTTTCCGTGTTAAAGAAGAAAAGGGGCTTAAGTATGTCCGAGCAGGACAATAAATGGAAGTTTTTGATCATCGCTGATGACACGCCGGAATTTATCAAAGTTCTTAGGCTTGCGAGTAAGCGTGCGGAAAAGGTTGGTGGGAGTGTTTTGATGCTTCGCATTGTGCTGCCAGCGGACTTTCAACACTGGACGTCAGTAAAGGATATTATGGAGGAAGAATCCCGTATCGACGCCGAAGAGAAACTTGAATTTTATACGCAGGAAATAAAAAGAATTTCAGGACTGGATGTTGAGACTGTAATTCGCAAGGGTAAACCAGAAGAGGTTATTGCCGAAATTATTGCTGAAGATCACGACATTCATCTGCTTGTGCTTGGCGCCGATGTAGAGGGGGACCCCGGACCATTAATCAGAAGTTTCCGTGAAGTATTGCTCAATGTGTTGCATATGCCTGTGCTTGTTGTACCTGGAAACATGACAGACGAAGAAATTGATAAATTTGCGTGATTATTTTGGGTTTTAGTATTGTTTTGATCTTGATTAATAAGTGGTTCATAGCTATTTATAGTTGAGAAATATAACATATAGGAAAAATGCATGTTTATTCAAACTGAGCAAACACCTAACCCTTCGACGTTAAAATTTATTCCGGGTGAAGTGGTTTTGGAAAGTGGAACTTTGTTCTTTGAAAATGAGGATGAAGCAGGGGCCTCGCCCCTTGCGCAAGTATTATTTGAAATAGAAGGTGTTTGCGCTGTTTTCTTTGGTTCCGATTTCATAACTGTAGAAAATGACGGTAAAGATTGGAATGATTTAAAACCTGCTATTCTTGGTACTATAATGGAACATTATACGGCAGGGCTTCCTATTATCTCGGCGGACGCGCAAAATGGATCGGCAAATGCCGATATAGCTGATGACGGAGCGGATCCCGAAATCGTGGCACAAATTCAGGAACTGTTAGATACACGTGTCCGTCCTGCGGTAGCACGTGATGGTGGCGATATTACCTACCATGGATTTAGAGATGGTATAGTTTATTTAAGGATGCAGGGTGCTTGCTCGGGATGTCCTAGTTCAACAGCCACGTTAAAATATGGTATTCAAAATTTACTTAAGCATTACATTCCTGAAGTGGAAAGTGTTGAACCGGTAGAATAATATTATCCGTCCTTGCTTAGATTAAAAAACGGCATTCCAAACCAATACCAGCGATTTTCTGGTCCGGGCATGGTGCAATTAATGCGTTGCCGGCCGGCCGGAAACGGATCAGTAAACCGGATTTCAATACGCGTATCACCAAGCAGCGTTACGTTTGCCGGTTCTTCCATATGTGAAGGAAAACAGGCCAAATTATCAAGGTCTTGAATTTCTCCGTCAATTGTAAAGCCAACAACAGGAGGATTATTATTTAATGTGGCATCTCTTGGCAAGAGGTCTTTTATAGGCAGCGCTCTGGAATTAATGATTAATTTAAAGCGGTCTTTATCAGAATAACTCTGATTAAAAGCAAATCGTGGTAATGCCATAATGTTTCTATTACTGCTTGCTGCGCTTGAATACTGGCCAAGGGCGGCCTGGTAGTCTTTTGGCTTCAAGGCGTTAATGAGTTCTTGTGAATATTCGCCGTAAGGAAATGCAAAAATATCTGGAACATAACCTAACTCGCGCTCGTATATTTCATCTGCTATAGTAACATCGTTCAGGGCTTCAGCAATTGACATCTGTGTCATATGGGCATGGGCGTGTCCATGATGACCAATTTCCACCAATTGATCCTTTTCCATTTCACGTACTTGTTCCCACGACATGGAACTTTCGTTTTGGTCATTGACGGATTCAGTCGAAATGAAAAGGGTAAAAGGGATATTTGCGGCTTTTAGCCGTGGCCAGGCTTCTTCGTAAACAGATAAATATCCATCATCAATCGTAACTGCGATGGTACGTGGTGGTAGTTTTTCGCCGTTTTTTAATGCTTCAGTGATCGTTTTAAGGGGCACGATGTTGTATATTTCGTTGGATAGCTCACCGATATGTTGATCAATTTGATCAAGTGTAACATTTGTAGTTGGAAAGTTTGGCTCTCCAAATCGATGATACATGATGATTACAGCAGAGTCTTCTTCTTGTGCGTAGGACAAAGTCGGGTATATAGTGATGAATGAAAATAATAGATAAAAATGAATTATTACTTTTTTCAATATTTTCCCTTAGAATTTCTTGTTTTTATTTCCGCATGATTTTCTGTGCGGACTATAGCAGAAAAATAACCGAAACCTTATAAAATAATTGCAACGAGCTACATAAAATTAAATGACCTATATTTTAGCAATTGATACGACGCTAGGGGCCTGTTCTGCCGCATTAATCAAAGATGGTAATATTCTGGGCCATGCAATGGAAGTGCGTGCACGTGGTCATGTTGAAAGGCTCCTACCAATGGTCTCGGAAATTTGTGACAGTTCGAAGGTCGACCGCGGGTCTATTAATTATATTGCCGTAACCATTGGTCCCGGAACATTTGCAGGGGCGCGTATCGGACTTTCTGCAGCGAAGGGAATGGCACTCGGGTTAAACATTCCTGTCATTCCAATCACAACGTTGGAAGCAATTGCAGATCATTATGCGCAAGATAACATTAACTTTTCCGGAAATATTGCCGTTGCAATTGACGCGCGCCGGGGAGAGGTTTATTTGCAGTCATTCCATATTGAATGCGGCGCCATAAAATCATTGAATGAGTCTATTGCCGTGGCATATGATCAAGTGGAAAGTAAGCTTTATAGTGATGTGAATATCATCGTTGGTAGTGGTGTAGCATTGCTTAAAAGAACCATTAAAAAAATTTCGTTTGAAGACGGATACCTGCATCCTGATGCACAAATATTTATTAAGCTGGCTGAAGGTAAAATTTCCAACGCAATGATGTGTGATAATGTTTCGCCACTTTATTTGAGAGTGCCAGACGCAGTGCCTTCTAAAAAATTAGATTTTATTGCTGCAAATCATGACTGACTTAAACCAAATTCTGGAGATTAGGGAGTTTGGTGAGGAAGGGGCAGAGCTTCTGTCATCAATGCACAACACTGTTTTTAAAAATCTTCCTGAACAATCATGGTCAGAAAATGAATTTAGGGACATTTTCTCAATAAATGGGACAAAATCGTATGTGATTTCTCGCTATGGTGAACCAGTTGGCTTTATTTTGTTGCGCGCTATAGCGAAAGAGGTCGAAATTATTACATTTTGCATGTTGCCAAAATGGTGCAACAATGGTTATGCTACATATCTTTTAGAACAGATCATAAAAAAGCTGCAACTGCAATCTATCAAAAGATTATTTCTAGAAGTGAGAGAAAATAACGATGCGGCAACAAGACTTTATAATAAATGTTCATTTAAAGTAGTTGGTCGCCGAAAAGGGTATTATAACAACCATCCCGGAAGCAAGATAGACGCACTTGTTATGCAACGTCAATTAATTGTATAAAGTGGGACCAGCAACGTGATGGAAGTAAATTAACAGGGAATAATCATGACATCAAAAATTGAGAAGTTATGTATAGAGAAAAATATGCGTATGACTGATCAGAGGCGTGTTATCGCCCGGGTTTTATCTGACGCAGAAGACCATCCAGATGTTGAAGAAGTATATCGAAGAGCAACGGAAATTGATAATCAGATTAGTATTGCTACGGTTTATAGAACTGTCAGACTTTTTGAAGAAGCAGATATTCTGGAACGTCATGATTTTCGTGACGGCCGTTCGAGGTATGAACTGGTAACGGAAACCCATCACGACCATATGATAGATATTGAAAGTGGTGAAGTTATTGAATTTGTCGACGACGAAATTGAAGAATTGCAAAAGAGCATCGCGAAGAAACTTGGCTACAAGTTGATAGACCATCGAATGGAGCTTTATGGTATAAAAATTAAGGATTAACGATAGATTGAATGAAGATAGTATTTGTGGCTTTTTTTTGAGCCAAGTGCTATAGACGGCAACACTGCGAAGGATTCCTGAGCGGTGTTTATTTTATTGGTGAACTTATTAATGCGTAAATATTTTAAACTATTGAAAATTGCGGTCTATTTGGGTGTTCTGTTACCGCCGACAATATTACTCAAGAAGTTGAAGTTCCCTGGTTATAAAAAATGGCCCCATTGGGTTCATAAATCTGTCTGCCTCGCCCTTGATATTAGGGTAAAGACTTTTGGTCATGCGTTAGAAGGTTCGCCAACTTTGTATGTCAGCAATCATGTTTCTTATTTTGATATTATGATTTTGGGCCACGTTATAAAAGGTTGTTTTATCGCTAAACGGGATATGAAAGACTGGCCATTTTTAGGATATTTATCTACGTTGCAGCGCACCATCTTTATTGATAGGGAAAAGCGTTCTGAAGTTCAAACTCAAAGACAGGAAATGCAAGACAGGATTAAGGGTGGTGATAGTTTAATTCTTTTTCCGGAAGGCACAACATCGAACGGTGGTGTCGTACTTCCCTTCAAAAGCTCATTATTTGCGGTTACCGAAGACTACATTCATCCGATGGCCGATGAGGAAGGCCGCCCTTTTGAGTTAATGGTTCAGCCCGTAACTCTGGTTTATAAGCGGATTAATTGTATGCCGACAAATCGTTCGAATAGACCATATGTGGCATGGTATGGTGATATGGAAATTGGGCCTCATTTTAAAGCATTTTTGGAGCTGCAAAATATAGAGGTGGAAGTACATTTTCACGAACCTGTTTCTCGAAATTTGTTTAAAACACGCAAAGAGCTATCCGCTTATTGCCATCGAACTATCGAAAAACAAATGGAAGAACGTCTTAGACGTGCTGATGATTAATAGAGAGATATTGTGACTAAGAAGTTATATATTAAGACTTATGGATGCCAGATGAACGTATATGATACTGAACGTATGGTTGACGTCATGGCACCACAAGGATACGAAGAAACCGATACACCTGAGAACGCAGATCTGGTTGTTTTAAACACATGTCATATCCGTGAAAAAGCGGCTGAGAAGGTATATTCTGATATTGGCCGTATCCGTAAAATAAAAGATAAGAAAAATGGCGCGGGCGAAGAAATGGTCCTTGCTGTTGGTGGGTGTGTGGCACAAGCGGAAGGTGCCGAAATTATGAAACGTGCGCCGATTGTAGATATGGTTTTTGGACCTCAAACGTATCATAATTTGCCAAAAATGGTTACAAACTCACTCGCTTTAAAGTCTCGCGGTGAAAAATCGAGGATATTGGATACAGACCTCGCCGTGGACGAAAAGTTTGAACAACTTTCAAAGAATAAAGTGAAGGGAAAAGCGACCGCATTTTTAACAATTCAAGAAGGGTGCGATAAATTTTGCACTTTTTGCGTGGTTCCCTACACGCGAGGCTCAGAGTTTTCACGGTCCATTGATGATGTTATGAGTGATGCACGGAAGTTAGCTGAAGCGGGTGTCGTTGAAGTTACTTTGTTAGGCCAGAATGTGAACGCATTTCATGGCGTTTCCGCTACCGGAGAAGAATGGGGGTTGCCGCAACTGATACGTGAGATTGCAAAAATTAATGGGTTTGAACGAATTCGTTATACAACTTCACATCCTCATGACATGACCGAAGATTTGATTAAAGTCCATGGTGATACGCCTGAGTGTATGCCGTATTTGCACCTTCCTGTGCAAGCGGGTTCTGATAAAGTGCTTAAAGCAATGAACAGAACACATGATAGTGCGTCATATAAAAATATTATTAGTGATCTCAGAAAAATTAGACCCGATATTGCTCTTTCAGGGGATTTTATTGTTGGGTTTCCAGGTGAAACTGATGAAGACTTTGAGCAAACTATGGAATTGGTTCGCGATGTAAAATACGCGCAGGCGTTTAGTTTCAAATATAGTCCTCGTCCAGGCACGCCCGCAGCCATAATGGATAATCAAGTGGACGAGTTTGTTTCATCAGAAAGGCTTACACGACTTCAGGCATTGTTGAAGCAGCAACAAATAGACTTTAATAATTCTGTTGTTGGAAAAACATTGCCTGTACTAATCGAAGGGCTCGGTAAAACGCAAGGAACTGTTTTTGGCCGAAGTCCATATATGCAGGCGGTACAAATATTCGTAAGGGAAATTAACGCCACAGATTTACAGGGCAAAATTGTTGATGTAATAATAAAAGAGGCAGGACCCTTTAATATTCAGGGTGTATTAGCGTAATGTATTTGGGTTAATTTTAATAATGAAGCAAAACAATAAGGAAAAAAGGGTTTCGGGCATATTGGAGTTTGAAGATAATCTTCTCCTTCCTGCGTTATACGGAGAACATAATCTATTTCTATCTCGCATCGAAAACGAATTTGGCTGCGAGCTAAATGGAAAAGGCAATCTACTTTCACTTGAAGGTCCTGAGGAAGCATGTAGTTTGACACGTGATGTTCTCTTAAGTCTTTATCAAAGGTTAGAAGCAGGCCAGGAGGTTACTATCGATGATGTTGACGGTGCTATCCGTCTGGTCAGTATGTTGGATAGCCCGACATCAAAAAAAGCGCGCCCAAGAGAGAATTTTTCGGCCGATGAAAATGTGATCCGCACTAGAAAGGCGACGATTGCCCCTCGGTCAATTAACCAGGCAAAATATATTGATGCATTAAGAACAAAAAATATGACCTTTGGTTTAGGGCCCGCAGGTACAGGTAAAACGTTCCTTGCTGTGGCGATGGCCGTTTCATTTTTGCTAGAAGGTAAGGTTGAAAGAATTATACTTTCAAGGCCAGCGGTTGAAGCAGGCGAGAAATTGGGTTTTTTACCAGGTGATTTAAAAGAAAAGGTCGATCCCTATCTGCGCCCTTTATATGATGCTCTTGGCCAGATGATATCAATGGAGCAAACCGAAAAAAGGTTAGAACGCGGGGAGATAGAAGTCGCACCGCTTGCTTTTATGCGGGGTAGAACATTGTCTGATGCGTTTGTAATCTTGGATGAAGCACAAAATACTACGCCGATGCAAATGAAAATGTTCCTAACGCGATTTGGTCAAAACTGTCACATGGTTGTTTGTGGTGACTCAAGCCAGGTTGATCTTCCGGATGGAAACATATCGGGACTAAAGGATGCACTTGATACCCTAAAAAATATCAAGGATATCTCCTTCATTCAATTTGATGCCGATGATGTGGTCAGGCATAAGTTAGTTGGAAAAATTGTTAAGGCATATGATAATAAAGAAAGTAGAAAATCATAATGCCACTTCCTTCTGGATTAATTCTCGAAGTTTCAATTGATTGCGACAGTTGGACTAGCGCGCTACCAGATTACAAAAAGTATTGCAACATATGTGTAGAGCAAGTCACCCAGCATATTTTAGAAGGGCGTTCACTTTATAATTTACCACATGTTGAATTAAGCATTATTCTTTGCAATGATGCACTTATTCGTGAATTAAATCAGGATTATCGCAGTAACGATAATCCGACCAATGTTCTTTCATTTCCGGGATTAGATGATAAAGAGATTGATCTTTATCTGAGAAACAATCAAGTTGCTCCTGACCATCCGTTATCATTGGGTGAAATATTCATTGCCTACGAAACCATGAAAAATGAAGCTGACAAATCAAGTGTGAAATTATCGGAACATTTTCAGCATATTGTTATCCACGGTATTTTGCATGTTCTCGGATATGATCATATAGATGACGAAGAAGCACGGATTATGGAAGAGATTGAAACACGCCTTCTGAATAATCTGGGTATTGACGACCCATACAACGCGTGAAATAATATTTTGAGCCAACTATTGTAGAAAGGTGCGGTTGAGAACGCATGACATCACCATCAGAAACTGAAATAACGCCAAAAAACGCTAAAGGTATTTGGGGAAATATTAAAAGAATTTTCATGCGATCAAATATTGATAGTGAATTAAAAGAAAGCCTCGAAGAAGTTATCGAAGAACTGGAAGCTGATGAAGGTACATTAGGTGAGGAAGAACGTTCGATAATCATGAACACACTCTCATTCGGAGATTTGAGAGTTGATGATGTGATGGTACCGCGCGCTGATATCGTTGCCATAGATGAAAATACACCATTTGAAGAAGTGATAAAAGTTTTCGCAGACGCAAGTACCTCGCGCCTTCCGGTATATAGAGCTACATTGGATGAAGTAATCGCAATGGTTCACATTAAAGATGCTTTCAAATTATTCACTAAAAGTATAGAACAAAAGGATTTTCCCTCTGTAAAATCTATTCAAAGGCCGATTTTATTTGTCCCACCATCTATGAAGTTGATTGACCTGCTCACTAAAATGCAAGCAAGTCATATTCATATGGCGTTGGTAGTGGACGAATATGGCGGCACGGATGGATTACTTACCATTGAAGATTTGGTGGAACAAATAGTCGGTGACATTGAGGACGAGCATGATATTTCGGAAGGTGTGTTAATGCGTGAAATTGCCGGTGGTGACTTACACGTAGACGCAAGGCTGCCGATTGTTGAGCTCGAAGATCTATTGGGGGTTGATTTTCTTACTGATGATCAGGATGATGATGTGGACACATTAGGCGGACTTATATTCACACTTGCCGGCCATATTCCACAAAAAGGTGAGATGGTTATACATGAAAATGGCATTCGTTTTGAAATTATAGAAGGCGATACCAGACATATTAAATATATTCTGGTTCACCGAAAATAGGCAAAATGAAATATCCAAAATTTAATATTGATGATATATCCATGTTTCTTCAGCAACTATCTGAATTTAAAAAATCTTTAGTCGCTTTTTCTGCTGGATTATTGTCTGTTCTTGCCTTTGCGCCGATTTATATATTTCCGATCTATATGATGTCGCTTCCGATCTTGCTACTGCTTTCGATGAATAGCGGTACAGTTAAGGACGCTTTCAAATTTGGTTATATATTTGGACTAGGGCATTTTTTTGCAGGACTATATTGGATTGGAAACAGTTTTGCTGTTGAACCGGATATACCGAATTGGGCTGGTTTTATTATGGTGGCATTATTAGCTTCATATCTGGCATTATTTATAGGGATAGTTTGCGGTGCTGCTAAATATATTCATCGCAATCATACACTAAAAACCCATTTGATTAATATCATATTGTCATTTGTGACATTATGGTCGATTGCTGAATGGCTGAGGGGGCATTTATTTACAGGTTTTCCATGGAATCTGAGCGGTTATATTTGGGGTTTTTCAGATATCATGCTGCAATCTACAGCGGTTTGGGGGATTCATGGCTTAAGTCTTATAACACTAATAATTTGCTTTATCCCTCTTGTAATGCTGAAAAAAAAATATGTTATAACCGCCCCGATATTTGGAGTGATAATTTTATGCGGTCTCATTTATTACGGTTATAGCCGATTAGATGTTGAAGTGGAAAACATCGAAGGTGTAAACTTGAGAATTGTTCAACCGAATATAAAACAGCAGGATAAATGGTCATATGAAAATTGGGGAAAAAATTTAGTCAATTATATGGATGAAAGTGAAGATGACGGTAGTGAAGGTGTTACCCATGTAATATGGCCCGAAACTGCCGTAATTTACTCACTTTCTGAAGAGCCGTTTCGACGGCAACTCATTGCACAGATACTCGATGAAGGGGAGGCATTAATTACCGGTTATCCTCGACGGCAAAAAAGTTCGTCTGGTACCAAAATTTTTAATTCTATGATTGCGATTAATGATAAGGGAGAAACAATAGGCGGTTACGATAAAAGCCACCTAGTGCCTTTTGGCGAATATATACCGAATTTTATAAGAAATATATTGGTTCCTCTTGGCGTTGGCGAAATTTTTACAGGCGGTCAAGATTATAGTGAAGGTGACGGATTAAAAACCATAAAGATTGACGGGCTACCACCATTTAGTCTCGTAATTTGTTACGAAATTATTTTTCCGGGTGAAGTAGTGAACCGGATTAATAGACCGGATTGGATACTTAATATTACCAATGATGCCTGGTACGGCGAAAGCAGCGGTCCTTACCAACATTTGCTTCAATCACAGGTCAGGGCAATTGAAGAGGGCCTACCCGTGGTAAGGTCTGCGGGAACCGGTATTTCTGCAATAATAGGTCCTTATGGCAGGATTATAGATGAAATTCCACTTAATAGCAGAGGAGTAATTAATGGTAAGTTGCCTATGAAATTGGCGAGTGATACCATTTATTCGAACTTCAGGGAGTGGATTTTTATTTGTATTAATGTTATGTTTATAATACTAAACGTAACGTTAGTGATGAGGAACAAGTGGTTGAGCAGATAATGCTTGACGTGAAATTGCTTCAACACTAAATAGGAACTTACTTTTGGGCGGTCGGTCTTAATTTGCAAGGTCGGGAGGTAGACTGTAAATTTTGATTGAACAAGGTACATATAATTATGAGCATGATTAAATCATCACCAGACCCGGTTGATATCCACGTTGGCGCGCGCGTGCGATTAAGAAGAACGCTACTTGGCATGAGCCAGGAAAAATTAGGAAACGCGCTTGGATTAACATTCCAACAAGTACAAAAGTATGAGCGGGGTGCCAATAGAATTGGATCAAGTCGTTTATTCCAGCTTTCGAGAATTCTTGACGTTCCTGTATCGTTTTTCTTTGATGAAATGGATTCTGATACAACCCGTAAAGCGGACGGCATGGCTGAAGGGAACAAACAAGTATTTGAAGTAGATAAACTTTCCCGCCGTGAAACATTAGAACTTGTTCGTGCATATTATAAAATAACCGATCCTACAGTGCGTAAAAAGATATTTGAAATGGTTAAGGCCGTTGGTAATTCCGCTATTGGATCAAATGGTAAAAAATAAATTTTATTATTATTTAATAATAAAAAGTTTTAGAAACATGTTTTATCGATATATGGTAAAACATGTTTTTTTATGGAAAGTCGAATGTTTGAAGTAGATGTGATCTATAAGATTTGCTCAAGGGAAGAATGGGATAACGCCAATAAACAAGGGACTTATAGTGGCTCTGAAGACGATTTAAGAGATGGCTTTATACATTTTTCCAATTTTGATCAGGTCTTGGGAACTTTGGACAAACATTTTGTCGGGAAAAAAAATTTAGTGCTCTTAAAAATTGGCCTGGATTTGATAGACCGGTCACGTCTCAAATGGGAAACGTCAAGAAATGAAGAGAAATTCCCGCATTTATATGGTGACTTAAATCTGGATGCGGTAATCAATGTGGTAGAAATATCAGATGATAGGTAATCGAGATGGCGGTCAATGAGTTTATATGAACTAGTCAGACCACTATTATTTATGCTTACGCCCGAACAGGCGCATTCAGTGGCAATTTTTGCTTTAAAGTGCGGGTTATTGCCGGGTAAATCTCCTGTGATTTCCGGTAGTTTGTCTCAAAATTTGTGGGGTCTTGATTTTCTAAATCCTGTGGGCCTCGCTGCCGGTTTTGATAAAAATGCAGAGGTCTATCAAGCAATGCTTGAGCAGGGATTTGGCTTCGTCGAAACAGGGACAGTCACACCCCTTGCGCAGCCGGGAAACGAAAAACCGCGCATTTTTAGACTGACGGAAGACAATGCGGTCATTAATCGGTTGGGATTTAACAACAAAGGTTTAGATTACTATTTTTCGATGCTCCAGAATAGAAATTCAGAAAATGGTATTGTCGGTGCTAACTTAGGTGCAAATAAGTTAAGCGAAGACCCGATTAATGATTATGTTATCGGGTTAAAAAGGCTTTTGGGATTTGCCGACTATTTTACGATCAATATTTCGTCCCCCAATACACCCGGACTTCGTGCTCTGCAAGGCAGGGAAACGTTGGACGAGCTGCTGACAAAATTAAAGGCGGTTGGACGCGAAGCAATCCTTCAGAAAGAACCTCCCCTTATTTTGAAAATAGCACCTGATTTAAGATCAGATGAATGCGAAGATGTTGCAGAAATAATAATGAAGCACGAAATGGACGGATTAGTTGTGAGTAATACGACACTGTCGCGTGATGGTTTAAAATCGTCTAAAATGAATGAGGCTGGTGGACTAAGCGGCGAACCTTTATTTGAGTTGTCTACAAAAATTTTATCACGAATGTATTCGCTCACAGAAGGAAAAATACCGTTAATTGGTGTCGGTGGTATTAGTAGTGGTGCTGATGCTTATGCAAAAATTCGCGCAGGTGCGTCTTTGGTTCAGCTATATTCTGCACTGGTATATTATGGACCGGGGTTAGTTAGAAAGATCAATAATGAGCTTGAGTTATTACTAAAAAAAGATGGCTTCGGTAATGTTACGGAAGCCATCGGTTTGGATCATAAATAAGATTTTTAATCAGCGTCACCCATTTGTGATTGTAGGTAATTTTTTTCACCAACTTTGTTAATGAGCTCCAGATTAGTTTCTAACCAGTCGATATGTTCTTCTTCATCGTTCAAAATGTTTTCAAATAGTTCACGCGAAACATAATCGCGCACTTCTTCCGCATGACCGATGGCTTCTTTGAGGTCGACATGTCCTTCTAATTCAAGTTTTAAATCACCCTTCATAATTTCGGTGACATTTTCACCAATTCGAAGCCGGCCAAGTTGTTGTAATGCGGGAAGTCCTTCAAGAAATAATATCCTTTGAATAAGCGCATCTGCGTGTTTCATTTCATCAATTGATTCGCCGTATTCGTACTCCTCCAAGGCCTTTAGACCCCAGTCACCATACATGCGGCTATGAAGGAAATATTGATTAATGGCGGTTAGTTCGTTTTTTAGAATTTTATTGAGATGCTCAATAACTTTTCTATCACCCTTCATAACATGCTCCTGATCATTTTTTTTATATATGTCGCTATGGTAGAATTTATGGGGTGAGAAGTCAATTATCTTGGGAAATAATTTCTTTGTAAGTATTTGATTTTAATACTCAAAATCATTCTTAACTGGATCAGGAAATGTGTGGAGATTGTTTTTCGTTATCACATATATTCTGCGCATCGCATAAGCACATACCACACTGCGGTTTAACACCCAATGTTTCATATATCTTAACTGCGCTTTGGCTTCCCTTATTTTTCCGGGCTGCTTCGCGTACAGTATTTTCATTTAAAGCGTTGCATACACAAATATACATTTTACTCATTCTCCAACGATGTGAGAATATTATATGCTATTAAGAATTATTGTCAACTAGGTTAATAATGATTCTTATTATTGATTGCAAAAATAAGCTGGACATTGTGAATTAATTTGACAATATCAAAAAAACTAATACGAGGAGATTATATTCATGACTGTAACAATTTATCATAATCCGCGCTGTAGCAAATCCCGTCAGACATTGGCACTTCTGGAAGAGCGTGGCATAAAGCCCGTTATTAAAGAATATCTAAATGATGTGCCGGATAAGGAAGAGCTAAATAATATACTTGCTATGCTATCGAAGTCGCCGCGCGATTTGATGCGGAAAAATGAAAGTGAATATAAAGAAAACGGACTCGATGATATTTCGCTGAGTGATGATGACCTTATTCAGGCTATGATTAATGCACCAAAACTAATCGAACGGCCCATCGTTATCTGCAACGGCAAAGCATCAATTGGTCGTCCGCCTGAAAGCGTTCTTGATATACTGTAATTATACTGGCAATTACATTGGCATGATTAATTGCTACTTTCTATTTTATCGTCGCTCTTAAAAGTGAGTACGAATAAAAGTGTGACAGCGGCGGCTAATACACAAGGTGTTATCCAGATCGCAGTCCAGTCTTTGACGCCATTTTCTGTGAATATATCAACGACCTGACCCGATAAGCCTGACCCAATTGCTAGTCCCACACCATATGTAAGGAGTGCGATGAAGCTTTGCGCGCTAGCACGGATTTTTTTATCGGCTTTGTTATCAACATAAATTTGACCGGTAACAAAAAAGAAATCATAACATACGCCGTGAAGTATTATGCCGCCGTAAAGCATCCAAACCAGGCTGTCCATGTCACCTGCTGTGAATAGGGCGTAGCGGATAATCCAGGCGACCATGCCGACAAAGAGCATCCATTTTACACCCAAACGGCGAAAGAATAACGGCATTAGAACCATGAAGCCAACTTCAGAAACCTGGCCAAGGCTCATTTTGGCGGCTGCGGCTTCCATTCCGAGTTCGTTTAAATAAAGATTTGCAAATGCGTAATAGAAAGCAAGCGGTATAGATATAAGCAACGAACATAACGCAAAGATTGCAAATGATTTATCTTTTAATAAAGCAAGCGCATCAAGGCCAAATATGTCCTTTAATGAAACTTTCTTCTCGGTATTTTGTGGAGGTGTGTTTGGCAATGTAAGACTATAAACACCTAATATGATTGAAGCTACCGCGCCCATTTTCATGGGAATGGAAGAGGCTTCGACATTATCAAATTGCCCCGCCAATACATATGAAATCATCAATCCAGCGATGATCCATCCAATTGTTCCCCAGACACGAATTTTTGGAAACTGAGCATCGGGTGCATCCATCTGATTAAATGAAACCGCGTTGGCAAGGGCCATAGTTGGCATATAAATGGAGTTATAAAGCAGCAAACCGGTAATAATAGAACTGGTTGTGGTTAGATCAGAAACGAAATAAAGGACAACACCGCCCAATAGATGGAGCAGGGCCATTACCTTCTCCGCGGAGAAAAACCTGTCGGCAATAAGCCCAATGAATAATGGGGAAATAATTGCACCAATGTTATTTGTGAGATAAGCGGTTCCGATATCTGAGCCGCTGAAACCAATAGAAGCAAGATACGTACCCAACGTAACGAACCATGACCCCCAAATAAAAAGCTGCAAAAACATCATTACGCTAAGCTGAGCGTATTTCTTGCTGTCCATAACTTTCTCCCTTATTATATAATTACTTAACGGAAAACATAACCGATCATAGAATATTTGACCAGTATAAATGTAATCGGTTACAAAAACGCATAATAGTATAAAGGGTTTAGTGAATGAAATTGGGAATTCAGAGTGCAATATTGGATGGCATGTTGCTTGAAGAGGTGATCGATTTTGCGGCTGAGAATAATTTTGATTGTGTGGAAGTGATGTGTTGGCCGAAAGGCAAGGCAGAACGAAAATATGCCGGTGTCACCCATCTGGATGTAGTGGGATTTGACGCGCAAGATGCGGCAAGGCTTAATGAATTATGCCAATCAAAGAATATTGAAATAAGCGCACTTGGTTATTATCCAAATGCGCTTTGCCCGGATCACGATGAAGCGCAGATATATATCGATCACATAATGCGAGTGATTGATGCGGCGCATCTTTTAGGCATTAATCTGGTTACTACTTTTATTGGTAATGACTGGCATAAAAATGTGGATCAGAACTGGCCACGCTTTAAAGAGGTATGGGGTCCGATACTTGCATATGCGGAACAAAAAAATACGCGTATCGGCATAGAAAACTGTGCGATGTTTTTTACAGATGACGAATGGCCGGCCGGTAAAAATATCGCCTATAGCCCAAAAATATGGCGACGTATGTTTGCTGAATTCAATACCAACTATTTTGGCCTTAATTATGATCCTTCGCATCTTGTATGGATGCAGATGGATCATGAAAAACCCTGGGAAGAATTTCGGCCCAAGATATTCCATGCCCACGCGAAAGACGTCAGGGTAGATCAGGGCAAACTTGATGATGTAGGTACAATGGCCAATCCGCTTGAATATCATACGCCGCGAATTCCTGGCCGTGGTGATATTAATTGGCAAAATTATATCGAAAAAATGAAATCCGCAGGATTTGATGGCGCGTTTTGTATCGAAGTTGAAGACAGTGACTATGAAGGCAGTATCGAAAATAGAAAACGCGCGCTCATTGAAAGTGGTAATCATTTAAGACAATTTATAGGAAGCTAACATTATGGCAGATGAGTTTGACGCAATTGTTGTGGGGTCCGGCATATCAGGTGGATGGGCGGCAAAGGAGTTTTGTGAAAAAGGAATGAAAACGCTGCTTATTGAACGCGGTAGAAATGTCGAAGCCGGTGATTATCCTACGGAAAATAAACCATTATGGGAACTCCCCAATCATGGTAGAATGTCAAAAGAAGAACTCGACCGTGACTATAAGCTTCAGCAATTCACGGTTCAGAGCGAGAAATACAAGCATTTTTTCATCAAAGACACTGATCATCCCTACAGCCAACCGGAAGATGGACTGTTCACATGGATCAGAGGATATCAATTGGGCGGAAAATCCCTAACCTGGGGAAAAGTAAGTTTGCGGTGGAGCGATATGGATTTTGAAGCCAACGCAAAGGACGGATATGGTGTCGACTGGCCTATTCGTTATAAAGACATTGAAAAATGGTATGATTATGTTGAAACCTTCGCTGGTATCAGCGGATCAGTTGAGGGTATACCGCATCTGCCTGATGGCAAGTTTCAATCGCCGATGGAATTAACATGCGTTGAAAAAGCCATCAAGGAACGTATCGAAAGTACCTATTCTGATCGTCATTTTATCATTAGCAGAACGGCTAACCTGACCGAACCGACCGAAGAGCAATTGGAACTGGGACGAAGTAAATGTCAATTTCGCAATGAATGTATGCGGGGCTGTTCATTTGGTGCCTATTTTTCCAGCCAGTCAGCGACATTGCCTGCGGCAAATCGTACCGGAAACTTAACAATGGTGACCGACGCGATAGGACACAGTGTTGTTTATGATCCGTTAACTGGAAAAGCGAGTAGGGTTCGTGTCATTGACGCAAATACCAAAGAAGCGAAAGAATATTCCGGTAAAGTCATTTTCCTCTGCGCGTCTACCCTCGGTTCAACTCAAATAATGTTAAATTCAACATCTGAAACATTTCAACTGGGTATCGCAAATGGCAGCGGCGTGCTGGGCCATTACTTAATGGATCATGTGTTTCAGGCAGGGGCACGTGGACGCGTACCGGGTTTTGAAGACCAATATTATTCGGGCAGGCGGCCAAACGGTATATATATACCGCGGTTTCAGAATATGACAACTGAACATCCGGATTTTCTTCGTGGTTATGGTTACGAGGGCGGTTCTTCAAGGTTGGTGCTAAAAAATGCAGCCGAAGGTACCGGTTATGGTGCAGAGTTTAAAGAAAGCCTCAATCAGCCGGGGGAATGGTGGTTCGATATGATGGGATTTGGTGAAATGTTACCGCGTTACCAAAATCACGTAAGGCTTGATGAAACTAAGAAAGATAAATGGGGCATTCCTCTTTTGCATATTCAATGCGAACATAGTGATAACGAGAAGAATATGCAGCAAGATATGGTGGAAGCGGGTGTCGAAATGCTCAAAGCAGCTGGACTTGAAGATATTGAAGGATATGCTGATGAGGCGCGACCGGGCCTTTGCATACATGAAATGGGGACAGCAAGAATGGGCCATGACCCCAGAACAAGCGTATTAAATAAATATAATCAAGCTCATGAAGTACCAAATTTATTTGTGACTGACGGGGCTTCCATGACATCAACAGCATGTCAAAATCCATCACTAACTTATATGGCTTTGACCGCAAGGGCGGTGGATTATGCCACCGAACAAATGAAAGCAGGAACATTGTAAATGGTAAATTCCCAAGCGACATTGATCGAAATTGAATGGCCGGAATTTGGTGCGGGCGAAAAACCGGCGTCCATTAGTTTGGCCGAATATAAAGCTCGCCTGGAAATGGTCAGGGTGGCGATGAAGGCGGATGGATTAAGTCACTTGCTTGTTTACGGTGACCGTGAACATTTTGCCAATTTGGCTTGGTTGACCAATATCGATCCCCGTTTTGAAGAAGCCTTGTTGATTATGCGCCTCGAAGGCGCACCACTCATACTTATCGGCAATGAATGTGAGGGGTATCTGCCGCACAGCCCGCTTTATAACAGTGGCGACATGAGAAGCGAGTTATTTCAACCATTCTCGCTTTTAAGCCAAGCACGCGATAGAAGCAGACTTCTAAAAGATATATTGGAAAGCGAAGGTATCGGGCCCACTTCAATGGTGGGATGTGTTGGATGGAAATATTTTGAAGTTTCAGAAGACGCCGATGGCGCCCATGCGATCGATTTGCCTAGTTTTATAACCGATCATGTGCGCGCCCTTGCAGGATATGATAATGTGATCAATACTACCGGATTATTCATGCATCCCGCACATGGGTTTAGAACGGTTGTTTCCGTCGATGAAATTGCGATGTTTGAATATTCAAATGCAAAGTCTTCTGAAGCGGTAAAAAAAATTATTATGGGAATGCGGGACGGCATGACCGATTATCAGGTTGCTGCCCTTTGCGGGTGGGACGGTGAGCCGCTGGGCTGCCATCCGACGATGGCGAGCGGGGATTTGCCGGGCCTTTGTGGTCCGCAGGGCAGAACCATCAATAAAGGCGATCCGTTTTCATTTAATATCTGTTATTGGGGCAGCAATATATGCCGTGCAGGATGGGTTGTTGAAAATGAAAAAGAATTACCAGCAGATGCAAACGATTATATTGGTGCTTACGCTGGCCCTTATTTTGAGGCAATGGCCAAGTGGTTTGAAAAACTCACCGTAGGCACGCAAGGCCGCGAATTACATGACTGTATTCATGAACGGCTTTCATTCGAAAAATTTGGTATATTCCTAAACGCCGGACATTTGATTCATCTAGACGAATGGGTAAGTTCTCCGATATTTGAAGGCTCAGCACTTCCCATTCGCTCCGGCATGATGATGCAAGTTGACGTCATTCCGTCATCACCCACATATGGCTCTACGCGTATGGAAGACGGCGTGGTTATTGCGGACGCCGATCTTCACGCGAAACTTTCCGAAAAACATCCAGAATGTTATGCAAGATGTCAGCAAAGAAGAAAATTCATGATTGATGTTCTTGGCATCAATGTACCAGAAGATGTGCTGCCGCTTTCAAATATCCCGGCCATTGTGCCACCGTGGTTTTTAAATCCGAAAATGGTCATTGCCTTAAGATAAATAATTGCAATTTTATTTTTGCAGTAAATTTTTCACCTTTTTCATGTCGACGTGATGTTTATTGTCCACCTTGTCACTTACAATTTGTGATACCCAAATGTGGGCTGGGTCGTACCAAACATATTCAAGGCAAATTGGTGCATCGTGGCCTTCTGAGAACCATACCGGCGCACTATTTTTTTGACACATATCCTCTATTGTTGCAAGTGGGGTAGTGCCGAGAAGCATCGGTTCAGCCGACTTCCAGAAATTGAAAATACCCATTTCAAATGTTAATTCTGATTTTGGTATATGGCTGGGAAACCCAAGTGTAGGCAGTGTGTTTTTAACCAGGTCTTTAAAATATATTTTAGAAGCACTAAGTGCTTTTTCAGTAAAGTTCAACCATGACCGGGTTCTATCTTTACCTGATAAACTTTGTTGCCTTACACCGAAAAAACCAGATATTTCATGATGTTCATTTAAAAAAAGAACCTCTGCCGCAACATCATCTGCTGCCTGGCCAAGCCAATCAGAAAGATCATCCAATTCAGTTGGGTCGTTACGACGTACAATTTGAACATCCTCCCAGTTTCCGTCGGCGGCAAACTGAACATGATCAATGATTACTACTTCATCTTTGAAGGGATACATTTAAATCTACTCATTATTACTGATGATTTCAGAGCATTGTTATATGATGGTCATTATTTTTTTCCAACCACTAACTATAGGCGAACTATAGACATATTGCATGCAGTTAACTTAATCAGACAGTATACATCACCAAGGTAACCTTTCATTTGTAGCAACAGGTTAAAAAAACTTAGTAAGCCATGAGTTTCGAGTTTAATAATTCAAATCCATCCATTCCTTCATCGTCAAAATTTCATCCGAACTGTTCAGGCAAACCGGACCGGGAATTGGCCTTATTGTATAATATTGATCTATAAGACTAAGGTTCGGTGGGTAATTTTTCTCGCAAGTGAAAAAACTAATCGGATCAAAATAAATGATGTCTATAAATATGCCATAGTCTATTAATTGATGTTCCCATTCAAAATAAACCATCATAATGATTAGATGATACATCCACCCCGATAGAGCAAGCAAACAGATTGGATAGAAAATGCGCTGGTCGAGAGTTAGTGGAATTTTCTTATAATATTTAAAGAAAAGGTAGGCAACAACCCAGATAAAAAGCAAAGCGACGACAAAAAAGAACAAACTATAGAGAGTGCTCAAAGGATTATCACCCGCTAGCCAAAAAGTGCTTATACACATACCTGTCCAGGTTATAATAGATTGGATAATGTACTACTGATATACAAAAACAGTATTGCAATAAATGTAGATAGATAAACTATGTTGTAGTCAGTTTGTCTAATATTTCGACTATTTAATCGTTTAAACATATAATCCCCTATTTCAATATATGGGGATTAATTTATTGTCTTCAATAGGTTGACCTTCTTTGAACCACTTTTAATTGCCGTAATTCCAGGCGATCTTCTAGCTTTTATTTTGTTCATTATCCCAATTGATCACATAAGGCCGTGAATGCCACCAAAGGGAAATCTCAACTATATTTGTAGACCACCATGATATTCTATTGGTAACGGCCAAGCTAAATGTCGATAAAAATAACAGAAGTAACGCTTTTAGATTTAATTGCGATTTAAGTTGAGCGCGACACCCTTTGTTTTTAAGCACGATCAATGTAAGTTTTTGTAAGGAGCGCATTCTATTTTCCTCCTTAATGATCGGTATCTCTTTTCCGGCTTTTGGTAAATTACCTGTGCCGGGATAAGCCCCAAGTTCGGGAAAGAATTTATTGAGTATATCCTTCTGCACAGAGATTTCCTCGTCTTTATCGCAGGAAAATTGTAACATTGTGCGGATGTAATCGAGATCAAAATAAGGACAGAGTAACAAATGGCCAGGCGCAGCCTGCTGCTGGTTCCATAAACTTATCTGATTACTCGATTGCCAAATACAGAAATTCAATAAATCCTGGTTGATATTTTCGGGGAGTTTTTTATGCCAAAATTCGGAAATGTCACGCGAGTATTTAACTTCATCCATGATATCCAAATTCAAAATTCTACTTCTATAATCCAGATTTAGCGTCTGCGGATTATATTTAAAATTCCATCCATAAAACCCAAAAACATCTCCCCCTATACCGTCATAGAAACTTACTACTTTCCCCTTATAATTATCAAAAATTGGCACCGCCCAGGTGTGATAATCGGTTTGAGCATCTACGGCGAATAAACGTTGAGAACTATCTTTATGCCACTCGGCAGCATCATCTACATAGAATTTAGTATTTTTTATGCCAAAATCTTCTGACATTTGCGGCGCGTAACTACCGTCAATATCCTCCCCATTTTGATTAGGCATTCGTACAGTACAGGTCTCAGTATCATCCGTTCTATTTTTTAAATGCGCAAAAATTCTCCGGCTGTCATATCCGCTGGAAAGCGGCACAACGGCCATGCCGTGGTTTAACCTCTCGCATCGCTCTATAGCGCACGAAAAACTCTCATGAGATGCCTTTAGAGCTTCATCATCTACGGCCTTCTCGCCGTGCGGGAATTTGCTGTAATCGAACCAGGTTTTAGACGTCGAACCTTCTGCTGTAAAATTCATGACTGTAGCAGGGGAAACTTTTTTAATTTCCTGGCTTAATGTCGTGTTATCCAGGCAATGGCCAATATTTATCCGCATCCACCAGGCATTTATATCAAGTCTATCACCTTTTTGAGCGAGCAGAGAAGGCGAAGAAGCAAAAAGGACCATATCGCCCAATTCGCGGTAGTATAGCGGGCCGATACTAAAGATATCAGATACCAAAGATAAAGTTAGGCCGGATCTTCCGACAATTGCTGCGGAAAATACACCATTATGTTCTCTCATCAAATCGTTAGCCCAGTAAGCCCGCACATCTTCACTGTTGGAATATGAATGAATCCCTTCTTCACCAAGATATCCTCTAAAGGTTACCAGTTCCGGCCCATCGCTCATTTCAGGAAACACCAGTCCATCAATTTCCTGGGCGCCATTTCTTATGACAAACCAGTTCGTACCTTGTTCGATCTGCAAATTATCGCTGCCTAGTATGTGATTAACGTCAAGCCCTTTTGGGGACCAGCAACCAAGGAATATTTCTTTTCCGCCGCATTTCTCATTTATATAACTTTCGAGAATGTTCAAATCCAGGCTTATTGCTTCTTTATCTCGTATAAACGGACGGGGGTCTGTCCCCTTATCTGGGCGGCCGAAAAGGATTTTAAATTTAATTGTTTCCATATAGAGATCCCACCAAAAATTACCGTTATCAAAATAACCCGCCGACCATTAAGCGTCAGCGTTACATAGTAGTTAAAATGGGTTAATAAACTATTGACAAAGGAGTGTAAGATATAGGAGTTTTGGGATGATTGGTGACAAGGCGAACTCTAAGTTCATAGTATTTTGACACACTCGTAAGAATCTGACATTCTTATTTTGGATTGGGGTTCAGATGCGAATTATGATTGTCTTCAAATGTTAATTGGTGGGTTACTTTTAGTTGTGCCGATAGTTGTTTTTTTGGCTTCATTTCCTCTGTCTCGCAGGATGAGGCCGAGCTTGTGCCTGACATACAGAATAGTCGGGGGATTTATTGTGTTTGTTGGCAGCGCAACTTCATTATATTTTGCTACTTACACAGGAGATCAAGGTGGTATAGCGGCTTACTTCTTCCAAATCGCCGTAATCATAGCTTACGCTTTTATTGCGGTATCATTAGTAGCGGTTAACTGGATATTTCAGCGACGAAATGTGAGAAAGAAGTAAAACGGATCAACGCCGCTTTTACGGTTACCAAATAATCTTCCGAGTACACACTTCTTTGTACCCACACTAACCCGCCTTGGTTTATTCTCCAACGACCAGCCTTGGCGGGTTCTTTATACTTGGGGCTAAACTGAGTAGGATGAGATTTTAAAACCTGAAATTCAAGCAATCACTTTAGATCACTGCCCAAAGTGGACATTCGCATCTTCATTATTTTTTCTTAAAACATAGCAGTTGGGCAACATTGATTGAAAATAAATAGATTTAAAAAGCTTGCTATGGAATTTTGGATAAGCTACCGTGATAAATAGTATTGTAAAATCAATGTTTTGGGGGATTTCATGAAAAAAATTATAACATCTTGCGTCATTTTGACGCTAAGCGCGTGTGCGAGCAATCCAGATAAAATGGTCACTGCCTACATATCACCTATCAAGTATGAAAGTTATACTTGTCGTCAAATTGCTTCTGAGCAAGAAACGATTAGTGGGCGAACTGTTGATCTGTACAATCGCCTTAAAAAAGAGCGGTCCGCTGATAACTGGCAAATGGGTGTTGGGTTGCTGGTTCTCTGGCCTACCCTATTTTTCTTAGAAGGTGGAGACGGCGTAGAGGCCTCAGAATATTCGAGACTAAAGGGCGAGTATGAAGCTCTTCGTCAAGCGAACCTCCAAAAATCTTGTGATCTTAATTTTATGGCTTCTACCGATGAATTAATTAAAATGGAAGATGAGCGTCTCAAGAAAGCGGAAGATGACGCCGAAGAAACTCAAAAAGTTGCGGAGAAGAAGGTAAAAGCAGCCGATAGAGCTGAACGAGATGCCAGCAGAGCGACCTCCAAGGCGGCTGACGCAGCGGTTGATGCAACCGAAGCTTCTGATAAAGCCAAATTAGCGGTGGCAGAGGCCACCAAAAAAGGAACCAGTCGAGCGGAAAACAGAGCTGAAAATGCGCAAGAAGACGCGGATAAAAAGTTGTCTGAAGCAGAGGAAATGGAGAGCGAAGCAAAAGAAGCGGATAGACTAGCTAAAGAAGCCCGACGAGAGGCAGATGAAGCAGTTAATGCCGCCGCCGAAGCACAGGAAAAACTGGAATAACGCTCGAAAACTAATATCCAAATGAGAATGTAGACAGGCTTCAACACCGTAAAGGAGTGGATATTATTCAACTGGCCAAACGCTCAAGCCGCGATACGTACACCATTCTCATACGCATCTTTTTATGGCCTAAAAAAAAGCTTCAATGCATTTATGCATTTCGTCACGACGTGCCACTAAAATGCGTTCATCGTGTTCTCCTTCCTGGGAATTGAAATTGAAAGTTCTGCATACATATTTAATTATTTCCTTAAGTTCTTCGCCATATTGCTTAATCTTAGAATCTTGCTCAAATACGTATCGCTATAAAGTGCTTAAAATTAGTTCATTTGCAAGAGTTCTTGCTGGCAATTTCTTTTCGTTCTCTTGTTCATCTTCGAGTGTGGACATAGTTTTCTCATATCAGCACAGCTTGGCCGACCAAAATTATTTATAGTGTTGCATATTTCAATGTAATGTGTGGTTTGTACAAAGAAGGGGAAATGTTATTCCTGTGAAGAGGTATTGTATAGTGGAAAATATAGGAATACTTTTTAATTTTATTGAGTAAAACGACACCCAAATTTATATTCAGAAATTACTGTTTTCATTAAGTTATTGAAAGTAGTGGTGCCCCCACACAGACCCGAACTGCGGACCTACTGATTACAAATCAGTTGCTCTACCAACTGAGCTATAGGGGCACTAACTTCTTCGAAATTCACTATGGATAGTGAAAGTAGGCGCAAACTAGTGTTGTTTTATTTCAAAATCAAGCGTTATTTTCG
>JAJFIR010000004.1 GCA_021774795.1 Emcibacteraceae bacterium | reverse complement strand
AGTTCTCCAAGATGCTCCCATTGCTGCCTGATACAGCTGATGAGAAATGTGGGTGAGATCTTCGTAAGATTTTCAAGCAAAGCAAGAATTGTGTTGTGCAGTGCCCTACGTCCTATTGGAACTGTTAAGCAGAATTCAGTCAATAATCCTCGCAACTGATTTATTGTCGCCGTCGCTGGCCTATCAGCATCTCACGCACCCTATGCAGACTCAGAACCGCCTGTTGCTCGATAGTTTTTATCGGAAAAATGCATGTCTGGACGTTGTGCTGCTTCGCAGATAGCACGTGCATCGTTACGGTCGTTCTTATTGAATTTGACGAATTGCGGCGAAATCAGACGGACTTCGTGGCCCAGCAACTGACATAACCTGCCTCAGTGATGGGCGCTTGCACAAGCCACCATTGCGACTGTAATGCGCTTGCTGCTATGTAGATATTTGGTCAACCTCAAGCGTGAGAGCTTGATCTCCTTGACTTTTCTGCCAGTACTATCGATGGCATGTGGATGGTCAGGTAAGGACGAAGCGTTGCCGCTTCGTCCTCCCCTAAGAACCGGACATGAGAGTCACCCCTCATCCGGCTCAAGCCATTCTTCAGCACCACGGCCTGGCACCGAGCAACTTATCGATATCTACCGCAGTTCGTCGTCGGGCGAAGTAAGACGCCCACGCAGGGTCGAAAGGATTTGCCGTGCTTCGTATCTTGACGTGTCTCTTAATCGAGATGGTCATAGCACGGAAGAGCCGAAGGCGCTGATTAGCATCGTCACACGGCATCTTTGTGGCAAATACCCAGCTCCGGTTTCCCTCTACGTGAAAGTATTTCTGTCGAACCCAACGGGCTCCTTTCATGGGATGTCGACGCACGGCCCACTTCCAGAGGAGTCGCCAAATTTGCGAGTCTATCGATGAATAGCAAGCCTTGGCCACTACATGACGGTGGTACAGACTCCAACCGCGGATGACCGGATTGAGCTGTTGGATCAGAACCGCTTGCGTGACACTTGTGTTGGCCTTGATGATTTCCCTAACCTTACCTAGAAGTGATTTCACACTCTTCTTTGCCGGTTTGATCAGTAACTTGCCAGAGTACTTACGAACATTCTGGCCGAGGAAATCAAAACCTGCCGAAATGTGAATGATCTGGGTTTTCTCTTCCGAGAGTTCCAGCCCCCTAGCGGCCATGAACTGCTTGACCACAGGGAGTACTTTATGTTCCAGAATTTCCTTCGAAATCCCTGTCACCACAAAGTCATCTGCATAACGGATGACGTTCAATTTGGACCGTCGCCGTGCGTGTTCCGTCGAACCCACGCTTGAATAAACTGCCGACTCGAGTCCATCCAACGTCATAGTCGCAATGACCGGCGAAATTATTCCCCCGGTGAGTCGGCCGAGAGAACTTCCCTCTCAGCCGCTCTTAGAACCGGACATGAAGCTCTCGCTTCATCCGGCTCCCATTAAACAAATGAACCTTGTATTCCCCTTTTCCAGTGCGCAAATAGGTAAGGTCGCGTCTCAAAAGTCTTTATCAGATATTGACACGCTCTGGCCCTACTGTATCTGAACCGCTTGTATTTGCGTGCGCACCATTTTATAAGTGTGAAATTTATTTGACGCATAACAGGTTTCAATGCTGATTTATTGAACCTCCCATAGTAGTTGATCCATCCATTAAGCATTGGATTGAGCCAGAGAGCTACTTCTTCTAAACTCAAATCGCTTCTGTTACGCACTCCCGTTCTTCTTATCGTTTTGTTTATATCTTTCTTGGCCTCTTTACTTATCGCCGGCGTAAAGCTCAAAAACATTCTACCTTCGGAGCCTTTCACCATTCTTCGGCGAAATTCATAACCTAAAAATTTAAACTTTGTGTTTTTATGGTACCCTTTTCGTTTACCATCTTGACAGTAGACTATTTTTGTCTTTTCAGGATGCAGTTCTAGACCACACTCGACAAAACGTTGCTTAAGTTCAACCAACAACTTTTCTGCCGACCATTTCGTTCTACAATGTGCTATCCCATCATCGGCATACCGACACCATGGCTTTTCTTGATGGTTGCGTGTCATCCACACATCAAACGCATAGTGCATAAATAAATTACTTAGCACGGGACTTATCACACCGCCCTGAGGCGTACCTAGCGTCCGCTTGACGAGCTTTCCATCTGACATCTGCATAGGGGCTTTCAGCCACCGTTCTATGTAAAGTATTATCCACCGATTATTGGTGTGTTTCCTCACCGCCTTCATCAATAATTCATGGTCGATATGGTTAAATAGGCCTTTGATATCAAACTCCAATAGCCAACTGTACTGCCAACATCTTTGCCGCGTAACTCCTACCGCGTCTAGTGCAGACTTATTCGGTCGATATCCGTAGGAATCGTCCAAAAAGTGAGGTTCAACGCATGGCTCAAACGCCCGTTTAATTGTCATTTGGGCTATTCGATCCGAGACTGTTGGAATGCCTAACACTCTTTCTCCTCCTTGTTTCTTGGGTATCGCTACCCCTTTAACGGCCGGAGGAAAGTAAGCACCTGATGATAATCTATTCCAAAGTTTATATAAGTTTCCCGATAAGTTCTGTTCAAAATCCTCAAGTGATTCCTGGTCTATACCAGCAGACCCTTTATTGGCTTTGACCAATTTGAACGCTTCCCACACTAATGTCTTGGGAATATCAAATGGTTTTGCTGCCTTCATTATTTCATCCTCCTGCAAGTTGAATAATAAATTTAGCTCGTTTAACACTACCCCTTCGCTCCATTTCCATTACAGAAACTTCATCACTACTACGAGTAGTCCCGCCACAGTTCTTGGCCTTGGTACTCTCATTCTTGGAATGTCACTTCCTTGAATTTCTCCCTTTTCATCCAAGCGACTGCTTCCTGTAGTTCCCTATAAATGCCTGAACTAGACTCACGCCTCCTGCACACCGGACACCACCCACCCAGTAATCAGGTTGCTTGTGGATTTATCCCGCCGCCCCACAAATAGCTGCGGTTTTGATGTCATAAGGGCTTTACGATGCTTCAACAGAGATTCAGTTTCATTCGTCTTTCTAGTCCATACCTCGCCAGATTTTATCCTCTGACTTTCTTCAACGCTCACGACCACCGCCTTTTACAGCAGCCGCTTGAAGTGGTTTGATACCAGCACCCGAACGCCGATATCGGAGGGTCGATTCCTCCATCATCTATAGAGCTTATGCTCAACTTTACGCAAATAATTTTGCGTTTGATGTGCGTCTACAGCACACTTGCGGGGTGCCTGCCGGTGTCGCGAACAGGGTTCCATCATCGATATATCCAGCTTGAAGCCACAGTCGCAAGACCCGCTTATCCATCGGTATGTTCTCTAGAAGCCACTCGTGATCGAAACTGTCGAAACAGTTTCGAATGTCGCCCTCTAGTATCCACTCCGGCGAAGCGTGCTTGGCCAGGGTGATAAAACATTGCTCGATGGCATCGGCTGTCGAGCGCTGCGGCCGAAATCCATAGGAGTTCGGGTCCGCCAGGGTCTCTGCGATAGGTTCCAGAGCGAGCTTCCATAACGCCTGCATCGCTCTACACCGCATACAGGGAATACCTAACGGACGATTCTTACCGCTACTCTTGGGAATGTATATCCGCCGAAGCGGCTTTGCACGGTAACCGCGATGCCGTATCGACTTCATCCCATTCCACTTGGCTGCCGGGGTGGACCAAATTTTGCCGTCCACCCCAGGCGTTCTCTTGCCGCGATTTTCCGTCACCCGCTTTACGGCTAATAACTTGCCGCTATGCGAGCGGGTCAGCAGACGTTGCAAGGCTTTTACCTTCCCCCATCGGCCTTCCCGTGTTGCCTTGGCGATACGTACTTGGAGCCGTCTCACTTGTGCCGAGATATGCGGCCAATCTGTCTGAAACCACATCTGCTCAGCGCGCCCAGGTGCACCAGCGTCGATTCGCCTCGCTTGCGCTACGCTATCGTTTGCCGTCATCTGCTTTCCTGCGTACGACGATTGGACAAGTGCTCTCGCCATGAATGACCATGCGGAAGTCTGCCCACTTTCGTGTCGGCCAATGTTTCAGACCGTATTCTCCCTATTACCGAGAAGCATTCGCTTTTTCCGCATTCCTCTACCCACAACGCTAACAGCGTTCCTTGCGGTTCGCCTGCCGTTACCGGCAGTGTTATGGGCTTACCCTGTTCCACTTGAGTCTCCGAGCGTGGCGGACCCCTCCTCTTCGCCGGCGGCTGGTTATCCATGATGGCCTAGTATTTAGAGACCATACTTCAGCGCGCACACCCTTTTTGGTTCAAGCCTATCAGCACTTTTGGCTTGTCAAAACTCACGACGTTTACCAGAGGTTCATATGTATTGGTCGTACCCACTCATCCCTAGCCCCTCTCCACCTTTGTGCTGGCAGATTCCACCTTACCTCACGGCTCGGCGTACCGAGTTCTCGGCGGTTACATTGTCCCCAGGGCTTCACACCGAGCTGTTACCGGCTCCGCGTGCCTGGGTAGGGAACGTTTGATGGAACAAACGGTTTCATCAGGTCTTGTTACCTCCTGTGAAACAGAAACTCAAGCGACTTTCAGGTCGCACGAATACATTCTTTGCCAGGTCAATGCCAGTGATAGTGACTTTGCTCATGGTAGTCTCCTCGATTTTTTGTGCCTACACGTGGAATAGCCTGTTTGATAGGTGTACGTCAACGTCAGGGGGAGGCGTCCATTCCAGTAACCGCCGACCGAAACAATGGTGGAAGTTATCGATCAGCAGAAATATCAGTA
>JAJFIR010000030.1 GCA_021774795.1 Emcibacteraceae bacterium | reverse complement strand
CCGTAACCGTAACCGGAACCGAAACCGTCACCGCCACCGTAACCGTCACCGCCACCGTCACCGGAACCGGAACCGCCACCGTAACCGGCTTGTTTATTGACTATCATAATCAGTACTCCCGCTTATTGATTTCATAGCAATATCAGAACATTCTATATACTCGCACACCTCTGTTAGGACGGTTCTTTGACATGAAGCCCCCACTTTGGAATCTTTATGCAACCCAGCCACCGCAACACCAGATAGAAATGACTTTTTGTCAGCGGCTTTCCAGTACCATAGCCGCCTACTTTCTAACAACACGCACTCCTGCCCCGCATAGCTATCTAAAATGCCAGCGTGAACTCCAGCTTGGGTGCATCTGGCAATAACATATTTCCCAATCAGTTTACTGTCAACATGCTGTGTTGCGTTTTGGTTGCCAAAAATAGCCGTTAATTCCCTCACCTGCTTAATCGTTAAATCTTCAATATTTATCATCCCACCACCTCAAATTAGAATTAATCAATAACCTTGAGCTTAATATAGTACAATAGTCACTACTTTGCAAGCATTATTTCACTTTATCGGACAAAAAAAAGACCCAAAGAGCGTAAACCCTTTGGGCCTGTTGAACTTACATGGTTTTTATTTTACAGCCGCTTTGATTTTTCGCTTGATATGCGGAGACCACTTGAAGAACGGGCGATAATACGGCGGTTCGTTTATAAGATCCCCTGTGCTAGGGTTCCGGTTACTCGCGCCTGAATACAGCCGAACGTCCAGCTTCCCGAACTTTGACAACTTCACCGGGTCGCTGCGCTCCAATGCCTCGGTTATGGTATCCAGAACAACATCAACGCAAAGCAAAGATGCTTTCTTGGTCATACCAATCCTGGAGGCGATAGCTTTTGCGATATCCTTCTTTAAAACGGTTTTACCCATAATCAAAATTCCAACCCGAAAAACACGCCATAGTGGTCAATATCCATTGGTACGCCAAGACCACCGCCACCCACGCTGAACACCGGATCGTCAAACGCTTTCATCATCCGAACTCCTGCCCTGGCCGCAACCTGATGCGTCAAAGCGTAAGTTCCACCAGCCTCCAGACTGAAACCAGACGTTGTGACCGAACCAAGTGAAATGGCCGGACCCGAGGCAACCTGCAAGTCAGGGTCAATAACAAGCATACCCACTCCCCCACATCCAAAAGGTGTAAACGCTGTTCTATTCTGAACATGACCGCATCCCTTAGCCATCAACGAAAATACCTTTGCTGACCCCTTAGAGATGCCAGGAACCGGGTTTGTGGTCTGTAGGTTCTCAAAGCCACCCTCAAAGCCAAAGGATAGATATTTCTCTGGGGAATACTTGGCAATTTCCAGAAACCCGCCAAACGAATTATCCAGATCGAACTCAGCAATCGCCCCACCTGGGGGAACAACTGATAGCTCTTGTTTCGGTACCCAAAAGCCCGAAGGCCGTATCACAAACTCACTCGCAGAAGATACCGTTACGGACAGCAAAATCAATGCTAAGGTTAAAATCGATAGTCTTTTCATTGCGCTTTCTCCTTTTTGCGTGCTTTTTTTATTTTTCGCCGTAATAATGCGGCTTGTGTGCGCCTCTGTTTCCTGTTCAACCCTTCTTTCAACGCATCTTTTACAAATTCAGATTCGGATGTTGATTGATCTAACTCCTTTCGTGCTTGCATAACCACTCGCTTTTTTAAAATGTTGTTGGTTTGGCAATACTGCGAATAGTAGCCATAAACCCCTGCTGTAGATGCGTTTTACCTACCGCGAGCCATCTACGGTCCAATGCTAGCTTTTCATGGTTCTCTAAGTTGTTTATATACTCCCCAACCTTTATAGACAGCTCTTTCCCCTCGTTCATCAAAGCTATTTCTTCCTCTGATAAATCCCTGTACCCTTTGATCTTTTTATGTTGATTATCAACCATAACACACCGCCTTTCTACTTTTTAACCTTTGTTTTTTAAGGATCTTGGTTACTCTTCGCCTGTCGTGCCGATTCCCCTCTTCCTGTAGTTTGAATTCTTCGATCCGCTCTTTTCTAGCCTTACTGTCCTCTGAACCTTGCATAATGTCACCTCAAATAAAATTAGTTTCTTTCGCTTTTGCTCGATGATCGTTCCACGCGACCCACCCTCCAGCCCGTAAAGCTTTATAGGCAACCCACGTTTTAATTTTATGTTCCGGGTAGTACAGCCCCGCAATTGCAAGAAACAAGTTATCGGCTTCCTCTTGATCCACAGGAACCTTGAACACCTCAGTCGGTAACTCTGGAAACGGTTGCCACAAATAATGCTCCATTGAATAGCAATGGTCATGAAATAGCCCGGCCAGCAAGAGATACCCCGTTGGGCTGTAAATCCTTTGGAAAAACCTTGGGATTGAGGCAAAATCTGTCAAAAACTTATCAGGACAAACCAGAAATCCGCCTTTGAACGGCAATTTATAAGCCTCTTCAATCCGAAATATCCGCCTTGTGTCTGAGTCCGCCATCGGCAGTGGTCGCAATAGCGGCATCTGTTTATGCGTGAGTTTGGTTTTCATGCTACTCCTTTTCGGTTAATCAATGAAATCCATCTTCCCAGCCCGTAACCAAAAAGCTGTTCCCCATTCGTACTCAACTTTCCCCTCTTCGCAATAACAGACATTGTAATAAATTGTCCTGCTTTCAGAATCTTCCTGATATTTTCTTATCGTGACAGTGCCATTTTGTCTTCTTGCCAAATCATGAACCAGGTCGCCTATACTAAATTCCCAATCAATCATTCTATTCCCTTTCACTTAAAATTGTCCTTCCTGCATAAGAATTACATCGTTAATTTCCTCCTGTTTATTTTCCACAATCCACTCTTGCGCGTAAATATCACCATCCCCACCATTGTCCAGCTTTTCAACCTCAACTGCCGACTGGGGGAACCATAACTCGGAATATCCACCGTCCACCAGCTCAACCTTAATCAAATAAGCCTTTTCCGTGGTTCTCGTGATTTCAGCATTAATAAGTTTATTCATGGCTTTTTAAGTCCCTTCAACGCCTCATCCCATAGCGCGGTTCTGTTTGCTTTGCGATCCATCAGATTATCAGGAAACAAATCACTCAATAACCTTTTAGTCCCGCGCTCCATCCTGCCAAGGTCGTCTGTTGGGGCCGCCAGCTTGTCGCCTTCCTGAAAGTATTCAAACGGTAGGGCCATCTCAGCCGCGCAGTTTGGACAAAAGTTAACCGGATGGACTGACTCGATCTTGGCTTCACAATCCGGACAATCTCTGATTTTCTTTTTCATCTCGCCTCCTTAGGATCATGCTCACAATGGAAGTGTGTTTCCTCCAGAACCAAATCGTAGTCACACCCAAGGCGGTGTTTGACCATTGAAAGAAACATTAGTTTATCCGAATGATTATCAAAATCACGTGACCGAAAATCAATCGCCTCGCCGGAATAGTGTTTGGAACCGACCATGTGCCTTGCTTCTTTTTCCGATCCAGAAGTTATAACAAAATCAATATCGAAGAAAGAAAGTGCATCCCTTATCGTCATACACGCAAAGAACATCTGGTGGCTTAACCCGTCAATTGATACCGTATCGTCTTTTAAGTAAGTTTTCATAATTCCACCATATTAAATTATTAATGCCTTGTTTGCAACCGTTTTTTATAGTTTTCCTGAGTCCCCGTAATACAAGTCTTTAGACAGGTTCATATCTAATATCTGTACATTCCCTTTTAAATATTGATCTAGCAATATAGATGCCCTCTCCCACCCTCTTACCCCGAAGGCCATGTACCCAGCTTTTCGCATCTCTTGGAGGAATTCCTTTTGCCCTTTGCGTAAATACTTCCCGTGATCCTTTAATTCGATGAAAAGGCCGTTAGCCATATATCCTGATACCCATTGCACCGGATGCGCGAAAAAAATATCCGCCGTGTCCGCCTTCAATCCCTCGGCTTTCATCTGCATCCCGCGGCGAACGCCATTAAACCCAGAGCCGCCTTGGTTCGGTATTGCAAACAGCCGCCGCTCAAACAAGGCTTTTCGCTCGTGTACCGCCGCCCACTGGAACAAGGCTTTCTGTTCTTGATGTTCGCTCATGGTCCCACCACCTTAAATTCAACACGCCACACCCAAGGGTTCTTGTCCCAAGCATCCGGCCCGTTAATTGAGTTCCATAGGCTTTTAAATGATATAATCGGGTTAAAATAGCCGCCGCCTGATATCAAATAATCTTTCCAGCCAAAAGCACCATTGCCCCCCATTGATAGATCCTTCTCGATACCCTCCTTAACCGCATCTTCCTCAGTAATATCCTGCAACCGCTCAACGTTCACGCTGACGACTTCGAGGGTTATTCTGCTTGCCCAGCGCGGCATGTGGATTGAGGGGGCATATTTCCAACCATCTAATTCAGGGAAACCGTCCGGGGCATAAGTTCCGTCAACCCATCGGATATCATCTGTAAACTCATCCCATATTTGATGGTTTGGGGTGCCTTTTTTATAAACATAATGGTTTGTCCTCACCCAAAGCCGGTGGCCTCTACTTCCATAAGGGCATTTGATCTGCTTAAACTTTCCATCCCGCTTGATTGCCCACTTGTTAAAACAAGAACCACTGCCAGGAGCCATCGCCATTTCATAAATGCCAGAGTCGTCAGGCTGGTCTTTCATAACTCGCCGTGTCACAGTCTTCCTACCTTCAAGAATGGCACGGACCATTTCGCCTTTAAATAGTATCGGCCTCTCTTTTATTTCTTCACCCATAGCACCCTCCTCCTATTTTCCCAAAATATTAAGTAGCTGATTATCCGTAACCGTCAAATATACGGCTAAAATCAGCAAACAGATCACCGCGCCCCGGATAATCGTTTTTAGAAATTCCAGTGGTACTCGAACCACCCCTGTAATATCGCCATTCACCCAGCCTCCACGAACACGGATAATAAACAAGCCATGGCTTTTCCCTGGATGATTCATGCTTTTATGGAATTGCCCCTCATAGCCAGCTTTCCTTCCTTGCGCGCCTTTTTTTCATTGTATCTCCTGCGCGCCTTTATCCGGTCCAGCTTCCTGTTCCACTCGATTTTGCAATCAGGTGAGCAAGTCGTGGTCGAGTGATACTTCGGGATAAACACATTCTCGCACCATTTGCAAGGTTTGGCCCTCTTTTCAGGCGGATTCGCCTTCAACCAATTTTGCCGGTCGCGGGCTTTCCTCCTGGCTGATTGGCATTCAATACCACAGCACTTTGTCCGCGTGTCCGTCTGCTCAAAATCCTTATTGCATACACAGCAGGGGACAATCTTCCTTGAATTGGCCGGAACGTACTGGGGTGGCTTGGCTTCTGGTAGCGCGTCCCAATGCCTTTGAATAATAGCTTCCCGTGAAATGACTTTTTTTAACTCGCCGTTAGGCTTATAGACTCGGACTTCAGACATAATTCCCCTTTCAATTCCTCATCGCCTCAGATTCCCAAAACAACTCTTCCGCTAAACATGAATCATCTTCAAACATCATCCACGCAAACTCTTTTGAACACATTGCCCTACCCTCGACCCCAAGACAACAATACTGGAACTCTACCCATTCCTCACAAGGTTGAGGTAGTTTTTTGCTTTTAGCATACCGCCGCCAAACAACTCGATGCTCTCGCTTGGTCATAATTCCTCCTTATCGCCCGTTGTTTGCGTTTTCTTCCCAGCCTTTGCCGTTTCTATGAAAACAATATAACTTATTAAATTTGACCCCTTGTGCTAGCTCTTAGCCCTATCATGGCTCTAAATCCGCCCCTCATCCCATAATTTTGTTTAAATCCGCCATTAAAAGCATATTGACCTTTGGGTGCGTATCTTCCTGTGGGTTAATACCGTGCCGCCCCATGAGGCGGTAGTATTGGTTGTCGATAACCTCGCATTGTTCGGGACTGGCCTTTTCTGAATAGTCTGGGTATGGATAAGCCTCTATGAAGCCTTTCATTTTTTGATACTCACTTTCCGCCTCTTCGTCCGTCATCAACGGGAACTCGTGACCCTTAGAGTCGTGATACCGCTTGCCTTGCCCTGTTTCAGCGATGCGCTTGTGTACCGCAAGGGCTGAACCCACCGAAGGCATATCGTCACGATCCAGCTTGATGAAATAATCAACGGTCTTTTCAAAGTATTCAGCGTCACGGTCTTTAAATACCTTTAACCAAGATTCTGACATCCCTTCGCGCTCAAAGGTTTTTGGGAATGACCCGAGTAATTGCGAATATAGCTCGTTAAACTTTTCTATTTTCATTTTCCGCCTCCTGTCTTTGAAGTTTCTCGATAGCTAAATCCATTTTGGTTTTTTTCCTGCCGTTGCCGTTGCTTCCAGGCGGTGGAGCATTTAGGTACCCAGGGAAGTTTTTTTTGCAAAAGAGTGTTGCTGGTCTGATAAACTCAGCCATCTTTGCGTCATCCTTCCAATAGGCCACCCTATTTTTAATCACAGCCTCACAATCTTCCTGCGTGTATCCTTCTGCCAGACGAGCTTTTATGAAATTTAGATTGGCATCGGTTGGCTTGTAATTTTTCCCGGCTACTTGATTCAAGGTTTCTAAAATTTCACCCTCGATCTTTAAAGGTTTATTATTATTTAAATCTATTGGTAAGGGTAAGGGTAAGGGTATTGAACGGTTGGGCAACGGTTGGGCAACGGTTGGGCAACGGTTGACAAAGTCCTTTAAAATAGCGGGGTAAAGGTCATTGAACAATTTCCACAAAAAAGACTTGCTTGACACCTTATATTCCTGATTTATCCCTTTTTCTACATTTTCAGGCTTTCCTCCAGGTGAATAGATTCTCCTATTATGGACAAAAACCATGCTATTTTCAAAATCATAAGTGATATTTTTTAGCTTATTTTTCTCTAAAAAGTTGGTCGCAAATTCAACCGTCAACCCTGTCTCCTGGCTTATCTTTTTAATCGTTATTTCATAGATCCCTGAGTTGTTTATTCTATGATTTGTGATAAGGAATAGAAGCAACAGCTTACCATTTGGAGGCAGGTCTTCCACGTCCTTATCACCCCAGAAAATTGTCGCCACAGGGTTATATTTAGCCATGTTTTTTCGTCTCGTTAATCGTATTAAAGAGAGCAAGATGATTGACGGAGTTTAGACAGTCTTCCGGGTTATTCCAGACCTCAGAGCCAGTAAACCTCGCCATTAAATACCCGTGAGACTGCAAAAACCATCGCATAAACTACCTCCCCTGCATGCCAAAAAATTCATATTCTTTTTGGTGCCAATATTCAGCACAATCCTCAGAAAACCTATGCCGTTCTTGGGTTTTAGTCATAGGGCCATGAAAGTATGTTTTTGGGATTTTGACAACAAATCCGCTTTCACCCGTGCAAGATAAGCATAGAGAATCTTTATTATTTATATGCCTGTTGAACCCGCAATTTGCACATCTTACAAAAATATGCTGTCCTGAAATCATTATTACCTCCTATTTATTCTTCATCCTCATTTATAAAGAAATCGTCATCATCATCCTTTTCACAATCCACGCATCCTGGGCACTCAAGTTCCCCGCGATTCCAGCAAACGCATAAATCCCCACCGCACCGGCAAGGAATACTCCCCCAACCATCGCAAGTCAGTGGTGTGAAGCCATCGCCAGGGTTACAAAAATTATACATCTTTCACCTCAGTAAGCTCAAAATCGTAATTGTCAACATATCCTGTCTCAAAATCCCTACTCTCATTAGTCACGATCAACTTATAAATTTTACGGTCCCTTATATTTCCCATGCCACGTATCTGAGGATATTCAGACTCATTAAAATCGTTAACCATCCACCCACAATACTCGCAACCAGAGCAACTTTTACGCTTTAAAAGCCGAAGCCGGATAACCTGGCCAATGCCATTTATATTAAAATATTGGGAAGCTGAGGCTCTAAAAATTAACCCCCTGCACCGCTTATCCTTAGTTATCGTCGCCTCATTAACATCCATAACTTCCCCCTTAAAACGCAAAAAGGGCACCTATTGGCGAGCAGGACTACGAAATCCCTTGACCAATAGATGCCCTTGAAACTATTCAATTTGTGTTTTCGTAGTTTGCTCATTAACTCAACCATTCTAATACAACCCGTTCATTTTGTCAAAAAAATATCCCCTGGCCGCTCCACCACATCATTGCAGTGGTCAAAATTATAGCGGGTCATGCAACTCAAATCTAGACACGGACTCCCCGAAGGGCCGCAGGGGGGATCATTTATTTAAACATAACCTCTTATCGACCATTTCTTGCCTTTCAATTAAATGGTGAAGTTTAGACTTGCGAATTCACCGTGATATTTAACGGCGTGAACGTCATAACACTTCGCCGCATCGGATTCGCCCCCAAAATAACCAAGGTGGGTTTTCTTATTATTTATCCTAATTTGAGCTGACCATTTAGTCTTGTCTTTGCGCCATGAAACACCTTTGAATTGCGATGATGTGTTTTTAAGAGAACTGCGATTAAAATTGTTCTGCTGTTTTGTCGCTGTTCGTAAATTCTCTTTCCGGTTGTCCAGCTTGTCTTTATTAATATGATCTGTCTCAAAACCTTCTGGGGTTTTATTAATGACCCTGTGCATATGCTCGTTAGTTGGGCCATCAGTTTGGGTCGGAGTTTTCCTCGTGGCATAGCGACCATTAAAAAACCACTTACACTGATTTAAATACTCAAAGTCATCGTCATCAACCGTGGCAAATTTCCCCTGTGTTAATTTTATCTTTTTCATATTTTTAAGTCCTTAGTTTAATGAGGAACGCCAGGGAGTTACCGGATTTGAACCGGGTACGCCGATGAAGAAGGGGAGGGTCTTCTGGCGTGTCAGTGTATGAAGCTGACGCGTGTACTCCCTCACGCCGAGCCCCCTGGCGTTCTAATTTAGTTTGTAACGTAGGAAAGAATCTCTTCAAACCTTTCAGCTGGTATTTCCTTCGTTGACTTGATCCCGTAACTACCTTCAAGAAAGTCTTTTAGCTCTTGGTTCGACCAACCGACTGAATCAGACTTAGCAAACAGCTTTTTACGGTCTTGCTCTGATATGTATTCCTGTCGTGGCGGATCGCCCATTGGCACGTCATCGCCTTCCCCTGCTTCCTTCGGCTTTGGCGTGAACTTGAACCCACAACCATCGTTTTTCTTCTCGTAGCAGACAAACTCCCCGTCTTTATACTTGCTTTTGATGATCGAGTCTGTCTTGTCGCACTTTGGACAAACTACACCCCATGCTGGTTCTTGTTGGGCGTCTGCCTGAGGTTTTGTTGTTGTGGTCTTGCGCTTAACGGGGATTGTTTTTTGCTTACTTTCCGGTATCGGCTTACCTTGATCCTCGTCCGCATCCAAGTCCACCTGATACACTCCGCACTGCGCAGATAACAAATACCGTCTCGCGTAGCTGATTGCCGCACCCAAACCCTGCATATCGTTTTTAACTGGCTTCACGGGCATCCGGCTATCAATCCATTGCCCCCCTTTGTGCATCAACACCGACACAACCATGACCGCCCCATCCTCTACTGTTTCGATGTTTTGAACCACGCTCAACCCGTTATCAGATAACGGGCCTCTAATAGCGTTCCAGACAGAGGCAAGGTCCGCATAATTTGACTTAAAAAATGGGTTTTCCTCATCCTTTTTTGCCCCCGCCATCACGCCTTGGGCTTTCGCCAGTGCCTCCGCTAATTCGTTTATTTGTTCAGTCTGCATACTCCCTCCTGCAATTTATATAGTTCTCAAAATCAATACTTTCCCAGTCAATACCAAACTTTCCCTTATCCCCCGGCTTCCACTCCTTAAACTCCCAGTCGTTTGAGGGCCACCAAGGGGCATACACGCGCTCTGAGTCTTTTAAGTATACCGGGCTAGGCTTTGACACGAAGTGGACCCTATGGCTATCTGGCGACCGTGCAGGACAGTCTAGAGCCGCATCCCACTCTAAATCGTAATATTCAAAACACCTAGAGTCCCACCAGCTAGAGAAATCAAACACCTTTTGGCTCCTTTAATGATTCAATAATAGCCTTAAGTTTAATATTTGTCTGTTCAGCGTAGAATTGAAGCATCCTTGTCCTATGCTCCATAAACCCAATATAAGCTTCCCTGTTTGGAGTTGTAGGCTCTTTTAGATCGGCCATATCCGTATCGAACTCTTCACCCGCATCAGAAAGCTGGAATTTAAGTTTTGCTATAATTTCTTCAACTCTGTATATTTGACTTTTATCTATCCCCATGACTCATTCCCCTTCTAAATTAACAATAATACATACTTTACAAGTATTATTAGAATTTGTCAATCAAAATAAATTATGCAAACCCATAGCATAACCATAACCAAGCACCAAGTCCATACGGCTGAAAATATCATTTCCCCGGTTGTCATCTGTAAGTATCAACCCGTTTTCGTTTCTCTTGAAACGCTGATTTCTTCCCAGCGTAAAACAATACCCAAACCATACCCATAAAACAGCTTAGAAAGCCCCATGCAATCATAAATTGTATGAATAGAATCATTTCATTGCCTCCACAATGTTACGGTTAGCCAGCATCGGCAACCAATACTTGATTGCCAGTAAATCAAACTTATAGCAAAGCCACATGTCAAATTGTTGAGCGTTCATCATAATATCCCTAAAAAAGAAAATGGCCCGCCACCGCGAAAACCCCTGGTGGAGGTCTTAAAAAGCGGCAACGAGCCATTAATTAGAATAATTTAACTTAGCTCCACCAGGAGATGATGAAACTAATATATCGCAGTAATTCCTAGATTGCAAGCATTATTTGTTATTTCATTTAAATATTTTAGCTAGCCAACTTAGAGACATCCCCCCGAATCCTAATCCAGCAATCCATTGAAGCATTTTACTCGATTGCTTGAAATCGTTCATATCCTTAACAACACCGCCGCGTCCCTCTCCCCCGTAAAGCGTAACCTTGTGACCGGCGACCTCAGCAATAATAGGGGTGAACATCGCCTTCTCTGTCTTCTCGTGGTCGATAAACTTCGCGTCAATATAGTCCTTTAGTTCGTGCGTTACTTCGTTCAAGTCCTGCTTTGTGATTTCCGACATCCTGTCTCCATTAAAGTACTGTTTTACAGGTTAATTAATAGCTTTCTGAATACAACACCCATATATAGTCGGATGCCACTTTAAACACCGCTCCCTGAACCCAAGGAACACGCACAACATTATAACCGCAATTATTGTAATTTTCATTGCTCCACCTTGTTTAGTCTGCCGGATAATTGCCCTACCTGCATCTTGATGACGGCCGTGTCCTTACCTAGCCTCACGGTTTCCATTAAGTTCCAGCTGGACAAGGCCAGACCAATAGTGATTAAAAGTCCTAATAAGGCTTGAATGACGGATTCAGGTTTCATTGTACTGGTAATTCAACTGGCCATCTTGCTTTTAATTCCTCTGGAGTGGTAGCTATTGAT
>JAJFIR010000029.1 GCA_021774795.1 Emcibacteraceae bacterium | reverse complement strand
AACAACAGCGGGTCGCGATCGCGCGGGCGATGGCTCCTGAGCCAAAAATACTTTTTGCAGATGAACCTACTGGTAATCTTGACGGTAAAACGGGTCATAATATTATTGAACTTATTTTTTCACTGCGTAAGAAAACCGCAGCGACCATGATCCTTATTACCCATGATCAGGAGTTGGCCGGTAAATGTGACGAGGTTATTCATATTCAGGACGGTTTAATTGTTGATGATAATCATAAAGTGGAGAAAATAGCCGAATGATGATCGCCACAAAATTTGCGTTAAGGGAATTAAGATTTGCTTTCAAGCATTTCCGGATTTTTATAGCGTGCCTGCTTTTAGGCACGGCGATAATAGCGGCAGTAGGATCGGTTACTAAAAATATTTCACTGGCTTTAGAGCGAGATGCGCGAACGTTCCTGGGCGGTGATATAGAAATAAGGCTTATCCAAAGAGAATTAAACGAAGAGGAAATGGCGTATGTCGAGCAAAGAGCCGTTGAAATTTCGCGAGTAAGCGAGCTTCGTGCTATGGCTCATACCGTGGAAAACGATGATAGCAGCCTCATCGAAATAAGGGCAGTAGATGATGCTTACCCGTTATTTGGTGAGCTTATAACGTCAAGCGGGTTAGCCAAGGAACAGCTTTTTGAGTATAAAAATGGTTTTTGGGGCATGGTTGCGTCGGATGCTATTGCCGTAAGAATGGACCGTGGGGTCGGTGATAAACTAAAAATTGGCAATCTTACTTATGAAATAAGAGGGATTACGATTAGGGAACCCGATAGTGCGAATGCTGGTTTTCAATTAGCCCCAAGTATTCTTGTATCATCTGAAAGCATGAATGAAACCGGGCTTATTGTCGAAGGTAGCCTTGTTGACTATAAATATAGATTAAGGCTACCGGAAGGGGCTGATGCGAAGCTTTTCGAAACGGAAATCGAAGAGGCATATCCTGATGCACAGTGGCGGGTGCGCGATAAAAGCAGCGGCGGTGGCAGCACCCAACGTTTTATTGACCGGATGGGACAATTTATGAGCCTGGTTGGGTTAACTGCTTTACTAGTAGGCGGCGTTGGTGTCAGTAACGCCGTTCACGGTTACTTGAGTTCAAAGACAAACACCATTGCAACTTTTAAAATCCTGGGGGCCACGTCAAATACGATCTTCCAAATATACTTATTACAGATATTGGTCATGTCAGCGATTTCGATTTCACTAGGGCTTCTTGTTGGTGGTGGAATTCCATTCTTTTTCGCTGATTTTATCGAATCCAAAATGCCCATCGCTATTTCGCGCGCGTTTTATTTTGCACCACTTGCAGTGGCGGCATTTTATAGCATTCTCATTAGTTTAATATTTACATTATGGCCGCTGGCAAAAGCAAAAAATATTTCTGCACGGCAATTGTTCCGCCTCACTATTTCGGATGAAGCGGGCGAGAAAATACCGCGATTATATCTGGCTATTATTTCAGTTTTGATTACTTTAATGCTCGGTATGGTATTTTACACAGCATCCTATAAGGAACTGACAAGCTATTTCATTGGAGGAATGCTCGTGTCTTTTGGTCTGCTTTTAGCAACTGGATATTTGGTGCGTGGGTGCGTTGAATATTTACCGCGTCGGTTTAGCCCGGCCCTGAGAATTGCACTTTCTAATATCACAAGACCCGGTAATTCAACTTTATCAATAATATTGTCACTCGGGCTTGGATTAATATTATTGACGGCCATTGCACTGGTTGAGTTTGGTCTTGATCAGGAAATTGAGAAAAGAGTAAATACGGACGCACCTTCCTATTTCTTCCTCGATATCCAAAAAGTGGATCACGAGGAGTTCGAAGAATTTGCTATGGCGAAAGAGGGCACTAGTCTCTTTCGTTCTGTACCAAATTTACGGGGCCGCATCACACATATAAAAGGCGTTCCTTCCGCTGATGTCGAAGTATCACAAAATGTGCGCTGGATGTTAAGAGGCGACCGTGGAATGACGTTCGCCAGTGATGTGCCCGAAGATAACAAAATTGAAGCAGGTGACTGGTGGCCCGAAGGATATGCTGGTGATCCTGAGGTTTCCATAAGCGATGACATGGCGGAAGGAATGGATTTGAGTCCCGGTGATATGATCAGTGTCAATGTCCTGGGCCGTAATATCAATGTTGTAATCCGGTCTGTGCGATCAGTAGATTGGGGTGGTTTCGGCATCAATTACGTTCTTATGTTTGATCCAAATGTTTTAAGCGGTGCACCGTTTACCTATGTTGGTACGGTAAAATCAGACTTAGAAAATGAAGCAGTGAATTATCAGGCCATTACTAAGAAGTTTCCCAATGTTACCACAGTTAGATTAAGGGAAGTGCTTGAAAATGTTCAAGTGCTGCTTTTACAAATTAAGGGAGCAATCGATGTTATGGCTTCAATTACCATCGTCGCTGGCGTCCTCGTATTAAGTGGCGCCATAGCAGCAGGCCATAAAGGCCGTATTTACGACAGTGCGGTTCTTAAAGTGGTTGGTGCAACAAGAATGGATATACTTAAAGCTTATATATTTGAATTTATTATCCTGGGCGTTGCAACAGGTGTGGTTGCGATATTACTGGGTTCCATTGCCGCTTACGGAATTGTCGTAGGTATTATGGAGATGGACTGGGTGTTTTCGATCAATATCCCGCTGTTAACCGTCGTTGCCAGTATAATAATCACTTTGTCCATAGGAATGTTCAGTATTTATAAAGCAATGTCGGTAAGAACGGCGCAAGTTTTAAGAGAGGCTTAAACCACTTCTTTCAGGAGTTTAAGGGCGGCGACTATAGTTGCTTCGCGAACTTCACTGCGTCCGATATCACCGAATTTATGTTCCCGATGAAGAGTGTTTTCGCCCCTTTTTATGGCGGCTATATGTACCAAACCAATGGGTTTATGTTTTGATCCACCGTCGGGTCCTGCTATCCCGGTAACCGCAACCGCAACATTGGCCGATGAATTTTTTATGGCCCCAATAGACATGGCTATCGCCGTTTCCGGGCTGACAGCACCGCCAACTTTCAACGTATCAGCACTGACGTCAAGGCATTCCATTTTTGCCCTGTTTGTATAAGTGATAAAACCACGGTCAACCACATCAGAAGAGCCGGCTATTTCTGTGAGAGCACCAATAATTAGACCGCCTGTACATGATTCCGCCGTGGCGATATGGAGTTTCTTATCCCGGCATAAGTCAAGTATCTCGCTCGCAAGGGTTTTGATTTCATCAGAGAACATAAATATTTACTGCGAAAAACACCGCAGCCCCCATTACCCCCGCCACGACATCATCCATCATCACGCCAAACGCGTCGTGCCGCCTGTCGAAAATGGAAATAGGCCAGGGTTTCATAATATCAAATACCCTAAAACTAAGCAGGGCCAGGAAATATTGCCCCAAATTATTGTTATCAACGATAATCAAGCAGACGATCCACTGTCCTACAACCTCGTCGATGACAATTTCCCCGGGGTCCTTTTTTCCGGTTTCTTCCATATATTGTTTTGATGCCCAAAGGCCGATTACAAATATAATTAATGTGGCATTTGCAAGCCCCATTTTGCCCGCATGTTCAATAATCAACCAAGCGAAGGGCAGGGCAGCGATGCTGCCAAATGTACCCGGCGCAAACGGAAATAGCCCTGAATAAAACCATGTTGACAGTAACAAGGAAGGATGAAAAGCAGATTTTGCCCAGTTTTTTACAAACATCAGTCATTCACCTGATTTTGGCATATTTGATTGTATTTTTCGACGCCGTGAAAGGTAATTGCTACTAAAGAATGGAGGATGCTTACATCAACATCGTCAAGTTTTTTGATGTTGAGACAAGCCTTGCCAGCTTTATATTTACCTAGTTTCTTCATCAATTCGTGCTTTTGAAAACCATAGAACAAGTATAATGAGAGATATTGTTTTCGTGGTGAAAAACCGCACTTAAAAATGTCTCCTTCCCGGCCACTTATATATTTATAATGATAACTTCCAAAACCAACCATACTGTCACCCCACATTTTTGGCGTAAGTCCTGTGATTTTTTTCATCATTTCAAGGATCACATAGCTATCTTCACGTTTTTGATCATTTTCGACGGCATTCAGAAAATCGTCGACGCTTGCATCATTTTCTTTAGTCTTATTTTCTGCCATATCCTTACTCCGGCAATCTGATTGTCGCTACTGCTTGCGCCATAATGCCTTCTTTCCGTCCCATAAATCCGAGTTTCTCCGTTGTTGTTGCTTTAACGCTTATTCTATCGATATCCAAATCTATTATTTCAGAAATTTTGTCTCGGATCAAATCCCTGTGAGGGCCAATTTTAGGTGCTTCACATATTATTGTAAGATCAATATTTGCGATAACGCCGTCTTTATCATCTATAAGTTTTGCCGCATGTTTTAGAAATATGTCTGAACTTGCATCTTTCCATTGATCATCACCGGGCGGAAAGTGCGCGCCAATATCACCCATGGCCATGGCCCCAAGGAGGGCATCCGTAATAGCATGAAGGGCGACGTCGGCATCAGAATGGCCCTTTAATTTTTGATCATGTGGGATTTTTATGCCACCAAGGACGACATGATCGCCTGTTTCAAATGCGTGAACATCAATACCATATCCGGTGCGTATATCTGTGTATGAAGATTGGGTCATGTTTTCTGCTTTTATTAAGTCATCAGTCGTTGTTATTTTAAAGTTGTCGCTTGAGCCGGGTATAATGCGTACTTTTAATCCACTTTGTTCGGCAATCGCGCTATCATCCGTCAAATCTTTATCTTCGTGGCGTCTATGTGCCATAAAAATTGCTTTATATCTAAAAGCTTGAGGCGTTTGCGCACGGTAAAGAAAATTGCGATCAAGGGTATTGTTGATGTGATTTTCTGACATGTATTTAATTGTGTCTGTTACTGTTAAAGCGGGAATCACAGCACCATATTCTTCGACTTTTCTGATCAAACTATTGAGAGTATCTTGATCAAGAAAAGGGCGAGCTGCATCATGGATATATACATATTCGGGTGAAAGTTCGCCAATGGCTTCAAGCCCGTTCAAGACAGATTTTTGCCTTGTCGCACCGCCAAACACCGGAGCTAGTAGTTCCAAATCACTTACGGCTGCATCATATAAATTTTGATCGTCCGGGTGTATAACGACCTGGATGTGGTCGATAGCGGGATTATCACGAAATATATTGATGGTCCTTCTTAAAATAGAGATGCCGCCAATATCCATATATTGTTTTGGAATTTCACCGCCCACGCGTTGCCCGCGTCCGGCGGCAACAATGATAACTGCATTCTTGATTGTCATGGGCTGACGCTATCATTTTTGCTTAAAAATGTCTGTAGTAATTTATCAATAATTCTACTTTGACGTTAAATTGCTTTTCAGCTATAGTGCCGCGCTTATTGACTATTTTTTAGACATCAACTTAATTTGCTTATTTTTTAATCATGAATATGAAATTACAACCTATAAATATAGGCCCGATAACGGTTGAAGATCCAGTTCTTTTAAGCCCGATGGCGGGTGTAACTGATTTACCTTTCCGGCGGCTGGTAAAACGGTTTGGTGCTGGACTTGTGACGTCAGAAATGATCGCAAGCCAAGCGATGATCCGTGATCATAAACGTACCCACAAAATGGCGGCTGCCGAAAGTGATGAATATTTGATGTCTGTTCAGCTGGCGGGATGTGATCCACAGATGATGGCGATGGCTGCAAAGATGAATGAAGATAAAGGTGTGCAAATCATTGATATCAACATGGGATGTCCGGCAAAAAAAATTGTCAATGGCTACGCAGGGTCGGCATTGATGCAGGATTTAAGGGAAGCTGGCAAAATCTTAAAAGCGACTGTTGATGCGGTTGATATTCCGGTTACCTTAAAAATGCGAACAGGATGGGATATTACAAATCGAAACGCACCCGAGCTCGCAAGGATAGCGGAAGATATGGGTATCAAAATGATTACAGTGCACGGACGTACACGTAATCAAATGTATAAGGGGGTTTCGGATTGGGTTTTTATTCGCGAAGTCAAAGAAAGTGTCACAGTACCGGTTATCGCTAACGGCGATATTATCAACTGTGAAACGGCACGTGAGGCGTTAACACAATCCGGTGCTGATGGGGTAATGATCGGCCGGGGCAGTTACGGACGGCCATGGTTTTTGGGACAGGTTATCCATTATTTAAAAACCGGCGAAATATTACAAAACCCTGATTTGATGACTATAAAAAACATCATGATTGAGCACTATCTGGCGATGCTGGATCATTACGGCGAAGATGCAGGTAAGAAAATAGCGCGTAAACATATTAGTTGGTATACTAAAGGTTTGCAGGATAGTGCCGCTTTTCGTCAAGCTGTTAACAAGATGACTGATACACAAGAGGTATTATCCACGATCGAAACATTTTTTGAGCCGCTCTTAAACGAATGTGCAGCATAAAAATGCCAACTAATAAAAAAAATCTCGTCCCACCGACATTGGCCCCTTTCGATTATCCTGATATAATTCTCAATAGCCTTTCGGACGCCATAATCGCAGTGAATGGTGAAGATAATATCATCTTCGCAAATGCTGCTGCCGAGCAACTTCTGGGTAGCAGTTTTCGAATTTTAAAACGTAAAAATTTGGACGAAATTGTTCCTTTTGATAGTCAGCTACTCTTGCTGGTCACGCAGGCAAGATTAAAAGGGGCAATCATTACCGAATATGAAGTCAATATTGGCAACCCTAATATAGGTGTCGTGAATATTGATGTGCATGTTTCTCCGTTACTTGACGAAAATAACGGTATCCTAATTCAACTTCAGAACCGGTCAATTGCGCAGAAAATAAATAAGCGTCAGACGCACCGAAGTGCTGCACGGTCTGTTTCAGGCATGGCTGAGATGCTAGCTCATGAAATAAAAAACCCTCTTTCCGGTATAAAGGGATCCGCCCAATTATTATCCCACGACGTATCAGATGAAGATAGGCCACTTACGAATTTGATCTGCGAAGAAGTGGACAGGATATGCACGCTTTTGGATCGAATGGAAGTTTTCACAGATCACCGTCGAATGACAAGAAATGCCATTAATATTCACAGTGTCCTCGAACATGTTAAAACGCTTGCTGAAAATGGATTTGGAAAACATGTTGAATTCATCGAACTTTATGATCCATCGCTGCCGGAAACCATCGGGGATCGGGGTGCGCTTATCCAGGTATTTTTAAATTTGCTTAAAAATGCATCTGAGGCGGTTCCCACTTCAGGCGGAAAAATTACGATGACTACAGCCTACCGACAAGGTGTTCGAATGACAGCCCCTGGAACAAATGAAAAACTTCATCTGCCATTGGAAGTGTGCATCATTGACAATGGGGGCGGAATCTCCACAGAGATCAAAGAAAATATATTCGACCCATTTGTGACAACAAAAGTTGGAGGGTCCGGGTTCGGTTTAGCGATCGTAACAAAAATAGTTGGTGATATTGGTGGAATTATCGAGTGTGAATCCGATGTAGGAAAAACTATTTTCAAAATTCTGCTGCCTGCCGTGTAGCTACAATGTAGGAAGAATTAATGACCGAAAAAACCATTTTGATAGCAGATGACGACAAGGCAATAAGAACGGTGCTCAGTCGTGCGTTAAGCCGAGAAGGATATGAAGTTCGCATGGCAAGCAATGCGACGACTTTGTGGCGGTGGATTTCTAACGGCGAAGGTGATCTCGTAATTTCGGATGTTGTTATGCCGGATGAAAACGGTCTTGATATGCTGATTAGAATAAAAAAACTAAGGCCGGAATTGCCCGTGATTATAATGAGCGCGCAAAATACTCTTATGACTGCTGTCAAAGCGTCGGAGCGCGGTGCATACGAATATTTACCAAAACCATTTGATTTGGATGAATTAAGGACGGTGATAACAAAAGGACTAAGTCCGAAAAAGTCAACTTTCGTTTCCGCAAATATAGCGGATGATGAGGAAATGCCACTTATTGGCAGGTCGTTGGCAATGCAGGATGTATACCGGGTTATGGCGCGATTAATGAATACCGACCTGTCGGTTATGATCATCGGTGAAACCGGAACCGGCAAAGAACTGGTTGCAAAAGCGTTACATGATCTGGGTAAACGAAGAAATTCAAAATTTGTTGCTATTAATATGGCGGCCATACCAAAAGAGCTTATTGAAAGTGAATTGTTCGGCCATGAAAAGGGTTCGTTCACAGGGGCGGTATCAAAAAAGATAGGACGTTTTGAGCAAGCCAGAAACGGAACGTTGTTTTTAGATGAAATTGGCGATATGCCTATGGATGCACAAACCCGACTGCTTCGGGTATTACAGGAAGGTGAGTATCTGTCGGTTGGTGGCACGGAAGCTGTAAAAGTTGACGTTCGAATAATAGCGGCAACTCACCGCAATTTAAAACAACTAATCTCGCAAGGATTATTTCGTGAGGATTTATATTATCGATTAAATGTAGTTCCGATTAATATCCCACCCCTTCGCGAGAGAAAAGACGATATTCCGGACCTGGTCCAACATTTCTTTAATATTTATGGAGAAGACAATAACCAGATTCCAAAATTAATGGACCAAAAAGCCTATGATTTTTTAGCAGAACATAACTGGCCGGGCAATATTAGGGAACTAGAGAATTTTATTCTAAGAATAGCGGCACTTTATAAGGAAGAACTGATCGGCTTTAATGAGGTATGCAGCGAACTGGCGCATAATTCGAAGAACGACGTCAAGCAAGGCATAAATGAAAACGATAAACGTCAGTTAAATGAAACTTTACAACAATCTATCCATCGCCATTTGAGTAAATATTTTGAAGCACATGAAGGGCAATATCTTCCGCCCAATGGACTGTATAGCCGAATATTAAGTGAGCTGGAAATTCCACTTATTGAATTGAGTTTAGAGGCGACGAATGGTAATCAAATCAAAGCAGCAGAACTCTTGGGTCTTAACCGCAATACCCTTCGGAAAAAAATAAAAGAACTTGAAATATCGGTAGTTAAGAAACGTTTTTAATGTTTTTGATCATTTTTTATTATTGTATATGAAAATTACATGCTATTATGTTGCATTATTGCAACAATATGGTTAATTATTCTGCATTATGAGTGAACAAGCGATAAGAAAAAAGTCCAGACTGCTAAGTAAAATAATATTGTGGGCGCGAAGAGTAGATCTTGAAAGTAAAGCCGTATATGTGCTGTTTTTGGGGATACTGGTTTCGGGTGGTGCCGCATATTCCATTTTCTCAGATGTTGCTCCGCTTTCTCCTACACCGGATAATTTATATATATTTGTGCTGTTCATCACTATCTTGCTTTTACTTCTTGTAACATTGGTCGTTAGGCAGGTCATACAATTATGGGGTAAAACTCAAAAAGGAGCCGCTGCAACAAGACTTCATAAGCGCATTGTTACCCTCTTTAGCGTTGTAACCATTACGCCAACAATTATCGTTGCAATATTTTCCGTTATGTTCTTTGAATTTGGTCTTCAGGGATGGTTTAGTGATAAAGTGAAAACCGTACTAGATAGCTCTGAGAGTGTAGCAGAAACCTATATTCAGGAACATATGCAAATCATTCGTGCTGATGCGCTCGGCATGGCTAATGAACTTAACAGACAAGCATTTACGCTAAGTAGGCAACCTGAATTATTAGATCAGGCATTAAATATACAGGTACGATCGCTGGGTCTTTCCGAAGCAATCATGCTCAATCGAGACGGCGTGGTTACTGCTCGGGCGAGCGCGACATTGAGCATATTTGATGGCCGTCTGAATAAGCAAATTATGGATGAGGCAGCCGAAGGCGGTGTTCGGTTCTTTCCCGATCGTGGGGACGGGCAAATCAGGGTGCTTTTAAGGCTTGATGGATTTTTAGATCAATATTTATATATTAGCCGGCTTATTGATGCACAGGCGTTGGCACTCGTTCGTCGGACGATGGATGCAAAAAATGATTTTGAAAAATCCCAATCAGAACTTTCCCAATATAGATTGCTGTTTAATATCTCGTTTCTTGTCATTGCATTGATCGTACTATTCCTGTCAGCCTGGCTGGGTTTTGGGCTGGCCAATAAACTGATGAAACCAATAAATATTCTGGTTGGTGCCACTGACAGGGTGGGTAAAGGGGATTTTTCTGCTCGCGCGCCTGTTAAAGAAGGCTATGATGATCTTGGTGGCTTAACCAAAGCTTTTAACACCATGACATGGCAACTGCAAAAACAGCAAAAAGACTTGCTTTCAGCAAACTTGAAACTTGATGAGCGACGAAGATTCACTGAAACAGTTTTATCAGGGGTATCGCCCGGTATTATGGGTCTTGATCCACAAGGAAAAATCACGTTACCCAATAGGTCTGCTTCAACGATGCTGGGGATTAGCGAAAATAAACTTAAGGGTGCCAAACTGAATGTTGTCATGCCGGAAGTATCCGAATTGTTCGAAAAAATTCTTACCGGAAAAAATAAAGGCGTTGAAAACCAAATCGCGTTAAAACGCGGCGAAAGCACGTTAAATTTATTGGTTCGCATTACTGCCGAAAAAAAAGGCAAACGCGTTCAGGGGTTTGTAATTAGCTTTGACGACATAACGGAACAGGTCGCCGCTGAACGTACAGCAGCCTGGGCTGATGTAGCACGCCGAATTGCCCATGAAATCAAAAACCCGCTTACGCCTATTCAACTATCGGCGGAACGTCTGAAACGCAAATATTTAAGCGAAATTACGAGCGAACCTGAAATATTTACACAATGTACGGATACGATCGTTCGTCAGGTCCGGGATTTGCGACAGATGGTCGATGAATTTTCCTCTTTCGCCAGAATGCCTAGTCCAGTTATTCAACAAGAGGATCTGGTCAAAATTACCAAACAATCAACGTTTCTTATGGATGTTGCAAGTAGTGACATTACGATTACCACCGATTTTCCGGATGAACCGGTGTATTTCGAATGTGACGCAAGGCAAATCGGCCAAGCACTGACAAATGTTATAAAAAATGCCACCGAAGCATTAATCGACCAAAAAGATGGTAAAATTAAAATTTCACTGGCAGCAAATGAAAAACGTATCGCGATCAATGTTTCTGATAATGGTATAGGTATGCCGGAGGAAATGATTGATCGGTTGACTGAGCCGTACGTAACAACGCGATCAAAAGGCACTGGTCTGGGCCTCGCAATTGTTAAGAAAATTATGAAAGATCATGGGGGTGATTTAATATTGGAAAATAACAAAGAAGCCGGGGCTTCAACAACATTAATTTTTAAACGAGCGACGCTGGGTCAAAGTGATTTTGATGGGGATGAGGATGATTCAACTGATCAGAACGAAAGTAAAATAAGGATCGTTCATGGCGCTTGACATTTTAATCGTGGATGACGAGGCAGATATAAGAGATCTTATTTCCGGCATTCTAAATGATGAAGGCTATGAAACCCGCGTTGCAGGGGATAGTGATTCGGCACTCAAAGAAATTGATTCCAGAAGACCGTCTTTACTAATACTTGATATCTGGTTACAGGGCAGTAGGCTTGATGGGTTGGAGATATTGGCTGAAGTAAAAAAACAACATAAAGATCTGCCGGTGATTATTATCAGTGGACACGGTAACATTGAAACAGCGGTAACTGCGATTAAACGCGGGGCGTATGACTTTATCAGTAAGCCCTTTGAAAGCGAAAAACTGCTGATCCTTGTTGAGCGCGCAACGGAAGTTGAGCGATTAAGGCGAGAGAACAGTGAATTAAAAGAAAAAGCGGGTTATGAAGATGAGCTTACCGGCACTTCTTCTGCTATCAGTTTCGTACGTAACACGATCGAGAAAGTAGCACCGAGCGGCAGTCGAGTGCTTATATCAGGTTCATCCGGTACCGGTAAAGAGCTGGTCGCACGTCTTATTCACAGGCGATCAAAAAGGGCCAACGGGGCTTTCATTGTCGTGAACGCCGCAAGTATGTCTCCGGACAATATGGAAAGTGAATTATTCGGTGTTGAAGAAAATGGAATAGTTGTAAAAACCGGCGTGTTTGAAAAAGCCCATGGCGGCACTTTGTTTTTTGATGAAGTAGCGGACATGCCACAAACAACCCAGGCGAAGATATTGCGGATATTGACGGATCAGACATTTGAACGTGTCGGTGGAAATCAGCGTGTTCAAGTTAATGTCCGTGTTGTAAGTGCTACAAGCCGGAACCTGCGTAATGAAATAGATGCGCAAAGGTTTAGAGAAGATTTATACCATCGCTTGAATGTGGTCCCGGTTCAGGTGCCGTCGTTAACGCAAAGACGCGAAGATATCCCGCTTCTAATCAATCAAATGATGATAAATTTTACCACCGCAACCGGTCGACCACCAAGGGAAATTAATCAAGAGGCGCTTTCAGCACTTCAGGCGCATGATTGGCCGGGTAATGTTCGACAGTTAAAAAATACAGTAGAACGATTGTTAATATTGTCTTCGGAGGAAGAAGTAATATCGGTGGATATGTTGCCCGTAGAATTAATGGCTGATAGTGAGATAATCAGACCCAATGCAAATACTGAAATTATGACATTGCCTTTAAGGGAAGCGAGGGAAACTTTTGAACGTGAATATTTGAATGTTCAAATACAACGGTTTCAGGGAAATATTTCCCGCACCGCAGAATTCGTGGGGATGGAACGTTCCGCATTACATCGAAAATTAAAGGGGCTAGGTGTAAACAGTCTCGAGAAGAAATGATATCTTAAATCTAGCCATTGAGATAAAGGGATAAATAAGATGAAAGTAATAGTCTGCGGAGCGGGACAGGTTGGGTTTAATATTGCACGTCATTTGGCAAATGAGCAAAATGACGTGACAGTTATCGATCGCTCTGAAGAACTTATTAATAAGGTGCGAAATTCGCTAGATGTACATGCTTTGGTTGGTTATGCATCCTATCCCGACCTACTTGAAAGCGCCGGCGCAGAAGATGCCGATATGATAATCGCCGTTACGTTATTTGACGAAGTGAATATCGTGGCGTGTCAAGTGGCGCATTCACTTTTTAATGTGCCAACAAAAATTGCCAGAATTAGAGCACAAAATTATTTAAACCCTGAATGGCGGGCATTGTTTAGTCGGGATCACATGCCTATCGATGTGATTATTTCTCCAGAAATCGAAGTTGCTAAGGCGGCAATTAATCGATTAGAGGTGCCCGGCGCTACGGATATGATCCGGTTTGCTGGTGACCGAGTTTGGGTAGTTGGCGTAAAATTAGAAGAAGACTGCCCGGTTGTTGATACGCCGCTCAGACAATTAACGGAACTCTTCCCTGATTTAAATTTGGTAGTTTGCGGTATTTTAAGAAACGGAAAACTGATTGTTCCCGGTGGCAATGACCATTTGTTGGTTGGCGATAATATTTATATTGCGCTTGAAAAAACTCATGTGACGAGGGCACTAAGCGTGTTTGGTCACGAGGAAGAAGAAGCGCGAAATGTCGTTATTGTAGGTGGTGGTAATGTCGGGTTATTCCTGAGTGAACAACTGGTTGAATCAGATCGTAAGTTCAAAATTAAAATCATTGAATCCGATGAAACCAGAGCCATAAATGTCGCCGAAAGAGTGTCAAAGGCTGTTGTTATTCATGGTGATGCATTAGATATGGAAATATTGAAAGAAGCAAACATACAAGGCACACATTCTATTATATCTGTTACTAACGATGACAAAGTGAACATTCTTTCTGCTCTTCTCGCTAAGCAATTAGGGTGTAAAAGTGCCATTACCTTGGTTAACGATCATTCATTTGGCGATCTAACGGCGTCCGTGGGTATTGAAGCGTTCGTAGATCCACGGCAAACTACCGTATCCAGTATTTTACAGCATATGCGTCGAGGCCGAATTAGCTCGTTACAAAGTCTTGCGGGAGGGGAGGCAGAGGTGATTGAGGCAGTGGCTGTTGAAGCATCCCCGCTGGTCGGAAAACCGTTACGTGATGTGAAATTACCTGCCGGGATAATCATTGGTTCGGTTATTCAGGATGATAAGGTTATTGTACCCAAAGGCGGAACAATTATTAAGTCTGGAGATACAGTTATTGTATTTACTTGTGCAGATATGATCAAGAAAGTCGAAGAAATCTTTTCGGTCCGACTTGAATATTTCTAATATTTTATAATTTAACCAAAATAACTTTTGAGTAAATAATGATAACAAAAGTCGGTCATATCATTGGTCATATTCTTATTTTCTTAGGAATTAGCGAATTTGTTCCCATAATTGCAGCGATGACTTTTAATGAAGAAGGGCTTATTTTGCCTTTCTTCATATGTGGCATGTTTACTGTTTTTATAGGTATGGGCTTTTATTTCGCCTTCCGTGATGAACCTGAAAAACCAAGTCGTTCTGACGTTATTTCTTTTTTGGTGCTCGTCTGGCTTCTTATTCCAGTATTTGCATCAATTCCTTTTATGGTTTCCGGTGTGCTTACAAAATTTACCGACGCTTATTTTGAAGCGGCGTCGGCTTTTACAACATCGGGCGCGACTATTCTTGCTAATTCAGCCCTGACTCCAAAAACGGTTCTGTTTTGGAGAGCCTTTTTGCAGTGGCAGGGAGGTATTTTCATTTTTGTGCTTGCTGTATCGATAATTCCATTGAGCGCGATAGGTGGTTCAGAATTATTTAAATCAGCCCTTTCACATGGTGAAGGAGAAGGATTTGTATCCAGAATTAATTCGGCTTTTAAACCGCTCGCAAAAATTTATCTGGGTTTAACAATTTTGTGCGTGGTTTTATTAAACTTAAGCGGAATGTCGGCGTTTGATGCGCTATCGACTTCAATGGCGACCATGTCGAGCGGTGGTTTTTCAAATCATGCTAATTTTGGAGTTAATTCTTACGGAAATATAGCAGAATTTATTCTCATTCCATTTATGATCTTTGCTGCAACTAATTTAACATATCATTGGTCTTTTTTTTCAAACGGTAAATTTCGGGTGTATAAAAATGACAAGGAACTTAAATATTTTTTCGGGATTATTGCAATTGCAAGCTTGATTATATTTGCTAATTTGGTTGGCACTGATACCGCGTCGAGTACGTCAATAATAAAAAAATTGGGTGTCTCTATTTTTACGGCAGTTTCGGCTTTGAGCACCACAGGTTATCTGCCCGACGGTGCTAATACCATGTCACTTGGAATAGTTTTTATATGCATAATTTTATTATTTATAGGTGGGGCGATGGGATCAAGTGCCGGAGGATTTAAAATTGTACGATTTAAAGTTTTATTCAGGCAAGCCGATCGGGAAATTAACAGACTTGCTCATCCACACGGCGTAGTGCCGATGCGGGTAAACGATATGAGCGTTACCAGTTCCATCTTAATGAGTGTATGGACGCTTCTATTTCTTTATCTTGCGTCAATGGCAATATTTTCAGTGGCTTATGGAGCACTCGGATATGATTTCAGCGTCGGGGTAGGATTGACAATCGCAAATCTATTCAGTGCAGGGTCGATGACGGGTTTAATTGTACCTGACTTTTTAGGATACTCGGGAATGAGTTATACCAGCAAATGGGTAACATCATTTATAATGATCATCGGTCGTTTGGAAATTATTACGCTGCTGATATTCCTATCCCCGTCATTTAGGAAAAATTAATAATCTGTCGTCATATTTTGATCTTCTTTGTTTAATATATTCACATCATGTGGTATGCTGAAGCAACATTGATATGCTGCAATTATCGGGTAATACTGTCATAAGGCTATATAATAATAAAAAGTGGAATAAAAAAATGTCTGAAAAAATGCACAACTTACAAGATGCCTTTTTAAATCATGTTCGTAAAAATAAAACTCCCATCACAGTTTTTCTGGTTAATGGTGTAAAGCTTCAGGGCATTATTACGTGGTTTGATAATTTCTGTATCCTGCTACGTCGGGATGCCAATGTACAGCTCGTTTACAAACATGCTATCTCAACGATTATGCCGGGCGGTACAATAAACCTTTTTGATGCCGGCGAGGATGAATCCGACGATGAGGAGTAATTTTCCTCTGTAATGTCCGAGCACGGTACAAAAGAATCATTAGAGTTTCGCAAAAAGACTTTCAGTAGTATATGGGACGATCATGGTGATGGCGAGGAAACCACTACACAATCATCAGGCGCACGTACACTCGTTTTTCATCCAAAACTCACGAATTATGGACACGCATCATCACCCAACAGAAATGCTGATGACCGTTTGGCTGAGGCTGTTTCACTTTCTGCTGCATTAGATCTCGATGTCTTGGCTGCGCAGATAATATCCCTCAACAAAATTCGCCCCTCCACTTATCTTGGCAAAGGGAAGTTAGAAGAACTGGCAACAATTATTCGTGGCCAAGATATTGAACTCGTTATTGCTGATTGTGAACTTAGCCCCGGTCAACAAAGAAATCTTGAAAAAGAATTAAAAGTCAAAGTCATCGATCGAACGGGCCTTATCCTGGAAATTTTTGGTGACCGTGCGCAAACGAAAGAAGGTGTGATGCAGGTCGAGCTTGCGCATCTTTCGTACCAAAAAAGCCGACTAGTCCGGTCATGGACCCATTTGGAACGCCAGCGTGGCGGATTCGGATTTTTAGGAGGACCGGGAGAGTCGCAAATTGAATCTGACAGACGCTTGATTGATGAGCGCATTTCAAAAATAAAGAAACAATTGTCCTCGGTTGCCAGAACACGCGAATTACATAGAAATAGCCGCCGTAAGGTGCCGTTTCCAATCATTGCACTTGTGGGTTATACCAATGCCGGTAAATCAACATTGTTTAACTATTTAACTGACGCGAATGTCATGGCCGAAGATTTATTATTTGCGACACTTGATCCGACCATGCGTAACGTTGATATGCCAAATGGCAAGAAGGCAATTATTTCAGACACGGTTGGATTTATTTCCGACCTGCCAACACATTTGGTTGCGGCGTTTCGGGCGACATTAGAAGAAGTGATAGAAGCAGATATAATTCTTCATGTCCGTGATATTTCCCATCCAGAAACCGATGCACAGAAAGAAGACGTAGTAGGTATTTTGAAATCTCTTGGAGTAGGTTCGGAAAGTGAGGAGAAAATATTTGAAGTTTGGAATAAAATTGATTTACTGGAAGATAGGGAGTGTGAAATATTAGAAAATATAGCGTCAAGGCAGGATAACGTAGAATTAGTTTCAGCCATTTCAGGATCAGGATGTGAAAATCTTCTTGCCACACTTGATTTACAACTAGCAAAAGACAAAAAGACATTTAAACTAAAATTCGCTCACAAAGACGGCGCAGACATAGCCTTATTTTATAGGTACGGCGAGGTTATTGATCGTAAAGATATGGAAAATCACACTAAAATTACCGTTCGACTGGATCAAGCAGCGATTGGCCAGTTGACCAAGATGGGTAAAATTAATGAAGACTGAAAAAATCGGTGCACTGATGAAAGAAGTTGCCGAAGAAGAAATATTATCCAGTTTTCGCAATCTTAAAGAACATGAAGTAATATTAAAATCTGAAGGTGATTTTGTTACCAAAGCGGATTTAGCAGCAGAAAACTTACTCACAACCAAACTTAAAGACCTCTATCCGGGTAGTCTTATCACAGGTGAGGAAGGTATCGCTGCTTCGCCTTCAAAACTGGACGAATTGTTAAAAGCACCTTTAGGATTTCTAATTGATCCAATAGACGGAACTAATAATTTTATCAAAGGCGACGAACGTTTCGCGGTTATGATTGTCGCGCTTCAGTGCGGAGAAACGGTTGCCAGTTGGATTTATTTACCCGTTTCCGGCAAAATGGCAATGACCGAAAAAGGCAGCGGTGCATATTTAGATGATAATAAGACTATATTAATGGATGCGCCGCAAGAAATTACGGATATAATTGGTGCCGCCCATCTCAACAGAATGCCTGCTGAATTGAGGGATGCTGCGCGTAAAAATATTAAAAAATTTAAAGAAAATGCACCGGCCTTCTGCGCCGGGTATGACTATATTCGACTGCTCGAAAGTAAAATCCATTTTTCTGCGTATAGCAGTACACTGCTTTGGGATCATCTACCGGGTACGTTACTTTTTCAGGAAGCCGGTGGCTATGTCCGTCAGTTTGACGGAAAAATATATTCGTCCTTGAACGATGGTGAGGGTTTATTGTCGGCGTCTGATGAAGCGACCTGGCATAAGATTAAAGACACCATATTTCTCTAGCGATTGTATCTTCCATCGTTGGCCACGGTCTTGTATTTTGTTATGAAACAATGTTAACTTTGCCCCATAACAAAAAAAAGGGGAGAAATTCATGAAGAAAATTTCAATGATAATGGCTGTGCTTATGCTGTTGCCGTCTGGTCTGTATGCGCAGGATAACGACGAACTCATGTCAGCGGCGACCTTTGACGGCTTAAAAATGCGTAATATTGGCCCGGCTTATATGTCAGGTCGGGTTGCGGATATAGCGGTCGATCAAACCGATCCCGGCACATGGTATGTTGGGATCGCGTCCGGCGGAGTTTGGAAAACAGTAAATGCCGGCACCACTTGGGAGCCGATATTTGACGACGAAGCTGTTTACTCAATCGGTGACGTAACCATTGACCCGAGCAACTCGAATATTATCTGGGTTGGTACCGGTGAAAATAATGGTGGGCGTCATATTGCGTTCGGTGATGGCGTTTATAAATCAACAAATGGTGGAAAGACGTGGGCCAATATGGGGCTTGGTACTTCCGAACATGTTGGCGATATCATCATCCACCCCGAAGACTCGAATACCGTCTGGGTTTCCGTACAGGGCCCTTTGTGGTCAAGCGGCGGGGAACGCGGTGTATTTAAAACCACTGACGGCGGAAAAACCTGGAATAATACCCTTGAAATTGACGAATGGACCGGTGTCGGCTCGCTTGCCATTGATCCGGATAACCCTGAAAAGCTTTATGCGGCTGCGTGGTCGCGTCACCGCACCGTTGGTGCGCTTATGAACACGGGGCCGGGTTCCGCTCTTTATACGTCGGATGACGGCGGTGAAACGTGGAAAAAAATGACGGAAGGTCTGCCAAAAGGGAATATGGGTAAAGTTGGACTTACGGTGTCGCCTATTCATTCAAATGTTGTTTACGCGGTGATCGAACTGGATGAGCGCAAAGGGGGTTTTTGGCGTTCAACCGACAAGGGGGCAAGTTGGACCAAAATGTCAGACCAAATGTCTGGCGGTACCGGTCCCCATTATTATCAGGAAATATTTGCTGATCCGCATACATACGGGCGAATATACATGGTAAATGCACGAAGTTATTATTCCGATGATGACGGTAAAACATGGGCGAATGTCAATGTTCACAACCGCCATGTAGATGATCATGCGTTTGCATTTCATCCGACGGACAAAGACTTTATTCTTGTTGGATCAGACGGCGGTGTCTATGAAAGCCGCGATGATATGAGCACCTGGCGTTTCATGCAGGGGATATCCGTTGCACAATTTTATAAGGTCGCTATGGATGATGCGGAGCCATTTTATCATGTTTACGGCGGTACTCAGGATAACTCCACCCAAGGCGGGCCAAGCCGGACCATGCGTGAAGACGGTATTAAAAACTCCGATTGGTATTTAACCATGGGGGCGGACGGCCATCAACCGGCGACAGAACCGGGTAACCCGAACATCATGTATTCACAAATGCAGCAAGGCGGCCTTATGCGCCACGACAAACTGCTTCGTGAGAACACATCCATTCAACCCCAAGGTAAGCCCGGTGATCCGGCAGAGCGTTTCAACTGGGACGCTCCGATCAATGTATCACATCATGATCCGAAACGGCTTTATCACGCATCGCAGCGATTATGGCGGTCTGATGATCGTGGTGACAGCTGGACGGCAATTTCGGGTGACCTGACAAGGAACGAAAATCGACTTCGCGCGCCAATACAAGGCAGAACCTGGAGCCGCGAAGCGGGTTGGGACTTGGGTGCAATGTCCAACTTCCATACTATTGCTAACGTTGCTGAAAGTCCGGTTGATGAAAATATTCTCTACGCTGGTACTGATGACGGCCTTATTCAGATGACATCTGATGGTGGTGCCAACTGGACCCGTTATGAAATTGGTGACATCAGGGGCGTTCCGGCCAATTCATATGTTAATGATATCCGCGCTGACCGTTTTGATGCGGACACGGTTTACGCCGCGCTTGATAATCATAAGGAGGGGGATTACGCCCCGTACCTGATTAAGAGTACCGACCGTGGCCGATCGTGGGAAATGATCATAGACGGTCTTCCGGAAAAAACACTGGTATGGCGGATCACGCAGGACCATGTGAACAGGGACCTTATGTTCCTTGGTACGGAATTTGGCCTTTATTTCACCGTGGACGGTGGTGATCAGTGGATTGAACTTACCGGCGATGTGCCGACAATATCATTCCGCGATGTGCGAATTCAGCGCCGCGAAAATGATCTTGTTGCAGGCAGTTTTGGCCGTGGTATTTTCGTTCTTGATGATTATACATCACTTCGAAGCCTTAATGCTGACACGCTTGAAGCGCAGGCGCATCTATTTGCTAATGCGAAAACGCGGTGGTACCGGCAGGATAGATTGCATAGTGGTAGTCAGGGTGATGATCAATGGGTGGCTGATAATCCACCGTTTGGGACCACATTGACCTACTATTTAAAAGATAAACTGATGACCGCCAAAGACAGGCGGGTTGAAGCCGATAAAGCACTGGTCGAGGACGGGCATGGGACCATTTATCCCGACTTTGATGTGTTAGAGGCGGAACGTCGTGAGGCAGAACCAGCTTTGTATGTTACGATCAAAGACGCATCCGGCAACGTTGTTAACAACGTGGAAGCCGAAAATAAAAAAGGGGTAAACCGCGTGACTTGGAGCCTGCGTCATTCGCCCCACACAGCGATTACCAATGAAAATAGCGGAACTGGCGGTGGGTTCTTCGGTACACCCGGTGCGTTCGCGGCGCCGGGCGCTTATACCGCGACGCTCAATGCCCGTGTTGATGGTTTGGTTAGTGAACTTGCCGGACCGGTAAGCTTTGACGTGGTCGATATTACCGAACGCGCGCTCGCGGGGTCATCAGATACGGATGCAAATGCCTTCCAGCATGAGGTGGAAATTGCGCAGGCCGCGGTGGCCGCAGCCAACACAACTATTTCTGATTTACTTGAAAAAGTCGGGCTGTACCGCATGGCACTTGACCGCGCTTCTGGTGGGGCAGGGCTCGAAGGGCAATTTGAAGCGATCCGCGATGAACTTTATGCCATTGACGACGCACTCAACGGTAAGCGATCACAAGCAGGAACGGGCGCAAGGCCAGCGACCATCGCCAGCCGCGTTAATTTCGCCGTGCGGAGTGGGTCGGGAACTTACGGTCCAACACCGCAAAGCCATGAACAGCTTGGTTATGCCATGGATGCCTTCGCGGATGTTAAAAACCGCTTAAGTACATTGATAGAAGTTACAATCCCGGCGTTTGAAGCGGCAATGGACACCGCCGGCGCGCCATGGGTGCGAGGCACTGATCTGCCATAAGAAATAAAATGGTCGCGGGACTTTGGTCTCGCGATCTTGCTTCTCGGAGGAAAAGATTATGTTGCACCTAATTCATCGCCTAGCTTTTTTTTTAATCATTTTAATAACTTTTCAACTTAATGTTGCTGCTGAGCAGTCTTTGGAACAATCTTCAGTGGTTATAGATGCAAAGGAGTCTTTGAAAATTTACCTAAGGATTTGGAAGAGTTTCGATCTGTGAAACTTGACGGAGATGCTGTTTTTGCAATCATGACTGTGTGGCAAGATTATATGGCGAAAGGTGATTTAACTTCCGAAGATATGAGGACCTACAAATACCGTATTTACGTGTTGGAGGATTCAATCTCAATTACTATAGCCACGAAGGAAATTAGTAAAGCCAGAATTCAGATAGATAATAGTGGAATTTATGAATATATATTAAATTCTTCAGATTTGTCGATTAGGTCTATAACAGCAATGTAACTCGATTCAGGTGGAATTTATCATCTTAGGATAAACGTATATAATTTGAATAGTAATCTATAGTAATTTTTCTTCTTCCTTCGCCTTTACCCACAAGCCTTCTAACTCTTCAAGTGAATATTGATCGAATGATTTATCTTTTTTATCAATGTGTTGTTCAATTTTATTAAAGCGATTGATGAACTTTGAATTGGCGCGGCGCAGCGCTTTTTCTGGGTCAATCTTAAGATGCCTTGCCAGATTGGCGTAAACAAACATCATATCGCCGAATTCTTCTTCTATTTTGTCATCGCTATATTCTGGATCTCGTTTGTTTTTGACAAGTTCTTCTGAAAGCTCAACCATTTCTTCCTGTAATTTATCAATCACCTGTGATGTTTCTGGCCAATCAAACCCAACCCTTGCGGCGCGTTTTTGCAGCTTGACCGCCCGACTTAACGCGGGAAGTCCGACGGTAACACCATCAAGTATGCTCGCTTGCTTCTTGTCGGCGCGCTCTTTTGCTTTTTGTTCTTCCCATGCAGCGGTTTGCTCTTCAGCGTCACGGTAACTTTCACCTGCGAATACATGGGGATGGCGGCGGATCATTTTGTCGGATATGGCATCAACCACATCGGAAAATTTAAAATGCCCTGCTTCTTCGGCCATGCGGGCGTGGAACACGGCTTGAAACAAAAGATCACCAAGCTCGTCTTTTAAGCTGTCCATATCATTTCGTTCGATGGCTTCCGCCACTTCATACGCTTCTTCGATGGTGTACGGGGCTATGGTATCAAATGTTTGTTCGACATCCCACGCGCAGCCGTCATTGGGGTCGCGCAATTTTTCCATAATATCCAATAATTTTTTAATGTTATCCATTAGTTCCATTTCCCGGATTTATATTTCGAAGATCAAATGACAGGGTATCGTGGGTCATACATTCAACGATTTCACTAACACCCATTTTCCTGGCAACACTGATTGAACCGATATTTTCCTTGATCACGAGTGAAGAAAACCCGTCATAACCAAGCTGCGTGTAACCAAATTCCCGAAAAGCAAGTGCTGCCTCCGTTGCATATCCTTGTCCCCATGCGGGTTTTGCATAGGTATAACCAAGCTCAAGCAGCTTGAAGATTTCACCGTCGCGGGTCACTTTTTTTGGGTCTCCCCAGTAAAACCAATCCATTTCACCATCATTTACACCGTAAAAATATGAATAACCGCATCTGCCTATGGGAGTATTATCAGATTTTCGGATGACAACAAGATGACCGATTCCTTGATCATGGAGGGTCTGCATGGTTTTTACGTAATCAATATTTTCATTATTGCTGCGGGTACGCCCTAGCGTATAGCGCATCACGTCTAAATCACTATGAAGGTAGTTTAAGAAATCTACATCTTCGGCGCAAAAGGGGCGCATGACAAGTCGTACTGTTTCAAGTGAATACATCCTTCTTCCTTCGTTTGCGCTGAGATTACTACGGGTTGGTTTTTTTTCAAGTCACATATAAACTATTTACAGCAATAAGTTTTTCTGGAAAGGTGTCCTATGGGATAAAAAATCAAAAAAGGGAAAGTTTTGAGAGTTCAGATTTTGACATTAATTTTGTCTTTCTTCGTCATTTGCGCCGCGCAAAGTCAGGAAATATCATTCAATGAAGGTACCAACTTTGGCATTAGCCTGTCGCCAGACGGACAATTACTGGCGATGGATGTTCAGGGGATTATGTGGACAATTCCTGCCGTAGGCGGCGGTGCCACCGCGCTTACAACCGGTCAGCAACCGGAAGTACGTGAGCCAAGCTGGTCCCCGGACGGAACCAAGATTGCTTTTCAAGGATATGATAAAGGTTATTTTCATATCTGGACCATTAACGCTGATGGCTCGGGCCTCACTCAATTAACGTCTGGCTCATATGATGACCGGGAACCGTCATGGAATTCGGACGGGGGTAGCATTGTTTTTTCCTCTGATCGCAGTGGCAACTATGATATTTGGGAAATTAATTTAAAGAACCAAAATGTGACGCAGCTTACGGATCATCCCGATGACGATGCCCATCCGCACAAATCCAGGGACGGCGAAAAACTTCTTTTCACCCGCGAAATAAGATTTAGATACAGTGAAATTATCCTTGTCGATTATGAGGAAGACACTCCAAAGGAATTATCCTTATTTAAATCAGACAGCGTCAAATATTTAAGACCGTCCTGGAACCCCGACAACAAAGGCTTTTCATATATTTCTCATGTGAATAATGATATTAAATTGAATTATATAACGGATGTAGATAGTCGCAAAGCACAGCGCGACAAAGTTATCGTTGCGGATGGTGACATATTCCCGTTTCGCCAACATTGGACAAATGACGGCGTATATTTTACGGCGGACGGACATATCAAATACGTAAAAATCAGGAAAGAAACACGGCGCAGAACGATTATCGCCAGACCGAGTGAGGCTGTAAACGTGCCTTTTAAAGCCTCTATTACTGCGGTGGCACCTAATTATACCCGCAAGGTCCGTGATTTTGATCATAGTGGTAGCCGTCAGGTCCTGGGTGTTGGGCATATGGACTTTTCGCCCAATGATGACCGATTGGTTTTTTCTGCACTTGGTGACATGTGGCTGCAAAAAGGCGATGGTTTAGCAGAGAATATAGCACCCGAAATTGGACATATTGTTGACCCGACATGGTCTCATGATGGCAGCAGAATAGCTTACGTGGCAGAACAAAATGGCCAAATGGATATCTGGATACGGAATATTTTATCAGGTGTCTCAACCCAAATGACCAATGATAAGAACCGTGAATATAAACTGTCATGGTCGCGGGACGGAAGTCATATTGCTTTTCTTTCAACAAGAGGCGTTTCAAACACCTGGGGGCGCGCTGATTTAAGAGTGATGAATGTTCAGTTTGGCTCAACTCAGACAATAGAAGAAAACCTGCATACTGCCGGCCGACCGGCGTGGTCGATGAACGGAGAGTATATATTACTTGCGCATGTAAAACCGGCCACCTCACGTTTTCGGGAAGGCATGCACAGCATTAAAAAGTACCATGTTGAAAGCAGGCGGTCTGAATTTATTGAAATGCCTAATGGGCTGGGTTTAAGTACCCGCGACGGCAGTGGTCCGGTGATGTCTCCAGACGGTAAGTCAATGGCCTATATTTCCGAAGGGGAAATTCGCACGGCTTACGTAAGTTTAAACGGGGATATAACAGGCACGGCGGCCAATAGATGCACCGATACAGCGCAAATGCCGCGGTGGTCACAGGATTCTGATACTATTTACTATTTATCCGGCAAGACGCTTAAATCATGTAATTATTTAACCGGTGAAAAAGCCGAACACCGGTTTAACGTGACATGGGCGCGAAAGCTTTCAGATGATAAAACCATTCATGTTGAAAAATTCTTTGACGGTGTCTCTCAGTCTTATCAAACAAATGTCGATGTCTTTATTTCCGGCAATCGTATTAGCAAAATCGCGCCCCACGGTCAGAATCCGGTATTGGGGACTTTTTATGATTATTCGAACAGAACCATGATCCCGGGTATCATGGCTGGACATACCCATCAAACAGAACTATTGGGTGAGAAACTTGGTCGAAACTGGCTTGCGTACGGTATTACGAGTGTTCGCGACCCGGGCACTAATCCTTATAAATCGTTGGAACGAAAAGAAACCTGGGGTGCGGGAAAATCCTTGGGGCCGCGTATGTTTTATGCAGGCTGGCTGACGGGCGGGCAACGGGTCTATTACGGCCAGTCTTATAGTGCAACAAACGAAAATGCTCTTCGTCATGAACTTCAGCGCGCCAAGGAACTTGATTATGATATGTTGAAATCATACGTTCGTTTGCCGGATGGTTTTCAAAAAATAATGGTGGAAGAGGGGCACAAAATGGGTATTCCGGTCTCTTCTCATGAGATATCACCGGCTGTGCAAAATAGCATGGATAGTGTTGAACATATGGGCGCGACAAGCCGCCGTGGTTATTCACCAAAGATTACGGGGCTTTCTAAAAGTTACGGCGATGTGATGAACATAATCAGCCAATCCGGATTATTTATCACGCCCACGGCTTCATTAGACACCGGCTATTACAAATATATGAATTTATATCCTGAATATCTGAGCGATATAAAATACCGGACATTTTTGGATGAATTTCAACGTGACGGCCTTGCCATCGGTGCTAAATCAAACCGTAATTTGAACAAGATCAGACGAAACCCCGGCATGCTGCAAAGCATAAAAACGTTGCATGATATGGGGGCAAATATTGCGGCAGGAACAGATTCCCCTTTTAATCCGTATGGAATTGCCCAACATTTCGAAATTATTATGTTTGTGGATGCGGGACTTACTCCCTATGAAGCACTCAGGGCAGCGACCATTAATGTGGCAAAAAATATTGGTGTCGATAAGGACCTTGGTACTCTCGAAGTTGGTAAACTTGCGGACATGGTTATTATAAATGGTGACCCTCTGGCTGAAATTACCGATATTTTAAATATCGAAGCGACTGTTAAAGATGGTAATTTATATACAATCCGTGAATTAACGGTTGATAGGAGCGAATAATGAACGAAGATAAATCACATTCTGCCCGGGATTATTGGAAAGAAAATGTAACGCTTGTACTGAAATTACTAAGCGTCTGGTTTGTTGTTTCATACGGCATGGGAATATTATTCGCAGATTTTCTGGATCAGTATCAAGTATTTGGTTTCAGACTTGGTTTTTGGATGGCGCAACAAGGGGCTATATATGTCTTTGTTGCGCTGATTTTTATATATGTTCGCCAGATGAATATTTTGGATAAAAAATACGGTGTTGAAGAAGACGAAGGCGACACACCTATTGAAGATAAAAAAACCATCGAAGATATAAGAAGGGAGGAGCCATAATTATGGATATCCAAACACTCACTTATATTTTTGTTGGTGGCACTTTCGCTTTATATATCGGTATAGCCATTTGGGCGAAGGCCGGAACAACAGATGATTTTTATGTCGCCGGTCATCACGTTCATCCACTGGCAAACGGTATGGCTACGGCGGCGGACTGGATGTCTGCGGCTTCGTTTATATCAATGGCCGGGTTGATCTCATTCATGGGTCGGGACGGCGCCATGTATCTTATGGGTTGGACCGGTGGTTATGTGCTGCTGGCGTTGTTGCTGGCGCCATATTTGCGGAAATTTGGTCAATTTACCGTGCCCGATTTTGTCGGCGATAGATATTATTCAAATGCCGCCCGAACCGTAGCGGTGATTTGCGCACTTTTTGTATCATTCACCTATGTTGCCGGCCAAATGCGCGGGGTTGGCATTGTATTTTCACGTTTTTTAGAAGTAGATATCACAACAGGCGTCATCATCGGCATGTCAATTGTGTTTTTCTATGCCGTACTTGGCGGAATGAAGGGCATTACCTATACGCAAGTTGCACAATATTGTGTGCTTATTTTTGCCTTCATGGTTCCTGCGATCTTTATATCGATCTTGATGACGGGAAATCCTGTGCCGCAGTTGGGTTTTGGCAGCCAGCTTGCTGATGGATCGGGTACATATTTGCTGGATAAGTTAAATGGTTTATCGGTTGAACTCGGGTTCGGCGAATATACGGACGGCCGAAAGTCCACATTTGATATGTTCTGTATTACTGCCGCCCTTATGGTGGGGACGGCTGGACTGCCGCATGTGATCGTGCGCTTTTTTACCGTACCAAAAGTCCGTGATGCCAGACTTTCAGCAGGATACGCGCTTATATTAATCGCTATTTTATATACGACAGCCCCGGCGGTGGCCTCGTTTGCAAGGCTTAATCTTATTAATACGGTTAGTAACGCAGAATACACAGCAACACCGCAATGGTTTAAAAACTGGGAAGCGATCGACCTGATCGCATGGCGCGATAAAAATAATGACGGCAAAATTCAATATATTGCTGGCGATGCATTTGTCGGTAAACCGGCGTTTGACAGCGGCGCGGGTGCAAATGGTGAACGATTGCTTTCCAATCAAAACGGCAATTCGGACAATGAACTTTATATTGATCAGGATATTATGGTGCTGGCCAACCCGGAAATTGCCGATCTGCCAAATTGGGTAATCGCCCTTGTGGTGGCGGGCGGCCTGGCGGCTGCTTTATCCACGGCAGCGGGATTGCTTCTGGTGATCTCAACTTCCGTTGCTCATGATTTATTCAAAAAAATGCTGCTTCCCGATATAACAGATAAACAGGAATTAACTTTTGCGCGAATGGCAGTGGCGATTGCCGTTTTAATAGCGGGGTATTTCGGTATCAATCCGCCGGGCTTCGTCGCACAGGTGGTCGCCTTTGCTTTCGGGCTTGCCGCGTCCACATTCTTCCCAATTATACTGATGGGTATATTCTATAAACGTATGAATAAAGAAGGGGCCATTGCCGGTATGATTTCGGGCTTATTATTCACATTGATTTATATTGTGTATTTTAAATTTATTGATCCTTCGGCCAATAACGCTAGCCACTGGTGGTTCGGGGTATCACCGGAAGGTGCCGGTGCATTGGGGATGACTTTGAATTTCATCGTCGCTTACGGCGTCAGCCGCTTTACACCCGCCCCACCTGAAGAGGTGCTCAATATGGTTGAACGGATAAGGGTGCCAAGAAGTTAGGGGGCAGTAACCCTATGATAAAAGAAGATACTGAACCGACACTTCGCGCTTTCGTTGCTCTTTCGCTTGATGATGCCGTAATGGATCAGCTGCGACAGAAATCGATCGCGCTGCAAAATCAATTTGCAGCATTTAATATTAAATGGGTGCCTTTTAAAAATTATCATTTAACGCTTATTTTTATCGGTAATGTGCCGCTTGACGAAGTGGATAAAATGGAAGTGCTGATTAAAGAAGCAGTGGTGGGCGTGAAGCCATTTGATATTGACGTTGGTGACGTAACACTTTTTCCGCCGGATCAGGAAAAGAAAGGCGTATTGATAGCGTCTGTTAAGGCCAATAAAGCGTTGACCGCATTACAATCGCGCCTTGAGGCCATCTTTCGTGCCGCGGGGTATGACTTAATTAATCGACCTTACCGACCGCACATCACATTGGCGAGGCTTCGAAAGAGCAAAGTTGAGCAGGAGGAGCTGCTAAAATATGACGAGGTCATTAATTCACCCGTAACCGGAGTTCATATTTATGAAACCCACAAACAAGACGGTGTGGTTTTTAACTCCATCGTCCGGTCAGTTGATCTTTAAGTATAATTGAACCAATTCGTTTCTTTAAACGACTTATATTATGAAATAAATGAAACTGCAATATATTGATATGTATCAATTCCTTATGTGATGTTAAAATATAAATTAGGTTTATGTTCGGATGCATTTTGGCAATTGGCGGAAAACATGAATAATAATACCGTTTTTAAAACAGATGAAATAACCAAGCAATATGGCGTGGGTGATACGCTGGTCCATGCACTTCGGGGTGTTACAATGGAAGTGCCAAAAGGCGAGCTTATTGTTCTTCTGGGACCTTCCGGATCTGGTAAATCGACATTCCTTAACATTATTGGCGGCCTCGACCAGCCGACATCAGGTGATGTTCATTTCAAGGGTGACGCCCTTGCTGATATGACAGACAAGGAACTTACGTATTTCCGCCGTGAAAATGTCGGTTTTGTTTTTCAAAGTTATAATTTGGTGCCTTCTCTAACTGCCCTTGAGAATGTCGAGCTGATCACCGATATCGCGCTTGATCCGATGTCCGCGAAAGAAGCCCTTGATGCGGTGAATTTGACAGAACGGCTAAATCATTTTCCGTCGCAGCTTTCGGGTGGCGAGCAGCAAAGGGTGGCGATTGCCCGCGCCATCGCCAAACGGCCGGAGGTCATGTTATGTGATGAACCGACAGGCGCGCTGGACAGCGAAACCGGAATTTTGGTGCTGCAGGCATTGCAGAATGTCAATAAAACATACGGTACCACAACCATCATCATCACCCATAATGTGGCAATTGCCGATGTCGCTGACCGGGTGATTTATTTTGCCGACGGCAAAGTTTCAAACGTCGTGGTCAATGAAAACCCGAAACCAATTAACGAGATCGGGTGGTAGCTATGCGATCTGTAATTTCAGCACTTAATAAAAAACTGCTTCGTGATCTTTGGCACATTAAAGGCCAGCTGGTGGCGATCATTTTCGTTATGGCGTCGGGTATCATGACTTTTGTACTTTCATTTGGGGTGATTGATAGTCTTGAGCTTGGACAGGAAATTTATTATGACCGATCCGAATTTGCTGATGTCTGGGCGTCCGCGAAGCGGGTACCGCAAGACGTGGACGAGCAAATCAAGCAAATCGATGGCGTCTCTCAACTAGAAACCCGTGTCACTTTTGGCGGCATCATCCAGGTTGAAGGGATGGAAGAGCCCGCCGCGGGACGGATCATGTCGTTACCTGATAACCGGGAGCCGCTGCTTAATAAAATATATCTCGAGCGGGGCCGGATGCTCCGGCCGGACGAAGAAGATGCTGTCCTTGCCAGTGAGGCCTTTGTCCTTGCCCATGATTTTATCCTTGGTGACACTGTCGATATGATCATCAACGGCCATAAACGCACCCTTAAAATTGTTGGTGTGGTGCTCAGCCCCGAATATGTTTATTTGCTCGGCCCCGGTGCGCTAGTCCCCGATAATAAGCGCTTTGGTGTGTTTTGGATGAGCCACCATGCGCTTGAAGCGGCGGTCGATATGGACGGTGCGTTTAATGATGTGGCACTTCGCCTCAGCCGCGGCGCAGACGTTGATGATGTAAAAGCACAGCTTGACCGTATCCTTAAGCCATATGGCGGATTGATCAGCTATGGCCGTGATGAGCAGTTGTCTAACTGGTGGGTGGAAAATGAGCTTGCCCAGAACAGAACTACCGGAACGGTAACGCCGATGATTTTTCTCGGCGTTGCGGCATTCCTCGTTAACATGGTTATGACGCGGCAGGTGGCGACGCAGCGGGTTCAGATCGGCATGCTTAAGGCCGTTGGTTATAATGAAAGCGAAATCGCGTTTCACTATTTGCGTATGGTGATGGTGATTGTTGTTTTGGGTAGCATTATCGGTCTGATAGGTGGGGCATGGCTCGGCAAGGGGTTACTCAATATATATGCGGATTATTTCCGCTTTCCGTACCTTAGATACACTTATTCGATCGATGTGATGATCCTTTCGGTGGCGTTTTGCGCTGCGGCGGCCACGGCGGGGACATGGATCGCCATGAAACAGGCGGCGTCGCTGCCGCCCGCGGAAGCGATGCGGGCAGAAGCACCAACCGAATTTAAGAAAACAATCTTAGAGCGGCTTGGCATTGATAAATTTTTCTCATTTTTATCGCGAATTGTATTGCGGCAAGTGGAAAGACGGCCCATCCGCGCATTTCTATCGGCGCTTGGGGTTGGGTTTGCGCTTTCGATTCTTGTATTTGTCAACGGCTTGTACGACAGCGTGGATTATATGATGAATGTGCAATATGACATCGGCAATCGCGAAGACATGATGGTTTCATTTGTTGAGCCGCGCCATGTTTCGGCATTGGAGGAACTCCGCCTGATGCCTGGAGTGATGAAAGTGGAGCCGCTGCGTGATGTGCCGGTTAATTTACGCCACGGTCATTTAAGCAAACGCACCGGCATTTCCGGCATTATCCCAAACCCGGACCTTCATCGTGTGTTGGGCGCTGATCTTAAGCCGATTGATATTACCGGTGGCGGGTTTGTTGTCTCAAAAAAGCTCTCGGAGATTTTAGACGTTAAAGTAGGCGACGTGATCAGGGCGGAAGTGCTTGAAGAACGACGGCCGGAACTTGATCTGGCCGTCAGTGCCATTTACGACGAGTTTATTGGTATGGGCGCGTTTATGGATATTGAACGGATCAATAGCCTGCTCAATGAAGGGCCGGTGGTGACAGGGGCGGCGCTTATGATTGACCCCAACTGGAACGGGCCATTATACCAAAACATAAAAAAGGTGCCGTCGATTATCGGTATGGCGATGATGTCAAAAATACGCGAATTATTCGAAGATTTAGTGGATGAAAATATGATGCAGATGATGGCGGTTTACGGTGTCTTTGCAGCCTTCATCGCATGCGGTGTTATTTATAATACGGCGCGGATCGCATTTTCGGAACGCGCGCGTGAGCTTGCTGCGCTTCGTGTGCTCGGCCTTACCAAGGGCGAGGTCGCCTATATTCTATTTGGTGAGCTGGCACTGGTGGTTTTTCTTTCTATCCCGCTGGGGATTATTATCGGCTATGGTTTGATCGCGGGCCTGCTTGCAAGCTTCGAGACCGAATTATTCAGAATACCGCTTTACATTAATAATGATACATATGCCTATGCGGTGATTGTCGTGCTTTTAAGCACATTATTTTCTTTTTATCTTGTCTGGCGTCAGGTTGATAATATTGACCTTGTTGAGGCACAAAAAGGTGTGGAGTAAACACATGAAAAAAATAAAACTATATATCAAAATTGCCCTTGGCGTTGTCGCCATCGGTTTGCTTGTCTTTGCACTGATACCAAACCCGGTTTTGGTGGATATGGATACTGTGAAACGTGGTGATGTTCTGGTCACCTTAGACGGTGAAGGGAAGACCAAGATTCACGATATCTACGTGGTCTATTCCCCTATTGAAGGGCGCGTTACACGCATCGAAAGTGAACCGGGTGATAATGTTATCGCCGGTGACACGGTTATAGCAAATATGAGCCCCGCTGACCCAAGGTTTATTGATAGCCGCACAGAAGTTCAGGCGCAAGCGGATATTCAAGGCGCCGAAGCTGCCCGCGGATTTGAAATTGCCAAGCTGGAACGTGCGGAAGCGGAACTTGAATTTGCAAAAGCCGAACATCAACGTACCCAGCGACTGTATGATAACGGCAATGTCTCTATTGCGCGGCTGGAGCGCGCAGAACTGCTGGTGCGCTTGCGTGAAACGGAACTAAACACGGCAAAATCCGGCATGGTGGTCGCTGAATCAGTACTCGCTGCCGCAAAAGCGAAACGTATTCAACCGGGGAATACGGCGGCAGGGGACAGCAGTAGTTTGTTGGTCCACGCCCCGGTGAGCGGAAAAGTGCTTAGAATTTTACATAAATCCGAAGGCGTTATCCCCTCGAGCACGCCTTTGGTTGAGGTCGGTAATCCTGATGATCTTGAAATTGTCATTGAAATGCTATCACGCGACGCTGTAAAAGTGGAGGTGGGGGATAGAGCACTCATTAAAAGATGGGGCGGCGACGAAGACATTCAGGCGCAGGTCCGTGTGGTTTCCCCGTCCGGCTTTACAAAAATTTCTGCTCTTGGTGTTGAAGAGCAGCGGGTTAATATATACCTCGATTTCATTGACGGTAAGGAAAAATGGCGCGGTCTTGGTGATGCGTTTCGCGTCGAAGCCAGCATCATCGTTGATCAAGCTACCGATGCGCTTTTTGTGCCGATCAGCGCGTTATTCCGGTTTGAAGGCAACTGGACCGTTTTTACAGCTGAAGACGGCACAGCAACCCGCAAACAAGTTACCGTTGGCCGCTTAAATGACAATATTGCTGAAATTACAAAGGGGCTTAGCGAAGGCAATCAGGTAATCATCCATCCCGGCAGCGAGGTGAGTGACGAGGCGCGGGTAGAGCAGCGGTAATATTCATAAACCTGTCATAAAACCATCACTTAATTGTAACGATCTTCTCCTATTATGCGCTCATACGAAATCAACATAATGAAAGGAGAAAAAATGTTAATAATACGTATGAATTCGGGCAGATCCCAAAGACGGTATCAAGTTCGAAATATTATTAGAAGGCGACGTTTAAATGGTGCTCAAAATTTGACAACCGTTAAAATTTTGACACCGACGAACGATAATACACCCTATAATAATAACGGCAAGCCGCCACAAAAATCGGCGGCTTAACAATATGATTAAAGATAATATTAAACATGACCGCGCACCAAGTTTTCAAGCATGGCGTCTGCGGGTTTTACGGGACCGGATGTTGTATCCTGAATTGCGGTTGTTTCCCGGCGCGCGGGCTTATATGCCGGCAAACGATGTTATTAAAGATAAATTTTTGGTGAAGGAAAATATAGCTGCGTAAAGCAGTTAAATTTCTATTCATGTATTCTTTTTTAAATAATGATAAAATTTATCCAGCATTTCATCCAAACCGCCGCGGCCAAAGCCAACCCTAAAATGATTTTGTGGTGTGGCGAGCAGGTCGGAATTATAAATTCTGGGCGGTAATATCATAACTCCTGTGTTTTCCAGTAAGTCCTGACAAAATTGATTACAATTATCGCTGGCCAGGTATTTTGGATACGCAACAGCACCACCGTCCGGGCGGGTCCATTCAAACGTATCTGGAAATTCAGCGAAGAGTTTTTCCAATTTTTTAACGTTATTCAATAGTATATTTCTATTTCTTTTTAATATCTTGTCACGCGACCTTAAAGCGATAAGTGAAAGTATTTCGCTGGGTCCGCTATTACATATGGTCAAAAAATGTTTGAAGCGTTCCATAGATTGCAGCAATTCGCGGTCCTGACAGGCGATCCAGCCAATACGAAGTCCCGGCAAGCCATATGCTTTTGACATTACATTAAGCGATAGTCCCTTTTTATAAACATCCGCTATTTGTGGGATTTGTTTATTTTCATCAAGTTCAATGCCCCGGTAAACTTCGTCGCTAAAAATATAAATATCAAACTCACGGGCTAAATTTATCAATGCATCAAGCTCACCGTGGGAGATGATTTTGCCAGTCGGGTTATTGGGAAAATTAATTGAGATCAGTTTGGTGTTGGGTCTAAGTGCTCCGGCGATGGCTTCTATATCCAGTGCCCAATTGTTATCAGCTTGTAGCGGGATGCCTGTTGCATCACAAATGCTTAAAGGAACGGTTTCTGCCGCCTGATAGTTTGGTACGATAATAATGGCGTGGTCATCGGGTGTTAAAATGCTTTGCATAGCGGTGTAGAGGCCTTCCTCTGCGCCCGCAAAACAAAGAATGTCTTTATCCGCCAAATTATCATAGGTCCCCGCAATTTCGGTACGCAAAGCGGGCAGGCCATATGTTTGTGTATAGCCGAGCCATAAATTTTCAAATGCTTCGCGGTCCTCTTCGCTTGCCATGGCAAGCAAGTCTTTCATGGACATGCTTTCCATATCAGATGCGGTAAGATGGTATTTAGCCTTAAATTCCCATTCAGAGAAAAATATTTCAAGTTCGAAATTACGCATGGAAACCTTCTCCAATTTCTATAATCTTCTAAATTATGTACCATGGCTCTAATGATTGTCCAACCCTAGATAGACGTTATTGCTTGACAAGGGTGGTGAAAAAGCGCATTTACGGCTCGTTACAAGATTATTAATACGTATAATGATTGAATTTCCGCTAAGCAGCCGTGACGAGTAACAGTCATGTGTATCCCTCCTTCCAGAAGTAAAAGGGCCAAGTGCATTTGCGGATAAAAATAGTGCAGGGCTATGATTATTGCACGAATGACCGCGAAGGACACTATAGATGTCGCAGAATATTGCGCCGGAGCTTGATACATCTGTATCTACCGCCGAAACCATTTTGGCAGCCGAAGATGTTACCGAAGATAAACCTACTTTCGATTTTGACAAGTTTGGTTTTGAAAAATCCATTGTTAAATCCATTAGGAAAGAAGGCTTTACCACCCCGACACCTATTCAAGATATGTCTATTCTTTCCGTTATGGCAGGCGTGGACCTTATGGGTATCGCGCAAACAGGCAGCGGCAAGACGGCGGCATTTTCGCTTCCCACCATGAACAAACTTCTTCATGATTATAAGCAGCCGGAACATAATAAACCGAAAGTATTGATCATCGCACCGACCCGTGAGCTGGTGATGCAAATTGGTAAGTTCATTGATACTTTTAGCCGCGGTACGCCGATCAAAAGCTTAGTTGTAGCCGGTGGACAACCGTATCAGCCACAAATACGAAAGCTTAAATATGGTGTCGATATCTTAATCGCGACCCCGGGCCGACTTATAGACCACATGGGTAGCGGAACAGTGAAACTCGATGATTGCCAAACATTTATTTTGGATGAAGCCGATAGAATGCTTGATATGGGTTTCATCGACGAAGTGAAAGAAATGCAAGCAGCGTTAAACGAAGACCATCAGACCGTGATGTTTTCCGCAACCATGAATGCGAAGGTTCGCAAATTATCAGGTGAACTTCTTAAAGACCCGGAATATGTGGAACAGCAGCGTAAAACTATGGTCGCAGATACCGTTACCCATAAATTAATGAATGTGCGCCGTAAAAACAAAGCGGATCTTCTGATCAAATTACTTAATGATCAAACCGTTGATAAGGCATTGGTTTTTGCACGTACCAAGCTTGGTGCCGACCATCTTTGTGGTCTTTTAAAAGAAGCATTTAGAGAAACTCCAATTCGTGTTGATGCTATTCACGGCGATAAAAAACAGCGTACCCGCGAGAAAATCTTACTAAATTTCAGAAAAGGTCGTACCAAAGTGTTGGTGGCGACGGATGTTGCTGCGCGTGGTATTGATGTGGACGGGATAAGCCACGTGATTAATTATGAACTTCCGATTGAAGCTGAAAATTATGTGCATAGAGTAGGGCGCACGGGTCGCGCCGGACAGTCCGGCCTTGCTATTTCGTTTTGTGATCCAAGTGACGTAAGGCTTTTAAAGGAAATAGAAAGGCTAATAAAGTTGTCGATCGAGGTGGACGCTGATCATAAATATCATTTCGATATTTCTGAAATGCGTGAATTTAAAAAAGGTGGCAAGGGTAAGTTTACCAGAAACCGTTCGCAGGGCAGGTTTTCCGATAAACGTGGTGAAAAAAGAAGCGATTTTAAGAAAACTGACCGTAATAGCCGACGTCCGGAGCGAACAGAGTCAAAGAGATCAGAATTTAAGAAATCAAATTCTAACAGGTCCGAGTATAAAAGACCCGAGCACAAGAGATCTGAGAACAAGAGGCCGGAGCATAAAAGACCAAATTTTCAAAAATCACTTTTGAAAAAACCGGAAGGCAAACGCTATGAGCCCTGGTTGGATACTCAAGGCTTTGATGATGATCCGGTTTTACAAAAACTCCGCAATAAACCAACGGCAAAGAAAAAAAAATCTTCAGGCGACGCTGTAACCGTCAAGCCGAAGAAAAAAGAAATGGTTAAAGGGAAACAGTCCAAAAACCGTGATAGGTTTGATGTTAAGAAAAAGAGCGGTAAGTCCAACGGAAAAACGAAACAGACCGGAGGCCACAAAGCTTTCTCGCCGAAAAGAAAAACGTTAAAACCAACACGCGCTGCCTAACATTATTGGCGTAAAAGCATCGGGGCTCTATCCATATTATGTGGTGGAGCCTTCTTTGTATCCATTTCCACTTGAATAGCAGCGGGTGAAAATATAAACTTAACCAAATTATGAAGCGGGAAACCATGATCAGGCCATTAAAAACATTATCGGTACTACTGTTATGTGCACTTATTCAGAGCTGCGCACCTTCTATGAACATGCAGATGGCTCAACAGGCCATAGATAGCGGCGATTATAATACGGCACTTGCTTATTACCAGGAACAAGCCGAAAAAGGAAATGCTCAAGCAGCATATCTACTTGGTAATATGTATAAGGAAGGCAGTGGTATTACGCAAAATAGTGATGAAGCTGCAAAATGGTTTTTAATATCGGCGAATAAAAATTATTCGGCGGCAGAATTTCAACTCGGAGACGCTTATCTGAACGGAAAAGGTTTGTCACAAGACTATGCCCAGGCAAAAACATATTTTGAGCGGGCAGCAAATCAAAACAATCCCGATGCGCAGGCAAGTTTGGGATATATGTATCAAAATTCGATCGGTGTCAGTAAAGATATGGCAAGGGCTTTAGAGTATTTTAAGCGGGCTGTAGAAGGACAAAGCGGCGCCGGTCAATTTTATCTTAGTCAATTGTACGAGAAGGGTACGGGAGTGCCACAAAATTCTGTTGAGGCGCATAATTTATTATTGGGTGCCGCCGAGAATGGATTTGGTGAAGCTCAATATATTATAGGTACAGCGTATCAAACCGGCGATCAGCTTGGTCAGGACATTGTACAAGCTGCCATTCTGTTTGAGCGCGCAGCAGAACAAGGCGTCAAAGAAGCACAGTTAAAAATTGCTGAAGCATATCGCGATGGCTACGGTGTGCAGCAAGATGATCAAAAATCTTTTGAATGGTATAAACCTTTGGCAGAACAAGGTAATATTGAGGCGGAATATAATATTGGAAACTTATATCGTCAAGATAACGGTGTGCCGAAAAACTACGAGGAGGCTATTAAATGGTATATTCTGGCCGCAGATCGCGGACATACCAGTGCGCAGTACGAATTAGCATCCATGTATTATGTTGGTCTTGGCACAGATGTTAATTATAAAGAAGCGGCCAAACGATATTTGCAAGCGGCTGACAAAGGTCATGCAATATCACAATATTTCCTTGGCAATATTCATAGGCAGGGTCAGGGTGTCATCGTTGATGAACGGCAGGCAATAGAATGGTATACGATGGCGGCTGAACAAAATTTACCGGAAGCGCAAAACAATCTTGGTTATATGCATTCCAACGGTCAGGGAACAGAAAGAAATTATACGCTTGCTCATATGTGGTTCAGCATTTCCGTTCTTAATGATAATCTCGCCGCGCAAAATGCGAAGTTATTCATCGAGACAGAAATGACCCCAACAGAAATTGAGGATGCCAGGCAATTGGCGAGGGACTGGCTTGCAACGCATCAGCAATAATCTAACGAGGAATATAATGTGAAGTATCGGTCAGGTATCCCGGGATTATTATTCTGTTTGACATTTTTGAGTATTTCACAGTCCCACGCAGATGTTGATAAAGGCAAAGAAGCTTATTTTATGGGTGATTATGAAATCGCCTACAACGAGTTTTTGATTGATGCTAATAAGGCTAATTCTTATGCGCAAATAAAGCTCGGTTTTATGCTTGAAAATGGCTGGGGCACAGATAAAAATTATTCTAAAGCCAAAGAGTGGTACGACAAGGCGGCAGATTTAAATGATCCTGAAGCCCATATCGCGCTCGGAAAATTATACGCATATGGAAAAGGTCTCACTAAAAATCCTGAGATCGCAAAGGCGCATTTTCTAACGGCCGCTGAACTTGGCTATTATCATGCTTATTATATATTGGGGGATATACATAATGATATATTTGCTTTTGGCAATAATGATAAGGAAGCTCTTAAATGGTACCTTTTGGCGGCGGAAAGAAATGCTGCCGCTTTTCTTCGCAACGGACATTATAGTAAAGGGCGGGGCCAATGGTTTAGATTACTTACCCCCGCCGGCGTAATTTTAACAAAAAAAGCAGCTGATGACGGTAATCAATTTGCACAGTTTAATGTGGCACTTCGGTATTATTTTGGCGAAGGAACAGCAATTGACCACGTGAAAGCACATAAATATTTTCATATGGCGGCGCTCGCCGGAAATGTAGAAGCGCAGAACTATTTGGCTCAGAGCCTGGTTGTTAAAAACCCCGACAGTTTTGATAAGATAGAAGCCGATATGTGGTTTTCAATAGCTGCGAATAACGGCTCGACCGATGCCGCAATAAGTAAGCAAAAAATGGAAGCGGGTATGACACCCGAAGAAATATCCAGTGCTGAAAGCTTGGCTACTGAGTGGATGGCCAACCATTAATCTCATGGTAGTAAAATCCTCTCAATTTTCACTTTTATTCTTTTGTATTTTCATGTGCAATTCCTCTAAGGAATTAGATTGTGCGAAGGGTGCCTTTAATAATGGGAAAGACGACGAATGAGTTTTAATAAAAAATTATTTGAATATGTGTTAAACGCCGCGCAAGAGTTTGAAAATGGGTTTGGTACCAAGCCCGTCGTGCCGACAAATGATGCGATCAAGAATTTGGATCTATTTGATCAACCGATGCCGATCGGGAAAACGGACCCGGTTGATGTGGTTAAGATGCTTCACGAAATAGGGACCCCGGCGACCACATTAAGCAGGAGCGGGCGCTTTTTTGGGTTTGTGGTCGGGGGCACTCTTCCAGTGGCGGTGGCGTCAAGTTGGCTTACGTCCACGTGGGACCAAAATTCAGGACTTACGATGTTGGGTTATACGGTAGCGAAGCTTGAACAAGTTTCGCGGCGGTGGATACTTGAAATGTTAGGACTGCCCGAAGATTCCGGCATGGGGTTCGTTACCGGAGCAACAATGGCTGGTTTTACGGCCCTATCTGTTGCGCGAAACAGTGTTTATAACAAACTTGGTTATGATTTGAATAAAAGCGGTCTTCGAAACGCGCCTGAAATACGGTTCATTGTTAGCGAAGATATTCATACAACCAATCTTAAAGCTATAAACTATATGGGTTACGGTACTGATCAAATAGAGTTCGTACCCGTTGATGAGCAGGGCCGAATTATCATTGAGAAAATCCCGAAACTGGATGAAACATGCATCGTTATTGTACAAGCAGGAAATATCAATTCCGGGGCCTTTGACGATTTTACGAAAACCTGTGCGCTTGCCAGAACCGTGAATGCATGGGTTCATGTAGATGGTGCCTTTGGTGGTTGGATAAAGCTTTCCTCCAGCAGGAAGCAATTAGCAGACGGTATGGAAGGGGCGGACAGTTGGAGTATCGATTGCCATAAATGGCTCAATGTACCCTACGACAGCGCAATCGCCATTTGCCGGGACGCTAATGTAATGCAGGAAACTTTTAAGATATCAGCAAGTTACCTGCTGACTGACGGTGAGCGGATACCCAATAACTTTACACCGGAACTCTCCCGCCGTGGTCGCGGGGTTGATGTGTGGGCAGCACTTAAACATCTTGGTAAAAATGGTTTTGGAGAACTTATCGATAATTGCTGCGACCACGCATTATATTTCTCGAAGGAGATCGAAAAACTTGGCTTTACCATTATGAATGATGTTGTCATAAATCAGGTGGTATTCTGTTTGAATGATAATGATGATGAACGCTTGCAGAGAATTATGTTACGTGTCCAGGAAAGTGGTGACGCGTGGTTTGGTCCGACCAGTTGGCGGGGGCGCGACGTGTTTCGCCTTAGTGTGTCTTCTCATGAAACAAAAAAGAGTGACATTGATACCGCACTCAACGCTATTAAAAGGGCGATGAATTAGTTGATTATTGCAACTTTCGAATGAATGAATTTAAGTATTTCTTTTCCAAAAATTTCATCGCCAGTATTTAAATGGAAAACTTCCGAGAGGTGATTATGATCCATGACCTGTTTAACCATTGGCATTTGAGTGTCGCGGCGATAAAGTGCGTCAATCATTTTTGATGCCTGATATTGGAAATTTGGCTTATCATATTCAGCATAACTGACAAAAACTGGAACTTCGCGGCCTTCCAGCTTGTTTAGTACCGACATAGAAGGGTATTTTGCAGCGTCACGTCCGAAATAATCATAATATTGCGGGTCGCCGTCACCATTTAATATGGATATATCATAGACGGAACCTGATGCTAATATAGCACCAGCCACCCCGTCATTTTCGATCTGGTACTCCTCTTCAAATATATAGCTGGCAACATGTTGAGCACCCGCCGAATGTCCAAACAGGAATATTTTAGACGTGTCCCCACTTTTGATTTTATCCGGATTATCACGCAGCCATTTTATTTGCGCGCCGAGGTCAAGGGTGCCGCTCGGCCATTTAAATTCAGGGGCTAGGCGGTATGTCATCACAACGGTGGTAATGCCAAGTTTGGCAAAATGATAGCCCACATTGGCATACATGGCTTTATCACCAGCGACAAAAGAACCACCATGCAGAAATATTAATATCGGTAATGGAGTGGATGGGAGTGTCATCGGTTCATATAGGTCAAAACCCTGCTTTACATGTGAGCCATACTTCATATCTCGTGTTACTTTTACTTTGTTATTATCAGCGGCGTCCCAAAGTGGCTGCCAACGGGAAAGGGATTTGCCCACATCAATAATCTTACCATCTGCACGAATTTGCTCGGTTATGGTTTGTGAGCTTGCTTGCGATAAACCCGAAAGAAAAATTGCCATTAGAAGAATAAATTTAATTCTCATCATTTCACCTCGTCAGTGTCCCGATTTTTATTATAACTTTTCATGATCGAAGGGTGGAGCGTGGTTTTGAAATCGGCGGCGGATTTTTTTCTTAATCGGCGTCTTAAGCTCTGGGAATTTGGTACAACGACATTTTTTTCTCTCATCAATTTTACGGCAATGAAAATTAACGTGGTAAATCTTAATGCAGAAACCGCTAATTTATAGGCTGGCATTAGATCGGGATAAATGACGTATGACGGCAAATCAACAACCCCCCTCCAAACAATGTTGCGCCTGATAATTTTATCGTGGTTATCCTGGTAAACAACTTGAAATATATAAGTCATATACCCATCATAACAGATCCAGAAAAGAACAATGATAACAATAAGGTACTTAAGAGTAACCATGTCGTGAAGTCGGCCTATAAGTTTCTCATTATAATACATCATTGCAACAAAATAACAGCACAGGATGATGCCGGTTACAGCCGCGAATATGATGTTTGGATTTAGTTCAATAAGTTCATAATTAGTAATAATTGCCGGCCCGATAACGGACGGAACGACCAAAAATATAAGCAAAGACATGACTTGCAACAAATTTAAACCATATTCTTCTAACTGATTATTCATTGTCTGTATTCCTCAATTGCTCAAATAATCAGTATTATCAATTCTAATCTTTGATGTTGGCATTCGGGCATTATTGATTAAAGTCATCAAGAAGTAAATAATAGGAATCGTTAATATGATATTTGACCAGGAATTATATGACTATGTTTTAACGGCGTCGAAAGCATTTGAAGAAAGTTTGGATAGCCGGCCTGTAACCCCAAATGCTGAAATAATAAAATCATTGGAATATTTTAATGAACCGCTGAACCTAGAAGGAGCTGATTCGATTGAAGTGATCAAGATGCTTCACGAAGTCGGCGAGCCCGGTGTGGTGTCTTCACGCGGTGGGCGATATTATGGCTTTGTAACGGGTGGTGCACTTCCCGTGACGGTGGCCGCCAGTTGGATGGCCACATCCTGGGATCAAAATGGCGGGCCCAGTGTTATGAGCCCAACGGCGGCTAAGCTTGAAGAAGTAGCAGGAGCATGGGTTCTGGACTTATTAAGCTTGCCGGCGGAATGTGGGTTTGGCTTTGTGACCGGTGCGACAATGGCGGGGTTTACTGCACTTTCCGCCGCTCGCCTTAAGCTTTATAGGAATTTAGGTTACGACTTAAAAGCAGATGGTATTAGACACGCACCAAAGGTTCGTTTCGTTATGTCTGATGAAATTCACCCGACAAATATTATTGCACTGCAATATATGGGGTACGGCAAAAATGAGCTTGAATTTGTTGAATGTGATGAAGAGGGTAGAATTATACCGTCAAAAATGCCACCGATTGATGATCATACGATCGTTCTTTTACAAGCCGGAAACGTTAACAGTGGTGCCTTTGATCCGGTTTCAGAAGTTTGTGATATGGCAAAGGGTACGGGTGCATGGGTCCATGTGGACGCTGCGTTTGGTGGTTGGGTTCGGGCATCAGAAAACAAACGACATTTAGCAGCAGGCATGGAAAATGCCGATAGCTGGAGCCTTGACTGTCATAAATGGCTCAATGTACCTCATGATAGCGCGATCGCCATATGCCGTGATAAAGAAGCCATGCAGGAAACGTTTGGTGTACGGGCGAGTTACCTTGTTCAGAGCGCGCTTAGAGAAGGAAATCACTTTACTCCCGAATTATCCAGGCGGGCGCGGGGGATCGAAATATGGGCGGCACTTAAGCATTTGGGTCAGTCAGGTGTCGGAGATATTATTGATAGAACCTGTAATTATGCTTCACATTTTACTTCAGAGCTTAAAAAAATGAACTTTGAAATTTTAAATGATGTGGTGATTAACCAGATCGTCGCCACATTAGAAAACGAAGATCAGTTAGAAGGTTTTATAGAAAATGTACAGCAAAGTGGTAAAGCATGGTTTGGTCCGACGACCTGGAAAGGCAGAAAAGCGTTCCGCATTAGTATCTCGTCTCATGAAACGACAGAAGAGGATATTGATATTGCGCTCAAAACCATCAATGATGCGCTCATAGATTAAAAGTTTATTTCAATTTTTGTTTTAACCGAATTGGCAATAAAACATAAATTGTGAGCTTGATGATGGAGTTGTTCTATTTTACCCCTATCAGGAGTGGTGTCTTCTGAAAATATTATAATTGGATTTAGTGTGACAACGGTCATGGCCATTTTACCATCTTCGTCTTCTTCAAGAATACCTGTTGCTTCATCAACATATTGATCAATATTTATTTTATTACGCGAAGCAAGATCAAGAAAAAAAAGCATATGACAACTTGATAAGGAAGCGATGAAGGCTTGTTCCGGATCAACATTTTCAGGTTTTGAAAAGGGCAGCGGCACGATATGATGTGATGCGGTCGCGGGTATTGTAACACCACCCTCAAATAACCATTCATGAGCACGGTTATATTTTCGATCAATAAAAGATTCCCCTGAACTCCTATTCCAAACTACTTTGGCGTTATATACTGACATCATCTTTGCTCCTGGTAATCAATGGGTTTGCACGCATATCTATCAAATTATGCATATGATTATATCCGTTTCTTGTCACCGCAGTCCATACGCGCTTGACAGCTTCATTCTCCGTTCTTAAGTTTACAAATCGAACATAATTGATACTCAGGGAAACATACAAAAAATCAAGCCATCTGTATCGAACAATCTAATTAATTAGGATTAAAATGAAAAATTACATAGAAGATAGTGCCCGTACCGCTTCAAACACATATTTCACTGAAAAAGTAACCTCGTCAGAGGTTAAGGATACGTTTGAAACATTCGCTGCAACGGGTGAAACGCTTGATAATCAAAAACGCCGTTTGTTTTACGGTAAAGGTGAAAATTTACCGGATGATACTGTTGAGAATTTCTCTATTGAGAATTTGAACGGAAATATTGTCCATGCAATTTACGGTCTTTGTACGGAAGCAGGGGAAATCAGTGAAGCTTTCTTAAAAGCAGCAAAAACAGGTAAATTTGATGAAGTGAATCTAAAAGAAGAGGCTGGCGATCTTTTGTGGTATCTTGCGATGTTATTTCGTGAGCTTGATACTGACTTTTCCGAAGTGTCCGCAACTAATATTAATAAACTTAAGGCGCGCTTTCCAGATAAATTCACGCAAAAAGATGCCTATAATCGTGATCTTGCTACTGAGCGAGAAATACTTGAAAGTTAGTCAATTGAGGAAAAAGTAATATGCGTATAGCCGGGTTAATTTTGATAATATTAGTGGGTTTTTCTGCGTCTGCACAAGACGTGCAAAAGCTTCAAACAATGGGACTTAATGAACCCGTAGAAATTATCAAAGACAATTGGGGCGTATCGCATATCTACGCGCAGAACCAAACGGATTTATTTTTTGCACAAGGATATAACGCGGCGCGTGATCGGTTGTTTCAATTTGAAATTTGGCGCCGAAAAGCGACGGGAACATTGTCGGAAATTATGGGCGCTAAGGCTTTAGAGCATGATAAAGGAGCACGCCTCCTTCGCTTCAAGGGTGACATAAATGCGGAGATGGCCCATTATCATGAAGATGGCGTAGAAATAATTACGGCCTTTGTCGCCGGTGTAAATGCATATATTAAGAAAACTGAAAAAAATCCGGAGTTACTTACCTTCGAATTTGATCTTTTGGGAGTTAAACCGGGCTATTGGACGCCTGAGATTGTCATATCGCGCCATAATGCGTTAACGGGTGGTGTTGCAGGTGAAATTATGCTCGCAAAGACGATAACTGCATTGGGCAGTGAAATGACCCGAAAAATACTTCCTTTCTACCGTGATACACATCTGGAGCCGTTTGAGGGCATTGATTTATCAAAAATTACCGATGAAATCATGGCAAGCTATCGCGCCTCGCGCAGTCAACCAGCATTTGATGGATCGGATTTAAAAAACCCCCAAATGGTAAAAGTGATTAATGGTGATGTTGATGATTTCGATCCTAATTTCTGGAATGACCCTATTGAAGGTATCAATAATCTAGGCAGCAATAACTGGGTTATATCGGGTCGTAAGACAAGAAGTGGCAAACCGATTATGGCCAATGATCCACACCGTGCTATTCAAAGTCCTTCGCTGCGATATATGGTGCATTTAAATGCGCCAGCCACTAACGGCAAAATGGGTTGGAATGTTATCGGGGCGGGGGAACCGGTTTTACCTGGCATTTCAATTGGCCATAATGAGCATGGCGCATGGGGCCTTACTATCTTTCGCATTGATCAGGAAGATTTATATGTGTACGAAACCAATCCTGATAACGTGAACCAATATAAATATAATGGTCAGTGGAAAGAAATGATAGTTGAGGCCACAGACATAAATGTCCGCGGACAGGAAAAAGAACAGGCACAGCTTAAATATTCTATTCACGGGCCTATAATATATGAAGATATAGAAAATAATCTCGCTTTCGGGCTAAAGGCGGCTTGGCTCGAAATCGGAGCGACGCCTTATCTTGCGAGCCTGCGTATGGATCAGGCAACCACATGGGATGAGTTTCGTGAAGCGTGTAGTTTTTCCGGGCTTCCCGGTGAAAACATGATTTGGGCCGATAAAAATGGCACTATTGGATGGCAATCTGTCGGATTGACGCCGGTCCGGTTTGGATGGGACGGTAGTCTTCCGGTTCCGGGCGATGGTACATATGAATGGAATGGTTATGTGCCAATAAAATCGATGCCTCATATCAGCAATCCAAAGGAAGGTTGGTATGGTACAGCCAATAACCACAATGTTCCCAAAGGATACCCAAACATATTTTCAGATTTTTATGCTGACCCCGCACGTGTTTACCGTTTACGGGAAGTGATGGATGGTGCGGTTGATCAAACCATTCAGGATAGTATGGTGCTACAATATGATAATAAATCGATGAATGCGGAAAAAATTACGCCATTTATTAAAAACGTCAAAGTACCAAGGAAATTAAGAGACGCACAAAAACTTTTAGCCACTTGGGATCATATGATGGATAGGTCTAGTGCCGCCGCCGCTCTGTATGATAAGTGGGAACTTATTATGATTTATGATTTGAGCACCTGCGTTATTCCCGAGCAATATGTGGACAAACTTGCCGCTATTTCACGGGTTAAACTCACTGAATGGGTTATAAATCCACCTGAATTTGTGTTCGGCACTAATCCTGAGGAAGCTCGTGATCAGGCTATTATCCAAAGTCTGGAAGCGGCTGTCGCGTTTCTCAGCGAAGATATTGGCCCCAACATGGAAGACTGGGAATATGGTAAGGTCCATTTTGCAGAAATTATTCATCCACTGAGTCATTTATTGGACGGCGAAATGCAATCTAAAGTGGATATCGCCTCGTTGCCACGCGGCGGCGCAAGTAATACTTTGAATGCAAATCACGGCAACGGCCGTCAAACTTCCGGTGCCAGTTTTCGTATGATTGTTGATACTGCCGATTGGGATAGCACGGTTGGAACCAACGCTCCCGGTCAATCCAGTGATCCTGAGAGTAATTATTACACTGACCTTTTTGAAAATTGGAACAAAGGTGAGTATTTCCCAATGTATTATTCCAAGGATAAAATAATAGATAACGCGAGGCAAATTTTTTACCTACACCCTTGACTATTCTATTTTTCACTACATTTTAACATGTAGATATATAGTGCACATAAAAGAGTTCTGATTAAATGACCAAAAATAAGCAGCCAATAGAGAAAATCGAAGAAATCACGTTTAATGATTATGGCGGGAAGGCTGAAACATTTTGGGAGCGCACCAAAGACCATGATGTCAGTCAGAATTATGCGGCGTTTCTGGCACCGTTTGGAGGGCGAATTGGTCTGGATATTCTTGATTTCGGTTGCGGACCTGGACGTGATATTGAATATTTCAAATCATTGAAGCATAATCCGGTAGGCCTGGACGGAACATTGGAGTTTTGCCAAAATGCCCGGGATATGACCGGTTGTGAAGTTTATCACCAGTCGTTTAATGACCTTCAGCTTACCGACAATTCTTTTGATGGCGTATTTGCAAATGCTTCTATGTTTCATGTACCTAGTGAGAACCTTCATAAAGTTCTAATCGATTTGCATAAAGCCATTCGCCCCGGCGGGATATTGTTCATGTCAAATCCACGCGGCGATGAAGAAGGATGGTCGACACCAACACGTTACGGCAATTTTATGCAGTTCGATAAATCAAACGATTATCTGGAGGCGGCCGGATTTGAAGTGCTTAATCATTATTTTCGCCCTCCGGACCTTCCTTTTGAAGAACAAAAATGGCTGGCGATCGTTGCACGAACCATTTAATTTATTGGAAATTATGCTAGATAGTTAATTGTTTACCTTGGCAAAATCTAGATCATGGAAATCATAGCTAAAATCGGTTAGGGGTGAAATTGCATTCATCTTAAGGCCACTAACCTTACCTTCAAAATCCGTGCTGAACATCGCGTAGGCATCAGCATTGAAACTGCGATCATCCCAAATTACTTTAAATGTATTAAACTTAAACGGGAACATTTTACCCCTTAATTTTCTTGACTTTGCTGCAGTGAAGTATAGCGTGCCGTCTTTTTTTTCGATGGTAACATTGCCAAACCACGGATCACGAAAGATACCCATATAGTCTTCGACCGGTAATAGTGACTTTGTATCTGCATTTGCACTTTCGGCGGTAATTTGATTTTGTGCGCTTGCCAGTTGATTGTTCCGGATTTCAGAAAGTCTGGAAATCCAATCAACATCACCGGTTTCAAGATATTTTTGTAGTACATTTTTCATTATCGCCTGCATGGCTGAACCATTTTCCTGATTGGTAAGGACTACGATGCCAAGGTCTTCCTTCGGTATCATCACAATATAAGTCACCATTCCAAGCAATCCGCCGGTGTGTGACGTCATTTTGTACCCGTGGAAATCTTGCAGGCGAAAACCAAGGCCATATGCTGCGAAATTCGTATTATGCCATTTGTGATCTTGATCACTTACGGGTAGAATGGTTTGTGGTGTCCACATTTCATCATGCTGTTGCTTGGACATTATTCTACCGCCATCATTAAGGTGCATATTAAGCCAAGTCATAAGAGCACTGGCACTGCATTGAATTCCTCCGGCTGCTGCGATAACCATTGGTTCACCCAGCTCTTGAAGTCGACTGGCTTTTTGAAGCTTGCCGTAGACTTCTACATGGGGTTCGGCAATGTTATCCTGATCATCTAACTGGGTAAGGTCAGCATAACAACCGCTTTCCATTCCCAGTGGCTCAAGAATGCGCGTTTGTATGAAATCTTCGTAAGATATGCCGGAAGCGGCGGCAATAACTTCACCCGCAACCACATATAGAAGATTGTCATAAGCATATTTGGTGCGAAAGCCACTAACCATTTTAAGGTGGCGAACATTATGAATTATTTCTTCTCTCGAAACCTCGGTAGTTGGCCAGAACATTAAATCTCCGGCTCCAAGTCCCATACCACTTCGGTGAGTAAGTAAATCACGAATGGTGAATTCTCGCGTAACCCACGGATCCATAAGACGGAAATTGGCAATATAATCGATTACTTTATCATCCCAGTCAACCACGCCGTCATCTACCAAAATAGCCAGCCCCGCAGCCGTAAATGCTTTGCTGTTTGATGCTATAGCATACAAAGTATCTGTTTCTATTGGTGTGTTTTTGCCGATCTCGCGTACGCCATAGCCTTTTAAATGTTGGATAGCACCATTTTTTATAATACCAACAGCAACTCCGGGTACGTTGAAGGTCGTCATTGCATTTTCGACCATCACGTCCAACTGTGGTTCACTAATATTTTCTCCACAAGCCAGATTTAATGATCCGATATAGAATACTGTTCGTAAAATGAATGATTTTATTTTCGATCTTAACATGCGGACCTCGTGTGTTTTTCCTCGGAAGAGTGTAGAGTAATATGAGAATTAGCAGATTTAAAGCGAATATTTCTTTTTAAATAAAATGTTTAATAACAACGGGGTAGGTTTATTCATATCATTACCTGTTAATTTATTATTGCAATATTCGCCGGATTTACATTATTAACACGTAATATTCTTACAACTAATTATTATTATCATATAAGTTTGCTTGAAAGCGCATTATGAAGAATGCCCCAAAGTTAACCACATTATTAATGGCTACCGGTTTTAGTTTTCGTCAAATAACCGGACAGAAATGACAGTTGGACTTCAAGGGACTTTTTAAGGTTGTGATCCGGACAATCACAAAAAAGTTATGCGATAATTATTGTTTCGTAAACGATTTATCTTTATAACCATTATATTATAACATATACATACTATCATAATAAAAAATTCTGCAATATCCGGGAACTAACACACCATGACGATTAAGAATAATAATAAAATTCGACAAAATTTGCTCAATATTTTGTTGGTGACACCGGTCTTTACCATGGCGTTTTCCCTGACTTCTATGGCTGCTCAAATAACCAGAACAGAAGGTGACGCCGCGATTGTCACTTATGACAAAGAATATTTTGAGAAATATGAAACAGTGACATTACTGGATATGTTGCAGAGAGTTCCTGGTGTTCCGGATATTTTAAATAAAAACCGACAACAACGTCGCGGCGGCGGAGGGGCAAATAACCGTGCTGAAAGAGGTTTTGGATCAGGTGGTGATCAGATTCTAATCAATGGTAAGAGGCTTGCCGGGAAATCAAATAATATTGATGATAGCCTTGGTCGAATATCGGCGACGCAAGTCAGCAAAATTGAACTCATCCGCGGCGCGGCAAGTGGACTTGATGTGCAAAGTCAAGGACTTGTGGTTAATATTACATTGCTTGAAGGGGCATCAAATTCAACGACATTTTGGAAAACAACAAACGAGTATAAATTTGGCCACGCGCTTGGGGCAGAATTTTTACTTTCCCATAGCGGCTCAACAGGTAATCTTGAATATATGTTTAGCGGCGAACGTACCAGTAATAATTTTATTGTGGACCGCACGGAAACAACTTTTGATCCATTAGAACGTCAAACCGGTGTTAAAAATATTGATGCGGGATTCCATTTTCGCGGTTTTAAATTAAATACAAATCTTTCATACAATTTCGAAGACGGTTCTGTGCTTCGCCTCAACGGTTTATATGAACCACAGGAAATGAACGGTGATGAAGCGAGAATTGAAAGAGGTGACAGCGACGGCGATATTTTTTGGGAAACAGAGGAAGATCAGGATAAGTGGGAAGTTGGTGGTGACTATACACGCTCATTAGGTAATTTTGGTAATTTTAAAGCTCTTTTTGTTGTGAACCAGCAAACCGAAGATAAAATCATTGATCGCTTTACGGGTGTTGGTGCAAATCAGTTTCAGAATATAAAAGATACGGAATATGAAAATAAACAAGAGAAAATACTAAGAGCATCAGTGACAAAAAGTATCACCGGTAATCAGATATTGGAACTTGGTGGAGAAGCCGCGATTAATACCTTTGATAAAACATTTGTTAAAGATGAACGTGAGAATGCCTTGGATAGCTCAATTACAGAGACTGCTACTGACCCTTTTGTTATTGCAAATAGTGACAATGTAGAAATTCAGGAAAATCGTTACGAATTATTTGCCAATCATACTTATAATATTATGTCGAACTTAATATTGCAAAGTTCTTTAACTGCAGAATTTTCTAAAATCGTTGCAGATAATATATTCACTGACGGTACGATCAGTCGCCGCGACACAAGCTTCACATACCTTAAACCAAGAATAAATGTGCGCTATGATGTCACGGATAGAGATCAGATTAGGCTAACAGCGGAAAAGAAAGTAAGCCAGTTGAATTTCAATAATTTTGTCACTCGGTTTGATCAAAGAACTGAAGAAATAAGACTTGGGAATACCAATATTCGCCCGGAACAAGTATGGGAGTTTTCAGTAGCCTATGAACATCGCCTGCCCAACGATACCGGATCAATTGAAATTGAACCATTTTACCGTAGTTATAAAGATCATATAACAAGGGTTGATTTTACGGAGTATTTTGATTTTGGTTTTAATCCTGTTGGTACCGAGGCTTTCTTCGCACTTCCACCAGATCAGATATTGAGGGACCTCGTAGATGATAATGGATCCGGGTTTACATCTAAATCGGGTAATATAGATAAAGCGACCGCATACGGAATAAAGGTATTAACTAATATACGCTTGGGCTTTATTGGTATACCGCAAGCCACTTTAAGTACTAGTTATACCTTCGAAAAACGTCGTGCGACAGACCAATTTACTAATTTAAAAAGAAACTTCGACCGTGTATCCGATCATCGGGTTGATGTCAATTTCCGCCATGATATTACCGAATGGGACTTCTCATACGGGTTTCGGGGCACCTTTAGAAGTGATGAAGAAACGAACGATATTAATTTTCATTGGCCCAATAGTCCCGCTGCATTTTTGAGTGCATTTGTGGAATATAACATATTTGAAGGTGTAAAAATGCGTATTGAAGCGAAACAGCTTTCCGGTAAGCGTGCCACGTCAAATATTTTCTGGTATAATGACCATATCAGATTGAATGATTTCAATAGAAGAGTTAATAGGGTTTCAACCAGCCCGAGGGAAGTAGAGTTTTCTTTGCAGGGCACTTTTTAACAATAGTATGAAGCCCATCACATTATAATATTGTCAAATTCCATTTTTGGATATAATCTTAAATTGGTATTTTGAGGCTTTACAGGATAACATTTATGATCTTAAGGAAATTCGTATTTGCGATAGCGTTATTTACTTCTCAGTCGATGCTGGCACATGCAGATAATGCCAAAGGTGAAGAGGCGTACGCTAAGGGTGAGTACGCGGTCGCCCTTGTCGAATTTACTGAAGCTGCGGAGAATAATGATATGAATGCTCAATATAATTTAGGTGTCATGTATGAACATGGGCATGGCGTTAAGCAAAGCGACCTCAAAGCAGGTGAGTGGTACCAGTTGGCAGCGGATAATGGTCATCCCGATGCACCAACTGCCCTCCAATTGCTTTATGAATATTTCTAATTTAGCAGGTGAAATAACTAATGAACGTTTTTCCAGGCATATTAATAAATAATAAGATAATTGGCATACTTGCCTTGCTTTTAACTTTTGCAATAATACCTGTCGCAGGTGCATCTGCTGGATATGAAGAAGCGAAGAAAGCCTTTGATGAACGCCAATTTGAAGCAGCATTTGATGGGTTTACCAAGGCGGCGGAAGACGGACATATGATGGCACAATATTATCTTGGTGTTATGTATGCAACTGGACGTACTTTGCCCCGTGATGATGTTACGGCCTACAAATGGTTTATGAAAGCAGCCTTGCAAGGGCATCCCATATCGCAAGGTAACATTGGAACCATGAAATTAAACGGTCGTGGCACCGAATTTGATCTTACGGGATCTTATTTCTGGTTTATTCTAGCCGAAGATGGTGGTTTTGAAAAAGCACGTAAGTTTATGTGGCGTGTCACCAATTATATGGAGCGTGATGATATTAACAGCATCCAAGCGAAAGCCGACGAATGGATTAAAGAAAATCGCGGGAAGATTGAATAAACTGTATTTCGGTATGCAGCAACGGGGAGTGACTATTAGATGCGTTTATTTATCTGCAATATCTTAATTCTACTTTTTTGTTTTCAAAGTTTTAATGCATATGCATTTGACTTTGATGCAAAGCCCGTCCCGTCACCTGAAAAATGGACAGGAATTCTAGGTGAATATGTCAAGGAAGATATAAAGATCATCATTAGAGAAGATGGTGGTTCGCTTCATGCTATTGTAAATCCGAATGGTCAAAAATCCGATATTACATTAGCAGAAACTAGTCCTGACCATTTTTCATATTATGATATCGATGTTGTGTTTTCGCGTGATCAAATGGGGCAGGGGTCAATGCTTAAAATGGGTGATGATACGTTTCATCGAATTCACATAGAACCGCGCGACGGGCAATCTTTTAAAGTTGAAATGAAGAATGGATTGGCTCCCTTATTAGAGGCCGCTTTAAATGCAACGCCACCCGTTCAGAAAGGCGATTTTCGCGAGCCGGACCTTGTTGATATTACGACTGTTCTTGATAATGTTAAATTGGATATTCGTTATGCGACGACAAATAACTTCTTAAGCGTCGCTACTTATTCGCAGGCAAAAAGCTTTTTGCAGCGTCCCGCAGTGCTGGCATTAAATGAAGCAAATAAAAAACTAAATAAACTGGGATACGGTATATTGGTGCATGATGCGTATCGCCCATGGTACGTCACTAAAATTTTCTGGGACGCAACCGAAGGACCGGAAAGGGATTTTGTTGCCAATCCGCAATCCGGATCAAAACACAATATGGGAAGTGCGATTGACCTAACCTTATATGAATTGAATTCGGGAGAAGTCGTCAAAATGGTGGGAACATATGACGAGATGTCGGATCGGTCTTATCCCGACTATATGGGTGGTACTTCGCTGGAACGGTGGCACCGTGATTTGCTTCGTACCATAATGGAGGCGGAAGGCTTTAAAGTCGTTTCAAACGAATGGTGGCATTTTGATCACAAGGACTGGCAAAAATATCCTATCTTAAACAAAAGGTTTGGTGAACTTGATAGATAGGGTTAACTCTCTATTTGTTATATGAAAATAGGCTCATTTAATATATCTTTAACGCATTATGTCGTAAGTATTTAATGAAACTTATGTGGCGGAAATTATGATGGATCCTAATCTACTTGATACCGTAACGGGACTGCCAAAACGCGGGCATCTTTGGTCCGTTTTAGACGACATTCTAATCCAAATTAAGCGGCAGGAAACATATTGTGGGGTGCTGCTCGTAAACATCGATAATATGGGTGAAATTTCCATATTAGTTGGTGAAGGTAACATTAATGATTTTTTGACACTGATCGCGGCACGATTAAATAAATGTTTATGGGATATGGATACTGCCGTTAGATTTGATGAACATCAATTCGTCATCATTGCAAATAGTATCAAAAGACCGGAAAACATTCATGTCGTGATGAAGAAAGTTCAGGAATATCTGACAATAGAATGTGAAATTGACGGACAGCAGATCAATCCTTCTATCACTGTTGGTATCACATTATTGCCTTATGACAGCTGCGAGGTAGAGGAAATTATAGCGAATGCCAATGTGGCACTTCAAATGGCATTAGCAAATAGTGAAGTTAGTTATTATTATTATAATCAAGAACTTGGTCAGAGAATTGAAGAGCGGGAAGACGTTAAAAATTCCATTCTGTCTACACTGGCTAATGAGAGTTTCATCCTTCAATTGCAGCCTAAAATTGCAGTCAAAACGGGTGAAGTTCGTGGCATTGAAGCCTTGGTAAGGATGAAGGATGTTGATGGCAATATCTTGCCGCCTAATGATTTTATTCCGATCGCAGAAAGCAGCAATCTGATCTTAAAAATTGGAGAATGGGTTCTGGAAGAATGTTGTGCTCTAAGTATTGAATGGCAAAATCTTGGTATAAATTTGCCAATTTCCATTAACATATCTGATGTTCAACTTAAAAATAGTGCTTCTTTACTCGCATTACTTCATAAATTGTCAGCAAGAAAAGATGCTAAACCACATAATATTATTTTGGAAATTAGCGAGAATATCATTAGTGGCGGTGAGACATTAGTTTCGGCATTACTTACTGAAATAAAAAACTATGGGTACCAGGTTTCCATAGATGGTTTTGGTTCTGGTTTTTCAAGCCTATCGGTTCTCAAAAATTTGAAGGTTGATGAAATAAAAATTGACCGCAATTTCTTGTCGGATGTACCGGAAGATGATAAAAGCACCGCTATTTTCAAATCCATCATAATGTTAGGGCAAAGTATGGACTTCAGAGTTGTTGTAATGGGTGTAGAACATCAAGCACAGTCAGACCTGCTAAAGGAATATGGTTGTGACGAATTCCAGGGGTTTTTAATAAGTGAGCCGCTTGAGCGGAATAAGTTTCTCGAGTGGTTTAAAACTTATCAGAATTCTCACTAACTTATTTCCTTCAACGTTTGCACTAAAAGTTCCACGTCATCCATATCATTATAAACGGAGAGGGCTATTCGAAAATGTCCCTTATAAAGGCTTGCTTTAATCCCAGCAGTTTCAAACGCGGGGCCAAGTTTTTGTTTGGCATTGGCACATTCGAATGTAACGAGCGGGGCATTGCTTTCAGCAGGGGTCAAAAGAGGATAGCCGAGTTTAGGTATAGCCACCTTCAATCGATCAATCATAGGCCGGCGGTAGGCAACGATGCGCTCCACGGTACAGTCTAAAAGATAGCTGAGAGAATAATTAAGCTGAGCAATTACCGCTCGGGGCTCTGACCAGATCGAAAAATATCCGTCTGTCGTTTCTGAAAGCTCATATTCGTAGACATGGTTATCGTTACCGTTATCGTTCATATCGTCGCCGGGAAAGACATGAGTAATTAAATTTTTTACTTGACGTTTTCCGTACCAGGGTCGTTTAAGTTTGTGTAGCACATCATCTTTGACATAAATGAAACCTAGTCCCTGATCAGCCATTAGCCATTTAAACGAACCGCAAGAACAAAAATCTACGTCAGATTGTTTTACGTCAAACGGAACTGCACCGACATGATGAATTATATCGGCGTAAACTAGGGCACCTTTTCGATGAGCCAAATCGCAAATACGCTTTAAATCATGCTGAAAACCGTTAAATGTTGATATGCTTGAGAGTGCTATCAAGTTTGTTTCATCGGTTATCGCTTTTTCATAATCTTTTGTATTTATGACACCGTTTTTGTGACGTAGTGTTATTACTTCTACACCTAACTTTACCAGTTCACCGTATATTTGGTACGATCCAAAATAATGCAAGTCATCAGTGACTATTCTGCCTCCTTTTTTATCCAGTTCAAGAGCTTTGATAATCAGATTCTCACCAATGGTGGTGCTTCCCACATAAGATATTTCGGAAGGACGTGCATTGATTAAAGTCGCAAACTTTTCAATCACATTCTTTCTCATTGAAATAGGATCATAACCGCTTTCCGTATGAAAACCTTTATAGGCGACATACGCTTCTATCGCTTTATGACATCCTCTGCTCATTGGGTGTTGAGCACCGGCCTCAAAGTAGGTCCCTATAATAGGAAAAAAAGCTTCTTTGTGTGGAAATGGAGACTTCGGGTTAAACTCTTTTGAATTTTCTTGTGTGGCTTCCATGATGGAGGACTCTCTGGGGTAATTAAAACTAAACTTATGTTAGTTCAAATGAGTTCGCTTAACAATAAATAGAATATGTTGCGATATGGAAGAAGAATAAAATATTTAAATTTTGCCAAACGGATTAAGTAATTATGCCGCCACCTTGCGGCACTATGGCGCTAATTCTATTCAACCCATCCTGATAATTGGCAAGTTGTTTTTGTAAATAGGGTGGCACGGGGCCGTTATTGCCGTTTTTTAATGCATCCTGTTTGATTTGCTCTGCCAACGGATCAAATGTTAATGATCGGTATGCCGCTTGAACGACCCTTATTGAAAATAAGAGTTCCTGTGCCACATATCGGGCGTCGCGTTTATCCAGAAGAGAAAAGCGGTCATCCAATTTAAAGGCAAACACACCGCCTATTTTCTTGTCATTACTCGAGCTTTCCTCCTTTTCAAGGTCAAAAAGTTCTTCAGAGGATAATATTAATGTAGGCTCAAGACCCAATTTTTTAAGAGCATCTTTTTCACCGCGCCCGGCTATTATCTCAATCCTTCCGCCGTCCTGACTGGCAATTTTTAATGTGTTTCCGGCCAGGTTCGGTTTCGCAACCTTAAATGTCTCTTCAGTGACGACACCATTTCGTTCATCTTGAATTTGCTTTAGCTTTTCCGCTATAATAGCCTTGGCATCAAATTTTTTTTCTTCTGTTGCATCCGCACTTGAGCTGGTACCGGAATTAAATGAGACACTGGCTTTTATATATCTGAAAGAAGCCTGGTTGATCCGGTTCGCAAGGGTTCTGTATGTGTCCCCTTCCTTGATTTCAATTTTCTTTGTTGAAAAATTATTAACCTTTACATAAAAATAATCACCAGCGCGGGCAGTGGTTTGCGTTAGAACATTTCTTTTTTCGTCATCCGCAAATTCACCGATGGGCAGACCTAACTTTGTAAGGACCGAAGTTCCAAGAGTTGCAAATGTTACGCCGCTAGCGCTTCGATTTTCTGTCGAGAGGCCCAATTGTTTTATCCAATCAGTTGCACCAGTAGTCGCGTCTATTTTTGTTGCAAAGCTATCTGTTGTTCCCTGTTTGCTTGATCCATCGACCACGCCTGATGTTGTGCCCGACATGTATATTTTTCCACCGGAAACCGTTATCTCGCCGTGGTTGTCAGTTTGATCGCTGCCTATGAATTTTGTCCAGTCAGCAGACGCACTTCCACCCAAATCGTCAAGTGCCAAAACAAAATTATCAAGATCTCCAAGAGGCGCATCAATTTCTGTGCCACCACCGATCAGGCTATTTGCGCTACTACCGGAAACATAAATCCTGTTTCCTTCAACGGCGATATTATTGATATTGCTGCCGTTACCCAGATCACCAAAATCGTATGACCATAATTCACTGCTTAGGTCATCTTTATCCAGTTTTTGCAGTATAAAATGACCGTTTTCATGAGTGGCGACGACGATATTACCGTCTGATGCGACCGATACAGCCTGACCAAAATCTTCTGTTGACGATCCAATTTCTACATAATCGGCTTGCGCGCCGTTTGATCCGCTTAACTTTAAAACATAGGCATTATCATTTCCTGACAATATTGTTTCAGACAGTTCGACAGAATTTTTCTTACCGGTCACATAGACATCACCGTTACTATCGGTGGTAAGAGACAGTGCCGCGTCTGTTCCGTACTTATCGTTGAGATATGTCCATTGCTGCGTACCCACGTTGTTATATTTAACAACAAAACTATCTTGCCCTTCAAATATATTGTCGCTTGTGGCGAGCGGGTCATTACTATCACCTTTTGATAATTTATCAGCTTGCCCGGCTATGATTACATTATCACCCGCGTCTATTGCTATTGCGTAACTCGTTCCTTCGCCTTGACTTCCAACAAGACGGCTCCAGAGGAGTTTTCCGCTGGCGTCATATTTATTGAGATAGGCATCTCCGTCTTCGGAAGTATTCAGATGGTTGGCAAATCGTCCGTCGGTACTTCCCACGACATAAACATTTCCTTTACTGTCGCTAGCAATGGCGTTTGAAATTGTTTCGGCCGCTCTAAGAAGGGGGTTTTCAACAAGCGTTGATGCGGTTTCTTCTGGAACAAGTAATGCTTCCCTCGCGTCCGAAAATATGGATTGATGGAACTCTCTGGTCACGTCAACGGCGTCTATGTTTGTCAGTTTGGTGAGGAATGAGGTTTTCGGAATATCAGCGTCAACCAGTTTTGTTAAGTTATTAATTGTATTGGTATTTCCGGTAACGTAAATAGCAGGCTGCGTATCAGTGGCAGAAAAGCTCATGTCTTCAGCGAAATCGGTTTTAATTCTCAGTGCAAAGGTGTTTGGTTCAATTTCTTCTGCAAAAAACCTTGTATTAAATAATGGTATTTCGTCGCCATCATTATTAGTGGTTTTGGTTTCTTGAATCTTTGAATTTATACGAGCGAGCAATACTTCAAGCGTTCTATCTTCCTCAAGTACCGGAACGGTAATATTAAAATTTTCAGTCACTTTAGATGTAATACCTGATATCGTGGTGTCTTTCGTGATGGTGATGGTAAAAGTTTCCCCACCTGCTAATGTGCTGATCGGGTCGTTTATTTTACCTACATGTATTTGTGGGCCGATATAGTCAAACTGTTTTTTGCCTAAACCCACTTTACTGGTTAGTGTGTTTGATTTTTCACCGAATAGAAGTGTCAGGTCCTCGAAATCTTCGGTATTAATAAAATCCTTAATCTGCGCGAGCCCCGATTGGAATAATTCATCTAGTTCTTGCAGTCTTGTTTCCGATGTCCTGGGGTCACCGGCGTAATCGGCGATAGTTTTTAAATCTTTTATGGCATTATAAATCGTAAACAAACCCTTGCTATCGACGTCAAGATCAGATTTTCGTACAGAGGGATCCAGGCGATCAATAAAATTGGTCTTGTTCTGGATCGCAGTATAATCTTTCGTGAGCAGCTTATAAAGATTGGTCGCCGAATTATTATCGGCGAATCTTTCCTGCTCAATGGCTAAATCCTGATCCCAGGGTGTGATTGCATTATTGGTTTTATTCAATGACACGTTTGATGGAACCGAAGGGAGTGTTAATAACGATGTTGTTTGCTGCCTTGCACCGTAATATGCACCAAGCAAATTTGCATCGAAATTAAAAATTTGAAATGTACTCTCATCAGACATATCATAATCACCTTTGTAATGAATGTATTAATGTTGCAATTATCATGCCATTTTATTTTAAATTTCGGATAAATATTATCCATACAAATCAGTAAGTTACCGTGAATAAATATTTTAAATTCGCGGCATTTCAAATTTACAGGGAAGGAAATGCCTGTTATTGTGCGCTGAGGAATAATCTGCATCATTTAAGGTTAAATTATGGAAGTTTTTGAAAGCAAGCCCCCTGCTTTTTCAACGGAGGAATTAAGCAAGATTGCACAAGATTATTTTAATGAGGGCGGCACCATAAAGCCGCTCGTCAGCGAAAGGGATCAAAACGCACGCTTAATTAATAACGATGGGGAATATGTTCTAAAAGTTGCTAATAAAGCAGAAGATCGCGAATTAATCGAATTTCAGAATGCGGTTCTAAACCATGTGGCGCTGCTTGACCCATCTTTGGCTATTCCCACGGTCAAGAAGGGTAAAGAAGGCCAAGAAATTTTTGATCATGACGGTTACGGTATTCGCCTGATAAGTTTTTTAGAAGGAGACATATTTAACGGCGCAACAAAAAGCGTCGCCCTTTATTATGATTTGGGCCGTTTTATGGGTCGTTTTTCAAGTGCGATGCAGAGTTTTGGCCACATTAAAGCCCATCAACCGGATTTTTTGTGGAATTTGGACAACGCACTCTTTTCAAAACAGTATATAAACGACATTGAAGATAAGAAGGTCAAATCACTAATTGAATATTATTATGATAGATACGAACAAAAAGTTGCGCCACGACTAAGAAAAATGCGCTCCGCGGTTATTCATAGCGATGCGAATGATTATAATCTCGTTGTTCAGGGCGATAAAATAAGTGGTCTAATAGATTTTGGGGACATGCTTTTTGCTAAGCAAATTAATGAACTTGCGATAGTGCTGGCATACGCAATTTTGGATGTTGATGATCTGTTCGCGGTTTCAAATGCCGTAATTGACGGTTATACGAAACAGTTTGCGTTAACCGAAGATGAGCTTGAGATTTTGTTCGATCTTGCGGCGATGCGTTTGGTGATGAGCGTTTGTATTTCGTCAAACCGTGTGACGAAAGCCAGCAGCGATACCCACAAAGAATATTTAATAATCACTCAAGCACCGGCAATCAAGGCTTTAAAGCGTTTGAAAGACGTTAATTTATCTTTTCTGGCATGCTTTGCAAGAAAAGCAGGCGGCTTCAGAGCGACTAGAAATTACGCCGCCGTGGCAGAGACGCTTATAAACTGTCAAGCAGCTTCACTCTTTGATTTTGATTTGAATACTGAGCCACGTATGATGATGGATCTAGCAGAAGGGGCACCCGGTAGTGAATATATAAATGATCCGCAAAAACATAATCAGTGGGTCATCGATACTTTAAATGATAACGACGCCTTGTTTGGAATTGGTGGTTACGGGGAAAACCGTACGGCATTTAAATTTGACGGTTGCCAAAGTTTAGCTGGACCAGAAAGGCGCACAGTCCACACTGCGCTAGATTTCTGGATAGAAGAAGGGTGCAACATTTATAGCCCATTACCGGGAACCGTGCATAACATAGCAAATAATAATGATGCCTATGATTTCGGTAATACTTTGATCTTAAGACATAAGTTAACCGATAATGGTCCGGTATTTTATACTCTTTACGGGCACCTATCGGATATTGCGCTTAAAATCGGTGATACAGTAGAAGCTGGCCAAAAAATTAGTACTGTTGGAAATATTAAAGAAAATGGTGGCTGGTCGACCCATTTACACCTGCAAATTATTACTGATTTACTGGACACTAGTGACGGAAATTTTCCGGGCGCATGCGAACCATCCGTAGCGCATGTGTGGAATGATATCAGCCCGGACGCCAATTTAATCACGAAGCTAGCACCGGAAAGCTTCGTTAAATCCGCGGTTTCTGTAAAAGATATAATGAATAATCGCGCCGAACTATTGGCGCCGTCTTTAAGTGTTGCTTATAACAAGCACATTCATATGGTTCGTGGCCGAGGAGCATACTTATATGATCATACGGGTAGGGGGTTTCTTGATTGTGTTAATAACATCGCTCATGTTGGGCATTGTAATCCTCATGTCGTGGATGCGCTTACTGCCCAGGCCAGGTTGTTGAACACAAACTCGCGTTATTTATATAGCGGTATTAATAAATTGGCTTCTCGCATTTTATCGACAATGCCTAATCCACTTTCTGTAATGTTTTTTGTTAATTCTGGTTCAGAAGCCAATGAGCTTGCATTACGTCTGGCTCGTCATAAAACAGGTCGACAAACAACGGTCGTGGTTGACTGGGGATATCATGGCAATACCAGCACTACCGTTGAAATTAGCCCCTATAAATTTAACCGGAAAGGCGGCATTGGATGCCCGGAGCATGTGAGAATCGCGGAATTTCCTGACCCTTATCAAGGTCAATTTAAGGGTCTAGGCGATAATAACGGTGAAAAATACGCAGCGGATGTTGATGCACAAATTGCTGATTTGGTGGAAAAAACCGGTGAAGGACCGGCGGTATTCATTGCTGAATCAATTGCGGGTGTTGGCGGCCAAGTGGTTTATCCGGATGGATATTTGAAGGCGGCTTATGACAAAACCCGAAGTGCAGGTGGACTTTGTATAGCGGACGAAGTTCAAGTCGGTTTTGGCCGCGTCGGGGATCATATGTGGGGTTTTCAACGACAAGGAGTGGTGCCCGATATAGTATGCCTTGGAAAACCCATTGGTAACGGTCATCCCATGGCTGCGGTCATTACGACACGTGAAATTGCCGACGCGTTTGCCAACGGTATGGAATATTTCAATAGCTTTGGTGGCAATCCCGTGTCTTGCGCTGTTGGCTTGGCAGTAATGGATGTTATTGAAGGTGAGGGGCTACAACAAAGGGCACTTGAAACAGGAAATTATATACTGGATGGACTTAGAGATATGATGGATAGGCAATCGTTAATAGGAGACGTGAGAGGCTCGGGGTTGTTTGTCGGTGCTGAACTGGTTAAGGACCGCGATACAAGGGAACGTGCACCACAAGAAGCAGATGCCATAATTCAGTATTTACGGGATGATGCGGTCCTTCTTTCTACGGACGGTCCCTATGCAAATGTGCTAAAGGCTAAGCCACCAATGGTTTTTGGCATTCACGAAGCGGATATCTTTCTTAGAAAACTGGAAAAAGCCTTTAAAAGATTAGGAAATGAAGGGCTTTAATTTTTTAACGCACGGGTCACGTTTATTAATTCATCAAGTGTTTTGTTCAACATACCCAGTTGGTTTTCATCAGTAAGGCTTCCACTGTCATCGAAAGCTTTACCGGCAAAATTTAAAGCCATTTGTGTTGGCATCACGTGAATTCCGATATTAGCAAGCAGCATTCTAAGGGGTACCAATACGCGCATACCACCAAGTCCTCCTGGCGAAGAACCGGCAATTGCGGCTGTTTTACCTTTATAAGGATCAGCCATGTCGGGATCATTCGGATTGGTGCGAGATATCCAGTCAATGGTATTTTTAAATAGCGGGGTAAATGAACTGTTATATTCGGGGCTTGTGATGAAAAATCCCGCCTGTTCCGCAAATAGTTTCTTAAGGGCAATTGCGTTATCGGGTAAGCCCAATTCATCTTCGAGGTCACCATTATAGAGTGGCATGGGATAGTCTTTTAAGTTGATAAAAGTCGCATTCACGCCTTTTTCGCAAGCCAGCTTGTAAGCAGTTTTTGCCAATTTCTTACTGAATGAGTTTGTTCGTGCGCTACCGGCGAAAAATAATATTTTCGTCATAAGGATACCCTTTTTATCTTTGTTGTAAGATTATGGTAGTAGCAAACCAGATTTTTTCAAGCGAATGAAATAGAAAAAATGCAAAAGATCGAGTAGCAAAAGCCGCTATTAAACGGCTTTTGCCTATTCTTAATTTGTAACCTGATAGTTAATTAGTCAACGAGTTTTAGTTCGTCAGCAGCTTCTTTACCACGACTTTCTACGATTTCGTAGCTAACTTTTTGTCCATCATTTAGTCTGTCAATGCCAGCTCTTTCGACTGCAGAGATATGAACGAAAACATCTTTATCTCCTTGGTCAGGTTCAATAAATCCAAAACCTTTGTTTGGGTTAAACCATTTAACGGTGCCAGTAGCCATTCTTTTTATTTCCTTAATATTGTGTTATTTAAATTCGCCAACTGTTCGACGAACCTAGACTTGGTAATGCGCATTGAGAAGAAAACGAAACTTAAGAATAGACAGTCGTTCCTTTAAAAGGCTTCTAAAAATTCTAAGCATACCCCTTCAAAAGGTACATTTACTAAAATCGAAAGATAGACTATATTTATTACGAAGAAAAATCAATCACTTATTTGAATTAATGAATCCGTTCCTTTAAGGCGATGTGTGAATTACGATATTGGTAATATATGGGTACTTTTTATTTTTTTCATTAAGAAGCTTGTTTGTGAACTCTCGATTGTAGGATTGTCCAAAATAGTCGAACTCATCATTTCATAATAATCTTTTATATCACGTGCAACTACGGTAAGCATGTAGTCCTTCCCGCCGGACGTGGCATAACACTCTAAAACGTTATCCATGCTTATAATATGTTTTTCGAATTTGGCTCTTGTTTCATTGCTATGGTTATTGATGCTGATCACGCAGTTTGCGCGAATTGACAGGCCTATTTTTTCAGCATTTATTTCCGCTTTTCGTTCTTGTAAAATTTCTTCGTCTTCTAAATCTTTTACATGTCGCCAGCATGAGGTTCGCGACATGCCCAATTCATCGGCTAGTTCTGACTGCGATAAAGTAGGGGACTTTTGCATTGCAATAAGTATTTTTTGATCTGTTTTCGATATTTTCATCATAACTTCCATATTAGGTAAAATTTTGAAACATATGTTTAATTAAAATATCACGAATGTCAAATAAAGGGCATTATTTTCAATATTAAGGGGTATAATGTTGAAAATTATATAACTTAATATGAGTAAACGATATGTATGACTATTCTATATTGCCGGAACCTTCAACGTCGGTATTCATGGCTTGTTTAAAGAAACCCAATCACTTAAGTGATGATTGGCTTGAAAAAGAGCAGAAACAATATTCATTAGAAGAGCACAACTATTGGGATAAGTTATATAAAAGGCAAATGGATATTCTGCCTGGACTGGCTTGCGATCAATTTTTCGAGGGGTTAAAACTTCTGGATTTCGATCAGGGAGGCGTTCCCGACTTCAATAAAACAAATGAAATATTAGACCCGCTAACAGGCTGGAGCGTCGTTGCCGTTCCTGAGCTGGTGCCTGATCACGTATTCTTTTATCATCTTGCTAATAAAAGGTTCCCGGCCGGTAATTTTATCAGAAGTGAAGAAGAGGAAAAATATATAGAACTGCCGGATGTTTTTCATGATGTGTTTGGCCACGTGCCAATGTTAACTGACCCCAATTTTGCCCGTTATATGGAAGAATACGGTAAAGCCGGATGGAAAGCTCTTGAATATAACCGTTTGAAGGCCTTAAGTGCCCTTTATTGGTACACGGTGGAATTTGGCCTCATTAATACTGATAAAGGAATGCGAATTTACGGTGCCGGCATCCTTTCATCGGCGGTGGAAAGCAGTTACTCGCTTGAGGCAAAATCACCAAATAGAATTCATTTGAATGTCGACCGCGTTATGAGAACAGATTACAAGCATGATGATCTGCAACAGAGCTATTTCGTAATTGACGACTTTGATGAATTATTTAAATTGACACAAGGTCGTCCGTTCGAACAAATTTATCAAAAGATTGGCCCGGCATTTCAATATGCGCCGCCCGCTGTTCTGGAAGTTGATCATGTATATCACCATGGTACGCAAGAATATCAGCAACGTGGGGGAAAACCTTCCGGCGCGACACCCGTTTAAATTCGAGTAAAAATCATGAAAAATAAAACAGTATTGATAACCGGTGCGGGTGGCACAGTTGGTCGAATAGCCGTCGAAGAATTTTTAAAGTTGGGTGCAAATGTTGTGGGTATTTACCACGGGACAAAGACGACGGTGGAAAGCAAAAATTATTTCCCGATAGAAAAATGCGATCTTGGAAATGCTGAATGTGTAAGTAAGTTAATTTCTCAAGTGATCAATCGATATAAATCTATTGATGTCTTAGTCAATATTGCCGGCGGTTTCACATTTAAAGAAATAAAAGAAACTCAGTATGCTGATGTAGAAAATATGATCAGTATAAACTTTAAAACTGTATTTAATATAACGAGTGCATCACTGGAATATTTAAAAAAATCAATTTGTGGGCGCGTTATAAATATTGGGGCGATAGGAGCAATTACGGCGGGAGGCGGAATGGCTGCATACAGCATATCTAAATCCGCTGTCATGAGATACACTGAGGCTCTAGCGGAAGAGACGAAATCAGATAGCGTGACCGTAAACGCTATTTTACCTTCTATAATTGATACGCGACAGAACCGATCAGATATGCCGCAAGGAGATTTTTCTTCATGGGTTACGCCTTCTGAGCTGGTAAATGTAATGGCATTTTTGGCGTCAGACAGATCAACGGGCATTAATGGTGCTCTCATACCTGTCAGGGGCAGGGTATAAAATAGGATAAATTATGTATAAAAAAATAGAACTAGATGATTTACTGAGCAGTTTAAACGGATGGACCGCAGCCGAAGGACGAGAGGCAATTTACAAAACATTTCAATTAAAAGATTTCGAGCACGCATTCTCTTGCATGTCTGAAATCGCAATAAAAGCTGAACAAATGAACCATCATCCAGAATGGTTTAATGTCTATAATAAGCTTGAAGTAACGCTCACTACTCATGACGCCGGCGGCGTCACGAGCTATGATCTGGAACTGGCTAACTTTATTGATAACGTTTGCAGCTAGTTAGTTTTTGGCGTAACTTTTATCAGTTGACCGTTTTCCCTTGAATCTGTAACAACATAAATTGCGCCGTCCGCCCCTTGTGTCACAGTTCGAAGTCGTTCGCCAAAATGCTCTATCAATCTCTCTTCCGCAACAATATTATTCCCGGAAACCTTTAGGCGTGTCAGTTGTTTCCCTTTGAGCGATGTTACCAAGATATCATTTTTCCATTTTGGGAAAAGATCACCGGTATAAAACATCATGGAGGAGGGTGCTATGTTTGGATTCCAAAAATATAATGGTTGTTCCATACCTTCTTTGGCACTAATCCCGTCGCCTACCGGCAACGCATCATCACCGTAATTGCGGCCATACGTTATAATCGGCCAGCCATAATTTGCGCCCGGTTTCATAACGTTAATTTCATCACCACCTTGTGGGCCGTGTTCTATGGTCCATACATCACCAGTTGTCGGATTGCGTACCGTTCCCGATGGATCGCGAAACCCATATGCGTAAATCGCGTCATGGACATCATCATTTCCAATAAACGGGTTATCTTTTGGAATAGAACCGTCAGAATTTAACCGTAGCATTTTACTGCCCAATGATAATGTGTCCTGTGGATCGCCGCGCCCCCACGTGGTTACCCACAGTTTTCCATCGGAACCAAATGTCATTCGGCGTGCGCCTACTTCAAATATATTTTCGAAGTCGTCAATTCTGGTTTCGTCTTGCGATAATTTTCCGCGACCAATAAAGCGTCTGTCAAAGGGGTTGTCGATTTTATAGTCTTTGTCTTTTTCTTTCCATTCATCGTGAAGTGCTGTCGTTCTAACATATGCATCTCCCCATTCTTTGGTCGTTTTGTGGGTACCGTTGCCTTCTTCTCCGTCTGGTGGGGCAAAATAACTAAAATAGACAAGGCGATTATTTTCAAAGTCAGGATCAAGGACAATATCCATAAGTCCCATAAACCAGTAACCCCGGACAGGTGGAAGGCCTGGCAGGGGCGCAGTTACGATGCCGTCAGCATTAACCAAACTAAGTCTCCCCGTCATTTCACTCATAAGGAAATTACCGTTAGGTAGTGCTGCGATACCCCACGGTAGAAATAAATCGTCTTTTATCACAGTAATATCAACTGCGGCACTTTGATCTGCAATTGGTGCTCTTGTTTGGCCGGAAAATGCCGGAACAGGTGGTTGATGTCCCGGAAAAACTTTTTGTGCCAAGCTCGGCGATAACGTTAAGGCAGTAAACACGACCGCCGCCCAGATTGTGAAATTAATTTTTTCAAAAATCCTTAACATTAAATCCTCCTAATTAATTTTCTTCAAGCTTATCAACAAACGCGAAAAAGAATAATCAGTTGATAAATCACAATTTCGCGATTTAATTGGTGTTCCTATATTTATTATGATGTTATGAAAGAATAAATGCGAGCAGAAAATAATATTTTAAGTGAGGACTACTATGAAATATAAAAGAATGGGCCAAACAGGAATAAAAGTCTCTTCATTATGTTTGGGAACGATGACTTTTGGGTCAGGTGCTGACGAAGCGGAATCAGCCAAAATTTATTCAACTGCTCGCGACAAGGGCATCAACTTTTTCGATTGCGCAAATTTGTATTCAGGTGGCAAATCGGAAGAAATCTTGGGCCATTTAATCAAAAATCACCGCGAAGAAGTTATTATATCATCCAAAGCCTATTTCGCAGTAGACACTTATGCCGGTGGTGGCCACGAAACGTGGGGGCGCGGTCTCAACCGTACTCATCTTACGCGTGCGTTGGATGACAGTTTAAAAAGGTTGGGAACGGATTACATAGATATATATTACATGCATCGATTTGATGATGAATGTAATTTGGAAGAAAGCCTTTCTGCCTTTAACGACTTTGTTCATCAGGGGAAAATCAATTATGTTGGGCTTAGTAATTTTGCAGCGTGGCAATATATGAAAGCCGTCAGCATTACAAAACAATATAATTATGCGCCGATTGCCTGTATTCAACCAATGTATAGTTTATTAAAACGGCAATGTGAGAGTGAAATCCTCCCGATGGCGGGAAGTGAGAAACTTGGTGTTTTTTCATACAGTCCGCTCGGGGGCGGCATACTTACAGGAAAATACCTTTCCAAAAGCAAAGAAAGTGAAGAGGGCCGCATAAATACGATGCCCATGTATAATAAGCGGTACGAAGATAAAAGAAATGCTGAAATTGCCGCTGATTTCACGGCCTATGCGCGAGATAAAGGCATAAACCCTATTAGTCTCGCCGTCGCGTGGGCAGAATCACATCCTTCAATCACCGCACCTATTATAGGTGGCAGAAGTGCTGAGCAATTAACCCCTTCATTTGACGCTGTTGATGTTGTTCTAACCGCAGAAATGCGCGAAGAGCTGTCGAATATGACCAACGCGCCTGAAAAGGCCACGGACCGGTCGGAAGAAGACGCGTAATAAATATTGCTTATTGTCATGGTCTTTATTGAAATGAATTCGTAATCGTACTATAAAAATGCAGCATTTGAAATTATTGGAACAGCTTGATGAATATGATGACTAAGGATAGCGACCATTCTGCTGAAAGGCAGCATATGATCGATGGCCAATTGCTTCCTAATGACGTAACAGATGAAAATGTGATAGAAGCCATAAAGAACGTAAATCGCGAAGTATTCGTTCCTGAAGGTAGAAAGGGCGTAGCCTATTTGGATAAGAGTATAAAAGTGTCAGACGGGCGCTATCTGGTGGAGCCACTTGCATTTGCTAAGCTTTTGAGTTCCGCGGAAATCCGCGAAGATGAGCTGGTGCTCGATATTGCAACCGCAACCGGCTATTCATCAGCGGTATTCAGTAATTTGGTAGAAGCAGTAGTGAGCATTGAAGAAAACGCAGAGCTTGCAAAAATCGCTACTGATAATCTTGCCCAAGAAAACTGCGATAATGTAGCCGTGATAAACGCGTCTCATAACCGGGGTCTAGCAAAACAAGGACCATATGATCTGATTTTCATCAACGGTATGGTTGATGAAGTTCCACATTCACTTTTGGATCAGTTGAACGATGAAGGACGTATCCTATGCTTCCTTAATCAAGATGGCTTCGGTCGTGCTGCGTTAATCACTTATATTGACAAAATTATCGGTGTGCGAATCTTGTTTGATGCCGCTGCGCCAAAACTTGAAGGATTTGAAAAGGCGAAAGGGTTCGAATTTTAGAATCAAAAGAACGGAGCTAACGATCGTTCATAATCGTACATTTTGTCCGATAACGAACAGTAATAATCGTTCGAAAATGAACATTTATATGTTAAGCTATTGAAATTAAATGATTTATTTTTTGGCATAATTATTGCTCCGTTCAAGAATACGAAAATGCAACAAAATTGACTAAAAAAGTTTTTATCATCTAGTAAGTGTTCATCGCATATATTTAACGTTTAAACGCATTATGGCAACTTGATGTTGACAGTGGTAACATTTTAAGGCAAATTCGCAAAAATTAAGGAAATATAAGTCTTTTACCATTATTCAAATGACAATTGACGAAAACTAAGGGATTAATTATGAAGAGACCTATTCTTAGTACGGCACTAATTCTAACAGGATTATTAGGCAGTACAATTTCTGTAAATGCGGACGATTTGAGATCCGCACTAATTACGACTTATCTAAATAATCCCACGCTTGAAGCAGCGCGTGCAAGCCAACGTGCAAATGATGAATTGGTTAATCAGGCCAAATCCGGCTGGCGCCCAACGATTGAAGCCACTGCTTCTTATGCGAGGCAACAAAATATTCGATCAGGTAGCCCGTTTGCGAACGGTACAACAAACCCTAGACCAAAAGCTTTAGGGATTTCAATACAACAACCTATCTTCAGAAGTTTCCAAACCGTGAATGGCACTCGGGAAGCTCGTAAACAAGTTGAAGCGGGTCGCGCCCAACTCAGTAACATTGAGCAACAGATATTTATTTCAGCGGTGCAGGCCTATTCAAATGTTATTCGTGATGAAGCATTTCTTGAATTCACCACTAACAATGTTATCGCACTCTCACGTCAATTGCAGGCGAGTGAAGATCGGTTTGAAGTAGGTGAAATTACCCGTACCGATGTGGCACAATCAAAAGCACGCCTATCCCGTGCACAGTCAGAACAAATTGGTGCTGAAGCAACATTAACGGCAAGTCGCGCCGCATATCGACGCATTATTGGTGATGCGCCTGGTACCCTTGAAAGGGATATTGAACTTCCTGGTCTACCGGCGTCTGAGGAAGCGGCGCTGGATATTGCATCAACAAATCATCCGGTAATTGTAGCGGCAAGAGCATCTGAAGCGGCCGCTGGTTACGCCGTTAAAAAACAATATGGTGGTCTTGGGCCTGAGGTAACAGTTGGAGCTAGCTACGATAGACGTTGGGATTCTACTTTTACTGGTGAAGCATCGACCGCCAAATCAATCCAGGCAAATTTGCGTGTTCCTATTTATCAGGCAGGGGTTCAGGCATCTGTCGTCCGTCGAGCAAAACAGGAACGTAGCCAATTTCGCATGGAGGCTGTTGCTGCGGAGCGAGAAGTTCATGAACTTGTTCGTAATGCCTGGGAAAGCTTCCGGGAAGCCACAGCGCGAATAACTTCAACTGAATCGCAACTGGAAGCCAACGAAATCGCACTTGAAGGAGTACGTCAGGAAGCAGATGTTGGATCAAGAACAATATTGGATGTACTTGATGCAGAACAAGAGCTACTTGATGCTCGTGTTAATAATGCACGTGCCGTAAATGATAGAACGGTGTCCGCGTATAATTTGTTAGCCTCTATGGGTAAATTGAATGCGAGTGATTTGAAATTGAATGTTCCAGTATATGATGCAGCGCAAAGAAGTGAGGACGTTGAAAACAAGCTGTACGGTTTTGGTGTTGAATAAGCTAAAAGTTAGTTAAAAAACTCAAATCTTTAATTTTTATTAAATATTACGGCACTATATTCTTATGGTGCCGTTTTTTATTTTCGAGAAAATGTTAAAAAACATTGATAATCTTATGAAATTAAATAAAAATATTATGGTTAACAAATATGGTTAAAGCGGATATAAAGAATAATATGTAATTTACAATGCTTTATAAAACTTAGTGCAGGATAGTTTAAGAATGAGCGAACCGGAAAAAGAAGACGAACCAAGCATGGAAGAAATTCTAGCGTCTATCCGCCGTATTATTTCAGAGGATGATGAGGAAGAAGAGAAGCCAGCTGAGGAAGCCGCCCCCGAAAAAGAGCCAGAACCCGAACAGGAACCTGAAGCAGAAAAAGAAGAAGAGGAGGTTTTGGAATTGACTGAAGACGATCTTGAGGAAGCCTCGCAAGATGACATTGACGGCATGTTTGATAATGTGGAGGAAAGCGAAGACGAGCTTGTTATGGAAGATGAGCCAGAAGAAGCCGCCGAAGAACCAAAAGATGAGGAACCCGAGCCAGAAGAGGAACCAAATGAGGTGGCAGCAGGTTTGGATATTGACGATGTTGATCCGGCTGAAGGCGATGATGTACTGATATCAGAAACGGTATCTGATGAAATTCAGGGACAATTTGATGCACTATCTGCGTTACTGACATCGGGATATCAAGGTTCCGGAAATACATTAGAAGACTTAGTCCGTGAACTTTTGCGGCCAATGTTAAAACAGTGGTTGGAAGAAAACCTTCCGTCGTTGGCGGAACGTATGATTGCGAAGGAAATTGCCAGGTTAGCAAGAACAAAAAAACCATAAATTATTAAAGACAAAACAGATTAGAAGTTATAGTTTTATACAGAAGGGCCATTTTCGTGGTTCTTCTGTTTTTATTTGGGAATAAGATTAAAAAATGCTTGATAAGACGTTCGATTTTTCATCATTAGAGAAGAAAATATATGATTACTGGGATAGCAGTGGTGCTTTTAAATGTGGGCAAAGACCAGATGCAGAGCCTTTTACGATTATTTTACCGCCTCCAAATGTCACAGGAAGCCTCCATATTGGGCATGCTTTAAATCATACGCTTCAGGATATTCTGATAAGGTTTGAGAGAATGCGCGGCAGAGACGCGTTATGGCAGCCAGGGATGGATCACGCAGGTATCGCGACACAAATGGTTGTCGAACGTCAGTTGGATGAAGGAAATATTCGACGCCATGACTTGGGCAGGGAAGGTTTTATCGAACGTGTTTGGGAATGGAAAGAGCAATCCGGCGGGATAATTTTTAACCAAATGAGAAGGTTAGGCCAGTCATGTGATTGGAGCCGCCAAAAATTTACGATGGATGATGGTTTTGCGCACGCGGTACTTAAGAAATTCGTCGATCTTTATAATGATGATCTAATTTTTAAAGCAAAAAGGTTGGTTAATTGGGATCCAAAATTATGCACTGCCATTTCAGATTTGGAAGTCGAACAAAGAGAAGTTAACGGATTTTACTGGCATTTCAAGTACCCCGTGGATGGGCAAGAAGGCCGCTATTTAACTGTGGCAACCACCCGTCCTGAAACAATGCTTGGCGATGTTGCGGTTGCAGTCAACGAGGACGATGAACGGTATAAGGACCTTATTGGCAAAACACTGACCTTACCATTAGTTGGCCGTAAACTAATTATTATTGCGGATGAACATGCTGATCCGGAAAAAGGCTCAGGGGCTGTGAAAATAACGCCAGCACATGATTTCGATGATAATATGGTTGGTAAACGCCATGATCTTGAAAATATAAATATCTTTGATGCGCAGGCGAATTTAAATGAAAATGTTCCAAAAAAATATCAAGGTATGGAGCGATTTGAAGCACGTAAATTGATTGTTGAGGATATGGATGAACTGGATCTTTTGGAAAAAACCGAACCTACCGTTCATATGGTACCTTATGGCGATCGTTCTGGCGTAGTTATTGAGCCATGGTTGACCGATCAATGGTATGTGGATGCCGAAACGCTGGCTAAGCCGGCGATAGCCGCAGTCGAAAACGGCGATACAAAATTTGTACCTAAGACTTGGGAAAAGACGTATTATGAATGGATGCGTAACATAGAACCCTGGTGCGTCTCCAGGCAATTATGGTGGGGCCATCAGATACCCGCGTGGTACGGCGATGACGGCAAGGTTTTTGTAGCGATAGATGAAAATAAAGCGCAACAATTGGCGGATAACTATTATGGCGAAGTTAGAAAGATCACCCGTGATGAGGATGTCCTTGATACCTGGTTTTCTTCTGCTTTGTGGCCAAATGCTACATTGGGGTGGCCTGATGAGACGCCTGAATTAGCCAGATACTATAAATCAGATGTATTGGTCACGGGATTTGACATTATTTTCTTCTGGGTTGCTAGAATGATGATGGATGGTCTTTATTTTATGAAAGATTCAGAAGGTAAACCGGAAACGCCGTTCGAGACCGTATATGTCCACGCATTGGTGCGTGACGAGCACGGCGCAAAAATGTCAAAAAGTAAGGGAAATATTGTCGATCCGCTTGAACTAGCGGATAAATATGGTGCTGATGCACTTCGCTTCACGCTCGCCGCAATGGAGGCACAAGGGCGTGATATAAAAATGTCCGATAAGCGGGTTGAAGGTTACCGTAACTTTGGTACCAAATTGTGGAACGCAGCGAAATTTTGCGAAATGAATGACTGTTTTAATTCTGAAGATGATTTTAATCCATCGAATGTGCAACTTCCCGTAAATAAATGGATTATAGGCGAGGCAGAAAAAGCTACGCAGAAGGTAACTCGGTCCTTGGAAGTTTTCCGCTATAACGAAGCAACTGCGGCGGCATATCATTTTACCTGGGGTACTTTTTGTGACTGGTATATAGAACTAATAAAAACACAATTCTATGACGAAGAAAGTGCCGAAAAGCAGGAAACGAAGCAAACATCTGCTTGGGTGATGGACCAGATATTAAAAATATTGCATCCATTTATGCCCTTTATAACGGAAGAACTTTGGAAAAAATTATCAAATAGCCGTGATACAGACCTAATTTTAGCGGACTGGCCGATTTATGACGAAAATAACATAGATCAAGCCGCAAGTGACGAAATGAATTGGCTCATCACGGTCATATCTGAAATAAGGACCGCGCGAGCGGAAATGAATGTGCCAGCCGGTGCGAAGATTGACATGCTGGTTTCCGGGGCATCTAAGGACACGGTTGAAGCTCTTGATCGTCAGATTTCAATCCTTAAACGGTTAGCACGACTTGAAAACGTAGAATATCAGATCGGGGAAATTCCGAAGGGAAGTATTTCCGTAGTGGTTGGTGAAGCAACTTATTACCTGCCGCTTGCCGGTGTTATCGATGTTGATGCAGAGAAAGATAGACTCAACAAAAACTTAGATAAGTTGAAAAAAGAAATTGCATCGGTGGCAGGTAGATTGAATAATGATAATTTCGTTGCAAAAGCACCGGCGACGGTCATTGAAGAAAATAAAAAGGGACTGGATGAAGCGGCACAAAAAGCTGAAAAAATTAATCTGGCATTAGAACGTTTAGAATCCATGAATTGAAGAATATTATGAAAATATTTTATAAGACTGTAATCATATTATTAAGTATGTCTACTTTTGCCAAAGCCCAAGACGTGCCATCTTATAAAGTTACTTTGGATTATAAAGCGTACTGGGCGGGTTTTGTTGTCGCTTATATTACGAGTGAAACTTTTATTTCTAATGATCAATACCAAATTGCAGCGCACTACGAAGTCGGCGGCATCGCAAGAATGTTTAACGAATCCGCTAATGATACGTTAAGTCGGGGGATAAGATTGTCAGGCGGTGAATTTCGTCCAAAATATTATGAAAGCAGTGGGAATTTTGGTAAATTGACCTATCTAAACAAGGTTAAGTTTGACCCGCATACTCTTAAAGTAATGGAGCATGAGCAAGAATTAAACTTGAGAGAGGACACTGAATATATTCCCATCCCGGAAGAAGAAAAATTTGGCGCAGACCCCATGAGCATTTTTCTAAATATGATAATGAATAAAGACTTTAAAGAAGATTATAAAGAGCTTGAAACCAAAAGACAGTTCGGCGGCATATTTGTATCAGAACAATCCTTTATTTGCGAAGAAAACGAAATGATGAAACCCGAAGGTAGGTCGGTTTTCGCGGGAAACGCATCTATTTGTGCCATTGATGGAAAACTGATAGCCGGAAATATTAAAAGAACTAAGAAGAGGAAAAAACGTAAAAAGAGCCGTGTTGATGATGATCAAAAAACCCGCTTATGGTTTGGAAAATTAGATGGCTTTGACGCAACGGTTCCTGTATACACGGAATTTCCCATCGGTTGGGGCAAAGTGCGAATTTATCTTTCAAATTTTGATATTGAAGCCGCTAGCCAACCTACAACTATCAGCAAAATGAAAACAACAGAATAATTATTGATTTTCGAAATTTTCCGCCAGATAAGCCCATCTTTCATGATCGCGATATTTATCACCAATTTGCAAAAATTTTGGAGAAAAACCTTCTTTTTTAAAGCCGATAGAATTAACAAGAGCAATAGAGGCTGTATTCTCAGGTTGAATATTAGCTTCAACGCGGTTTAATCCGATTTTAGAAAAAGCATGTTGAAGAACCAGTTTTATCCCTTCCTTCATATATCCTCTGTTAGATAACTGTTGCTCGCCGTAATATCCGAGGCTTGCCGACCCGAAAGGATTTAAGCGGATGTTATTTAAATTTATCACGCCTACGAATTTCTCGTCTTCATTTCTGAATACAAAAAACCCCAGACTTTTGCCAAGTTTCGTTCGCTTAATATAGTGATCAAAATATTTAGCATTGCTTGGCACATAAACCCATGGCTCGTGATAGGATTTGTTGCGGGCAATGAATTCAACAAAAGTCTTTTTATGGCTGGCGCAGGGCAGTTGTAGCTGCACCTTGTTTCCGGTCGCAATAGTGTGGGTTGCAGCCGACAGCATGGGAGTAAATTTTAACATTCTGTATATTCACTCCTTTCTATCTATCTGGAAAATTTATTATTCGACGGAAATCCATGTGGTGGCATCCTGCCGACCTGTCCGCGTTTGCCGATCCACCCTGTTAAATCAATTTCCGTCCGGGTTTTCCCACCACGCATTTCCCAGGTCAATCCATCATTACTATTAAAAGAAATAATGTCGCCCATTTTCGCACCTTTATATTTTTGCAAAATGGCACCTCTGCCTCGTGTCATCTGCGGCATCTGATCAACAGGGAATAGAAGAAGTTTTCGGTTCTGCCCGACAATTGCGATATGATCATCACCTTCCTCAATCACGCATGCAATGACTGCTTTATTTTTCCCGTCTTCCACGTTCATAACCTGTTTGCCGTTTCTTGTACTTGCGATGACTTTATCCGCTTCAGCAATAAAACCGCGTCCGGTTTCAGCAGCAACGATTAACATACTGCCTGTTTTATATAATGATAACGATACAATTTCTTCTTCATTGTATAGATCAATCATCAAACGGACTGGTTCACCATGACCTCTTCCGCCGGGTAATTTGTCGGCTCCTAGGGTGTAAAATCGACCGTTTGAGGCAAACAGTAGAACTTTATCTGTTGTTTGGCAGTGGAAAGCGAATTTTTCTTCATCACCTTCTTTATATTTAATTTTATCATCGATTACCACGTGACCTTTCATGGCTCGGATCCAACCTTTTTTCGAACAAATGACGGTCACTGGTTCTTTTTCAATCATCGCTTCCAGCGGGATTATCGTCGCTTCTGGGGCATCGTTAAATTCACTTCGCCTGGCGCCAAGTTCAGTATTTTTGCCAAATTTTTTCTTAAGTCCCTTTATATCTGATGCAATAGTTTGCCACCTTAAATCTTCGCTATCAAGCAATGCGAGCAGCATAGATTTTTCTTCTTCTAGCTCCGAATGTTCGATTTTAAGTTCCATTTCTTCCAATTTACGGAGGGACCTTAACCGCATGTTAAGAATGGCGTCCGCTTGAACTTCGGTAAGATTAAACGTATCCATTAAACACTTCCTTACTTCTTCTTCTTCGCGGATAATGCGGATAACTTCATCAAGGTTCAAAAAAGCGATTAAATAGCCGCTCAATACTTCCAGTCGGTGATCAATTTTTTCCAAACGGAATTTGGAACGCCGAATAAGAACATTCTGGCGGTGATCTAAAAAGGCCTGTAATACTTCCCGTAAGTTCATAACGCGCGGCATTTTACCGCCTTCGAGAACATTCATGTTAAGGGAGAAACGTGTTTCAAAATCTGTTAGCTTATAAAGGCTTTCCATGAGCATTTCGGGCTCAATATTTCTGTTTTTCGGCTCTAAAACAATACGGATGTCCTCGGAACTTTCGTCAAGGACGTCACCAAGTATTGGTAATTTCTTACTATAAATAAGATCAGCAATTTTTTCTATCAAACGTGATTTTTGCACCTGATAGGGAATTTCCGTCACAACAATTTGATACATGCCGTGGGACCCAGGCTCAACATGCCAGTTAGCACGCATCCGAAAACTACCACGTCCGATACTGTAGGATTCGATTATGCTGTCTCTCGGTTCAACAATAGTACCGCCAGTGGGAAAATCTGGACCTTGGATGAAATCAACCAGCTTGGCTATTCCTGCATTTGGCGTTTTAATAAGGTGCAATAGCGCACCGCATATTTCATCGACATTATGGGGCGGTATACTTGTTGCCATGCCGACGGCAATGCCCATTGCGCCATTAGCGAGCAAATTCGGGAAATTGGCGGGCATCACGGTTGGCTCTTCTTCCTCACCATCATATGTTTCACGAAAATCAACCGTCTGCTTATCAATATCTTCCATCAACGCCAATGCAACTTCGGTCATCCGTGCTTCCGTATAACGCATGGCAGCGGCGTTATCGCCGTCGATGTTTCCAAAATTACCCTGGCCATCAACCAGAGGATAACGCACTGCGAACTCCTGGCTTAATCTGACCATAGCGTCGTAAACGGATTGGTCGCCGTGAGGGTGATATTTACCAATAACATCACCGACAACGCGTGCGCATTTCTTAAAACCGGTGTCCGGATTTAATTTTAATTGCCTCATCGCATAAAGAAGGCGTCGATGAACGGGTTTAAGTCCATCCCTGACGTCTGGAAGCGAGCGAGACATGATGGTTGACATGGCGTATGAAAGGTAACGCTCGCCCAGAGTATCACCGAGCGGAGCGTTAAAAATTGTATCTTCTGATGTTGCTGTATTCATGGATGATACTATAACAAAAAAAATCGTTGACGCTATAGTTTAAGCGGTTAAAAGTTAAAAAAATTCACATACTTTTGGTGCTGCTTCTGTAACGTCAATCATTATACTTTGATCGAACTTTGCAAAAGCATTTCATCAGGCACCTTTTATGTCTCTGGATGTCTAAACAAGGTAATCCATGATCATTCGCCTCGCTTGTGTGATCTTTTTATCGTACGGATTAAGCATATGTCGGTCCATGAAAAACTCGGTCAACTTAAGTCCGTCTTTGACATCCTTCATCACGACTTCTTGGCCATCCTCCGTAAGATATGCCGGTAATTTTAACATTTTATCATGATATGGCGCGCCCGCTTCCTGGCTAACGGCTCGCCCGGATTTAGGAGAGACATAAATTAGTTCATCTGTTACACCGGTAGCCGCACAGTTATCCAAATTTAAGGCAAACCCAAGTTCCGTAAGAAGCCCGAGTTCCCATCTAACGAGTAGAGGGCCCCAATTTAATATATTGTCCTCTGCGACTTCAAGTGTGTCCAGAAAGGCCAGCAGGCCATCGAGTAAAAGCTCATGTGCTTCGTTTTCTGCGAGCCCGACACAAAGCAGGCTACAGCAACTATTTAATGCCGCAAGTTTAGAGGGACTATAAAGAAAGGCCACAGCGCGCGCTTTTTTGAGTTCAACACTATATGTTCCAAGGTGGGTCTCCAAACGGCCTCGCCAAGTAACGGAAATCTCATTTCCAGGCTGTATATTACCACGTTGCCTTCGGCCAAGACCACCTTTAACGATACCTGAATGGCGGCCATGTTTACGGGTCAACACATCAAGAATGGCGTCATACTCACCATATTTACGTATTGCAAGGATTATACCTTCATCACGCCACTGCATTTTTGAACCTCATAATCAATTCAGATACTTACATTAAGCCACGCGGTGCTAAATTGTAAGCGACATTTGATGAAACTAAAACTTTTCATTGTTCTATTGATTAGCAAAATATTAAATAATGCTTGGTATTTTAAGAACTGACTTTGAACTACCATATCGTGTAGTTGGTAAACTAAAATCGGGCTTATACTTTGTTACAGATCAATAAAAAGATTCTAGCGGCTCTTGTCGAAGCAATCCCCAATGCTATTTATCTAAAAGACGAAAACGGAAAATACCTTATGATCAATGAAAAAGGGGCTAATTCCGTGGGCAAAGAAGTAGTCGATTTCATTGGAAAAGATGATAGTGAAGTGTTCAGTAGTACGCTGGCTAAGAAGGTTATGGAGCTGGATCGGCGTGTCTTTAACGGTCATATCCATGGCGGCGAAGAAAAAGCAGATGGGGATCAAGTATTTTACAGCAATAAATTTATCATAGAAGATGAGACTACCGGTGAAAGAGCTCTGGCCGGTATCTCTACAGATATTACTGAGTTAAAACAAACTGAAAAAGAACTGTTCGAAGCGCGGAAAAAGGCGGAAAAAGCAAGCGAATATAAAAGTATATTTTTGCAAAATATGAGCCATGAACTAAGGACGCCTTTGAATGCGATTATAGGTTTTTCAAGCATTCTATCAGGTGAAGGAGGCGTGAAGCCCGAAAAATTCGAAGATAACTTTGTTGAATACGCAAAATTAATTAATTCGAGTGGGGTGCATCTGCTGGCGATTATAAATGATTTGCTTGATCTTTCGAAGATCGAAGCAGGTCATCAAGAATTTGGCGAAGAGAAAATTGATATAAAATATGAAATCCAGTCCTGTATGCAGATGGTAACAACTATGGCCAATGACAATAATATCAAAATATCAGAAGAAATTCCGATAGAAGATATTTTTCTTCGCGGGGACGAAAAAACGTTCCGCCAGATTTTAATTAATCTGCTTTCCAATGCTATAAAATATTCACTTCCCAATAATGACATTCGAATTAAGTTGGTGATCAGTGTAGAAGGTAGTATTGAGCTTTCGATAATTGATCATGGAATTGGTATGACGGAAGAAGATATTAATGTCGCGATGATCCCTTTCCGACGTGTAGATTTGGTTAAAAACAAAGAAATTTCCGGTACCGGCCTTGGCCTTCCTCTGGTCAACGCGTTTGTGAAGCTATTTCAGGGAAAGTTTGAAATCAATAGCGCAAAGGGTGTTGGAACAGCTGCCATAGTGCACTTTCCATCAGAACGCACATTCAGAAATTAATACTGACGGAGCAGTCCAACCAAGCGACCCTGGATACGCACTCGGTTCGCAGGATATGTTTGTGTTTCAAAGTCACGGTTTGAAGGTTCAAGTGCGATATCCGGACCTCTTTTTTGAAGAGTTTTTAAGGTTGCCTCCTCTTCATCGACAAGTGCCACAACAATGGATCCGCTATTTGCACTATCACATCTTTCAATTACTACGCGGTCACCGTCCAAAATACCCGCTTCCAACATACTATCGCCATCAACATCAAGAGCGTAATAGCTGCCTGTTCCAAGCATTCCGGCAGGAACCCCGATGTTTTCATATTGTTCGAGTGCTTCGATCGGTGTACCCGCAGCAATTTTCCCATGTAGAGGGATTTCAATGGTGTTAGGGTCAACTTCCGGTGCACGGTTTCCAAATTCCGGCCTAAATAAATTATTAGAAGCAGGTGACGTATCTTCATCCTCGGGTAATTTAATAATTTCAAGTGCTCGTGCACGGTTGGGTAGCCGACGTAAAAAACCACGTTCTTCAAGGGCGTTTATTAGCCTGTGGATACCGGATTTGGATTTGAGTTCTAATGCAACTTTCATTTCTTCAAAGGAAGGGGCAACACCATCTTCTTTTAACTTATCATGAATTAACATGAGCAATGTGTGTTGTTTCTTCGTTAGCATAGAATATCTCCTGAAATTCACAGATTAAACCTTATATGTTCTTTTATGTTCTATATATATTCTTTTGTCAAGAACAAAAAACTCCAGGCTTAATCAGGATAATTTTGGCCAGATCACCGGTTTTCGTGGCCGGCGCATTAACATCACGAACGAGCAGACAATTTGAATCCGCTAACGTTTTTAACTTGGAGCTGCTTTGACTTAAGTTAGAGCTGACAAATTTTTCCCCTTTGTCATTTTCATTGTAAATTGCGCGCATGAAATTCATGCGGTCGCCACCTTCTTTAATATCATGTTCCAGTTGCGCGTAACTATGTTGGAAACCGTTTTCTGCCTTATTTTGCATTTTATTGAGCGCGGGAAGCATAAAGTTTGCAAAGCAAACATAGGCACTTGATGGATTTCCCGGCATGCCGAAATAGGGAATACCATTGAAATCACCATAAACAATTGGTTTACCCGGTTGCATCGCCACCTTCCAAAAGTCGACTTTTAATCCGGATTGTTTTAAGACGTCTTGAATAATATCATAATCGCCAACAGACACGCCGCCAATACTGACGAACATGTCAACGTCTTTAACGAGTGCGATTTTTGCTTTTACGTCTTCCTCTGTGTCTTTTGCAGTGCCAAGATTGATAGCAACACCGCCGTGCTCCGCGATAAGTGCCTTAAACAAAGGAATATTAGAGTTAACAATCTTATCGGGACCAATTTCTGAACCTACTTCAAGAAGTTCGTCTCCGGTTGCAAGTAATGCGACCTTCGGTCTTATATATACGTCTATTTCGGCGACATTACCCGCCGCGAGTAAAGCAATATGTCTTGCATCCAAAGTGATGTTCTTTTTGACCAAGCATTGGCCTTCTTTAAAGTCCCCGCCTGCCGCACGAATATTGCTACCTCTGGTTTTACAGTTGTTGATGGTGAGTTTGTCGCCGTCGCGCAGGACATTTTCCTGAATAACCACTGTATCAGCACCACTGACCATCGGCGCACCGGTGAAAATTCGAACGGCTTGACCACTTTTGATAGTATCTGGGTATGCTTTTCCGGCCTGAGAAATGCCAACGATATCTAGTGTTTTTGACGCGTCTTTATACTTAATTGCGTAGCCGTCCATTGCTGACGCATCAAATGGCGGTTGGGTTAGGTTGGACGTGACATCTTCGACCGTAACACGGCCTAGAGCGTCGTGTAAGCTGATTAACTCTGCATTTAGCGGATTAATTGAGTTTAATATGCGATCTAAAGCTTCATATACTGGTAACAATGCCATATTTTAATCCGCGTTGTAAGTTCCCGATTTGCCGCCGGACTTGTGTACAAGTCGGACATCTGTAATTTTCATGGCTTTATCGACCGCCTTACACATGTCATAGATAGCCAGTCCTGCGACTGAAACTGCCGCTAGTGCCTCCATTTCTATCCCGGTGCGACCAAAAAGGCTGGCAGTGGCCGAAATATCAATGCAGCTTTCGCCTCGATTACTTTTAAGGTCGACCTGGACATTCTGAATGGGCAGGGGGTGGCAAAGTGGAATAAGGTCAGCTGTTTTCTTTGCAGCCATTATTCCGGCAAGCCGCGCCACCGTATAAACATCGCCTTTCTTGACATCACCACTTTCGATAAGGGTCAATGTTTCGGATTTCATGTAAATGCGACCTTTCGCAACAGCAATGCGTCTGGTTTCTTCTTTCTCTGACACATCCACCATACTGGCGCGGCCGTTATCATCTAAATGGGTAAGTCCTGACATAGTTCTTTCCTAAGCTTTTACTGATTCTGAAAAATTGACCTTAATCACTAAATAGCATTTTTTGCGTTGCTTTTGTAACGTCATTTTGCCGCATTAGTGCTTCACCAATAAGAAAATTATTAATACCACATGTTTCACTTACCATCCGCAGATCATCATATGTGAATAAACCACTTTCACTGACTAGCATTTTATTCTTATCGGCATATTTTGACAGCTCAATCGTCGTATCCAAGGTTACATCGAATGTTTTAAGATTTCTATTGTTTATTCCCAGCAATGAAGTTTTTAATTTATGTGCTCTTTCCAATTCGTTATAGTTATGAACTTCAACTAATACATCAAGATCATGTTCAGTGGCGGTTTGCTCCAATTCAGCTGCCAAATCATCATCAATCATCGCCATAATAAGAAGAATGCAATCTGCATTTAAACTTCGCGCTTCAACAATCTGATACGGGTCAATCATAAAATCTTTTCGCAGCGCAGGAAGTGTCGTAGCCGCACGCGCGTCCATCAAATATTCATCAGCACCCATAAAATAAGGAACGTCGGTAAGAACACTTAAACAGGACGAACCACCGGCTTCATAAGCCTCTGCAAGGACTGATGGATCGAAATCATCTCTAATAAGGCCTCTACTTGGGCTCGCTTTCTTAATTTCGGTGATAAGACCAAACTTATCGCTTTCTTTAGCTTTTTGAAGATTAATTTGAAATCCTCGCACCGGAGAAGCGTTCTTTGCCGCTTCTTCAACGGCACTCAGCGGCTTATTTCTTTTGCATTTTTCAACATGAAGACGCGTTGTCGCAGCGATTTTCGATAAAATATCACTCATTAACTTCTTCTTCTGGTACCTCTTCGCCGGAAAGCTCTATCCATTTTTCAAGTTTTTCTTTTGCCGCGCCGCTATCAATGATCTTCGCAGCCAATTGAGCACCACTTTTAAGGTCAGATACTTTCCCGGATACAAGAAGGGCTGCCGCCGAATTAATCAGGACAACATCCCGGTAAGCATTCTTTTGTCCATCAAAAAGAGCATGAATGGCATCGGCATTATAATTTGCATCACCACCTTCAAGATTACTTAAATCGGCTCTCGTAAGGCCAGCGTCTTCCGGTGTGATCGTGAATTCAGTCACTTTCCCATCTTTATATTCCGCGACATTGGTCTCGCCGGAAATAGTAATTTCATCAAGACCATCTGAACCGGTAACCACCCATACATGTTCACTACCAAGTGTTCCAAGAACTTCAGCCATCGGTCTGTTCCATTTTTTATCAAAGACACCAATGACCTGGTATTTTGTGTCCGCAGGGTTGGATAAGGGGCCGATTAAATTAAATATGGTTCTTGTCCCCAACGACGCGCGAGCAGGACCAACATGCCGTACGGCACTATGATGGCGACGCGCCATTAAAAAAGTGATGCCGATTTCATCAAGGCACCGTTGGACGATCTGCATATCGGCATCAATATTAACGCCAAGCGTTTCCAAAACATCAGCACTTCCTGATTTGGATGATGCAGCGCGGTTGCCGTGTTTGGCTACGCTAACACCTGCGGCGGCCAGCACAATCGCTGCTGCCGTTGAAATATTATAAGTTCCGGCCGTGCCACCACCTGTTCCACATGTATCTATGGCATCGCTAGGTGCCTTTATTTTCAATGCTTTGGAACGCATGGCCAGGACAGCGCCGACCATTTCTTCGAGCCGTTCCCCGCGAAGGCGAAGTGCCATTAAAAAAGCTCCTATTTGCGGGCCTGTTGCATCACCTTCCATCATATAGGTAAATGCTCCCCGTGCCTCGTCGCGGGTTAAAATTTTACCGTTCGCGAGTTCATCAATGGTTTTTTTAAAATCATATGACATTTTCATAATCCATTGTTAAACTCTTCAGCGATAGTGACAAAATTCCGCAGCAAATCATGACCATGTTCAGATGCTATACTTTCCGGGTGAAACTGGACACCATGAACGGGATATTCTTTGTGGGATATTCCCATAATTATACCGTCATCTGTTTCAGAAGTTATGCTTAACTCTACAGGCAGACTATCACGGTCAACAATCAGGGAATGATAGCGCGTTGCTGAGAACGGGTTATTTAACCCGGCAAAAATAGTCTGGTTTCGGTGATTTATCTTGCTTACTTTTCCGTGCATTAGATAAGGTGCACGAATGACTTTGCCGCCGTAAACCTGCCCGATTGACTGATGCCCGAGACAAACCCCTAAGATTGGGATTTCTTTTCCAAGTCCTTCAACAATTTCGAGGCAGATACCTGCTTCATTAGGGGTGCAAGGCCCGGGAGAGAGTATTATTCCATTCGGGTTTTTTGCATTAACTCCATCCACTGATATTTCATCATTTCGGTAGACTTCCACATCAGCACCAATTTCGCCGAGGTAATGGTACAAATTATAGGTAAAACTGTCATAATTATCGATCAGTAAAAACATGAAAATCAAAGCCTTTTTAAAAAAATACCACTTCTTTTACAAAAGATGCTGCAAAAGGTACAACAATAATTTAAGGTCATTGGCAGGGAAAAGTATTTTTATTCCATAATTTGGTGAAAATGCTACAAAATTATAAAAAGAAAATCAGAAGTATAAAAAGGGAGTGTAGTAACAAATGCTAAAAATGTGGTTTGAAACAAAGCTTTGGAAGCGAATTATATTGGCGCTCATCCTTGGTGTTATTGTCGGCACCGTATTTGGGGAATCTGCGGAAAACATTAAATGGATTGGTGATGTGTTCATCAAGCTCATCAGGATGATTGTGGTACCACTTATTTTTGTTACTCTCGTCTCCGGTGTAGTTGCTATGGGAAGTCCAAAAAAGCTGGGTTCTATTGGTGTTAAAACTATGGGGTTATATTTGGCTACGACCGCAGTTGCTATTGTTATCGGCTTATTTCTCTCTGCGGTTGTCCAACCCGGTATTGGAGTCTCAATAACCGGTGGTGAGCCGCAAACGCTCGCCGCGGCTATGCCACTTGGAGAGCGCATGATGAACATTATTCCTGCAAATCCGGTCGCCGCTCTCGCGGAAGGTGACATTCTGGCCGTGATCTTCTTCGCCCTAATATTTGGTGTTGGTATCATGCTTGCCGGAGAAAAGGCAAAGCCGATTGCCAGCGTTATGGACAGTGCATCTGAGGTGGTTTTAAAAATTACCCACATCATTATGGAAGTTGCGCCGTTTGGTGTATTTGCATTAATCGCGGCTGTTGTCGGAACTAAAGGGGTTGCGGCACTCTTAGATGTCTTACCACTTGCCGCTACTATTATCGGTGCCTGCTTCCTCCATGTTATTATCGTACACGGGAGCCTGATCAAATTTGTTCTGGGGTTACCCGCTGTGCGTTTCTTTAAAGATATCATTGACGCACAACTCGTCGCGTTTTCAACGTCATCCAGTAGCGCGACCATGCCGGTAACCATTGCTGTCGCTGAAGATAACCTTGGAATTAAACCACCTGTGGCATCTTCTGTTATTCCGCTTGGAGCAACGATAAACATGGACGGCACGGCCATTTACGTCGGGACCGTCGCTGTCTTCACAGCGCAGTCATTTGGAATTGATCTTAGTTTAGCGGATTATGCGCTTATTGCCCTTACGACAACAATCGCTTCGATTGGTACCGCTGCGGTGCCGTCGGCCAGTCTTTTCCTGCTTGCCGGGGTGCTTGGTGTTATGGGTATTTCAGCGGAACAAACCGCTTTAGTCGTTGGTTTTCTTCTTCCATTTGATCGTCCATTGGACATGGTTAGGACAACGGTTAATGTCACTGGTGACCTTGCTGTTTGTACATCTGTTGCCAAATGGGAAGGTGAAATTGATCTTGACGAGTTTAGGCGCGACCCGAATATTTAAGGTTCTAAAAGTTTGATTGAATATATGGGTGCTAGCCGCTCATTTATTTTTTAAATAAGGGGATAACTATGAAAAATATGTCAAAATTCTTTATAACTTTATCGATCTTTATCGTTAGCACATATGCCGTAAACGCTTCGGACGGCGATTATGATTTAAAAGCAAACTACACCAAACATGAATATTATGTCACCATGCGCGACGGGGTACGTTTATTTACCTCCGTTTATACACCAAAAGACGATAGCAAAGAATATCCTATACTCCTCAAAAGAACGCCATATTCACTGCGTCCATACGGTGTTAATAACTATCCTAATTACCTGGGCCCAAATGGTGGTGATAATCGCTTTGCCAAAGACGGTTATATTTTCGTCTATCAAGATGTTCGTGGTAAAAATATGTCAGAAGGTGATCACCGCGTTATGACACCCCATAATGATAATAAAACCGGTACAGAAAATGATGAAAGTTCAGATACCTACGATACAGTCGAATGGTTATTGGAAAATGTAGATAATCATAACGGAAATGTTGGAATTTTCGGAATTTCTTACCCGGGTTTTTATAGTGCGGCAAGTATAATTGATACTCATCCTGCGATTAAGGCAGCATCGCCGCAAGCACCCATGGGTGATATTTATATCGGTGACGATTTTCACCACAACGGTGCCTTTTTTATGCTTGATGCATTTCGGTTTTTCCGTGGTTTTGATTCCGGACCGAAGAACCCAACCAAAGTAGGCAGAAGAGATTCGTTTCAATTTCCCCATGATGACAGTTACCGCTTTTTCCTGGAACTTGGTGCGCTTCATAATGTAAACGATAAAGTCTTCCATGGTAAAAGCCCGTTCTGGAATGACCTAATGGCCCATGGTGATTACGATGAATATTGGCGAAGCCGTGCAATTGCAACGCATTTAAACAACGTCACTGCCAATGTTATGACGGTTGTCGGGTCATTTGACGCTGAAGACAGTTACGGTGGAACAACTATATATAAATCCATTGAAGAAAAGAACCCGCGCGCCACCAATACTCTTGTTCGCGGTCCCTGGTTTCATGGTGGATGGGTGCGTTCAGACGGTGATCATCTTGGCAATGCGCCGTTTGATGTTAAAACCTCTACCTATTACAAGGAAAATATCGATCTTAAATTCTTTAATCAGTATTTGAAAGATGAAGGTGATGCCAACCTGCCAGAAGTCCTCGCATTTTATACTGGTGAGAATGAGTGGCGCGAGCATGATCAATGGCCGCCAGCAAATGCAGTGCCCTACACATTTTATCTCCAAGAAGATGGTGGCCTCACAAATATGAAACCAAGTTCAGACGGATCAGATGAATATGTTAGTGATCCGGCAAACCCCGTACCCTATACGAGAGCAATTGTTAATACACGGTCACGGGAATATATGGTTGAAGATCAGCGTTTCGCAGGGAGCCGCCCTGATGTAATGGTTTATCAGACGGATATACTGACCGAAGATTTGGTGCTAACGGGTCCTGTGACTGCGGATTTGTTTGTCTCCGTTACCGGAACAGATGCCGATTTTGTTGTAAAAGTAATTGATGTTTTTCCAGACGATTTTCCAGAACATGAAAATAAATATATGGATGTGCCGATGAAAGGTTATCAAATGATGGTGCGCGGTGATATTTTCCGTGGCAAATACCGCAACAGTTTTGCAAACCCTGAACCCTTTGTTCCTGGTGATGTCACGAATGTGAACTTCAAAATGCCCGGGATATCCCATACGTTTAAACAGGGCCATCGGGTGATGATTCAAATTCAGAGCTCCTGGTTTCCGCTGGCGGATAGAAATCCCCATAAATTTATGGATATTTACAGCGCAAGAGACGAAGATTTTGTAAAAGCAACCCATAATATACATCGTTCAAATGAATACCCATCCAGCGTGACGATCGGCAGGATACCGAACTAGAAAATAATCATATTATGATCTAAAGCCCGCCATTCGTGTGGTGGGTTTTTTTACAGCTTTAATGCCATGATTGAAGAGGGACGTGGGTCCGTTCCAATATTAAATACTGTACCGGGGCCGACGGTTATAAAATTCATTTTTTGATAAAATGATTTCATCCTGTAGTTAATGTCTGAAACACATAACCAGAGCCAATTTTGTTTTGCGGCACGTACCAAATAAATAGCATCGTCAAATAACACCTTCATACGCTTGCATGAAGGTGTCTATCCAAAGATCAATCAACATGTCAGCATAATCAATGCCGACCTGACGAATTTTATACACATCATTATGTTCGTATTATAATTTTCTTAAATATTTGCAATAGCACTTTCGATATTTGACAATGCTTTCGCTAGTTTATGGCGCGTGGTACCGAGGTTCATACGCATATAACCAGTACCGCCCTTGCCATAATGCTCACCGGCATTAATATTTACACCTGCATGCTCAACGAGCCATTCCTGAACATAATCACCGGCATCCAAATGCTTGATGCTCTCAACACCAAAAAAGTCGGTGACCATTACTTTATTTTCAATGTTGTAGGCGTTCTGTTCTTCAGCCATCTTTTGGGCGTCCAGCTTACTCAAAAGAGCTTTACAATCAAGCCAGGCGAGGTAAGTACCCTCATGGACTTTATATTTGATATCAGGAATGCGTTCTGCAAGAGTTTTTTCCAGGAATTTAGCATTACTGTCTAAATATGTCTGCATATCGTCCATATATTTTGCGCCGTGTCTATAAGCGGTATTGGCAGCAAGCAGACCTACATAATTTAGCAAAAATCTTTGATGGCCTTCTTCAACAACTCTTTTCATATAATCCGTGTTGTCACTAAACATATATGCTGTTCTGTGGGAAGCCAGGTTGAAAGATTTACTGGTTGATTTAAGTGTGAAACTGTTCATTGCATATTTTTCACCAATGGTTGCGTAAGGCGTATATTTGGCGTGTTTATTCACAAAGTCACAGTGGATTTCGTCGGCAATAACCAGCACATCATTTTCAATGCAAATATCCCCTAGTTTCCTAAGTTCATCAGCCGTCCAACAGTTGCCGGTAGGATTATGTGGATTGCAAAGAATTAATTGCCGCGCGCCTGCGTCAATATGTTTTTTAAGGTCATCCAAATCCATTTCATAGCGGCCATTGATTAACTTCATTGGGTTTTCAACGGTTTCCATTCGTTCACCGTCTATGATGAGAAAGAACGCACTGTATCCGGGTGTCTGAATGATAATTTTATCACCCGGTTTACCGAATGTTCTTAAAATACTTGTAACCCCGTCGAGAACGCCTAAACAATTTTGAATTGTTGCTCTGGGCACATCATGATTGTAGCGTTCCTTGTTCCAGGCAATAATATTGTCTTTATAGTCGGGTGGCGGTGCCTCGTAACCCCAGTTCTCATGTTTCAAGCGTTTCTTAAGGGCAGTAGTAATTTGTGGCATAGTTCTGAAGTCCATATCAGCAACGCCCATAGGGACTTCCACTTTGTGGGGGGCATATTGAGCGTTAATCATATCCCATTTGAAATTTCCAAAACCAATTCGGTTATATTCTTCATCAAGGTCATAAGACATGGACATGCTTGACGATTGCCCTATACCGCCCGCTGATGCTGAGATCGCTGGTATGCTTGCAGCGCTGGCCATAAAGGTAGCAGCACCCGCACCTTTCATGAAAAAACGACGGTCTATAGTAGTTTTGTTGGTCATATAAATTCACTCCCGCTTATATGATTTTTACTTAAGAAACTATTTTCTTAAATTCCTGAAATACCCGGTTTTGTATTATTATTTTTATTGGTAACCGTAAAGAAAGTGCAATAATATAACAATGTTGTCAATGATTACATTATAAAACGTATCATAAAATCAACTATGAATAATGTATGTAGCAATACTTCACTTTATGCTTGTGAGTTGATGTCGTTGCAACCGATTTGCATATATAAAAAAAGCCCCCTAATTTTAGGGGTTTCAGACTGTTGACAAAGTCCTGTATTTTTATTGGGGTTTGTTATTTTTTACATGCCGACTGTATTTTTTATTTTTAAGCCTGATTGATATATTTCTTTATAGATTAGGCGCATCAAGGCTTTCAAGCGGGATTTCACCATTTTGAGCGGCGTCAAGAGCCATATTAGAGCCTT
>JAJFIR010000028.1 GCA_021774795.1 Emcibacteraceae bacterium | reverse complement strand
GCCGGCGAAGTTACCTTAAATATGAAAATCACCGGTCCGCATTACACCATTGGCGCGGCCTGCGCCGCTGGCAATATGGGTGTCATTCAGGGAGCGCAAATGTTGCGACTTGGGGAAGTCGATCTGGCATTAGCCGGAGGCGTTTCCGAAAGCATCCATACCTTCGGAATTTTTGCCAGCTTCAAAAGTGAAGGCGCACTTGCTGAACACGAAGACCCGACAAAAGCCAGTCGTCCGTTTGATAAAAACCGAAATGGAATTGTTTGCTCCGAGGGCGGTTGTGTCTACACTCTCGAACGTCTGGAAGATGCCGAAAAACGCGGCGCAAAAATTTATGGTGAAATTGTAGGCTACGCCTCAAATTCCGATGCGATTGATTTTATTTTGCCCGATCCCGGCAGGCAGAGCCAATGCATGCGTCTGGCTCTCGACCGAGCAGGACTCAAACCCAACGACATAGATATCATCAACGCTCACGCAACCGCAACGCAGATGGGAGACATTCAAGAAACCAAAGCCATTCGCGATGTGTTCGGCAACGACACCAAAACCCGTGTGAACAACACAAAAAGTTTTATCGGTCACACCATGGGGGCAGCGGGCACGTTAGAACTGTCCGGCAACTTGCCATCCTTTGAAGATAATATGGTTCACCCCACCATCAACCTCGATGACCTCGACCCCGAATGTGCGGTGAATAACCTCGTTGCCAATACTCCAGAAAAACTTCCCTCCGTAAATTACATCATGAACAACTCCTTCGGCATGTTCGGCATCAACTCCGTCCTAATAGTAAAACGCCCAGCGTGACGCTGGACCCTATTGGTCGATTCCTTTACTGCGATACAAATATACTCAAGCTTCTGGATAGAGATTTCAATAACTCCCCCTGACAAGGAGGATACAGGGGGTTGCTTTAAATGATCTTGTTTTTGCACGTCATCGCGAACGACCAAAGGGAGTGCGGCGATCCAGCCTAAACAATATCCCACTGTATCGATAAGTTGTTCTGCTCAAAAAGTTCTCCTACTTGCTCTAGATTGCCACATCGCCTTCGGCTCTTCGCAATGACGAGAAATAGACCTGCTTTTTTACCTAAATAAATTTTATTCGGCCTATAGAATATTTTCTGTTAGGTTACAGAAGTTCTTACTCGATATTTTGGAGACCTAAATGCTTGAAATTGGAATAGCCGCATTGATTTTTGTGGGCATTGTAATCACAATATTGCTTTATACAGGAAAATTGCGTCGTTTCAAATTTGGAGTCGGATTAAAAGGAGTAGAAGGAGAAGTCGAAACCGCCCAGTCTCAACCTCCTCAACTTCAAACTCCGCAATCCGCATCGTCAACGACCCAAATCGTTAATAATGTTGGTTTAAATGAAGAAGGCATAAAAAATGAACTCGAAAAAATAAAAAATGAAATTCTTGATTCTTTGAAACCCGGAAAAACGAAAAATCAGGATGAAATAAATATCTTGAAGCAGGAACTTTCAGGGGTTGAAGCCAAACTGGCTAATACCAAACAGGCTTTAAAAGAAAGAAATGCCGCTTTCGCAGAATTTGAAAAGTCTTTGGAAAGCGAAAAGATAAAGAACGCTGTTTCGGAAGATCAACTGGTTCTTGCCCACGATAAGCTCAAAGCGGGAGATTCTTCACAGGCGGAAGCATTATTTGCAACGATTTTACAAGAGGCGGAAACCAAAACCGAAGCCGGGGCGGAAGCTGCGTTCCAACTCGCCAAACTTGCTGACGAACGCATCGACTACCGAGAAGCATTGCAACTTTTTGAAAAGGCAGTTCAGTTAGCTCCCGAAAACTCTCTCTATTTAAATGAAGCAGGTTCGATGTTGGATACTCTCGCCCACTACGACAAGGCGATAGAATATTATGAGTTGGCATTAGCGAGTGACCTTAAGACTTATGGTCCCGACCACCCTGAGGTAGCTATTCTCAGAAACAATCTGGGATTGGCGTGGAACTCAAAGGGGGAGTACGACAAAGCGATTGAATACTATGAGTTGGCATTAGCGAGTGACCTTAAAGCTTATGGCTCCGACCACCCAAGGGTAGCAACTCGTTGGAACAACATGGGTTCAACATGCCATTCCAAAGGCGAATACGACAAGGCGATAAAATATTATGAAAAGGCTCTGGCCAGCATACTCAAGACCTTTGGACCTGACTACTCAGATGTAGCCACTAGCTATAACAACCTAGGGGAATCATGGAGAGAGAAAGGGGAGTACGACAAGGCGATAGAATATAATGTAAAGGCCTTGAACAGCGACCTCAAGACCTTCGGTCCTGACCATCCAAGGTTAGCAACTTGTTGGAGTAACATGGGTGCAATATGGCATTCCAAAGGCGAATACGATAAAGCGGTTGAGTACTATGAAAAGGCCTTGGCCATCGACCTCAAGACCTTCGGTTCTGATCACCCAGATGTGGCCATTGATTGGAGCAACTTGGGCTCGGCGTGGGACTTAAAGGGCGAATACGACAAGGCGATAAAATATTATGAAAAGGCATCACAAGGTTTTGAAAAGGCCGGTTTGCAGCACCGTGTTGACTTTGTTAAAAATAATATTGACGAATTGAAAAAAAAGGCGGGACGTGAGTAGGTTGGAAAATATTTTACAATCACCCTCACCCCAGCCCTCTCCCCTCAAGGGAGAGGGAGCAAAAAATCCCTTCTCCCCTGGAGGGAGAAGGTTAGGATGAGGGGGCATTAACAAATGAATCTATTAAACATTCGAAAACTTTTATCACTATAGGAAAATTAAGTCGTGCCGCTTACTTCTTTCAAAGCTGTGTTCTTCGATGTTGGGGGAACTTTGATTCGTGTTCACCCTTCGGTGGGGGATGTTTATGCCAAGCATGCCCGTGATTATGGATTTTCCGGGACGCCTGATGAACTCAATGAAGGGTTTCGTTCGCAGTGGAAAAAAATGGGCGGCATCGAGTCTTTAGGGAATAAGTCTGGGCCAGAAGTGGAAGAAAAGTTTTGGAAAGATTTGGTGTTTGAAGTTTTTCAACCCCTCGGCGGACTCGATCGTTTCGATGAATATTTTGAACTGATCTTTGAAGTTTTTCGTGATGGTTCCAATTGGAAGATTCATGAAGATGTGATCGAATCTCAAATTTTTGAAAAGCTTAAAGAGCGGGGAATTATTATAGGTGTTATTTCGAATTGGGATTCTCGACTAACTTCAACTCTAGAGAATTTAAAGCTAGCAGATCATTTTAAATTTATTCTTCCCTCGGCAGTGATGGGTTCTGCCAAACCGGATAAAAAGATATTCGAAGAAGCTTTGCGACTGAGCGGTGTCAAACCTCACGAGGCTTGTCATATTGGGGATGAGGTTAAAACAGATATCGTTGGGGCGCGAAACGTAGGGATTCATGGAATTCTACTCGACCGAGATAATCGGTTCGATGATTCTATTCAACCCAAGGTTAAATCTTTTTTAGAGTTGGTCTAAGGTTTGTAGCCAATGGTGCCAATGAGTTTTGCATTTTTGAAGACGGTATCGCGGGTTGTAGCAGAGGTCAAATTAGCTTTGGTGAGATCAGCACCATGAAGGGATGCAGAGGTTAGGTTTGCTCTTGTAAGGTCGCAACCATTCAAGTTTGCGAATGTCATACTGGCCTTCATGCATCTCGCGCCAGCCAAATTAGCCTTTGACAAATTAGCTCTACTCAAGGTGGTATTTTCGAGAGTAGCTCGGCTTAAATCAGCTTCCCTAAGGTACGCGGTGGTCATATCTGCTTCCGTCAAGTTTGCCCCTTGAAAATTACTTTTGGACAGAAAAGTCTTAACGAATTTAGTTTTAATACATCGGGTATTGCTGAAATTGGCCGAAGCAATGGTCAACCCACTAAAATCCAACCCTGATAGATCCAAACCGGAAAAATCCATTCCATTGGAGTTCTCGATACTCTTGTTAATGAGTAATCTTCTAACTTCGTCTACGGTTATGTTTGCCATTGAAATTCCATCAGTTTACGGAGGGCTTTGATCGTTCCGACTATAACCATTCCGCACCTTCTTAACAAGCGAAATTTGTTACGATATTTCATTGCTTTTGCCCGCCGCAAGCGCCCTTTTTTTATTTCGGAAATCCCAAACTAATAAAATATAAAAGGGCAGGTATTCAACCCAGGGGATCCATTGGCTCCAGGATTGAATTTCCTGATAATCGAAATAGAAGTCCAAATAATATAGTCCAACCAGACCTGTCAAAAGAATCCATGACCGGTTGGGGAACAGACATAAAAAAGGCACGACCCAACACAGGTACCAAGGGTTTTGAATAGGGCTGAGCAAAAATACCAATGCCATCAATATAAAAAACTGTTTCAAAAATATTTGTGGGTCATTAATCAGTGAAGTGTTCTTTAACAAAAGCCAGATTAGTACTCCCGTCAAAATGCAAACGACAGTTAGCTTGCTCAAAAATACAGGCAGGGAACTTGATAGAACAGTGATGCCATTTAGATCTCCCAGCAAGTTCTTGAAAATAAAAAGTAGAGAAGCAAAAATGCTGTCATTACTCTGCCAATAAAGGGAATAAGCTTTGAGGCCATCAAACATTTGCAGTCCAATTCCCATAAAGGGAACATATCCTAAAATTATTATTCCGACAAAGAACAGGGCGTTCAGAATTGGAATCCGCCACGGGTTTCCCTCTGCTTCTCTGTAATGTCGGAAACAGGCCTGAATGTAAAGTGGGAACAAGATAGCCGGATACAACTTTCCGAGAAAACCCAGCGCAAGAAAAAATGTCGCCAGGGTGTGGCGGTTATGAAGCAAAAAATAAATAGAACCGCATAGAAATGAAATACCAATGATATCCAGATGCGTTGAGTTGAGAGTTTCTTTTATTATCAGTGGGCACCAAAAGTAGACCCCGCTCATATTTTTATTCAATCCCAACTTGCCAAGAATTCCGACGATGAAGAGCATAACCAGAACATCAAAAACTAGAAAAGCCACTCGCATGGCAAGAATGCTATCTGGCTGAAAAAAATGAACCGCTCGGAACACATATTGAGCCATGGGAGGGTAAATCGTAGGGACGCTGGGATGATTTACCCTTTCCAGAAATTTGAGAGATGTCGGTGATTCCCATTTTAATTCCGCCAGTTGTTCCAATTCGTGTTCGTTTCTTTCGTTGTAAATTTCGTAATAAGTTTCAGGGTTCTGAATCCGCAATTCTTTAAATTCGTGAACTTCGGCGGGAGAGTACTCGAACGGGTTAATATTGTTGGAAAAAACCTTTCCATCCCAAAGATAGCGATAGACATCGTCTTCTTGTATCTGCTGGGCGGGCAAAATAGAAAACCTGAATAACAGGCCGAAGGCGATCATTGTCCAAAAGATAAATCGGTCATTGGATTGTTTAAAAAGAATAGAACAGACGGCGAAGAAGAGTAGCGACAGCGAAAAATATATTCCCAGATAAGTGAGAATGGGGCGGTCGGCATAACCCTCCCCCCAATTGAACTCGTTTGAAATTTTGGTTAGGAATAAATAGAGTAGTAGGCTGGTAATTCCCAGGAAGATTACCTGGAGACGTGGGCGCATAAGAGTCTAATGCGTTTGTGCGAAGGAGCTTTGCCCTTCCAACTTTTTCAGCTTTTCAATTTCGAGGTCAGAAAGAGTTTTATAAATTTCCAACACACTTCGGTGGATGTAAGACTCATCGCCTTTAATGGCTATAGCAGACCAGTAACGGGTGAGAGCCTCTTGATACATTTTTTTCTTTTTATAGATATCTCCAAGTCGCATATGAACTTCGAACCGATCAGGTTCAATCACGGAAGCGCGTTCCAACATGTTTGCGGCCTCCAGAAGTTTTCCCGACCTTTCAAACTCACCGCCCAATGCTTCCAGGTAAGCCGGGTTTTCGGGTTCCAGATCGATAGCTTTTAAAATATGCTCTGTCCCTTGATCAAATCTTTTATTTTTAATAAGTAACCGACCCAACCGATAATGACTGACCGAATGCCTGCTGTCGGTATTCAATGCACTTAAATAAGTTTTTTCGGCTTCGTCGAGCATGCCTTCCTGTTCTTGAAGTTCACCTAAAACACTAAGGGCGTGTGCCGAGTCTGGATTTTTTTTGGCCGCTGTTTTTAACTGTGCAAAGGCTTCTTCTCTTTTCCCTTGCGAATATTGGATGGATGCCAGATTAATTCGGCTGGAGGTATCTTCTGTCTGTTTCAAAACATCTTGATAAATTTCTGCAGCTCGGTCGTTCTTGCCTTGATCCTGATAAACCACAGCCAGATTGTAGAGGGCAAATGTGTCTTTAGGATTTTTTCTTAACGCGAGTTTGTATTCTTCGATAGCTTTGGCGAGTTCCTTGTTGTCGTAGTGGTCCACACCTCTATTGAAATGGCTGTCGATTGGAGCAGGAACATTGGTGCAACCAAAAAAGAAAACCATCTGGCAGCACAAAATAATCTTTACGAATTTTTTTTGAATATCTAACATGGTCAATTGCCTGATACTTTATCGAGGCGTTTCATACGTGTATCCGGCTTTCCTGAAGTGGAACGTTCATCGGGAGTAACGGGAACCTCATCGGACTTGCGGACGAGTTTCCATGGGTTACGTTTTAAATCTTCAGTTAACGATTTCAAGTTGCGGGAAGTCTGGTTCATATTTTTAAGAAGTTCCAACAAGCTCCGGCGATTTTCGACCATTATGGAATTCCCCTGATCCAGAGTCTGCGCAACGCTCGTTGCCGTGCGGTCTATATCGACCGTGATCTCCTGAGCATTTGCTTCCATACTATTGATCAAGCTGGTTACGCCGGGCCGGGTGTCTGCCATTAGGATTTCCATTTCGCGAGACATGTTGTGCATTTGGCTTATAATTTCCCGAAGCTCGGTGTCTTTATCAGTTAATAGTTTGTCGGCTTTTTCTGAAACGGAAGCTACGTGTTCGAAAGTGCTACCTAGTCTGCCGCCATTTTTATCCATAAACCGGGAAAGTTTTCCGGAAACTATCAGAGCGTTGTCCATATTCGCTTTAATCGCAGGCCGGTTTTCCATAACAGCGGAATCTATATGCGAAACGGATGTGCGAACTCCTTCCAAAGTGGTTCGAACATCTGCAACCAGACCTTCTGTGAGTTTCGTAAATCGTCGTATCTCCAAAATAACTTCGGTGGCCATGTCGCCAATTTTTGCAATTTCAAAAGAGTCTTGTCCAATCAGCTCTTCATTTTTTGCTAATTCAGGAGAGCCTTGTGTGCCCGGTCGAATATCAATATAAAGACCGCCCATTAAACCGGCGGTTTTAATCATGGCGACGGAGTCCTTTTTAACAATAATAGCGGGGTTGATTTCGGCGATAACAGTGACCCGGTCACTGCCCTTTGCATCGTTCGACCCCAGCAATTCAATATCTTTTACAGAGCCAATGTCGAGTCCGGCATATCGCACTGGGGCGCCGACCTCCATTCCACCCGTAAAATTGAAAACGACTCTAAGCATTTTACGAGGTTTGAAATAGTCTTGAATATTTCCGATCGTAAAGATCATGGCTATCAGTGCAACCATACTGACGAAAATAAATAACCCGGCTTTAACTTCTGATGAACGATATCCCATAATTTATACTTGACTCATTTCTTTGAGCTCTTCTCCATAATCGGTTTGGCTTTTACTGAACGGGATAGGTCCATCCGGACTTCCCTCTATAAATTGTTGCACTCTCGGGTCATCACTATTTCGGATCTCGTCTGGTGAGCCGGAAGCAATGATTATCCCTTTGAACAACATAATAATTTTATCTGAAATCCTCATGGCGCTTGGAATTTCGTGGGTGACCACAACCGATGTGATTCCCATTTTGTGACTGAGATCCATGATTAATTTATCAATCACACCGATTGAGATGGGGTCAAGCCCTGCTGAAGGTTCATCATAGAAGACAATTTTCGGGTCTAGCGCGATTGCCCGTGCCAATGCTATGCGTTTGACCATACCTCCAGATATTTGCGACGGCTTGAGGTGTTCTGCGCCTCTTAGCCCAACCATCTCCAGTTTCATTTTGACCATTATCTGAATGGTGCTTTCGTTAAGCTCCGTATGTTCCCGCATGGGAAGAGCGACATTATCTTCCACGGTTAGAGAATTAAATAAAGCGCCGCTCTGAAACATGATGCCGAATTTTTTTCTGACGCTATTGGCGGCTTCTCCTTTTAGCAGACTGACTTCTTCGCCATCGATCCAAATTTCTCCTGAATCAGGTGTGTATGCTCCAATGAGATGTTTCAGTACCGTACTTTTTCCGCTGCCACTACCGCCGATGATAGAAGTGATCTGACCTTTTTCCATCTTGGCGTTGAAGTCATCAAGCACGACAATTTTTTTGTCGCCTTCTCCAAACGATTTCCTGAGGTGATTGATTTCTATCATCAGAATACAAAGAAAAATAAAGATGTAAATACCAAATCTGCAATGATCACCAGAATCATCGAAACCACAACCGCAGTACGTGTGTTTTGCCCTACTTTTTCGGCTCCCCCTTCAATAATGAAAGCCATATAACTGCCGACCATGACAATGATGACAGCAAACACAACGCTTTTTATTAATCCGGTAACAACGTCCTTCACGACCATCGCATCAAGGGAGTTATTGATATAAACCACAGGGTCGATCCCCAGTGTGGTTGTGCCAATCAAGAACCCTCCTAATATCCCCATGAGGTCTGCCATGATCGTCAAACAAGGTAACATGATCAAAAGAGCCAGAAACCGTGGGGTGATCAAAAACTTGACCGGATTCAGCGCCATAGTTTCTAAAGCCAGCACTTCATCGGAAACTTTCATAGTCCCCATTTCAGCAGTGAACGCGGCTCCCACACGACCCGCCATTACCAAAGCCGTCATCAAAGGTCCCAGTTCTCGAAGTATGGCAACACCGACTAATGCCCCAACGAACTCTAAAGCTCCAAGTCGGCTGAGTTGGTGCGCGGACTGGAACGCAAGGATGACACCGATCAAAAACGAAACCAAAAAAACAATGGTTGTAGATTTAACTCCCACCTCTTCCATTTGCGTCCATACCGGACGCCATTTGATTGGCTTGCCTCGTAACGGTTCTATAAATGTGCAATATAATGTTGATCGAGTCAGGTAATACAGTCCGCTGATTTCCCTGAAAAAATCCGCAGAAGTGTCTACAAATTCGAAACCTCTTCTACCGATGAATCCAAAAAATGACCTGACCATTTTTTCCTTGGGACGTGCTATGCCTCTATCCAGAAGCGCAACGGTTTTCGTTCGCTCAATAACGTTCTGACCTATTGCCTCCCACGCTAGTGGGCGAGGGCTTGTTCTTTTGTATCGAAAACTTCAAAAACAGTTAACAGACGTGCTATCTCGAACACGTCTTTGACTCCCGGTGTCAGAGAAACCAGTCGAAACTTACTCTGGCTGCTGTGACTCCACTGCAAACCCTCGACCAGTGTCGCGATACCGGAACTGTCGATATAAGAGACTCCGGATAAATCCACAATGATCGCTTTATTATTTTCCTGAAATAACGGAGCCAAAATATCGCGAACTTTTGTCGATGAACTCATGTCAATATCGCCGATGACAGATATCGTCACCGTGTTTTCCGCAGGGCGATCTAATTTCAACTCAATACTCATTCTTTATTCTTCTCCTGAGCTGAAGTTAGCTCTCTTTTTAATTTTTTTACCATGGTGAGCAAGGTACCCTTTGCACGTTCGGTGCAATAGCTGACATCATCCATGATCTCGTTTATGAAATGTGTTCCCAGTCCGCCTGGTTTTATCTGGTCGAGGCAACGCGGTTTGATCTGGCTGCTATCGCATTGCTTGCCGTAATCCCTTATCTGCACCTTGAAATCATCGCCATCGATATGAAATGTTGCCTCGATGGGTTCCTCGCAGGGGCCTCCATACCCGTGTTTGATAACATTCGAGCAGGCTTCATCCACACAAAGAATGAGACGCCTCGCTGTCTCGTCAGGGACTTCATGATAATCCAGAAGTTCCTGAAGAACTTTACGTATCAAACCCAGATACTTCGGGTGACTCGGTATGGAAAGTTTTATGGGTTGGGACATACGGCTATTGAATTTTTATTATTGTTACAAACAGTATACCTTGAAACCCCGTAATTTCAAGCATATCACCCGCTAGCGCGGGGGGCAAATAGCAATCACTGTTTCTGGCCAAGGAGAGCTTTTCCGGTTTAAAACGTCTTTGTGAGCTTCATTTTCTGAGGGGGGACTGGGGGCAAGTTTAAGAAGTTCCAAGAGCCTATCTTATGATCTTCATGAGGTTTATTGATATACTAGAAATTGAGCATTTTTAAAATGAAATTAGGATTAAGTTATGTTTTATGGGTTTGGCAACCGTCAGCGCGAATTGCTGGAGAAGTTGCTGTTCAAAAAAATCGGTCTTACTATTGATGACCTTGCCAAAGAGCTGAAAATTTCGCGCAATGCAGTGCAACAGCATACTTTAGCCCTTGAAAAGGGAGGTTATATAGAAAAAGGAGAACTTAATCCGACGGGTGGACGCCCCAGTCAGGTTTATATTTTGAGTGATAAAGGGGTGGATCTATTTCCCAAGCAGTACTCCTGGTTTTCAGAATTGTTATTAGGGTCTTTAAAATCCCAATTAGGAACCGAAGGCTTGGAAATAAGGATGCATGAGATTGCCAAAAATCTCGCCGATAGCCTGAAACCAAAATTAGCTGGTATGAGTTTACCTGAAAAAATTTTTGAAGTTTCCCGCATCATGCAAGAACTGGGGTTTGAAACAGAAGTGGATGAAAGCGAGAGTCTTCCCGCAATCGTGGCACATAATTGTGTCTACCATCATCTTGCAAAAGAATTTGAAGAGGTTTGTCAATTAGATCGTTCTCTGTTGGAATCTTTGTTGGATCGCGAAATAGACCATGAGGAGTGTATTATTAAAGGAGGCGAAGTCTGTAAATTTAAAATTAATAAACCCTAATTCTTTTGGAACTCATTTCATTTTTTAACGCCTTTATTCTTAATCTTGTGACACCAGTTTTGCCTGCATGGTCGGATGATGCTTGCAAATATAACTCGTTGGGTTTTTTATTTTTAGAGTAAAGGAGTCATTGGGCAGTAAATTTTGTGACTGCCATTTTTGTAGCGAAATATCTGCCACTAGATGAGGCACCAAATCCTTATTTTCCCACCGCACCAGATCTCCAGATTTAACCATTAGAACCTTCGGGTTGAAGGTAAATTTTTCTATTTTAATTATGTGAGTTTTGGGTTGTGTATGAAGCTCAGGAGCATTGATTGGTTTTGAACAAGACAGCAGAATAAATTGGCAGAGGGCAACCCCTGATACATACAGAGTTGCCCTCTTTCTAAAGTTTTGCATTGTTAAAGGCTTGCTTGAATATTCTTGCAATGCGCGAGATGTGCATCAAAAGCGGGCAAGACAGAAACTAAAGTATCTTTTAAATCTTGGTTATTTGCGCCGGGAATAAGTTGAGTTTTTACTACCTCTATGACAGCTTCGTGATAGGCCACCTCATGATCGATATATAATCTGTCAAACTCTTTTCCTGTTAGAGATTTTAGTTTTACTTCGTGCTCAGACGATTGTTTTGCCAAGGCATGTACCAAATCATTATTCTTTGGGGAGACGCCAAGGCGAGTAACCAGTTTGACCGCAGAATCTAAAACGGATTGATGATCGGTTACCATTCTTTGAGCAAACTCTCGCACTTGATTATTTTGTGATCTATCCAATGCTATTTTCCCGGCAGAAATATCGATTTTATTGGCTCCGACAACAATAGCTGCGATGTTCGCATCGGTCAGTTTATTGCTAGAGTCATTCGAAGATTCCATTGCATGTGCACAGCCAATAAATGCAATAGCCAATAGAACAAAAGCAAATTTCTTGAAATAATTTATATTTTTCATTTTTTTGTACTCCCACTGTTAAATTCGAAAAGTTGGACGTTGTGCTAAACGCCAGAAGGTTGAACTTAAATTCCGCTCGATTTCCAATCTACATCAAATAAATAACTTTTAACAGTTTTAAATTGTAAAAGATATTTATTTGGGCGGTGTAAGTTCTAAGGGTAGCTGGTAACTCCTTAATATTTAATAATTTATGCAGATATCTCTTGTGTAAATGGCTATTAATTATTCTACACAACCTATTTATGCTTCGATTCGATCTTTAAAAGCACATTCGGGTGTAAAGTTATGAGAAATCAAGCCACAGAGTCAGGCGGGGAGAACTATATTGCCTTAAAGGTGAGGGAGGTCAAATCATCGAATTGCGGTGCATCGCCGATGAAGGTTTTGATGGAATTTTCAAGTGTTTGGATGAAATCCTGAGAGGAGCCTTCGTGGTTGGTGAATAATTCTTTCAATCGTACCATTCCAAACTCTTCCTGCTGTTTTTTTTTGGGTTCGGTGATGCCATCGGTATAAATCATTATCTGATCGCCTTTTTTCAATGAATACTCGTTTTGAGTGTATTCAACATTAGGCAAAATGCCTAAGGGAGTGCCTCCCGCATGCCCAATTTCTTCGATGGCTTTTTCATTTTTAAGTAATAAGGAAAGGTGCCCACCGTTGGCAACGGTCAGCGTTCTTTTATTCATATCCAATAAACAAAAAACAGCGGTGGTAAACATACCCCGGTAGGAACGTTCGCAAAGAATGTTATTGACCTGCTTTAAAACTTTTTTTGGTTCGGGGTTAACCTGAGATATGTACCGGAAGTCGCTCATCAACCGCGCCATTTGCAAAGCAGCGGGAACACCTTTGCCTGAAACATCCCCTAAAACGATTCCCAAAACATCGTTTCCAAATGGAATGAAGTCGTAGTAATCGCCACCCACCACCTGAGCGGCATGTGTGTCGGCGGCAAAAATAAAATTTTTGTGTTGCGGTGTAGAGGTGGGCAGAAAACTTTCCTGCACCGATTGCGCAAACTCCATATCTTTTTCCATACGTTGGTTTTCCATTAGCACCAGATGTAGCCGGGCATTATGAATCGCTAACGCGGCACTGTCGCAAAGCAGCAAAAATAGCTCCAGATCACTTTCCTGAAATACGATGCCCTTTTTTTTACCATGAATCACCTGGCAAACTCCCATCACCTCGCCCTTTACTATTAAGGGAGAACATAAAATGGAGCCGGTTTCAAATCCGGTCTTCTTATCGTAATCGGAATTAAATTGAGGATGCTGGTAAGCATCTTTAATGATCAATGGCTCCCCAGTTTTGGCAACGCTACCGGCTATACCTTCGCCGATTTTTAGCCGTGTCATGGTTTTTATTTTTTCACCCACATCGCTGAGAGCGATCTGAAATACCAATTCCTCCTTGTTATCATCGACTAGTAGAAGGCTGCAGGCATCGGCGTGCATTACTTTTTTGGCAACGTTCATGATGGTGTCGAGCAGGTTGCTGAGGTTCAGTTCAGAGTTCAGGAGAGAGGTGATTTTGTAGCAGGTTTCCAACTGATGAACCCGTTCCTCAAGTTGTATGAGCCGTTTGCTATCAGAAGTCGGTTTTGTCATAATTTCTATACAAAGAGCGAATTAAATCGATTACAAGTTATTCCTTTAACTTATGCGTTAACATAGCTAAAATAAAAATTGGGGTCAAACCAATTAGGTTATTGAGTTATGATAAGAAAGCAGGACCTGAATAAAAACTGGTCGGACCTAAGTTCGGTTCTTTTTGAATCGCTGCCAGAAAGCTTGCAGGACGATCAGCAAGAATGGCTGTCTTACCATTGGAATCTCGTGGTTGGAAAAGAAATAGCAGATATATCCAGCATTGATAATATGACCCAGAGCACGCTTCATATCCGAGTTCAAGGCACAGAATGGTTGCCAGCACTGGAAAGCTTGAAGAAAAAAATCATTCAGGAAATAAACAGCCGGGCAGGAAAAAACCTAGTGAAAAATATTAAGTTGAAAACATAGTTCCTTAACAATCTTTTGTTGAATAAAAAAATGACGACACAGAAAAACCGATTGATGAGCGGATGGCCAGTGGCAAAAACCCTTATGACCGGACTGCTATTCTTATCTCTTTCCAACTGTACGACGGTTGGAAATCAGATGGAAACGCAATCACAGGAGTTCGATCTTTCCAACTCCTATGCCGCGAAAATGTATGAACAAAAAAAGCAACAAGGCCAACCTCTGGATAGCAAAGACCCACGTGCCTATTTCCATTATCTCATGTCCCTTGAAGCCGAAAAGAAATTTCAATTTGAGCAAGCGGCTGCGCAATACAAAGAGATCGTAAAATATGATACAGAAACTGAAAAGTTTTTTGAAAAACATGTGCGTCTGCTTTTACGCACCGGCCAGCTAGATGATGCTGTTATAGCAGGGCAAGACGCTATAAAGCGATTTCCGAAGAATAAAAAAATTCATATGGATCTTGCAGACATCCTCGCGAGTCAAGGAAAAGCAGAGGAGTCTATATATCACTATGAAAGGGTGCGCCAGATTGATCCTAAAAGCTCCCGCGCCATTTTCTTAAAAGGAACCGTGCTGGAAGCGCAGGGGAAATGGAGTCAGGCGAAAGATGAGTATTGGCAGGCCGCCAAAATGGAACACAATAATCCGTTGGGGCAATTCTATCTGGGCAGAGCTTTATTGCATAACAATGAATTGAAAGAAGCAGAAAAAAGGTTTCAGATGGCGGTTATTTTAAAGCCCAACTTATTGCAGGCACGAAAATACCTTGCATGGGTTTACGAGCGGCTAGGGAAACATGAAGAAGCCCTTAAGGAATACAACCTTTTAGTAAAGCTAAAACTGAAAAATTCTTTTATTGATGAACGTGTTGCAAAACTTCAGAACCCATCGGACCCTGCGTATATAAACGAAATGTCCAATCACAAAGGAATCCCCACCGAATTGGCAAAGCAGCCGAATGCTCATATGAGAATCGCTGCTATTTATTTTGAAGAGACCCTTTATTTAAGAGCATTGGACGAGTTTCAATTGGTCGTGGCTGCAGATGACCATAAAGACCCACATGTGCTCATGGCGCGCATCTATGAGAACCAAGGACGATTAGATAAGGCCATTGAGGAATTTGAAATACTCAGAAAGCTTGAGCCTAAGTCAATGGACATCCTGCTTTATTCGGCACGACTATACAGTATGGATGGAAAAATGGATGTCGCCATTAAGCTCTTGGAAAATGCTATTGAAATGGAACCTGAGAACGATCAGATTTACCATTCTTTGGCTCTGGCTCAAATGTCAAACCAAGAGAATGACAAAGCCGTGGAAAGCATGAAAAAAGCTTTGACCCTCAATCCTAAAAAAGATTCTTATTATTTTGAATTGGGTGCCTTGATGGAAAAAGCCGGCGACTTTAAGGGCGCAATTGAAAATATGCGACAGGCAATCGAGATAAACCCTCTGCATTCAAACGCGCACAACTTTTTAGGGTATATCTATGCTTTGGAAGGACGCGACCTTGACCGAGCTTTAGAGCATCTGAAAAAAGCTCTCACTATTCAACCACGTAACGGTTATTTTCTGGACAGCCTGGGGTGGATCTATTTCAAGAAGGGCGACTCAGAAAAAGCCCTTGTGCAAATCCAGAAAGCATTGATTTATACCGACCCAGATCCCGTGCTTTATGATCATCTTGGGGACATCCTGTTTTCTTTGAAAAATTATGATGAAGCAACAGGAGCCTGGAAAAACAGTCATTCCCTGACACTCCATAATAAAGATGATCTGGGCGGAGAGATGCCTAACCCGCAAACCTTGCAGGAAAAAATTGAAAAAGCAAAAAAACTCATCCAACAAAGTTATTAACAAGGCTAGGCCTTGAGGAAATATTGGGTGACTACAGTAAAAGGATTGACGGGAAAAGGCCTATTATCTGCAGTGGTTTGCCGCGTTCCATATAGGGCTTTATTTGTTTTACTCCTGCTGGCCGGTTGCCAGACCTCGGTTGAAAAAGCACCCCCGCATTTTTCAAAAGACAAAATCACTTCCGGTTATATATTCAATCGACTTCAAGATCGCGCGAGTAAAATCCATAGCGTTAAATCATTTACACGCACCACTTTTATTGGCAAAGAATTTAAACAATCCTTCCGCCAGACTTTGTTGATAAAGGGAAACCATTCTATTCGGGTTGACACCTATGGGTTGTTTGGTCAGGCGAGGGGTGTTTTTATCAGTGATGCCGGGAAGATGCAGTTTCTGGACCCTGCAAAAGGCAGACTCTATTCGGGTTCAGATGTAAAAAGCATGTTGGGAAAACTGCTTGGAACACAAATCAATTTTCAGGAACACTTAAGAGTTTTTCTCGGGCAAATCCCTAACTTTGAGTTCCTCAAGGTAGAGAAATCTCGATTAAGTTCTGATCGGAAGGAATACATCCTACAGGCTAAAGACTTAAAACGTAGTGGAGAAGTTCGTCTCCATATAGATGCTGTATCCTTGTTGCCGCTTGAGATGACTCGAATCGAAATGGGTCAAAAACGATATTTTGTTCAATGGCAGGATTATGAAAAAATAGGAAATATTGATTGGCCCCATTTGATCACCCTAGAATTTCCCTCAAGGCAAGAAACCATACGAATCAAATATAAAGACCCGACTTTGAATGGGAAAATTTCTCAGGACACTTTTCAACTCATGCCAGCAGCTTCTGTAAAATAAAAATGACCTCATTAAAAAAACTGAAATTTCAAACTCCCGCAAAAATAAATTTAGGTCTTCATATCCATAAAAAAAGAGACGACGGGTTCCACGAGTTGGAGACCTTGTTTCAAATGGTGGCTTGGTTTGATGAAGTGGAGCTAGAAGGAACTCAGGAACATGTCGAGCTGTTTTGCGATACACCGGGTATTCCAAATGATGAGACAAACCTGGTTGTCAAAGCTGCCAGACTTTTGCAAAATCGTTTTCCCGGCAAGTGTGGCGGAGTAAAAATGACACTGAAAAAAAATATTCCATCAGGGGCTGGATTAGGCGGAGGTAGTGGAAATGCAGCCGGGGTATTGCTGGCCCTTAATCTATTGTGGAATTTAAAAATACCGCGTGCCGATTTGATTTCTATGGCCTCTGAACTAGGTTCCGACGTACCCTTTTTTCTGATGTCGCCCTGCGCCATTGGAGCAGGAAAAGGTGAAATCTTGCAATCCGTTGAGAGTCCGATTAGTTTTTATATTTTAATGATTTACCCCGGATTTCCCATATCGACCCCATGGGTTTACGGCAATCTAAAATTGAAGTTGACAAAGTCCGAAAATAATATTAGCATTTTGAAAAATTTTATTATGCGCTCGGAGTTTGCCCAATTGGGGGCGGCCCTTTACAACGACTTGGAACCCGTTGTATTTAAACGGTATCCGGAGATCTTGAGGATTAAAAACGAACTGCTGGATTCAGGAGCAGGAGGTGCGCTCTTGTCAGGAAGTGGTTCTACCGTCTTTGGAATTTTCGATAATCCCGAAATTGCTAAAAAAGCGTTAGCCAGATTTACAGGGGGAAAATATAGAGTGTGTCTGGCCAAAAGCATCACTCGCTTTTCTGAATTTTTTCCTAAAGAAATGATATCGGCTTTTTAACAATGCATTTGTCATTGTAAGGAGCCTTTTCGTCTTTACCCCTTTACAGGCCCCTTTGTGGGCAAAAATTTAACGGTACGGTTTACCGCGCCTTGGGGCGTCGTCAAGCGGTTAAGACACAGGTTTTTGATGCCTGCATTCGGAGGTTCGAATCCTCCCGCCCCAGCCAATTTTTTTTGAGGATGAAAAATGTTTTCCAGTGATAATGGGCGTGTACTGGTTTTTTCCGGTAGA
>JAJFIR010000027.1 GCA_021774795.1 Emcibacteraceae bacterium | reverse complement strand
TCTGAATGTGCGGGCCGATATCGTTCCGGGTCGCGCTACGCATGTTCCGCTAACGTTGGACGAAATCGGAGAACATGATTTCCTATGCGATGTATTTTGTGGATCAGGGCATGGAGAGATGAGCGGCAAGATCGTTGTTGTCGCGTAAGGTAAGGGACAATTTTTGGAAATTCCTTTTCGTTCAAAGTATGAGTTACAGCTGCACCCCTTGCCTCGTGGCGATCAGGGGTGTGCAAACGGAAGGGAAAATCGACGGCGGGCGCAGGGGCTTTTCAGCGAGCCTCGGGAGACCGTCTATTTTTTCTGAAGTGCGCTGAGGGCAAAGCCCTAAGTTTCTTTCAAGACTGGCCGTCTTTTGATAATAAGTTCGTCTAGGCAATTTTCTACAAGGTTTTCAATGACGGCTTGTTTTCTATGCGGAAAAGACATCGAAGGTAAAATCACTAAAGAACATATCTTTGGTGACGCCTTCTTAGGGGAGTATAATTTAAAAGAGAAAAAAATGAATTATGGCGGCAAGGCGGAGATTGAGTACAGCCGGTTAAAGGTACCAGCCCATCATTCTTGTAACTCTGAAACTGGTTCGCGATTTGAAGAGTATATACTCTCTATCATAAAGAATATTAGCCTCAATCTTGACGTCATGCGGGAGTTACATACACCGCAACATTCAAAAACAGCAGCATGTGTAAAAGAGGTATTGTGCCAGTGGTTGGTGAAAATATATCTCGGGCTTTCCTATTGGGAATTGAGCCGCATAAATCACCCGAACAAAGAATATCAACATCTGCTCAACGAAGTGATACAAACGCCACTGACCGGTTATTTACAAACGTGCTTTTCAAATGAGTATACGTTTAATTGTCCATCGTCGTTGTATTATTTTTCTGTTCCTTACGATTCTGATCACGACATCAATTTTGATTTTGCAACAAGGCATGATGTAGGCGGCGCTTACATAAAATTCGGGCCACATCTACTTGTAGCGACATTGGCGGATGCACGATTGGTCGAGCATTGGTTTAATGACAGTCTTTATGAATCCGTACAGACTCTTATTACCAATGAAACAGAATCTGATGCGGCAGCATATCTATTGGCTGTGGGCCATGTTTGGGCGGTCAGAGAATATTTGCCGATAGAGCCAAAACTCGAATTTACTGAAAATTCCATCATCGATACATCGCGGGACGGATATGATCTGGCACCGGAGATAGATGGTAAGGCTGTAAATCGCAGAGCCATCGAACTTCGAAACGAGATGGTTGAGCGGTTTTTAGGGCAACCTTGAGTGTCTTGATGCGTATTTTATTGGGTATTATCGGGTAGGAAATTGGATATTTCTTGCTTTTACTCACATTATCTCACATAATATCACATAGGTGACTTGTGAGATGGCAAATTTGATGGATTGGCAAAACGACAGATTGAGTAAAAGATTGACCTTCAGCCCCGAGCGGACTGAAGAGGTTTATGCCATCCTATCTGAAATCGATGCCATTAAAAACGCATTTCGCCTGACCGACAAACTTCTTCCCCAAACCATCAACAGGCTCACCCAATCAGTGATCGTCACCTCAACGGGCGCATCTAACCGGATTGAGGGCAATCGTCTGAGCGACGAGGAAGTAGAAGCGCTCTATCGTAATTTGCGCATTCGTAAATTCAAAACCCGCGATGAACAAGAGGTCGCCGGGTATCTGGAGATGCTGGAACTCATTATAGAATCCTATGCGGACATGCCGCTTAGTGAAGCACTAATCCTGCAACTCCATCGCGACATGCTCACATATTCCGATAAGGACCAGCGACAACGCGGCGCTTATAAATTCGGACCCAACCGCGTTGAGGCGAAAGATCAAAGCGGTAATATTGTTGGTGTCATATTCGACCCTACACCGCCGCACCTGACACCAAAAGAAATGCAAGAACTCACCGAATGGCAGAAATGGGCGGACCAAGAAAACTTCAAACACCCGCTCATTCGCATCGGCAATTTCGCCTTTGAGTATCTGGCAATCCATCCATTTCAGGACGGGAACGGACGAACCAGCCGCCTGCTGACAAACCTGCTTTTGCTGCAACAGGGCTATATGTTCACGGCGCTGGTCAGTCATGAGAAGCTTATTGAGGACCGAAAGGCTGATTACTATCTGGCACTCAATCGTTCACAGGGAAGCTGGAAATCCAAAAAAGAAGATATCTATCCGTGGCTGATCTATTTCCTAGAGATCGTAAAGACCCAAGCCACAACTGCGCTGGAACTCATCCAACAAGACAGCATCGAAAACTTACTTTCAGAAAAGCAACTTGCCCTATGGCAATGGGCGCAGGCCCGTAGTGAGGGTGAATTCAGCCGTAAAGACGCTATTGACGCACTCGGATTTCCACCACGCACTGTCGAGGCAATTACAAAGAAGCTGGTTGAGCTAAAACAACTAGAGCGCCTCGGTGTGGGTCGCGGGACACGGTATAGAATTGTTCAATAAAAATGCCGAACGTTTTCTCGGCTGCACTCCCCTTACCTTGGACGTCGGAATCGTTTCCTGAAAAGTAAAAAGCCGAGTTCAAGTAATGAAATAATTATCATCCGCCATGGCCAAATGAAGCTGGATTATTTTGTGATTGAGTTTGACGTTGCCCCCTGATTGTCCTCGTTTATAGGCTCGGCCTGTTCTGGTTATGGTCCATGGTGGACCGGGTTGCAAATTCGATTGGCGTGAGCCCGTCAAGGCTCGTATGCGGTCGGTAGTTGTTGTA
>JAJFIR010000026.1 GCA_021774795.1 Emcibacteraceae bacterium | reverse complement strand
ATTTAGGATATCATCACCAGCATCGCCAAATATCCAATCGTCTTTAGCGCCGCCGGTGATCGTGTCATTACCGTCTCCACCGAATATATCATTACCAAGGTCTCCCCCTTGGATAACATCATCACCGCCCTGACCATAAATCGATGCGGCGATATCAATTTCGAAATCAGTACCATCTGATACAATGCCGTTGATTGTTTGGGCAATGTTTCCTGACAAAATATCATCGGTAATGGTAATGATATCAGCATTATCCGTCCCGCTTATCACATCTTTGCTGCTTGCACTAATCGTGTCGAAAATACGACGATCATTCAATCCATATAACTCTATATAGCGTTCACTACGCCCCTTGAGATCGTAATTAACATCGAAATTTAGGTTACCTACGCTGTCAACTTCGTTAATTTCCAGCCACTCTGTATACCCACCGTACCAATCCGAGTTGTGCCGTTTATTGATACCCAATTCTTTTACACGTTGAAGCGTAATGGCCCAACCAATCGTAAAAGCGGATTGAGGTTCAGCTTCCATCAAAGTGTTGATTTCAGTGCTATTTTCTATATAAAATCGATAATCATTCGCCAACCCGAAATTGCCATTGATAACAGCAATTGCTTCGCCCGCTATTTCATTCGAAACACCGCCGCCGACTAACAAATTATTCACGGAACCATATAATGCCCTTTTAAGAAATACATCGCCACCTGAAATTTCAACATTATTCAGCGCATGCAATACACCATGTTCAATTAATTTATCAGATTCCTCTTGGGCAAACTTTCTACTACCGCCAACTCCTTTATAAGTAAGCTCATCTTTATATGTTCCATAAGTTCCCCATTCAACTAAACCTATATTAGTCACCTTACCACCAACGATTTTGAGTAAAGAGTTTAAGGAATCTGCGGCTGCATTTGCTAAATTAACAGCCGTAGATTCAGAACCTCCATGTTTGGACCAGCTATTCGTGACCCGGAATGAATTTTGATCCTTATCAAACTCAACATCCGCACCAGATCTGGGTGTTCCTCCAAAAATAGACCCTAACAATCCGCCAAGGATAAATCCAACAAACGCACCAATAGCAACACCCACAGGACCCGCCCAGGCAGAGATAGCTGTAAATGTACTACTTATAGTATGCGTTATACCTTGTACAACAGCAGTAGTTGTTAAGGTAAAAGTGTATGAACCAATTGCCGAAGCTATAACTGTACCACCCAGATAACCGCCTATAGCTGAGCCGATCGATGCTCCAATCTGGCCACCAACCGTGTCAAAACTGATCACTTCTGCCGCCAATTTTGCTCCAACAAATCCGGCAATCAAGTTTGCAGGATTGAAGTTTTCTAGCCCTGTATTCCATTCAACAACTTCTGAGGAGTTGGGTATTGCATTACCTAAATTCGGTAAATTTGTTATGACCTGGTTTAATGCAGCCCCCGTTATTGACTGTGCGAGTTCACCAGCCACACCCCCAACCCCTAATGCATCAAACAGCTCCGCGGCAAGAAATGACGAAATCGCACCGGCGCCAGCGGATTTTAAATTGGCAGCCAATTCTGCATCAACATTCTCAAGAATATCATATTCGCGACCATCAGGAAGTGTCGAAATCAAACCATTATTTTTTATTAATTCCGCAATGTTTTCGCCTACCGTTGCCACCACAGAACTAATCACCACATTTGCTAATGGATTACTGGATATATGACTACCAATAATAGAGCCAAGTCTATTTCCAACTGCACCTGCGCCTTCTATTTGTAATTTAATTCTATTTGACTCTTCCAGTACTTTGAGCAGATTTGCAATCACCTCAAAATTTGTTGTTACAACACTGCCATTTGGTCCAATGACATTAATGTTTTCTGATGGTAAATTAGAGCCCAATCCAATTGCCTGATCTTTATAGAATTTTTCATAAGCAGCTATTTGTGCTACGACAGCTGGGTCTTTATAAAAATCACTATTAACAAAATATTGATCATTACTCTGTGTGAGATACCCCAATTCCTCCATGCGTGCCAATTGGAGAGGGTCACTTATTTGACCTTCTCTAAACAACTGATTTAAGACTAAACCTCGATCTGCGTTTGTTCTAGCAACTACCTGGTCTATTAACCCCCCATCACCCCAATACCTCTCGACAATTTCATTATACTTATTAAGATTAGTTGTATATTCATCTGATGCGGTATCAAGTGTCGCTAAACCTAATTGCTCAGCCAACCCTTCTATTCCTCCCAGAAAAGCAGGATCAGAATAAATTATTTCAGGATCAAATTGTGAATCCAGAATTGCTTGGGCATCATAATTTGATATGCTGAAATCCCAAAACCTATCATAATCCTGCGTATAGTTAAGCGTCGATAAATGGCTACCATTCAAATGAGACATTTCATGGATGGTTCTATGAAAATACTCATCAGCACTATTAATCGCTATACTTTGTTGATCCCAAGGAGCACGGTCAAGGTCTGTAAATGACCACAAATAGTCCGTACCGTCTTCAAATGGAAGAGTATATCCCCCTGCGAGCCTTTCTCCTCGTCCTAAATTTTGGGAATCGTACATAAAGTCTATATTAGATTCAGCACCTGTGGAAAATAGATCAAAAACTACATCTGTCATACCAGTTACAACACCAGCAATTTCTGAACCCGTCATGATTTCTTCAAACCAAGCCGCAGCTTCCCCTCCAGTTATTGAATTTTCATAAATATGATTAACAGTGGTCAACACCTCCCCATCATTCATAACAATATATGTAACAGCATTCTGGTCTTGAGTATTGTTATAGTCGGGTACAAAATTTACGAATTCGTTTTCAGGAAGTGAAAAAACGGTAGAAATTCCGTTACTACCTAAAATGTTGTTATCATCTACTACGGTAGTTGTTTCACCATAACCTATGTCCAATTCTTGCTTTAAAACAGTTACTACTGTTCCATCGCTTCGCGTAAACTCGCTTATTATCTCAGCCATTAGCCGCCCCCTATTTATTTAATCTGCAAAAACTTTCACTATCTCTATTTAAAATTAAAACCACTCTTTCGACATAAGCGTTTTTCTGTTTTAAGTTAAGATATTCCAAATTTTCGTAAGCCATCTCACGAAATACATTGCAATCCAGCTCAGTACCCGCATTTCGAGCACTCTCATAAGACAATTCTATAATCCAAGCAGTAAAAATCATCCACAGTTCTTTCGTACATTTAGAATTTATCAGCGATCTCACTTTTCTTAAATATTCTATTTCAACTGTAGCCGCTTTCCCTGATAAGGCTTGGATTTTCCCTTGTTGGAATCTATACTTGTTTTCCAAAAATAGAACACTCATAGACTTCAATTCAGATGCAAGCGAAACATCAAATGATGAATTCTGTCCTCGTTTTTTCTTGATGCTAGAATAATATTCAGGATATTTTCCAAGATATTCACCAAAATACTCATAATCCTCTTCCATTTTCTCAGCGGTAGATCCATAAGTATTCATGAACTCATCATATTTTTGATCCCTCACGCGGGGTCTTTCTGCCGATATCATTTCGGCAAGCAAAAGATCAGCAGAATGTGAGTAACTCAATTGACCTACTCTAATTGCCCTAGGACCATCATCTACTTTCCCTGCAAGAGGGTGAATTAAATATTTAGGAAGAAATGTAAGTTGGGTTTGGAATTTGCGGATATTAAATTGCGCGTTTTCTATAGCTTCCATATCTCCCGTTAAATACCAAATCCAATAGTTTATCTGCGCCATCATAGCATACCGATCAAACCAAAATTTATTGTCAAGATAATGATTTGATAACTCAATACTGCGATCAAGAGAATGCATTGATCGCCCTATAACTTGAAACTTATTCAAAGAGGCCAATTCATCATCAAGCTCAACGACCTTTTCTAAAGAGGTTTTGATCATCTCTAGTTGCTCTATGTCTGCTTTATAAAAATATTTTCTGGCGTTATTAATTGACAACCTAAGGAAATTATTTTTTTCCTCCAGATTTGAAGGAGCTTGGTCCAGGAAAACCTTTAACTCATCGTAAGTGAAATAACCTTTTTCTATCCCAAAAGATTTACTTTCACTTTCTACCCAAGCTTCTAAGGAAGAAAACGTCCCCCCTGAAGGACACATTTTATTTAAATCAAACTTTTCATCCTTTACAGCAGCTTCTCTAAGTGTTTCTGCTGGCACGCTGTCTTTTTTAACTCCAATCCCACTACCATATATCTTAGCCAGCAAGAGCTGAGCGTCCTTATGGCCCGGATATGGATCGGCCTTGGGAAAAGAAAGAACTGTTCCATAATTCTGACTTCCCGCCGCGGGGACGTAAATATTATCCAAACTTGTGTCCGGGGCAGCCGCTTTCTTGAGCCATATTATCGCTTTATCAACATCACCTTGCATATACGCAGCTAAACCCAGATGATATTGAGCATCCCTGTTGCCCCGTGCCGCAAGACATTCACTATATTCATTAGTTCCCGCATACTGTCCGCAATCATTAATACCAGAAGCGCAACCAGTAAGATTTCCGATAAAACCGATACTCGCCAGGCAAAACAAAAATATGCGTAAAATCAACTTCATTGCGCAATCGTTTCCTCGCCTTTTGTCTTCTCATCGCTAGGCAAATTACCACCTAGCTCCATGACTTTACGTTGGCCTGTTTTTGGATCTGTTTGGTGAAACTTGAATTTTTTGTCCTTGAATGGTCCTTTCATGAGATCAACCAACATTTTATCGGCCATTTTATTTTCAAGTGAATGAAATGGAGAAATCAAATCAACAAGCCAAAGTGCTCCTTGGGTGCTGCCGGTAGCGCCTTCCTTCGGGTCAAGTTTCATATTAATGGCCCATTCATCGGGGCGAAGGCGTCCTGCACCAGATTGTAATTTTTCTTCAGCTTCAGGCGTAAGGTATGCCCAAAGTGCCACGCCAACGGGCTGGGTACCATTGCGGAAAATTCGATATTGCTCCAACAGAAGTGCCGGCATCACCATCCATTCCAGATCGGAAAGAGCATAATGTTTATGACCCTGACTTTGGGTCATAAGCCAGACTATTTCTCCGAGCATATTACCCATCGTTTTGCCTTTGTTGGGGTTAACCTTAATTTCGGGAGCGGCTAGTTTATTAGGTTTTGTTTTTGATTTCCCTGTGACAGACGCCTTTTTCGAAGCAGTATTTTTTTTTGTGGTTTTCTTTGAGGTAGCTTTGGCGGCCATCTTGACATTCCTATATTTTTAATAATTTTAAACTTTTATCGACAGATCCTTATCCAAACATTTGAATTAGACAAAAACAAGAAGGCGCGGGCAATGAAGAACAATAACCCGGACAAAATCCGTGAAATGATTATTAATGGTGTTTTTTGAATATTCAATAAGCCCACAAATTCCCCAACTTTAATAGCTTTCTTTAGCTTCAATAACTTTTCAAGTTAAGCTATCGTTAACCATAGCATACTCATCAAATTATCGGCCCGTCAAGCACTCTTTTAAGAAGAGCCTAAAAAGACATTTTCCCCCGTTAAATGCTGAGAAACTATTTGCCAATTTACAGCATTATAAGCATCAAAAATAACGTCATTACCGTCACCACGGGAATATTTAAACGTATCATCGCCGTCACCACCAACAATATAATCATCCCCTTCGCCGCCGCTGAGGATATCATTACCGCTATTGCCCATAAGGTCATCATTACCACTATTACCGGAGACAACA
>JAJFIR010000025.1 GCA_021774795.1 Emcibacteraceae bacterium | reverse complement strand
ATTTAGGATATCATCACCAGCATCGCCAAATATCCAATCGTCTTTAGCGCCGCCGGTGATCGTGTCATTACCGTCTCCACCGAATATATCATTACCAAGGTCTCCCCCTTGGATAACATCATCACCGCCCTGACCATAAATGGATGCGGCAATACCAATTTCGAAATCGCTTCCATCTGATACAATGCCGTTGATTGCAAAGTTCGCATTCCCCGCTAATACATCATCATTGATGGTAATGATATCAACATTATCCGTGCCGCTAATGACATCCTTATCATTTTGGGCAATTGTATCGTAAATGCGTCGAATATTTCCATTATTATCCGCAGAAACAACTACCCTATCACTTTGTGAATTTCTATTAAAACTCGCATGTAAATCAAGTGAGCCAGCATTTATTACATTATTAGTGTCGATCCAATTATCAAAATCTAAGCCCAGCCAGTCAGAAGAATGGCGTTTAGTTAATCCTAATTCACCAGCACGTTGCAAGGTGATAATCCACCCTGCAGAAAAAGCACTATCAGGTTTATCCTCTATCAATCCATTTATGGTCGGTGCGTTTTGGAGATACCGCCTATAATCTGCAGCGATACTGAAATTTCCTGTAACCGTACTGATTGCTTCTCCTCTAACAGATAAATCAACACTATTACCATTCATGATAATATCAATCGAGCCGTACAGCGCTCTTTTCATGAACATATCGCCACCAGAGATTTGAACATTTTTCAACAAGTTCAATACGCCGTGCTCAACTAAATATGTCGATGATTCTACATCACCACCGTCATATTTTAATGCTCCACCCGGTCCACTATAAGTAATATCAGATTTATCAGTTCCGTATGTACCTGCTGAAATTTGACCTTTATTTACAAGCTCCCCTCCAGTAAGTTCTATAATTGCGTTTAAATTTCGCGCCGCCGTAAGCGCCAAACTCTGAGCAATTTCAATCGAACCCCCGCTTTTGGACCAAACATTCGTAACTTGAAATTTATCAGTCTGTTGAATAAATTCAACATCTGCACCAGATTTTGGTGATCCCCCACCAAGTATTTTTGCAAATAAATGCAATCCCAATCCAGGTATGCCAAACAAAGCAAATGCTATAAAAGGGTTTTTCGCTATTAATGCACCACTTACTTGCCCAACAAAAGAACCAATTGCTGTCCCAATACCGGGCAATATAATTGAGCCAATATAGCCACCGATTGCACCGCCTGCTGAAGCCAAAATTGACCCTCCAACAGTATCCGTGGAAATTACTTCTGTCGCTAGTTTTGAACCAATAAAACCTCCAATAATATTCGCAGGATTTACACCGGCAAATATATCCCCAGCTGTGCTGGCACCACCTGCTATATTTGTCGCTACCGTCGTCAATGCAGCACCGGCAAAAGTATTAACAACTTCACCTACCGGCCCATCTAACCCTATTTCATTTAAAAGTTGCCCAGTAAGGAATGAAGAAATTGCGCCAATACCAGCAGCTTTTAAATCAATGCCCAAATCGTCTAATGCTAACCCGATCGCATCACTAAGGCTTTCATTACCTAGCGCAGATAGACCAACTATTTGAGCAAGATTCTGCCCCACCGCTCCCAAAACTGTCCCAAGTGCAATTGAGCCTAAGGCATCATCAGTTAATTGCCTACCAATAGTAGAACCAAAAATTGACCCTATTTGACCAATCGATATTGCTGAATCTCCGAAGAAAACATCTCTTGAAACTACTTCTCCTGTCCGACCATTCCAAGTTTCTGATACAGTTACGTCACCTGAAACAGACCTCACCAAATACTCGGAAGTTCCCGTCAATGTAATTGTTTTTTCACTTCCGTCTCTGGCTTTCCCTTTGATGATTGGTGTATTATTATTTTCATTAAAGCCAACTACTTGGAAATTTAAATCTGTTAGATTATCTACGCCCAACACTCTCTGTGCAATAGCTGTTAACCCAAATGGATTTATTGTAACTGGTAAACCATTAAAAACTTCAAAACCTAGTTTTCTATTCGTTAGTGGATTAAAATCTAGTAATGCTGGCTCATTATCAAGAATTACATTTTTATCAAAACCAGTAATTTCCACACCTTCAACAGTAACGTTTGTAACTCCCATCAACCCATCAAAATCAAATTCAGCAATTATTTCCGTATTCGATTGATGTAAAGTTGTTGTCACAGTCGCAACTTTTTTTTGTGTTCCATCTAGATTTAACTGGGCCACCCCCCCTATGAACAAGGGTTCTAATGAAACTTCAGTAGTTTGGTAAGCACTTAAACTATAAGAGTCTCCTTCAATAAATGCCATAAAGGTGTTTATAAACCTAGGCGTTCCGTTGCTAAAATAGTCAATATTAGTAACAAGAGCACCCAAGCTGTCATCAGACGTTTCAACAAATGTATCGGATGTTGGGGGGAATAATTCTTCAGGTATTGTTTCAGCAGGACCAATTTCACTTGGATTAGAAAGCTTTATTTCTTCAAGTGAACTAATAATCTCGTTCGTTGAAGGTAATTCAACATTAGCGCTTTGTGCGGTTAAAATAGCTGATTTTGCAAATTCAGAGAATGCCGCCAAAATACTATCTCTAACTACTGCAGGACTATTCTTCGCAAGATATCCATAAATTGCCTTAATGCCTAAATCTAGTTCGTTGACATTAATTTTCCACTCAAATTTCGCATCAGCAAACCCTAACGATTGTTTAAAGCTAAATTCTACTGTTTCCAAACCATCAAACATATCGTAATTGAACTTAGTGCCCCAATGCTCATCAAGGGTCGATGTTAATTCGTATGAGTACTTTATTGCCTCCAAACTGAGGGTATGTATCTCTGGATTACCTTCTTCGTTAATTACTATTTTCCCAACTGAATTAGGATATATCATTGGTGGGCCGGTTAACTCCATACGCATAAAAGCAGCATTAGCAATTTCATCAATATCAGCCCCATCCGGTACAGTTATAAGGTCTGTAAGCGCCTGGTTATTTCTATACGCTAGATTCTCACCAGTTAATTCAAAGTTACCTCCATCCACTCCAAAGAGTATATTTGCAACGGTCTCCGCAACCTCCCCTTTAATGCCAAGTGAAAGATTCGTTCCCACAGAGCTTGTCGTTATACCAACTCCTCCTGCTAAATAATCATCAAACCCTAGACTATATGCGGCTCCAACAGTTATCCCTTCACCTTCAATCAATCGTTGCAATTCAAGATCAATGTTATCTGATCCCACAACGAACTGACCAGCTTCAACTGATATTGAGCCCTCAAATTCATGAACTCCTACGGTTTTACTTCCAGAAAGTGTAAGTGTAACAGGTAATTCAAATATTGGATCATTCATCTTTTAAGCACCCCAAATTAAGTAATTTTTATTCTAATTCAGCATTATCAACAAAAGTTTTAGCTTCTTTTAAAATGACTTCAAACCTTGCAAGGCCTAATTCATTTTTCAAAATTTCCACAAATGAATCATTTTCAATTTCAATTGTTTTTTTAGCCAATTCACTCTTGCCATGATTTAATAAATTTATTTTATTTTGCTTTTGAAATGTCATTTGATTTGCGATTAAGTACCACAAAGCAACATTCTCCATCTCGATTTTTCCACCGGGTTCAGGTATATTATACAAAAGTCCCATGCGAATTGCTCCCCGTACTATTCCCTTATTGGCAGCTTGAAAACACCACTTATTTGTTCTATCTCTATTAAGAATTATTCTTTGACGCCTATTTTGAATAGATGCATTTCCTAAACTTTCAGGGCCAAAACTATTTAAATCACATAAAGTATCCAAAGCAGGACGGAATCCTTTGAGGGCAGCATCTTCAAGAGCTATAATTTCTGAAGAGCCTTCATTTATGGACAAAACAAAACTTAAATAAATATTCTTAATTCGCTCATCATATTTTCTAAACTGATTAGCACTTTCCATATTCAATCTATTATTATGAGCAAGATAATCATTGATAAATTCATATGACTTTTCAATGTCAAAAAAACCATATGTCCCAAACTTATAAGCCAAGGCTAATAGGGCATTAGATTCAGCAGAGCCATGCAAGCTACCTTGCTGTAACCAATAGTGTGACTTTTCTAAGTTTTGAGGAATATGAACGCCGTCTAAATATAAGAATCCTAACCAAAACATAGCCTCTTCATTACCTAATTTTACTGCTTTTTCGATTGAAGCCAGGCCATCCTGATCCCCTAGCCCTATTTCATATATTCCACTTACAAGTGCCGAATGTGAAAGCAGGCTACTGTTTTTTTTGTATAACTCATAAACGGACCGACTTACCTCACTAAAGTCGCCTTTATTGACCTTACTCATGTGTAAAGGGCTTCTTACAACCAACCGATTGGCCAACATCTCTTCGGCGCGTATAATTCCCATATCAGCGTGTTTTTTTAAAACTCCTTCTGTAGGGAACCACAACGCACTATCATAGTTCAATTTTTTAACTACGTCGTCACTGCCAAGATTTGAAAAGCCAGTTAAAAAGCTAAGTGGCAATAAAATATTTGATAAATCATGTTTTAATAATGGGTCTCTCAAGAAATCGCGATGGAGTTCAAATATTGCCCTAAGAAACGGAAACTTTAATTCTGGACCATTAAAAATTGATTCAACTGTACCCGTTTTTATCTTGGCAGAAATGTTATAAACAGAATTTAAGTCTTCGTAATTTTCACTATGCTGAAACATTACCCAATCAATACAAACTTGATTTTCTGATATTGTTAATAACGTACTTTGCTTAGAATTCGCTCCAATTCTTGGAGCATCTTTTTTTAGAGAATAGCAGGAACTATCATCAGCAAATGCATTCCCCTGTAAAGTATAAAAAACTACTAAGAAAAAACCAAAAACCATCGGTAGGAAAAATGTTCTCTTTTTCAACCGCCTAACTCAATGACTTTACGTGTTCCATCCTTTGGGTCAGTATGATGGAACTTAAATTTCTTACCCTTAAACGGCCCTTGCATCAAATCAGCGAGCATTTTATCGGCCATTTTATTTTCCGGTGTGTGAAACGGGCAAATCAAATCAACCAGCCACAAGCTACCACCCACATCATGAATTGCGCCTTTCTTGGGATCAAGCTTCATATTAATCGCCCATTCATCAGGACGAAGCCGACCGGCACCGGATTTTAGTTTTTCTTCTGCTTCAGGGGTAAGGTAAGCCCAAAGCGCCACCCCAAGAGGTTGAGTTCCCTGTCTAAATATTCGGTATTGTTCCAAAAGCAGTGCAGGCATCACCAGCCATTCTAGATCGGAAAGAGCATAATGTTTATGGCCTTGACTTTGGGTCATGAGCCAGACAATTTCCCCAAGCATACTGCCCATAGTTTTGCCTTTGTTGGGATCGGCTTTAATTTCAGGAGTGGATTGATTATCAGGGGATGTTTTTACATTACCGGATGTGGCTGCTTTTTTGGGAGTGATTTTTTTCTTTGCTGATTTCGTTGCAGGTGTTTTACCAGTCATCTTGACATTCCTATATTTTTAAAACTATTGAACTTTGAGAGGCGATTTTTTATCCAAACATTTGAATTAGGCAAAAACACGACGAAGCGAGTTCTCGAACACACCAAACGAGACATAATCTGCGCAATTGATAATATTAATGGTGTTTTTTGAATATTCAATAAGCCCACAAATTCCCCAACTTTAATAGCTTTCTTTAGCTTCAATAACTTTTCAAGTTAAGCTATCGTTAACCATAGCATACTCATCAAATTATCGTCCCGTCAAGCACTCTTTTAAGAAGAGCCTAAAAAGACATTTTCCCCCGTTAAATGCTGAGAAACTATTTGCCAATTTACAGCATTATAAGCATCGAAGATAATATCTTGCAGCACACCACCCGTAGTTTGGTGAGTTGCTTTTTCGTATAAAATATCATGCCCGGCCCCACCGGAAATATAATTACCGCTACCACCGCCGGTATTTAGGGTATCATTACCCGCGTCGCCAAATATCCAGTCATCTTTGTTGCCGCCTGTGATAGTATCATCACCGACACCACCGAATATATCATTACCAAGATCGCCCCCCTGGATAATATCATCACCACCATCACCATAAATTGATGCCGCGATTTCGATATTGAAGTCGCTGCCATCCGAAATCCCACCATTAATGGTGTTTGCCATATTGCCCGTTAATATATCATCATTAATGGTAATTGTATCAGCACCGGAAGTGCCTTCAATCACATCTTTATCTTCTTGAATTATCGTGTCATAAATTCGGTGATAAACTCTATTGCTATCCTGATGGATTACTACTCTATCACTCTGCCTATTTAAATTAAAACTGGAGTAAAACTCCAATGAAGGGATTCCATTGACATTATTTGCATCAGCCCAATCTTCAAAACCCAATCCTTGCCAATCAGTAGAATGACGTTTATTTAATCCGACTTCACCCGCACGTATCAATGTTGCTATCCAACCAGCGGCAAATGTACTTTCTGGTTTGTTTTTGATGAAAGCGTTAATTACCGATGCGTTTTCAACATAGTTCCTGTAATTTTCTGCGACATCAAAATTTCCGGTGAGCGTCCCGATTGCTTCACCTCTTACTGAGAAATCCACACTATTACCATTCATTAACAAATCTATCGAACCGTATAGAGCTCTTTTAAAATAGATATCGCCTCCAACAATTTGAACATCTTTCAAAGTATTGAGAACACCGTGTTCGATCAATGATGATGACGCAAATTCGTCTTTACTATCAAGAATTAAGCTGCCCCTCGGACCTACATATGTAATTTTGTCTTTTTTAGCGCCAAAATTACCCGCATCGATTTGCGATTTATTAACTACCTCTCCACCAATAAGTTCTATAATGGCATTCAAATTTCGTGAAGCTGAACTCGCTAAGCTTATGACTATTTCCTCTGAGCCACCGTGTTTCGACCAAACATTTCCCACACGAAATTTATTAGAGTAATTATCAAATTCTACATCCGCACCCGATTCTGGCTCGCCCCCACCGAGCAATTTGGAAAATAAATGTAGTCCCAACCCAGTAAAACCAAACAAGCCGAATGCTATAAAAGGGTTCTTAGCAATTAACGCGCCGCTTACTTGTCCAACGAATGACCCAATAGCAGTACCAATTCCAGGCAAGAAAATCGAACCAATATAACCACCAACAGCCCCACCTGCCGAAGCCAAAATCGACCCTCCAACAGTATCCGTAGAAATTACCTCTGACGCTAGTTTTGAACCAATAAACCCACCAATGATATTAGCAGGATTTACACCGGCAAATATGTCCCCAGCCGTGCTGGCACCACCAGCTATATTTGTAGCAACCGTTGTCAATGCAGTACCGGCAAAAGTATTAACAACTTCTCCTACCGTCCCATCTAACCCTATTTCATTTAAAAGTTGCCCAACAAGGAAAGAAGAAATTGCGCCAACCCCAGCCGCTTTTAAGTCAAGACCAAAATCATCTAGTGCTAGATCGACTGCATCATTGAGGGTTTTGTTACCAAATGCAGATGCACCAACAATTTGAGCAAGATTTTGACCAATAGCCCCTAAAACTGTTCCAAGAGCGATAGAACCAAGTGGATCGTCAGTTAATTGCCTTCCTATAGTTGAACCAAAAATTGAACCAATTTGACCGAATGAAATATTTGTTCCCTCAAAAAAGACATCCGTTGTCTCTTCAATAATCACTCCATTTTCGTCAAATGAAGTCACTTTTCTTATCGCCACATCATTAGCGACAGTACTGTTAACTTCTTCTGCAACATAAGTATCGGATTCCGACACTGCATTATTCTTTAATTTTGTAATCGTATCTAATGTTGTATTATTATCTAATCGTTCACTTTCAATAATAGTATGTGCAATATTTGTTGTTTCATTTGTTACAGGATCTGTAAAATTAGCATGATCAGTCCATAGTATATCTATCGTTCTATATGATGAACTATTCTGGTCATATACTTGCCTTGTTTGCTTCACATCTCCGTTTGGAAGCTGTACGGGCACACCAAAAATTGTTTGAGCCGGAATATCTAATGTATATTGAACTCCTGATAAGCTAGCATCAGTTGACTTAATTATTTCTGTTAAGTTTTGTAAAATGTCCTTTTTTAATTGTTCTTTATTTATTCCTGCCTCTAACCTTGCCTTTTGTTGAGCTTGAGTTTCCGTATATGCCGCTTCTGCGGTAATAGCAGCATCCCTTTCCGCCTCAGAGGAAAAACCCTGCTTCCATTTTGTAAAAAATTGTTCCGAATAATCAACAATAATATCCGGTTGGGCCGTTGCCTCAATATTCCAATATATAAAAATAGTCTTGCTACCATCCGGATTAATTCTGATCTCTGTCCATATAGGTCTTCCCTCTAAAACTCCATCTCCGGTTGTTACACCCGTACTGACAAGATTACCATTTCCATCATATTGGTTGATAGCACTATAACTTCCTTCAATACCAAGATCATCTTCTTGAGTATTTGGATCGAATGGCTCAAACTCATCATTAACAAAATCATTTATATTAAATACTGGCGGATCAATAATTTCTCCGGGTAAAAGATCAGGCACTTCATCAAGCCAACTTTGATCTGGCTTAACATTAACAGGATCAAATGCGCCAGAATCTACAATCTGGGGATCAGGAATAATTTCAGCATTAAACAGGAGCGACTTTAATTCTTCAGGCGTTGGAATATTATCCACCCCCACACCGGCTATTATTTCTTCTGCTGAAATGATTTTGGGTACACCATTATTCTGCACAAGCTTTAATTTACCTGAAGTATCTCTTTCAACTTCATATAAAGTTTCAAGATCCGTCACGCTTGACGCTCGCATATCAAATTCAGGTATTTCAAATACTAATTTTTTACCATTGCTATCAAAACCGGTAAAATTTCCAACCCAACTTGCAACAAACATTTGCTTGCCCGGCCCTAAATCTGCTAATCTTTGGCTTTTACTGAACGTAATTGTTCCCGACGCACCATTTGCCATATTTACACTGGCACTAAATTCTGATGTAAAAGACGTACGAGCATCACCACTAAACACAGTAACGCTCGCTGATACGTTTGGTTTCTTGCCATTAGAATCTGCAAAAAAAGCACCTTGACTATTTAAAATTTTCATAAATGCATCAGGGGCCTCAATCGTCGCTTCAATCTTATGAACTCTATCAGTAACAATTATTGTCGTTGAGCCAGCGGGTATAAATCTAATTATTGGTTTTTTATTGGTTACTGTTGAGGGTTGACCATTTTTTACACCAATTCGTGAAGGATCAAACTCTTCTGTTGTTCCAAGATAATTATCATCCGCATCATATAGTAAATAAGTTCGATAACCACTTTTCAGTATTGAAAAATTAGGTATCTCTTGTCTTCTTGCCACTGTTGGTGGTGCTTCATTCATCCGAATGACTTCGTCTCGATTACTATCAACCATATTCATTTTCCCAATCTTATTTAATCTCTCTAACCAATCTAAATCCAGAATCCTTAAATCTTTTATCCGCTTCAATTCCTGCCCTATTTGAAACACGTGACCAACTAACGGGCGCTCCAACCCCCCCCCCCTTTGTGATGTAAAGTTTGCAATTTACATTTTGCTTATTTCCTTTTTCCAGTTTCTGCGAATAATCCCCATCAAAACAACTTCCAACCACTTCGCTTGCATTACCTAACATATCATGTAATCCAAAGGGATTTCCCGGATAACTTCCAAGATTTAACGGCATCCTGCCGCCCGTCGGCATATTAGAATCACATCTGGAACAATATGTTCTGCCGGGCTCCATTTCATCACCCCACCAGAATATTGTCCCTGTACCTGCTCGTGCTGCATATTCCCATTCCTCTTCCGTGGGAAGTCGGTATACCTGTCCGGTTTTTTTACTCATCCATGCTGCATATTGTTTTGCGTCATTGACTGAAATTCCAGTAACAGGCAATAACCCGGGTATAATTTTAAAATTCTCGTTGGCACCAGTCATTATTATATGCCAGGTCTCACAATTAAAATCTGACATACACCAATCAAAGGCATTCTGCGGCATATAATTACACCCACCATCATCTACACATAACTTATAATATCCGGTGGTAATCTCGAAAGTACTCATATAGAAATCGTTTTTAATCTCTACCTGATGGCGTGGTTTTTCCCATTTGGTTGCGTCTTTATCATATGGTAATGCCCCCATCATAAATTTGCCCTTGGGAATGAACCTCATTACAGGGCAATCAACTTCACAATCCTGAAAAGTTACAAGTTTCCTTTTTTCAATTTTTATAAGGTTATTCTCATCGCTTTCTGAAGAGCAGGCGAAAACAAATAATAGTACAAACACAAAAAATATTTTAACCATTATTCTACTCACCCCCAAGCTCCATAACTTTACGGCTGCCTGTCGCTGGGTCAGTATGATGAAATTTAAATTTTTTGTCTTTAAATGGCCCTTGAATTAAATCAGCAAGCATCTTATCCGCCATTTTATTTTCCGGTGTGTGAAACGGGCAAATCAAATCAACCAGCCACAAGCTACCACCCGCATCATGAATTGCGCCTTTCTTGGGATCAAGCTTCATATTAATCGCCCATTCGTCGGGACGAAGACGGCCCGCACCAGATCGTAGTTTTTCTTCTGCTTCTGGCTTTAAATGCGCCCATAGCGCAACGCCAAGAGGTTGAGTTCCTTGCCGAAAAATCCGGTATTGCTCCAAAAGAAGTGCCGGCATGACCATCCATTCCAAGTCAGAAAGAGCAAAATGTTTATGACCCTGACTCTGGGTCATCAACCAAACAACTTCACCGAGCATGCTGCCCATGGTTTTACCTTTGTTAGTATCTTGTTGATTGGGATCAGCTTTATTTTCGGGAGTGGCTTGCATTTTACTTTGTGCCTGATTTGATGTTTTGGTGCCAGATGGTTTCTTGGTTGTTTTTTTCTTTGCGGCTTTTGCTTTTGTTGACATTATTTACTCCTTAATATTCTCTGATTTATTAAATGATACTTCGAAATTTCATCCAAACATTTGATGCTATTGAACGCAAGCATGGTCAGAGACCAAAAACTCAGACAAAATCTGTGAAATGTTTATTAATAATATAATTTTTAGTATACAATAAGCCCACAAATTCCCCAACTTCTATAACTTGCTTTTATGTCGACAACTTTTCAATTTAATTTATCGTTAATCATAGTATGACCATCAAATTAGTGCAACGTCAAGTGCGATTCTTAGCTGTAATAAAATTTTAACGGTGTGTCAGAAAAAAGGCCACTTAGAACCCTTCCAAAATAACAATCAGGACGGTGGAATATAAGAACAGGTCGTTGAAAAGACGAGATTTTGAAACATTTTCTGAGTTACAATTAGTTACACATAATTACTTTTAGTAATAAAATATTCCGTAAAAGCATACTCAAAAAAAAGTCCGGTCTTACTTGTTAAGTTTGATTCTTCTCTTAACAAGACTTTTCTATCACCGATTGTATTTTAATTTATTATGTTATCATTCAACGTTCCCTTAAGCCTTCATCCTTATACCTCAGAAGAGGCGAAAGTAAAAACTCGATTAATCTGCGTTTATTGGTTTTGACCTCTGCGGTGATCGCCATACCGGGAGCAATGTTAACTTCGTTTCCGCGCACCATGATGGTTGATTGATCAAGGCTTATTCTCGTCGGGTAAATCAGGCCGAGATTTTCATCAGCAACGGCATTTTGTGCCAAGTTAATGACTTCGCCGCGGATGACGCCGTATTTGGTAAAGGGAAAGGCTTCAAATTTTACTTCGACCTCCTGCCCTTGAGTGACAAAGCCAATGTCTTTATTGAGGACGTTTGCCTCGACCATCAAAGTGCGGTCTTGGGGCACGATCACCATGATCGCATCCCCCGCCTGCACCACACCACCGATGGTATGGACGGCAAGTTGTTGAACGATACCGTCAACGGGGGATTTTAAAACTTGTAAAGCCTGTCTCATAGTTGCTTTAGTCAGTTCCTGAGTTAGGGCGACGATTTGATCCTCTGCCTCAGCGAGGCGGCCATAATTGTTCTTCAAAAACTCTTGCGTGATCTGGTTAATTTGTTTATCGGCGCCAATGATCGATGCTTCGACCTTATTCAATTGATCTCTCTGAATTTCAAGGTCCCTTGATTGGCCGACCAATCTTTCCTGATATTCTAAAAATTGGAAACGCGGGGTTAAACCCTTTTCCAATAACTCGGCGCGGGCGTCCACTTGTTCTTTAATCAATGGTAGTGTTTCTTCTAATTTAGAAATTTCCTGTAGAACTACTTTTTTATCAGCTTCGCGTTCGATTTTTTGCTGCTTTGATGTATCAAGCGCGGCGTAATATTCATTAAGTTCGCTGTTGATTAATAATTGCTGCATTCTCGCGACTTCGGATGATACCCCCGGCGGCATAACATTGAATGACGGCTCTTCCCCTTGAAGGCCGCGCAAAATGGCCTCATGTTTTGCTTTCGTCACATGTGCGACTTGCAATTCGCGGCGCGCGCTCTGCTCATCAGCCGATGATATCGTCGTATCAAGTTCGATCAGGTTTTCACCTGCTTTTACGGGTTGTCCATTTTCAACCAATATGGCACTCACTACGCCAAGTTGCGCTGGCTGAATAACCTTAATATCACCTAAGGTAATGACCTTACCCTGAGCGGTCGCGACCTCATCCACACGGCCAAATATCGACCAAACAATTGCAATCGTAAAAAACAGTATGATCAATCTGATCATCCAGCGACCAATAGGAGATGAAGGCTTTTCAAGAATTTCGAGTGCTGCAGGCAGAAAATCAGCTTCTTCTACTTTGAAGGCTTTCTTTTCATTTTCTTTTTGTACGCGGTAACTTTCCCGCCAAATATCAACATGATGCATAAGTCCGTCAAACATTATAGAGGACTCCTTAGTTTTGGTTCCGGCAAGCTTCGCTTCCCATGAAGCGCGCTCAAGGCTGCCACCTTTATGTTTCCAACACTACTCATTCTACCCCCTGATTATCACTTTTCATTTGATGGGGGGATCTATCGTCCTTCGGACTACTTGAGCTCCCCCCAGTCTCACGACCTCCCCCCTCGCCAACTGTTGCGGCTTTCATTTGTTTATTATAGAGACTGGCGTACCGTCCATTATTCGCTATGAGCTCTGCATGCGTGCCGTCTTCGGTGATCTCACCGCGTTCAACGGTAATGATACGGTCCGCTTGCTTAATTGCGGATAACCTGTGCGCGATAATAATAACCGTTCTACCTTTGGCAATTTTCTCCAAGTTGGTTTGGATAATTTCTTCACTTTCTGCATCGAGCGCCGAGGTCGCTTCATCGAGAATTAAAATACGCGGATTGGTAATAAGCGCACGCGCGATGGCAATGCGCTGACGCTGACCGCCGCTTAAATTGGCACCACGCTCATCAATAAATGTGTCATACCCTTCTGGAAGTTCCAAAATAAACTCCTCAGCACCAGCCATTCTTGCAGCCGCAATAACCCGCTCCATACTCACCGTCGGATCGGCGAGCGCAATATTTTCGCGTACCGTTTTATTGAATAGGAGGTTTTCTTGCAGCACTACACCGACCTGACGGCGTAACCACGCCGGATCAACCATAGCCAGATCAACCCCGTCCACAAGCACACGCCCGCTTTCCGGCACATAAAGGCGCTGAATAAGTTTGGTTAATGTGCTTTTACCTGATCCCGACGGGCCAACAATACCGATCATTTGTCCGTCTGGAATTTCAAGAGACACACGCCTGAGCACTTCCGGGGCATCCGGGCGGTAGCGGAAGGTCACACCATCAAATTCAACTCTGCCTTTAATGTCCGGAAGGGTCGTTCTGTTTGGGTTATAACTGGGTTCCGCCGGGCTGTTTAAAATATCCCCCAGTCTTTCCAGTGATATTCGTGCCTGCTGAAAATCCTGCCACATTTGTGCAAGACGTAAAACAGGGCCGCTAACCCGGCTTGCCAGCATATTAAACGCAACGAGCTGCCCGACAGTGAGATCCCCTGCAATCACCAGGGTTGCGCCCCAAAAGAGTGTTGTTGCCGTTGTAATTTTATTGATAAATTGAACTGATTGTGACCCGATATTGCCAAGCATTCCCGCTTTAAAGCTGCTATGAACATAACCGGCAAGATTTTGTTCCCATTCACGCTGCATTTGTGGTTCAATCGCCATTGCTTTTAAAGTTTGAACACCAGTGACACTTTCAACAAGAAACGCCTGGTTCCGGGCACCGCGCTGAAACTTTTCTTCAAGACGTTTGCGTAAGATGGGCGTAATAACAACTGACACCGTCACGTAACAAGGAAGCGAGACTAGTACAATGACAAGAAGTGTCGGGCTATAAAGATACATTACCGCCAGAAAGACAAAGGTGAATAAAACATCAATCAACAGGGTAACAGAAGAGGACGTGAGGAACTCTCGGATGGTATCAAGCTCCCTCACACGCGCGACGCTATCGCCTACACGGCGGCTTTCAAAATAACTTAACGGAAGCGCGAGTAAATGTTTGAACAACTTAGCACCAAGCTCCACATCCACTCTATTTGTAGTATGTGAAAAAACATAAGTACGAAGCCCTCCGACAACCACTTCGAATATTGATACTATAACAAGAGCCGTAATCATCACATCCAGCGTCGTAAGGCCTTTGTGAACCAGAACCTTATCAATAATCACCTGAAAAAACATTGGCGTCATCAGCGCGAACAGTTGCAAGAAGAATGACGCGATTAAAACTTCATATAGAACTTTGCGGTATTTGATGATCGCAGGAATAAACCACGTCACATCAAATTTGCGTAGCGCTCCAACCATCATAGCCCGCGTCGTCATCAAAATGACGTCGCCACTCCAAAGTTCCAAAAACTGTTCTTTATCAAGAACTTCCGGTTTATTGGTCAGAGGGGATTGAATAAGAACTTTATCTTCTTGTTCTTGGTTTTCTGGCTCAACACTGTCAGTACCAGTATTTTCGTTCGAAGCAATTTTACCGATAATAAAAAATGTGCCGTCCTTGGCGCGCCCCATCGCCGGCAATGGCATTTTTGATAGTTTTTTAAAATCTGCTTTTTTGGCGCGGGCTTTTACCTCAACTTGTTTACACGCTAGAAGAATATCATCTACTTCAAAAGCGTCTAATCCCTTACCACTTTGATGGCGAATTTGCTCTGGCTCCGCTGCCTTTCCCAAATACCGAAGCAAAGTAACCAAGCAAGAGAGGCCGGTGTCAATTTCGGGAATGTTCGAATTTTGTTGTGTGTGAGACGGACTAACCGCACCTTTAACTGCCCCCATAAATACCCCAATAAATACCTAATATTTAACAGCTAACCTTTATGGTTAACACTTAACTAATAAAATTATTAGTATGCGATGTAAACCCACTTCATGAGAAATCTCGTTTCGCGAGTATAGATCATACGCCAAGAAAATTCGCATTATGAGGTACCAATGAATAGGTATGGCTTGAAGGTATTGGCCAGGATCGTTAAAATATCACCCTTCTTGCTTGGGTAACAGGAAGTAATATATGAGCTGTGCGAGAAGTGATCCCAACATGCTTAGTAAAAGAATGAAAATAGCGGTCATATTGGCGTCTGTTACCGGTAAATCCACGAAGAAATCAGTTGAATAATAGATAAACAATAGTGAGGCAAAAGTACCAAAATAGGAGTGCAAATTATTCTTGGTATAAAATCTTAACCCTAAACTAATGGCGAGGGGCATACCGATGAGTAGAAAGAATAATACTATTATGGAAAGGACCGATACTTCGCCAGATCCGCCGCCTATAGCTCGAGCTGATAATATTTGGGGAAAAAATACCATCAAATGTAAAAGTGTGAAATAATTAATAGTGTTAATAAGACTTCTCATAAATGCACCATAGATAACATAGAATAACCATGCAAATATGTTTAGCATATTTAACAAGTGAGGTTGCATTGTAGTGCTAAATGTCGCATTCGGTTCGAAATGAGGTGCAGTTTGAGAAATGTATTAATTCTATCAATATTGCTTACGAGTTCTGCCTATGCTGCGGAGATCAATATTTCTCACTGTGAAGGAACTTGCCCAACAGGAACTTCGGTTGAGAATGATCTCGTTATTACGCCAATATATGCTCTCTCCAACAACCCGGTCACCAAGTTTGCCGACTGTGGGTCGCCTATAATGTGACGCCGTCTACAATTGGCACATCTGCGGGCCACAATAGAACGTGGAGAAAAGATCCTCAACTCGATGAGGATGATACGCTTGAGCCGACTGATTACACAGGTGCAAGCAATGCTCTGAGTACTGATCGATGGCATCAGGCTCCTTTGGCAGCTTTCTCAGGAACGGTGTTTTGGAGAATTACCAATTACCTCTCAAACATAACGCCTCAAAAGAAAAACCTTAACCAGGGACCTTGGAGGCGGATATAGTGCTGTTGTGGGATCAGGGGGACGAGAGGAAAGTGCCGGTGCTTTTGTTACTTTTGATGGAATAAGTTCAGATTCAACTACCATAGGAACCTTTAATTCAATAAGTGTGGAAGAAATTGGGCTAAATGTTAGTGGTGATTACTTTGCCGGTATATTTGTCGGTGATTTTCAAGGAGCAACATTAAACTTAAACATTGTATTTAGAACGGTATCAGTCACTCTTATGCTAGGTGTAAAATCAGATGGCCAGCAATTTGGGTTGGATATTTTTAATGGTGATTTTGGTTTTAGCGTAGGAGGTGGTCCTGGTAGAGCAGGATTATCAATAACTGGTACCAATACAGTTGTTCATTAAGCTCTATATTTTTAAATAGAGTAGAAATGAATATTCTTGTCAATTAAATAGCAGTGCGTCAATATCTTTATTTATGATAGGAATATAAAATATATAGGAAAAAATATGAATAATTTGTTTGCGAGAAGAATAGTGTTTTGTTTAGCAGCAATTGTATTGATAACATTTATAATAAGAATTCTTGTTGTTCAATTTTCCAATAATTATGTATTTTTGGCATTGCTGCCTTTATTGGCATTTCCGATAGTTATGCTAAAGTATTTTGTATGTCCTAATTGTGGCTACGATATTACAAAAGATCGTTCTAGTTTTAGTCTTTTGTTTAAACCATGGGAATTTTTTAAATTCCCGTCGGAATGCCGCCGATGCGGGATTAGTTTTGAAAATGATGACGGCACAAATGTCTCGCGGTCAATTGAGCGAGATCACTCAGGATCAGAGTAAATAGATTTGCTTTCGCAAAATCGTGAAGGTTTTTTATAATTCATTAATATGATGTGTTGTGTGGTGGGGAGGGGGTGAAACTCTCTCTCTTTTTTATTTAAAGTGCGGGCTCGGCGTTGTGCGCTCCGCTTCACTGCCGCCTTGCGCCCTCCGTTATTTATTTCATAAATAACAATATAAATATAATTCTCTTTTTGTTGTTGAGAAGGAAGCCGGAGCCAGCCACATTAAACATGTGATAGTGTATTTGTTTAAAAGGGGGGCTACCGCGCGCTGCGCTACATGAGTCCCCCTTGGCCTCGCGGCCTATCCCCCCACGGCAATGTTATGGCGGAACTA
>JAJFIR010000024.1 GCA_021774795.1 Emcibacteraceae bacterium | reverse complement strand
GTGATAATGTTTCGATTAATGTTGAGCTTATTAACCCGATTGCGATGGATGAAGGTCTACGCTTTGCGATCCGTGAAGGCGGTCGTACAGTCGGTGCCGGCGTCGTTGGTAAAATTATTGAATAATTAAGTTACGATGGAGCGCAGATCGAAAGGTCTGCGTAAATTTTTATGTTGGAATCACAAAACATTCGCATTCGCCTTAAAGCTTTTGATCATAGAATACTTGATCAGGCAGCTGGTGAAATTGCAAATACAGCCAAGAGAACGGGTGCAAGCGTACGCGGTCCTATTCCTATGCCGACGCGGATTGAAAAATATACGGTTCTTAAGGGGCCACATATTGATAAGAAATCTCGTGAGCAATTTGAAACACGAACTCACAAGCGTCTTCTTGATATTGTTGAGCCAACACCTCAAACAGTTGACGCGCTTATGAAGCTCGACCTTGCTGCTGGTGTTGAAGTCGAAATTAAGTTGCAGGGGTAATGAATATGCGTTCAGGACTTATTGCAAAGAAAGTGGGCATGACCCGTGTATTCGGCGAAGGTGGAAAACATTTGCCTGTTACGGTTCTTCATGTGGACAACGCTCAAGTTGTTGCTCATAAGACGGCTGAGAGGGATGGTTATAATGCCCTTCAACTCGGTGCTGGTACAGCCAAAGTAAAACGCACAACGCAACCAATGCGTGGTCATTTTGCTAAAGCTAAAGTGGAACCTAAAGTTAAACTTGCTGAATTTCGTATTGCAGAAGACGGTTTTATCGATCTTGGTGCTGAAATTACGGCTGAACATTTTGTTCCAGGGCAAATTGTTGATGTAACTTCAACATCAAAAGGTAAGGGTTTTGCTGGTGCGATGAAACGTTGGAACTTCAGTGGTTTGCGCGCTACCCATGGTGTGTCTATTTCACATAGATCACATGGTTCAACGGGTCAATGTCAAGATCCTGGCCGCGTTTTCAAAGGAAAGAAAATGGCTGGTCATTATGGTGATGAGCGTAAAACGCAGCAAAATCTTGAAGTTGTCTCAACCGATGTCGAAGATGGTCTTATCTTAGTAAAAGGTGCAGTACCGGGTGCGAAAAATGGTTGGGTTCTAATAAATGATGCAGTTAAAAAAGTACGCCACGCCGATGCGCCTTATCCCGGTGCGGTAAAAACGGCGGCGGCTCCTGAGGTGGCTCAAGAAGTGCCAGCAGAAGAAGTACCGGCTGAAGAAGTTGCGTCAACAGAGAATGAGGAATAGACCGATGAAAGCCCAAGTTATTACACTTGACGCCAAAAAGGCTGGCGATATCGATCTTGATGACGGTATCTTTGGTCTTCCTGAGCGCGGTGATATTTTGCAACGTGTTGTCGTTTGGCAGCTTGCAAAGCGTCGTGCAGGAACACATAAAGTTCAGTCTCGCGGTGAAGTTACTGGCACGACAAAGCGTATAGGTAAACAAAAAGGTGGCGGTACTGCCCGGCACGGTGCCGGTAAAGTTAGCCAGTTTCGTGGTGGTGCTCGTGCGTTTGGCCCGGTTGTTCGCTCACATGCGAGTGGCCTTCCAAAGAAAATTAGAGCTTTAGGACTTAAAACAGCACTTTCTTCAAAAATGGCTAACGGAAATTTAGTTGTTTTGGAAAATGCAAATCTTAAGGACGCGAAGACGAAAGGTCTAATATCAAAACTTGATAAATTAGGTTTCGGTAATGCATTGTTTATTGATGGTGCAGAGGTAAATGAAAACTTTAAGTTAGCGATTAGCAACATTCCACATGTTGACGTGCTACCAACGCAGGGTGCCAATGTTTATGACATTCTTCGCCGCGAAAAATTGGTACTCACGAAAGCCGCTGTTGAAAGTTTGATGGAGAGGTTCAAATGACCGATATCAAACATTATGATGTAATCCTTGGCCCAATTGTTACAGAGAAATCTACGATGCTCTCTGAAAATAATGTAGTGACGTTCAAGGTGCCGATGACGGCTTCTAAACCGCAGATTAAAGCTGCTGTAGAGGCACTTTTCAGTGTAAAAGTTGATGCGGTAAATACAATCCGTCAAAACGGAAAAACAAAACGCTTTAAGGGCGTGATGGGACGCCGAAGTGATATTAAAAAAGCGATGGTTAAATTGGCCGAAGGTCATTCCATCGATGTTACGACGGGGGTGTAGAATAATGGCCTTAAAAACTTATAATCCAACTACACCAAGCTTGCGTTCACTTGTAACGGTTGATCGTTCAGAACTTTGGAAGGGAAAACCAGTAAAAGCCCTAACCGAAGGTAAGCACAGTAAAGGTGGTCGTAACAACCAAGGACGTATTACAATGCGCCACCGTGGTGGCGGACATAAACGTTTATATCGTATGATCGACTTTAAACGTCGTAAATGGGATATGGAAGCGACGATTTTGCGTCTTGAATATGATCCGAACCGTTCTGCATTTATCGCGCTTATTGAGTATGCTGACGGTGAAAAGAATTATATTCTTGCACCTCAGCGTGTTAGCGAAGGTGATAAAGTGATCGCCGGTGAGAAAGTTGACGTGAAACCAGGTAATGCTATGCCGCTATATAGTGTTCCTGTTGGTTCAATCGTTCACAATGTTGAAATGAAACCCGGTAAGGGCGGTCAAATTGCCCGCGCTGCAGGTGGGTATGTGCAGGTGACCGGTCGTGACCGTGGTTATGTTCTGCTTCGAATGGCGTCTGGTGAGCAGCGTTATATTCGTTCTGATTGTATGGCTACCATCGGTGCCGTATCAAATCCGGATAATCAAAACCAAAAACTTGCTAAGGCTGGCCGTAGTCGCTGGCTTGGTAGACGTCCATCTGTTCGTGGTGTTGCTATGAACCCGGTAGACCATCCGCATGGTGGTGGTGAAGGCCGTACTTCTGGTGGCCGTCATCCAGTAACGCCATGGGGCAAACCTACTAAAGGCAAACGTACCCGCAGCAATAAATCGACTGACCGTTATATTCTTCGGTCACGTCACGAACGTAAGAAGTAGGAGCAAGAAATATGTCACGTTCCGTTTGGAAAGGTCCTTTTGTCGATATGCATTTGCTGAAGAAATCTGAAGCAATGACAGAATCAGGCAAATCGTCGCCGATTAAAACATGGTCACGTCGTTCTACGGTCTTGCCACAGTTTGTCGGTCAGACATTTAATGTACACAATGGTCATAAATTCATTCCTGTTTATGTAACGGATGAGATGGTTGGCCATAAACTTGGTGAATTTGCGCCCACTCGTACTTATTACGGGCATGGTGCTGATAAAAAAGCGAGGAAGAGATAGTGGGTAAGAAATCAGCTCCACGTCGCTTGGCCGACAATGAAGCAAATGCAGTTTTGCATATGGTTCGTATTAGCCCCCAAAAACTGAATTTGGTGGCGGGTCTTATTCGTGGGATGAAGGTGGAAAAGGCTTTGGCTAATCTTACTTTCTCTAAAAAACGCATTTCAGAAGATGTTAAGAAGCTTCTGGAAAGTGCCATTGCCAATGCTGAAAATAATCATGGGCTTGATGTTGATAGTTTGGTTGTCGCAGAAGCAAGTGTTGGTAAAGCACTTGTCATGAAACGTTTCCGTGCTCGCGCACGTGGGCGTGGTGCGAAAATCTTAAAACCGTTTAGCCGTATGCGAATTGTTGTGCGCGAAGTAGAAGAGGAGAGCGAATAATGGGTCAAAAAGTTAATCCAATTGGGTTCCGTCTTGGCATCAACCGCACTTGGGATAGTCGCTGGTACGCTGAAGGTGATAATTATGGCACGATGTTACATGAGGATCTCAAAATTCGTGAGTATCTGCTAAAAACATTGAAATCAGCAGCGGTAAGCAGAGTTGTAATTGAACGTCCTTCTAAAAAGGCGCGTGTGACAATTTATTCAGCAAGACCCGGTGTAATTATCGGTAAAAAAGGTGCAGATATTGATAAATTGCGTCAGAAGATCGCGCAAATGGCCCCTTCTGCCGGTGATGTGAGCCTTAATATTGTTGAAATTCGCAAGCCTGAGATTGATGCACAATTAGTTGCGGACAACGTGGCACAACAGCTTGAGCGCCGGATCGCTTTCCGCCGCGCGATGAAGCGCGTAATGCAAAATGCTATGCGTCTTGGTGCGCTTGGTATTCGTATCAATTCCGCCGGTCGTCTTGGTGGCGCGGAGATCGCACGTACTGAATGGTACCGCGAAGGTCGCGTTCCGCTTCATACACTTCGTTCGGATATCGATTATGCGGAAAGCAAAGCGCATACAGCATACGGCGTAATTGGCATTAAAGTGTGGATCTTTAAAGGTGAAATTATGGAACATGATCCAATGGCCCGTGACAAGCGCATTAATGATCAGCAAAAAGCGACTGGTGGTGGCGGCAATCGCAACCAAAGAAACTTTCGGAATGCAGGATAAGGGATATGTTACAGCCAAAAAGAACTAAATTCCGTCGCGCACATAAGGGCCGTATTCATGGTAATGCAAAAGGAGGCACTACGCTGACTTTTGGATCATGTGGTCTTAAAGCACTTGAGCCGGAAAGAGTCACCGCGCGCCAAATTGAAGCTGCGCGCCGTGCTATGACACGTCATATTAAGCGTCAAGGTAAAGTCTGGATTAGAGTATTCCCGGATGTGCCTGTATCCAAAAAACCCGCTGAGGTACGTATGGGTAAAGGTAAGGGTGCTGTTGAATATTGGGCAGCCCGGGTGAAGCCCGGACGTATTATATTTGAAATGGATGGGGTTCCGCTTGCACTTGCTAAAGAGGCATTCGAGCGCGCCGCCGCAAAATTACCAATCGCGACACGTTTTGTAACGCGTCTCGGTGAAAATTAGGAGAGTTCGTGATGAACAAAGCATCTGAACTTAATGGAAAGTCAATTGAAGAGTTACAAGGTGAACTCGTTGATTTGAAAAAGGAGCAATTTAATTTGCGGTTTCAAAAAGCGACAAACCAACTCGACAACACTTCTCGTGTTCGTCAGGTACGTCGGGGTATTGCCCGCATCCAGACAATTGTTAATGCAAAGCGTGCAAACGCAGCGTCAAAAGATAAGGGTTAATTGATATGCCTAAACGTATTCTACAAGGTGCAGTCGTAAGCGACGCTAATGATAAGACGGTCACCGTTCTTGTTGAGCGACGTTTTATGCATCCAATGGTGAAGAAAGTTGTGCGTCGTTCTAAGAAGTACCGCGCACACGACGAAAATAATAACTTTAAAGTTGGTGATGTTGTTCGTATCGAGGAATGTCGTCCCATCTCTAAAAACAAATCTTGGACAGTAATTGAGGATGCTAAGTAATTAGTATTTTCGCTAAGTTAAACTAAATAGGAATGACCTATGATTCAAATGCAAACCAACCTTGACGTTGCCGATAACTCAGGCGCTCGTCGCGTGCAGTGCATCAAGGTGCTCGGCGGTTCCAAACGGAAAGTAGCCGGTGTAGGTGACGTAATAGTCGTAAGCGTAAAGGAAGCAATTCCACGCGGGCGAGTCAAAAAGGGAGAGGTGCATCGTGCAGTAATCGTACGCACTAAGAAAGATGTACAACGTATAGACGGAACAACAATCCGTTTTGATAGCAATGCAGCCGTTTTGATCAGTAAACAAAACGAGCCTATTGGTACACGTATCTTTGGCCCTGTAGTACGTGAGTTACGAGCAGCTAACCACATGAAAATTATTTCTCTCGCTCCGGAGGTGCTCTAATGTCTAGCACTAAGTATAAAATCCGCAAGGGTGACGAGGTTATTGTTTTAACAGGAAAAGACAAAGGTAAGTCTGGTGAAATCACTGAAATGCTGGTTTCCAAAGAACGTGCCGTTGTCCAAGGTATAAACCTTGTGAAGCGCCATACGAAACAGACACAGACATCTGAAGGTGGTATTATCACTAAGGAAGCATCAATTCATATTTCTAATTTGGCTCTTAAAGATCCAAAAACAGGAAAAGCGACTAAAGTTGGTTATAAAATGAATAAAGACGGATCAAAAACCCGTGTTTCCAGATCATCAGGGGAGGCAATCTAATGGCTTATTCTCCTCGTCTTCGCGATGCCTACGAAAAAGAAATTCGTGGTCAATTGCAACAAGAATATTCTTATCAGAATGTGATGGAAATCCCGAAACTTGAAAAAATAGTTTTGAATATGGGTGTCGGTGGTGCCGTAAGTGACAGCAAAAAAGTTAAAAAAGCTGTAGCTGAAATGACCAGGATTGCCGGCCAGGCTCCTGTAACGACACGTGCTAAAAAATCGATCGCCGGTTTTAAGGTTCGCGAAGATATGCCGCTTGGATGTAAAGTGACCTTGCGCGGCACAAAAATGTATGAATTTCTGGATAGACTTATCCAAGTTGCATTGCCACGTGTTCGTGACTTCCGCGGTGTAAGCGATAAAAGCTTTGATGGTCGTGGTAACTATGCACTTGGTCTTAAAGAACAGTTGGTGTTTACCGAAATCAACTATGATGACGTAGATGATATTCGTGGAATGGACGTCATTATCTGTACAACAGCGAAAAATGATAAAGAGGCTCATTCGCTTCTTTCCGGTTTCCAAATGCCGTTCGCATCTAAAACGGCGGGAGATAAATAATGGCTAAAGTAAGTGCAATAAATAAGAATTTGAAGCGTGAGCGTTTGGTTGCAAAATATGCCGAAAAACGCGCTGCTTTGAAAGAAGCGGCAAAAGACCCAAACTTGTCATTTGATGAGCAGTTTGCGGCACGCTTAAAACTTGCGAAGTTACCAAGAAATAGTGCGAAAGTTCGTATTCGCAATCGCTGTCAGGTAACAGGTCGTCCACGCGGTTATTACCGTAAATTTAAAATGTCTCGTGTATCACTACGCCAGCTAGCCTCTCATGGTTATGTTCCCGGTGTAGTGAAGTCGAGCTGGTAGGAGGACAGATAAAATGTCTATGAGTGATCCTCTAGCAGATATGATTACGCGTATCCGTAACGGACAACGTGCTAACAAAAAAGCTGTAAATTCGCCTGCTTCTAAGTTGCGTCAGAGAGTTCTCGATGTATTAGAGCGTGAAGGTTATATCCGTGGTTACGTCAGAGAAGAAAAAGAAACTGGTAAACCGGAAGTCAACATTGAGCTGAAATATTATGAAGGCGATCCTGTGATCCGCGAAATTAAGCGTATTTCAAAACCTGGTCGTCGTGTCTATTCATCCGTTGGTGATTTACCGCGTGTGCGTAATGGACTTGGTATTTCAATTGTATCAACCCCAAAAGGTGTACTTTCCGACGCAGAAGCGAGAGCTGAAAACGTTGGTGGCGAAGTCATCTGTACAGTATTTTAGGAGTCTATTATGTCTCGTATTGGTAAACAAACTGTGCAAATTCCTGCTGGAGTTGATGCGAACCTTAATGACCGCGTTCTAACGATAAAGGGTCCTAAAGGTTCTCTTGATATGTCGTTCGTCAACGAAGTAGATGTTAAGCTCGAGAATGGTGAAATAACAGTTTCACCGCGTGGTGACAGTAAACGTGCCCGTTCTATGTGGGGGATGCAGCGTACGCTTGCGAGTAATCTGGTTGTCGGTGTAACAGAAGGGTTTACAAAAACTCTTGAGTTAAACGGAGTCGGTTACCGTGCACAAATGCATGGGAAGAATGTAAACCTACAGTTAGGTTTTTCCCATGATATTCTTTATGAAGTAGCCGCCGGAGTTGAAGTGAAGTGTCCTAATCAGACCACCATCGTCATTTCCGGTATTGATAAACAAAAAGTTGGCCAAGTTGCGGCAGAAATTCGCTCTTATAGAAAACCGGAGCCTTATAAAGGCAAGGGTGTTAAATACGAAGGCGAATATGTTTTCCGCAAAGAAGGCAAGAAGAAATAGGAGGTCGATATGCCTAATAGTAAAAAATTATTTGAACGGCGGCGTAATCGCGTACGCACAGGTCTCCGTAAAATTGCAGGTGACCGTGCACGTCTTTCAATTCATCGTACAAACCAGCATATTTATGCTCAGGTTATTGATGATCAAAATAGCGTTACAGTTGCCGCTGCTTCAACACTTGACGAAGGTTTACGTAAAGGCCTTAAAGTGGGTAGTAATTCAGAGGCAGCTGCGGCTGTTGGTAAATTGATAGCAGACCGCGCTAAGAGTGCTGGTGTTAAACAAGTTGTTTTTGATCGTGGTGGATTTTTATACCACGGCCGTGTCAAAGCACTTGCAGATGCCGCTCGCGAAGCTGGTCTGGATTTTTAGGGAAAAGATTATGGCACGAGCAGAAAGAGAACCACGCCAGGAAAGCGAACTTGCTGAAAGGTTAGTTCATATTAACCGGGTTGCTAAAGTAGTAAAAGGTGGTCGTCGTTTTGGTTTCGCAGCACTTGTTGTTGTTGGTGATCAAAAAGGTCGCGTGGGTTTTGGTAAAGGTAAGGCACGTGAAGTTCCTGAAGCTATTCGTAAAGCTACCGAGGCGGCAAAAAAGAACATGATACGCGTTCCTCTTCGTGAAGGACGGACATTACATCACGATATTGAAGGCCGTCATGGAGCTGGTAAAGTAGTCATACGTTCAGCACAGCCTGGTACAGGTATTATTGCCGGTGGTCCTATGCGTGCAGTTTTTGAAGCACTTGGTGTGCAAGATGTTGTGACGAAATCACTTGGCACATCAAACCCGTATAACATGGTTCGCGGTACATTTGATGCGCTTTCAAAGCAAGTTTCACCAAGAATGGTGGCATCAAGACGTAGCAGAAAAGTGAGTGATATTGTCTCTCGCCGTAGCGAACGTAAATCTGATGCCGCTGCTGAAGCTACGGAGTAATTTTAGATGGCTAAAAAAACACTTAAAGTGACGCAGGTTGGAAGCCCGATCCGTCGTCAAGCCGACCAAAGGGCTACGCTTGTTGGTCTGGGTCTTAATAAAATGCACCGGACACGTGAGCTAGAGGATACTCCTGCTGTGCGTGGGATGATCCGCAAGATATCCCACATGGTCAAAGTTGAAGGTGAATAGGTGAAATTATGAAACTTAATGAACTCACAAATATACCTGGTTCAACAAAACCGCGCAAGCGCATTGGTCGCGGTATTGGTTCTGGTACAGGTAAAACCGGTGGTCGCGGCGTAAAAGGCCAAAAGTCACGTTCCGGTGTTGCTATTAAAGGCTTCGAAGGTGGACAAATGCCAATTCACATGCGTCTTCCAAAACGTGGTTTTAACAATATTAATCGTAAAACATTTGTTCCGGTTAATTTGGGTCGTTTACAAGAAGCAATTGATGCAAAGAAAATTGATGCCAAGAAACCAATTACTGCTGATGTGTTGATTGCATCAGGTATGGTTACGCGTGTCAAAGACGGTATTCGTCTTCTTGCTAAGGGTGACATTAAATCCAAAGTGAATATCGAAGTTAACGGTGCTTCCGCAGCGGCTATAGCAGCTGTAAAAAAAGCGGGAGGGAAAGTAACTGTTCCGGCTACGGTTGAAATGGAAGCGAAGTAAGCTTACATTAAGCATTAGACTTAATAGACAATAGGAAAGAATGCAATGGCATCAGCAGCAGAACAACTGGCGGGAAACTTAAACTTTGGTGCTTTTTCAAAGGCAACTGAGTTAAAGCAACGCATCTGGTTCACGCTGCTGGCTCTTATGGTCTATCGACTTGCTACATATATACCCTTGCCGGGTATTGATCCTATTGCGCTGGAGCAAATGTTTACCCAAAACCAAAGCGGCATTCTAGGGATGCTCGATTTGTTTAATGGTGGTGCCATTCAGCGCATGAGCCTTATTGCTCTTGGTATTATGCCCTACATTTCATCTTCTATTATCATGCAATTAATGACGTCCATGAGTGCGAGGTTAAAGGAACTTAAGAAAGAAGGCGAGGCAGGGCGGCGTAAAATAAATCAATATACGCGTTACGGAACAGTGGTTCTCTGTATCGTACAGTCTTACGCAATTGCGACAGGATTAGAGGCTAATATAGCACTTGATCCGGGAATGTTCTTTCGTATGACGACGGTTGTGACACTTGTCGGTGGAACCATGTTCCTTGTTTGGCTTGGTGAACAAATCACGGCGCGCGGTGTTGGTAATGGTATTTCTCTTATTATCTTTGCTGGTATTGTTGCACAGTTACCAGTCGCGATTGCCAGTACATTGGATATGAGTGCCCGTGGAACGCTCGGTGGTCCACTAGTGATTGTTGCGCTTTTTGTCATGGTAGTAGCCGTTATTGCGATCATTGTTTTTGTAGAACGCGCGCAGCGACGTGTTTTAATTCAATATCCTAAAAGACAACAAGCCAATGGAATGAGCCAAGGTGAGCAGTCACATATGCCGCTTAAATTAAATACGGCTGGCGTGATCCCACCGATTTTCGCATCATCCTTATTGTTGATGCCAATGTCTTTAGCGAGCTTTACGAATGAAAATAGTCCCGAATGGATTACAACGTTAACTGCGCTTCTTGGTGTTGGACAACCGCTATATTTGGCGTTATATGTTGCCGGTATCGTATTTTTCTGCTTTTTCTATACGGCTCTTGTTTTTAATCCGGAAGAAACAGCCGATAATTTAAAGAAGTATGGTGGCTTTATACCTGGTATTCGTCCCGGCAAAAATACTTCAAAATATCTTGATTATGTTTTAACGAGACTAACAGTAGTTGGCGCAATTTATCTTTGCGCCGTTTGTTTACTACCGGAAATCTTAAAAGCACAATATGCGATACCGTTTTATTTTGGTGGTACATCACTTTTGATCGTAGTCAACGTTACTATGGACACTGTTGGTCAAATTCATAGTCATTTGATGGCTCATCAATATGAAGGTCTCATGAAAAAATCAAAGCTTCGTGGTGGCAAGAGGCGTCGTAAATGATTGTTATTTTGCTTGGCCCACCCGGTGCTGGAAAAGGCACGCAGGCTCAAAAAATACAAACCGCTCATGGGCTGGTTCAACTATCCACAGGGGATATGTTAAGAGCTGCTGTTGCTGCCGGTACCGAAGTTGGAAAAAAAGCAAAAGACTTCATGGAGGCGGGTAAGCTCGTCACAGATGAAATTGTTGTAGGAATTATCGCAGACCGTATCGAAGAAGACGATTGCAAGCAAGGTTTCTTGCTTGATGGTTTTCCGCGGACTGCTCAACAGGCGGAAGCCTTAGATAATATGCTAAATCATAAAAACTTAAATCTTGATGCTGTCATCGAAATGAAAGTGGACGACGAAGCATTGGTAGATCGAATTACAGGACGCTATACTTGTGCCAACTGTAATCAGGGATATCATGAAGTAAACCTTAAGCCCAAAGTTGACGGCGTTTGCGATAACTGTGGGTCTACGAATTTCAACCGCCGGGCTGATGATAATCGGGAAACTGTGTCGTCACGTTTGGAAAGCTATCATGCTCAAACCGCGCCTTTACTTCCTTATTATGAAACAAAGGGTGTTTTGAAAACGATAGATGGGATGGCTGATATCGATGGTGTCACCAGCCAAATAAATGATGTGTTAGGATCGTTAGCATAGACCTTGTATCTATGAAAAAAAGTTTTTTCAAAAAGCTTTTCTTCAAAGGTTGACTAAGTGCTCTTAATACCTATAATCGCGCAACTTCATGACATGTCTTTCAGCATGTAGAATGTTGCAATATTGGTTTAAATTTTTAGATCGGGAGAAACGATCGTGGCGCGTATTTCTGGCGTTAATATACCCACCGCAAAAAGGGTGGAAATCGCATTAACCTATATCCATGGTATAGGGCTTACTTCTGCGAAAGATATTTGTAGTAAAAATGGGATTGCAGCTGAGAAGCGTGTGAGTGACCTTAGTGACGCGGAAGTGATTAAAATTCGTGAAACTATTGATGCCGACTATATGGTTGAAGGGGATCGCCGCCGTGATGTTGCAATGAACATTAAGCGTTTACTTGACCTTGGTACTTATCGTGGTCTTCGTCATCGTAAAAGATTACCCGTTCGCGGTCAACGCACTAGCACCAATGCACGTACTCGTAAGGGTAAACGTATTGCGATCGCTGGCAAGAAACAATAAGGTAATTTTCGATGGCTATTGAGAAAAAAGTTAAGCGTAAAGAACGCAAAAACATAACAAACGGTATTGCACATGTGAATAGCACATTCAACAATACAATCATTACTATTGCCGATGCTCAGGGAAATACAATTTCCTGGTCAACTGCTGGCGCGATGGGCTTTAAAGGCTCACGTAAGTCAACACCATATGCCGCTCAAATGGCAGGTGAGGATGCCGGTAAGAAAGCAATGGAACATGGCATTAAAACACTTGAAGTTGAAGTGAAGGGACCGGGTTCCGGTCGCGAATCAGCTTTACGTGCGTTGATGGCACTAGGAATTACTATTACTTCGATTCGTGATGTAACGCCGATCCCACATAATGGATGTCGTGCGCCGAAACGTCGTAGAGTATAAAAAATGTGTATTTTCTTGTTCCAATACGGGGCGAGAGAGTTATTTATTAAGCCTGACCTAAATAGATAAGGATTTAGACGTGATCCAAACAAACTGGCAAGAGCTAATTAAACCGACCACTCTTGAGATAATTCAAAAGGGTGCAGAACGCAGAAAAGCTACGATCGTAGCAGAACCGCTTGAACGTGGTTTTGGTATGACACTTGGTAACGCACTTCGTCGTGTATTGTTATCATCGCTTCAAGGGGCAGCTGTAACATCAGTTCATATTGATAATGTTCTTCATGAATTTTCATCAATTGCCGGTGTACGCGAAGATGTGACGGATATTATCCTGAATATCAAAAAGCTTGCTGTCAGTATGGAAGGCGAAATTGATGACGCGAGACGGCTTTCGCTACAAGCAACAGGCCCAGGGGAAGTTACCGCTGCGCAAATAGAAGAAATAACAGGTGTTATTATTCATAATCCGGATCTTGTGATCTGTAATTTGGATGACGGTGCCGACCTTCGTATGGAACTTACCGTAGATACAGGTAAAGGTTATGTAGCGGCTGTTAAAAATCGCACCGATGATGCACCGATTGGGCTTATCCCTGTGGACAGTCTCTTTAGCCCGGTTACACGGGTGAGCTATAAAGTGGACAACACGCGTGAAGGCCAAATTCTTGATTATGATAAATTAACTATGGACATTGAAACTGATGGTACAGTTACACCAGAAGATGCAATAGCATTTGCGGCGCGTATTCTTCAAGATCAGCTTCAAACATTCGTTAACTTTGATGAGCCGGAAGATTTAGCTGCGGAGAAAGTTTCCGATGAGCCTGAATTTAACCGCAATCTCCTTCGTCGTGTTGATGAACTTGAGCTTAGCGTTCGTTCCGCGAATTGCTTGAAAAATGACAATATTGTTTATATCGGTGATCTTGTGCGTAAATCAGAAGCAGAAATGCTACGTACACCAAACTTTGGTCGAAAATCACTAAATGAAATTAAAGAAGTTCTTTCCTCAATGGGGCTTCGTCTCGGTATGGAAAATCCGGGATGGCCACCTGAGAATATTGAAGAGCTTGTTAAGAAGTTGGAACAAGAATTTTAATTAATGGGACCGGGTCTGATTTATTAGATCTTCCTGCAAGGAGTAAGGGATATGCGCCATCGCAAAGCTGGGCGTAAGCTGAATAAAACTAGTACTCATCGTAAAGCGATGTTTTCTAATATGGCCTCTGCATTGTTAAAGCATGAACAAATTATTACGACTTTGCCAAAAGCAAAAGAACTTCGTCCAATTGTTGAGCGTTTAATAACGCTGGGTAAACGCGGTTCATTGCATGCTCGTCGACAAGCTATTTCAAAATTACCGGCATCTGATAACGAAATCGTTCAAAAATTATTTGATACTCTTGCTGAGCGCTACAAAGAACGTAATGGTGGATATACACGTGTTCTTAAAGCAGGATTCCGTCACGGAGACGCGGCACCGGTTGCGGTGATTGAACTTGTGGATCGTGATGAAGATGCAAAAGGTCTTGATAGTGGGCCGGTATTTGAAGACGAAGACGAAGCGGAAGTAGCAGTAGCCTAACCAACGCATCGCCTTAATCGAATTTGAGAAGCAGCCCCTACGGGCTGCTTTTTTTGTGAAATATTGATTTCATTGTTACGCTTAGTCTTGCGACAATCCCTAGATAATTCTATAAATAATAAGCAGTAATAATACTTCTAATTCTAAGGATAAAAATATGGCTCTAAAACCAGGTGTGGTAAGTGGCAAAGAATATGTTGAACTCGTAGAGGCTTGTAAAGAAGGGGGCTATGCACTGGCAGCAGTGAATTGCATCGGTACTGATTCTGTTAATGCGGTCATGGAAGCCGCAGCCAGGAATAATAGCGATGTCATTATCCAATTTTCAAATGGCGGCGCGCAGTTTTATGCCGGGCAAGGCATGGAAGATGGTTTTCAGGCAAAAGTACTGGGGGCGGTATCAGCGGCACAACATGTGCATTTGCTGGCGGAACATTATGGCATCTGTGCGGTACTTCACACGGATCATGCAAACAGGAAGCTTGTTCCGTGGGTTGATGCACTTGTTGATCATTCAGAAGCCTATTACGAAGCTCATGGAAGGCCACTTTATTCTTCTCATATGCTTGACCTTTCCGAAGAGAGCATTGATGACAATCTTACCGAATGCGCCCGGATGCTCGAGCGTATGGCGAAATTAGATATGAGCCTTGAGATCGAGCTGGGTATTACGGGTGGTGAAGAAGACGGTGTTGGTCATGATATTGAAGAAGGGGCTGATAGCTCACACCTTTATACGCAGCCGGAAGATGTACTTAAGGCTTACGACCTTTTAACACCCCTCGGTCATTTTTCCGTAGCGGCATCATTTGGTAACGTTCATGGTGTTTATAAACCGGGCAATGTGCAATTACGCCCTGAGATTCTAAAAAATAGCCAAGCGCTTGTTAATGAAGTCCACAATGTTGGTGAAAAAGCGTTAAACCTTGTTTTTCATGGTGGTTCCGGCTCTGAAAAAGATAAAATAGCTGAGGCAATCTCTTACGGTGTGTTCAAAATGAATATAGACACTGATACGCAGTTTGCGTTTGCAAATGGTGTGGGGAAATATGTTGAGGAACATATGAAGGCTTTCATTCATCAAATTGATCCGGATGATGGTACACCGTATAAAAAATACTACGATCCTCGCAAATGGCTAAGGGCAGGGGAGCAGTCATTTGTGGCTCGTCTTGATGAAGCGTTTAAAGATCTGGGTTCCGTGGGGCGTACCTTGGCTAAATAAAGGGTTATATATAGCTGAATTGAGTGTTTCTTAATTCTGCCACGTATTATATCTATAAAAATAAATTATCTTAAAAATAAACGAACTGTTTGGATTAGATATGAAGAATATAATGAAGTATTGTTTAGGTTTATTCGCCCTTATTGCTATCACGCTAACTTTATTTAACAGCGGCACCACAGAACAGTCTGCGGTGCAAGCACAGACCATTAAAAGAGTTCCGGCATCTGATCTGGAAGTAAAACTTTCCTACGCACCCATTGTGCGCGAGGCAGCACCGGCGGTTGTCAATATTTATACAAAGCGAGTGATCAGGACACGCGGTTATACATCCCCATTTATGAATGATCCTTTTTTCAGGCGGTTTTTTGGTGGTGGCGGTGCTTCTGTGCCACGCGAGCGTATTGAAAGGTCACTGGGTTCCGGTGTAATCGTTAGAACAGAGGGGATAATTGTCACTAATCATCATGTTATTGAAGGTGCGGACGAAATTACCGTAGCCCTTTCCGACCGTCGTGAATACGAGGCAGAGGTTGTTTTAAAAGATGAAAGTACAGATTTAGCCATCTTAAGAATTAATCCCGAAAATGAAGTGCTGCCGGTGTTGGAGTTTAGCGAAGCAACAGAAGTTGAAGTAGGTGATCTGGTTCTAGCGATCGGCAATCCGTTTGGTGTTGGTCAGTCAGTGACCAGTGGAATAGTATCGGCACTCGCGCGCACACAGGTCGGTGAAAGTGATGACTATCAATTTTTCATTCAAACAGATGCGGCAGTAAATCCGGGCAACAGTGGCGGCGCATTAATTGGTATGGATGGAAAATTGGTCGGTATTAATACTTCCATTTATTCCCGTAGCGGCGGCTCAAACGGTATTGGGTTTGCTATCCCGGTCAATATGGTCGATTTTGTGGTGACATCAGCCTTAAACGGCGGTGAGATCATCCGTCCTTGGTTTGGGGCCACTGGACAGGCCGTAACATCTGAAATTGCAGAAAGCTTGGGTTATGATCGACCCGGCGGGGTTCTTGTCGATAATGTTTATCCTAACAGCCCCGCTGACCGTGCGGGAATTGAACCGGGAGATGTAGTTTTATCCATTGACGGGGAACATGTTTTCGACACTCAGGGATTAAGATACTTTATCGGTCTGGCGAAAGTTGGTGGTGAACTTGAACTCGAGATCCTTAGTGGTGATGAACAAAAAACTCTTACCATTGAGCTGGAAGTGGCACCCGAGGTGCCGCCGAGACACATAACAGACCTTCAAGGCGATCATATTTTTGAAAATCTGACGGTGGCAAATTTATCTCCCTCATATTCCGCAGAAATAGGGGTCAATATGTTCGAAAAAGGTGTGATCATCCTTGAAATAGATAGATCAAGCCCGGTACGGCGGTTAAATGTGCTTAGAGCGGGTGATATATTCGAAAATATTGATGATCAAAATATTGACGATGTTGAAAGTCTGGAAGACATTTTGGAAGATATTGGGGATGAAGTATCATTTTCTGTGCGCCGGTCAGGAAGACTCATTCAATGTGAAGCGAGAGGCCGCGGAAGATATTCCTGTCGATGAGCGATCTTTTTTCCACTGCCGGCTTAGAGAGTGGCGCGCCTCGCCCGCTCGCCGATCGATTAAGGCCCAGTAAGCTAATTGATGTTGTTGGACAGGGTCATTTAACCGAACCGGAAAGCACTCTTGGGAGAATGCTTAAATCGGGTCATCTTTCTTCGCTTATTTTCTGGGGACCTCCCGGCACGGGCAAGACGACCACTGCGCGACTGTTAGCGGAAGATACTGATCTTTATTTCGAACAAATATCGGCTGTATTCTCCGGTGTTGCAGATTTACGTAAATGTTTTGAAGCGGCGAAAGAACGGCGACGGACGGGTAAAGGTACATTATTATTCGTTGACGAAATTCACCGTTTTAATCGCTCACAGCAAGACGGCTTTCTGCCTTACGTAGAAAATGGTACAATTGTGCTTGTGGGGGCAACCACTGAGAACCCGTCTTTTGAATTAAATGCTGCTCTCCTCTCTCGAATGCAAGTGTTAACATTGAACCGGCTTGATAGCGGTGCGATGGAAGAATTACTTATTCGGGCGGAAACGCTGGAAGATAAAAAACTTCCACTAACCGAAGAAGCGCGTGCACTGCTCTATAATATGGCGGACGGTGATGGACGCTATCTGCTTAATTTAGCAGAAATATTACTTGGACTGGAGTTTGAAGAAGTTCTTGATGCTAGCACTTTACTGCAAGTATTACAAAAACGCGCCCCTGTTTACGACAAAGACCGCGAAGGTCATTATAATTTAATTTCTGCTTTGCATAAATCGTTGCGGGGCTCTGATACGGATGCCGCCCTTTACTGGACGGCACGTATGTTAGCGGGCGGTGAGAATCCGCTTTATATTCTGCGCCGACTTGTGCGATTTGCAATTGAAGATATCGGCCTTGCTGATCCACAAGCAGTAGTTCAAGCCAATGCCGCACGCGAAGTTTACGAATTTTTAGGTTCACCCGAAGGGGATCTCGCGATTGCTCAGGCGGTTATATATCTTGGGACAGCCCCTAAATCAAATGCCGCCTATAAGGCACATAAGACATCAATAAAAAGTGCAAAGGAGACGGGTTCATTAAGCCCACCAATGCATATATTAAATGCGCCAACCAAAATGATGAAGGAAATGGGCTACGGCAAGGATTATCAATATGATCATGATGCCAAAGACGGTTTTTCAGGGCAAAATTATTTTCCTGAAGGGTTAAACAGGGAACAGTATTATAGGCCGGTAAACCGTGGTTTTGAACGCGAGATAGGCAAACGGCTTGAATATTGGGCAAAACATAGAAATGAGGCCAATTAGTCAATTAAGTATTTGCGGTCGAGCGGCACGTTATCTTGTTTTTTGGCCAGTTGAAATTGAAATACTACGTGTCCCAAATTTCTAAAGGCACATTCTGCACTTGCCAAATAAAATTCCCACATACGCAAAAATTTCTCGTCGTAAAGATTAATTATTTTGTTTTTATTTTGCTCTACCCGTTTGCGCCACTCGCATAGTGTTTTTGCATAATGTAAGCGCAACACTTCCATATCAGTAATGTATAAACCACTTTTTTCAATGGCTGGTGTTATTTCGGATAATGCAGGCGCGTAACCACCCGGGAAGATATATTTCTTGGTCCAAGGGTCTGTTTCACCGGGACCGTCTGCTCTGCCAATTGTATGGATCAATGCTACACCGTCCTCTTCCAGGCATTCGTAGACTTTGTTAAAAAACGTGTTGTACTGCTTGCGGCCGACATGCTCAAACATTCCCACAGAAACCACGCGGTCATATTTATTTGACACATTGCGATAATCAATTAATTGAAAATCGACAGTTTCTGATTCTGCGATTTTGCTTTGTGCAATTTTTAGTTGTTCTTCGCTTAACGTCACGCCGGTCACACTAGCCCCAGAAATTTTATTTAAATGCATTGCCAAACCGCCCCAGCCGCATCCTATATCCAAAACCTTATGGTTGGTCTTTAGCAATAATTTACTCGCGATCAAATTCATCTTGTTTGATTGTGCTTGTTCGAGCGTGTCTTCATCGGACATATAATAAGCGGCGGAATACTGGCGATTGGGATCTAAAAATAATTCATAAAGATCATCAGATAAGTCGTAATGGTGGGCCACATTCTTCTTTGATTTGTTAGCTTCATTAACTTGCGATAACCATCCTTTAAACCGGCTATAGGGGTCGCCACCCATTAAATGGAAGGGATTGTCTGGCCGCCATTCCATGTTTTTAGTTATTAAATTTAGAAAGTCAAAGATGTTATGGGGAGGCTCAATTGTCAGGCTGCCGTCCATGTACGCTTCGCCCGCTTTTAGGTCAGGTTTAAGAAAGATTTTCCAAAGAAGGGAACGATCATGAAACCGGATAGATATTTCCGGCTCTTTGGTACCGGAAAATTGATGTTTCTTTCCGTTGGTATCAATGATATTTAAAGTACCATGTCTAATTAGTTTATTGAGAAATATTGAAAGCGGAAACATTTTCGTCCTCTAACTTAACAAAATAACATAGCGTTATTGATAAATAATTCAATATACTATCTAAATTCAATATACTATTTAAAAGGGAATAAAAATTATAAATTTGAGTATGGGAAGACATCAATGAATGTGATTTTAGCGGTTGCTGCGGGTGGTGCTATTGGCGCGACGGGCCGATTTCTTGTCGGTCGGTTTATGCTAAAGTTGATGGGACCGGGATTTCCCTGGGGTACGCTTAGCGTGAATATTATTGGTTCCTTTTTAATTGGGATCGTGGCCGGAGCGGTGGCAAGCCGCTATAGTTTATCGCATGCATGGCAAGGTTTCTTAATTATCGGTGTGTTGGGTGGATTTACCACCTTTTCTGCTTTTTCTTTAGAAGTTGCATTGATGATAGAAAAACATCAAATATCCTCTGCCGCGTTTTATTCTCTGGCCTCTGTTATTATTGGTGTACTTGCTTTGTTTGCTGGCTTATATGCTGGCAAAACATTTATTTAAGGATATCCGATTATGTCTGGCGTTTCGCGGGAGTATGTCAAAGATTCAGAAAATGATTGGCGGATCGATAAATGGTTCAATGTTCATTTTCCCGGCTTGAACTATGGTCGGTTGTCGAAAATATTACGCAAAGGTGAAGTCCGCGTTGATGGAAAACGGATTAAGGCAAACTTTCGACTGGAAGAAGGTATGGAAATAAGGTTACCGCCTCTGGGTAAACAGGAACGCACGATCGCCAAAGCACCCAAAAGAAATCTAAGAGTATCGGAAAATGATGCGAAATTAATTCGCTCACAGGTTATATATCAAGATGACAGTGTAATTGTGTTGAATAAATTACCTGGGCTTGCCGTGCAAGGGGGGACAAATACACCGCGTCATGTGGACGGTATGCTGCAAGCTCTGCAAGGCGATAAGTTGGAAAAGCCCAAATTAGTTCACCGCCTGGATAAGGATACAAGTGGTGTGCTGGTTATAGCGCGCACCGGTGTTGCGGCAAAAGAGCTAATAGAAAGCTTCAGAAACCGAAGAACCAACAAAATATACTGGGCTTTGGTTAAGGGGAAGCCATCGCAGCTGGAAGGCGCAGTGCAAGCACCTCTCGATAAAGAACCGGGTACGCGCGGTGAAAGGATGGCCGTGGTTGAAAATGGCAAGCGGGCAATTACAGATTTTAAAATTATCGACAGTGCAGCGGGAACTGTGTCCTGGGTTGCCTTTAGACCCGTGACGGGGCGCACACATCAGATAAGAGTTCATGCGACCGTACTTGGCACCCCTATTGTTGGTGATGGTAAATACGCCGCAAAGGAAGCATTTGTTGAAGGACCAATTAGTAAAAAATTACACCTTCATGCACGCTCAATTGAAATTGATCATCCTGATGGTGGTATATTGTCCGTAAGAGCGTCTTTACCAGGTCATATGAAAGAAAGCTGGAGTTTATTCGATTTTGATGCAGAAGATGATACGGACCCGTTTGAGGACGTCGATAATGTCTGAATTAAAGCTGGTTATTTTTGACTGTGACGGCACCTTGGTTGACGGTCAGCACTTGATCATTAGTTCCATGAAACGGGCGAGTAAGAACTGCAAAATTCCTTACGCAGGCGACGAAGCTGTAAGGCGAATAGTTGGACTATCATTGCCCGAAGCCATTTCCAAAACATACCCAAAATTAAGTGCTGGTGACCATGAATTGCTGCGTACGGAATTCATTAATCATTTTCAGTACTTACGAACTTTAGACGATAAACATGAACCGCTTTATGATGGCATCAGAGAAGCGATCATTGCTTTGGAAAAAACAGGTATATTGTTGGGTGTTGCAACCGGTAAATCAACACGAGGTTTAAAAAACACGTTAAAAATACATGGCCTGGAAGATTATTTTGTAACGTTAAATACAGCGGACGACGGACCGGGAAAACCTGATCCTTCGATGATTAATGTGGCGCTAGCCGATACAGGTGTGCTTCAACAGAACACATTCATGGTTGGTGATACAACATATGATATGCAGATGGCTGCGTTGGCGGGCGTTCGTTCTGTCGGGGTAACATGGGGATATCATGAAAAACACGAACTTATTTCTTGTGGTGCAAATCATATCATAGGCCATATTTCAGAACTTGTTGAATTGGTGCAGGACTAGATGAAACGGTTTTATAAAGATGTCTCAGTGTGTGAGCAGGAGGATTATTTTGTCGTACTTTTGGATGGGAAAACAATAAAAACACCCGAAAAAAGATTATGTGTTATGCCTACGGAAGCTATGGCCCATAAAATTGCAGAAGAATGGCGTGTGCAAGACGAGGACATAATTCCTGCGTCTATGCCAATAACCAAATTATTGAATACTGCTTTAGACAGGGTTGGCGGAAGAAGAAGTGAAATAATCGATGAATTGATCGAATATGCAGGGGCTGATCAACTTTGTTACCGAGCAGACCACCCGCCGGAACTTATGGAGCAGCAAAACTATTGTTGGGATCCTTTGCAAAAAAAAATAAAAGACGCGTACGGTATTGCGTTAGAAACGACTTGCGGTGTTGTATATATTCAACAACCCAAAGAACAAATGGGCAAAATTAGAAATTATTTGGCGGTCATAGAAGACTTTCCCTTAATGGCGTTTTATATCATGACAACGATCACAGGGTCGGTAACCATAGGGATTAATCTATTTGAAGGATATATTACCGCTGATGAAGCGTGGAACGCGGGACAATTAGATGAAAATTTTCAAATTTCAAAGTGGGGAACAGATTCTGAAGCAGAAAAGCGGCGTGATAACCTTAAGCTTGAGTTAGATAATGCCAACCTTTTCCTGTCCCTCTGTTAATTGGGATTAAAAAGATGTTGAAGCGTAAAACTTAAAATGTTACTCATGAGTAAGCAAAATCACTTCTTGGGAGAGTTATATGCAGGATATCCTAGATAAGCTGGAAGAAAGACGTGAATCTGCGCGGTCCGGTGGGGGAGTAGATCGTATCGCAGCTCAACATGCCAAGGGCAAGTTAACGGCGCGTGAGCGCATTGAAATATTGGTAGATGCCGGAAGCTTTGAAGAATATGATATGTTCAAAGAGCACCGCTCCATCGATTTTGGAATGGAAAGCCAGAAAATAGCGGGCGATGGGGTTGTTATCGGGTCAGGCACCGTTAATGGACGACTGATATTTGTTTACAGCCAGGATTTTACAGTATTCGGCGGGTCGTTATCTGAAACTCATGCTGAGAAAATCTGTAAAATTATGGAAATGGCCATGAAGACAGGGGCGCCTGTCATCGGAATTAACGACAGCGGCGGCGCAAGAATTCAAGAAGGTGTTGCCGCGCTTGCCGGCTACGCAGAAGTATTTCAGCAAAATGTTCTGGCGTCCGGTGTGGTTCCTCAAATTTCCCTGATTATGGGGCCATGTGCGGGGGGTGCTGTTTACTCACCGGCTATGACCGATTTTATTTTTATGGTTAAAGACAGCTCATACATGTTCGTTACAGGACCAGATGTTGTTAAAACAGTTACCAACGAGGTTGTCACGCAGGAAGAACTTGGGGGTGCTACGGCACATACGGTGAAATCTGGTGTTGCTGATAATGCATATGATAATGATTTAGAGGCGATCAAACAAACAAGACGCCTGATTGATTTTATACCCTTGAGTAACAAGGAAAAACCACCGACGCGACAGGTATTTGATCAACATAATCGCCAAGAAATGTCGCTCGATACCTTGATCCCGACCAACCCGAACCAGCCATATGATATGCATGAGCTTATTCGTAAGACGGTTGATGAAGGTGATTTTTTTGAAATTCAACCGACATTTGCAAAAAATATCATAACCGGTTTTGCACGCATGGAAGGGTCTACGGTTGGAATTGTTGGTAATCAACCAATGGTACTAGCGGGTTGCTTGGATATCGACTCGTCCAGAAAAGCGGCTCGTTTTGTGCGTTTTTGTGATTGTTTTAACATACCTATTATTACCTTTGTTGATGTACCTGGGTTTCTTCCGGGGACAGCCCAGGAATATGGTGGTGTAATAAAACATGGGGCAAAACTCTTATATGCTTATGGTGAAGCGACTGTGCCAAAAATCACGGTAATTACACGAAAAGCCTATGGTGGTGCGTATGACGTCATGGCGTCTAAACATTTACGTGGTGATTTAAATTTTGCCTGGCCAACAGCCGAGATTGCGGTGATGGGTGCGGAAGGGGCGGTGAAAATAATTTTCCGCAACGAGGCCAAAGACGAAGAGAAGCTTGCGGAAAAAACGACTGAATATTCTGAAAAGTTCGCGAACCCCTTTGTTGCTGCAAGGAGGGGATATATTGACGATGTTATTATGCCCCATGCGACACGCCGCCGTATAACACGTGGATTAAGAATGCTTAAGAATAAAGACGTTCAAAACCCTTGGAAAAAACACGATAACATACCGCTGTAGGAGCCATTGATGTTTAATAAAATTCTTATTGCAAATCGCGGTGAAATTGCGTGTCGTGTTATAAAAACAGCCCATAAAATGGGTATCGCTACCGTTGCGGTATATTCTGATGCGGATGCGGATGCGCTTCACGTACGTATGGCCGGTGAAAAAATTCATATTGGTAGCTCGCCCGCGACGCAAAGCTATTTGATAATGGATAAAATTATTGACGCCGCTAAGCAATCGGGTGCTGATGCTGTTCATCCCGGATATGGATTTTTGTCTGAAAATGCGGACTTTTGTAAAAAGCTCGAAAAAGAAAATATTACTTTCATTGGTCCTGAGGTTAAAGCGATCAGCATAATGGGGGATAAAATTTCTTCGAAATTACTCGCGGAAGAAGCTGACGTTAATACTATCCCTGGTTACCTTGACGTGATTAAGGATGCGGATGAAGCAGTAAAGGCGTCGCAGGATATTGGTTATCCGGTAATGCTAAAAGCATCCGCAGGTGGTGGCGGGAAGGGAATGCGGGTTGTTTATAATGATGAAGAAGCGCATGCCGGCTTTGTTTCTGCTGTAAATGAAGCAAAATCAAGTTTTGGTGATGATCGAGTATTTGCTGAAAAATTCATTGAAAATCCGCGCCATATAGAAATACAGGTGCTGGGCGATAAACACGGCAATGTTATTCATTTAATGGAAAGGGAATGTTCAATACAGCGGCGCCATCAAAAAGTTATTGAAGAGGCACCGAGTTCATTCCTTAGCGATCAAACAAGAAAAAAAATGGGCACACAATCTATCGCCCTTTCTAAGGCAGTTGACTATTCATCGGCGGGTACCGTTGAATTTATCGTCGATAATGATCAAAATTTTTATTTTCTGGAAATGAATACCCGCCTTCAAGTGGAGCACCCTGTTACGGAATATATCACGGGTATTGACCTGGTTGAACAAATGATCCGTAGCGCCGCCGGACAAGAATTAAACATTGCTCAGGACGACGTAAAAATTAATGGATGGGCTATGGAAGCACGAGTATATGCTGAAGATCCACTGCGCGGGTTTTTGCCTTCAACGGGCAGAGTAACAAATTATATTCCCCCCATAGAAGGTGATCATATTCGCATCGATAGTGGGGTATATGAAGGCAGTGAAATAAGTATCTATTATGATCCAATGATATCCAAAGTGATTTCATATGGTGTGGACCGTGATCAAGCGATAGAAAAACTTCGTCTGGCTCTTGGTGAATATTATATACGAGGGGTCGGTCATAATATTGCATTTCTTTCAGATGTGCTTAAATCGAAAAGATTCATTAGTGGTGATATATCAACCAAATTCATAGAAGAAGAATATGGCGATGGTTTCTCAGGCGGCTCAGTAAGCATAGAGACATGGAATAGCTTAATCGCCGTGGCTGTAACGGTGCATTCGTGTGAAGTAGGGCGTCAATCAACAATTGACGGAAAAATGAACGTTGAAGCGAGCTCGTTTTCTGAAACATGGATGGTTCAGATTGAAGGTGAAGTTCAATCGGCTAACTTTTTAATGACATCCGAAGGTTGCGATGTGATCACGGGTGGCGTTGTTTATAACGTAGAAACATTGTGGGCGCCCGGTTCACCGGTTTTTTCAGCAGAAATTAACGGTGAAAAAGTAAATGTTGAAATTGACTATTTGTCGGATGGCTACAGATTAACATACGATGGCGCGAGTGAAGTTGTACATGTAAGAAGTGCTGGCGAGATGACATTAGCGGCATTGATGCCGATAAAAGCACCACCCGACATGTCAAAATATTTGCAATGTCCCATGCCCGGATTGGTCGTGTCCATTGATGTAAAAGAAGGCGAAGCGGTCCAGGCCGGCCAAAGATTATGCGTAATAGAAGCCATGAAGATGGAAAATACCCTTTGCGCGGAACGCGATGGCAAAGTTCTTAAGATATCGGCTGGTGCGGGTGATAGTCTGGCGGTGGACGATGTGATTATTGAATTTGAATGATATCCTATGTTGTGCGAGGGACAAAAAGCCGTAAGGCTTATTATAACGGGCCGTGTGCAAGGTGTTTGTTTTAGATATTGGACAATGCAGAACGCAAACCAGCTTTCTTTGGATGGATGGGTCAGAAACCGAAGCGACGGAAGTGTTGAAGCTCTTCTTGTTGGTGAAAAACTGCATGTCGAGGACATGATGCATCGCTGCGAAGAAGGACCGCCAACAGCAAAAGTTGACAAAATTGATGTAAGCGAAGCGATCGGTATCACTGCGCGAGGATTTGTTCTAAAACCAACCGTAAATTTGCATGAAAGAAAAGGGCTTACTCGATAACATCGAAAGCCATTATTCAAAAATAGTGCCCCATGTTTTTTTTAATGCAATGTCCAAATCGTCCATCGCGGCCGGCAGTCCTAAATCAACAAGCGATGTTACGCCATGCTGCGATATACCGCACGGCACGATACCGCTGTAATGGCTTAAGTCCGGCTCAACGTTTATACATATGCCGTGAAATGTAACCCATTTACGAACCCTTACACCAATGGCGGCGATTTTATCCTCTCTCCTGCCTTCTCTGCGTACCCATACGCCAATGCGACCTCGCCGTTTTTCACCAATAACATTAAATTCCGCCAGAGTATCAATAATCCATTGTTCCAGATTTGCGACAAACTTACGAACGTCCTTACCCCTTTTATTGAGGTCCAACATTACATAGACAACGCGCTGACCTGGCCCATGATAAGTATACTGCCCGCCGCGACCGGCTTGATAAACCGGAAATCGCTTGGGTGATAGTAAGTCCGCGTTTTTAGAGGAAGTGCCGGCCGTATAAAGGGGAGGATGTTCCACGAACCAAACGAGCTCTTTTTTGCTGCCTTCGCGAATTTGCGCGACACGGCTTTCCATAAATTGGATCGCTTCGTCATAATCTATTAAACCGTCGCTAAATTTCCATATGATATTGTTTGCGTTCATTTACCGTTTATCTTTGCAATTTTAACTAAAAAATAACTATAATGTCTCACTCTAAAAGGTATAGCTTCATAATAATGTAAAGTTAAGTATAAAGGCTTATTTAATGTCACAAGCGTTCGAAGATGTGGAAGTTGAACTAACTGTTGTTTTAGGTCAGAATTTAATGCCTGTAAAACAGTTGCTGAAATTAGGACGTGGAGCAGTGATTGAGCTTCAGGAACACTGCGATTCCCCTGTAAAAATATATGCCAATGGTGAACTTATTGCCAAAGGTGAGATTATGGTTTCAGGGGAAAATATCGGAATAACCCTTTTGGAAGGGGTTAAGGGATATCGTGAGTTAGGGTTTTTGAAAAAATAAGCCCTATTCGAAGATTCTTATTGCTTCAAGTCAGTTCATTTGTTACTCCACCACAATTGATTTGCCAAACTACGAAAATGCGGTCGTGGCGGAATTGGTAGACGCGCAGCGTTGAGGTCGCTGTGGGCTTTGGCCCGTGGAAGTTCGAGTCTTCTCGACCGCACCATTTTTCAAATCAGCTAAAAATTCGTTTGAATTTCTTGTTAAAGCCTTGAAAGGTAAGGCAAAAGCAGGAGTTCTATATCCTTCATTTTTGCAGTAGTTTAAAGGCTCGGGAAACACCAGTCGAATGACCATTCTTCGCAGAAAATAATCGCCTGAAAGCCATATTTTATAAGGGTTTGCGAGAAATTGAAGAGAAAGTTCTAGTGTTTCTTTGAAGGAAGGTTGCGGAGCAACCGATTCAATGGCCTTTTCTTGTAATACAAGCCGCCTTTGCTCAAACGCATCTATCTCGTGTATCCCGTCAGACCAAGTTGGACTAATTAAGTGTATTGCCCAAGAGAGTGTTTTTGTTTCATCGTAGTGACGAAGGAACGAAGATGACACGTAAACACTCTAATAAAACGAGCAAGTGATACTGAACGCGAAGCCAATACAGCAGAAGTCAAAGGCTTGCGCACAGAAGCTCGTCAATTGAAGGAGGCCTTTGCCGAGCAGGTTCTTGAAAACCGTCTGCTTAAAAAAAGCGTAATCGGGGATGGGGAAGACGATACATGAGATATTCAGCATCAGAAAAGGCTGAGATCATTCAACTCGTTGAGAACAGCCATTTGCCCCTCAAGCGCACATTACAGCAATTGGGTATATCCCGCTCCACTTGGTACAATTGGTATGATCGCTATTTAGAGGATGGGATTGATGGTTTGAAAGACAAGAAGCCTATTCCCAAGTCTGTGTGGAATAAAATACTAAGCACCGTGAAGAACGAAATCATTACACTTGCGTTGAAGGAAACAGAAATGTCCCCCAGAGAACTTGCGGTCACTTTCACTGAAACACAAGGGTATTATATCTCAGAAGCCAGCACCTACCGTATTCTGAAGGCGGAAGGGCTCATTACAAGCCCTGCTTTTATCCTCATGAAAGCGGCTGATAAGTTCCATAACCCAACCACGCCTGCTTAGCGATAACGGTCCGTCCTACATATCATCAGAACTAGCCGACTGGCTATCCGAGCATGAAATGGAACACACCCGTGGTAAGCCATATCATCCACAAACGCAGGGGAAAATTGAGAGGTGACATCGCTCTCTCAAAAACCAGATATTACTGGAAAACTATTACCTTCCCGGTGAGTTAAAGCAGCGCATCGAAGATTTTATTCAATATTACAACACAAGGAGATATCATGAGAGCATAAATAATCTAACACCTGAAGATGTCTTTCTAGGACGCGGTAATACGATCCTTGAAAAGCGAAACAAAATAAAACTGAAAACAATGGCCAAACGAAAACGCTTGCATATTAAAGCTATGGACGCTTAAACTTAACAGATGGAGCAGAATACTCTCTTATTATAAAGACTTAAATGTCCAAATAATCCTGACGACGTACATTCTCTCTGCATCTTTAAGTTTTTCTTCCGAAACCATAATACAAATCTCCTATTTAAATGATTTTCATAATTTACGACTTTAGTATAACCGGAAACATAATCTAAGTATTTTTAATGGAAAGAAATAGGCTAGGTCAAAGAGGTGGGTAGCGTTTGACCTAGCCCGAGGGCCCTCTAAGAATAAATTCTTGAGAGGGCAAGGGAACTACAATTTGTGGTTATATAGTCACACTCTGATCCAAGTATTGGTGAAAGTAATCTAAACCAACTCAATCTTGCAGCATCAGTTTAAAGGGAACTATATATGCGACAATTGTTGTCATGGGTTCTCATCAAATCTTAGCCCTCTACGTAAGCGAAGCAAATCCAATCATTAGGATTGCTGCCCAGGAAACCAAATATACCGGTGTTCTTAAGAACGGCACCCCAGCAATATAAACGATTGCGTGTATTAGACGAGCAAAGAAAAATACTTCTGCCCACATGGCTGTCGTTTGACCGACCATCGCATTTTCGCCCGGCAGAAATAGTGCGGCAACCACAACAGCAATAAAAGCGGGCATAGTTTCTACCATATTTAGATGGGCACGTTGCGCGCGCGCCGCCCACAATGGTTGTTCGGGTTGTTTATCAGGAAACCCTTCCGGATAGTTACTTAAAAATGTTGGCAATCCCCATACAAAAAGACGGACTGCTATATATGGTGTCCAAAGTAAAATTGTTAAAACACCGCTTAATCCTAAATAGTATAATGTCGTTTCCATTTTCTTTTCCTTTTCCTTTTCCTTTGTGTTTTTGAAATCTGGCGATGGTCGCTCAGGCGTGCAAGTGAAAGACCTTGTTGGTAATTTTCCACTCGCTGCCGAACTTCAACAGCGTGAACAGATCGGTGAATCGGTGGCCGGACCAGTTTTCGAGTTCAACTCGCACGGTGGCAACGGTTCCCTCTAGATCAATATTTACGATGTTTGCCTGGAGATCGGCCGCAGGACCGTTCTCGTCATTCCAGTCAAACAGTAATTGGATCGGGCCAGCAAGCAGGTCGGCACCGACATAACCGAAGATTGTTGCTTCATTGTGAAATGCCGGTTTCATGTCGTTGCCTTGACCGGATACCGCTCCACCGATATAACGCTGGATCACGCTCGTAATCTTCTCTTTTTCGTGGATAACTAGGGGGGCTTTGTTCATAGGATATCTCCGTTTCGATTTCTTCTCGCCTCAATAGATTTCTATTTGACGATCAAAAGTTTTCTGATTTAAAATTTTTTAGGCGGCGGGCGCAATGAACTCCATGCGGATACCGCCAGGAATTGAGCACATCATGTGCTGGGTCGAGCCTCCACCAAGAGACTCCGGCGAAAATTCGACTTCTACGCTGTCAACATCTTTCAATTTTTTATGAAGTTTCTCGAGTGCCTCGGCACTGCGTACCTTGAGAGCAAAATGGTGTAACCCGATCACATTTTTGCGGTCGAAGGGGATCGCTGTCGATGGATCTTTGGCCTGCCACAAAGTGATCATCGTCGTGCCGTCGCTCAGAAAGACCGCAGGATAATCGGGAATTTCTCCGACCTGATCAAAGCCAAGCGTGTCGACGAAGAATACGCGGGTGTCCGCCAAGCTTGGAACGGTAAGTCCTATGTGATGTGCGCCTTGGGTAACAGTATTGTTTGACATGGTTCTTCTCCTTATTTGGCTGGCTCCGCCGGTTATGTGACATTGATAAACTTACAGATCTGGCACCCTGGGCACGCTTATCGGCTGCTGACCGGAATTGGCGCAGCTGGGGGACAGGGTTTGATGGTTGGTAATCATTTGATTGATCCGGTGTTCTGCGGAGTGGTCATAACTCTCGCTAAATGGTCAAGACCGAGCGCATCAAGCAAATGGAGCTGAACCGCTTTTGATGCCTCATTTACGGTTTCAGATCCGAATGGAGCACCTACAACAGTTCGGGCTGCGCGCTTGCCCTTCTCGGTGGAGATCAGGGTTGCGATAGTCGATGCAACATTTTGCGGATTTGGTGCATCAGCACTCGCAAACATGGCTTCGAACTGCCCGAAGAGTGTGCCGGGGATATTGCCGACTTCGCCATATTCAGCCAAGCGCGCGGTATCCGCTGGCTGAATAGTGCTGTCCCACAATTGCGTTGGGTGGGAACTGGGCTGAACTAGCACGACATCTATACCCAGTTGCGACACCTCATACCGATAGCTGTCGGTCAGAGCCTCGACGGCGAACTTGCTCGCACCGTAAAGACCAAAGAACGGGAAGGTAACGCGGCCTACAACCGAACCGATATTGATGATTAGTCCATCTTGGGAGCCGCGCATGATCGGCAGCACTTCGCGCGTGACGCGATGCAGGCCGAACACGTTGACATCAAAAAGTGCTCTAGCCTGATCGACGGTAAAGCCTTCGGTAATGCCGGTGTAGGCAACACCGGCATTGTTCACTAGAACATCAAGGCGTCCGGCCTCAGAAACGACACTTGCCACTGCTTGCTCAACGGATTGCGGACTGGTGACATCAAGCTCAATGACGCTAGCGCCACACTTGGCCAGCTCGTCGGCGCGCTCATGGTTCTTACCGAGTGGGTCACGCATTGAAGCGAACACCTGGTAACCGGATTGAGTCAGGGTTTTCGCAATATCTCGGCCAAAACCGGAGGACGTGCCTGTGATAAGGATGGACTTAGATATCGTCATTGTATTCACCTTCGTTTGAAGTTTTCTCTGCCCGCGTTTCTCCCACCTTCACAATTGGAAAATCGATGTCAGTTTGGGCGACATGGTTGAAGTAGTTGGAGAACATGGTCATCGCGATGGTCGCAACGATTTCGGTGATCTCAGCATCGCCAAGACCCGACTCGCGAACGCGCTCCAGGTCTTGATCGTTGACCCAGCCGCGCTTTTCTACAATGGCTTGAGCAAACTGCAAGGCAGCTGCTCTGGTTGGCTCAGATGACTGGCCACGTAAACTGGCCCGTGTCTCCTCGTCAGAAAGGCCGACCATCTTGCCGATCGCGGTGTGCGCTGATGCACAGTAGTCGCAGCCATTGGCGGCTGAAGTGACAAGCGCGATAGATTCTCGGGTCTTGGCATCGATGTTGGCACCGCTGAGTGACTTCATGAGACCCAGATAAGCTTCCAGCGCTGCGGGAGAGTTGGCCAGCATACGCATTATGTTAGGGGTCATGCCCAACGATTTCTGAACCCCGTCCAGCAACAGCTTTGCTTTGCCCTGCGCTGTTTCTGGATTAATTGTTTTTAGCCTTGGCATTGTTTGTTCTCCTTCGAATAATGTTGATTTATGTAACTACCCATTTGTAGGGCGCATCCTATACCTTTACAAACGAGAAGATTTCGTGCTATGACTTAGAAAAATTGAGTCTTGAGTATGACTAGACGAACCTATCCATTGACTGCCCTGCGCGCCTTTGAAGCTGCCGCGCGGAATCTGAGTTTCGTCAAGGCGGCCGACGAGTTGCACGTGACGCCGGCCGCTATTAGTCACCAGGTAAAGACGCTGGAAGAATTCCTCGGCGTTAAACTTTTCCGCCGGATGCCTCGAGGCCTGCTGCTGAACGATGTCGGGCAACTTTTCCTTCCCGAGCTGCGGGACGGGTTCAATCGCCTGGATAGAGCCGTCGAACGGGTACAGCAATCTGATATGCGCGGTCCGCTAATGATCAGTGTTGCGCCAGTCTTCGCGGCGAAGTGGCTGGTTCCACGACTGGAACGGTTCAGCGTCGCCTATCCGAATATCGATGTGCGCATCTCTGCCCGTCTGGCGATGGTCGACTTTCGGCGCGACACCTTTGATGCTGCCATCCGACTGGGCCGCGGCAAATATCCTGGTCTCGATTCGACCAAATTATTCGACGAGTCAGTGACGCCAATGTGCAGTCCGCGGCTTCTAGACGGCGATTTCCCGCTGCGCTCGATTAAAGACCTTCGCCATCACCTCCTGCTACATGACGATTCTCTGGATTTCGACATGTCTGCACCGAAGTGGAGCGACTGGCTAGAGGAGGCCTGCGTGAAGGACGTCGATCCGACGCGGGGGCCGCATTTCAGTCACCCTGACCATTCACTTCAAGCGGCCATTGACGGTGCCGGCGTGGTGCTGGGTTGGTTCCATTTGGCGGCTGACGACCTAGCGGCCGGTCGGTTGATCGCTCCATTTGATCTGGGCCTATCAATGAAACTTGGCTTCTATCTTGTCTGTCCGAAAACCCATACAGACCGGCCCAAAGTAGTCATATTTCGGGAATGGCTGCTCAAAGAAATTAGTCGGACAGCGCTCGATATTCCGAAAGAAATAGTTGGATGATCTTGAAGGCACGGCGCCCTCCATGGCCCTCGCCAACCCCGCCCTTGATGATCACCTTCCCAATGACCGGGGACGGCACGGTCTTCCACAGAGGCAGGCCGTTCACTGATTGAGATCGCGTCCTTGATCCCGCCAAGGCCGCTCTTCTTCATGGTCGCATGCTTTGATCTTCGGATGGTACGTTTTGTTC
>JAJFIR010000023.1 GCA_021774795.1 Emcibacteraceae bacterium | reverse complement strand
TAAGATTTCTGAAAAAATATGGAGATTAAGTAAAATGGGAGATACTACTCAAGCTAAATCAAGTGACCCGATGCTCGCGGTTCTTGGTCAGACCGGTTCTCTGGAAGAGTTGAAAGAAGAGCGTATATCTTTACAACTAGCGAGAGGTCGTTGTTACGACATCCTTTCCAGTGCTTTTAGTTATCCATGGAATCGAAAATTTTTCCGGCCCAAGTCTTTGCTTGAGCCTATGGATATTGCACTCGTTGATGAAGAAGATTGGAACCATGTAAAGTCGATCATAGAAGGCTTCGATAAGTATTTGCCTAAAATGACAGTCAAGCAGGTGCAGCAGGAATATGTGCAGGTGTTTGGGCACGCGGTATCTATGGAATGTCCTCCCTATGAAATGCAATACGGTACAGAAGGGGGTATCCAATCCCAAACCGACGTATTGATTCAGTTGGGTGGTTTCTATGAGACCTTCGGTTTTGAACAGCCTCGTAATCGGACCAAAGAAAGGGTCGATCATATTTCTATCGAATTGGCTTTCATGTTTTTCATGTGTTTTAGAACAGCTTTTGGAGTGCAGAATGGACATGAAGAACGCAACATAAACGTCTTGACCAGCAACATGAAGAAATTCATGCGTAATCACATTGGACGCTGGGGCCCTCTGTTTTGTATTTTCACCTCGCGAAAAGCTGAGCGTGGACTCTATAAAGATATTGTTGATATCCTGGCTATTTTCTTGAGAAATGAAAATCTGTTACTGGATATTAAACCGGTTAAAGTGGAAGAACCTGAATATCGTTCATTATCCTACAGTATGGAAAATGATCTGATTGCTAATGCTCCAGCCGAGTGTGAGCCTAGGTAATAAGCTAAGATCGTTCAGATTTGGATGCACATGCATCTTTAGCCCAGAGAGTAAGTCGAAAGCTTACTTTCTGGGTTTTTTTTTGCCAAAAAATCATATTCTCGCCTACTTGCACACCGAAATCTGTGTCTAGCCCCACGGCCCTTCCTTGTATTGCTCATTAGGGTGACAATGCGGAATTTATTGCCATACAGAGATTGTCGAAGACTATCTCCTTTTCGTTGCAGTACTACGAAAATTCATAGCATTTAAAAAATCCTCCACCTTTCAAATAGCATCTAATCAGCGTATCGCATGAGTATTTTTTAACAGGTTATCCATGTTTATTTATGACTCCATGACACAAGGGCTTGAACTTCTCGCTAGGCGGGAGTTGCAAAGTGCCGAAAGTTTGTTTTTAAACGTTATCAATGACCCCTATTCGCAACCCGAAGAGACAAAAAGGGCTCGTACTTTTTTAGATGATATTCGTGCCTGTCAGACAGGCAGTAAAAATCTGGACTTCAGTGCATACAAAAAGCTCATAAAAAAAGTAACCGTTTCTTTAGATTATGTAGATGATCTGCTTTCTGATGTTTATTTTTCAGATGCGAGTTCTTACGAAGCGATTGACGATGAGCTCTCTTCTAAAACTCCTTCCCTTGTCAGCCGATTAAAACAGATAAAAATTTCTGATATTTCAGGACGCGACAAACTATTTGAAAGGATGGAAAAGAGTGGCCTGAGTTGTGTTAAAAAAAAGCTGAGAGAAGTAAAGAAACAATCCGGTTCGGGGGAGTTCGACTCTTTCCGTTGGAAAACAATATTTAGAAAATTTATAGAACAGATCAACCCTGTTCTTCTTGAGCGACATCTGGAGTTGCTCGACTATATTCTCGCTACAGGCGAAATCCAACTTCTCGATGACCCCAAACTTCCTGCTTTAACTCCAAAGTATATCTGGATTATTGAGTCCACTCTTGAAAGTGAATGGTATTTGTTGCGGAGTTATTTTTTTAAAGCCAAGTCCGAAATTCAATCGCAGTTTAATAAAAAAGAAGGTACGCGAAAATATTGGGAAGAAATTAAGTATAAAAAAATAAAAATTTTCGAAGCTTGCCAGTTCAGCGAATCCAATATTCAAAAATTTCTATTCATTGATAAGCTGAATTATAAAACTCTTGAAGATATTTATACGTTTTCTCAGGAGCTAGGGTTGAGCTTGATGCCGAGGGATGTGAGCCTTGCTTTAAGAGGCGTTGATAAAGCTAAAGATCATATTAAGGAGCGCGGTGGATTTTTAATGGGAAACCGCAAGATTTTTCAAGACCAGTTGTTGGGCCTTGGGTTTTCCAAAGACAATGCTTACATCATTGCTAAGCAGGCGAAACGCTCCAACAATCACCAAATTAGCGAAGCTTTTCAAAATTCGTTGCAAGTGGCAGGGGACGAAATATACTGGTACCGGATTCCCCCAGATTGCCAGAGAATAAAAGTTGATGTTGAAACGCAATGCGCAAAACATTTGAGCACGGTTCGAATCCATTTGTTTGAACGAGGTCGGCTTAATAAGCTGTTGTTGCAGGCAGGCAAACCTTTGATCAGAAAATACCTTGAGAAAGTTTATGGCGATAATGTTTCGGAACTGCATTGTTATTTTAGGCTGGAAACCGTTCATCAATATTACAAACTCAAATTTTTTGAGCATCACGGTTGCGAGATACCCAGTGTTTCTGAATTAATTAAGGTCAGTCGCAAACAGTTTCAATCTGTTTTGTTGGAAGGCTATAAAACTTTTTTGAAGAAAAAGCGACTTGAAATTCCTTCGAGTCTGTATAAAACGATCGCCGAACATAAGTCTATGACGGAATGGGAAGATGCCTATACGACACCAGAAGAGAAGATACTTCTGCGATTTTGGTTTTTAATGGATCACGGGGTAACGATAAATCAGAAAATTGTTAATGCGGGTGTTTTAAAGCCAGGAGCCGATCTTTGGGCGTTTGTGAAGGGTCAGGGTGACGAGTGCAATAGTTGATTCATTCTGTTCTGCATGTCTTTGAGTGGCATCAGGTCGCCTTTTTTTGAGGCGACGGCGATACCTTTTTTATAGGTATCAATGGCTTTTTCGTTTTCAGATAGTTTTTCCAGGGTCTTTCCTAATAACAGATAGGCTGCTGAGTAGTCTTTGAATTTTTCAATGACGGTATTCAGGGGGGCGAGTCCTTCTTCATACCGTCCCGTTTCAAGGTAGATGGAACCCAGACCGAAGTTTGCCACTTGGTCCACAGGGTCGATTTCCAAAACCTTTTTGAACATTTCGACTTTTTCTGCCATTTCTTTTTTTCTTTGCTCAGCCTCTTTCTTCTTCATTTTTTTAGCCATGCTTTTTTCTACCGCTTGCTCGAATTGTAAAGCGGTTGCCTCGGCTTTTTCGTTTTCCGCATCTTCAATGCGTCCCTGTTTCATGTAATAAACCGATAGGTTGGTGTGGGCCATGATTTCCTGTGGGTTGATCTCAGTCAGGCGTTTCATTAGGGCAATGGCTTCATCCAGCTTGTCTTGTTTGGCAAGAAAAACCCCAAGAGCTTCATAAGCCTCTGCATGTTTGGGGTAGATATCTATAGCCTCCCTTAAAATGGAAATGGGTTTATCCAGGTTTTCCTGCTCCTTGTAAATTTGCAGAGCTTCATTCAATAGCTTCTTTGAATGTTCTTTTCTTGTGGAAGCCTGATAAAAAGGCAAGAGGCAGGTTTTGATTTTAAAAGGTCGCTCATCGATGCTGACATCCATTTCTACATCTGGACTGCGATGGTCCTTCTGTAAATAAGCCAGGGCGATTACTTTGTCGAGAGATGCCGAGCGCACCGAGCTTTTGATTATTCCTATCTTCTTTTCTCCCAACATAATGGAGCCATTCATAGGCGGTGAGACAGGGCCTTCGACAGTCACCCCCATCAAGGCAAAGTTGGGTGCACCATAAGTTTTGATGCGAGCAATGACCTCTTGGCCAATGTAGCAGCCTTTGTTGTAGCTGACCGAGCTATGCTCCAGACCCGTTTCAGGGAGGATGTTCTTGCCATCCATGTCTATATCGAAGACAGGAATACCTGCTTCAATTCTTAGAACTTCCCGCGCCTGTTCTCCAATTTTAGTGGGTTGGGCATCTACATTAACCAGTTTCTGTGTGAACTTTTCTGTTAGTTCAGGGGGAAGGCAGATGATGAAACCTTCTTCTCCTGTAAAGGATTTTTTTATCACTGTCAGAGGCATACCCTCAAAATCATGCCGTGCTATGCCATTGGGTTTTTCGGGAAGAGAACTTAAGATTTTTTCAAGTACCAACATGCTCTTGGGGCCTTGAACAGCTAACAAGTCCAAGTTGAGAGCTTCAAAGGCAACAGCTTCGCGGAAGTGATAAGACTCTAGATGATCGTGCAGTGTTTTGGAATTGTCGGATAAGAGCCAACTTTCATTTTCATCAATACGATGAAGCGAGAAGCTCGTGATCAGGCGCGCCTGCCGATCCGTGATAGCACTTGATTGACCTTGCCCCACTTGCAACTGCAATGCATCATTGGTGGTCTGTGTTTGCAGAAAATCAAGAGTGTCTCCCCCCTTAGCGGAAAGAATGCTCCAGCCTTCCATAAAAAAATATCCGCAGTTCTGCCTTACTTGATTGATTTCTTCCTGAATTTCGGGAGTCAGTTGCATGATTTTAAAGGTACTTTCGTTGTCAGGAGAGAATCAAGTATTCCCCCCTGATAAGGGGGGCTAGGGGGGTTATACAAAATACGAGTTATCAGGTAATAGAGAAAGATTCTCCGCAACCACAAGTCGAAGTTGCATTTGGGTTGACGAAAACAAACCCTTTACCCTGTAGTCCATCTTGAAAGTCCAAAGCCATGCCCTTGAGGTAAATCATGCTTTTAGCATCCATGAACACATTAAAGCCTTCATGCTCAATGATGGTATCGCCCTCATCCTTTGGTGTGAATTGCAGATCATAAGATAACCCTGAGCAACCACCGCCCTTTACCGCTAGTCGTAGTCCAATTTCTGGATTATTCTCTGCTTTAACCAGTCGAATGACTTCTGCACTGGCTTTCGGCATTATTTTTACAAAATCTGTTGCAACCGTCATGAAATTCTCCCTTAATTAACTCTTTTCTATTAGATAGCGCATATATCCGTAACGATTCTTTAATTATACTTAAATTTAGAACAATTCGTCAAATCTGGTGGAATGATTGAAGGCGTAGATTGGGGAAATAGTCTAAATTATGATTTTAAAATGATTTATGCGCTTTTTTTAGCAGCCGGATTTATAGTATTATATTGAAAAAAACGGGACAAAACATTAAATCCTTTTGCTAGAATTAGAATCAAATAGTTACGGTTTATTGGCATAAAACATCATTTTAAAAGGAAAAAGGATGATTAGTATTCCAGATTTGATTGGTATTGTTAAAGCTGCTGTCCCAGATGCAGAGGTGAATGTAATGGACAAAACGGGGATGAGTGATCATTTTATCATCCACGTCGTCTCGGCATCTTTTGAAGAATTAGGAATAATGGATCGACACCGAAAGGTTCAGGATGCACTGAACCCTGCTATGGCAGACGGTCGAGTCCACGCCGCTGAAATAAAAACGGCTGTCCCGTAGGCAAGGGATGGTTATAAACTTAATTATTACAAACGCTTGAAAATTTAAAGGAGTAAGAGATGGCTGGTATTGAAGATCAAATTAAAGAAGAAATTGCAGCAAACAAAATTCTGATTTATGGCAAAGGCACTAAAGCTGCGCCACAATGCGGATTCACAGTAGAAACCATTCAGTTTTTTAACAAATATGGTTACCCTTTTGAGGTTGTTAATTGTCTCGAAGATATGACCAAGCGAGAAGCTCTCACCAAAATGACCAACTGGCCTACTCTGCCAAAAGTTTTCATTGATGGTAAGTTTTACGGCGATACCGATATCCTCGATGAGATGGAAACAAAAGGCGAAGTAGAACCTCTGATCAAAGCCGCATTTGGCGAGTAGTTAACCTTTAATTAATAGGAATTTTCATGCCCGATGAATTAGAAGTAGGGGATCGTGCGCCAAATTTTGAGTTGCCTGCGGTTTATGGCTATAAAGCAGGTGCTTCGAGCCCTTCTGCTGAAGAGAAGGTAATGGTCAGTCTGAAAGATTTTCAGGATAAAAAATGGGTGGTTCTGGCTTTTTACAGACAGGATAGTAGCCCCGAAGACACACGCTTGATGGTCGGATTCAACGAGTGGAACCGTAAGTTTAAAACCCGTGAAGTTGAGGTTCTAGGCTGTAGCTGGAATGGTGTCAATGCCCATCAACAGTTCATCGAAGTTTTTCAATTCGGATTCACTCTTCTGGCTGATGAGTATAAAAAGGTGACAGAGCAGTATGGCGTCATCAAGGAAGAAGAGGATCTTGGCGATATGGTTAAATATACCGAGAGGACCACTTTTGTTATAGATAAAACGGGGATGATCCGAGGTATCTGGAAAAACCCTGAAGATCTGCGTGAACACCCTGCCAGCATCTGGGAATTTATCCAAAAAGAAAAGAAATAAGATATGGAGCTGCCTCAAGACATAGTCTTGAGGTTGGCGCATATCGTGTCGCGAATGGAGTTCAATATCTCGCCATCATCTTTTTCGTGTTTTGTAATGGGAGGTGAGAGGATGATTTGAACGGTGCCCGGGTTAATTATGGCACTTCCTTTTTTTATGATATCGCCGCTTCCTATAATGGTCACAGGAACCATGGGGCTGCGAGATCGGCTGGCGATGAGATTACTTCCTTTTTTAAAAGGTCCTACTGTTCCATCCTCTGAACGGGTTCCTTCTGGAAATATGATTACCGAGCTACCTTGCTTAACTTTTTCTACTGTTTCTATGAATGCCTGATACGATTTTTTCCGATCCCCCCTTTCAACGCGAATGTAATCTGCCGCTGACATTGCCCAGCCCATAAATGGTATTTTGAAGAGGCTGGATTTTGCCACCCACCTTATTTGAACAGGCAGGAACCCTGACAGCGCAAATATGTCAAAATAACCCTGATGATTGGAAACAAATATCTGCGGTTGGTCGGTTAGTATATGCTCCAGACCGGTGATGTTAACCTTCACTCCATTCCATTGACAAAGTAACCGACACCAGAGACTTGCGATTTTGTGGGATGTATTCCCAGAGCGGTCAAAAATACGTGCAAAAACAGCGGCGGTTCCAAGTAGAATGGACAGGGAAATAATGAGTGTCCAGAATTTTACGGTATGATAAAAGGGCTTATTCATCTGACGAAAGTGAAATGTTTAAAGGCAAGAAAATTTTCTTTATTTTGTGTCGAGCAGGGGTGGTTTGGGGTCTGCTCTCTATAAACCTCGCTTATGGCTGGGGCCCTCAAGGTCATCGTGTTGTCGGCACTATAGCGGAATCTAATTTGGCCCCCGAAATAAAAAAAATTATCGCTGATGAGTTTAACATAAACAATCTGGCGGATATAGCGAACTGGGCCGACAAAGTTAGGCGAAATAGAAAACAGGAGAAACCCTGGCATTACACCAATGTAAAAGAAGGCGAATGGACTTATGTGATGTCGCGGGACTGCCCGAAGGGGAATTGCGTTATTGAAAAAATAAAAGAGTTTTCTGCTGTGTTGGCGAATGTTGATTTGCCATTAAAAAGAAGAAAGGTTGCATTAAAATATCTGGTGCATTTTGTGGGTGATGTGCACCAGCCTTTACACTTGGGCAACCGTAAAGACCGAGGGGGTGGGAAAATCCGCCTTGCTTATTTAGGAAAGAAGCTCACTCTTCATTATTTGTGGGATGGTGGGCTGATCGATTGGAAGAGAGAAAGCCTGTTAAAATATGCCACGCGCTTGAACGCTCAGGTGCAAGATTTAGAGAAATCCAAATGGCTTCATTCTAAAGTAAATGATTGGGCTGATGAGTCTCGATCTTTGGCTTTAAAGTATGCTTATCCATTAGAGAATAATAAATTGTCCAAAACTTATATATCCAAAGGCAGGGAAATTCTTGATCAGCGCATGGTGCAGGCAGGAATTCGGCTGGCAGATTTATTAAAACGATTGTTGAAAACTGAAAATTAGAGAGGGGGCCTCCTTGTCAGAAGCAAATCCTATTTATTTTAAACAATTATTATCTGGAATTGATTTGGGCGCGAGTAATCCATCGGCTCGATCTATGGCAAACTTCGTCTATCTGATTGGCAACACCGAAACACGTGAGTGTATGGTGGTCGACCCTGCTTGGGATATCGATGGCATCCTTAAAGTAGTCGAAGAAGATGGTATGAAATTGACGGGGGCTTTGGTAACGCATTATCACCCTGACCATGTTGGCGGCGAGATTTTTGGAATAGAAATTACCGGACTGGCAGAATTGATGAGCAAAGCTCCTGTTCCCGTTTATGTTAATAAACATGAAGCTGAGGGTGTCAAACAGGTCACGGGTATCTCTATGTCAGATATGAAGCAAATGGATGGAGACGATATTGTCAAGATAGGATCAGTAGAAATAAAATGCCTTCACACACCTGGCCATACCCCTGGTTCACAATGTTTTCGAGTTGCAGATAGTCTGGTCGCCGGGGATACTTTGTTTCTACAAGGATGCGGGCGAGTGGATTTGCCAGGAGGCGACAGTGAAGAATTGTTCCATACCTTAACCCGACGCTTATCTAAAATTGAAGACCATATTGTTTTATATCCAGGCCACAATTATGGCGGAAGTCCGTCTGGAGAAATGGGTGATGTTCGGGAATCGAATTCTTATCTGAAAATCAACAGTCTCGATGACTGGCTCTCCATTATGGGTCGGTAAAAATGGAGTGCTAAACTCAAAGCCGTTTTTCTTGTAACTTATTGTTAAAATTGCGTTATTTTTGCGAGATATTTTTCATGGAAAACATCTTGAATTCATAGTCAATCCAACTTGCAATTGTTGCCCAAATAGAATAACTTCAGCCTGCTTGTCTTTTTAATCTTTGAGGTGCTAATGAGATCCATTCTGTCTATGTTTTCCAAATCCCCTTTCAAACCGTTAGGGAGCCATATGGATAAGGTTCGCGCTTGCGTGGATCAGATAGAACCCCTGTTCAAGGCTCTCGATAGAAGAGATTATGATGCGGTTGGAGAGATTTCTGAATCTATTGTGAAGGTGGAGCACGAAGCAGACAAGATCAAAGACGACATTCGCACACATATGCGACAGACTGTTTTTCTTCCTGTAGATAAAAAAGATTTTATGCATTTGCTCTCGGCTCAGGATGATATAGCCGATGCGGTAGAAGATCTGGCAGTGCTTTTAAGAATAAAAAATCTCGATACTCCGGAAGTAATTAAAGACCCGCTCTCTGATTTGGTAGACCATGTTGTTAAAACAGCCTATAAAGGCTGTGACCTAATCCAGGAGCTTGAAGCTTTATTGGAATCTTCCTTCGGTGGAGCGGAGGCTGATAAAGTGGACAAGGCGACGCAGGTCTTAGGGACATTAGAGTGGGAGGCCGACCGCAAACAATTTCAACTGGCGCAAAAACTTTTTTCATTAGGAAACCAGATTGATGCTGCTGATTTGTTTCTCTGGAATGAAGTGATCAAAAAGTTGGGAGCTGTCGCAGATAAAACAGAACAAATTGGTAAAACTCTCAGGATATTCCTTTCTCAATAATTAAATTCCCCCATTAATTTTACCCAGGCTAAGGAGCCCGGTTTGGATTTAAATACCTTCCTGCTTTCATTCGCAGTAATAGCATGTATATACATGGCCTGTAATATTGGTGCCAACGATGTGGCCAATGCAATGGGTACCAGTGTGGGGTCTAAAAGCTTGACCTTTAAGCAGGCGATTCTGATTGCTGCCGTGGCAGAATTTGCGGGTGCTTTTTTCGTTGGCGGTCACGTTTCAGACACCATTCGTAAAGGAATGCTGGATGTTTCCTTTTTTGCGGACGTTCCTTATCATTTAGTCTATGGCATGATCGCTGCCCTGCTGTCTGCTGCTATTTGGCTTCATATTGCCAGTTATCTCGGGTGGCCTGTTTCCACAACCCATTCAATTATTGGAGGGGTACTTGGTTTTGGCGTGATCGCTGGTGGTGTGGATGTGGTGAATTGGGGACGGGTGGTTAATGTGGTTTTGAGTTGGGTGGTTTCCCCTGTTATGGGTGGGTTGTTTGCTTATCTGGTATTTCAATATATTAATAAGGCTATTTTTAGTACACGAAGACCTTTGGCACATGCAAAAGAGTTGCTTCCTTTTATTGTGTCTGTGGTGTTTTTCATTCTTTCAATTGCCATCTTTTATAAGGGATTAAAAAACCTACATCTGGATTTGGAGTTTTCCAATGTATTGTTAATTGCTTTTGTAATGGGAGTTTTTGGGTTTTTCTTATCTAAAGTATTAGTTCGTTTTGTTCCTGATGATGACTCTAAAGATTTAGCACACCAATTCAGCACTACCGAAAACCTTTTTAAATACCTTCAGATTTTAACTGCTTTTTATATCGCTTTTGCTCATGGGTCCAACGATGTGGCTAATGCAGTTGGTCCACTGGCTGCTGTGGTCTCTATTCTGGATGGAGGCGTTGTGGGAATGAAAGTTCCCATGCCTACATGGATTCTCGGATTGGGTGGAGGGTTCATCGTCTTTGGATTGATGGTTTGGGGGTATCGTGTGATGGCAACAGTAGGCGAGAATATAACAGACATTACGCCCTCCAGAGGTTTTTGCGCGACGTTTGGGGCCGCTTCCGTTGTATTGATATGTTCTAAAATGGGCCTGCCGATTTCTACAACCCACACCTTGGTAGGTTCTATAATTGGAGTAGGATTAGCTAGAGGTCTGCCGACTTTAAACCTGGGAATCGTCAAGATGATTGCTATTTCCTGGGTAACGACCATCCCTTTTACTGCCGTCATCTCAATGATCTTTTTTAAGGCTTTTTTATTGTTTCTCCCCTAATTGGATAAAATTGGGTCGAAGTTAAAATAAGGTTACGCGTAGCGTAAATAGAAAATAAAAAAGCCCCGACTTATAAAAGTCGGGGCTTTAATTATTTTTCAGGGGAGTTAGAGCTTCCTGGTATTTAATCAGTTATAGTTTTGCTTCTGTAGATGCTCGGGTAGAGTCCATTCCAGCTTGTCGATGTCTGAATTATAATGGGCCAGGGCACCGCAGAAGGAGCAATACTCAATGCCTACTTCGTAATCAAGAGTAACCGTTTTTGCTTTGTGCTCACAAAATGTTTTCTTGATTGCTGTCTGTTCATCATCTTTGTCCTGAAACCAGCCTTTAGATATTGTTAGGTCTTCCATTAAGCATCTCCTTGTTTCTTACGAGTTCAAAGATCACGTTACCCTTAACGGCATTAGTTTCTCCTAAGTTTATCAACTTTTCAAGTCTTAAAATGCTTAAAATTGGAGACCGAAAATAGCGCGTTCGGAAAGACACCTACAAAGGGCAAAATAGTAGGAACTTATAATTTTAGATGCACACAAAAACATCTAGGTTTTTATTTTTTGAGGGTTACAAAAGACGAAAGTTTGGGGAGATTTCAGGAAAGAGTATTTGCAAGGTGGGCGGAAAAATTAGGTGGTTTGCAGAAAAACTTGTGAAACCTCTTCCAATTGGAAATACACCTTTTCTTTGATTATTGACTTATGAGTCGCTTCTTGCAGATTTAGCCTTTGCCATGCGGAAGGATTAATTTTACCTCGAGGATGCTCTTCATCCTTGTCATGAATGATTTCGTGGCTGATGTGATCGGCAAGAAAAATAACCGCAGCTTCATGGCTATAGTTTTTTGCTGCTGAAGGATTGTGATGGTGCGCAACACTTTCTTGCAACCGTTTCGGCAAATTCCAGGATCTCAACAGAGCTCCTCCAACGCCACCGTGATCAAAGCCAAAGTATTTTGCCTCCGCCTTGTACCAGCGATCTCCACTTTTGCGGGCGAAGTCCATAGCAATACGGAATTGGTCAGGAACTTTTAAGCACAATACCAGACGTCCAATATCGTGAAGAAGGCCCGCTACAAAATACCTTTCGCCATCTGTCTCGTTATTCATTTCACTAATTGTTCTGGCAATCAGTCCACAGGCCACGCTGTGTCTCCAGAAATATTCCATATTGATCATATCTTTTGGAATGCCCTTGAATTGACCGATCACGGAAGTTGCAAGAACCAATTGCATCAACTGTTCTGTGCCGACGACCCCTAAAGCATGGGAAACTGTTTCTATCTGATTGCGATAGCCATAAAAAGCACTATTCACAATTTTTAGCAGGCGAAGGGTCAGCGAGGGATCCATGCTGATTATTTTTCCGATCTGAGCAAAGTCAGAATTAGGATCCTCCATCGCATCTTGTAGAAGATAAAAAGTGTTGGGCAACGAAGCTAAAGGTTCGTTTTCTGAAATGAGGTCTTGAATTTCCATAGTGCTAATTTAACGCCAATGTGTCGATATCACAAAAATCCTTGTTCCGATAGCATTAGGCCATTGTATATAAAGCTATGCTACACCCAACCTAAACTATTTTTCAATATGATAATGTCCCAATCATGTTACGTATAAAGGGCTATCTGTTTTTGATAAATCTGGGTCTTTGTAAAGTATTGATTTTGTTTGATATACCATTTTGTTTTGCAAATAATTGGAGTGGGGATATTTAGTTGTTTCTGCTTAAATTTCAAGCTTTTTTGATTTCTGCTTTATTGATGGCTGAAAAAAATACACATTTTAAGTGAGATCAGGTACTTCATTTTTGCGAGGATCTCAGTTGCGTTCTATAATTGGGCATGTTGCAAACAGGAATTAAAAAAATGGGCCGGATTTTTTTCTATCTTTTATTATTTCTTTCCAGCTTTCTTATATTTGATTCTCAAACGATAGTAGTCGTAGTTCTCTTTGCTGTTTTCGCCTTAGAATATTTTTTGAGAAAATCAGAAAATAAAAACAATCTTTAATTTTTTGGAAAAGGACGGGCTTTAATGAAACTATCTGGGCAAGTGCGAAAAATGAAAGTTGAACCTGAAGCTCCCATCCAATATTTTCTTGATTTGGATAAAGAATCTCATTCTTTAAATTCCTATTTAGGTAGCAAATTAAAAATAAAGTGGGAGGGAGTCATTACTTGTGTTGAATGCGGAAGAAAAACTAAAAAATCCTATGATCAGGGATACTGTTTTATCTGTTCGCGTGATTTACCTGAAAATGAAATGTGCTCGGTTCGTCCAGAACTCTGCGAGCATGAAAATGGAAATGAGGCTGCCAGAGAATTCTGGCGGACGTATTGCAATATTGATCATTTTGTTTATCTGTCCTTGACCAGTGGGGTAAAGGTAGGAATTACTCGGCACTATAACATTCCTGATCGTTGGATAGATCAGGGAGCAGTGAAGGGATTAATTATTGCCAAGGTGCCCGAACGAATTCTTTCTGGAAAAATAGAAACAGCAGTCTCTAAAAATTTCGCGGACAAAACTAATTGGCGAAAAATGCTAAAAAGTGAATACGAAGATTTAGATTTGCTTGAATATCGTGAGAAAGCTCACGAATTATTTCCTGAAGACTTAAAATGTTATGCGCTAGAAAACGAAAGTATTCAGGAATTAGTCTACCCGGTGGAATCAGTTCCTGAAAAAATAACCAGCCACAACTTGGACAAGACCCCAGAATTTGAAGACAGGCTGACAGGAATAAAAGGCCAATATCTCATTTTTGAAACCCGAGTCATCAATGTAAGAAAATACTCAGGCTACCACCTTCAATTCGATTTTCTAGATGTGGACTAATAATGGAGTCAACCCTATCAGGTTGTTGTTCTTAAACTCGTGAACCCCCGTCAGAGGGTTAGGCGGCTTGAGTTACAATCTTTCCGATGAAGACAGGTTCTGTGCTTCCGGTTTCTTTATCGTGGTCAGGGTTAGGAATTAACTGAGCTACTTTAATATCTTTAGCCAAGCCGAGTTTTTCAAGGAAGCAGAGCGCCCACCATGTCATATCGATTTCCCAAGGGCGTAAACCGTGACGCGCTGATTTTGGAAATGCATGATGGTTGTTGTGCCAGCCTTCGCCCCAGGCTAAAAGCCCTACCCACCAACAGTTGGTAGCAAGGTCGTCTTTTAGAGGAAAGGTGACATAACCAAAAGTATGCGCCGCGCTGTTAACAAACCAGGTGGAATGGTAAACAACAACCAGACGAACAAAAATTCCCCATACTACCCAAGGGAAACCGCCAATAGCGAGAAGGATGAGTCCGAAGACAACTTGGATATGAATGAAATATTTGTCCAGGAACTGATAATATTTATCGTTACTGAAGTCTTTTGTGTAATCTTTCAGAACTTTTTCATCATCGAATTTGGAATGAGTGAATAGCATCCAAGTGATATGGGACCACCAGAAACCTTTTTCGGCACTGTGCGGATCGTCTACGGTGTCTGATCCGGCATGGTGTATACGATGCTGACCGACCCATTTAATTGGGCCATTTTGACAGGCAAGTGTGCCAAAAAATACTATTGTGTAGGCAACCCACTTTGGGGTCGTAAACCCGCGATGTGTTAGAAAGCGATGATAACCTAAACAGATTCCCAATGATGCTGTGATCCAGTAAAGAACAAACATTACAGCAACCGCACTCCACGAAAATGCGAAAGGAAAAAATGCAAACAAAGCCATACCATGAATCAATGTAAAGTGACCGAGTGCAATGGGGTTAAACTTCATCGAATAATCAGGAGCTGTTTGAGTTGTCATCTGAAAGCCTCTATATTTACAATAAATTTTACTCCCCTATGCTATCCTTATTTCAAGGTATCTATGTGTAAAACTTATGTAATATTCCTGGTATCAAGGGAAGGGTAGTGGGGGTGACGTGATGGTTTTCCCCTTTTCTTCCAAGACCTTGGTAGAGTTGAGTATTATGAGAACTTATTTATATAAATATTGGGAGTGGTCGGATGAATAGGTTGCGCGCTTTGTTTCATCCCATCATGGTTTTTATTGGGGTGCAAGTCGCTTGGATCGTTCTTATGGCGATCTGGATTAACTGGTATCTGGAGAACAATCTTTCCATAAGAGAGTTGGCTCAAAAACTTCGTCCCGATTTGTTCACGGCTGAAGTGGAATGGTTGATTCTGTTTGAAGGTTGTTTTCTAATGCTTCTCATCCTTGCTGGCGTGTATGTGATTTTCGTTTATTGGAATAAGCAGAACCGTTTGAATCAGATGCAAAGTAATTTTGTGGCCAGCGTGTCCCATGAATTAAAATCTCCCCTTGCATCTATTCAGCTTTATTTGGAAACTTTAAAGTATCAAGATGTTTCTAAAGAAGAGAGTCAAGATTTCGTCGAGACGATGTTGTCCGACACATCTCGTCTTTCAGGGTTGATTGAAAACATTCTTCAATCAAGCAAAGCCGATCCTAAAAGCATGGAACTGCAGTTCCAAAAGGTAGATCTTGGAAAGTTTTTGTCAGAGGTAGTGCAAGATCACAAGCGTCAATTCGAAGAAAAAAAATGCAAGGTGGATTTGCAGTTGGAAGCCTCGCCGCTTTTAATGCTGGATAGAAAGGCGTTACAAATGGTATTTAATAATCTCATTGGCAATGCGTTACGCTACTCCCCAGCGGATTCAGCCCTTAAGATACATCTTCATAGAACTGGTAGGTTTTGGGATGTTGATTTTGTCGACCAGGGAATCGGGTTTGATAACAAGGATATGAAAAAAGTCTTTAAGAAGTTTTACAGGGTACAAAACGAAGACACACAAAATATTGAAGGTGCAGGATTGGGGTTGTTCATCTCGCATGAAATTGTAAAGAATCACAAAGGTAAGCTTAGGGTTGCAAGTCCGGGCCGCGGTAAAGGTTCGGTGTTTACTGTTTCCCTTCCTATAAGCCGTGGGCTGACTGTTTGATAGGTGTTTGTTGGGAATAGAATTATATGAGTGATGTAAAAAAAATTCTGGTTGTAGAAGACGAGTCACATCTTGCGAAAGGGTTGCAGTTCAATCTGGAACGCGAAGGTTATATCGTATCTCTGGTTGATAACGGCGAATCTGCTATTGAATTGTTGAGCGAAGAAGTCTTCGATTTAATGATTCTGGATATTATGTTGCCGAAACTCAATGGTATCGAAGTGGCCCGGCGAGTGCGCAATACCGATTTGCGATTTCCCATTTTAATGTTGTCTGCAAAATCATCGGACGAAGACAGGGAGCTTGGGCTAGAAGCTGGAGCCGATGATTATTTAACCAAACCGTTTCATTTGCCAGAATTGCTACTCCGGGTCAAGGGCATTTTGCGTCGATGGGAGTGGTACAAAGAGCCGGTTCACGATCAGGAAATATTTCATTTTGGAGATATGTGGATCAACTTTGTCAACGGCAGGGCGAAAGGTTGTGC
>JAJFIR010000022.1 GCA_021774795.1 Emcibacteraceae bacterium | reverse complement strand
AACGTTTCTATGCTCAAATCTCCAGCGAAAGGAGTATTTTCAGCATTTTCTCCAAAACCCCCAAGGTAGGAATAACCCTACTCAACACTACAAGGCATTGGTTTTCACCAAAGTATACTTATGCATTAAAGCATGTCAATCTTTATTTCCAATCCAACACATAACCCGTTTAAATATAAATAGTTATACGGCACCACTTTCGCCAACCCAAAACAGAAATAGAAGCTATATCCTATAAATTATTAGGTGCTTATCCTACTCAAATTAAGGGCGGCAGCTTATACGCCGTATTGAGCTGTCAACCTTGACGAGTTTCATCAGCTATTACCACTCCTGCGGACAGAGTTAATCCTTCTTTGCCCCCTTGTAAATGAACCTTGCCTTGGAGAGAAGACGCACCCGCAAATCGGACAGAACCGTTTATTTTTAATTCATCCAAGTCCACAAGATCTGGAATAACAGGAAAACTGCTTTGAAAATTATTAATATTCTGCAAAAAGTCTCCCAAATCAATCACAGGCAAAGAAGCCGACTTCCTCAGGGAGTTCTTGACAAGCTTGCCATTGATCAGGTTAAAAAGATTGGAGCGGACCAACAACAAATCATCCGTCTTTTTTACTGGTAAAAAACGCTCACGTGGAACAGAGAGACCTACCGCTCCTTCAAAGCACTCCAAACCAGAACCGATAGCAGTCTCAAGTTGTACAATCGGAGTTCCTTCAACATCCTTTCTGTTTACCATTACGCTTAACTCCAGAGGCCCCTTTTTCAACCTGTCGTTCAAGGCCACCAGGTTTATCCAAATATTATTGGTGTTGAAAACCTTGAATTTTTTTTGATCACAAAACTCGTCAATCTTATCATCGGGAACACGGGCAATCTCCAATAGCTTGAGCTTTCCATCTTGCTGATAAAGAGTACCTCCCTTGACATCTGCCGCAGTTTTTGCGGTCATCTCCATTAAAAAGGGAACGTTAAACTCATCCATATAATTAAGAATAACAGGGTCCACAACGGCACCAAGATTATCCGCATTTGAAATAAAAAGAATTTCCCTGCCAGCATCTATCAGATTTTGTAAAATTCCCTGTTGCCAGATACATTGATAAAAGTCTCCATGTCCAGGAGGATAAAATGCTTGCTCCCCCCACTTATCAGGAGTAAGAGGGCTCAGGCTCTCTGAATGCAGACGAGGAAATTTATTTTGCTGAAAACCTATTATTTCCGAAGAAATATCCACGGAGTTCAAATGGGCCTGGGTTTTTTCATGCGTGTAGAAACTGTTCATCAAGAGAAGAGGAATTTTTTGATTCCATTCTCGATTCAAGTTCTCGATTTGTTCCAGTATCAAATCCAGAAAAGATTTATTGTCACGCACTTCAACCAGAGACTTGGGTCCCACACAGCCCATGCTGGTGCCCATGCCACCATTCAGTTTTCCCACAACAAGTTTGGACAGATGAAATGCAGTGTGGGAAGGTTTCGGGGATGGAAGGCTAGAAAAATCCGGCAGATTTTTGGAGTCGGGAGACATTATCGAACTCCAGTCCTCAACTTTAGAGGGCCCTTGACGGAACCGAGTAATCATATCCCAATAATTATTTAATTGAGAGCCTGAAAGCGATTGACTCAACTCATTCCACAAAGAATCTTCTGGCATACTGAAATCCTAAACCTGTTTTTTCGTGACAAACTCAGAAGGACTTGCTTTACTTTTGCAAGTTGCTTTAATTAAGGTCTACTTATGCTCGTATTCAAAAAAAATATCTACGAAACTTCTCACTCCAAGCACCCTGAAAACGGAACGCAGCAAAACCTGGATCCTCGTGATTTTATTTTCAGGTCACTGACCACCGACCGGGAAATATTTTACGGACTGCAACAACTCTCTCAAACAGAAAGTCAGGACCGCTTCAAAACTTTATTTCCACATGTATCCAGATTTGGATCTATCTCGCTCATCAATAACTTTTCCCGGTCACTTTTAGAAGGACTGGTTGACAAAAAAAACTGGTACACCATGAATGCATACCATATGACATATCTGTTTGACAGTCTACATGGCACTTTTGAGGACTATAGCTACTCCGACACAGCACAGAGAAAAGAAATATTTCCCGAGCTTCAAGGAGAAATTATTGACTTCGACCATTTCCTCGAAAATTATTTTTTTGGGACTGCTTTTTTAATGGATGCAGAACGTTTCAACAATATCCCCCCAGAAGAAAAGAAAGACCTGAAACTCACCGCCCCCTGCCTTTTCGGGGTGATCAACAGACTTATCCCTGCCGAGGAGGAAGTTGTACTTAAAATAACTCCAAACCCTCCCTACTCTCCAGAATAAAGATCATACGATGAGAGATGCGTTATTTTTTTAACTCCTCCTCCAGTTGCGAAGTCAGAATACGGGAGTCTGGAGACACTTCACTCAAAAAACTGGCCACGGGTATTCCATTTTTCCCGACCAAAAATTTATGAAAATTCCACTGCACCTCATTGTTCTCTGGCACATGCTTCCCCTTTAATCGGTATAACACCCATTTTAGCACTCCAAATATTTGCGACCGCCACCCTCCTCCCTGATGCTCCAAACCACAATCATATAAATATTGGTAGAGATCAAGTTTTTGCGGACCGAGCACAGAAACCTTACTAAAAAGATCAAATGTCACCTTGAAGTTTTTCTGGCAAAAAACTTTGATTTTCTCGTCATCATCAGGTTCCTGCCCACCGAAGTCGTTACAGGGAAATGCTAGAACACACAATCCTCGGTCCTGGTATTGTTCATAAATCTTTTGCAATCCCTCATATTGAGGAGTGAACCCACACTCTGAAGCTACATTGACAATCAGCAGAACCCTTCCTTCATACGGGGAAAGGCTAATAGTTTCACCAGATATGGTCTTGACTTCAAAATTATATATATTTTTATCCATGGATCTTATAGTTGAAAATTGTCAGCTTTGAAACAGAATCAAACTCTGCAATTCAGGTATAATAGGTGTGATCAAGAGCATATACATGTTCACCTAAAGTATCGCAGGTTCTTGAAAAAGCCAAATAACTGACAACAATCTTTTCCAATGCTTGTATTTAAAAATAACATTTACGATACCTCCTCCCCTGGCAAACTAACACCTTGCCCTGACCCCGACTACAACTCCTGTTTCGACGTTCGCCATTTTGTTGAGGAGGCTCTCGCTCAGGAAGAGGAGGTCTTGTCATTTATTGAGCGTCAGTTACAAATATACTGGAAAGAAGATTTAATCCAGTTTTACCCCCATGCAGGAAGAATCAATTCTCTACACGCTCTGAAAGAGATTCTAAATATTCTTCAATTGGGGTTAAACAAGACTTCATGCTGGCAGCACATGAACACTTATCATTTTTGTTTTCTTTATGATGTATTCATACGCTTTTCTTTTAACTACAACCATGACAACCTGCAGGAAAAGTTATTACTCCTTCCTGAATTAAAAGGCAAACCTGTATATCCTGGTAATTTTTTCAGCAACTATTTCTTCAACAAATCTTTTCTGGTAGACCCTGAACACTTCAACTCGCTTAAACCGGAAGAGAAAACCGGATATGACTGCCCCCACCTGTTTGGTGTCATCAACGGACTCAGCCCGACACGCGAAGAAATGGCCCTTAAAGAATCCCAGGACTACCCATACACTGTCTTTGTATAGTATTAATACCATCAGTCCGAATGACAATGCTGTTAAATTGTAGGCGGAAAATAATTAACAAAGCATACATTAGAAGAAGGTTATATGAAGCTCAACCATAGAGTTTTTTATATCTAAAGCAATTGGTTGTATGGTCATTGACCATGCCTGTTGCCTGTATGAAGGCATAGCAAATGGTGGAACCTACAAATTTAAAACCGCGCTTTTTTAAATCCTTACTCATCGCATCTGATTCATTTGTAGTGGTGGGGACTTCTTTCAATGATTCCCAGTTATTTTGCCGGGTTTTATTGCCGACAAATCCCCAAATATATTTATCGAAGCTACCAAACTCCTTTTGCACTTCTAAAAATGCCTTGGCGTTAGTAACGGAAGCCGCAACTTTCAAACGATTTCGCACAATTCCCTCATTTCGCAAAAGTTCCTGCTGTTTGGAATCAACATATTTTGCGACTTTCCTAGGTTCAAAATTATCATAAGCCTTGCGATAGTTATTGCGTTTATTAAGAATCGTCGACCAACTAAGCCCGGCCTGAGCTCCTTCTAAGATTAGAAACTCAAATAAAATTCTGTCATCGTGAACAGGAACACCCCATTCCTCATCATGGTATTTAATATCCAATGATTTTGAGTTATTGCCAACCCATTCACATCGCGTTGTCACTATTAATCTCCTTGAAGAATTATTCTGACCATACGGCAAGTTCATTCCCGTTCGGATCAAGAAAATGGAATCTTTTCCCTCCGGG
>JAJFIR010000021.1 GCA_021774795.1 Emcibacteraceae bacterium | reverse complement strand
ATTTTATAAGATTAATTGAATCAATTGCGGTGCAGGAATTGCCATCCCAGAAAAATTTATTCATACAAAATGCAAAAAGGGGATGTTTTCTGATATTATCATAATCCCCAAACAGCGGCAAGGCTTTAACCTTTACGTGGCAGGGTGTGTCCATATAAAATCAAATAACAAAAAGACTTGGAGTCATAAACCCATGGTAGATGTTGTTAATTTTTTTGCTTACGACGAAATGATCAGTGACGAAGTATTTAAAGAAAAAGGCTTGGAATATATTTCCAAGACTTCTGTTAGCTTGTCTGGCTGGCAAATGGTGTTCAACAAAATCCCCAAAGACAACGGAGGACTGGAAGGACTCGGTCTTGCTAACATCGAGCCCACAGCCGACAATTCTGGCATGATGCACGGGGAGATGTATGAAATGGATGAAAAGTACCTGCCAGAGATTGACAAGCTATATGGTCACCCCGTTGACTATCAACGAAAGATCCTGCGGTTCAATCGCCACGATTTTATTTTGATGAATGGGTTTACGTATGTGGCTAAATTAGACCAAATTCAAAAAGGACTCAAACCCAGCAAAGCCATGATGAAGGTATTCAGGAAAACTAAAAAATCATTCCCCATGCTTTATTTCGCGCGGCTGATGAACACGCGCACCGTCGATTGAGTATGCTTTTAAAATAGCCATGCAATCCTTCACAGCATTGGTGAGGCCGCCGGGAACCCATTTTCCGCAAGCTATTTCCGATCACCCGCAGAAAAAGGGAATCGACCAATCTAGAGCATTGGTCCAGCATCAGAGTTATGTAGATGCGCTGAAACTAGCAGGGGGTAAAATCCTTTCTCTGCCTCCCGAAGACCTTCTTCCCGATTCCACTTTCGTTGAAGACACCGCTTTTGTTTTTGGCAAGACCGCTTTTTTGTGTTCCGCTAAAGAGGAAACCCGTCGAAACGAAGTCGAGTCTGTCGCCCAAGTGCTTAAAGACCCTTTAGAAATTGTAAACCTTGAACCCTATATAGATGGCGGAGATATTCTAAATACGCCTCAAGCTATCTATATTGGCCTTTCCAAGCGCAGTGATGAAAGAGCTATTCAATCTTTGTCCCAAAAAATCGACAAGGAAATTGTGCCCGTGCCCGTTGTTAAAGGGCTGCACCTTAAAAGTGCCGTTAGCTACCTGGGGAACAATGTTTTGCTCATTAACCCTGAGAGAGTAGAGAGTGGCGCGTTTAAAAATTTTCAATGGATTGAAGTCGAAGCAAAAGATTCCTATGCCGCAAATTGTCTAGCGTTGGGAAACCAGATCATCATGCCTGCCGGGTTCTCAACGGTTCGCGAAAAAATGCTCCAACATGGTTTTGAGACTGTTGAAGTGGAAATGAGCGAATTTGAAAAAGCCGATGGCGGCGTCACCTGTTTGAGTCTTATCATTCCATAAGAAACATAAAACAAATTAGTATTGCTGTTCCCCGCCCATGGGAGTGGGCTAGTTCCAGCGGGGATCGTGGGTGGATCGTTTTTTAGAGAGGTGGACCAGGTCGATTTTCATTTTCAGGGAAGAGTGTAAGAATTCGGCGCGCTTTAAAACATCTTGCTCTTCAAGAAATTTTTGTTTTTGGTCGAGAGAAAGGTCAAGCTGATATGCAAATCGGTCGACGAATTCACTGAGCTTTGTGCCTAAGTTCCAGTCGGGTTCTTTTTTTTGTGATTTGCCTTCGGGGATTAAGCTTATAAACTCACGAAAATTTGCAATGAGTTTTTCACGGCACTCGTTAGGCTGGTCTTCAATTATTTTCTGCTCGTTTTTTTCTTCCAGCAATTCGATTTCGGCCTGGCGATAGGCTTTACCCTCTTTCTCGCTAATGATGCGGAATCGTCGGAGCCCGACCAGGGTGAAATTATATTTACCATCGGGGTGTTTGATTTCTTGTTCAATGCTCCCCACACAGCCCACAGAATATATTTGTGGTTTGTTAAAATATTCTTCTTCATAGTCCGGTTTTAAAAGAACCATTCCTATTTGGCGTTTCCCTTCTAGGGCATCGGCGGTCATCTCACGGTAACGCGGTTCGAAGATATGCAGAGGCAAAGGTGTTCCTGGATAAAAAACAGTTGTAGGAAGTGGGAAAACAGGTATTGTCATTCCAGTCTGAAGAGGTTCTGTCATAATACTATGGTTTAAGTTGAAAATTATATTGTATCATCCTGTTTAACTAAAAGTTGAAGTTTGACAATTGCTGTTTTATTTTTTAGTCTGAACCTTCATGATTGCTCAACCTGAAAAAACTTGTCTGGATATAAAGGCCTCCCTGGTGCAGGCTGGATTGTTTTCTGATTCTGCATCCGAGGCTGGAAATACCTGGAGAATTTCTCCTGAACCTTATTTCCTTTCCCAAGAAGAAACCACTTTTTTCCATGAGCTTGGGCCAAAGCTTCTACAGTTTTACTCTGTCCTGAACCGTTTCTATTTAGATAGTGCCAAAGGCAATTTTCACCCCTGGTTCGCCGAATACCTCGATGCAGGAAAACCCCAAGAGCTTATAGAGTTCGGACGCATGAAAAGAATGCGCCAATCTCTGCCGGGCATCATCAGACCGGATGTTATACCTACTGAAAACGGATTTGCGGTAACAGAACTGGACTCGGTTCCCGGAGGGTTTGGGCTGACTTCATCCCTGATGTCGCTTTACGAAGATCCTGCATGGGAAATGACAGGTGCAGGCATTCCTTCCCTGTTTCACCAGATGGTGGAATCTGTTTCTAAAGAACCTACCCCGAATGTAGCTATTGTGGTTTCTGATGAAGCGAAGGATTACCTGACGGAGATGCAATACCTCGGGTCGCTATTAAAGGAAAAAGGGGTTTATGTAGTTCACCCCAAAGATTTGAGTTTCAGAGAAGAAGGTCTTTTTTTGATGCACGAGGAGAAATGGGTGCGCGTGGACGTTCTGTACCGTTTTTTCGAGCTATTCGACCTTAAAAATATCCCAAAATCAGAATTGCTGTTGTATGCCGCGAAAAAGGGACGAGTAGTTACCACACCGCCTTATAAACCCTGGCTGGAAGAAAAGCTCAGTTTTGCCCTGTTTTCGCACCCTGCCTTAAAAACAGACTGGGAAAAAGCGCTAGGTTCCGAAACTTTTACAGCTCTATCACATCTAATCCCGGAAACCTGGATTTTAGATTCCCGACCCTTGCCACCGTATGCTGTTATTCCAGATTTGGCAATTAAGGGGGTGCCAGTAAGGGAGTGGGAAGAATTATATCCCATGACTCAAAAAGAGAGAGAGATGGTGGTCAAACCATCTGGTTTCTCGCCAGAGTCTTGGGGAAGTCGGGGAGTGGTTGTTGGGCACGATGTTTCGAGTGACGACTGGCAACAGGTTCTGACGAAAGGTTTGGCGCAGTTTCCCGACCAACCTTCGATTTTACAAAAGTTTTATAAGGGCAAAAAAGTGGAGGGCCGGTATTTGGATCCGGCTACAGGCAAAATAGAAACAATGTTATGCCGGGTGAGATTGACACCCTATTATTTTGTATCAGATAAATCGGCCCAACTTGGTGGGGTTCTAGCGACTCTTTGTCCTCAGAATAAAAAGAAAATTCACGGCATGGTAGATGCCATAATGGCCCCTTGTGCAACGAAAAAAATATAAGGGTTTGGGGAAGTTTAAATGAAACTATATAATATAGATGGCTGTGGTTATTGCGCAATGGTAAGAGATGTGATGGCGCAAATGGGCCTTGAATATGAAAAAATAGATGTTCCCTGGTCGCACCCTGAGCGCAAAGAGGTTTATGAAGTATCAGGGCAAACTACTGTACCCGTTTTGGTTGATGGCGATACAATGCTTGCAGACGAGTACGAAATCATCGACTATCTAAAAAAAACCTATCCTGTTAACTCTTGATTCCCACACACTGAAGACAACTTATGGAATTATGGCAAAAACAGCTCAGCCAGAGTGCGGTCAAGGTTAAAGACCTTCCTTTTATTCCTGAATCAGATGAATATAGGAAAAAACTGGAAGAGGTTGGCGAAAATTACCCCATTCGAATCAATTCCTATTTTCTGGAACAAATAAAAAGCCCTAACGATCCTTTATGGAAACAGGTGGTTCCCACACTTGAAGAGTTAGATGATTTCGTTCAAGAAGATTTAATATCCGACCCTCTTAACGAAGAAGGCGATATGCCTGTGCCCGAGCTGGTTCACAGGTACCCGGATCGGGTTTTATTGATGATCAACAACCAATGCCCCATTGTCTGTCGCTTCTGTACTCGCAAGCGAAAAATAGGATTCCCTGGAATTGTGACCCGAGAAACATTGAGACAGGGCATTGACTATATTCGCAATCATCCTGAAATTCGGGATGTAATCATGTCAGGCGGAGACCCCCTTCTTGTTCCTGATAAAGAACTGGATCGTATTCTCGGAGAGTTGCGATCCATTCCACATCTGGAGATCATCCGCATCGGCACTCGCGTACCCGGTACTCTGCCAGCAAGGATCACTGAAAACCTGTGTTCCATTTTGAAAAAATATCATCCGTTGTACTTCAACATGCATTTTAATCATCCTAGCGAATTGACTCCCGAAGTTGAGAAAGCCTGCGCCATGCTTGCTGACATCGGGATTCCTTTAGGCAGTCAAACCGTATTGCTAAAAGGCGTCAACGATGACTCTGCAACGATGAAGGCGTTGATGCAAAAACTATTGAAGAACCGTATTAAGCCTTATTACATCTATCAGGCAGATATGACGGAAGGAACAGACCATTTGCGCACCTCGGTTCAAAAAGGTCTCGATATAATGAAAGATCTCATGGGTCATACATCGGGCATGGCGGTACCTTATTACGTTATCGATGCTCCCGGCGGCGGTGGTAAAGTCAGGTTGCTGCCTAATAGTGTTATCGAGCATACTGAAGAGGAAGTGGTCATCACCAATTATGAAGGAAAAGTTTTTCGCTATAGCCAGCGAAATTGGAATAACGGCTCCTCTAATGGTAGCAACAAGTCAACTCCGCAAAATCAGGATATGTGTCAGCTGCCTGCCTAAACAAGATTCTCTTTAAATACCCTTCCCGCTTTTTCTTCTTCCTGATAGAATCCTTTTGTTTGATTCCTTCCATGGAATGTTCATGGTCTTAACCTGGCTGAATCTGTGAACCGTATCTCGACTCTAAGAGAACCCCTTCTTCTATTTTTAGTGGGGGCGTGCCTGAGCATTGCGCAGTTTGTGATGATCCGCGATTTCGTAACTATTCTTTATGGTGAAGAGGTCGTTATCATCCTAGTGACCGCTGCGTTTTTTCTGGGACTGTCCATGGGTTATTTTCTATCGCTGAAATTTTCTGATAAATTTTTTCATAATTCGTTTCTTGCCATTGTTTTTCTCCATCTGACGTTTCCATTCTCTTACCGAATGCTCGCGGCAGAAATTGCACGGTCACATCTTCATGGTTATGCATACGTTGTTTTGATGTTTGTCTATGCTCTGATTTTCAGTTCCATTTTTGCGGTGTTTCTGCCTCGGCTAGTCCACGAAAAATCAGCGGACAAAGAATCCGCCATACAAAGAATGAAAGTTCTTTATTCCATGGAGCTGATCGGCTTTGCGGCGGGGTTTGCCATCGTGGGTATGAGCTGGAATAAAGGGGTCGACTTTATTCTCCCCATTTATTGGGCTTTACTTGCGGTCATAATTCATTTGGCGTTGCAGAAAAAAACATGGACCGTAGCTTTTGTGTTGCTGGCAATTGTCAGTAGCAACTCCATTGAACGGATAGACCGTCAAACCACCTCCCTGCTTTATAAATACAAACACCACTTCGATGAAGCCGAAACTCTTTTAACTATTAATTCTGCATATCAAAAAGTCGAGGTGATCAAAGACGAAGACGGGGAACTCTATCTTTACTTAGATGGACTCCTCAACCTCAATGCTTCTGATCTGGAAGACTTGAATTATTACATCGCTGAAACCCCGGCCCGGCTCATCAAACCAGAAAAGACTTTGATCGTTGGCAATGGCACCCTCTCTTCTGTGCCGAAAGTTTATCCGTATTCAAAGTTCGTACAATCGGTGGAACTCGATGCAGGTGTTTTGTTGGCGGGACAAAAGTTTTTTACTCCGACAGAGGAGCTTAAAGGACTCGACCGCTGGAACTTGATCATTGACGATGGCAAGCATTTCCTGAAAACCACGGACCATATGTTTGACTTGATCATCATGGATATTCCGTCTCCTCTCACGATTCAGGAAGCGATTCTTCACACTAAAGAATTTTATCAGCTCGCAAAATCACGACTGACAGCAAAGGGAGTCATTGCGGTACAACTGAGTGGACCGTTACAGCATAACAATCGCACTCCCGCTCGTGTCGTTGCAGCATTGTCTGAGGTGTTCGATGAGGTCATGGTCATTAACAGCGACAAGGCTGACCGCAGTTTTGGGTTTGCTTCCCGAGAACTTCCTTTCAATGTTGCGGATATGCGTAAGGCAACCCACGAATATGAAGAAGGATTGGAAATCATTAATCCCGATGACATTCTTTCCTATTTGTCAGAGGCTGTTCCGTTAGCGCTGGACAATCTTGATCTAGTGTTATGCCGAGGGCTAGATCGTTTTACAGATCGCTATTTTGATGTCGATCGTGATCCGTGTCGTAAAGTCAGGGGTTGGACAGAGGAGTATTTTGATGATTAAATTTCCTGCCTACGCATTTCTTACGGGGTTATATTTCTCGACAGTACAATTCTGCTACCTGATTCTTTTGCAGATGAATATATCCTCCGCCTACCTGACTTACATGGTCATCACCACTTCGTGGCTGATAGGCTCCATCGCGGGACTGTGGCTAGAAAAGCTAGATAGAAATGTTGGAGTAGGGCTCGGCCTGTTCAGCTATTACAGTGTTTATGCAATGGTATCTAATATGCCGTTCTCAAGTTTTACTCTTGTTCTGGCGGCACTGGGAGCAGGCGTGACAGGGTTGTGGGCAGGGCGCTTCTTTGTCTTTATATTGCATCAATACAAACAAGTCGATCGGGTTTTCTTTCACGAGAACAACGGTTTCTGGGTAGGAATTGTAATGTTCTTTTTGGGGTTCACTCTAATGGTCCTCCCATTCGTTTTCTGGGCGCCCATGATATTGGCGGGACTACTGCTGTTGAAGCATCTATGGATTAAAAGAGCTGCTTAATAGGGGCATTCAGAAATGTTGTATTCATACAAAACCAAATATCCCAATTTCACCTTTCCTTTCAGTAAGAAATCAGCACTTGAATCATGTGTGAAATCACTTTTGTATTTATCTCCATCATGTTTAATTTCAATTTTTAAAGTGGAGTCTTTCGGGAACGCAATTTTCGCATCTGAACCGCTATCTGCGCTATTGAAAATTCGTACGACCAGTTTCTTGCTTCCAATATCCTGAGGTTTTTCGCAATATCTAACACGCACGTTACCGATCTCTGTTTCAAACTTTCCTCTTCCGTTCAAACCACTCCCCGACAAGTCACCTGACATCGACGCCAAGTCTACATTACTGGATGTGACATCAAGTCTAATGGCTCCACTTCCAGAGCGCACATTTATTTTGCCTGTCATCCCCTTTATTGTAACGGTAGCTTGATTATTGCAGATGCCGGTGTCCTCCAGACAATCTGCTTTGGTATAATCAATTTCGTCGTCAACGTCCTTGTCTTTATCTTTATCCTTGTCTTTGTCCCCGTCCCTGCAACCTGGCAAAATAACACCACCAGTAGTAAACCGGG
>JAJFIR010000003.1 GCA_021774795.1 Emcibacteraceae bacterium | reverse complement strand
CGAGGGCATGAGTAATAACATTGTTTTAGTTGCGACGCCCTTTGCGGGGATTGCCGAAGAGAAGACTCGAACGTCCACACCCTTTCGGGCACATGAACCTGAATCATGCGCGTCTACCAATTCCGCCACTTCGGCATCATCTAACCAATTGAAGTTCTGTATTATAAAGAGGCTTTAAAATATTTCAAGGTGATTTATTGGTGAGGCATCCCCCCTCTAATGCGGTGACTTTGGAGAATTTTTATCCATTTTCCTCTACGTTTTCATGTTTACCTAGGGCATGACGGGTCTGGTATAATGGTTGTATGCATACTTTAAAAATATTCCGAATTTTTCTATTTTGTCTTTTTGGGACTGCCCTTTCTCCCAACTTTTTATTCGCAAACTCCTTCAATGAACTGGTGCAGGAAAAACGAATTCTGGAAAACCAGTTTGGTATCGCAACACTAGAGTGTTTTCCCTTCGTCAAGAAAATCGGTTTTACTGATGACCAGATACCTTTAATTGAACAATGCCTTAAGGGAGTGTCTACATTAAAAGAAGCGCTCAACAACGTCACCCATAGAGACTATAGCGAAGTGGGAATCAGCGATCGGTTCTTGAGAACCGCCGGTTTTAATACTGTACTGGTTGATTGGAAAGCCTCGCCCACTGAAATCACGAGATTTTTAAATACCCGCCTTTCAAATGAGCAGCGCACACAATTTCTGGATAAAGTTCACGCATTAAAGAAAAAAATCGCCAGTCAAATTCAAGTCAAAGATTTATATTGCTCAAAAGAGATTTCTAATAACGATTGCCTGAGCGGCTATGAAAATCTTGCAGCCGTTCGTGCCACCCCGGCAACGAAGAAACTTGCCTGGCATGAGATTATGATCACCGACTCACCTTCGAATCCAGATGCGCCACGAAAACTTATTTTAGGTTTCAACAATACCCCCGACGAAATGCGCGATCGATTAGCAAAAGATCCTTATCAATCCTGGAGACCCCAGAAAAAACTGTACGATGCTATTCAGGATAAATATGGTAAAGCCTTCAAAAAGAAACTGCAGTTGGAAAACTTTGTCTGCGCCGCTGACATTACATTGCAAGAATGTGAGCAGGGGGCCACACATTTATTTGAAGCCAGCAAATCACTTGATTTTCGTATGCACTACTGGGGACAAGTGGTTATCAATCGTTACAACACTCTTATTCAGGATGACTTTCATGCGCAGATCAGGTTTGACCTCCCCGCAGAACAAATTGTGAAATATTTTTCCCGCAAGGCGTTAAAAACTCAGGCGGAAAAAGACACCACATTGGCGGTAAAACTGGAAGGACGCACTAAGAATAACCCTTCAAAGCTAAGAGCGGTTTGTGACCTCATCGGGCTTCGTGCCGAACTTTGCGCCAACGCGTTCAAAACCTTCATCCGGTTTGTAAAAAACAATCGTGACTATCAGGCACAGAAACCCTGGGACACTTTGATGTTTGTTGATGGCACGCAACTCGATCGCGTTAACTTCGCTCTCAACTCCAGCGCCAGAACCACCTACCTCTACATCGATGCCAACAGCGACGATGAACAGTTTTCAAATTATCTGGGACAATTTCGATCGGGTAATTAACAGGGCAGGAAAAACAGACTAAAGGTCGGGACCCATCAAGCTAATAAAGCTATTGAGTAACTTTGGGTCAAAATCATTACTCATTTGTTTTTTCATAATAATAAGCGTATCAAAAGCACTCAATGCCTTTTTATAGGAACGTCTTGTTGTTAGCGCATCATAAACATCCATAATTTTGCAGATGCGAGCAAAACGATGGATCTCCTCGCCTTCAATCCCCTTGGGGTAGCCCCCGCCCTTAAACTTTTCATGGTGCTGTGCGGCCATGCTCACTACATTATGAGTGTAACATTTCATCCCTGTGAGGATTTCTCCACCTGCAAGGGTATGGAATTTCATTTGTTCGAATTCTTCATCCGTCAATTTCCCACTTTTATTTATCAACCCGTGGTCAATTTTAGATTTGCCCACATCGTGCAACATTCCCCCGAGAGAAAGTTGGCGCGTGTCATTCTTACTCATTTTACTTTTCACGCCAAATGTCATGCAATAAAGCCCGACATTGACGCTGTGGGTATAGGTGTAATAGTCTTTACTGGTGATAGCAGCGATACCGTGAAACCCCGCCTCCGCCGTGGTCATACAGTCTTCCATCATATCCATCACCTCTTCCGAGGCTTCCAGAATTTTCTCGGAGGTGTTATTTTCAAAAAACTCTTTCATAACACCTTTGGATACTTCGTAAATTTTTTCTGTTTTTTCTTTAAGGGGGATATCAGGATTAGAAACCATCGCCTTTAATGACTTGGTAGCATACTTGTAATACTTAAAAAGGTCTTCTTCGTGAATGTAAAAATCCTGATCGGTGCCGTCTTCGAGAAGCCTTTTTACCTTATCCTGGTGTTTGGGGTCTGTACTGGCAAATAAGACATATTTAATAGTGCCAAAAGTTTCCGTCTGATAAAAGATATCGAAAGACTCATCACCACCTTTATCAAGAAAGCTAATATCAATTTCTCTGAATTTCTCCTCAGTTTCCGCGCCCACCATAACCTCATACATTACAAATAGATAGATTCCTAACAACCAAACTCCAAGACCTTAGGCAACGGTTAGTTGCCCTTGTGAAGAACAGTTAAATGTCTCATCCTGATAGGATGAAAGGGATTATAAACCTATTGCTGAATAAATGAAATCATGTTTTTTCACCTAATGCAAATTTCCAATAATTTGAAGGGATTATGAGGGTGGATACACTTCATTAACCTTGGAAACCAAGTGGATGATAGATCGTGTGCAACCCAATAAATCCGGGACAGACAAGCTTTCCCCTGGCTCATGCATTTTCGCATCTGGGTCATAAGCGCCCAGGCACAAGGGTTGCACATCCCCCAATGCCTGCATCAATTTTTCAACAAATGGGATAGTGCCTCCGCATCCATATAAACAAGATTTTTGACCGAAACCCTTTTCGAGCGATTCAAGGATCAAAGGAAACACTGGATGTGAAATTCCAGTCATCCAAGGCGAAGCCCCTTTATCCTCTTTGATTTTCAGACTAAAACCTGGCGCAATATTTTTTGAAAGGAAATTTTTGAGTTTTTCGATGGCTGAGTGGTCTTTATTTCCCGGAGCCAAACGAATTTCTACAAATGCCTTAGCGGATGAGTCGTCATAGGGACGGGGTTCTAGTCCTTGATCTACGAACAGGGATTGTACTTTTACCAAATTACCAACACCAAATTTTTGCAAGTCAGGATGCAGAATTCCATCGACAGAAATTAAATGATCGATCATTCGCGCCAACTGAATTTCCGCAATTGGAACAGGCCCCCCATTGACTCCTGAATGCGGATCCTTTGATGCGGACTGTAAGACGAGATCAAGAGTGGCTGGTGAACCACTAACTACATCTACTTTCAAATTTAAATTGAAAGGGTTTTTTTCACGAACAATATGCTCCACCTGTTTAGCAAGATCGTTTGGATTATCAATCCCCGGAAAACTCAAACGTGCCCCAGCAGTTCCCAAAATAACGCTCCCTGAAATTCGATGACCTGGACGAGCGTTTGCAAAAGAGGTGCGTAACTGCGCAACCAGAATAGAGGCTATATCCTCAAGTACCGTAAGACGCGTTCCCGGCAAGACTCCGGCGGTATCCCTGAGTGCAGCCACAGACGTCGGAACGAAGGAGTATCCTTTTCTCTCATCCTCAGTGACGGGTTGATCGGAGCTGGAAATTTCCTGGATGGCAAGTGAGTGATCTTCCTGAATCAGCGTAGAAAGGAGTTTGTATAATGCGGTTTGCTCATCAATGGAAATATTCACAGACTCCTTCTCAACAGTGACTTCCAGTTGAATAATTCCTCGCAAGGAAGTTGTCAGACCGGGTATGCCTTGGGCAGGGTTGACCACGTCCGTAATAACAACGCAATCAATATTCGAAAAAAATGATTTATTTTCATTGATCTGATCAATCAAGCTATGAGAACCGCTCTCCTCCTCGGTTTCAAAAATTACTTTTACATTACAAGGGAGCTCAGAAGGTTCTACGGTTTGCATAAGCGCATCGATGGCCATCCCAATAGAAACAACACCACTCAGATCATCCGCTGCTCCTCTTCCATATGCACGAGACCTGTCTTCGTTCCACCTCAATTCTGTCGGTGGCGTGCCGCCCCATTTCTCAAATTTTTCGTTATCCATATAAGGTTGCTTGTCCAGATGCGCATAAAAAAGAAGCGTCGGTTTATCTTTCGCAACATGGATCTCTGCCATGAGAATAGGGAATGGATATTTACCGCCAGAATTGTTTATCGATACCTTAGGCAACCCTATTCGGGTCAAGTAACTTTTTGCGCATTCAAGAATGTCTTTCATATCGGTGGGAACAATTCTGTCGCCTTTGAATTCGTTCACACCAAAACTTCGGCTGTCAATTTTGACCAACTCTTCCAACACTTTTAAGTGCTTGAGCACAAGGTCAGTGTCTTTATTAATTTTTTCACAAGCAATAGCACTTAATTCTTCAGGTTTCATATCTGGGGAAATTATAGGTTGATGAGTTTTAAAGAAATACTAACATAAGGGAACATTTTAACCGCTTCCTTTACTTCAATATACTCTTGGTATAAAATTTGAGTACTGAAAAAATACTCGAATTTTACTTCAATGACTATTCTCCCCATATTTTAATGTTGAAAAAACTCCAAAACCTTCTCACTCTTTATAAAATAATCAAAGCCCGTGGGAACAGGGAGCTTATTCTCCATTCACGCAAACAATTGATCGGATTCATTTTTTGCGAAAATGATTTAAACCAAAAATCCTTTTTCCTAGCCATGCTTTACTGGTTTAACATGTTAAAAGGGCTAGATGTACTGGTCTGGAGATTGGAAACTTTCGGTTTTTTATATGGCCCCAACCTGAACGATGAAGAGAAAAAAAAATTAAACCAGTATCTTTAAATTCTGCATTTTGAATCTCTTTTGCAACTAACATCTCACCTCACGATTTAAACCAGGTAAAAAAATTGAGCGCCATACTAAATAACAAAACCTTTCAAATATATTTCCTCGTCTTTTTCTCTCTTCTGATCATGCTCGGGCGGCAACTGGATACGGGTATTACTAATTTTGATGATGCCTTTTATGCTCAAAAAGCGAAGGAAATTTATGAATCTGGCAACTTCTGGATAGTCACTCATGGTGGGGCGCCTTCTTTTGAGAATCCACCCCTCCCTTTTTGGCTTATGGCTCTGGCATATGGCATATTTGGAATATCCAGCTTCTCTGCAGTTTTTTTCTCCGGATTATTTGGGACAGGAATTGTAGTTTTAACGTATCGACTGGCAGACTATCTATATAAAGATTCCTGGATTGCTTTCACGGCATCACTCATATTACTTTTTCCAGGCATATTCATCGATTCATCGCGAAGGGCTATGGTCGATATTCCTTTGGCATTTTTTGTTACGCTTGCTCTATTCGCATTTATCAAAGCAAAAACTCATAAGCCGTGGTATCTGCTTTTTGGTCTCGCAACCGCAGGAGGAATTTTGTCAAAAAGTGTTCTGGGCATCTTTCCGCTATCCATTGCATTTTTCTACCTAGTTTTCAGCCGTCAATGGAAAGAAATAGTTAATCCTCTATTAGTGATAGGAGTGTTACTTGCTTTAGGTTTGGGATTCAGTTGGCACTTGATCAATTGGATGGAATTTGGTCAGAGTTTCATCAATTCTCATTTTGGGGTTTTAATTTTCAATAGAGGTTTTGGAGAAAATGTACATCCCTATAATTTTCTGGGATACGCTGAAGATTTTTTAAGAAACTACTGGCCTTGGCTTCCTTTTGCGCTAATAGGACTGTATAAATTCGGGAAGCGAGGCTTCATCGATAAAGACGAGAATTCGCTTTTACTTTTTTTATGGCCCATTTTAGTTTTTGTGGTCATGAGCACAAGTAAAAACCATACCATCCGCTATGTTTTAATGATTTTCCCTGCACTGGCAATCATTGTCGCAAAGACATTTTCTGATTGGCTTAATTCTCGCAAGAAAGACCAGGCGATCAGTGGTTTGGCAGGAATTGTTTGTCTGACAGCATTGTTTGTAAACGTAACTCCGTTTCAAGCCAAAGTAACTTTAGCGGAAAGCAGCAAAGAAGTTCGACAGTTGGCCTCGATAATCAAACTCAATATTCCAGAAAATATAAAACTCGGAAACTTCAGACTTTCTACATGGAACCCAAAACACGCAGTACTGTTTTATTCCGACAGAGATTTAGAAAAACCCATCACCGATACGCAAGAGTTACTAAAACAGTTACAGAGTAACCCTAAAAAAATGTGGATATCCAATGCAGCCGAATTTAAAGCTTTAAAGTCCCTGATGCCAGACACCTTCTATTTGATCCAGGCCAACTCTAAATATGCGCTCTTCACTTCATCTCAAAATAGGGATTTCATCCGGTACGATTTTTCTAGCATGAAAACACCCAACGTTAAATAACGCGCTATTTATTGCTCATAAAATAAAGAGTCTCGGTAGAACTTAAAATCTTTCTCAGTTTTCCCCTGTCAAATAAACCTGTGATTTCGTTGGATTTGATTTTAGTTTTAACCCCAACTTGATCCTTTTTTATAATTTCCAAATCTATTTTCGAAAAATATTTTTTCCAATCCGACTCTTTAACAACCAAATATACTTTTTGATTCGTCTTCAAAAATTCTTTCATCTCCTCAGGAGAATGTAAAGTGACTACCATTCTGCCAGTCAAAATCCCCAAGCGCGCCCTATGACTTCCCAGTTTATAAATGGCAATGGAACCCTTGATTTGATTCTGATTGATGTGACTGGCAAACTTCTTCATGGGGTAGCGGCTAACATAAGGCAAGACATCGCCACTTAATGAAGCCATAGTCAAAGCCAGAGTAAGAGCAATTGAAAATACCAGAGGAATGCCTGACCGATTTGAAAAGGCCAAAAACAAAGCTCCTGCAAACAAAAATATCGGGAGGAGAAATAGCTCTTCTGGAATGGAATCAACAATAAAAACTCCAACTCCCGTTAAAAGCGAGAAAATCAGTAAAAGCACAAACGTAATAACAGTAGAAAGTTTAAAACCAAACTCACCTGATTCTTCCGGATTCTTTTCTATGCCCGCAAACAATCTCGCTGTTAAAATTGCAACAGCTGCACAACTCGGGAGCATATAGCGGCTATGCTCGACTCTAAGCAGAGTAAATAAAACCAAGCATACAAGAATCCAAATATAACAAAGTAAAACAGGCTCATTACCTTCTTTAAAAAGCAGCTTTATATGCCTGTTAATATTTTGCCCCAAATTTTTTAATCGTTCTCTAAACTCTATCCCCTTCTCATTGGAAAAGCCCAAGAATCCAAATTGTTTTAAGGCTGCAAAAAGAAAAAAGAGCGACCATGGAAGCTGATAACGAAATAAAACACCAACATAATAAAAACTGAACGGGGTATCGTGAACCAATCGGCTCTTTATTTCGTTACCTACAATATGATTTTTAAATTCTTCTCCATGCATTCCAAGCATGGCTGCAAACCAGGGTACAATTATGATCAATAAAATGATAAGCCCTTGGCCAACACGCAAATCAGCAAACCAGCTCTTCCTTTTGGTGGCTATTAAAAACCCACAAGCAGTCAACCCGGGAATAAGAATTGCGGGTGGCCCTTTCACCATGAATCCTAACCCTAGTGACAAGTAAAAAAAATATGTATAAATATTTTTCTGGAAATTCGTTTGAAACAAAAGCACAAAAAAATACAGCGCCAGAAGAACACAAAAACTCAATGCCATGTCTGTAGTAGACCACCTGGATATCTGGAAATGCAGGTAAATAGAAGGTAGTATAAATGCACTGAACAAGCCCACTCGGCTGTCAAACAATCGACATCCCAGCAAAAAAACCAGGCCAATGCTCAGAACGCCAAACAACACAGAAGGCAAGCGCGCCGAGCTCAAACTAATACCAAAAATTTCATACGATGAAACAACCATCCAGTAATACAAAATGGGTTTTGCAAAACGTTTTTTCTCATGATAGACAGGGGTGATATAATCCCCCGACTCAACCATGTTCAAGGATGATTCAACATAAAAATTTTCGTCTGCATGATAAGGTGGAACTTCACCAAGCTTATAAGACAACACTAAAAAGCAGAAAACCATCCACAGACATAATATGAGCTTCTCTTTTGGCTTGATAGATGGAAAAAATGGAAGGCTTGGCATAGGTAGGAGCAACTAAAAAATATACGGACTTTTACTCAATAAAAAAATCAGCAAATCTAATAAATATTATACACTTAATCTAATTTTTACTTTTACTTTTTAGACTCGACCCATCTCAACCTTACAACACTTAATAATTATTTCGTCGGAGCCGCGCATTGCCTGAAACAAACCAAAATAAACTACCCAGCCCGGCTGAACCCCGAATCGGCTCACATCATTTTTTTTTACTAGCCATCATTTTATGGATTTTTGGCGGTAATTTGATATGGATGCTTCTCGATATCCGCCCCCCATCTTACGACCAAGGACTACATCTCTTCAGGACATTTAATTATTGGGAGGCAATGAGCTCCGGTTCAGAAGATTGGTGGCAAGATGTATTGAACGTAGAACCCTTTTACCCACCCTTTTATCATTTATCATTAATTCCTCTATCTATAGTTTTCGGTTTTACCTTGGATACCGGGGTCATTGGGAATTCTTTTTATATGGTAATTATGGCTTTGTCCATTTATGGGATTGGCAAGATCTTATATACGAGAAATGCTGGATTAATAGCGGCGTTTCTAGTCTCCTGCTATCCGATAATTGTCAGCATGTCACGAGAATATATTATCAGCGTCATGCTGACGGCTATGACCACCCTCGCCTATTATCTTTTCCTGAAATCAGAAAATTTCGAGAACAAAAAATATTCCATACTGTTTAGCTTCATTTACGCCACAGGGCTAATGGTCAAATGGACTTTTTTCATATATACCCTACCTGCAGTGCTGATGGGGTTGTGGGGCGCGAAAATCGGCTTCAGGGATCGAATCATCCAAACCGCTTATTATATTGGAATGATTGCCGCGTTATTAATTGCTCCCTTTTTTATCCTAATTATTGGTGAACAACGGTGGGTTCCTCTGATCCTGGAGTTTTTATTAATCTTGGCGCTAGTCAAAAGTTTCCCCCAAGCATCCCTTTCCACACAGAAGGCCATAAATCTGATTTCTCTTTCATGCATATCAGTTTTGATTTGCTTTCCCTGGTACGCTCACAATCTAATTAACATCTTAATAGGAATGTCCAAATTTGCATTTCCTGGTGTTGCTCTAAAGGGTTTCACAAATTGGTTTCCAATTTGGGGCTATTACCTTGAAGCCCCAATCGGTCAACTGGGGTGGCCTTTATTAGTTATATCTACAGCCGCTTTTATTTTTTATATTTTCAAAAAAGACAGATTTAACTGGCTCCTATTTATTTGGGCAATCTTCCCTATCATTGTATTTACTTTTGTCGATAATAAAGGCGCAAGATATACCATGCCTGCGTTACCTGCAATGGCATTGATCACTGCAGTGGTCTTGACTCAAGTGAGAAATATTTCTCTGCGTAAATTTCTTTATTCCATCGCAGGAGTAACAGCACTTGGAACATTTTTATATACTGGCTTTTTCCCAAAACCAGCTTTCCTGCCGTATTTGGGAAGAGGTAATTTACCAATCACCCAAATCTGGCCAATCAATGCAATGCTTGATGACATAATTGAGGAGGCAAGACCTGAAAACGGGAAATACCTTGTCGTTCGAACCCTGGCAAATTATCCTTACTTTCAAAGAGGAGCATTCAGGGACTTTGCGGCTTTTCGAGAATTGCCTATAGCAATGAAAGGCGTAAAAAGAAATGTAGGGGAGATGACGGATTTTTTTATCACCAGAGATGGGGATTTTAGCAGGCAATCTTCAAACGCCATCAATGCAAGGAACCTTCTTACGAAAGATCCTGCTCTAACCAAAACTTTTAAACTGTTTCGCAGTTATCCCCTACCAGATGGGAATAAGGGTTTGCTATACAAGTTTGACATGGAACCCGCCCATTCCCTTCCTGGCATTACAGATTTAGAGCTTATAGGAAAACGTTTAGCAGTGGCTTTCTCCAGCTATCCTATTTATGGGGTTAAAAATGGTGTCAACATGACAGTCTCTCTCACCCCTACCAACAACCCACAAGACATATATTATGGGCGGTATAAATCGATACAAATAAAAGCTGACTCTGTTTTAAGTAATAAAGTACGAATTGAAAATTTTGAGTTATTATTCGAGAATGTTCAAATCAACATTTACGACCTGCTTTTAAACGGGAAATTCATACTCTTTAATCTTGAAAGACTCACTCCTCGCGGAACCATTCATTTTAACGATCTTGAAAAATCAGCAGAGCAGGGTATGAAAGGGAAAGGTACTATAAAAGTTAATGGGGCAAAAGATTCCATTACTATTCACGCCAAATACTCTCTGTCACAAGGGCAAGCTGTAGAAGGAGAAACGAAGGTCAACATATTATTTTCACCGGGAGAAAGAATTAAACCCTCATTCGAGTATCTAAGGTTAGGCCCACTTGACATTCCTACACTTTTTATCCGCCGAATAACAAATACAAAAATGCTCCTTACACCAACGCCTGGCTGGCCCTTAACAACGAATATACAGTCTTTAAAAATTTCTCCCAGAAAAATTGAAATCAATCCGGACATTTAGAAAATTGTGAAAATTTGCATACTATGTTTTGACCTTTCGAATAATTCCCTGGGCCGAGCAGGGCTATTCGCAATGGCCCTCTCTCCTCAACACGAGGTGGAAGTAATTGGCCCTGCGAAATCAGGCAACATATGGTTTCCGATGCAAAACATGGGTATCTCTATTCGCTCCTATCCTTGGAAACGCTACCCTTTTTTCATTTCAACAATCCGGAAAATGACTAAAGATATTGATGCCGATGTATTGATTGCCTGCAAACTTCGACCTACGAGTTACGGGATCGCTTTGATAAAAAAATGGACTTCAGGAATTCCCGTGATCGTGGATATTGATGATTGGGAGCTTGGATTTCTATATCACTCAGGGTTTTGGGGAAAGGTCGGTCGCTTCTTAAACTTTTCCAATCCAAATGGGTTACCTTATACTTGGCTCATGGAACGTTTTACAGGGTTTGCAAATTCAACTGTTGTTAGCAATCGCTTTCTTCAGAAAAAATTCTCCGGCCCCCTTGTTTATCATTGCCGTGACACTTCTATTCTTGATCCAGATAAGTTCGATTCCAATAGCATTAAAGCCAGACTTGGGCTTAAGGGAAAACGCGTTGTCATGTTTCTCGGGACACCAAGAGCTCACAAGGGAATGGAAGAATTGTTCATGGCGATGGAAAAAATTATAGACCCCGATATCCGGTTAGTATTAATTGGAGCCGACCCTTCAATCCAATCCCACGTGGACCGCATGAAAATAAATCAAGACAAGGTGGTCATTTTCCCTAAAATACCTTTTAAAGATTTACCGGAACATCTTTCTGCCGCTGATATTCTAGTCATCCCGCAGAGAGACACTACAGATACGCAAGGGCAGATACCGGCAAAATTATTCGATGCTATGTCCATGGCCAAACCTGTCATCACGACCCCGCTCTCAGATATTGAGGAAGTTCTAGGTGGACATGGCTATCTCATTGATCCCAGCAACCCCGACCAGCTTGCAAAAACCATTGAATATATTTTTGCAAACCCAGAAGAAGCTCGATTGAAAGGTCTAAACGCACGAAAACGTTGTCAGGAACTTTATGATATTAAAGTGTTAAAAAAAGAACTTAACCTGCAAATAGAAAAATTAACAACAGCACATTCTTGACTCAGGAACTCGATTTTGGAATTTCACCTTAAAGATCACATTAAACCCGACGCAAAAATACTCTTGATCAAACTCAGATCCATTGGCGATGTGGTTTATAACACAGCAGTTTATAGCCCTATAAAAAAGCATCTTCCAAATGCCAAACTCACAGTCCTGGTTGAATCTCCATCCTATGAAATTGTAGAAAACCACCCAGATGTAGACGAAGTTCTCTGCTTTAAAAAAGGCTCTTTTTTTGAGCAGGTTAAATTCTATTTAAAACTAATCTGGAATCGCTACGATGTGGCCATTGACATGCATGAGGGAACTCGAGGTGCAGTCATGTGTTTTCTTTCTTTCGCACGCTTTAAAATTGGAGGAAAGTTTGCGAGACGTTCGTTTCTATACAATACGAAAATAAATTTTTCTGATTTAAAACCAGCCATTCCCCTGGACTATCAAGTTGCTCTGATCAGCAAAATGGGAGTCCCCTTTGAAAACCCCCAACCAATAATTCATGTGAGTGATGCGTGGCGAAAAAAGGGGCATGACTTACTGATTTCTGAAAGATTTGACCCAGAAAAACCGTATTGCATTATCCATCCGGGAGCCCGAAAATACGACCAATGGCAGTTTGAGAAGTTTGCCAAAATTGCGGATTACTTTTTTACCCACTTTAATTTAGGCATTATATTAACCTGCGGACCGGGACAATTTGACCAAGTGGAAAAACTGACTCAATGCTTATCTAAAAAAGTTCCTTACACTTTTATATCCACAGAACTTTCTGTGCTTCTTGGAATCACTGCTTCCGCAAAATTCGTTGTGTGTCATAATGGAGGTTATATGCACGCTACCTCAGCCATCGGGACACCCGTTGCGGCATTATTTGGATTAACCGATTATAGAATCTGGAAGCCTCTCGGAGAAAAAAGCCTTGTACTGCATAAAGATATCGATTGCTGGCCCTGCACTTCTAAAACTATGAAACAAGTTTGCTGGGATGGTAAGCCCGAGTGCAAAGAATTAATTTCTACCGAAGATGTAATTAACAGCATAAAAAAACTTTGCCCCGAATTTTCGGGTAAATAATGGAGTATTTATTGTGGAAGAAAGAGAAGGCACCTCTCCTTCAAAGCCTGAAGTAGAACCCGAAAAACCTGATCGAGACATACGAATTCTGGCTGATTTCTATTCAAAACACCATCTCAGTGGAAATCGCAGAAACCAATCGGTATCAGAAGAAAAACGTTCACAGCTATTCAAAAAGTGGATGGGGGAGAATAAAAAGGTTCTGGATATGGGTTGTCGTGACGGCATACTAACCCGCCATTTCATTGAGAAAAATGAAGTGACTGGCTTGGACATTGATAAACAGGCTTTAGAAGCCTGCCGAGAAAATTTAAATATCGAAACAAAATGGGCCGACTTTAGCCTGCAAATTCCAATACCCACATCATCATTTGATGTCGTTGTGGCAGGAGAAGTTATAGAACATCTGCCCTACCCGGAAATCACTATTGCTGAAATATCACGCATTTTAAAACCTGAAGGACTATTCATCGGTTCTGTTCCCAACTCCTATCATATTAAAAACAGGCTGCGAGTATTGAAAGGACGGTTAATCGATTACGACCAAACGCATCTACGCGCCTATAATGTGATGCTGCTTAGGCAATATCTAGAAAAGGAATTTGTGATAGAAAAGCTGACGAGTTGCCGTGGAAAATCTGCTTTTCTTTCCGTCGCATGGTTTGGAAGAGATCTGGTTTGGAAATGCCGCAAAAAATAATTCCTAAAATCAAATAACGCACCCGGCATCGACAAAAATAGCGGAGTTATGCTAAATTAGTCCCCAGCGACGATCAACCAACTTTTACAATATAATTAAGGTTTCTTATTGAAATCGATTCATATACTTCACTCCGAATCGGCTACAGGTTGGGGCGGACAGGAAATCAGAGTATTTCAGGAAAGCAATTTATTGTTGGAACGAGGCCATCGGGTTTCCATAGTCTGCCAACCCGAAAGCTTCATGTGGAATAAATGCCAGTCCATCGCCTCTTCCAATTTCAAGTGTTATCCCCTGCCTATGAAAAGTCCGGCGAACCCATTTTCAATGGTTCGTCTGCTACGAATACTGAAGCAAGCCAAGCCCGATGTCATACATACCCACAGCTCTATAGATAGCTGGCTTGCCGGGTCTGTCGCTAAATTTGCGGGTATCCCTGTTGTTCGCAGTCGCCATATTTCAATTCCCATAAAAAGTATATTCCCAAACAACTGGTTGTACTCTCGAATTCCAAAAAAGATTATTACCAGCGGTGAAGCCATCTCTAACGTTGTCACCGGTGTTTCTGGAGTTGTGCCTGAAAACGTCAAATCTATATCAGCAGGAGTCGATTTTCGACGCTTCGATTTTAATATAGATGGAGGAGCGATCAGGGCAGAGTTGGGGATAAAACCTGGTCAACCTCTGATCGGAAAAATCGGGGTGATTCGTGGATGGAAAGGTTATGACTATTTATTAAATGCCGCGCCTATTGTTCTTAAAAAATATCCTGATGCTCGGTTTGTATTTGTAGGAAGAGGACCTGGATTTGAACAAACTCAATCCATTGCTAACTCTCTTGGACTGGAAAAAGCGGTCACGCTTTTGGGACATCGTGAGGATATTCCGGAAATTATGGCAGGGCTGGACATTCAGGTTTTGGCATCCTTTGCAGGAGAAGGCACCCCGCAAGTTATTCCTCAAGCATTTGCAATGAAAACGCCTGTAGTAGCAACACGTGTTGGCTCCGTCCCAGAAATGCTTGGTCAAGGAGAAAGAGGCATTTTAGTCGAACTCAAAAATTCGGTCGATCTTGCAAATGGAATTATAAAGCTAATTGAAAACCCGAATATTAGAAAAGAAGTTTCTGAAAGAGGCTATGAATTTTGCAAAAATGAACTAGGCATTGACCGAATGATGGATGAAACGATAGCCACTTATGAGGAAGCACTTAAAAGTTAGCCTCGTCAAATATTCTCACAAACAGTCCATATGAAAATTGCCATTATTCGTCAGAAGTTTGTTCTTTATGGTGGTGCCGAACAATTCGCGGATGGTTTTATCCACCAACTTGCAGAATCGGGACATGAGGTACATATTTTCGCCAATCGCTGGACTCCCTCCCATCACAATAATATTCACCATCACTTTGTAGCAACCCTTCATTTTAACGCCTTTCTTAGAACCCTGTCATTTGGCAGATCAGTTGCCCAGAAAACCCGGGAGCAACATTTTGATATCATTCAGAGTCATGAAAAAACCTGGACACAGAACGTTTACAGAGCGGGGGACGGATGTCACATAAAATGGCTGAGTCAAAGAAGTAGAAATTTATCTCCACTTCAAAACCTGTTTCTCTATCTAAACCCATTTCACCAGTTGATTCTCAAACTGGAAAAAAATATTTTTGAATCCGGTCAATGTAAAAAGATAATCGCCATATCTCAAATGGTAAAAAACGATATTCTGGAAAATTACAAATGCCCACCTGAAAATATTGCTGTCGTATATAACGGAGTCGATCTTAAACGCTTTCACCCAGACAATAAAAATACCTATCGCAAATTAATAAGAGAAAAGTTGGGAATCCCGGAAAGCTCTACTTTGATTTTATTTGTAGGGTCTGGGTTCGAACGAAAAGGCCTACAGTTTCTACTTCAGTCTACCGCGTATTTAAAAAACAAGGACTGGAGCTTACTATTGATGGGGAAAGGAAAATTTGAGAAATTTATGCGTTTTGCGCCCACTGACAAGCACCCTCAAATTATTGCAAAAGAACCAGACCCAGAGATAGAAAAATATTATGCAGCCGCAGACATTTTCATACTTCCTTCTATTTACGAGCCTTTCGGCAACGCAAATCTAGAGGCTTTGGCAACCGGCCTTCCAATTATCACCACGAAATATTGTGGCGCCGCAGACATTATCAACAACAAACAAAATGGTCTGATTGTCGAGGACCCTTTCAATCCTGAAGAGATTGCTGAAAAGATCCGTTACCTTTTCACCCCCTCAACCAGAGAAACGATGGGGAAGAAGGCAAGAGAACTTGCCGAACAATTTCCTCTGGAAAGAAATAGCCAGGAGATGCTGGAAATTTACCAAAGCCTAATTTCCAGGTGATCCACGCCAAACAGAAAACTTATTAAAAGTAACGGGTTAACACTCGAGCAAAAGGTAGCATCTTTCTAATTCCGTACATCCTTGAATTCTAAATTCAGTTTCTTTTTCACACACCTGACAACCTTACTCGTCACTTTCGGGCCCCGATACCTTCTCTGTTTTGATTTTCCAAATCAACTTCACATGTGTGATGGATAAACTTTTCCCAATCCTATGACAAAGCCTCTAAATAAATTTGTGCACTCAACTAGAAGTAATAAGCGAGTTCCATTTGCATGATTTCGTCATCGCGGAGGTCGAAGAAGAGGTCTTCCATGGGCTGGTGGATAAACGCGCGTAGCTCGGCGGTCAGTAACCAGTTATCACCGAATCTTCTACTGGCCTCCAGAAATAGAAAACGTGCAGATGTGTCTAAGTCTTGCACCCATCCAAATAGCGCTTCGGTGCTGGCGGCATCGTTGACTGCTAGGCGCAGTCCCGTGGCGATATCATTTTCGAAGGCATTCGTAGCTCTCTCCTCTCTAGTGTCGTACATCCATTCACCGACTACTCCAAAATCCATTGCGGAATCAAAAACTCCGGTGAAGGTGTATTCGAATCCTCCGGTCCATGCAAAATAATTTTCGTTGCCTTGACCGGTGCGATAAAGGGATTCGAGTTTCCACAGCCATTCGCCGACCACATAGGAAGCATCGATGCTAGTTTGTTTGATCTGTTCGTATCTGGGAATTTTTATGGCGCTGCCGTTGGAGTCGGTGCCATTAAGCAGGGTCGGCTCTCGATTGGTTCCTATAAATTGAGAGAGACCGATGTCGAGGTCGCCAAAGGTATGCGAATACCGCATGGCCCAATCAGTATGCCATTCTTCTGCGGAACTTTCATATTGAACGCGGTCATCATCAATGGGGGTTGCAAAGCGCAACCTTCCTCCTGTTCCTTGAAAGGTACGTTCACGGAAGAAGGGCATCATGAAAACGTCTATGGTGCCCCAGTCGCGATAAAAGGAAACGTTTACCATAGGTTGACCCAGCTTGTCCTCGGTATCGATGTTTTCCACCTGATCATTCTGGTTGATAATATCTACCAGATGGAGTATCTCGGTGGTCCCCCAAAAAACTTTTCGAACCCCAACCCTTAATTCATAGTCCTCTTGCAACCAAAGATAGGTGAGTTCGCGTATATCAAAATGGGTGCGCTCCTGATCGCCGCTATCGACTCGCAAAAACGGAACGAAGGTGAAACTGCTACCGCTTTCGAACTCATGGTAATACTCGGGTTGCAAAGCAAAAGAAGCGGATTGATCGTTCTGACCTGGAAACAGAGCTTCGTTTGGGAAGAGCCGTGCCTCACCTGCTGCAAAACCTGAAATTTCGTGAGCAAAAACTTTTACTGGAAAACGAAACAACGCTAAGATCGCCAAAAAGAACAAGAGCGTCCAGCCTGCTCGATGCGGCTTTATAAAAGGCATGTCTATCGTGCGCGCTTGAGACTATTTTTATTGAAGTCTTTATCTTTAAGGCCATTTTTGAATTTGTAATTTGTCCAGGTGAGCAACGTACTTTTTCCTGTCTGGTGGTTTTTCATGTACATTTCTTCAGGGTACCAGTATTTATCCAAATACTGTTTGAACTTTGATTGCGTCAAGGTTTTCAATGAGGCATTTTTACGATCGTAAAATTCTATTTTTAGAATTTTATATTCTTTTTGGTCGAGCCACACAACCTGCCGCGTGTATCCTGAGTTTTTATAAACCGGATAGCGTTCAAAAACGAAACATTTTTCTCCGTCATAGTCTTCGTCACGTATCCATTTGTAGGAATACTTTTCTACTTCCTGACTCGTAACATCTTCATAAGCAAATTCACTGCCCATGAAAGAGCCAGATTTATTGGCAGAGCTGATTCGTTTGACACGTTTCAATGCAGGTAGATACAGCCATTGGTCGTCGGTACCGACTTTATGGGTAAAGTTGAGTAGCGCTGTTCCTTTTACATCGCGGGGACGATCGAATATGGAAATGGATTTATCCCCATCGCCTTCTACCTCCAAGGTTTTATTGCGAATGTGACGTGTGCTTTCTTCGCCTTGACGGTTTTTTAAAAGCATCACCATGTTTGCAGTGAAATCCTGAAATCCGTTATCCCGTTTGTCGTCTTCCTTGGCTATGGCTAGTCCCTTTTGCTCTGGGGTTTCTGCAAGCGCAAACCCAGAGAATAAAAATATAGATGCCAATAATGTGATAAGAATTTTCATAACACCGTCTCCTGTTTTAGACGAAAAATAATTAAATTTTGAGTTCAGCTTCACGCAAAGGAATGGGATTGCTAGAACGCATCAACAAAGTTGGCAGAAATAGAAAGTCTGCGACCAGTGCGCATAGAATAGCAATGGTGGTCATCAGTCCCAGATGCACGTTCATTTGAAATCCGGAAAAGGTCAGCACAAAAAATCCACAAACCAGTATTATTGATGTTAGAAACAACGCTGTCCCAACGGTGTGGAAGGAATAGCGGACCGCTTCTTCCGGCGTTTTTCCTAGTTCTTGGCGAGCTCTTCTGTATTTGCTCAGAAAATGCACCGTGTCATCAACAATGATTCCAAGCGCGACAGGTGCGACGACCGAAACTGCCAGGCCAATATGCCCAACAAATATTGCCCAAATACCAAATGTCATGAACACAGGAACTAAATTGGGGATGGTACTAATGAGTCCCAACTTAAAGCTTTTTAATACCCCCGCTAAAATTGCCGAGATTAAAAGTAGTGCCAAGATCGTTCCCGTCATCATGCTGTCTATATTGCGCATGGCAATATGTGAAAACATGATTAAAGGACTCGCCCCATGCGAAGCCATCTCAGGAGGTGCATTATTTCTTAGCCACTCTTGAGCGGAGCCTTCCAAGTCCAAAGCGGACTGTGTTGACACGCTTTCGAGTATGGCAGTGAAACGTGTTGAGGATTTATCAATGTTGATCTGATTGTTTAGATCGAGTCCGAAAGGCAATGATAATTCGTACAGCAATAGATATTGCGCAGAAAGGTCGCGCTCATCTGGAAGTCTGTAATAAGACTCGTCATCGCCGTGCATATTTTTGTTTAGCCGCTTCATGGTGTCTGTCAATGTGCTGACATACATAACGCCTGGTTGTTTTCGATACCACTCGGCAAAAGCATCAACTTTTTTAAGGTATTCAGGGTTGCTGATACCCCCTGACTCCCCCGCTTTTAAAGAATATTCGATGGACTCAAATCCCGTCAGATGTTTTTCCACATAATCGTTGTCTACCCGAAACTGGTAACGGGTATCGAAATATTCGTTGAACTTTTCATCAATTTCAATTCGCGGAATCTGGGAAGAAAGGACAATGATGAGAGACATCATGCCCCAAAAAAGTGATTTGCGATTATGAATAACCCAATCGCCGAGCGAGTCGATGAATCCATTTTGGGATGTTGAACCTGCTTTAACGCGTACAGGTAGTATGGATAGCATCGCAGGTAGAAAAAGCACTGAATAAACATAAGCGGCCATTACCCCCATTGCAACAATGTTTCCGAGATCGCGAAAGGGAGGCGAGTCACTGAAATTCAGGCTGAGAAATCCAATAGCAGTTGTGACGCTGGTTATAAAAACCGGCTGGTGATTCACACGTAATGATTCTTGAATCGCATCGTATTTGGATTTTCCATGACGCATTTCGTAAAAAAAGGTGACGAGAATATGAATGCTGTCTGCCACTGCCAAAGTGAGAATGATCGTAGGTGCATTGGCGGAGATGGGAGTCAATAGAATTCCCGACCAGCCCGCAAGACCCATACCGGTGAGAATTGAAAATGCCATGATCAGCACGGTGACAAGGGTTCCCCAGAAGGTTCGCAGGGTTAAGGCCATAATGATTAGGACGATGCTGTACATGACAGGAACGAGAGACTTCATATCGCCTTCTCCCGCTTCATTGAAAGCATTGTCCATGAATACAACCCCTGTAAGGTAGATTTTTATCGAGGGGTATTTTTTCTCAAACTTGTCTTTCATCTCACGGACGAATGCCACTACTTCGGGAGTTTCGCTAATGGATTTATGCGGAAGATTGATGGTGACGTTGATTCCGGTGATATCGGATTTTTGTGTGATCAGCCGATTGCGAAGCAAAGGTTCTGCAAGAGCCACAGCTTGAACTTTTTTTAGTTGCTCATCAGTAAACGATTCGGCATTTTCAATCAGATCCTGAACAACAAGATCATCGGCTTCAGACCAGGTGTATTGAAAATTGGTTATGGAATCTACTCGTAACGAATAAGGAATTTTCCAGGAAGCCTGGGTGATCTCTTCTACAATCGCTAGAGTTTGGGGTGTAAAAACTTTTCCATCTTTAGGTTCTACAGCAAACATCACGTTATCATTTTTCGTGTAGGTATTTTGCAGCGTTTCAAACGCGACTAGTTGTGGATTGTCCTCACTGAAAAATACCCGATAGTCGGTGGAAAAACCGAGAAACCGCGCACCCGATGCCGCCGCAAAAACAAGAACCAGAGTTGCAAAGATGATCCACCAGCGAAAGCGAATTACGCCAAAATTGTTTTCCGAGTTGCTTTTCATAGTTGAATAATGAATAATTTATAAAATATTTAGCAAGAGGTTAAAAATTTTTACTTTTTAAGTCCTGCCGTTAACAAGGCCGTTACACCTTTTGCCTCTTTTTGTAATTCTTCTAATGAAAATGCGTCCATATACCTTGGGGCGATAAACTTAATTAAAGAAGCCTGAATCCATTTGGCAGTTTCTAGCACGTTTGAAACATTGAATTGTCCAGAACGGTTTCCCTCTGAAAGAATTTCTGTAAGCAAGGATTTTTCCTGCTCCATGTAATGAATGACGATATCCCAGCGCTCGCGAGAAACAAAGTCTACCAGCTCCATGAGTGCAGGCTCGCTAGAGAACTGCTGGTGCATATATTCAAGGACATCCATTGCAAACCGTTGTAACTTTTTGTCAGGGGTCAGACTAGTGTCGCGGATAATTTCTCGGACCAGTTCCAGCTTTTGTTGCATACACCGTTGGGCGCAACCCGCGGCAATTTCTTTTTTATTTTCGAAATAGCGGTAAAGATTGCCTGCTGACATATCGCAGTCTTTAGCAATTTCAGCCATAGTAGTCTTGCCGAATCCATAACGCCCAAAACGCAAAAACGCCTTATCCAGGATGTCGTGCTTTATCGTCTCTGTGGTCTCTTCTGCTAGCTTCATGGCATAAATAATGAATATATTATTAAATATTTATTATACTTTCGCAAAATAAGATCTCTTTGTCAAGCAGAAGTAAAACGGTATTTTAAGATGACGACCCTAAAAACGACTCGGAGTGGTGATCTGGGTGTATTAAACGGTGATTTGGTTTGCGCCGATTTTTTTGTAGGCTTCGAGGGACCGTTGGTGGCAGGTGAGGACGATGACTTGTCTTTGTTGACCAAACTGGTTCAATACCTCGATCAATCTTTCATCACGTTCGTCATCGAAGTTAACGAACACATCATCCAAGACTGCGGGCAAAGGTTCCGATCGACTTTCATATTCATCGATCAAGCCAAAGCGCATGGCGAGATAAAGTTGCTCGAGCGTTCCACGGCTCATCTCCTGAACGCCTTTTCGTTTATGCTGAGAGTCTTCAACGAGGATGTCCTCACTATCTATAGGTTTGATAATATGGCTATAGGTTCCGTTGGTTATTTTTGAAAACAAGTTTTCTGCAGAGCGAATAACACCCGGTTGACGGTTTTTTTCGTACCTTTTTTTTGCTTCGTCAATGAGCACAAGAGCACTGCGATAAGAAGCCCAAGTCTCGGCAACCAATTTTAATTCCTGCTTTTGAGATTCCAATTCATTTTGTAGGTCAACGAGATTGTTGTCCGATGACAGCTTTTCCAATTCGTTGCGCGTTTCACCAATATCCTGTAACAATTGTTCGCGGGTTTCCTGTAGTTCTGAATATTCTGCAAGACGCTTTCCGAGTTTTTGTTTTATCTCTTCTAAAGGGGTGGATTGGATATCTTCCAAAAACTGTTCGAAGTGCTGACCCAGTCCGACATTGGAATGGATGATTCCACGTTTTTGCTCTACTGTTTTTTCCAGGGCCTTATATGTTTCGAAGGCAGATTGTTTGCGATAAAAATCTTCCGTATCTATGGCACCCACGGAGCGAATAAATTTTTCAATTTCATTGGCATTATTTTTCAGCTGATCTTCAAGGCGAGAAATTTTTTCGTTTTGTTCTTTGTGTTGGTTTTCTACAAGGGCACGGCGTTCGCGATTGGCTTTGCTATTTTCGAACGCATGGCAGAGAGTTTCAATGTTATTCGGCATCTCGTTTTTCAGCGATACGTTATCTACCAGAGGGGCTAAAGAAGCGATGCAGTCAAGTGCTTCTCTAAGGGTGTTTTGCATTTGCTCGATTCTTTCATCGAGTCTACCGCGTTGGGCAATCATAGATTTAATCTGCCGTGTGGTTTTGCCGATGTTCTTGGTGGTGTTGGGAGCAATTCCAGGGTCTAGTTTCCGCTGTTTCAGCCATTCCCGCCACCCTTCAAATTTTTCGTCCAGCTCTTGTTTCTTTTTTTCGTGTTGAAGTGCGAGGTTCTTTTCAATCATGTCTTCTTTTTCGAAGCTATTCTTCTCGGTAAGAATTTTTTTGAATAGAAAAATTCCACCACCCACCATCAATATGGCTGCTATCAAAAGAGGGATATTCACAATGTATCCTCCCAGAATAACACCAATCACCCCTGCCCCCGTAAAACCATAGTGAAACTGCTTCAACCAATCTGGAATGTTCCAGCCTCTGGATTGTTCTTCAGCTTTCAGTCTACGGTGGCTTTCAAGACGGTCCAAAAATAGGTCTTGTTCTTTTCTTAAAATTTCAAAGCCTTCAGAAAACTGATCGATTTGATCTTTTTCGGCTTCGGTCAAATCGAATTCCAATAATGTTTCTTCGTCCCAGTTTCGATCGATAGATTTTATTTCTTCGGTAATTTGCATTTCCAGATCTTCGCGTTCCATTTGGACTTTACCTGAATCCTGCAAAGCAGAATGAATCGAATGAGTGGACTGTTGCAGATGGTGAATGCTCTCTGCATACTTTAGAAGATCGTGGTTCACTTCTAATTCTTCCAGCGAGTTATTTAAGGTGGTGAGAGCAATCTGTTCCTCATCTATTCGACGTTTCAGACTTTCCTTTTCCTGTTGCAGAGATTTAAAGCTGTTCAATCCACTTTCTGGAAATTGGGATAGATCTTCCAGGGATTGCAGCTTTTCTTTCGATTCCATATATTGAACCGCATCTTCATATAAATGAATCTGGCTTTCTAGAATTCTTTTTTCAGATTCCAGATCTTGCAGGGAATTTTGAACTGCCGCTTTGGTATCCCCCATTTTTTTGTACTGATTTTGCAATTCGTCGAAGAGGGTCAAGTTTTTTTGGATAGAAAGTATTGTCTGCTCATTGGCTTTAATTTTTCCAAGTAAATCGCTGAGCTGACATGAGCCGCGCGGACGAAAAATTTGGGTGCATAAGTTTTCTAATTCTTTTTCTATATTCTTGAGAGATAAACTGCCAAGGCCCAAACCTGCTCCGTATATGCGATTTTTCACTTCGTCACTGGTCAAGCTGTTGAAGTCGTGTAGCTCGTCGAGTGTAAAAGCATAAATATTGCGGTAGATATCTTTGGAAGCGTTTCCCAGAACGTGGGTCAGCACATCCTGACCTTGTAGCACTTCCTGTGGAGTAGATATTCTTACATCGCCGCCATGGGTTCCTGGAGTACGCGAGATAACGAGCCCTTCGCCGTTTTGTAACTCGACTTTCAGGCTGCCCCCCATCGATCCACCGTTGACAGGATTGTATAGGTTTGTTTTGTCTTTTTTGGTTGGAAACCCGAAAAGGATCCTGCGTATGAATTCCAACAATGTGGTTTTTCCGAATTCATTTTTTCCGTAAACAATGTTGAGGCCGGGTTTTAACCCCGTCACACGGGTGTTGCAGAAGATGCCAAATCCATCAATATGTATTTCGCGAAGTTGCATATTTTTTAAGAATTATCGACCAATTGATCGAGAGCCAGGTTGCGGGATTTATGAATAAGTTTGTCCATGTCTTCCGTTGAGATTTCTTCGAGATACTTTCTTCCTGCCCATGACTCAAAAACAGGTTTAAGGGAATCGCGAATTTTATCATTCAGCGTGTCTTTTTCTGCGTCATCACAAAGGTTGACCAGATCAGCGATAAAGTCTTTTCCTTCTTTTAAACTTTGGATGTCATACGTTCCGGCGGTTTGTGTACGTAGCTCAACGGAAACCCAGGGAGAGTGGCCTTCAAAAAATATTTGAATTTCCTCCGTCAAGGCATTTATAACTCCCGAAGCTTGTAACTCTTTATGTATAGGTGTCCGGCCTGTCAGTGCGAGGCGGGCAACAAGTCCTTCTCGAGGAATGGACTCTTTTGCCAGCTCTTCGCATTGAACCTGAATGCTTCTTAGAACATCATTGATATTCTCAGCAGCCTGCAAGTCAACGGTGGCAGAGCGATAGGCAACGACATCCGTAGACATAAATCGGATATCTGGCGGACGGTCTGTAGATAAGGTGACCAAGCAGCAACCTTTTTGCCCAGCTTCTCTTGAATGTCGTGCTTGGGTATTTCCAGAATAGACGATTGCCGGATCACTTTCGCGCAAGACCTTATACTCGTGGATATGCCCCAATGCCCAATAATCAAAATTTCTTGAAATCAGATCGTCGATAGAGCAGGGGGCATAATTGTCGTGTCCGGGTTGTTGCCCAACATTGGTATGAAGAAGCCCAATGGACAAGCCTTCTTCTTTTTCATTTTTAAACTTTAACGCCAGGTTTTCTGTGACTTCTTTTTGCGGATAACTGATACCGTAAACCCAAGCTATGTTTTTACCTTCTCTTTTTACTGGAACGCGATGGACTTTATTTCCCGGAAAAATGGTTACATGTTTGGGCCATTCCAAAGTGTGAGCCCAACTGTTCAAAGGATCATGATTGCCATGAACGATGAAAGATTGAATGTTTTTATCAGAGAGCTCTTTAAGGATACGGCGAAATTTCAATTGTGCTTGTAAACTACGATCGGCACCATCAAAGACATCTCCAGCGATTAGAACAGCGTCTACTTTTTCCTGTAAAGCTAAACGTGAAATTTTTTGAAACGCCTTAAAGGTAGACTCGCGCAATGCGTTGGCAAGGGACGGAGCCTGCGAAGTCAGTCCCTTAAATGGGCTGTCTATATGCAGGTCGGAGCAATGAATAAAGCGAAACTCTGCCATGGCTTTTCTTCGGTTTCGGAGTGTAAGTTATTGTTCTTAAACAGTATATGGGATTTAAGCTGTAACCTCAATGATTTTCTTGCTTACGTTGTGTGGCTCGCTCATACTTTCGAGTATGGAATACCGTCGTTTTGGAAAAACAAATGAAAACATTTCTGTAATCACTCTGGGGGGGATGCGATTCAAGCAAGGGTGGAATCCACCGCGCAGTCATTTGCCTGCTGAGTCCATTCAAAATTGCATTGATACAACAAGTCAAGCGTTCGACGTTGGCATCAACCATATAGAAACCGCTCATGGGTATATGAAGAGTGAGCACCTTTATGGAATCGCATTGAAGGAGCTGGCAACGCCGCGTGACCAGTTCAAGATGATGACGAAAGGCGCACCAATGACGGGAGATGAAACCCGCGCGTTAGTCGAGGAACAGTTAGAAAACCTGCAATTGGATTTCGTAGATTTCTATGGTTGGCATGGAATCAATAATGAAGAAAGATTGCAAGCGGCCATCAAACCGGGAGGCCCTGTTGAAGTTTTGCATCGCCTCAAAGAGGAAGGATTAATCCGTCATATCGGATTTTCCACTCACGGTTCCTTAGATGTTATTTTGCGGGCGCTTGATACGGGTCTGTTCAGTTTTGTGAACCTTCATTATTATTATTTTTTTCAGCGTAATTTTCAGGCGGTTCAATTGGCGGGAGAAAAGGACATCGGCGTATTCATTATTTCTCCAAATGAAAAAGGAGGGATGCTATGGAAGCCATCGGATATCGTTGAGAAAACCTGTGATCCGATGACGGCGATTCAGTTCAATGGCAGGTTTTGCCTGGAGCATCCTCAAATCACAACACTGAGTTTGGGAATGCATGCGCCAGAACATTTCCCACAAAATCTTTCGATTATAAATAAAGAAAAAATTTCCCGAGATAAAGAACAAGAAGTTCGCTTGCAGATGGATGGTCGGTTAGATGCAGTGAAAGATCTTTGTACTCTTTGCCATGACTGTTTGCCTTGTCCTGAAGAAATAAATATCCCAGAAGTGCTACGGTTTCGAAATTTGCTTGAAGCTTATGATATGAAAGACTATGGAAATTTTCGTTACAACATGTTCGAAGGCGAGGGTCACTGGTTCCCGGGAAATTTTGCGTCTAAATGCACCGAGTGTGGTGACTGCCTTCCACGATGTCCTGAAAAACTGGAAATACCAAAGCTATTGTTCGACACTCACAAAAGGTTATTCGACCGGAAAGCCTGGTTGAAGAACAAGTCGTTTGACCTGGCAAGAACGGTTTTTGGAGTTTTGAAAAAGTTTGTTCCAGGTATCGGTTAAAAAAATCAGGTTTAAAATATTATGAGTTGTGTGGGGGAGTTACTCGGAAGATTCGCGATAGACTTTAAGGATATGAGCGGGTTCGGTATCAGTAAGTTCTTTTACAATTTTAATCATTTGCGGTAAGGCATTTTTAAAGGCTTCAACGAGACGTGGTTCAAAGTCTTTGTCGCTACTGTCTTCGATAATTTTCATAGATTCTTCTACAGAAAAAGCATCTTTGTAATATCTTTTACTTGTTAAGGCATCGAAGACATCGGCAACAGCTACAATTCTTCCAGCAAGGGGGATCTCTTCTCCTTTCAGACCATAAGGATAACCCGATCCATCCCATCTTTCCTGATGGGAAAGTGCGATGGCCTCTGCCATTTGCATGAGTTCAGAACGACTGCCAGAAAGAATTTTTGCGCCTATCTCGGGATGCATCTTCATGGTTTTCCATTCCTTCTCGTCGAGCTTTCCCGGTTTGAGCAGAATGTCATCGGGGATGCCGATTTTCCCAACATCGTGCATAGGGCTGGCCTGCAGAATGAGCTGACACTCCTGCTCACTCAACCCAATTTCTTTAGCTAGAAGGGCAGAGAGTCTGCTCATGCGAATGACATGCATACCCGTTTCATTATCACGATATTCGGCGGCGCGCCCCAAACGCAAAATAGCCTCTCGTCTTGTTTCTTCCAGCTCATAGGTTCTTTCTTTTACCTTGAGTTCGAGGAGACGGTTTTGGTCGCGGGTCTGATTGTGGAATAAACGGATTTCCAGCATGTTGGCAATTCGTTGTTTTACCTCAATGAGGTCAAAAGGTTTTCCTAGAAAGTCGCGTGCCCCTGCCTCAAGAGATTTTATTCGAGTACTTCGATCCGATTGTGCGGTTAAAACCAGGATGGGTGCGTAGGAATCCTGTTCCAATTCTCGGAGTTGTTTCATAACCTGAAACCCATCGAGATGAGGCATATTTAAATCTAATAAAACCAGATCCGGGCGCATTTCTTCATACATTGTGAGTGCTTTACGCGAATCGGAAGTGCTGCGAAAATAGGTGTAGCCCTGCTCTTCGAGAATGTCTTCCAGCAGTGCAACGTTTGCTGGCTCATCATCAATGATAAGAATTTTTGCTTTCAGGAAGTTAATATTCATGGTTCACATGTTCCCTATTTAAATGACTCTTGGTTATATTTTTCCCGTTAATTTTTCAGAAAGCTTTTTGGCTAATATATACTCATCTATTTTCTTTTTTAATTTTGATATGTCTATGGGCTTTGTTATGTAATCTTTAAACCCTGCTTTTTTCGCTCGATCAATATCTTTTTGCATAGCGTTGGCGCTTAGCGCGATGACCGGGGTGTCATGTGTCTCTTCCATATTTTGTAAACGTTTAAGTGCTTCAAAGCCATCCATGCCAGGGAGATTTATATCCAGAAGGATGAGGTCTGGCTGATGCACATAGGCCAGGTCAAGCCCTATTGTCGCTTGAGGAGCGGTCAGAATGTTCACTTCGGAAAAATCGGAAAGTATGTCCTGCACCAGAAGTACATTTGTCTTGTTATCTTCAATATATAAAACAGTAAGATTTTGTTTTGAGGCTTCAGAGGAGGATGATTCTAAAGGTAGAAATTCATATTTTTTGTCGACCTTTTTAGGATCACAACTGGGTAGAGAAACGGAAAACTGTGAGCCTTTCCCCATCGCGCTATGAACATGAATTCTGCCATTCATTAACTCAATCAGTTTTTTAGATATTGTCATACCTATTCCGGTACCTTCCACTTCGCTAGCGTCTGCATCCAGTCTATCGAAAGGAATAAATATTTTTTCAAGCTTTTCCGATGGGATACCCATACCTGTGTCTGTTACCAAAAGATTAATAGTGCCGTCTTTCGGTTCCTCCAGACTCAGAGTCACGCTTCCTTCTTTGCGGTTATACTTGATGCCGTTGGAAAGCAGATTGAGTAACACTTGTTTTAGACGCGTCCTATCTGCAAAAATATGAGCGCTACTTTGTGCCGTAATCTTATCGATCAAGCAGATATTGAATTTTTCGGCCATAGGGTGGACAACGTTCAAAACATCGGTTGCTAATTCAGCGATGTTGATCGGCTCTAAGGACACTGTGATTTTTCCGGCTTCCACCCGGGCTAGATCAAGGACTTCGTTTATTAATTCTAGTAAGTGATTGCCAGCTTTTAAAATTTGGCTAAGACGTGATTTATGAGAATCGGATAGTGGGTCTTTGCGGCTTTCATTCATAATTTGCGCAAATCCTAAAATTGCATTCATGGGTGTTCGCAACTCGTGACTCATACGGGAAAGAAATTCGGACTTGGCCTGGTTGTGGTGCTCTGCCAATTCCTTTGCTTGGTTCAACTCATGAGTTCGTTCCTGAATGCGTTTTTCCAATTCATTGTAGGCATGCTGCAATTCTTTTTCGGCATTTTTGCGAGCGGTGATATCGGTAAAAGTAACAACGGCTCCAACAACTTTCCCTAAATCAATAATGGGTTTGCTTATGTATTCGACAGGAAAACTGGAACCATCTTTTTTCCAAAAGACCTCTTCACTTTCATGGTGAATTTTCCCATCTTTAAAAGCAGCATAAATAGGGCATTTTTCTTTGGGGTAGTGAGTGCCATCGGCGTAGGAATGGTGGACCATTATGTGTTGCCCTGTCCCTAATAGTTCATCCTCTGTATATCCCAGAATTTTACATGCGGTCGGGTTCACAAAAGTAGTTTTGCCTTCTATATCGAGCCCATAAATTCCTTCACCTGCCGAATTGAGTATCAGATTGCGCTCACGGTTAGCAAGTTCCATGGCCAATTCGCTGGCTTTGCGTTCAGAAATATCGCGAAGAACACCTACAAATATTTTCTTGTCATTTTCGGTGGATTCAGAAACGCTCAATTCCATGGGAAAGGTAGAGCCATTTTTATGTAAACCTCTGACCTCTCTCACCATATTGATGATTTTCTTTTTTCCAGTTCTGAGATAATTATCCAGATAGCCATCGTGTTCACTGAAATAGGGTTCGGGCATCAGCATTTTTACATTTTTGCCGATCACTTCTTTGGGGCTATAACCAAATACTTTCTCAACTGCGGGGTTGACGGTTTGGACTATCCCCTCCACGTCAATAGCAAGAACGGAATCAAAAATAGTACCCGTCAAAGAACTCAAGCGTTTTTGGTTTTCCAGAGTTTGCCTGCGGGTTTTCAATATTCGAGATCGCAAAAATAGGCCAGCGATCATCACGATAGCAAGTAGTCCTAATAAGGTCAGGTACCAGAACAGCAAAGTGTTGAGTGGGGCAAATGCCTCATCTGTGTTGATTTCTGTGGCAATGCCCAATTCTTGATCTTCCATCCAGGTCCAGGCACCGATGACCCGAACCCCGCGGTAGTCGTTATATCCCTCGACGTTTACACCGGTTTTTTTCATTACGGCGTTTTCTGCCATGAAGGTCAAGGGATGGTTTACAACGGACTCGTTAGGCAAAAGTGGCTTCTTTTTTAAATCCCGACCAGGATCGCGAATCTGAATGTTAAATATGGATGCTTTACTATGAGGGAGCAAGCCGATTTTTACCAGTTGTTCGTCAAACCGGCTATTGGAAACGAGTAGTCCGTCATCATTAAAAGCATAAGTTTCTCCGGTTTTTCCAAATCGACTAACAGCGAGTAGCTTATCGAACTCTTTATGGGGCCGCATGCGAAAAGCCAGGACTCCTAAAACGTTGCCATCTTGATCCTTCAGCGGAGTGGAAACAAATTGGGTGGGCTGGCCAGCATGAAACTCTCCTTGGTCATTAGGGAGTTTTACCCCTGCCATAAAAGGATTGGAGACAACGGTATCCCCCTGTAAGGCTCGGTAAAAAAATACCGAACGTCCGGTCAACACACGTTTCCCGACAGGTTCTTCAAGCAGAGCTCCTACCTGTAATCCCGTCAAATCAAATATTACGAATCCAATAAAATCGTATTTTTTGCAAGCTTTGCCAAGGTGTTCGCGGAGCCACTTCAAGGAAGAAGATTGTTGCAGCTTTTCTGCTGACACATTTTCTTTGTTCGCGATCTCGATGAGGGAAAGGATATTTTTTCGGATTTCCGGTTGCTCAGCGAGAACTTGGGCATCCAACTTCTTATCTTCAAAAAATAGTCGCAAAGATTCGACATTGGCCGCCAATGTTAATTGTAACTGGTCGACTAAGTTGCTTTTAATTTCCTGTTTTACCGAAATCACACCGTACCCGCCAATGGCAATGAATAAGATCATTACCCCAACTAAAAAGGGTAGGTATTTGGTATCCGATAAAACGGATCCTCTGTCTTTACCATGCAAGAAAGGAGTAGACATTGGCCTCCACCTGCGATTAAGTTTTCCCCAAACGATATAGCTATAATATTTATATTTACATGTAGTTTCAAGCTAATATTTAAGAGGTGAATGTAGATTGTTGAAATATATGGGTATATATTCCTATTTATATTTTTTATTTTCGGTCTTTATATAAGTATGGGAGTTGTGATATTAAAAAGTTATTGTTTTTCATTGAAATTCTGTCTGTTTAGCGGTTCATAATTTCCTCAAATTAATTGTTTGTTAATTGGTAGGCTAAATTTTATATACCGTTATCCAATTGAATAAATGATCCTTTATGCAAGGCAAGGCAAAGCAGTGCAATGGCGTACTGAAGAGTTTTTAGTTGAGGAAGGGGTGCGTGTGCTAGTTATAATAAGATACTTGTGCGAAATGTGGGTTAGTCAGGCAGAGGGTGATTTTTGGCAGTGTTCTTTCAATTCCCAGGCATTGCGGTAGGTGTCATCTTCTTTCAAAACTTTCTCAAGAAGCGGCAATGCTTTCATACACTTATTCAACTGAACAAAAATTTCGGCCATTATAAATTGCACATGCATTTCTTCAGGATCGATTAAGCTATAGCGGCCTCCATACATTAGAACCTCTTTGGCTTCTCCCAGTCCGCGATAACTGTAAACAATGATCTGCAATATCTTCAAGTTCATCTGATCTTGCTGTAGCAGTGGAAGTGAATATTCCAGAGATTTCAAGTATTCCTTTTTCAAATTATAATACTCTGCAAGAGATCGTTGGAGAACCGGATCTTCGGGGTTCTTGTCTATCTCCTTTAATAAGCTCACCAACCCAATTTCTCGCATCACCGCTCCCATTTGTTGGGGATCATTTTTGGCGGTGTTTTTAAAGAAGGTTAAAGCTTCTTCCTTTTTCCCCATTTCCAGCAAGTTGTGGCCCATATAAAGGTTGGCGAAACTCAAGTTGGGGCTCTTTTCAAGAACCAACTGCAGGATCTCCATACTTTGCTCATAATTGCCAATCTGGTAAAAACTGTGGGCTAGATTGAGCAGATACTGTAAGTTATCAGGTTCTTCTTCAATGAGTTGAGTCAAGCGTTGCATTTGTTTACGATCTGCCTGCAAGTGGTAACGGAAAAGGTCGTCATCATCTACCAACGTCATAGCTTGCAATAGTTGACCGCGATTTCCATACATAACTCCGCGCTGATAAAGGTCCATTGCATTATAATAAGGTTCCAGCTTTTGCCGGTCTGACTCGGGCAGATTTGAAATTTGTTTCGTGACATCGTCAAACCTTGCGCGGTTGAACACATATCTTTCTTGCCCCGGAATACCAATCACCTTTCCCATGTCGAGATAAAACTCGATAGCCGGACGGTTGTCTGTAATAAGAGGGAAGCCTTCTCCAAGCTTTTGCACTTGCTCGTTGAGTAGCCAAATGTTGCTTAGGAAAGAATAGATGTTTGGGATTTCAATATCCCCTAACGCTTTTTTAATTTCAGGTTCCTGCACGCGCTCATTCAGCTTATTAAAATCAATTTCAATAGGTTGATTGGAACCGATGATGAGCATTTCATTGGCCACAGAAAGCCAACCCATCGTATAGGGAAAAACCGACTGAAACGTCTTAAAGTGCATGGCCACTTCTTTTGGGCCCTGGCTATGCAGAGGAATCCATTGTGTCGCTATACCTCCAGGTTTCAATTTGCTTTTCTGCAACTCATAATATTCTCTTGTGTATAGATTGACGGTGAATGCTGTGCGTGGCGGTGGCGGTTCGGATGTGATGACATCGTAACGTTTATGAGTCGTTAACAAATGGTTGCGTCCATCCTGAATCACGAAATTTACTTTGGGATTTTCCAGAACATTGTGGTTCTGGTCGGCGAACATTTTTCCTGCATTGATAACGCTGGCAGATAACTCCACACTATCGACGGTTTTTACCCGAGGGTGTAGTCCGGCTGCACCTGTGGTCTGACCCGTACCAAAGCAGACAACAAGAATGTCATCGGGTTTATCGACCAGCAGGATGGGGACATGAGCAAGCAACTTCATGTAGCGAGTGGCAGTCATATTAGAAGCTGACATGGAAATGCCGTTGGTGATCAATCGCTTCGCCGATGGATCGAGCATCCCATATTCCTCTTTAAAGACGGCAACGGTATCGGACAATCCTTCTTCAAAAAACATCAGTTTATTAAGGTTTCGTTTGCCAGCACTATCACGCATGAAAAAGGGATTCAACAAGTCATTAGGGATGGCCATATTAATAAAAAGAATCAGCGACGCGAACACGACAGTCATTCCTTTTCTGATGGCGGGCGTCAGATAGTCCCCGGTGCGGAACAAAAGAATCATGGTGAACAAATTGATCGTTGCAAGAAGGGTAAGACTGGTCTGACTTCCGAAATTGGGCAGGAAAAGAAACCCGGAAAAAAGAGATCCAAAGATAGCGCCTACTGTATTCGATGCATAAACTTGCCCCGTCGCTTGCCCGATATTTTCGTGTTTCTTTGATATCAACTGAATGAGCAATGGGAAACACATCCCCAGGAGCAATGTAGGAACCAGCATGAGAGCCGCTGAGTCTTTAAAATAGACCCAGAAGGCTGCGGCGGGGTTCCCTAGGTTGTACGCATTCCAAGGTGGAGAGAGAATGGATTCCAGTCCGTAAATAGAGCCGATCACATAAACCCCCACCCCTCCTTGTAAGGCGATGAGCATGGTGCGCAAGTTCTTGATCTTTGGAAGCAGGGGAATGAGGAAAAGGCTTCCGAAGAATATTCCTAGTAAAAAAACAGCCAGCATCATGCTAAACGAGTAAACCGTGCTAGCAATGCTAAATACCAGTAGCCGCGTCCACAAAACTTCATAGGCGAGTGCGGTAAAACCACAGACGAAACTGATTCCCATCCAAAATTTTTGCTCGGAACTCCAATCCATTTTTGGGAATTTAATTTCAGGTAAATTGAATTTTAAAGAACCGCCGTTTTCCTTATAGACATTTAACGCGCCAATACCGATTAAGAGGTTGCCAACAGCAGCCGTCAATACGGTTTCCAGCACACCGAACGTTCCCATCAAAAAGAATCCTGTCAGCAAGCAACCGCAGGCCGCGCCCAAGGTGTTGAGTGCATAAAGCAGGCTTATTTGTGTTCCTATGCGCTTGTCATCGGTAACGCAATATTTGCTGATAAGGGGAAGAGTTGCACCCATAAATGTTGTCGGCACCAGCATCAGAGTGAAGGAAAAAAGAACCTTCAGCAGGTTTTGCAGCGGTGGCGATTCTGGAATAACACTGTGGAACAGGGAATAAACATCCGCGAAATTAGCAAATAACAGTGAAAGTAGAGCACCGCTCGCAAATATCAAAACTTCTATCCAACCGTAGACTTTAAGTGCGGACGATGAAGAGGATAACCTGTCAGCAGCATAACCAAAGAGATAACTGCCCAGCCCCAAGCCAGCCATGAAAGCGGCGAGTACCACAGAGACTGAAAAAACGGTGTGCCCGAAAACAAGGGTGAGCATTCGGGTCCATACTATTTCATAAATCAGGGCCGTAATACCAGATACAAAAAACAAAAAGTAGACTATAGGCGAACGTTGCATTTCTTATATGTTATTTCAGATTTAAATTTGACTGGGATATTGGGTGCGAAAATCAAAAATCAGCCTGATTCTATTCAATAATACCCCGCAATTGTGCTTACATCTCCGGCAAACCTTCAAAATAATTGACATTGGCTCAGGCTTCAAGTAATTTTTATAAATACCGTGTTTTTATAATAATAAATGAAGGTTCTTTAAATGGGAACTCAAGAAATAAAGATAACAGATGCCGACCACCCTTACGCTAAAGAAAATGGTGTGGTGTGGGCCGAAGAGGCTTGGGAACGTGTAAAACATGCGCCGGAATTTGTTCGTCCGGGAATTCGCAAGCTCATGGTGCAACGTTGCGTAAAACGCGGTTTTAAAATTGTCACGTCTGATTTTTTGACGGAAATCAGAAACGAGTCCATGATGCTGGTGTCCAAACGAGTCAAAGGTTTTGGATTTGAAGAATTAAGTATGGATGCCTTTGATGTGGCCAAGGAAAAAATGCGGGAAAGTCCACGCAAGGTAGAAGTGATTGAAGAGATAGAAGATTTTCTCTCGATGCGTACAGAAAAAAAAGACGACATTGTAGAAAAGTTCAAAAGTTATATGGAAGTGACACCCACTTCAGGAGTTCCATGGAGCAAAGAAGCCAAGGAAAAAATGGAAAAGGTGCCACCTTTTGTCCTCGGTATGGCCAAGCAAACCATCGAAGGGCGGGCCAGAGAAAGGGGTGACAAAATAATCACTCCCGATATCATTGATGAAGTGTTCACCAATATTATGCCATCTTCCGCCAAAGAAGCGATGGGCATGGAGGTGACCGAAGAAGACCTTAAGCAGGATGAACAGATCGATAAAGATAAAGACGCGCCAGTCGAAGTTTCTATGAAATGGGAAGACGATGCACTGGACAAGGTATCTCGCATTCCCATTCCTTTTATCCGCAATATGGCGGTGAAACGTATTGAACAGGAAGTGACCAAGGCGGGTAAAGATGTTGTAACGATGGAATTGTTCGAACAATACCGATTTACTTTTTAGCCGGGCGTCTCTGAAAAGATTAATTCCTTCCTCTTTTTTTCTGAGATTAATTTTTGTATCTCACTCCAGAGTTCTTTTCTTCCTAAATGATTTTTACTTGAATAGGTCACCGTTGCTAGGGTCTGATCCCCCATAAAGGCGGCTTTGATTATTTTAGTTTGCTTGCTACGTTCTGTCCCTGACAATTTATCCGATTTAGTAATGACCAGAATATAAGGCCTGCCCAGGTCTTCGAGCCATTCTTTGAGCGTCAAATCGAGTTCTGTAGGTTTGCGGCGGATATCAACGATGAATACGATTGCCAACAAAGGATCTCGCTTAGTCAGATATTCTTCGATCATTGTTTTCCACTTTTTTTGCAAGGCCGGGGTGACCCGTGCAAACCCATAGCCGGGAAGGTCCGCAAACATCAGTGTGTCATTGATTCGGAAAAAATTGATCTCTCTTGTTTTTCCAGGTGTCGAACTGATGCGAACCAGTTTTTTGCGATTCAAAAGTGAGCGGATCAGCGAAGACTTGCCGACATTCGATCGCCCGACAAATGCAAACTCCGGATAAGATTCTTTGGGATATTGCTTCGCCGAAACCGCCCCCGTTACAAACTCTGTGGTTATTACTTTCATTTTTTTGTTTTACTTTCCAAACTTGTTTATGACCAGGCCCGATAACAGCTTGGGATAAAAAAACGTTGCCTTCTGTGGCAAGCGAATTCCCTTTCCAGCTAAACGCCGCACCTCATCTATTTGAGTGGGATTAATAAAAAAAACGACGTCATGATCTCCCGCATCGACCATTTTCATAGCCTCTTCTGAGTCTACCTTGTAAGAAACATATTGCTGGTCTGTTGTGTTGCGTGTGTCAATACCCAGAACTTCTCGGAAAATTATAGCGTGTAACTGCATGACATCCAGCACCTGCAAATCTTTTGGCTCATTCTTGTCCAGCAAAGGTAGAATATTTTTCGGGTCATGCGCGATCAATGTATAAGTTTGATCTTTACCCATATAAGCGCAGAAGGTGACGCGGTCTTTCCCAAACTCCTGCAATCTGGATTTTATTTCCGCCCCACTCACCTCTGTGCTCCAGGGAATGACGTCAAAGTATTCACTCACCCGTTCTAAAAAAATTTCACGATTAAACGGCGTCGGACTTTTTACAACGCGGTGAATTGGAAAAATGGACATCGAATCGGAGTCCATGTTCGTCAGAAACATCATCACATGCGCGCTGTCGACTACTTTATCTTCATTGTCTTTGGCAAAAGCCAGTGCTGTTTCATATCGATGGTGCCCATCGGCAATATATATTTTTTTGTCACGGATCAAGTCGCAAACTTTTTGATTGCTTTCAGCATTGCTCAACCGCCAGAGTTTATGAACTACTTTATTATCATCAATGACCGATAATGGTTTGGATTTTACACCTTCGTGAAGAAAGGAGTCTATCTCGCCTTCCGGGTCGGAATATAAACCAAATATGGGGCTGAAGTTGGCATGGCAGGCGTTGAGTAGCTTGGTGCGGTCGGTTTTGGCCTTGGCAAGAGTAAATTCATGCGGGCAAATATTTCCTTCGCTAAAGTCTTCTGTTTTGACACGCGCGAAAAACCCAATGCGGCAGAAACTTTCTCCTTCAAACTCATATTCCTGACTATACAGATAAAACCCGGGCTCATCATCTCTCTTCAATACACCCTCATTTATCCAACCCTCAAAAACTTTCGCAGATCGCGTGTATCGATTATCTGTATCAGAATCTTTTCCCAGTATCAGCCGAACCACATTATGCGGATTCTTCTGATACAACTCTTCTTGTTGATTTGGAGTAATCACATCGTAAGGAGGCGCTGTAACTTCATCTAGGGAGCCTACAATCTCGAGGTTGTAGAGCAAGCCATTGAAAGGAGTGACTTCGATCATATTTTGATCTCACAGGAAATTTGCAGAGTATTTATTTCTGAAAAAAATTATAACAAATAGAAACGGAGTTTTTTAGCCGCCTATAGAGCTTCGCATTGACACAATTCACGAATATAGCGTACCAGTTCATGGATCGTCGAATCGCTCAGAGTGTTCCCCCATGCTGGCATGCAGGGTGCCCGGCCGACGGATAGACCGCCAAATTTGATCGCTTCAAAGAACTGCTCATCGGTTCGGGTTTCCAGATAACTGGCTTTGGTGTGGTTCCGGGGTGGCACGGTTAAAAACTTGGCATTGATGCCATCGCCTTTACCCTGAATGCCGTGACATTGCGCACAATACCATTGGTAGGTTTCGCGTGTTTTTTCAGTCACTACAACAGGCTCGGGAATGGCCTCTTCCATAAGGGCAGGTGAATGTGACTCTGCTTTCAATGGAGGTCTGGGCTCTTCGGCTGATTTTTCGCTACAGCCTATTATGCTTACGGAAATCAGAAAAACACAATACTGCAAAATTAATGTCGGTGAATTTTTTTTCATAGGTCAGCGTTTGTTTTCATTCTTCAACGTCGCAATGAATTGTGTGAGCCGCAAACGTGCCTCATCTTCCATCCTGTAAATAGGCATACGGCTTTGATCTGAGAACAGTTTGGGGTTCTTGAGCCAGCTCGCAACCCAACGCGCTTGCAAACGGTTTCCCGCATTGACGAGTGAGGGGCCGGAAACTCCACCGCGAACTTTTCCAGCCAGGTTTAAACTCTGGTGGCAGGAAATACAACTGAACGTACGTTCGAACTCGTATTTTATTTTTGCCTTTTTTCCTTTTGTTAAGGGCTTGAGGCGATCGACCTCTTCCGGCAGATCAAGTAGCTTTATTGACATCAACTCCTGAGTAATTTGCCTTGCATCCTTTTTAGAAAGCTCAAGATGTTTCTGACTGCTCTCTGGTGCGCCTTTTAAGAAACCGGGGTCTCTTGTGCCCCCTGTACTTCTAATGGTCACAGGGTTTTGAAGATATTGCTCCAACCAAGAAGCTTGAAATTTGTTTCCTGCGTAGAACAAATCCGGCCCACTTTTTTCAGTTCCATCTTTGGACAGACGATGGCATTCGGAACATTTTTTTTCCTGAATTAAAGAAGCGTGGGAAAGCATTGGGCTGCAAAGAAGCCATCCACCCATTAGAAGGTAAAGAAATTTTTTCATAATGGGGTAGCTTCGCCCGGTGCTGGTAGGGGTTCGCTGGCTGGAGCCTCATTGTTTTTCTGAAAAATATCGTAGAGAAACTCAATGATTCCGTCCTCTTTGTTATCGGGCTTCATCGTTTCATTGTCTTCCTCTGACTCTTGCGGCAGTTCAGGTGTGAATTCCTCAGAAAGTTTTGGAGTCTCTTTTGGTTTTTCAATTTCAACAAACTGGTTTTTTTCTGCATTGTAGAAAAGGTCTTCGCGAGGCTGCGGTTGCCCCATATTTTTTTCGCGAATCCGATGCCGAACATCATAGGGAAACTCTTTGCGACTCAATAGTCTGGAAAAATTCAACTCTCGTAAATTAAGAGAACGAAATGCCCGGTAGCGGTTTGAGGTTTCTTGCAAAGCAGTAATTTCCTCGCTGTTGAGAAAACGCGATTTGTCTCCCGGAAAGAAAGTCTGTAATGCCTGACCATTTGGGTCTATACCTTGCTTGACCTGAAAGTCCTGATTCACCTGATTATTTTGCTTTAATTCTGAGAAAAATTGCCCGGCATCTTGAATTGATTTTTTCAAGGTATCCCCAAGTCCTGCAGATAAAGAGTTTTGATGGCAACTCTCACAGGAGCGTACCGTTTTACGAATCGTATGTGGTGAATAATCCGTCCAGATCAGGCCGGGGGAATCGTCAAGCGTTAAGGGAGGTTCTGCTCGCTTCAAAGGAAGACTCAATGGCCCGGATGGCTCAGTGATGAAGTATTGATAGCGGGGCTTCAGAATGGCATATTTCCCACGCGAATTTTTACCCATCACCATGTCGGACCATCCTGCATCGGAGAACACGGTCCACCAGTACTCATCTAATATGTTGGCTTCAATTTTTTGCGGCAGTGATTTGGCAGTCGGCCAATCGAACACCCCTGTTTTTTCATTGGAAGAGTTTGACATTAAATATTGCAGGGAAGGATCTGAAAGGTTCCAGCTTCTCCATTTTTCAGGGTTAAAACTTCTTTCGCGTATAACGTGCATGCCCCAGTCTGTTGCCGCCCAACGTGCATGGCAGGTGGCGCATTCCATTTCCTGCATATGTTTTGGAATCTGGTGCGCGATGGAAGGCTTGATATTTTTGAGTAAAGGGATGTTGTGTTTCTTACCGGAGACCTTTGAAACTAAAACCCATTTTTTCTTAACCCGTTTGACATGCAACATAGGGGAGCCACTTGAATTAACTAAAACCTTATCTCCCGCGCGAACTCTTTTCTTAAGGTTGGGGTTAAGGTTGGCATTCGCGATCATTTTTTTTGTGTTCGGGTCGGACTCGAGTAAAAGTAATCCTTCAGGCAGTTTTTCCTGGGTGCCGTGGCAATCGACACAACGAATCTGCACTCCAGAATGAAGTTGGTCTGGCTCTGCTTCGGGTTTCATTTCATCGCCAATATGACAGTCGATGCAATGCATGCCTTTTTCACGATGAATATCAGGAACTAAAAACTCGTGCTCTTTTCCATACAGAACGGGTTTCTCTGCGTTGATCTGTTCGGGTGTTTCCTTGGGGCGTGAGGGTTTTGCAAATAGCCCTTCGAACTCTTGCCCTACTCCATTATTGTTATGACAGTGCTCGCACTGCAAACTGGGAACAGCAACGGTGAATTTATGTAGCAACGGATAGCCGCGCGGATTGTTCAAAGAGTTTTCGGAAAATTTTCTAGAAAAGCGGTTTTGTTTGCCACTTTGATTTTGCAGTTTTTGTATTGCCCGGTCGTGTGACAATGAGATGCCATCGTTCGAGTAAATCATGTGACAGGAAGAGCAACCCGATGACCTATAATCTCCCGGGCGATGAGGACTTTCCGAGTCAATATGACAGCGCAGGCATTTTGCCCTAAGAAACCCATCTACCGGATGACCCGATGCTGCACTAGGCAGAGCCTGTTCGTCATCATCTGGATATAATGAAAATGGAAGTTCATCCTGAGGCTGCGCACCCCAAGCATAGCGGGTGATATTGACCATTCTTTTAGCTGTCGACATAAGCGATCGTTCGACTTTGCGAACATGGTCTCCATGACATTTTCCGCAGAATCGGGGAGCATTTTTTGCTGAGGACGGATTGGAAACAAGTCCTTTATGGGCATTGGGTAACGAACTGGATCGCCTGTTACCACCATGACAGCGAACGCAAGAAAAACGGTGGTTATTGCTGATCCTTTCTATCCCTTGATGGCAGGTATAACAGCCACCGCGTCTTTCAAGGTATTCTATTTTTCCATATACATCTTCGAGTGAAAAATTAGATTCCTTATAGAACTTTTCAATGAACTTGTTGGTATCTCCATACGTTTGAAACTGCACCCCACCTAATGTTGTTCCCGGTTGCAAGACTTTCTCTGAATTCCCCTGGAGTCCTCTGACTCGATAAAAAGGGTCCTCAAAATCGGAAGCATCGATTTGAGTCTTGGGCGATGAAGCCGGCAGTTCAACCATTTCTTTGGTGTGTAATGTTTTTCCGGATCTGGGGACGATTTCTGTTTCTTGAATATCTTTGGATTCGGACCCTGGTTTTAGAAGAAAATCCAGTATCCCTGAATGATCTTTTTCAGACGGGGCGGCAATCGATTCATCATTTTTCTTTCCATCAAAAAAATCTGAGAAATCGTTTGTATCCTGGCCCGAGGAATAGGTGAGAAAACTGCCGAGGCAGAGTCCAATTATAAAGACCAGCGATAAAAAAATTCGAAACAATTTATTCACGGTTGTGTTTGCTCTAGGTTTAATATTTTTTCGCGCAATTTACGGTGTCTCATTGTGCCTTCGAAGGCATAGCTTTTTTTAATATTCTGGTAAATAGGGTCGTCATATTGATCGTGGCATGGAATGCAATTACCCACTTTCAATATTCTTATTATTTCTTTTTGGTTAAAAGGCCTAGCCTTGAATTGATGACTTCCTGCAAGAATTTCTCCCCGCATTGAGACTTTTGCTTCGGGGTCAAACTTTGATGCCTTGATCCGTTTATCGGAATGGTTCAGCGGAAATAAGGAATCATTTTTACCGGTATTATTTGCACCAATTCTCAAGTCGCCTTCTCCTAATCCTAAAGTTTTGGGAGACAAATGGCAACTTTCGCAGGAACGAACTTTTGTGCCTGTGGAATGAGGGTTCAACGAATAAGCAAGGTTCGCCCCCGACGTGTTGTGAGGATTGGTAAAAGGCCACTCTCGGTATTCCCCATGGTGTCGTCCTACAGGCCCCAATGCTGGTACGGGATTCCCCTTTTCATCTAACAGTGAAAAATGCCTTTCGGGTTGAGCAAGCATTGGTGCAACTTTTCCACGAGGCCCTATCATCAGTGCCGGTTGCTGGACTTGCATAGGTGGTGCAATCTTCAAATCTAACTTGTCTTGTCCTAATTTCATTGAGACATGGCAACCTGGACATCGAACCACCCATTGAGAATGACAGGCGGTGCATTCCAAACGCGATCGGTGCTGTGGGATAAAATGGGACTCTGCATCTCGAACCAAAGGGATATCATAAACACGACCACTACGTTTGCCAAGGGTAACCATTTTTCCATTTTGAACTTTTACATTTGCCATTCGTCTTTTTCGTTCGGAAACAGCCATCGAGTCTCCGACAGAATTAGGTTCGCCCTCGTAGTTTTTACTGAGTCGAATGACCGTGTCTTTTGGGTCGGTAACTTGAGATACCAGAGGATAGCTATTGTCATCACCATGACAGGTTTCGCAACGGATTTCCACAGCTTGATGTTGTTTGGAATACAGGTTGCCATCTCCCATGATATCGTTTTGCGTGTGGCAGTCGATACAATCCATTCCACGAGCAGTATGAACATCGACCTGAACATTTCCCTGACCCGCAAATAGTGGAGCTTCTTTTATGGGTTCTTCCTCTTCGCTTGGCAAGGCGACTTTTTCAGGGCTCTCTTCAAGGTCTTGTAGGAGCGGCTCGTTTTCATCATCCAGCACTTTTTCTTCTGTAAGTATTTCAACTCTCTCTAGCCCCTCTTCGATAAATACTTCTTTTTGGAGTGGCAGGTCGATATTTTGCTCGTCATTTATTTCTTCATTATCGAGTTTGGTTGCATCCTTTTCTATGACTGGAGAAGGGTCATTGCCCAATGGCTGCAACGAAAACCCTTGATGGCATTGCACACACACTGTACGTTTTGGCAAGGCCTGAAGCTTATGGAATTTTGCATGACCGGTTTGTGTTTTGGAGATAGTCGGGTCATCGCCTTCATAGAGGCCTGTGTTCGAATAAGTAAAATGACATGCTGCGCAACCTTGAGATCGATATTGTCCCGGCGGCGGTGGGGAATCTATATGGCATTGAAAGCATTGTTGGCGTAAAAGGCGGTCACCGGGATGCTTTGAAATTGCGTGAATGGATTTTTTATCTGATTTCGGGATATCCAAATAAGAAAAGTAGGGCAGTTTGTCCAGCTTTTCTAGAGCCCCCCATTCATGCGGTGTATTGCCGTCTTTATCTGCAACATCTTCTGTTGCATAGCGTGCGGTCTTTTTAGTTTGTCCGGCCCATTGATAGCGTAAACCTGAAATCACTCCAGCCATAGTATTCATCATGGATTTGTTTAAGCGCTGAATATGGTTGCGGTCCTCCTCTGCATGGCCAGAGTGACAATAAAGCTGCCCGCAGGATTGTTCAACCACACTGAGGCTGGATGGATTGCGCTTCCTCGTCCCAGCTTTGGGGTCATATATCAATGTGGCGTGGGCTTGGTCTTTGTCAACGGATTCGGGTTCGCCGCCATGACAGACAGTGCAACCAAACTCCGGTGGATGTGATGTGCTGACTGCAGATATGCCATCGTGACAGGTAGTGCAACGTTCCGCTGAACGGTTTCTGTAACTAGAGATTTGAACCCAAGGGTAGTCGGGCAAAGTCGCTGTGATCTTTATCTCTTTAATATGAGGTTCTTGAGTTCTCCAGAAATGCGCCGTTTCGTGATCGGTGGCCTCGTTCGCTTTTGTTTGGAAAAATTTTTGCTGCCAGAAAGTCCAATCCTTTTCCTGGGCATAGGCAGAGCAGACCCCCATCAGGGTAATCAGAAAAATTGCCAGTCCCTTTTTAAAAGTGAACACAATATTTTTTGGAAGTGAGTGCGAAGTTAAAAATCAACGGGATCGTCCAAACAAATCAGGAGGGTAAATCGTACACCACGGAAACGCTGTCCAGATAACTTAGTAATTCATTGAGATGAATTTGGATATCGTTCGGGGCCTTTTCTTTCGCTGCTTTTTCAATAGCGGCCCCAATCACACTGATGGGCATGAACCCGTACCCGCCGCCCGACCCCTTCATGGAATGACCGAGGGTACGAATTTTTACTAAATCAGCACTCTTGAGTGCGGCATCGATGGCTTTTATGTCTTTGCGGCGATTTTGCAAGTAGCCCGGAATCAGCTCGCGTAAATCAGGGTCGACATGTGCAATAATTTTTTTCACTGGAATTTCCCATCTTACCGGATCACGCCTTCCAGGGTAACGCTAGACTTCAAAAAGAAAAGACTCACATTGAACACAACAAAAAGATGTTATCCGTCAACCCCTCCTCAAGACTTCGCCTTCCCTGATAAGGGAAGAGGGTCAGTATATAGGATTGTGAAAATAGTACAAGGCATCGTCCCCCGGATTAATACTGTAATCGGGCAAGCTAGAGCAATGCTCAAGAGTTATTCTCCACTTAGAGTCTTCTTTGACAAAATTATAACTACAGACACTGTGCTGTCGCTCATCGGTGTCATTAGATTTGGAAGTGACGCTACTGATTTCGTCAGCCAGCACATACCCAATCTTACTTCCCACGTGACCTGAGAGAATCTGGCGTTGAACCTGACAATTAATATCTCGGAAATCTGATATCATCTGCCGATAATCTTTTACCCGATTTGCCAACAAAGCACGTTTGTCATCCTCCATAATGACCAGACCTTGACCATAAAAACCCGGAAGTTTTTCAGGTTGGGTGCAAGAGATGCTATCTGTTCTTTTTAAGATTTCGGCAAACACATCCGTGTCGGCGGCGAAAGTATTATTGCTTATTACCAAGGATGAAATGAAAACCAGCCCGGTGAGAATGAAACGATTCATTGTAAAATTTCTCCAGATAAAAAATTTAAAATGTCTACCTGATTTGTTATTAAGCCTCATGAAAACGAGATCAATCAGGGGAAATGGTGCAAAATAATTTCTACTGTTTCGCCATCTTGAGCCCAACCAAAATTACCGGTTCCCGCAAACGTGGACATGACACCTTTTGAGTCCACTTTTCGGATACGGTTGTTACCCATGTCGGTAATATATAGATTGCTCTTCGAATCGAATGCTATGGCAACAGGGCTTTTAAGCATGGCTTTGGTTGCGGGACCCCCATCGCCAAAATAACCCTGATAACCTGTTCCAGCTACCGTAACTATTTTCCCGTCTTTAGTGATTTTTCGGACAGTGTTTGAATTCATTCCTACTATATGAACTTCCCCCTGTGGGCTGACTGCCAGGTAATCTATATTGCGAATGCCTGCTTCCACTGCGGGGCCTCCATCGCCAGTAGCTTTATGATTACCGTTACCCGCGATGGTGGAGATAATACCGTTTGTATCAATTTTCCTTATCATATTGTTGGCGCCATCCCCAATATACAAATTTCCCTCTTTGTCTGTGGCTAATGCGCTAGGATCTCGAAACGCCGCTTCACTTGCGGGGCCTCCATCTCCGTAATGAGATGACTCACCCGTTCCGGCGATCGTAGAGATGTTTCCTTTTGAATCCACTTTGCGAATTTGGTGGTTGAGCCTATCAGAGACAAACATATTGCCTTTGTGGTCGAAGGTGATATCTGAAAAGGTAGTGATGATGGCCAGTTCCCCGGTTTGCACTTTGCCTTTATACTTACTGTTTGCTATCGATTTAAGATATGTCGGGTTAACTGTATCTAGGAATTTTCTCATGATTCCTTTTTCATCGATCTTTCTAATCAGACTCACGAAGCCACTTGGGCTGAGGATATACATTTCTTCTTTGTTGTTCAGTTTCAGCGAAGTGGCCCCATAAATGGAGGCTTCCATAGCGGGCATATCATCACCGATATTTCCGCGGATGCCGTTGCCTGCAATAGTATGGATAATGCCATTTGGAGAAATCTTGCGAATTCGGTAATTCCCTTTATCAGAAATCAACACATTGTCTTCTTTATCTACCGCTATACCGTGCGGAAAGCTCAATGTAGCCCCGGTTGCAGGGCCACCATCTCCGGCAAACATTTTGCGTCCATTCCCTGCGATGGTTTTTACGCTACCCCGCTTCAAATCGACGCTGCGAATGCGATAATGTGATCGGTCGACCACCAGTAACTTACCATCTGGATTCATTGCAACTCCGAAAGGAAGATGAAGGTTTGTATCGCGAGCCACTTCTGAATCTCCGTTGTAATC
>JAJFIR010000020.1 GCA_021774795.1 Emcibacteraceae bacterium | reverse complement strand
GGATATGATCTTCCAGACTCAAAGCGCCTTGTGAACTCAACCCGCCAACCAGGCATTAGCATTGTTGCATCAGATGGAACTCTCTTAGCGACATATGGAGATATCTATGGGCAACGAGCTTCTATTAAGGACCTTCCCCCCCATGTTTGGCAGGCGATTCTCGCAATTGAAGACCACCGTTTTTATAATCACTTTGGCATTGATGTTTTTGGCATCATGCGTGCTGCATATAATAATTTTCAAGCGGGGGGGGTTGTTCAAGGGGGTAGTACTATTACCCAGCAGCTTGCCAAGAATTTCTTACTATCTGAGAAGCTCTATAAAGCTACCGACAGATCTCTAAGGCGAAAAATTCAGGAGGTCCTTCTATCTGTTTGGCTTGAGAGGACCTTTTCCAAAGACCAAATTTTGGAAATGTATATCAATCGCGTCTATCTTGGATCTGGTGTCTATGGTGTAGACGCCGCAGCACAAAAGTACTTTAGCAAACGCGCTAGAAGTCTCAGCCTTTATGAGTCAGCTGTGGTTGCAGGTCTCCTGAAAGCTCCATCCCGCTATAGCCCTCGATCCAATCCAAAACTTGCTGATGAACGCGCTCAAGTTGTGCTGGCCAAAATGGTGGATGCTGAATTTGTTACACAGGCAAGACGCAATGCTGTTAAACCAGCGCTCAATCAAATGCAACAAGCTCGCCAGGATGTCAGCCTTGGGCGCTATTTCACGGACTGGGTTATTGAAACCTTGCCTGATTATGTAGGCGTTGTTGAACAAGATGTTTTAGTTATCACCACACTCAGCCCGAAACTTCAAAAGCTTGCTGAGCAAAAATGTGAGGAAATTGTTGTCCTCCATGGGCTTGAGAGGAAATTCCAAGAAGCTGCTTTGATTTCCATGACACCAGAAGGAGCTATCCGGGCTTTGGTTGGTGGGCATGATTATGCCGACACTCAATTTAATCGCGCCACCCAAGCACAAAGGCAAACGGGCTCGATTTTTAAATTGTTTGTCTATTTAACCGCGCTTGAATATGGGTTTACACCACAGACAATGATCTCGGATAAGCCATTGGGGCTTAGAACCTGGAATCCTAAGAATTATGGTTGGAAATCCCGAGGGGACATTCCATTAAAAGATGGGTTTGCTTATTCAGTTAATACAGTTGCCGCACGTCTTGCTAAACGACTGGGGCATCGACGTATCTCAGATATGGCTTATAGGCTCGGCTGGACAAGTCAACTCCAAAAAGATCTCAGCATTGCTCTTGGCTCAGGTGATTCAACACTGTGTGAAATTACAGCAGCCTATGCCGTTATTGCCAACCAAGGCCGGCGTGTGGAACCCTATGGCATTCAGGAAGTGAGAGATCGCAGAGGAAATATCCTCTATAAACGCCCTAAAGCTCCTGGCAAAACCATTATAGCTCCTCAGCATGCTGTCATCATGCAATCCCTCTTAAATGCAGTCATGAACTATGGGACAGGAAGGTCTGCTCAGCTGCCTCATGCTTGTTATGGAAAATCAGGGACCAGTCAGAAGCATCGCGATGCCTGGTTTATTGGCTATGCCGCCTACCCTCGTCTTGTAACGGGCATATGGGTTGGCAACGATGATGGTAAGCCTATGAATAAAGTTACAGGCGGTAATATACCTGCTAAAATCTGGAAAAATTTTATGTTGGCTGCTCATGAGAAGTAATCACCTTTTCATAATGCCTTCCTCATACATACAGCGTCTTACCTTCTACATCTATTGACATCATTAAATTTGACTATCGTATGGCAAAACTCAGAGCGTAGAAAAATAGACTGTATTGGATTAGTCTAAGGTAAAAATAATTTTCCCTTATGCAATTGTAACGGACTCGGTCGCACTTGTTAGGTCATTTATGATGATATCAATACTATCTGTAGTGCCCACATTTCCGCTTGTAATAGTTGCAATATCGGTAAAGCTTGCACCTGATCCTGTTGTATCTACACGAACAGCAACATCTCCTCCGAGTACCTCCTCTAATTCGACATAGTCGTTGATATCACTCACGCCTTCAACAAATCCAGCATCTGTTAAAATATCTGCAAGATCTAAGAATTCTGCACTGGTAAAGTCCATAATATCATCCACTCCTGTGCCAATATCTTCTGTGAAAAATCCAAATGTGTCGGTACCAGCCTGCCCTCTTAAAGTATCAATTCCTGTTCCGCCAAATATCGTATCATCTCCTGGACCACCACGAATATTATCGTCTCCTCCCTGTCCATAAATAGTATCATCACCTCTATTTCCACGTATGGCATCACCAGAGCCACGACCGCCCATTGGTTCATGTCCCAATGCACGATGATTATCTTCTATGAATTCAGATTTTTCTTCATCTGTTGGCATGCCACCAATTTCAGCCACCACACCATCAATTCCTGCATTTTCAAGTGGCTGAATAATATCTGTGTAGACAATATCCCCAAAGATATAATCATCTCCGCCTCGACCTCTAATGTTATCAGCAGCTGTCGTATCAAAAATATCTCCTGGGTCTCCGACCATAACATCAGGAGAACCACCTCCAGAAAGGACATTAGAACCACTGGTGCCAACCGTTAAATCAGCCGCATCCACACCACTAATGCTAACAGTCAATACGGCTGTATCTGTGAGATCCCCATCGCTTACCGTATAGGTAATGGTATCTGTTAACGGTGGGTCTCCTGCTCTTAAATTTGTAACATCAGCACTGCTATCATCGAGTTCGTATGTGTAACTACCATCTGCGAGGATCGTGAAGGTTCCGTATCCATTGTCCCCGGCAACTGTATCGCCAACGGCACCAGCGCCTGTGTAAGCACTCACCGATAAGGAGTCACCATCAGCATCTGTATCATTGGTGAGCACATTACCCGCCACATTGTTATCAACTGCATCAGTAGTCCCAAGGCGTTCAACAATAGCATTGCTATCAGCAACCGCTACTGGAGGCGCATCATTAGCGCCCTTAATGGTGATGGTGAGAACGGCTGTATCTGTCAAACTCCCATCGCTTGTTGTATAGGTAATGGTGTCTGTTACGGTCTCCCCAACCTTCAGCGCATTAACCGTTGTGTTAGAGTCATCGAGTTCGTATGTGTAGCTACCATCTGCAAGAATGGTGAAGGTTCCATATCCATTATCTCCGGCAACTGTATCGCCAACAGCCCCTGCCCCTGTATAGGCACTCACAGATAGAGAATCACTCTCAGGATCTGTATCA
>JAJFIR010000019.1 GCA_021774795.1 Emcibacteraceae bacterium | reverse complement strand
AATATGTTTCTTATGTTTATGTCTGAACAAGGACTTAAACATAAGCAAATTTCCTCGTCACGTGAAATACAAACATCGACATATTACCGTCACAAACACGCACTGACCCTCTTTTAAATAAACCGTTTCATAGCCTTCGTTATGAAACGCCAACTCGGACTATTTAAAATTTGAAACAAAAGGCGAAACGACGGATAAACAATGCTCAACATATTTCTCTTTTTCCCCAACCGGAGAAACATAATATATCGCCGATGAGGCGGGCTCTTCTCCAGCTAATTTTGCAATTATCCATGTCGCCAGATATTGAGAAGACAGGCATCCTCCGGCTGTTGCAATGTTATCTTTTGCGCTAAACGGCTGATTAAGTACCTCAATTCCTGCCTCGATCACCCAAGGTTTGCTTGTTAGATCAGTACAGGCCGGAAGATCACCAAGCAGGCCTAATTTTGCTAATAATAATGTTCCAGAACATTGCGCACAAACAACCTGTTTTTGGCTATCTAGTTTGAGCCTATTCAATATTGAATCGTCGTTTGCTATATCACGTGTATTGATGCCACTGCCAAAAAGCACAACATCCGCTGTGTTTGCATATTCCAAACGTTGCTGCGCTTCGATGGTTACCCCATTCATGGACGTCACTTTATCAGTTGGACAAGTTATTTGAATGTTCCAGCCTGAGTTCCTCATACGATTTAAAATACCAAACGCAATAAATGAATCTAGTTCATTAAAACCTTCAAAAGTTAGAATTGCTATATTCATGTCTGCTCCAATAATTGTACTTAATAGATTTCAGTGCAAATATGAACTCTTTAACATATAACAATGTTGATTATGAATATTTCTTTTATTCGTTAAAACAAGTTAATGTGAGAAACCCGCATCAAGGCTTATATTCCAAGATATCTCCCGGCTGACAATTAAGAGCCTTGCAGATAGCATCCAGTGTGGTGAGGCGAACAGCTCTTGCTTTACCCGTCTTGAGAATAGAAAGATTCTGCTCGGTGATCCCTATTTGAGAAGCGAGTTCATTAGATTTCGTTTTCCGCTTCGCCAGCATCACATCCAGATTAACAATGATTGTCATGAAATCTCCTACACTGTATGTGCTTGTTCATCTTCAAGCTTTCTTCCTTCATTCATTACCCAGGCAATGACCAAGATGATGCCGCCCACTATCAGCGTAATCAGATCGGCAATTCCAAATTGAACGAAATTGCCTTTTCGCCAACGGAGTTGGCATGTGTAATCACCAAACTAATCAATGGCGTAAATATCACGCTAGCCATCACCCAGGCAATAAATACATATCCCAACCGATGAAAATATTTCACGTTTTCAGTTGAAAACGTGATGGCCTTGGCGTAAAGCCGAAATAGTCCTTTCAATGTTGCAAGGCCATACAAAATAACGCCTGCGGGAAGCAAACTTACAAAGGCTCCGAGAATTAATTGAAACGAGGAGAGTTTTTGCACTGGCATCACGGGGAGATCGGCAAGGAACCCTTCGGGCAGATGGTTGAAGAACCCCCAATACAAAAAATCTGCAATGGGGATAACTATCAGCAGCACATTGAATAAGACAAGGTACTTTTGGCTGACATGTTGTAAATGATGAATGCTGTTATCGGTCATAATTAATATCCTTCGCATTTGTGTAACACATGATAGATAATTCCGTCAAAACTTGTACGCCATGCCAAACAGCACTCTAATCTGATCGCGTGAGCGGTTGCTGCTATCCACAATCGGGCTATCAGCAGCGTCATTCAACAATTGCTGATAGCCAATTTGCCCATTAATCAAAAAATTCTCAAACAAAGAATAGGTCATGCCTATCTGAAAACCGACATCTTTAAACCCTGACTCAGCATTGAATTGTGTCGCGCCGCTACGCATTGCTTGAGCACTGTTCACGCCGTAAAACCCTTGCATGTAATCATCATCACCCCAACTGGCAAATACGGTAGGTGTGATTGAGAAACGCTCGCTTATCTGCGCGGTGTAACTGCTACGAAAAGCCACCAAAAGACCGTCACCCGCATCTCCCGCATCTTGAGATACGGTACTCACATCTGCCGACCAATTACCCGCTCTTACCTCAATAAACCCGCCAAGTGCGGCACTATCATCGATATCGCCAAGGCCAATGAGCGCGGAATTATCATCCTCGTCACGACCGGCACTAAAACGGATCATCGGCCCAAAAGACAGTGCTAATTTGCGCTCACCACGCTCATCGTATCCGAAATTTAATGCGTTCCAGCCCATACTGCCGTAACCGTCATTCGGGTTGACGCTTGCCCCTCTAATAAACAAAAAATCTTCTTGTCGAATATCAACAAGCGGCAACACAACCGCCGAAACATCATCCGAACCCTGATAGTCGGGAAACACGCCAGTCGCCAGCCCAATATAACCGTGAAAATCAATAGTAGCGGGAATGCCAAGCCCCAAACTGACTTCCCGATCTCCAACAGTCTTTTGTGGCGTTGTATCTTGCGCAAAAACCGGATTATTCAGACGAATGAAGGCGAAAGCGATGGCTATGATAAGTGAGTATTTCATACGTGGGGTTTTCCATTTTTGTTAAACACTCTGCCAAGACTAATAAATAATGATCGTTTGTCAATAATTAATTATTGATAATTGATAATACCCCGGGAGGTTTTCTGTGGGAGGCTTGTCACATAAAATCAATCTACCGTAAACTCGAAAGCTCCTTTCGAACAGAAGCCTCACAGCACACCACCCAGTTGGGTTCATAAACGGGATCAAGCTATAAATCGTAAAGCTTTACCGGGTGATCTCAAATGGTC
>JAJFIR010000018.1 GCA_021774795.1 Emcibacteraceae bacterium | reverse complement strand
TGCCAGTATTTCTAAGTTACCAGAAGTTGAAAAGACCCTAGAAGCAACAGTAATAGGGGTTAACAGTGAGAGCTCTGGCAAAACCACAGGTTCATATTCAGGCTGCAAAAATTGCTATCAATTAACTATTAAAGGTAAAGATCAAGGAGTGGTGAAAGTGTTTTATAGAGCCGGGAAAAATCCAAGCAAGGATGACAAAGTTTATCTTGTTGAAATTAAATGAATACCCAAAGATTGATTAATTAAAAAATATCCCCTTGAAAGGACTGAAAGATGAACCGGACATTTCGACATCCTCTTTTATTAATTCTTTTGTGCTGTTCGGTTCTTTTTGGGACGAGTGGCTGTGGTGATAAATATTATAAAGCTGTTGATCGGTCCATTGATTACACGGTCACTGACAGGGAAATTCTGGAGTTTACCAATCATGTAAGACATATGCTGAGAACAAAGATGAAATGGGCATCTGTTGCGGCTTATGTTAGCAGCACCATTTCACTTGCCACGGCTGCAACTGCAGCAACGGTAGGAGTGACTTCGGGTGGCGGGGCATCTGTTATCAGAGCCGTTGCAGCACTTTCAGCATCTAGTCTATTCACCAACGATTTGATCAGCATATTTAAAATGAAAGACCGAGCACAAGCCTATCAAGATGGGCTGGCTTTGATAGAAAGCTCAGAGGCGAGATATTTTCAGACTATGGCCAAAAAAAAAGGCCGTGTTGAAAATTACAAAATGACCCAGCACGGAGCGGACTTGTACGCGGAAACAGTTGGGGCGATAAAACTGATTGAAAAGGCATTAGTCAATTCCATTCCTACATTGGAAGAGGTCAAGCAGGCAACCGGAGAACATTCAGACCTGCGAGTTTCATCGGAAAATGTAACCCTGACCGAGGCAAATAAAAATACCGATATTCTGGTCCTCAAAAATGGCCCTGTTGTCGGAGTCGCTTCCAGCCATCCTGATTTGGTCAGTGTGGCTCATAATGGAGCTGTAATCGATATTAGAGGGCAAGAGGGGTTATTCGGTGCTTCTGCCAGCAAACAGAAAATAAAGGTCACGGCGGTGAGTGCGCAGGGGCAAAGCGTTGAAATTTTGGTAAACGCCGATTTGGAGAGTGCGAATAAAAAACGAGATCCAGAGGAAACACCTGAGTTATCGGAAACCTCGCATAATGTTTTTATCGCTCGTAGAGCAGATATTAGTCTGGATGGCCAGCTCAGCCCTACGGGATTAGAGCAGGCTGATGATCTTGATGCAAAGTTAAGGACACTTAAGGTTACCCACATTTACGTTATGCAAACCTGCGGTGCCATTCAGACTATTCTTCCTACCCTTGACCAATTAGAAGACAGTGTTGTTGTGAAGGTTTTTAAATTAGGAAAAGATGAGTTTAAGGGGGTTGATCCAAGTAATTGCAGCATAGGAAATATTCTCGATTCCGACACAAAGAAAATATTTCAAAAGCTATTGGAAAAACCTGATCCTGGAGATGTTACTACATTAGCCAGCCTTCAATGGTTATTAAAGGATATCAAAAACAATAAATCTGGAAACGCTTCATTAATAGTCCACGAAGACAATTGGGAGGATTTACTGGCAAAATCCGATGGATTTAATACCGGGTTTCCAACAGGATGGCCTTCTACAGAAACTGTAGGAAATAAGCATGATATTTTGGTTCATCTAACAACCAATGACGGGAATTCCAGGAATGCCAATTTGCATGATTTCTTTAAGGAAAAAGGTTCAAGGTTGGGGTTTATACATTCCAGCATTAATGAACCTATAAGTGCACTGGGGAATGGAATCAACCTTGAATTAGATACCGCTTTTATTCTGGGCAAGTCAGGTAAAAAAATAAAATTCACTCGAAAAGAGGATGGCCAAAAGATAATCAATAGCCAGTTAAAGATTTTATTTTCGGATGATGAATTAAAAAGAAGTTTTAGCCTGAATGAAGAAATAGCAATCAATGATCAAAACAAGAATAACAAACTAGAAATTATTTTTGACTCTATCACTCCCACCCCCCCCTTTAGTGAAAATGAAATCGAAACTATTACTCTGGGAATCGCAGGGGGAGAGTTTATTGATAGTGAAAAATCCGTCCTCACATTAACGATTACTCCAGACAAGCCTGACCCGAAACCCCCTACTACTGCTGATGAGGATGGAGAGAAAAAGTAATACCAATTGTCATCAGATTTGAATCATCGAGGAAGTGACTAGTTTTAAGTTACGCTTTTCCAAAAGCTCTCACTAACCTGTCCATATCATCTTCTGATGTGAGTTCGGTGGCGCAGAGGAGCAAACAGTTGTTAAGTTCTTCGTGGTGGGTTCCAAGTGGCAGGCCGGCGATGATGCCCTCTTCCAGCAGTTTGCTCTGAATTTCTTCCGCAGGCACCGGGCATTCCAGAACAAATTCGTTATAGGTCGGAGCGTCGAATTTCAGTTTGAAGTTTTTGAGTCCCGCCAGCTTCTTCTTGAGCAAATCCGACCGTTTCACATTTTCCAGCGCGAGTTCGCGCAATCCCTTCTTCCCCCTCGCCGCCAACCAGACCGTTACCGCCAGTGCGCACAGTCCCTGGTTAGTGCAGATGTTGGACGTGGCTTTTTCACGCCGGATATCCTGCTCACGCGTTTTGATGGTAAGCGCAAAGGCGCGTTTGCCTTGCTGATCAACGGTCTCGCCGACGATGCGGCCGGGAATCTGTCTTAAAAATTTATCATGGGTTGAGAAAAATCCAACGTAGGGTCCGCCAAAGGAAACA
>JAJFIR010000017.1 GCA_021774795.1 Emcibacteraceae bacterium | reverse complement strand
GGATCGCTTAATACCAGAACTTCGAATCAACAATGTTGACAATATGGAAAGCGCTAATTGTTACTTAAAACAAAAATTTATTCCAAATTGGGTATTTGCATCATCTTGATCGCAAATTTGCATGATCTTGATCATGAAATTGCAAAAATTGTGATCGCTTTTTGTTGATCTTGCAATTGAGCGATCAAGATGATGCAAATGAAGTGAACTGAACAAGATTTTCTCTAATTGTATCAATATCATTCAGGCGTATTCTCTAAGTTGTTAATACAACATCACTTAGGGAGTCTTAGAATGCCAACAGAGAGGATCAAAATGAAGAAATTACGCGAGCTACTGCGCTTAAAATTCAGCGCAAAATTAACTCATCGTCAAATAGGTAAAGCCCTGAATGTGTCTCCAGGGACGGTCTCTTATTATGTTCAAGCTGCGGCGCTAGCAAAGGTGAGTTGGCCTTTACCGGAGTCTCTTGACGATGAGGAACTCCGGAGCCTGCTCGAGCCGATGGCAAAACAATTGCGAAATCAGCCTGGAAAATATGTCTTACCTGATTGGCCACAACTCCACCAGGAACTTGCTATCAAACATATGACATTAATGTTGTTATGGGAGACATATGCTGCTGAAAACGGCCAACGTGCCTATAGCTATACTCAATTTACCCGCCATTACAATGTCTGGCGTAAAAAGCAAAAACTTTCGATGCGGCTTGAGCATAAAGCAGGAGAAAAGGGCTTTATTGATTATGCCGGTACGACATTTCCTATCTATTGCCGGGAGACACGTCATCTTCTTTTTAAAGCACAACTTTTTTTAATGGCATTGGGTGTCTCTCATTATACCTTTGCTTATGCCTCACGAAGTCAATCCCTACCTGATTGGATTGATTGCCATAAACGAGCTTTTCGATTTTACCGTGGTGTTCCTCAAATACTGGTTCCTGATAATCTTAAATCAGGCATCACAGACAGTTGTCAATTTGAGCCGGAGGCCAATCCGACTTATGCCGATATGGCGGAGCATTATGGTACCGTGATTATTCCTGCTAGGCCAAGGACACCTCAAGACAAATCCATTGCAGAAAATGCCGTATTAGTCAGTTCTCGTTGGATCATTGCAAGACTATCAAAACAAAAATTTTACAGTTTGGCTGCATTGAATAATGCTATCTCTGAATTGCTAGGCGCATTGAATCAAAAACCGTTTCAAAAACGCCAAAGCAGTCGTTATCAACAATTTGTTGATATTGAAAAATCTCATTTGTTGCCTCTGCCTGATAAAGAATATGAATATGCAACGTTGACTCATCAAAAAGTATCGAAAGATTACCATATTCGAATAGATAAGCACTATTATAGTGTTCCCTATAGCTTAGTGGGTGAAACGGTGTTGTGTCGCTTGACGCAAATGACTGTAGAAATTTTTCATCAAAATCAACGTAAAGCTTCTCACTTACGCTCCTTTGAGAGAGATAAGTGCACCACGGTTGATGCGCATATGCCTAAAGCTCATCGTAATTATCAACAGTGGACGCCTCAGGTTTTTCTTGAGTGGGCTGAAAAAACAGGCGCTGGTGTATTTAACGTGGCCCAGGTTGTGACCGATAAAAATTTTCATCCAGAGTAATGCAGCAAAATACATTTTGGTTTGAAGCGATTATGTAAACAGTTTGGAAGCCAGCGACTTGATAAAGCCTGCCGCCGTGCTTTGGTATTGGATTGCATTCAGTTTAAAAGTATTCAATCCATATTGGAAAAAGGGCTGGATAACGTCTCTCCTGTTCAAGCCGTTGACGTTCCAATCACGCCTGAGCATGAGAATGTTCGTGGAGCCAATTATTACCAACAAACCGAGGAAGAATTATGTTAGAACAAGTGACTCTTGATAAAATGCGAACACTCAAATTAACTGGAATGCTTGAGGGACTGACGCATATTGAGCAAAGCCAAGCGTTGCAAACCCTTTCTTTCACTGAGAGATTAAGTCTTCTTGTCGATCAAGAAGTTCTTCATCGTGAGAATAAACGGCTCGCCCGATTGCTCAAGCAAGCAAAGCTTCGATATCCTCAAGCCATGGTAGAAGATATTAATTATGAGCATAAAAGAGCCGTTAGCCCTGAGCAACTGAAGTGTTTGACTACGGGGCAGTGGTTAATAAAACATCAGAATATTCTCTTGCTTGGCCCCACGGGGATCGGTAAAACTTACTTGGCATGTGCGTGTGCACAGCGCGCTTGTCAAATGGGATTTAATACCCGCTATTATCGATTATCTAAGCTTTTTGAAGCCATCCGCATTGCCAAAGCCGATGGCAGTTATTCTCGCTTAACCAGTCAGCTTTTAAAGGTTCAGTGCCTCGTCATTGATGATTGGGGGATCGATCCGATTACACCGGAAAGGAGAGCCGATCTCTTAGAGATCATTGATGACAGCTACGATCAACGTTCCATCATCATCGCCTCTCAGCTTCCTATTGAGCACTGGCATGATTATGTCGGCGATCACACGATTGCCGATGCCATTATTGATCGAATTATTCATCAAGCTATGCAATTTATATTAAAAGGTGAATCTTTACGGAAAATTCTTGATCCATCTTGATCACTGTGATTTAATTTCATACAGGAGTTTTTCTTGTTGATCATGCAATTGAGTGATCAAGATGATGCAAATACCCAAGAAAGTTATAATCGACGTGAAAAAGGCCGCTCTGATGCCCAATTTGTAGTTAGTCTAAAATAGGAATTCGGATACAACAGGCAACTGTTATAGACTTTTAAAAAAGCCAAATATCTTTTTCTTTCCAACCAAAGGGAAAACCCATTGCTTCTACTTGGATATTATGATTATCTAGGATTGAAGTTAATTTTTTCTTAAAATGATTATCTGGACATATAATATTGAGAAGGTATTGAAGCATAACAAGTGTATTGTAAATTTTTCTTTCGGAGTTTTGCTGATAGTTTAAGCTGCTAATTAATGTTTTAGGTTTTGAGCGCGGAATTTTCAATGTTTTTGTCATCCTTCTATTCCAAACTCGGCTATGGTGAGCGCAGCAATTTCTCAGATAAGTCATATGCTCAACAAAGCTTACTAGAACTTTATAATCTAAACCATAGCAGCGGCTTATTTCATTTTTGCAAACTGTGGGTTTTAGGTTTTTCAACCACCGGGAAAGTACACCGAATGACATCACTTCGCATATTGCCCATATTGGTGGGGCGTTATTACTATCGCTGAAATGTGCAATAAAAGGCTCATCGCTTCTTTTTCGCTCTTTTTCTAGTAGTAATAGATTCTGGGCATGCCAGTGTACATTGCTGCTTAAGCTACAGTCTAAATATCCATGTGGCCCGTATTGTTTTGAAAAACAATATGCCCATTGGGTTCTTACTGACACCTCAATTCTTTCAATTGCATCTAAAAGTAAAAGACGAAATTCACGGTCAAATATATAAAGATTTAAAACCTCCATGAAGGTTGCATTTGGTTTGAATAAATTTGCATCTCGTAAGAAAAGGCGCCAGTAGCCAGAAAGGCGGTAATAATTTAGGTGACTTAGATAGTGCTCAGCATGGTCATCGATTATTAGGCCACGCTGGGATAGAATTTCAATTTGTTGTTGAATCGTTTTAAAAGGCTTATCAAATGCCACTTATCTATCCCTATAAAAAAGTAACCCGTCGGTTTGAGGATACTCCTGGGAGCATAGCCTTGACGGGTTTTGTTAGTGTAATTATCGTACATTTTGAATTAACATGCAAGCAGTAGCTTCGTCCAATGCAGAATGAGCCTGAAGTAGGTTCAAAGTAGGGTCGTCTGTGCCGAAATCGTCCACCTCAATATTTAGCCTTTTACTAAGGTAGGCTTAAGTTTAATCAAAATCCTCCACGTGACTTTCACGTATTTGCCCACGTCATTGGAGCCTATTCCAGGGCGTTAGTTACGGACATCCCCGGTCAAATTACTAGTTAAATCAAACAGTTAAACTTCAAGTTTATAGCTACGAACCAGGCGGTCGGGAGTTCGAATCTCTCCGGGCGCGCCATTTTTTTTGATTTAAATCAATTAGTTATCTCATTTTCAATTTGAAGAACGTTTAAATTTACCAGTAAATTATTCAAATTTGCGTGACTTTTGCGTGAGTTAGTAAGATCTTCAAGAAATATTTTGTGGAAAATAGCCACAAATCATATGAAATAATCTCCATTAATGGCTATAATTTACATATTATTGGAGATTTTTAGAAAATGAAGGCTGAGCAATTCTTTTACAATCACCTGGTTTTTCGCCATGAAGAATTTACCGTTTGGAAGGCGTCAGAAAAGGAAATCAAGCCAACTTCAGTGAATACTGCATTACGTTATTATGCTGAAACAGGCCGAATCAAGCCTGTGCGACGTAAACTTTATGCGGTGATTCCTCCAGGCCAATCTCCAGAAACTTTTGCTATTGACCCTTATCTTATTGCGGGAAAAGTCACTGGAGATTCTGTATTAGGTTATCATACTGCTCTTGAGTTAATGGGTTTAGCTTATTCATCTTTCGGCCAATTTACATATATTACTACACAAAAAAGCAAACCTTTTGAATTTCAGGGACAATGGTTTCAGTCAGTTGTGGCCCCCAAGGCTCTAATTGAAAAGCAAAAACAATCAATAGGTATTATAAGCATTGATCGCCAAGGCTTATCATTGAAAATAACAAACCCAGCCCGTACCTATGTTGATATACTTAATCGAGTAGAATTGTGTGGTGGCTGGGAAGAGGTATGCCGTGCAATTCAAAATTTTGCAGTGCTTAATGTTGAAGAGGTGATTGAGTACTGCTTATTGCTAGAGAATGCCCGCTTGATTGCAACTGTTGGGTATTTTTTAAATCAACGAACAGGAGCATTTGCCGTGCCAGAATCACAGTTAAAGTGCCTGCGAAAAAAAATCCCACAAAGGCCACAATATGCTTCAAAGAAAACTAAAGAAAAATTTCAACTTGTAAAGCCATGGAATATCTTATTACCAATATCTGTAATTGAGCAGTCATGGGAGGAACCTGATGCTGAAATCTAAAGAAGAACTTCAGAAAAAATCAAAAGGTTATAAACCAGAAATTTTTGAAAAAGTGTATTGTTTATTAGATATTTTTAGCCAAATTCTTTCTGTAGAATATTTAAAAGAGCGTTTAGTACTAAAGGGAGGAACCGCGCTTAATTTATTTTGTTTTGATGAGTTGCCAAGATTATCTGTTGATATTGATTTAAATTACATCGGCTCATTAGAACGAGAAACTATGCTTGAAGAAAAGCCAGTGATAATTGATGCAATTCAGCAAATTTTGAGCCAGAATCAATTTGAGCATTATCGTTCTCCCATGCCTCATGCTGGAGGAAAAATGATATGGTATCATGCGAGTGTACTAGGGCAAAGGAGCGCTTTGGAAATTGACTTGAATTTTATGTATAGGCAGCCATTATACCCGGTAATAGAAAAACATCCAAACATTGAAGAGTATAAAACACTGAAAGCACCGGTACTTGATATACACGAACTTGCTGCCGGAAAGTTATCAGCATTATTTAACCGTTCAGTTAGTCGTGATCTATTTGATGCTCACTATTTTATGACAAAAGCAGATTTAGATACTGAAAAACTTCGACAAGCATTTGTAATTTATTTAGCAATGACCGAAATTGATTTGTCTTATATCAGGTCTGATTTTATTGAGGCTAACTTAACAGATTTAAAGAATAAGCTAGTGCCAGTTATGCATCAACAATCGATAAGCAGAAAACCAAATGAAATAAAACAGTGGGCTGGCCTGATGGTATTAGAGCTTCAAAAAGCACTGGCTACTATTCTTCCGTTATCAGCAAATGAAATAGATTTTATCAAGGAAATTAGGAATGAAGGTAGAGTTAGTCCCTCTTTGATTACAGAGGATTTGGAGCTTTCTAAAAAAATAATATCGCATCCAGGAATACAATGGGCAATGAGATAGAACAGTAAATTAATTTTCTATTTAAAAATGGCTATCTTGAATATATATTGTGTATAGTGGTGTCATTACATCTTACCATTGCTCAATGAATTCCTTTAAGCAACTAGCCCTTTAAGGTCCTTAGTCTCAATAAAGCTGAGAAGTTTTAGAGCTAAAATTGATAACATGACGAAGAATGAAACAGGGCGTTTATTTGATACCAGCAGTGGTACCGTTTTGACCCTGGACAAAGCATTAGATGAAAATGCCATAGTCTGCTTTTGCTTATAGCCTCTGGCGTTTCCTGCCTATGCTGAGTGCTTGGGTAAGTTGATAATTAATGATCTAAAAGCCTTGGCAGCTGAGCAATTACAACGAGAAAATCAGCATAAAATATATTGTATCTTTGATGAATTTTCAATTTTTGCAGACGATCAAATAATCAATCAAGGACGAAGTGCGGGTATCCATGCCATATTAGCAACCCAGTCTATCTCAGATATTGTCAAGAAGGGTGGGGATGCCTTGGTAGGGCAAGTGCTAAATAACTGTAATAATTTTATTATTCAGCGGCAAAATAATCATGATGATGCAGAGATCCTATCAAAGCTTATCGGTACTCGAGATGGATTTGAGCTGACATCTCAGATTGACAAAGTTGTTAATAATCGGACTGTCGGATCGGTTCGCACGGCTAAAGAATTTGTTATTCACCCTGATGCGATTAAGAGTTTTAAGCAGGGCGAAGGTGTTTTGTTGAGCAAAACTGAGGGTAAGAGGTGGGTTGTAGGGTTTAGGAGGGGAAACAGTTTATTAAATAAAATCTTGTAAATTACTGTATTATTAACAGGTATAGCGTAATTTAGTAAATTAAAATGATTTAATGATTTAATGATTTAATGATTTTAGCTGGAGTTTCATCTAATATTAATAATATGCCTGATTTAATCAAAAATATCAGCTAATTTTAATGTCTAAATAAATCTGTGGTTTTATTAGTTAGTTAAAATCTCATAAACATGAGAAAATTCAACGTTAAACAAATATTTACCGAAGTTTACATTACTACTTGATGATTTATTTTTTCTGAAGCATGTAGAGCTTTTAAAGAAAAGCTCTTATTTATTGATATATGACAAATATTCTCCCCTTACTTTTTTTAGGAGGTTGTTGCTATGATGGATAATAAAATTGGATTACTAGATAAAATAAAAAATAACGACTACTATATTTTTTTAAATAACAAATGGTTTGGACACTCGGAAACCATTTGTGAAATGAATGAGCTATTTCAGGAACACTTTTATAACTCAAAAAAATTAAGTGCAGTAGACAGAAGCTTCTTCCTTTCTAACAAGTTTCTATTTTCAGAGTGGCTACACCTCAAAGTATCATCGCTTGATATTGGCAAGCAAGTAATCGAACCTCAAATTAAAATTTTTGGTGTGAATTCCAGAGAGAAAAAAATGGATAAAAAAACAGTCGAAAAAATATCAAAATCAGTAGGAGAAATACTAAATAGTAACTCTCGTATAGATGCTCATTTAATTTTACAAATACCTTTAGGTCAAACTCCTTTTGATAATAATGAATGTCCAGATCAAGTTGGTTATGATGGTGGGGTTTTATCCGTTGAGATTGAAAAAAATGAATTGAAAGTAAATATAAAAACCAGTTTTAGTTGTGATTTATTTCTTGATAAGTTTGAAGACAAAATTTTATTGATGTTTAAAGATATGCAATTAATAGCACTTACGCTAGCTTCTTTTTTCAAAATAAACGACAATTATTTTGATAGTGGCCATGCATACAATACAAAAAGAACTTTATCTATAGCATTTCCAGTTGAAATTGGGACAACTAAATTGGTAAAGTTTCAAATTTCTCTGTGAAGAGAGTATGAAGCTTTTCTTGCTGATCAGGCAATTCCATGAAAAAATCTCCGCAAGCCTGCTTAAATTCATCAAAAGTTGAATAATAATGATTGTATAAAGTTTCCCTTTGCAAAAGTCCCCACAGACGTTCAATTAAATTTAAATTTGGCGAATAAGGTGGAAGATACAGGAGAA
>JAJFIR010000016.1 GCA_021774795.1 Emcibacteraceae bacterium | reverse complement strand
GTGACGGTTTCGGTTCCGGTTACGGTTACGGTTCCGGTTACGGTGACGGTTCCGGTTACGGTTACGGTGGCGGTGACGGTTTCGGTTCCGGTTACGGTTACGGTGGCGGTGACGGTTACGGTGGCGGTTCCTGTGACGGTGACGGTTCCGGTGACGGTTACGGTGGCGGTGGCGGTTACGGTGGCGGTGACGGTGACGGTTCCGGTGACGGTTACGGCGACGGTGGCGGTGGCGGCGACGGTGGCGGTGACGGCCCAGACGAAGGCGGTATTCCTTTTTAATTATTCCCCCGGCAACCGCCCACCATTCGGGTAAACCTAACGGTCCCGTTAAAACCATTGAGGGGGCGGGGCTGAACCGGTCAAGCAGGCGCATCAGTCACTGCCGGGGGATTCAAATAGCTCAAACATTAAATTAAGGAGAAAGCATGAAAAGAGAAATGCGGCCATTCACCACATTTTTGCAGGATTTACAGAACGGTGAGATCCACGATGAGTTGACGGTGGCCCTGCACCAATTGGTTCAGGCGATTGACGCGACCGAGAAAGCGGGATCTTTAACACTTAAATTGAAGATAACACCCAACCAAAAGTCGGCGATGGTGTTTGTCGATTCCGATATAAAAACGAATCTTCCTGAAATGGGGCGGCCATCGAGCATGTTTTATATCGACCCAAATAATCACGGGTTAATAAGAAACGATCCAAAACAGATGAATTTTGATGATCTCAATATTAAAGAAGTCCCTGCGGTGGACGGGGAAGCCAAGGAGCTTGAACGGTAATGAACAAAACGGAAGCTAGGGAAATGTTCGATTTAGGAAAGACTCAAGCGAAGATTCAATTAGTTGATGGTATGCCGTGTATTGTCGTCCCAGACGGATACAAGGTGCAGGAATTAGGAGGGATGCTCAATACCCCATTACGGGTCAAGGAATGCAGAGTGTTCACGACGATTGAAAGTTTCTTGGACTACGTTGCAGAGTTTAGGTATGGAAACACTCATATATTTTGCGACCCAAATAAGATGACTTTCACAGCCATATTCGATTACCACGGGAAAGACAAACCGGCTTGGTGCGATCATGGAGCTAAATTTTCTCCCCCTGTTTCTGATGAATGGGAATCCTGGGCTAATATGAATAATACCAAGATGCCTCAGTCTGGGTTTCTTGAATTCCTTGAAGATCACATAGCCAATATCATTGCCCCTGCGGGGGCTGATATTTTGGAAATGTGCTCATCACTTGAGGGCATGAAAAACGTAAATTTCAAGTCAGGGTTTAAGCAGAAAGACGGCGCGGTTTGCATCAAATGGGAGGAAAATTTTGAGGCGAATGCGACAAAGGCAGGTAATTTAAACATCCCCTCTGAATTGGAATTAGCGATTGCCCCTTTCAAGCGCGGCCAGGTTTATAAGGTTCGGGCTTACTTACGGTACAGGATTGTGGATGGGAAGTTATCGTTTCTCTATAAATTGATTGACCCCGATAAAGTCATTGGGGACGCGGTTGACGGGTTCATTAGCACAGTAAACGAAAGAACAGGATTGCCTCCATTGATTTCGGTCCTCTAACCAAACACCCCTGCGGCCCTCGGGAGTCGTGCAAGAACGTGGTCGCATGACCCGCCAAAACTTATACCTCACATTAAGTGAGGGGCGGCCAGGGGTTTTAACGAATCGGAACTACTAATTTAGTAGGAAATAGTAGCAAATTAGTAATTGGACGTGCGGCGTAGAGCTTGCGTAATCCGGGGAGCATGGCCGTGCGGATGAAAGCCGTTGCAACGGTGATTGTCTTTCTAAGTTGTGGTTTGGGGGTTCGACTCCTTCCGCTTAGAGCCCCGGCCACGTCCTCACAATTAAAGGGCATTAGATGCGATATTTTAAGATTAAAAATTTCGATAATTATCAACACTACTATCTGAAAGGTTTTGAAATGCCGACAAAAGCGGATTTACTGGTAGAGATCGCGGAGTTGAAGCGTGAAGTTTCAGCATTAAAAGGGCAAGTCGAGCATGAAAAGGGCTGGGTGAAGGGCTTAAAGAACACATTAGATGGCGCGCGCGAAGACCTAGAAGGACTCAGGCAAGATCGCGCCATCCTTGTCGAGCAGGTCGGCGAGTTAACCATGCAAATTGCTAAGGCGGCGAAATGAGCAACGAATGGCAGGAGAAAACAAAATGACAGATCGAATGAGTGATGAAAAGTTTGAAAAAATAAGGCCAATAAATAACAACTTTACGCTGACAGTTTTCGGTAATGCAAAACTTACATGGCTTGAAGCCGAACGCGCCAGGGAAGCGGAGAAGCGGTTGGAGAGAGAATTAGACTATGCACAAAGTAGAACGGGAGAATGGAAAGAAAAAGCACAAAAACTCCAAGACGAAAACGCTAAATTAGAAAATATTATAGGCCAGTACCGAGATGGTAGGACTTATGATGAAATTCGAGAACATTTCAATTTACAAAAAGAAGTGAAAAACCTAAAGAGCATAATCCTAAGGATGGAAGGCGATGAGGAGTTCCTAACCCACTTAACTGCAAAAAATCAGGGAATAGCTTATAACTTAGGTGCTGGACAGCAACATGATTTCTTTCGAGGTATGTAAGTGATGATCGAGATCGGTGACCAGGTGATATTAAGGTCGTTTGAGGCTGTTTGCTTCGAGGATAAGAGAGCGGTTATATATTTAACGTCTGGGACTGCTATCATCGTGATGTACGAGGATGTAACCGAGGACGATATAAGGCTGGCGTTAAAAGGGTTGTAGCGTGGGTTTTAAAGGTTTTCCCCTTAATAGCCCGGTGCGCTCTGGTCGCAATACCAGATGCCTTTTGATTGGTTCTTCTTGTGGGGTTGACCTTACTGATTTTAAGGCAGAATTTTCTTTTATAGGGTATAATTTGAGTGCTTGTCAAGAGCGGATAACGGTTTACTGTGGATGGGCCTTTACTGGCAAGGGAATAAACGTGTAGTTATAAATAAGTGGATAACGCTTTTTGTAACTATCGGATGTAAGCAGGAAACACAAACTACACAGATTAAAACAGCGAGCAAACAATGAATAACGATAATCTAAAACCATTCAAGCCAGGGCAGTCTGGAAACCCAGCTGGGAGGCCGAAAGGGTCACGAAACAAGCTTGCAGAGTCTTTTCTTGCGGACGCTTACGAGGAATGGCAGAAAAGCGGCAAGGCGGCTTTGCAGAATGTGGCCCAAGATAACCCCTATGGGTTTTGTAAGATCATGGCGGATCTATTACCTAAAGAATTGAATGTAAAAATTGATCCTCTTGAGGAGATGAACGATGAACAACTCCTTGAAAGAGCTAGAAACATCTACGGTTTCCTCAGCTCTCTTGGAATACAACCGGGTCCTGGAGAAGATAAAAACAAACCGGGATCGGAGCAAGCTAAAATATTACCGCCCTTACACTAAGCAAAAGGGATTCCATGCTGCGGGGGCTTTTCATAAAGAACGCTTGTTTATGGCAGGGAACCAGTTAGGTAAGACGCTGGCCGGATCTATGGAAGTTGCTATGCACTTGACCGGTATTTATCCTGAGTGGTTTACGGGGCGCAGGTTCGAGCAACCAACAACGTGGTGGGCTGGTGCTGTCACTGGGGAAACAACCAGGGATGGCCCCCAAAGAATGCTAGTCGGTCCACCAACACAGGAAAACCTATGGGGAACCGGAACGATCCCTTACAAAAACATCCTAGATACCAATAGAGCATCAGGGATTACAGATTACCTTGACACGGTGGTGGTTAAGCATGTATCTGGTGGCCAAAGCGTTTTAGGTTTTAAAACGTATGAATCAGGGCGCAAGAAGTGGCAATCGGAAACGCTTGACGGCGTGTGGTTCGACGAAGAACCACCATCGGACATTTATATTGAGGGCTTGACCAGGACCATAGCAACCGATGGAATCGTTATGGTGACGTTTACGCCGTTGCTCGGCATGAGTGAGGTGGTTAGGATGTTTTTGACCGATGAGGATACAAAGGAGATGGCGGTTTGACTCGACACGTTACCCGCATGACAATCCACGATGCAGAGCATTATACGCCTGAGCAGCGTAAGGCCATTATTGCCAGCTATCCAGCCCATGAACGTGATGCAAGAGCCAAAGGTATACCAATACTAGGGTCGGGGCGAATCTTCCCTGTAACGCAAGAATCTATCGAATGTGAGGCAATCTCGATCCCTTCGGTGTGGGTTCAAATTGGCGGGATTGACTTTGGGTGGGACCATCCCACGGCGGCGGTTAAATTAGCTTGGGACCGTGACCCTGATATCATCTACATCACAGCGGCTTACAAGCAGAGAGAGGCAACGCCTGTGATTCATGCGGCGGCTTTAAAGCCTTGGGGGAAAACCCTGCCGTGGGCATGGCCTCATGATGGATTTCAGCACGATAAAGGCAGTGGCATGGAACTAAGAAAGCAGTACGAGGACCAGGGATTAAACATGCTACCAACTCATGCCACGTTTGAAGATGGTGGGAATGGTGTTGAAGCGGGGATAATGGATATGCTGGATCGTATGCAGACGGGCCGCTTAAAAGTGTTCAGCCATCTGGCGGAGTGGTTTGGGGAATTCTTGCTGTATCACAGAAAAGATGGTAAAGTAGTGAAGGAATTTGACGATTTAATGGCGGCCACGAGGTATGCTATTATGATGCTAAGATTTGCTGTGTCTTTGTCACCAAAGCCTAGCAAGCAAAAAGTACATTCAGGGCCAGGGGGGTGGATGGGATGAATATTGTTAAGTTTATATATAAGTATTTTATGTTTTGGGTGTGGTCGGTATTGTCGCTGCTATTGATGTCTGATAAATGTTTTCGCCATGTTGGTGCTTTGGCTTATGAGATGCACAAAATGGACAAGAGACGGTTAAGGAGGATTGAGGTGTACAATGATGGGGTGCTACCACCAATATATAAATATAGATGGGTAGAGAGAAAATAGGGGGTGGATGGGATGATATCGGAAATTAAGAATATATGCAGGTTTACGTTTGATATAATTAAGTTTGGGCTTTTGCCGTGCCTTGTTGTGCTGGGTATCCTGTATTCTTTCATTGTGTTTTTAGCATGGGCAACGGGATGTTAGAACTCCATAGTTTTATAATGGCCTTAATCGCGCAAGGGATTATTAAGGTTGACTTTACCGGTCAAATTATAATAAGGTTGCATGAAGGTAAACGGCCAAAGGTCGAAAAAAAGGAGGGGGTGCTATTAAAATGAGAGAAAAACCGCCTTTAAGTGGTTGGGACACGGGGGCAATTAGCACCCCATGTATTCTTGAAAAAGAAGTGTGGTTTCCAAAAGATTGTGTTACCCCAGTTTCTGGGTATAAAACATTTTTCGGTTTACTTATTAGCCTTTTTAAAGCAAATAAAAGTAACTATAAATACCGGCTTATCATAACATTACCAATCAAGTGGTTTTAATATTAGTTTAGGTCGAAATGATACATCCGCACATTCAAAGAATATTTGATAAAGCAGATCGAGGCGAGCAAATAACAGATGAGGAAATGCTGTATTTGCAAAGGGTATGCAGTCCCCCGACACTCAGCGAGTGGGCATGGATCATATCTGGGGTCGTTGCCTTGTGTGTGTTGGTTTTTTATGTAGTTTGGTGATAAAATATTAAGGTACTAAATTAGTTTAGGTTGAATTGAATAGCAGGACTATTTAACAGCGGCCTCTAATTTTAAGCCCTGTAGAGCTTGAGAAGTGCTTCACCTCACTTCCCTCCGGCTTTGCAGGGCTTTTTTTCGTTTAAAAGGCGGAAACATGCAAGAAGAAGGCAAAGAGCCAAAAGAAGATAGTAAAAAGTCTGATGCTGACATTATCAAAGAGGCTTTAGAGTTCTTTGGCCGATCCGCTAAAGATGAGGCTGGCAACCGGGATAACTACGAGAAGGATGTTCGTTTTGGCCGTCTTGGTGAGCAATGGCCGGAAAATGTCAAGCAAGATCGACAGAACGAAAACCGCCCATGCCTGACCGTTAACCGCTGCCCCTCCTTTGTCCGCCAGGTAGTCAACGATGCCCGCCAGAACAAGCCCTCCATAATCGTCCACCCTGTTGACAACGGGGCGGATAAAGACACATCAGAGGTCATTAACGGCATTATCCGGTCGATTGAGCGGAACAGTAATGCTGAGGTAGCTTATGACACTTCCATCGAAAACGCGGTAAGCGGCGGGTTCGGGTTCTTTCGTGTAATTATTGATTATGCGGATGATGACAGCTTTGACATGGAAATTCGCATAGTTCCAGTGCCGAACTCGATGACAGTCTATTGGGACGAAGATTCAACCGCTTTCGACGCTTCGGATTGGAATTATGCGGTTGTAACGGAGGATATCAGCAAGGATGAATTTGAGAGCCGGTACCCAAAAGCGCAAGTTGTTGGTTTTGAAGCTGGCGATGATAGCGGATTTAATTCCGGGCTTGAGGAAGATCAGGTCAGGATAGCTGAATATTGGCGGAGGGACGAAATCAGCCGAAAGATATTCCTACTTTCTGATGGCCGGACCGTCAGAGAAGATCAGTTTGACGATGAGGCAAGGGAAGTTTTAGAGCTAACAGGCGTAACGGTGGTTAAGGAGCGGCAAGTTCGAGCACATGAAGTGACAAGGCGGATTATATCCGGCGCGGAAGTGCTGGAGATCGACCCTTGGCCTGGAACAACCATTCCAATCTGTCCTGTATGGGGGGAGGTGGTCACAATTGGCGGGATTCGGTATCTCAGATCAATGATCCGGGATGCGATCGGACCACAACAGATGCTGAACTTCTGGAAGTCTGCAACCACCGAACTGGTAGCCCTTGCACCTAAAACGCCTTACATGGTTGAGGATGGGTCTATCCCTGAGGATGAAGAAGATAAGTATGCAACGGCTAATTCACGGAGCCACGCATACCTGAAATACAAGCGAGGCTTTAATGCACCGCAACGGCAAGCGTTTGCCGGGGTTCCGGCTGGTGCTTTGCAGGAGTCTTTGAGCGCATCCGATGATATGAAATCGGTTATGGGCCTGTTTGACGCCGCGCTTGGGGCGCAGGGGAATGAGGTTTCCGGAAAGGCCATTTTAGCCCGCCAAAGGGGGTCCGATGTATCCAACTTCCACTTCACAGACAACCAATCAAGAGCAATCCAATATGCGGGAAAGATACTGGTTGAAATTATCCCTCATGTATACCCGCCGGGGCGTGTAATGCGGATCTTGGGCGAGGATCAAAAGGAAAAGGTTATTCGTTTAGCTGGCGGCGATTATCAGCCTGACAAGGAATCTGGAGAGGATAACCTCTACGATTTAACGGTCGGCAAGTATGACGTGACGGTTAAGGCCGGGCCGTCTTACGCATCCCAACGGCAGGAAACGCAGGAAGCCTTGGTCGAGATTATGCGGCAGGTTCCAGGTGCGGGTGAGTTGATCGGGGATAAGGTGCTAGAAGCTATGGACTTTCAAGGGGCGGAGGAAATAGCCAAACGCTTACACAGGTTGTTACCGCCTGAAATCCAAAAGGCTGAGGCCGAAGAAGGTAAAAGTAAGCTGCCGCCGGAAGCGCAGCAGGTATTAGGCCAAGCCCAAAACGAGATAGCCCAGCTTAAACAACAATTACAGCAGGGCAGCCAGATGTTCCAGCAAGCCCAGCAAAAAACACAGCAACTTGAGTCAGACAAAACGCTTGAGGCTAAAAAGCTAGGGATTGAGGAAATAAAAGCGCAGACAGAACAATTTAAGTTACAGCGGGAGCAAGAACAATTGCAATTTAACCGCAACCAGGCAGAAGTTGAAAGGGTACAGGTCCAGGCCGAAACGGAAAGCCAAAACAGGCTGGCATTTCTTGAGCAAAATGTTAATGCGATTGCAGAGGCCGTATCCACAGCGGGGCAACGTGAATCTGAGGCGACCCTGCTTTTAGTTGAAGCATTGAATAAACCAAAACAACTAAATGTTATCCGTGATGCTGATGGCAGGCTGGCCGGTTTAGAGGAAGCCCCCGAACAAATTGAAACTTTTTAACCTTAAAGGGATATAGCAATGAGCAAGACAAACGCGGCAGAAAATTCAATTCTGGATTTAATATTTAACGCTACGGCGTGGGCGGATCTAGCGGAGAACGATTCAACGTCTCCAGCGACCACCTTGACGGTTTCATTGCATACGGCTGACCCTGGAGAAGCTGGAACCATGCTTACCAATGAGGCTACTTATACCAGTTACGCCCGTGTAACGGTTGCAAGGACTTCAGGCGGCTGGACGGTTACGGGGAACTCAGTCAGTCCGGTGGCTAATATCAGCTTCCCAGCGGCTACAGGTGGGACAAACACGATTACCCATTTCGGCGTTGGCACAGGGGTGTCTGATAACCTGATGTATTCAGGCACGGTCACTCCAAATATTTCAGTAACCAACGGGGTTACTCCTATTTTGACCACGGCTAGCACAATCACAGAGGATTAAATGGCAATCCCATTTAGAGATGTGATAGCCGACCCACCTGCGAACCTTGCAGAGTGGGAGACGGCGATCAAACAAGACCACGGCTTGCATACACTTTGGCCGAAAGTCTTAAGGCGGATGTTTAATGCCCACAAGAGGAAAATCCAGCCCGTGACGGAGCAGATTCAGGATATGAGTGATTATCCTGATATCTATATCAAGCCTTATGTTAAAGGTGGCATGACTAAAACGGAAGCAATCGCGGCGGTTTCCGCTGATGTTCAGAGATTGAGGACCAAGCGTAAACGGTTGAGGGCATTTTTAAAGTGTTGCAGGGTGGAATTGGAGATTAGGGGATTGTTGAAAGCCGTTGGCAGACATCCGGTTGAACCTGATGACGGGCTTGATGCGGAACCAGATATAGATCCGGATACGGCGATCATAACGGCAATTGACCTAACCACTGAAAGGAGTCCGATAGCATGACAAAATATTATATCGACTCTGATAATGGCTTGGACACAAACGCTGGGACAAGTACAGGGGCGGCTTATAAAACCATGAATAAGTTCACGGAAACGGCCCGCACTGCTGGCGATATTGGTATTTGTCGAAGGGGAACCACAGCCACGTATGACGATGGTGGCGGGTTAGATTTTACCAGTGATGGTACTTATACGGCTCCGCTTGTCCTTGAAGCAGACTTTGATGATGATTTTGGGGATTTCGCTAACTCGACGCAGACCTATACCCCTGTGTTTGGATCAAAGACCATGACAGCCAGCGCCACGATCACAGGAATCAGCGTAGGCGCTTGGGTCTACAATTCCACGGATGGTGATGACCCCCGTGAATTTAGTTATGAGGTGGCGGCGGTGTCTGGAACCACATTGACGTTATTCTTGCCGTGGAAAGGCTCAACAGGAGCAACCAAGACCTTGAAGGTTATGCCAGCGGCTCCTGTTTGGGGTAGTACTACGAGTTTTGCTTTCGATTTAAATTTTCTTGTTGATAACTTCTGGATACTCCAGGGTATTGAGTGGCGCAGTTCAACAACGGCATCTATTTTTGACTGTTTAGCGAACCTTTCGCTACTCATAAAAGACTGTATCGCAAAAGGCGTTTCAACTACAGAGATATTCGACAATGGAGCGTCCGGTAGCGGCGATTTGCTTGTCGCTAAAACAAGGTGTCTCACTTATTCTAGCTTATTAATTAACCAAATTGGGACATCATGGAAGTTTAAGGACTGTCTTTTTGACGGTAATAGCTCAACACCTAATGTGGAATTGAGCGGGCAATATGGCTATGTTTTTTGGGAGGAATGTGAATTTATTGGCCACACTACCGCAGATATCAGGGGCGGGGCGCAAGAGCGCGGCGCAACAAGATACTTGAGGAACTGCTCGCTAAACTCAGCCACTCAGTTTTCGGCACTCGGTAATAAAGCTGGCGGCTCATCGATTCTTTTTATTGAGGACCACGACGGAGCCTTAGGGGCTACATGGCAACACAGCGGAAGGTCAGTTTCTAATACAGTTCCTTTTATGCAGTCAGATACGTCAACACTCCGATCAGGCGGGGGAAACGTATCTATATTGATCACTCCGTCTATTCATGTGGGGACAAGCGAACCAGGACGTTTCCTAATATTTGAATACCCAATTTATGCAACCACTTCAAGCAAAACATACACAGTTTATTTTAAGTCAAACGCAACAACAGACTGGACGGCTAACCCGACAGCGGCAGAATGCTGGCTTGAGCTGGAAGCATGGGGCCACGCTTCAAACAACTTCCGCAAGATAACCAAGTCAACAGGGGCTTTGGATTTCACAACGGATGCTTTGTTTGACCAAACATTAGCCGTAACGGTAGCTCCTGCTCAGGCTGGAGTCGCTTATTTACGCCTGTATTACGGAAAACCTAAAGAATCGGGTAAGGCTAACAAATTTTATATCGACCCAAAGGTAGTGATTAGCTAATGGCTGATAATTTCTCAGCAAATAGCTTCCAAGGTGTGTTTGGTAAATTCCAGCCTGTATTGGATGAGACGGTCACTCCCACTGCTGATAATTTTCAAGGTGTGTTTGGCAAGTTTGCCCCGGTTGCGGATGAAGCGGCGGGGGCGGCAAGCGGTTCAGGGGTTGGTTCATCTTCTGGTACCGCTACAGTTTCAGGAGTCGGAGCGTCCGCGGCATCAAGCACGGGGTCATCCAGTGGTGTTGCTACAGTGTCTGGTGTTGGTGCGTCAACTTCTGAGGGTGTAGGGGCAAGCGCAGGTATCGCCACGGTATCCGGTGTTGGTACTTCTACGGCATCGGGGCAAGGTGCGGGCAGTGCGGCGGGGATAGCCACGGTTAGCGGTATCGGTCAATCAACAGCAGAAGGCGTTGGAAGTTCATCCGGCGCGGCAACCGTATCAGCAGTCGGATCAAGCACGGCCAGGGGTGTTGGTAGTTCAGTTGGTATTGCAACGGTTTCCGGCACTGGCGATTCATTGGTTGGCGGGCAGGGTGTTGGTAGTGCGTCAGGCATTGCCACGGTTGCGGGTGTTGGGGCGAGTACAACAGAAGCTGTTGGATCATCTTCGGGAACGGCAACGGTTTTGGCCGTTGGCAGTTCAACGGGTGGTGTGACGGCCCGTGGGGCTGGATTACCATTAGAGAGGACTAAGCGAAGCCGTAAGCAAAAGAAACGTGATAAGCATGAACGTGATCGCAACCAATTAGCACTGGAACTTATCAGGCAAGCCGAGGAAGCTGGGAAGAAAACTGAGAAATTCAAGAAACCCAGACCGCAGAAAATAACGGTTATTAGGGTGCTTGCGGAAGATGAAAATATAATAGCAGAAGCCCCTTTGGCCAGGGATTTCCCAAGGCGGTCATTTTTAGATAGCTTGTATCCACTTGAAACAAGCGGGTTTATCACAGACGCTATTAACCGGGGTCAGGCTGAAAAGCGATTTATAAAGGAAACCGAGTTATCTCAGCAGATTTTAGATGATAAACTTCAAGAAATATTGGCAGATGATGAAGAAATTATCGCTTTGTATCGTCAGTATGTGGAGGCAGAGCAAGAGAATATTAGGATATTTTTAAGTAATAGACTAACAATAAACACTTAGGAGTAACACAATGGAGGAATCGACAGCGGAAGTTAATGTGGAGACCGAACAATGAGAAAGGTTTTTTTCATAATATTAATAATTCTTTTTGGTTGTCAGGTAGCATCTTCCGGCAGTTTAATCGACTGCAAGGACGATGACGGCACCGATGCGAGGCCGAAGTGTACGGCTACTAAAGGCGCGATAGCGATCAACACGGACTGGTTCCCAAGTGATATCCTGGTAGGTGATAGTAATTACTCAAACCATTACATTTTCCAGTTTAGATGCCCAACCTCCACGGTGGTCAACCTCCAGGTCGAGCCGGTTAACCTTAGTGGAGCGGTAGTAACATCAACCGCTTGGGACTTCAACGCAGGAGTAGCGTTGACGGCTGATGCTGGCTATAGTTTCGGATATGACGCTTTCCCAAATACAAAGTTAAATATCCAGCATGAAAGCGGAACGCAAAATTGCAAGACTAATATTCTTGTGGATAACAAGTAAGCTATCTCGGCAACTTCTACCAAAAAAAAGGACAGTAAAATGAAAAAAATATGTCGATGCTTTACGCTGTTATTCTTATTTGTTGTTTTAAGTGGAACAGCTAATGCTGCGGCCCCAATGCAAGGGGTGGGCCTTAAAAAGCATAATACGCAAGTTTCAGCATTTGCACCTCTGCCAAATCCATATGAAACGGTTATCGAGGTTTTCGATTCTGGCCACGGGTGGACGAAACAAAGCGGGGCCGGGACGCAAGCGGACGATACGACTGACTATATTGTTGGATCACAAAGTCTGAAATTAACCACCGATGCAGATGGAGCGGCTGTATTCACAAGAAGCGGTGTTATATCACCAGCGGTTGACTTGTCGGGGGATCAGTTAATTTTACGGTTTAAAATCGACGATGTGTCTGTCCCAATAGAGTTTTGGTTTTATGCGAGTAGTGATTCCTTTTCTTCTGCCTTTTATACCTGGAAAATTTCCGATTCTGGCTTAACAAACTGGGCTGTAGATGGGGAATGGTTCGTTGCTACTCTTAATTTTTCGGATGCCACGGTTTCCGGTTCCCCAAACCGAGCGGCTATTGATAAATTGCAATGGCGCATCAAAGATGATAGTGCAACAGCTCTCAATGCGAATATAAATTACATTGGGTCTTTTCCTGAGCCTTCTGCCGGGGTTCTTACTTTCGCATTTGATGATGGTTGGGGCAGTCAATTTGATGAGGCTAAAAAGAAGTTATCAACCTATGGTTTCCCAGCGATTGATTACCCTATTAGCAGTTTAATTGGGACCTCTGGGTATATGACCGTTGCCAATTTACAGGAATTGCAGAATATCCACGGGTGGGATATTGGCATTCATCATGAAACGAATTTGACTACTGTGGGGTTAGCTACGGCAGAAGCGTTAATAAAAAAAGAAAAGCAATGGCATGTAGACAACGGACTTACGCGAGGGTCGGATCATTTCGCAATTCCTAACGGTGCTTTTGATGCCGATCTTTTAGCATTGTTTCGCAGGTATTTTCGTACAACCAGGACAATCGGCTTAACGGCAGAAACTTTTCCGCCAGCTGATTGGGGCAGGTTGAGAGTCGTTAATGTAATCAACTCAACCTCGACAGCCTCTATTGCTACAGCGGTGGATAATGCAAGGACAAATAAGTATTGGCTTATTCTATTGTTCCATAAGATCGTTGAAACTCCATCAGTTAGCACCGAATACTCAATTGCTAATTTTGGGACGGTTGTTGATGATATTGCTATCGATGGTATTGCAGTCAAAACTTTAACTCAAGCAATTATTGATGGGTAAATTATAAAATATTAATCTTAAGTGCGAGGTAACAACAATGGACGAATCAACAGCGGAAGTGGAAGTTGAGGAATCAACAGCCATAATCGGAGTTGAGGACTTGGAGAGAATCGGGCATCAAGAGCCTGAAACTGAAGGCGACACCGAAACAGACACGGATGAAGTCGAGGAATCGACAGCGGAAGTTGATGCGGAAGGTGGCGAAGAGGAAGAAGAACTGGAGGAACTGGTTGAATTTGACGTGGGTGGTAAGAAAATCACCATCCCTAAGTCAAGCATGCCGGATGATGTTCGGGACGAATTCCAGAACTACGTCAAGGCGGTGCAAGCAACCAGTACCAAAAAGTCCCAAGAGGTTGCTGAAATGGCGAAATCCTTGGAAGCCCGTGAAACGGCAGTCAAGCAATTTCAAGCCATTCAGGAACAACACGGGGACACCTATGCGAAAGCTGTGAATGTGATGAACGAGATTAGCCAATACCAGGGAGCATTAACACCTGAGCTTATGCAGACAGACCCGGACAGCTACCGGCTTTATTCTGACACCTTAGCCAATAAACGGGCTGAGATGTCAAAGTTGGATGCTGAATGGTCACAGGCTGAAAGGGCAATGGCTGAATCGCAGGCACAAGAAACGGCCAGACGCATAGAAGAAGGAAAGGCCATGCTGGAACGGAGAATCAAGGGCTTCAACACCAAAGTGGACGATATCGCAGATTATGTATCGTCAAACTATGGCCTCGACAAAGAGGAAGCGAAAAGAACTTATGCTCTAGGACCGGCGGCGGCTGAAATGGCTTACAAGGCGATGTTATTTGACAGAATGAAGCCAAAGACAACAGCCACAACCAAAAATAAAACCGTTGCTGCTACGCCTGTGAAACCCATCTCTGGCAAAGGTCGGGCTGTGACAAAAGACCCGCTTAAAATGAGCATGGACCAATATGTTAAACATCGGGCGACGCGGAAATAAAACGGTCAATCAATAATTTATGGGCAATTTGAGGACATGATAAATGGCTAATAGACAATTAACTAATGCGTTAATCGCCAAAGAGTGTTTAGCGGTGTTGGATAACGAGATGGTAATGGCGAAACAGGTTTTTCGCGGTTACGAAAATGAGTTTTCCGACAATAAGAACGGCTACACGCCAGGCGACACAATCAGCATCAAACGACCGACTGACTTTACGGTCCGCGATGGCGCGACAGCCTCGGTCCAGGATGCGAGCGAGGGTAAATTTTCGCTGACCATCGACAAGCAAAAGGGTATTGACTTCTCTTTCACGTCAAAAGAGCTTTCCTTAAACATTCGGGAGCTTTCGGACCGTGTTATTAAACCGGCTATGGTGCAGCTTGCTAACCAGGTTGATACCGACTTGATGGCGTTGTATGCAGACGTTCCCTCATGGGTTGGTACTCCAGGACAGACTATTAACAGTTACACGGATTTCGCTAAGGGCCCGGAACGCATGGACGAATACGCTAACCCCGGTGCCGGTCGATCTGCAACGCTTTCACCCGCTGACCACTGGGGCCTGCTGGGGTCACAGACAGGCCTATTCATTCAGGACGCTGCTAAAAATGCGTACCGGAAAGGGAGTCTTGGTGAGATCGGCGGCGTTGATACCTTTATGTCTCAGAACGTCCCGACGCATACCGTTGGCGTTGCCACCGGAACCCCGTTGGTGAATGGGGCGTCTCAGAACGTCACATGGGATACCAGCAAGGACACCGGGACACAATCGCTTATTACTGACGGGTGGACCAACTCCACGACTGGAATTTTAAAAGCTGGTGACGTTTTCACCATCGCTGGTGTTAATGCCGTCAATCCTGTAACGAAAGCAGATCTTGGCTTCCTCCGCCAGTTCGTAGTAAAAGCGGATGCAGATTCAGGGGCAACCACCGGGCCGGCCACGCTGACCATCGCCCCCGCGATTATCACTTCAGGCGCACAACAGACCTGTTCGGCGGCTCCTGCGGACAACGCGGCAATCACCGTGCTTGGAACCGGCGGTACTGGATACCGGCAGAACATGGTATTTAACGAGGGTGCTTTTGCTCTTGTTACCGTGCCAATGATTAGCCCCCCTGGTGCAGTTGATGTCTCCCGTGAAAGCTACAAAGGGACGAATGTGAGAATGATTCCTTATTACACGGGTAGTTCTGACGTTTCAGCCTTCAGGCTCGATCTACTCTATGGGGTAAAAGCTTTAGACGTTCGACTTTGCACAAGGTTGAGCGGCACTGCTTAATTGTAAACCTGTGTTGGGGGCTTCGGCCCCCGGCATTTTAGAAAGGGGGTAGCGTGGGCAACCCGACATGGATGTATAGAAAAGTTGACGGTAAGTTGGAGTCTGTAATATTTGACAGTGACGACAAACTGACCGGTTGGTATGACTCGCCGGACAAGGTGAAAATTACAACAGCAGAAGAATGGCAGGAACCGGCGGGAGAGACGCCAGTTGTTAAGTATAAAAAACCAAGGTCTAGGAAATCATGACGATCCTATCTATCATTCAGGACTCAGCGGAAGAAACGGGCGTTGTAGCCCCGCCCACGACAGTCATTGGCAACCCGGACCCGGCTATCACCAAATACCTAAGATTGGCTAATAAGGTGGGTAAGCGGCTCATGAAAGCGTTTGGCTGGCAGGTGTTACGTGGTGAGAAGACTTTTACCAGCGTGGCGACTGAAACGCAAACGGCTATCCTTCCGGATGACTTTGACCGGGTGGTAAAAGAAACATTCTGGAATCGTTCGACTCCAGTGATGATATCAGGTCCGGTTAGCCCGACCGAATGGCAGGGGTTGAAGGCTAGGAGCTATTCATCAACCAACCTGCCTAAATTCGCTTACCGGGGCGGGGCAATCCTAGTGATCCCCACATTAGCGGCGGGGCAGACTTTAGCTTTTGAATACGTTTCTAAAAACTGGTGTCAAGATTCTGGCGGAACCGGTCAAACGGCATGGGCGGCTGATACGGATACCGGCGTTTTGGATGAAGAATTAATCACTTTAGCTGTTTCGTATGCTTTTTTAGTCAGTGAAGGGTTGCCGTCAAATGTTGCGGCACAGGAATTTGATGATTATTACTCGATGCTGGTTAAGAATGAGAACCCAAAGGCGGGTATTTTGAACGCTGGTGATGTGTTCGGATCTGGCCGTCATTGGGGCGGAACACCCGGAGCGGATTATTCAGGCGTTTATAGCGGAGTTTATTAAACGTGGTGGATACTGTCAGAACAGAGGCGGGATTATTAACGATTTTCTCGGCAGACAAGGTTTTTGTCGATGAAGTCCCAATAAGGGCAAAGCGGGCTAGCCAGATCAAAGCCCAAGACGTTCGGGATTTAATCGTAAGCTTAAAAAGCCTCAATGTAGTCCAGAAAACGGCAACATATACGGCCACGACGGACGACAATATTATTGAATGCAACGGAGCCTTTGACGTGACTTTATATACAGCGGTTAGCAACACAGGGCGGCAAGTCACGGTTAAAAACACGGGAACGAGCGAGGTGGGCATAGTCGGGACAAGTTCACAGACGATTGAGGGAGAAACAAGGCAAGCTATTGCATCCAAGCCTGATTCGTTCACGTTTTACTCAGACGGCACGAATTGGAGAATTATGTGACCTATCTATCCACAAGGGATTACTGGACCGAATACGCTATTAAGGAAATATCCTCGACATATAGCGACACGGTAGCGGTTAAAAACAAGACCCTTTTGAAGTTCGGGGCCATTGATTCGCTTGGGACATCCGAGGAAATGATCTGGCAGCAAGGCGGCATTGAAACGCTAATAGCTACGAATGCCATTGATACAGTATCGTCAAGTGACGCTGGCGATACGCAGGATGTGACGATTGAAGGCCATACGATAAGTGGAAGCGATCTAACCTTTGTAACCCAAAGTGCTACCCTGAACGGGCAAACCAAAGTTGTTCTAACGACAGCTTTAGCCAGGGCCTCTCGAATTTACAATAACGGTAATACTGATTTTGCGGGCAATATCTATGTTTATGAGGATGACACGATCACTGCTGGAGTTCCACAGACAGCGGCAAAAGTACATCTTAAAACAGCAAGAAATCAGTCGTTAAAAGCGGCAACTTCCATATCCTCCGTTGACTATTACCTAATAACGAACTTCCACGGGTCGGTGAATAAAAAAACCACAGGGATTGTTGATTTTAGACTACAGATAAGGCGGTCGGGTAAGGTGTTCAGGGATGTTGTTTTAGGGTCTTCCGCATCAACGGGCGGTAATTTAGACCTTGAGTTTAAGCCCTACATTATAGCCCCAAAAAATTCCGATATCAGAATAACAGGTACGGGGTCGACCACAAACATTGCTGCAAGTGCTTGGATTAACGGGCTTTTATCTCTCATCCAATAGTGTGATATCAAGAGAGGCATTTTTTATATGGTAGCAATAGCCACAGCCACAAGACCATCGGCAAGATCAAAGTATTTACCGCCTCCTGTTGGTGGGTTGGATACGTTGAACTCAATAGCGGATATGCCAGCGGAAAATGCGGTCACAATGGACAATTTTTTCCCGCAGGCGGAAACGGTTATTTTACGGCCCGACCACACCAGCCACAAGACCGGCATGACAGGGGCGGTTGAAACGCTTATTCCTTACACGGCTCTGGATGGCACCGAAAAGCTGTTTGCGGCCAATAACGGCTCTATCTATGATGCCACAACGGCGGGGGCGATTGGTGCGGCGGTAGTTACCGGGGCAACAAATGACAGGTGGCAGCACACATCAATTGGTACGGCTGGCGGGCAATTTATCCATTTATGCAACGGGGCAGACACCCCGCAGCTTTACAACGGCACAACCTGGGCAAACGTAACCTATACCGGCCCCACAGTTACGGATGTTGTTTGGACGCAGTTACACCAAAGACGGGTTTGGATGGGTGAAACTGACAAGCTATCCGCATGGTATTTAGGGACGAATGCAATCACCGGGTTGGCGGTTGAGTTCTCTTTTGCCGGGGTTGCCCACAAGGGCGGCTATATCATGGCAATGGGAACCTGGACCCGTGACGGCGGTTCAGGACCAGATGATGTAGCTGTGTTCCTTACTTCTGAGGGCGAGGCCATTGTTTATGCCGGGACCGATCCAGCAGACGCTACAGCTTGGGGCTTGATTGGTGTTTTCCAGGTGGGGCGACCGATCGGGCGGCGGTGCATGATAAAAGCAGGCGCGGATCTTATCATGTTAACGGAAGATGGCGCGGTTCCTGCTAGCCTGGTTTTATCCACAGACCGATCAAGAGCGGAATCCGTTGCAATCACAAGGCAGATTAACTCCGCTTTCAACGCAGAGGTGCGGGCGCATGGCACATTGTTCGGATGGCAGCCCATGCTATATCCTCGTGGCCAAATGCTAATTTTTAACGTGCCACAATCAACAACAACCTCTTACCAGTATGTTTTCAATACGTTAACGCAAGCCCCTTGTAGGTTCACGGGGATCAACGCGGCGTGTTGGGGGTTGCTTGGCGATCGGGCTTACATTGGGGATTTTAGCGGCACGGTGCATAAATTTGATACCGGGGCCAAGAGTGACAACGGGGTAAATATTGATGGTGATATTGTACAGGCATTCAATGATTTAGGCTCATCGGGGTCTGAAAAAAGGGTGACGATGATAGAGCCGTTATTCACAAGTGACGGTGACCCTGCCGTCTCGGTTGAGGTTAACACAGATTTTGTAGTTAAGGCGGCGAGCGCACCTTATTCAGTGCCGTCCTCAGTCTCATCCGGCGCGGTGTGGGATGTAGCTGAGTGGGATGTCTCGGAATGGGGCAACCAAGCGCAGGTATTCAGGGGATGGCGCGGGGTGCGAGGGAAAGGCCGGACGGTTTCGGTTAGAATCCGAGTTAAAACGACAACGGCCAGACCGTCATTAATTGCCACAAACTTTCTCTATGTCCCAGGTGGGAAAATATGACCACCGCTACCAAAAAACATGATCTTATTTACGGCGAGGATAAAAGGGTTTCTGATTGGGTAGCGGAACGGATACTGGGCATCGGCAGGCATGGATTATCTAAAGGCCCGGCCATAGGGGTGATGTCAGATGGACGGTTGATTGCCGGGGTTGTTTATAACGAATACCAGCCGGAGCATAGGACGATGCAACTACATATTGCTTCATCCAGTCCGATGTGGGCAAGGAAGGAAACAATACGGGACTTGCTAGCTTATCCCTTTTTGCAGTTAGGGGTTTATAAGTGCTGGGTACAAACCCCCATTGATAACGAAAAATCTTTAAAAGCTACAAAACATATTGGGTTCCAAGTGGAGGCCGTATTAAGACATCATTTCGGCATAGGGAGGAATGGTGTTATTTCCGGCATGGTTTTACCTGAATATAAACAATTGTACATAAATGGAGATATAAGCAATGGGTAAAAAACAGCCAGAAGCACCGGCTCCCCCTGACCCAGTAGCAACCGCAAACGCTCAGGCGGCGGCCAATAAGGAAACGGCTATTACTCAGAGCTTTTTAAACAACACCAACCAAACCAACCCGTTTGGGTCAATTGAGTTTGAGTCGTTCAAAGATCCTGGAACCGGACTCGACCGGTTCAGGTCAACAACCAGCCTGAACCCAGAAGCTCAAAAGGCTTTTGACGCGGAGCAATCCGTTACACGCGGGACCAATGAGCTTGCGGCGGGGCAAATTAGCAGGGTATCCGATGCGGTGGCCGACCCTTTTTCTTTTGATGGCTTGCCAGGTGCGCCGGTTGCTGGGCAGGAAGGCCGTGAGGCTGCCGAGAACGCAGTATTTGATAGTTTTTCCAGGCGGATGAACAAGCAGTTTGACCGTGACGAGGATCGACTGAGGAACCGTTTAGCGACCCAGGGGATCACGGGAGGGTCGGAAGCGTTCGATAATGAGTTGGATCAATTCAATACCAATAAAAACGACTCGCTCCTTGACGCAGCAAATCAGGCATTTTTAGCTGGCGGCGCGGAACAGAACCGTCAGTTCGGGCTGGATTCGACAGCTAGGGACCGGGGTATTCAAGAGGCTTCATTTCTCAGGAATATCCCTTTAAATGAGGTGGCCGCACTTCTCGGGACTGGAAGCGTGGGAATCCCGCAATTCGGTGCGCCCGCTCAAACGGGCATAGCCCCAACCGATGTAATCGGGGCTAATGCGTTATCCGCCGACATTGCCAACCGCAACTTTCAACAGCAATCCGCTACAGATAACGCTTTCAACCAGGGTCTTTTTGGGCTGGGTAGTGCTGGTTTGGGCATGTTTAGTTTTGGTAATTAAGGGCGGTTAACACTTTTTAAAGAGGCACGAAATGGCAAGATTAACCGATTTTACAGGCGGGCAAAGGCAGGGGGCTTTAACTGCTGACAATATTAAGAGCGTTCAATTACAACGGCTTTTGGAGCGTGGGGGTTTGGGTCGCCCTATTGTTTCAGGCGGGCAATTGGGGATTGAGCTTATGTCCGAGGCTCTAAGAAACCTTGCCCTTTCCAAGCAAAAGCAGGCGGCGCAAGGGCGTGAGGATAGCCAGCAGTCTAATTTAAAAGAGGCTCTGGGTAGCCGAATCAATGAAGGCTTTAGCATCAATCCGGCTCCAGGCCATCCGGATGTTGAAATTCCACCTACCAGCGAACGGTTCGGGCAACAGATCCCTGAGAGTGTGGGCGGTCCTTTATCCGAGCGTATCGCTTTAGCCAGGGAAATGAATACAGACACCCAGGCGGGGCTGGCTGGACAACAGCGACCACCGATTGCCAACCTTGCAACGTCAGGGGCGGATAGACGGTTACAGGACCGTGGCGTACCGTTGACGCGGCCTAATACAATGGATGAGCGCATCGGTATTTTATCGCAGAATAAAGACAACCTGCCATTAGCCATGCAAATGCGGTTACAGCAGGAAGCGGCTCAACAGGCGGCGGCTCAGCAGGCGGCGCAGAACCAAGCTCAAATACAGAATAATCTAGCGATGGAAGCGTTTAAATTTCAAAACCAGAAAGACTTAAAAGGAATTCCTGCGGCTAGAACACCTGTGCCGGGGGTGGATGCGCCAATTCCTCAAGAGGTTTTATCCCAAAAGTTAGCAATTTTAAACGCTAAATCACCCGAAGAAAAACAAGCCACCACAAACTTATTGACAAATATGGCGGCGGCTGGCATTGCCCCTAAATCTCCCGAAGGACAAGAACTTATAAAACAGAGCCTTAGCAAGTCTCAAGTTACAGTCAACACCGGGGATAAGTTGCCCTTTAAACTAGAAGCGGGATTTATGCTTAAAGACCCAAAAGACCCGGCAAAAGGAGTTACACCTATACCGGGCGGGGCAAAAGACAGATCTTCGGCTGAGAATGCAGGTAAAACGTCTATGCTTAAAACAGCGCAAAAAGCTGCCTCAGGGATATCAGGACTTGTGTTCGGTGAGGATGGTGAGTTAGACAGGACAAATCTTTTAAATGCGCAACTAGGGATGCCGGGCACAAAAGGGCGTGAGTTGAAGCAAAAAATGGAATTTGGGATACAGGCAATTACTAGAAACGAGACAGGCGCGGCTATGCAGGATTCTGAGCTAGCCAACACTCGTGCCAGGTTTATGCCGTCCCCGGCCGATAGTAAAGAAATCGCAGAATTAAAACTTGAGATGTTTCAGGAGTTTATAGGTGGAACTCTCAAACTACTTGATCCTTCCGGCAGGTTTGACGCGGAGAGGTTCCAGGTAGAAATGGAAAGCCGCTCGGGTGGTGGTTCAGATGGCCCGTTAACACCAGAGGAGCAGGCTGAGCTTGATGCCCTTAGGGGCGGAGGATGACAATGGACCCAAGAGAAGAACTTAATATAAGGCGGCAGTTAAAAAGCGGGAACCTTGCCCCGAGGCAGGAATTAGAAGCCAGAAGGAGGATAAAAGGCGTAACAACTGCACCTAAGGCGGAAGGCCAACCAGTGGGGGAGGCAATCTCTAAAGGTGGTATAGAGCAGGCAATTTTAGACCAAAGCGCAATTCCTTTAGACGGGGCAGAGGGGCCATCTCTTTTGGGCAGTGGACTCGTGCAGCCTTTAATTAAAGGAAAGCGCAGTAGCCCCATATCCCCTTTTGTGGCTGCTTTAGATAGAGGGATTGCAGATGCTGGCGAGGGCGTGCAGCAATTAGGGCTTGAGGCTTTGAATAAGATGGGGCTAGTTAAAGACCAAACATTACAGGATTTCAATAAAACAACTCAGGGCGATATTGATGCTTTCAGGGGGATAGAGCAGGCAAACCCAATTGCGGCAAATACTGGCCGGATTTTGGGTGGCATGGGCGCAACAGCGGCAATACCAGGCGGGTCAACTATTAAGGGCGCGGCGGGGGTAGGTGCTTTGCTAGGAGGCACTCAATTTGTCTCTGAAGGCGGCAACCGGCTGAAAAATATGGCAATCGGGGGTGCTACCGGCGGGACTTTATCCGCAGCATTGAAAGGTATCGGGGTAGTAGGTGCAAAAGGCATCAACACATTAAAAGGGAAGCTATCACCTCAAGCCGAGGAAATAAATAAACTTGGCAAACAGTTTGACATTAAAACATCGGTTGGCGATATCACAGGGCAGCCTCTAATTCAAAAAACAGAGGTATTGGCTGAAAATGTGCCGGTTATAGGCTTTGCTGGGTTTAGGGACTCGCAGCAAAAACAAGTGGCTAGAGCGGCTGGTGACCTGGTTGACGGATTTTCGGTAAATGGCGATTGGGCTTCTATTTTACAGACAAGCCTTAAAGATAAAGCTGCGGCTGTTAGGGGGACGGCGGGCAAACTATTCAACAAAGTGAGTAACTTGGCCGATCCATTGGGGGTTGTCCCCGCCTCAAAAATGAACCAAGCGGCTAATAAAATTTTAAAAGAAGAACTGGCTAAAGTACCGGAATTCCAAGACCCTGCATTGATCAAAGCAATCCAGAGGTACACTGTTGACCCAAAAGCTAATTTTACGGGCCTTCAGTCAATAAGGTCAGATCTTGGCGATGATATCGCTGATTTCTTCACCGGGAAAAATGCAATTGTTGGCAAAAAAGGTGTCGGCAAATTACAAGCTATCAAGAAGGCTATAGATGCCGACATGGAGGATTTTGCGGCGCAACGCGGCGGACAGATTAATATCGCGTTTAAACGGGCTAATAAGTTTTGGCGGGAGAGGGTGGTTCCATTTAAAGACAGGGCCATTGCAACGGCGGCGGAGTCTGATGTCCCCGATGAAATATTTAAGAAGTTTGTAAAAAGGGATGGCAGGGATCGGGCCGTTAAGTTCTTCAATGCTTTAGATAAAAAAGGTAAGGAGGCTGTTCGATTTGGGATACTGGAGAATGCTTTCCAAGCAGCGTCACCTGTGGATAAACCTTTTAGCGCGGCCCGGTTTGCCCAAGCGCTAGAACAGTTTGACGCTCCTGCAAGCGTTTTTTTTAAAGGGCCGGAAAGGGCGCAACTGCAAGGTTTTGATAAATTGCTCCGCCACGTCCAAAGGTCCGGCCAGTTTGCGGAAAACCCGCCTACAGGGCAGCGCTTGATTTTACTGTTACTTACAGGCGGAACGATAGCATCACCAGCGACCGGCGCAGGGGTAGGGGGGACGGCGGCAGGGGTTAGGTTGCTGTTCGGCACAGAGGCAGGGAAAAGGCTTTTATTGTCAGCTAATAGAATGGGTGCGGGGACTCAATCTATGCAGCGTGCTATTGAAAACTTTACAGCAAGGGCGGGGGCTTTGGCTAGTTCAACTCCTCCCCCCACAGGCTCACAACAACCGCGCCCCCGATAAATAAACCAGCGAGAGGGTGTATTGTTATAAAAAGAAAAGCGCCAACAGCAACGCCAATAAATAGCGCTACAAGCTCAGATATACATTCAAATTTTTTCCTAAATTCAAGCCAATTCATAGAACTTGATTATACCATAGGAGTTAAGCAATGGCAGGATATAATGGAAGCGGGACCTTTGTAAGAACCCATAACTGGGTATCGGATAAAAACGCAGCACTTAAAATAGATTCCGCGCGGATGGATGCGGAGGATGATGGTTTTGCCACTGGGTTGTCAACGGCTATCACGAAAGACGGGCAAACGACCATCACAGCCAACATACCTTTCAACAGTAATAAAATCACTGAAATTGCTAGTGGCACAGCCAGAACAGACGGCTCGAATGTTGGTGATATTCAGGACAATACCTACCTTTGGGCGGGTACTGGTGCTGGCACGGTCGATGTCATTACCGCGAATCTTAGCCCTGCGATCACTGCCTATGTAACGGGCCAGCAGTTTGCTTTATTGTCGTCCGGCGCCAATACCGGGGCGGTGACGGTAAATTTTAACGCGGTCGGGGCGAAATCTATCACTAAAAACGGGACTACGGCTTTAGCGGCTGGTGATATCCCTGCTTCCTCAATCATATTCATAGTTTATGATGGTACTCAATTCCAGCTTGTTGGTCAGATTTTAGTAACGGCCACTGAAACCAAAGAAGGTATTGTTGAACTCGCAACCCAGGCAGAAGTCAATACGGGGACAGATACCGCGCGTAGTATCACCCCTGCTACACTTAAAAGCCATTTAACCACGCCTAACCCTATAGGGGCAACGACCGCTAGTACTGGGAAGTTTTCCAGCCTCCAGCTTCCGGCAGGAGCCACTATTACAGAGTTTTCCACTGATGGGACAATGGCCGGGAATAGCGCGGTCCACGTTCCCACAGAAAGCGCGGTCAAAACATACGTTGATGGTTTAGCGACAGCCGCTACGCAAGCGCAACAGGAGACAGCAACCAGCACGGCGGTTGTTGTGACCCCAGGGAGACAACAATACCACCCCTCCGCCGCAAAAGCGTGGGTTAATTTTAATGGGACTGGAGCTGTGCCAATTAGAGATTCATATAATGTATCATCAATTACGGATAATACGACTGGTGATTACACGGTTAATTTTTCAACAAGTTTTTCAGGTGCAAATTACTCCGTTGCGGGGGTGGCTGGCGATGTCGGTTTAGGTCGAGGGACAGCCATTTCCCCACATAACTCCACAACCCTATTAGCGGGGTCATGTAGGATTCTAACAAGTCAGGCTACAACAGCGCAGGACATGAATACGATCTGTGCTAGCTTCTATGGAGACCAATAATGAAAAGACTAATATATGAGGACATTGAAGGTGTTCATATTGTTATACCCTCTCCTGAATGGAAAGGTACTATGGAAGATCTGGCCGCAAAAGATGTTCCGAAGGGCAAGCCTTATGAGATTGTGGAAGATGTGGTTATCCCGAAGGATAGAACTTTCCGTGGGGCATGGATAAAAAGCCTAGGGAAAGTTGAAGTAGATATGCCAAAAGCCCGTGTTATTCACATGGACAGAATCAGGGAAGCTCGCGATAAGGAGATTGAAAAAACTGACAAAGAAGTGGTTCGGGCTTCTGAAGTTGGCGTAGTGCCAAAAGCGTTAAAAGACAAGAGGCAAGCTCTGCGCGACATTCCTCAGACTTT
>JAJFIR010000015.1 GCA_021774795.1 Emcibacteraceae bacterium | reverse complement strand
TAGTATAGAAACAGAGGGAGTGATTGATATGGCTTATAGAACGAGAATAAAATACAGCTCTGAGCAGAAGAAAGAGTTATGGGACAGGTGGAAGCGGGGCGATAGTCTTTGGGATATTGGTCGCGCTTTTGATCGACCATCATCGCCACCGCACATAAACTATGGAACAATACCATAGTGGCCGTCGAAAAAGTAGGAATTGCTTGAAATTTTTATCATTAGAATAAAAAAGACAGTCTGTTGATCAAGATCAATATGTGGAATGCAGATTAAGACATAATGGGCTTGTTCGATGAGGAGCGGAATATGTGAGTTCTGTCTGGAATGTCTCTTCGGAGCATGAATGAAAAACAATCATGTTTTGTGATGATAAATTGAACCGGGGCCTGCGGCTATTAGATATTTGAAAGAAGCTTTTAGCTTTGAGTATAATTGGTAGTGACTGCGGCTTCTTAATTTTTGGAATTATAGGATGAGTTAAATGGCTAGTTTGAGAAAGCCTCATTTGGGATCATATATATGCCAAGTACATCTTCGTTCGCTGACGCGAGCCTTTAATGACCCATGATATCATCCACAAAACACTGGAAGAAGTCAGGCAGACCAATATGCCGGATTACCTGAATGAGGTTGCTGACTTTTCCTGGAATAATGCGAGAGCACTTTTGGACGGGTTTCCGGGAGGCAAACTGAATATCGCATATGAAGCAATCGACCGCCACGTAAACAGTGGCAAAGGCGACAAAGTGGCTTTACGCTGGATTGCTAAAGATGGGCAGCGCACGGACTTTACTTATCGCGATTTAGAGCAGAAGAGTAATCAGTTCGCTAATGTATTGAAAACTCTTGGTGCTGAGACAGGAGACACGGTTTATTCCCTACTTGGTCGCGTACCTGAGCTTTATATAGCCGCGCTGGGGACATTGAAGGCTGGTTGTGTGTTTTGTCCTTTGTTCTCTGCGTTCGGGCCGGAGCCAATTAAAGTGCGCATGGAAATTGGCAAAGCGAAGTTTTTGATTACCTCAAGGAAGCTATACAAACGCAAGGTGGAAGGGTTGCGTGATGAACTTCCGAAGTTGGAAGAAATTTTACTTGTCGATGGTGGCGAGGTGGATACAGGTTTACGCGATTTAGACGGTTTAATGAAATCAGCATCACCGAATTTCGCCGTCGAACCCATGGCGCAGGAGGATAAGGCACTTCTGCATTTTACGAGCGGTACTACAGGAAAACCGAAAGGGGTGGTTCATGTGCATGAAGCGGTAGTTGCTCACCATGTCACGGGTCAGATTGCACTTGATCTGCGGCCAGATGATATTTATTGGTGCACCGCTGATCCGGGCTGGGTTACAGGAACATCATATGGAATTATTGCCCCACTTACTAACGGGGTCACCATGATCGTGGATGAAGCAGAATTTGATACCAACCGATGGTACCAGACGCTCGCAGAGGAACATGTCAATGTCTGGTACACTGCCCCTACTGCGATTAGAATGTTAATGAAAGCGGGAAGTGAGTTACCAAAAGCGCATAATTTATCTGAACTTCGTTTTATGGCAAGTGTTGGCGAACCTTTAAATCCTGAGGCTGTGATCTGGGGTAATGAAGTTTTCGGAATGCCATTTCATGATAATTGGTGGCAAACTGAAACCGGCGGCATCATGATCGCTAACTATGCTTCAATGGACATCAAGCCCGGATCCATGGGCAAACCGCTGCCCGGTATCACCGCAGGCATCGTTGAAAAATTCAAAGATGGCGTTCGAGAAGCCGCCAAACCTCTGGCGATAGGCGAATTGGCGCTGAAGCCGGGTTGGCCGTCAATGATGCGCGCCTATCTCAACGAAGATGAACGCTACAAGAAGTGTTTCTCGGACGACTGGTATTTAAGTGGTGATCTTGCCATGCGTGATTCTGATGGCTATTTCTGGTTTGTCGGACGTAGTGATGATGTAATCAAGAGTGCGGGCCATCTGATTGGCCCCTTTGAAGTTGAGAGCGCATTGATGGAACACGAAGCGGTTGCCGAAGTTGGCGTGATCGGGGTACCCGATGAAACGGTCGGGCAAATCGTCAAGGCTTTTGTAGTCCTAAAATTGAATTATCAGCCAGACGAAGAATTACGCCTTGATCTAATTGGACATGCCCGAAAGCAGCTTGGACCGGCAGTTGCACCCAAAGACATCGCGTTTCGTAAAAACCTTCCAAAAACACGAAGCGGTAAAATCATGCGTCGCCTTCTTAAAGCACGCGAACTAGGACTTCCCGAGGGTGATATTTCTACGCTGGAGAGTGATGAACAATGACTGAACCCGATCTAAGGCCTCATCTAAATCACGACCATGCTCACGAGCTGCTTGTCGGAATGATACGCATACGTCGTTTCGAGGGAAAATGTGCGGAACTTTATACTCAAGAAAAAATTCGGGGTTTTCTTCACCTTTATGATGGGGAGGAAGCAGTGGCGGTCGGGATTATCCCCTTACTCACAGAAGAAGACCGTCTCGTCGCAACATACCGTGAGCATGGTCACGCATTAGCGCGAGGGCTGCCGATGAAATCCGTCATGGCCGAAATGTTCGGCAAGGCAGAAGGCTGTTCTGGCGGGCGCGGTGGTTCTATGCATCTATTCAGCAGTGATGCTAATTTTTATGGCGGCAATGCCATCGTCGGTGGCGGCTTGCCACTGGCTGTCGGGTTGGCCCTTGCTGACAAGATGCGCGAGCAGGATGCAGTAACAGCGTGTTTCTTTGGCGAAGGCGCAGTGGCAGAGGGCGAGTTTCATGAAAGCCTAAATATTGCATCGCTTTGGAAACTACCGGTTCTATTCATATGTGAGAATAATGGTTATGCAATGGGCACGGCCCTTAGCCTTTCGGAATCTGAGACAGATATTAACGCGAAAGCAAGCAGCTATGCTATCCGTGGTGAAGTTGTTGACGGTATGAATATAGTTGCGGTTGAAGCGGCGGCTCGGCGGGCCTTACATAGCATCCGTGAAACAGGGGAACCTTATTTTCTTGAATGTAGAACTTACCGTTTTCGCGCCCATTCAATGTTCGACCCCCAGCTTTATCGATCAAAGGAGGAGGTTGAAAGTTGGCGTGCTAAAGAGCCGATTGAGCGGTTCAAAAGTTGGCTCCTAGAGGCCGGTCTGATTCATGAAGAAGAGATCAAAATGATCGAAGCTGAGATTGATGATGAAATTGATGAAGCTGTAGCCTTTGCCGAAGTCGGAACCTTGGAACCAGTAGAAAATTTGACCCGTCATGTCATGGCATCTGAATGGCTAGCACTACCAGCAGAACCGAGACAGGCAGCTGAGATGGTTGAAACAACTTACCGGGAAGCAGTTAAGGCAGGCATTGTTGATGCCTTAAAAAAAGACGAGCGAGTTTTTCTGATGGGTGAAGATGTAGGTCGGTATGGTGGATGCTACGCTGTCAGCAAAGGCTTGCTTGATGAATTCGGCCCGGAAAGAATTCGCGATACCCCGCTGTCTGAATCAGGATTCACTGGAGCAGGGATCGGCGCCGCGATGGCGGGCATGAGGCCAATTGTTGAAGTTATGACTGTGAATTTTTCGTTGCTCGCCCTTGACCAGATTCTTAACACAGCGGCCACGTACCGTCACATGTCGAATAACCAGTTTGGTGTTCCTGTGGTGATCCGAATGGCAACGGGGGCGGGTCGTCAGCTTGCGGCGCAGCATTCTCACAGTCTTGAAGGCTGGTACGCACATATTCCTGGATTAAGAGTTCTTGCTCCAGCCACTTTGGAAGATGCCCGAGGCATGCTGTGGACGGCGTTAGAGGACCCGGATCCGGTTTTGATCTTTGAAAATGTCATGCTTTATAATCGTTCCGGCCAGCTTGCCGCCAACGCAGGGCCAGTCGGCATTGACCGGGCAGCTCTTCGCCGTGAAGGGTCTGATATTTCATTGATCACTTATGGCGGATCACTCTTTAAGACCCTCGAAGCCGCAGAAGAACTGTCAAAAGAAAATATCAACGCCGATGTAATTGATTTACGCAGCCTAAGACCACTTGACATGGATACAATCATCACATCGGTCAAGAAAACCCACCGGGCGTTGATCGTTGATGAAGGATGGAAATCGGGTAGTTTAGCGGCTGAAATTGGTATGCGTCTGGCAGAAGAAGCATTCTTTGAGCTCGACGCACCTTTGGCACGCGTGTGTAGCGAGGAGGTGCCAATCCCTTATGCTTATCATCTTGAACAAGCAGCAATTCCAAAAATGGCCCAAATCATCACTGCGGCTAGAGCTTTGATGGGCAGAGGTTAGGATATGAGCGAATTTTTGATGCCATCACTTGGTGCTGACATGGAGGCGGGTACTCTGGTAGAATGGTTAGTAAAACCTGATGAGCAAGTCAATCGCGGAGATGTAATTGCCGTTGTTGAAACCCAGAAAGGAGCAATTGAAATCGAAATATTCGAGGATGGGGTTCTTGAGAAGTATCTGGTTGATATTGGCAAAAAGGTGCCGGTGGGAACGCCGCTTGCAAAAATAAAGCAGGCACGCGAAGCCGAGACACTGAAGCCACGACCACATATTGTACCCATTGAAGTTACTCCAGAAATTGCAGAAATTGACGAGTTTGACAATGTTCCCGAATTCGCTAAACCCCAGAAAGGGAGGCGGTTTCGGATAACTCCAGCCGCGCGACAATTGGCGGAGACATCAGGACTGAATTTAGCATCCTTTAAAAAGAATGCTTCCGGACCCGGCGGGGCAATTACCCTATTTGATGTTGAAGCAATGATTGGTAGGAAGCCGGATACATCAATTGAAATAGCATCAGCTGTAGGGCCTGTGAAAATGACGGGGATGCGTGGGGCGATTGCCGCGGCAATGTCACGATCAAAAAGGGATATACCACATTATTATCTGGCCCATACGATTGACCTTTCTAAAGCTGAGAATTTTGTCATTAAATCCAATGAGGTACGACCTCCCACCGATCGGCTGCTGTTGGGGGCACTGTATTTGAAGGCCGTAGCACGGGCAGTAGGGAAATTTCCCGAGTTCAATGGACATTTTATCGATGGTCTTTTTCAGCAGAGCGCGGCGGCTCATATAGGGATGGCAATTAAAATTCGTGGTGGAGGCCTTGTTGCTCCGGCGATCCATGATGCACAAAGCCTAGAACTTGATGTTGCGATGTCAGCGTTGCGAGATTTGGCTTCTCGTGTTCGTGCCGGACGGTTTAGGTCTTCGGAAATTTCCGACGCGACAATTACCATTTCGAGCCTCGGGGATCGTGGTGTCGAAAGCCTGTATGGTATCATCTATCCGCCACAGGTTGCGATCATCGGTTTTGGAACCCCGTCAATGCGCCCATGGGTGAATGGCGAAACAGTAGAGGCCAGACGGGTCGCTACAATCACCTTGGCTGCGGATCACCGTGTCAGCGATGGCCATAGAGGAGCACTCTTTCTAAACGCAATAGATATTTTTTTACAGGAACCGGAGACGTTATGAAAACCAGTGAGATCGAAAATATATTGAAGGAAGAGGTTTACCGCATCGCGCCCGATATTGAAATTACAATAATTGACCGCGAATCAGATTTGCGGGAGGAGTTCGATATTGATTCTATGGATTTTCTCAATCTGATTACGGCGCTGAGCAATCGGTTTCACATCGAAATGCCGGAGGCGGACTATCCGCACATGATGACTTACAATAAAATGATCGCCTATCTTGATGAACATATCGCATAGTTGGATATTAAATTCGAGCAGAACAGGAGTGGAATATTTTTAATGAACCAAACCCAGCAATCACACTGTCTCGATCCTGATGATTTTGGTATTCTTCTTAAGATACTGAATGAAAAAGGTTATCTAACGGTAGGTCCAACAAGGCGAGATGGCGCAATTCTTTATGATGTTTTGGAGAGTATGTATGATCTGCCGATTGGCTGGACAGATGAACAGGAAGCAGGAATTTATCGTCTCAAACGGCGCGATGATAATGCCTTGTTCGGTTATAATGTTGGTCCGCATTCCTGGAAGAAGTATCTGTTTCCATCGAAAACCAAGCTGTGGTCGGCTACAAAGAAGGGTGCTGGCTTTGAAATAGATGGGGAAGCGGATGCACCGCCAACATATGCTTTTATCGGCGTTCGTGCCTGTGAATTGCATGCAATCCAAGTTCAGGACAAGGTCTTTATGGGCGGAATTTTTCAGGATCCTATTTATACAGGTAGACGGCAAGATTGTCTTATTGTTGCCGTGAATTGCACTCAGGCAGCAAAAACCTGTTTTTGTACCTCAATGCAAACGGGACCAAAAGTTAATGATGGCTATGATCTTGTTTTGACTGAGATTATTGATGAGGCTCGGCATTACTTTGTGATTGAGTCCGGATCAGACGTAGGGGCTGATATCTTGAAAGAATTAACCACCAGTCCTGCGGAACAGGATGATTTTCAAGCGGCGGCGACCCATATTGAGAATGCAAAAAAGCAAATGGGTCGCACCGTAGATATGACTGATATAAAGGATGTTCTCTATCATAATTATGATAATAAACGCTGGGAAGAACTCGAAAAAAGATGTTTGGCCTGCGGGAACTGTACCATGGCTTGCCCGACTTGTTTTTGTTCGAACGTTGAGGATGTTACCGATCTTACAGGAGAACATGCAGAGCGCTGGCGAACCTGGGATTCCTGCTTTACGATGGACTTTTCCAATATTCATGGAGGTAGTATACGAGCCTCAATCGGTTCACGTTACCGCCAGTGGTTGATGCATAAACTGGCGACTTGGATTGATCAGTTTGGTTCATCGGGCTGTGTCGGATGCGGACGCTGTATTGCTTGGTGCCCGGTAGGCATTGATTTAACTGAGGAAGTCAAAGCAATTAGCGATAGCGAGGAAGGAGATCGAAATGGGACACATCAGGACAATTAAGGATTATCTGGCTGAAGCGTCGTTTTTTAAAGAGATGGATAACCGCCATCTCGAATTGCTCTCGGGTTGTGGTAAAATCATGCATTTCGATATAGGGGATTTTCTACTGAAAGAAGGAGAAGAAGCCGTTAGCTTTTATTTGATCCTTAAAGGCGAGGTAGCGGTTGAAAGTTATATGCCAGCATGTGGGCCGATGACGATCTCAAAGTGTGGCGCAGATAATATTACAGGCTTTTCATGGTTATTTCCGCCTTACCGTAACCAGTTTGACTCTCGTGCTCTGACAAAAGTCAAGGTCATTCACCTTAACGGTAAATGCTTGCGTAGTAAGGTGGAAGAGGATTATGATCTGGGCTATCGGCTTATGAAACAATTTGCCCAAATCATGTTGCAACGGATGCAGGATAACCGCCGCCGGATTCTGGATGTTTATAGTACGGAGCAGCAAGTTGTCATATGAGGCCAGTAAAAAATATCCCATGCAGCCTGTTCCTTTCCATGTTTTAAAGATGCAGGAAGAAATCCCCGACTGCTATACTTTAACCCTTCAGCCGGAATTCAATGTTGTAAGCTCTTTTTCACCGGGACAATTTTATATGCTCTATGTTTTTGGTCATGGCGAAGTTCCTATTTCTGTGAGTGGGAATTCTTTCGAAATGGGAACCCTGATGTTCACTATTATGACGATCGGATCGGTAACCAAGGCTCTATGTTCGGTTTGCGTGGGCGATGTAGTCGGCGTACGAGGTCCGTTTGGCAAGGGTTGGCCGCTGGAGCAAGTAAAAGGGCGGGACGTTTTAATAATCGCTGGTGGCTTAGGCTTGGCACCGTTACGGCCACTGATTTATCATCTAATTTCTCACTCTGCTGATTATGGCATTATTACCTTATTATACGGCACACGAACGCCCGATATGATCTTGTTTCAAGACGAGTTGGCGTCATGGGATGACAGGGATGATATGAGGGTGTTTTTAACCGTCGATAGCGCAGGATCTGAATGGCATGGCCATGCCGGGGTTGTAACCGAACTAATAGAAAAAATAGGAATAGATACGGTACGTACCACGGCTTTGACCTGCGGGCCGGAAATTATGATGCGTTTTACGGCCCATGCTTTGTTAGGTAAGGGGTTGGCAGCTTCGGATATATATATCTCGATGGAACGGAATATGAAATGCGCACTGGGACATTGTGGCCGTTGTCAATATGGCCCGCACTTTATTTGTAAAGATGGTCCTGTGTTTGCGTTTGATCAGGTTGAGTATCTATTTAAGGTGAGGGAGGTTTAAGGGTAAGTGATGACAAAGGATGAATAAGATTAACCAAAAACCAAAACTTGCCGTTTGGAAATTCGCTTCTTGTGATGGCTGCCAGCTCAGTTTGCTTGACTGTGAGGATGAATTGCTGGCCTTGGCTGATGAAATCGAGATTGCCAATTTCCCGGAAGCTTCGCGGGCGTTTATCCCCGGTCCTTATGATCTCTCTCTGGTCGAAGGCTCAATCACGACGCCAGAGGACAAGGAGCGCATTCAGGACGTACGCAGACAATCGAAATATCTCGTGACGATAGGTGCTTGCGCGACGGCGGGCGGTATTCAGGCGCTACGCAACCTCAAAGATGTGAAGGAATTTATCGATATTGTTTATGCTCACCCCGATTATATTAATACGCTAGCAACGTCGAGTGCTATTGCCGATCATGTTCTGGTTGATTTTGAGCTTCGGGGCTGTCCAATCAACAAGCGACAATTGCTCGAAGTCATTACGGCTTTCCTCCATGGGCGTAAGCCGAATATCTCGCGCTACAGTGTTTGTATCGAGTGCAAACGACGTGGTATGGCTTGTCTTACGGTGACGCAGGGCGCACCCTGTCTTGGTCCGGTAACACAAGCCGGATGCGGCGCGATTTGCCCTGCATATAACCGCGGTTGTTACGGGTGTTTTGGCCCCACTGAAACACCGAATACGGAATCACTGGCAAACTGGTTGCTTGATAAAGGGATGATCACAGATGATCTGGTGCGTCTGTTTCGAACCTATAATGCTCAAAGCTCCGCTTTTAAAAAGGAAAGTGACCGTCATGAGTGAAGGTACAAAAACAAGGACGATCAAGGTTGATTATCTTGCCCGTGTTGAAGGTGAAGGGGCAATGTATTTAAAAATTCATGAAGGTAAGCTCGAAGATGTGCAACTGAAGATTTTTGAACCCCCGCGTTTCTTTGAAGGAATTTTGCGTGGCCGGAAATTCAGCGAGGCACCCGATATTACAGCCAGGATATGCGGGATATGCCCGGTCGCGTATCAGATGAGTGCCGTTCATGCGATGGAAGATGCTTTCGGTGTGACTGTTGATGGGCCGCTGCGAGAATTACGTCGTTTGTTATATTGTGGTGAATGGATATCAAGTCATACACTCCATATTTATATGCTTCACGCACCAGATTTTCTCGGTTATGAAAGTGCTGTCCATATGGCGAAAGACCACCGGACAGAAGTCGAGCGAGGCCTTCAACTTAAAAAAACCGGCGGGGAGATTATGTCTTTTATCGGTGGCCGTGAAATACATCCGGTTAATGTCCGTGTTGGCGGGTTTTATAAAGTTCCGACCAAAAGGGAAATGCAGAATTTTCGTGAGAAAATAGAGAAAGCCCGCGATGCCGCTCTGAAGACAGTAAACTGGGTTTCTACTTTTGATTTTCCTGATTTTGAACAGGATTATACCTTCGTATCTTTGCAACATCCAAACGAATATCCAATGAATGAGGGTCGCATCGTTTCCAATAAAGGGCTCGATATCACAGCGGCCAATTATGATGATCATTTTGAAGAAATCCATGTAGAGCGTAGCACGGCTCTCCATTGTGTTATGAAAGATAGTGGTCAGTCCTATCATGTTGGCCCGCTTGCGCGTTATGCTCTCAATTTTGATCGGTTTCCAACTGACATTCAAAAAATCGCCAAAAAAGCGGGACTAGGAAAGGTCGAGCGTAATCCATTCCGTAGTATTATTGTGCGTAGTATCGAAGTGTTATATGCCTGTGAGGAAGCACTGCGGATTATTGATGATTACCAAGAACCGGTGGAGCCTTTCGTAGAAATTGAACCGAAGGCTGCTATGGGGTATGCAGCGACTGAAGCGCCACGTGGTATTCTTTATCACCGATATAAAATTAATGAGAAAGGTGAAATCCTTGATGCTGACATCATCCCGCCGACCTCGCAGAATCAAAAAATGATTGAGGATGACCTCTGGAAGTTTGTGCCGCAATATATCGGTAAGCCGGATGAAACGTTGCAATGGCATGCGGAGCAAGCAATTCGAAATTATGATCCTTGTATTTCCTGTGCGACCCACTTTCTCAAACTTGATGTGGAGCGATCATGAATCCAAAGACACTGATTATAGGAATTGGAAACCGTTTTCGTGGTGATGATGCCTTGGGCTGTGTTCTGGTGGATAATATACAAACGCTTTGTTTACCTGATGTTGAAGTGATTACCCATAGTGGCGAACCGGCATCGCTGATTGACCTTTGGCAGAGTAGGAAAAATGTTTTTCTGGTCGACGCGGTTTCTTCATGTGCAGAACCAGGGACCATTCATTATATAGATTTGCAGGAGCAAGGTCTGCCGGATAATTTTCGCAGTTACTCAACCCATGCATTCGGGATTGCTGAGGCGGTTGAACTCGCCCGGGCACTGAACAAATTACCGCCAAAGATTGTTTTTTACGGTATTGAGGGGAAGTCATTTGCCGCAACGGAAACATTGTCACCGGAAATGATGGCGGCGTTGGAGGATATTAAAACACTTGTAGTGCATAATATAAAGGATACCTCTAATGCATGAATTTTCGTTGATGGCGGATTTGTTTCGCAAAATCGAAAATATTTCGCAAGAAAATGACGGATGCAAGATTGTCGGTATCAAGGTCAATCTTGGGGCTCTCTCCCATATTACACCGGGTCATTTCGCTGAGCATTTTGAAGAATTTTCAAAGGGAACTTCAGCAGAGGGAGCAATGCTTGAAATAGAGCAGCTTGATGATACAAATGATCCCAATGCTCAAGACATTTTGTTGGATAGCGTCAAAGTAGATGCATAATAAACAAGAACGATATCAATATAAGTTGAACGGGGCAGTACAGGGTGTCGGCTTTAGGCCTTTTGTCTATCGTCTGGCAACAGAACATAGATTGAGTGGCTGGGTTCAGAATAGTGCATCCGGTGTTATTATCGAAGTCGAAGGCGCAGCGGTTAATATCACAAGCTTTGAAAAGCTGCTACAGCAAGACAAACCGCACAATGCTGTGATTAATCATTTCGTGTCTGAGCGTTTGGATTTAGGTGAGGACCAATTTTTCAAAATTATAGAAAGCGATCCTACTAAATTATTGTCTGTCTCCATTTTGCCTGATCTGGCCGTGTGTCCGGATTGTCTGGCCGAAATGAATGATCCGACAGCAGATCGTCATTATCGCTATCCTTTTATCAATTGTACAAATTGTGGACCGCGTTTTACGATCATTAAGAGCCTGCCTTATGATAGACAGCGGACAACGATGGCGACTTTTGCGATGTGTGATGAGTGCCGCGCAGAATATGAAAATCCGCTGAATCGCCGATTTCATGCACAGCCAATTGCTTGTCTGAAATGCGGGCCTCATCTGGAATTGTGGGATATAGATGGGGCGGTTGTGGCCAAGCATGAAGATGCTTTGATGCGAGCGTTGAATGCCGTTCGGCAAGGCAAAATTCTTGCCCTTAAAGGGCTCGGTGGTTTCCACTTGATTGCTGATGCTACTAACGAGGAAGTAGTACAAAAGCTGAGGAAACGCAAATGTCGACCGCGCCAGCCTTTTGCAGTTATGGTATCGTCTGGCAAAGAATCAGAGAAATATTGTGATGTGTCGGATGATGAATTAAATCTACTGCTATCTCCAGCGGCGCCAATCGTTTTGTTACGTAAAAAACCTAAAATTAAAATAGCTAAATCTGTTGCGCCGGGTAACCCTTTTCTCGGCATGATGTTGTCTTATGCGCCGTTGCATTATTTGATATTGCAGGAGTTAAATACTCCGATCATTGCGACCAGCGGTAATCGCCGCGATGAACCGATATGTATTGATGAATATAAAGTATTGGAATGCTTGTCGGGCATTGCTGATCTGTTTTTAGTTCATAACCGGCCGATTAATAATGGCGTCGAGGATTCTGTTGTTAGAATTATGGCGGATAGAGATATGGTTTTGAGACGAGGACGGGGTTACGCACCATTACCGTTTACGATAAATAAGAAATTAGCCAAGTCCATTTCTTCTGTTGGCGGCGATATGAAAAATACAGTTGCATTGGCCCTTGCCGATAAACTGATTATGAGCCCGCATATTGGTGATTTAAATACACCTCAGGCCTGTGAAAATCACGATAAAATGAAGAATATGCTGCGTGATTTATATGAAACTGAGCCGGATATCATTGCCTGTGATAAACATCCTGATTACCGGTCCAGTCAGATGGCACAGGCACTCTTTAGCAAAGTTACACCGGTTCAGCACCATTATGCTCATGCGTTGTCTTGTCTGCTTGATAATGAAATTGATACCCCGGCTCTGGCGGTTGTCTGGGACGGTACGGGTTACGGTGATGATGGTACGATCTGGGGCGGTGAGTTCTTGCAGATTACCGATGAGGGCTATGACCGCGTTTTTCATTTTAGGTCCTTTCCTCTTCCAGGAGGAGAAGCTGCGGTGAAGACTCCAACGCGGACCGCATTTGGATTGCTGTATGAGGCAGAGTTGAAAAGGAAACTTGGTTTTTCCAGCAAATACGCAGCATTGTTAGAAGAGGCGCTAAACAAAAAAATAAACTGCCCTCTCACCAGCAGTGTTGGACGTTTATTCGATGCGGTTGCGGTGCTCACAGGCGTTTCCTCAGAAAATAGTTTTGAAGGAGAACCCGCAATGGCATTAGAATTTGCCGCCATGAAGTCAGATAACACAGAGATATACGATTTTGAACTCAAAGAAGACGTTATTGCCTGGCAAAAAATGTTAGAGCAAATTCTTGATAACATTGATGAAAAAGTATCTGTTTGTGATATCGCACGCAAATTTCATAATACACTTAGTGCCATTATTGTTAGTGTGGCTAAAGAGGTGGACAGCAAACGTGTACTCTTGACAGGGGGCTGCTTCCAGAACAAACTATTACTTGAGAATGCGATTAACACACTAAAAATAGCGGGATTTGAGCCATATTGGCATTACCGTATTCCACCCGGCGATGGCGGTATTGCGGCAGGACAAATCATGGCAGCCATACGGGAACAGAAAAAGGAGAGCCAATAATGTGTCTCGCTATACCGGGAAGGATTATTGCAATATTCGGCAGAGATTCCTTCAGCCGCATGGGAAAGGTCACTTACGGGGGTATCACCAAGGAAGCCAGTCTTGCTTTTGTTCCTGAAGCCATAGAGGGTGATTATATTCTTGTCCATGCTGGCGTCGCGATTAGCGTAATTAAAGGAGAAGAAGCGCGGAAAACTTTCGAATATCTGGATCAGATCGGTGAGGTCGAGATATGAAATATCTCGACGAATATCGTGATCCGCAAGCCGCACGAAAATATGTCGCGGCGATAAAAAAAATCACCAAAAAGCCGTGGACAATTATGGAAATTTGTGGTGGCCAGACCCATGCAATTGTCCGTTACGGCATACAGAATATGTTGCCCGATGAGATTACGTTAGTTCATGGTCCTGGATGTCCGGTCTGTGTGACACCGATTGAAAAGATTGATAAGGCACTCGAAATTGCCGCACGTTCCAATGTAATATTTTGCTCTTTTGGTGACATGCTGCGTGTGCCGGGCTCAAGCAAAGATCTCTTGACTGTTCGTGCCGAAGGTGGTGACGTCCGCGCCATTTATTCGCCGCTTGATGCGGTTCAGATTGCACGGGATAATCCCGATAAAGAAATTGTATTCTTTGCTGTCGGGTTCGAGACTACGGCCCCCGGGAATGCTATGGCTGCTTATCAGGCCAAGGAAATGGGGCTTAAAAAATTTTCCATGCTTGTTTCGCATGTTCTTGTCCCGCCTGCAATGGAAAGCATTCTTTCCAATACGGAATGCAGGGTTGAGGGCTTTTTGGCCGCAGGACATGTTTGCACTGTGATGGGGATAGAGGCTTATGCACCAATTTCGTCCCGATACAAGGTGCCGATTGTTGTTACCGGGTTTGAACCGTTGGATATTTTACAAGGACTTTATATGTGCATAAGTCAGCTTGAGCAAGGCCAAACAAACGTTGAAAATCAGTATGTCCGTGTTGTTGAAGAGCATGGTAATCGACTAGCACAGGAACTGATATCAAAAGTATTTCGAATTATCCCGCGGCAATGGCGCGGCCTTGGTGAAATTCCACAAAGTGGATGGAAATTGACAGCGGAATATGAGGATTTAGATGCTGAGTATCGTTTTGATATGATTGATATCGTGCAAAAGGAATGTTCAGAATGTATCAGCGGCGAGATTATGCAGGGCTTGAAGAAGCCAATGCAATGTCCCGCATTTGCTTCCAAATGTACACCTGACCATCCGCTCGGCGCCCCGATGGTTTCTGCGGAAGGCGCGTGCAGTGCCTATTACAGGTATGGGAATGAATAATAACGCATGATAAAAAAGAATATCCCCAATATGAATTGCCCAGTTCCGCTGTCTGATTATCCTACGGTGATGATGGCCCATGGGGGTGGCGGGCGGTTGATGCAGAGGCTGATTGATGAACTGTTCAGGGCAGCCTTTGTCGATGTGCAGCCGCATGATGGCGCCGTTCTGGACATTCCCCAGGACAAGATTGTAATCACCACGGATAGCTTTGTGGTTTCGCCGCTATTTTTCCCTGGGGGGAATATAGGTAACTTGGCTGTGAATGGTACCATAAATGATCTTGCTATGTGTGGAGCGAAACCTCGATATCTTTCCGTTTCTTTCATTCTGGAAGAAGGACTCTCGATGGAAACGTTGTGGCAGGTGGTGAGGGCAATGCGCACGGCAGCAGACGTTGCAAATGTCGCAATTGTTACCGGCGACACCAAAGTTGTTGAGCGCGGTCGTGGTAACGGTCTTTATATCAACACAACCGGAATTGGAGTTCTGGAGCATAACCATGTCATTGCGCCAGATCAGGTTAAGTCGGATGACGTGGTAATCCTTTCCCGTGACATTGGCCGCCATGGTATGGCGGTGATGGGCAGCCGCGAAGGACTTTCGTTTGAAAGCGATATCAAAAGTGATTGTGCACCTTTATCAGCTTACGTGCAGGATATTTTGCAAGCTGGGATCATTCCACATTGCCTGCGCGACGCGACGCGAGGTGGCGTAGCGGCTGTACTCAACGAGATTGCGACGGCTTCAAAATTGCAGATTGATATCCGGGAAAATGCCATTCCGGTTGATGAAGCGGTGCGCGGTGCTTGCGAAATCCTTGGCTTTGATCCGCTGCATATTGCCAACGAGGGGTGTTTTGTCGCATTTATAGCACCGCAGGAGCAGGATAGTGTACTTGACATACTGCACCGTTATAATCCGCAGGCTGCGATAATTGGTACGGTTGCAGATAACAAGCCCGGGCTGGTCACGCTAGAAACCCCGATCGGTGGGAGGCGAATTTTAGATATGCCTGCTGGTGAGATTTTACCGCGTATATGCTGATTTCACAATTTGGCCAAAAACTAGCGGTAGCAAACTGGCTATTATCACAACAAACCACCCCTTATTGTCTGGAGGCGTAATTTGCAGAATATTCGCTAAGATATTCCAGTAAAGAGCTATCGAAATTAATATTATAGATAATAAAATAGCGGCCCAAACAAACGGATTTTTCATGACTTGATTGCTAATTAAGGGCTCTTTTCTGCTACGCATATTAAAGACATGCCAAAGTTGCCCAAATGCTAACGTTAAGAAAGCTACAGTTTGCGGATAATCGGCGGTGTGATTTGGCTGTGCTAAGGCCCATAAAAAAGCTCCCACCACCGATAAGGTCATCAGTATGGAATAGTAGAGGATTGCCAACCAATGGCGCCGCATCAGAATCTCTTCAGATTTGGGCCGTGGCGGTCGTTTTAGTATCTCTTCGTCACCTTTTCCAAACCCAAGCGCAAGTGCTGGAAAAACATCAGTGACTAAATTGAGGAAGAGTATTTGTAAAGGTAAAAGTGGCAAAGGCAGCCCCGCAAGCATACAAAGGGTGACAACTAAAACTTCACTTAAATTGCAAGAGAGCAGATAAATGACAAATTTACGGATATTGGCATAAATGATCCGGCCTTGCTGGATGGCTATAATAATAGATGCGAATGCGTCATCCTTTAAAATCATTTTTGCAGCCTGTTTAGCGACTTCAGTACCCCGTATACCCATCGCAATACCTACATCCGCTTTTTTGAGCGCCGGTGCATCGTTTACACCATCGCCCGTCATGGCAACGACTGAGCCATATTGTTGATGCAATTCTATTAAATTGAGTTTTTGTGTCGGTGACATGCGCGCAAAAATGGATGTGGATAAAAGTTTATTGCGGACATCTTGACTTAGGTTTTCCAGAAAATTTAAAGTGCCTCCCTCGACCACAGGTTCATCGACCTCGCTAGTTATGCCAACGGCTCTCGCTATGTTTGCACTGGTCACGGCATTGTCGCCCGTGGTCATTATAACGCGAACTCCGGCATCTTGTGCGGCACTTACGGCGGCGGCGGCATCCTTGCGTGGTGGGTCACTAAGACCGACGAGGCCCAGAAATGTAAGATTTTTATCGTGCGGCTCGTTTGAGTTATCAGCTGTTTTTTCTGCGAGTGCGAGCACACGTACGCCATTTTGGGCTAATTTTTCAATCTGCTCAGCCCAGAAAACTCGTTTATCATGAGACAATATAATATCTTCTTTTCGGTGAGCAATTTGCGAAGAGGCGTTTAGGATTGCTTCGGGGGCACCCTTAACCATATAAAGAAAATTTTCATTGTTCTTATGGATTGTTGCCATCATACGAGTGTTTGGATCAAAAGCCTCTTCACCGATCCGTGGAAATCGTTTTTCGGTTGCGGCTGTGTAAACCCCCGCCTTTTCTGCCGCTTTAATCAACGCGATTTCCATTGGGTCGCTTAAATGATTTGCATCATTCCCGCTGTAACATAATGCACAAACACCAAGAGCTTTTTGAGTTGTTTCATCGTGGGCAGAGAGACTATTTTTATCTGGTTCATCTGGAACGATTAATGATAGCGCCGTCATTCTATTTTCTGTTAACGTGCCCGTTTTGTCGGTGAAAATGATATTAACCGAGCCTAGGGTCTCTACCGCGGAAAGCTGCTCTATCAACGCGTTATGTTTGGCCAGTTTCCACATGCCTCGCGCAAGAGCAAGGGTTGCCACTAGTGGCAACCCTTCCGGGATTGCCGCGACCGCGAGTGCCATTCCGGTTTTTACCATTAATATAACATCGCGACCGCTAATTATGCCGGCGATAATTACTAAAAGGGTGATAACCAGAACGGCGATCAATAATTGTTCTGATAAGTTCCGGAGACGTTTTTCGAGTGGAGATATAGCACTAATAGCGGTATTAGTTAGCGTTGAAATGTTACCGAGTTCTGTTTTATCACCTGTGGAAACAGTGATTCCCAAACAGGACCCTTTCGTGATTATCGTTCCCTTGAACAGCATATTGGATTGGCTGTGAATAGGTGTATGTTTCGCGATAACATCAGTCGACTTATCAATAGGAACGGATTCACCTGTCAATAAAGATTCGTCGCATTGCAAATTGCTGTTCTCAAGCAGTCTAATGTCGGCTGTGACAACATCACCTGCTTCGAGAATAACGACATCTCCTGGCACTATGTCTTCATCCGGTATTGATTTTAGCACCCCTTCACGTCGAACTTTGGTTGTTGCTCGGCCCATTTTACGAAGTGCAGCCATAGATGATAATGCGTTGCTTTCTGCCCAAAACCCGATACTAATGTTGATAACTATTACAACAAAAATCGCAATGGCCTCTGCGCGGTCGTCAAAGAAGAATGAAAGACCCGCGACAATGAAGAGAAGAAGAATCAAGATGCTTTTTGATTGATCTATTAAAATTTTGAGTGCAGATTTTATTTGAGATTTGGCGAGGCGATTGGCACCGAACGTGAGGCGTCTTTTGAGTACTTCTTTAAAATTAAGTCCTTTATTTGGCTGAACACCAAAATTTTGGATTATATCGTCGGAAGACATGGAGTGGTAGTTGTTATGGTTATTCATGATGGCTTATTATTTAGTCGCTCCTCAAGAAATTATAAAAAAAGAATTATTGTTTGGTCAGCTTCTTCTGCGCTATTTTTAATAGAAACTTGGTTTATTTTAAATCTCTCTGATAATCATATTAGATTGTTATCCTGATACTTTAGGCGTCAGGTCGATTGACTGCCTTGATTGAAATCAAAATGTAAGTGTTGAGTACAGGTCAAACGCAAGCGTAGATTTGGGAAAATACGTGACGATTATTTTCGTCCGCATGGTTAATTTTTTATGATATATCGAATATTGCAACATCCAATTTTATGATCTAGTATTAGCGGCAACGGGTCTATGGGACAGATACTAATTGTGAGTGATAGTTTTGAATTAAAACAAATGCTGCAACGGTGTTTGTAAGGGATAAATCATGTCGCCCATACGGCGGAAAATATTAAGCGAGCCCTGACCCTGAATAAGTAATTTACTTGCGACCTTATTATCATTTTAACCGAAACATCAGATACTATTGATAAAATTAATGAGCTAGGGTTGAGCACTATTGATTACCTTATTAATCCGCTTCATTTAGATGAGTTGCTCGTAAAAATTAAGAGTACCTAAACATCTTTTCATTTTTCGAAGATATATACTTGGATTATTAATTATTTCTACGTAGCTCGAATTAATTCCTCTTGTGGACAAATAGCGGCTAAAAAATGTGAAATATCAACTCTATTTTCTGACAATGGTAAATCGATGAACCATATTGGTCTCACACTCGCACCATCGCTTGGTAGTGTTCCTTGGCAGATAGCATAATAACCGTCATAAAGACAATCAAGATATTGATGAAACTTATTAACGATAGTTTGCGAAATATCACTCCCTTCACGAATTTGTTCTGATAACGACCTTCTTCCCCAATATTGGGCGAATGTTTCCCCTACAATTCTAACTTCATCCTTTTTATCAAACTTTTCGCCGCATTTAACAAGGCGTAAATTCGAATGCCAGCCTTTAAAATCTTCAATTAAAAAGTCTTGCCATGATGGTAACACATTATCCTGAATAGCACGCCGCCAAATTTTATAGAATTCCACTATATTTCCAACACCTTCAGGTGGAGGTTGGTCAATGGAGTAAAAGTAGCAGTTAAAATTAAAATTATTATCAGAAACAAGAATTTCATTAATTGATTTAGAGAAGTCTATTTTATCCAATTTTACGGTCATAATTAACGCATACAAGTATTTTAAAGAGTGTCGACAATATATCTTGAAATTAGGAGATGTCCATAAATAAAACTGCTCTTTGGGTATGTAGGATGACATTAATAAACCTGATAGAATATTCTACTTATGGACACCTAATTGCATCCATTCAAAGTCTATGTAAAAATTTTATTAAACGGCCGATTTGGCGATCATTTCAATCGGTCAACGCAACACTTTACTCTAATATAGAAATAGAGAGAGTGATTGATACAGCACTCTAAAATTGTGTGCAAATGAGATAAATGGTTCTGCCATAATCACTCCTTATTTTTGTAACAACTTATACCCTTAAACTAACACCATAATCTAAAAGAGAAATTTCTGCCTTACAAGCATTTTGCTTTTTAAAATAGCTGGAGTTTTCTTATATAAATCCATTTTGTTGCCCCAGTGTTGCTCCCGGGCAAAAATAGCTAAAATTTTTAGAACAGAAAAAATCTTATAATTATATGATATATAAAGGGAATAAGTGGTGCCCGGGGGCGGAGCGGGTATCCATGATATATTATTCAACAATATCAATACTTTATATAAGTGGTACAAAATGGGTTTGTAGGCATTTTTGTATTAGTTGATGTGTGCTATTTGGTCTTTCTTGAATGACCGCTTTCGACCGGACACTCAAATTGTCATGACTACCAATCATAAACAGAACTATGTCCAATTTGCACTAACTCTAATTCGCAGTTTTAAGTTCTTGCCATGGTTGTCGGATGATACTTATTGCGGAATGGGAAAATAGAGTGGCTATTATAAAAGCAACTATTAAATCTGGTCAGACACTGCCAGTTACTACATAACCTTAAGCAGCGAATATTACAGCAACATTGCCAATTGATTTATTTTAAAGTTCATTTTTTTCCTAATAATTTAAATAGATATAAACCACTAGCAAATATCTTGGAACAATATTCAGTCGTAATTCGTCATTTTTCAACTTGAGTAGAGAATATATTTCTAAAGGGAATGATCGTTCAATTAATCGCTGAGATTTAAGGTTTATTATCTAGAGAGGCCGCTTGGGCGCACCAGACAAAGCTGTCACTAGTGAATAATTAATAGAAATCTCGAAGCGGCATTTAAGTGTGTTGACATTCTTAAGTCATATCTTCAGAATGGCATTCGGAAGGATAGATAGTTGGTAGCTTTAAGTAAAAAAAGTAAATTCGCAGCGTTAATCGCAGTGTTTGCATTACTTACAATGCAATTAATTGACTTGGCCGCATTCGATCCAGGCGACGATCACCATCCAATAACTCCTGATTATATTGAACACCTTCATATGGATCACCATACTTCAGCTGGCGATCATCCAGAAAATCATTTGATGAGTGAGTTGCATGTATCTTTTCACTCTCTAATAAGTGTTTATTTACATGAAACAGACTTAATTGTGGCATCTGCAGAATTTGTGAAAACTCATAATCAAATTCAAAGAGTTCGGATTGACTTGACGTCAGAATACCAACCACCTGTACCGCCTCCCCTCGCTTAATCTCGTTAATCAAATTTTAGCGCGCATCGGCTTTGCCAATGTGTAGTTTACTTGTTTTGATGAGAGAATATTACAATGAAATTTATTATATTGACGGCTCTTGCCGTCGCTGGCCTTTGGTCAGGTCTGGCTCATGAGGCGGCATACGCCCAGGCCGGAGAAATGCTTTCCCGTGAAGAAGCTATAAATCGCGCTGTAAAGGCCGCGTTAACACTTCAATCGCAAGAGCATAAAATAGCCGCGAGAGGCGCAGATATTAGTCAAGCGGGCTTAAGACCAAATCCCTTTCTGAGCGCCGAATGGGAAAACCTCACTGGCACAGGCCCTTACACAGGGTTTGGCCGGAGCGAAGTATCGTTAGCCTATAATCAAAAGTTTGAACGTGGCGACAAACGAAAATACAGACAACGTGTTACTACCAAAAACCGGGAAATTGCAAAAACTGAATGGCGACTAATTCGCCTAAATATAGTGCGCCTCTCTGAACAGGCATATATCAAAACGCTTTCTGCAAAAATGAATGTAGATAACTTTAAAGGGCAAGTCGCTATTTTCAAACAAGCACTGGCAACTATGGAAGAGTACCAAAATCGTGGACAAACTTCCAATCTGGCAGTTCAGAATGCACGTCTACAGCTCTTGAATGCAGCAAGGCAAGTTGAACAACTGCAAAATGACTTAGATGTCGCTAAACAGGAGCTTGCTAATCTTTGGCAGACGAGTGATACGAATTTTACGGTGAATACTGATGAATTGGCCACGCTGCCAATGTCAGTTGCCAATACCACCGCAAACATTGACGAAATTCCCGATCTTAAATATTGGCAGGATCAGATTGGACTGGCCCAAGAAACAATATCTCTGGAAAAATCCAAATCCAAGCAGGATGTAACTGTAAATGTGGGTTTGCGTTATTTGCAGGGCACGAGTGACGTCGCTGTTATCGCTGGCTTTTCAATGCCCTTTGCAGTCTATGACACCAATGTAAACAATGTCAGAAGAGCCAGTTCGGAACTTAGTCAAAGCCAAATTGACCAAATGGATGCACGGCGGACTATTGAAAGACAACTTCTATTGCAAAATCAGAAAAGAGCAGCAGCATTCATTCAGGCGCGTCAGATAAAAACGGAACTTATACCCGAAGCAAAAAATACAGAAACAATCGCACTGGAGCGGCTACAGCAGGGCCTGGCCAATTATCTGGATGTTTACGCCGCGCAAAGCGTGGTGGCAGATTTCAATGCTCAACTAATCAACGAACTGGAACGGTTTCATATGGCTGAAAGCGAGATTAATCGCCTAACTGCAAAGTATGACACTGAAAACCACATATTCGATGCGAATATTCAGGAATAGCAAAATGACCAAATTAAAATTAATAATATACTTTTTCATGGCGGGCCTCCTTTTTGCCTGCTCAAACAGTTCAATACTTGAAACAGAAAACTTGGAAGAGGAAGCAGAAGCACCAAGAGGGCCCAATGGCGGCATCCTATTGGAGCAAGATGGTTTTTCGATTGAAGTAACAATCTTTGAAGCAGGCACACCGCCAAAATATCGCTTATATGCATATGAAAATGGGGAGACACTTGCGGCTTCAGATGTAAATGCTTCCATAACACTTACCCGGCTTGACGGTGAAACAAATGAATTCGCCTTTTTCGCCCAAGGTGATTATCTCACCGGCGAAAATATTGTCACCGAACCCCACTCCTTTGATGTGGATGTGAAGGCAAGTTACAATGGAAAATCTTATAACTGGAATTATCCTTCATATGAAGGTCGTGTGGAAATCAGCCCTGATATGGCTGTTGAAGCTGGCATTGGCACTGAAAATGTTGGTGGCGCAGTTATCGAAGAAAAGACAACTCTTCTTGGTGATATCGAGTTCGCACCAAATGCCCGCGCTACTCTGAAGGCAACTTACCCCGGTAAAATACTATCCGTATTAAAATTTGAGGGTGACCAGGTTAAGAGGGGCGAACTTCTCGCCCGTATCGAAAATAGCTCAAGTCTTCAGTCTTATGAAATTCGCTCCCCTCTTGATGGGGTAATCGTTTCCAGTATGGCAAACGAAGGTGATGTTGTTGACCAGGAAGAGCTTTTCGTAATTGGTGATCTATCAAGATTGAGGATTGATTTTCATGTTTATGCTGGCGATCACATCAAGGTAAGACCAGAGCAAAAAATCACCATTCGATCAATCATGAGAAACATCAGTGACGAAATTGTTTTGGCCCACTATTTGCCAGAAGTAGATGGCGCGACCCAAACAGCTATTATTCATGCAGATCTCCCAAATCCAGATATGAAATGGCTTCCGGGAATGAAGGTGGAAGGTGACGTTATTACCGATGTGATTGATGTTCCTCTTGCTGTCAGAACAAAAGCTTTACAGCGATTTCGCGACTTTACTGTTGTTTTTGCTAAAATTGGCCAAACCTATGAAGTTCGTATGCTCGAGCTTGGCCGACAAACCGAAGAATGGACCGAAGTTTTAAATGGCATCAAACCCGGACAGGAATATGTAACCGACAACAGTTTTATCATAAAAGCTGACATTGAAAAATCGGGAGCATCCCATGACCACTAAGAATTTAGGCAAACATGAAGCCTGGCTTGATAAGTTTGTCGCCTTTGTCATTGTAAAACGGTGGTCAGTTCTTCTGATCGTTCTGGGTATCACAGCACTTGGTATTTATAACACACAACGCCTACTTATTGACGCCGTACCGGACATTACAAACGTTCAGGTGCAAATTAATACGGAAGCCGAAGGATACTCACCAATTGAAGCAGAACAGCGTGTCACATTCCCAATTGAAACAGCACTCGCAGGTATGCCGAAGCTTGACTACACTCGTTCCATATCTCGATACGGCTTATCACAGGTCACAGTGGTATTTGAAGATGGTACGGATATCTACTTCGCCCGGCAAATGGTAAACGAGCGTATTCAAACGGTAAAAAGCGAGCTACCCCCTGGTCTTGAACCAGTCCCGGGCCCTATTGCGACGGGTCTTGGAGAAATATACATGTACACGGTTGTTGCGAATGAAGGTGCACTCAACGAAAGCGGCGAACCTTGGACGGCAATGGATCTGCGTACCTTACATGACTGGGTTGTGAAACCTCAGCTCATAACTGTTCCGGGTGTTGCTGAAATAAATACAATTGGCGGATATACGAAACAGTTTCACATCATGCCATGGCCCAATAAACTGTCCGCACATGACCTAACGATCGAAGATATTTCAAATGCGCTTGAAAAGAACAACGCTAACATAGGTGCCGGGTATATCGAACGCTCCGGCGAACAATATCTCGTGCGCGTCCCTGGTCAACTGGAAACAGTTGAAGATATTCGTGAAATCATAGTTGGTCAGCGCGAAGGTGTAAATATTCATCTAACCGACGTTGCCGATATTTCAATTGGTTCTGAACTTAGAACCGGTGCGGCGACACAAAATGGGCAGGAGGTCGTACTAGGAACCGTATTCATGCTGATCGATGAAAATAGCCGCATTGTTGCTAATGATGTTGAAGCAAAAATTGATGAGATCAGCCGATCCCTTCCGGGTGGGGTGGAACTTAAAACCACTTACAACAGAACATCACTTGTTGATAAAACCATTAATACCGTTTCCAAAAACTTACTTGAAGGCGCCTTATTGGTGATTGTCATTTTGCTTTTGATGCTCGGCAATGTTAGAGCAGCAATTATAACCGCATCGGTTATTCCATTATCCATGCTCATGACGATCACGGGTATGGTGGAAAACAGAGTATCAGGCAATCTCATGAGCCTTGGTGCACTTGATTTCGGTCTTATTGTTGACGGCGCGGTGATCATTGTTGAAAATTGCTTAAGCAGACTTGCGGAACATCAGAATAAACTGGGACGGTTATTAAAGCGAGAAGAACGATTTGAAATTGTAAATGCAGCAACATGCGAAGTCGTTAGACCAAGTATGTTTGGCGTATTCATTATTGCGATTGTTTATGTTCCGATCTTCGCTCTCACAGGCGTTGAAGGTAAGATGTTTCACCCAATGGCCTTCACTGTAGTATTCGCAATCTTAAGTGCGCTTTTTTTATCGATAAGTTTTGTGCCTGCGGCAGTTGCCACTTTCGTTCGCGGAAAAGTAAGCGAAAAAGAAAGCCCTGTCATCAGGACCGCCAAAAGCCTATACGCCCCCTTACTTGACATGGTTATGAAGGCCAGAGTTTTGGTTATTGCCGTTGCCCTCCTACTTCTCGGTGGAAGTGGATATCTCGCTTCTAAAATGGGGGCCGAATTTGCACCAAACCTGGACGAAGGCGACATTGCCATGCATGCACTTCGCATTCCTGGGACGAGTTTAAGTCAGGCAATCGATATGCAGCTTTCTCTGGAAAGTCGTATTCGTGAAATGCCAGAAGTAGATAAAGTCGTAAGTAAAATGGGTACAGCGGATATCGCCAATGATCCCATGCCGCCAAACGTCGCGGACACATTCATTATCATGAAAGATCGCAGTGAGTGGCCGAATCCAATTAAACCCAAATCTGAGTTTATTGAGGAATTGAAAGAAGCTGTAATGATCTACCCGGGAAATAATTATGAGTTCACCCAGCCAATTGAAATGCGCTTTAATGAACTTTTATCTGGTGTCAGAGCAGATCTCGCCGTTAAAGTATTTGGCGACGACCAGGAAATCCTGCTCGCAACAGCGCAGGAAATGGAAGCTGTCATACAAACCATTCCTGGTGCAGCTGATATTCAAGTGGAACAGATCACTGGTCTTCCGATACTTTCAGTTATTCCAAATCGCCCTGCACTTGCGCGATATGGTTTAACGGTTGAAGATGTCCAAAAAGTTGTTTCTGCCGCCATTGGTGGTCAGGAAGCCGGCCTCATCTTCGAAGGGGATCGAAGATTTTCCATCATCATCAGATTACCTGAGGAAATTCGGGAAAATATAAGTGTAATGGAAAAACTCCCTATTCCTTTATCAGGCGATGACCTTGTTCAGTCAGAGGATGTTATATCATGGATTCCCTTATCAGAAGTTGCCTCGCTTGAAATGACAATTGGTGCCAATCAAGTAAGCCGCGAAAACGGCAAACGAAGGATTGTGATTACTGCTAATGTCAGAGACCGTGATCTTGGCAGCTTTGTTCAGGAAATCCGGAATGCTGTTGGAAATCAGGTTGAAATTCCCGCGGGTTATTGGGTGACTTATGGCGGAACCTTTGAACAGCTCATATCGGCGAGCAACCGTTTGAAGATTGTTGTACCGGCGGCTCTCATTCTAATCCTTGGACTTCTATATACCCTATTTGGCTCTTCGCGCGATGTATTGATCATATCAACGGGCATACCTTTCGCCCTGACCGGTGGCATTACAGCACTTTGGCTTAGGGATATTCCCTTTTCAATATCTGCTGCTGTTGGATTTATAGCTCTTTCCGGTGTCGCCGTCCTTAACGGTGTGGTTATGATCTCCTTTATTAAGTCGCTAGCCGAAAAGGGCAAATCACATTTAGAGGCTATACGCGAAGGAGCTTTGTCGAGACTTAGGCCGGTTCTAATGACCGCACTCGTCGCCAGTTTGGGATTTGTACCAATGGCTATAAATGTGGGGATAGGCAGTGAGGTGCAAAGACCGCTAGCAACCGTGGTGATTGGAGGAATTATTTCGTCTACTCTGCTCACCTTAATTGTCTTGCCCGTCTTATACAGCATTTGGGGTAGAGCCAAGAACAAATAATCTTGTAATCATTGACGGACGTGTTAATGGAAATTAGTGTAAGCGCCTATATCATCGACGCAATAATTGGTTTTTCAGAGGTCTACAAAGCACTCGACAATATGGGCGCATTTCAACGCTGGTTTGATGCACAGCCAGATACCATAGCTGCGACTCTCACATTGACCTTAAATGAAGTTGATAAATTCGTTGCGTTCAACTTAATTTAGGAAACTTTATTTAATTGAGATATGGTAATATAAAAATTATAAGGATTTACAGATAATGAAATGCTTAGCACGGTTATTAGCCACTTTTACTTTAATAACAACATTGGCTCATGCAGAAGCGCAATTAGACCAATCTACGATTGATGCGGGAAAAGTTCACGAAGTATGCATGACACTTACTGAAGGCCAGAACTTAGTTTATTTCTTCAAGAGCAGTAAAACCATGAATTTCAATATTCATTATCACGAAGGTGAGACAGTGAATTTTCCAGTTGAAGAGTATCCTACTGATATGGCGAGCGATGTATTTACGGCGACCGTGGAGCACGGGTATTGTATGATGTGGACCAACCAGAACGAAAATGCGGTTGAACTGGAAGTAAGGTACGAAGTTCAACAGGACTTCAGTAAAACTCAGCTCGGCGGCTTGACTTCTTCTCGCGCCATACCCATTCTTTATGAATGAAACTCTATATTAAAAATATGGTTTGCAATCGTTGCTTGCTCGTTGTCGAAAACGTGCTTAAGCAAGAAGGTATTGAAGGCGTATCTATTTCGTTGGGTGAAGTGGATTTTGGCCCGGCATCAATAAATGATGAACAAATCGAGGCACTGGGGCACAAGTTTGAAAAACTGGGATTTGAACTTATTAATGATAAAAAAAGCCGCCTTATTGAAAAAATTAAATCAGTTGTTATTGAGCTGGTTCATCATCAGAACGGACTTGAGAATACAAAACTGTCAGACTTTCTGACAAAACACATAGCCTATGAATATAACTATCTAAGCAGCCTTTTTTCGTCGGTGGAGGGTATGACACTTGAACGTTACTTCATTTTGCAGAAGATCGAGAAAGTTAAGGAACTACTTGTTTACGACGAATTAAGTCTCACTCAAATTGCTTTCCAAACCGGTTATAGCAGTCCTGCCCATATGAGTAACCAGTTCAAATCAGTGACAGGATTAAGTCCAAGTCATTTCAAGGGATTAAAAAACGCAAAACTACGAAATTCCATTGATAATCTGTAAATAATGTAAAATATTCATGGATTGCTGTAAGACCTCGATACCACCCATTTGATATAATAATGTCTATAATCGTCAGACAAGGACAATACTATATGGCTGAAATTACGGATCATGCAGAGTTACTTGAAGCGGTCGACCCTGTTTGTGGGATGACGGTCAATGTGCGCGAGGACAGTCTTCATGCGATTTTTAAAGATGAGGGTTATTATTTCTGCTCTTCCCATTGTCAGACTAAATTTAAAAGTGCGCCTGATAATTACTTAGGAAAAAGACCGGAACCAGAAGAAATGCCGCAAGGCACCCTTTATACCTGTCCGATGGACCCGGAAATCATACAGGACCACTTTGGCGATTGCCCCATCTGCGGCATGGCGCTTGAGCCTATGGGAGTTCCTGTGGGCAATGAAGGACCCAACCCCGAACTTATTGATTTCAGCAGACGGTTTATAATTGGGCTTATCGCAGCTATTCCCGTTTTTTTGCTGGAAATGGGAAGTCACATTTTTCCGGCGCTCCATGAACTGGTGGATATGAAGACATCATACTTACTACAATTCGTTTTAAGTTCGATAGTCGTATGTTGGGCGGCTTTTCCTATTTTCGAACGCGGCTTCAAATCAATTAAAACCATGAACCTGAATATGTGGACATTGATTAGCATTGGTACCGGCGTTGCCTATGCCTATAGCGCAATAGCCTTTTTGATGCCGGGACTATTTCCTGCTGATATAAAATTGGATAATGGAATGGTTCCGGTTTATTTCGAGGCCGCTGCTGTCATTATCGTACTCGTACTGCTTGGACAGGTTCTGGAACTTAAGGCGCGGGAAAAAACAGGTAGTGCTATTCGTGCATTGCTCGATCTGGCACCGCAAACTGCAATCCGCATTATAGAAGGCGGGACAACTGAAGAAATATCACTTGATGAAGTGATGGTTGGTGATCATTTGCGTGTACGACCCGGTGAAAAAATTCCAGTTGATGGAAAAGTAATTGAGGGAAGCTCAGTCGTTGACGAAAGCATGCTTACCGGTGAGCCAATCCCCGCCCCAAAGGATGTAGGTTATGAGGTGACGGGTGCAACGCTAAACGCAACAGGAAGCTTTATCATGGAGGCGCAGCGGGTCGGTTCTGAAACGATGCTGTCTCAAATCGTCAATATGGTCGCTGAGGCACAAAGAAGTAGGGCGCCAATACAAAAATATGCTGATATCATAGCAGGTTGGTTTGTTCCGGTCGTTCTGCTGATTTCTGTTATTTCCTTTACGGTTTGGTATTTGTATGGCCCGGAGCCTGCATTTGCCTACGCATTCATTGCTGCAGTGTCAGTTCTTATCATTGCCTGTCCCTGTGCCGTAGGTCTGGCAACACCCATGTCTATTATGGTCGGGATGGGTCGAGGTGCCAGCAGTGGTGTTCTCATCAAAAATGCTGAGGCCCTTGAGACCTTTACCAATGTGAACGTGCTTATTGTCGACAAGACCGGCACCCTAACACTTGGAATGCCCGTGTTAACAGATGTCAAAAGTTTCGGTGCATTTACGGAAAAGGATGTGTTGGAGGCATGCGCAAGTCTGGAAAGTAATAGTGAGCATCCACTCGCTACAGCTATTGTCCATGGCGCTAAAGATAAAAATATTGAGCCGAATAAAGTTGAAAATTTCAATGCCGAGGTTGGTATGGGTGTTACCGGGATTGTTGGCGGGCGGAAAACAGCTCTTGGCAATAGCAAACTGATGCGATTGAAGCAGATAGATATTGAAGTAGCAAACGAAGCCGCTGACCAACTCAGATCGCTGGGTAAAACCGTAATGTATGCTGCTATTGATGGTCAGCTTGCCGGTATTATTTCTGTTGCTGATCCGATCAAACAAACAACGCCAAAAGCACTTGCCGCATTAAGAGCAGAAGGCATTCATATTATCATGGTAACCGGTGACGAAGAAAAGTCCGCAATCGCCATTGCAAACCAGCTGGATATATCCGATGTTCGCGCAAGTGTTCTGCCCGCAGGAAAAGCAGAGATAATCAAGGACCTCCAAAATGAGGGCTATAAAGTCGCGATGGCAGGTGACGGCGTTAATGATGCACCAGCACTTGCGCAGGCTGATGTGGGCGTCGCTATGGGAACTGGCGCGGATGTTGCGATGGAAAGCGCGGGGATAACGCTTGTGCTTGGAGAACTTAACGCCATTGTACGTGCAAGAAAGCTTTCCACTGCGACGATGAGAAATATAAAACAAAATTTGTTTTTGGCGTTTATCTATAATGGACTGGGCGTTCCTGTTGCGGCGGGTATTTTATACCCATTCTTTGGTATATTGCTGTCTCCTATCATTGCAGCAGCGGCCATGAGCATGTCATCTTTGTCGGTTGTAAGTAACGCTCTAAGACTAAGGATATCGAAGATATGACGTTGAAATTTTGCTATACATCTGTCATAACAGCGAAATAAGGAACCGGTTATTCATATGAAACTTGGAACGAAAATATTGAAAGTGCTTTTGATGCTGTTTGTCTTTAGTGGGCAAGTTATGGCAGCTGACGGTGCAAGTTCCTGTCACATGGATATGCATGATATGGCCGTGATGGATCATAATGTTATGGATATGTCCCATTCGGACATGGAAACCCAGAAAATGGATTGCTGCGATGAAACATGCGCAATGGATTGCAGCCTATCCATGGTGACCGCATTGCTGGAAAGCAGTCCATTTGAAGTCTCTCCAGCAAATGCAGTTCTTTTTTCAGTGCTACAGGATGCACCAGCCATCTGTTCTCTCGCCGGACTCTACCGTCCACCGATTTCAGCATAACCATAGGACAAGTCTGTCCATTTGAGGTGCATATTGACCAATGTCGGTATGTCTGCCGGAAATAATTTCCACAGTTTTTACTAAATCAAAACGCTCTGGCTACGGCCAAGAGGGATGATATGATGAATAGTTCAATTTTATTAATGGTCATGTTTATGACCACCATAAGTCACACTGCCCAGTCGCAGGAGACGGAAACACCGCTTTATATCGAGAATGCTGTCAGAATGGCGCAGGAAAATGATCCGTGGCTGGTGGGTAACCGTCACATGCAGGACGCAACGACTTCAATGAGTGTTGCTGCCGGATCACTTCCTGATCCACAAGTTTCACTTTCGGTTGCCAACCTTCCCACGGACAGCTTTTCGCTGAACCAAGACGGAATGACACAATTAAGACTGGGCGTCAGTCAGATGTTCCCACAAGGTTCAACACTGCGAATAAAGAAACGCCAACTTGAAATTGAAGCGGGTGCCTTTCCTTACCAGCGGCAGGACAGAAGTGCTAAAGTCGAGGTGACAGTTGGCCATCTTTGGCTTGATGCCTATCGAGCGCAAAAAAGCATCGCTTTAATCGAAGAAAATAGAGCTCTGTTTGAGCAACTTACAGAGATCGCCACATCAAGCTATTCTTCAGCCATGGGCGGCACACGCCAACATGACATTATCCGCGCACAACTAGAACTTACCCGATTAAATGACCAGGTGACAATGCTTAGTCAGGCGCAAGATTCCTATACCGAAAAATTGACGGAATGGCTCATTGGCGAAGACATGGCTACAAAGAGCTATACCATCGCTGATGATCTTCCAAACATTTTACCTGTCCGTCCTGATCTGACCAATGATGATGTGATTGTGCGAGACGAAGACTTATACATTGCACTCAGTGATCATCCTATGGTTTTGGCCTTAATGCAAAAGATCGATGCGACGGATGCTGGTGTTGATTTGGCCAGACAGAAATATAAGCCTGCCTGGGGCCTCAATGCCAGCTACGGCAGAAGAAGCAGTGATCCCTTCGGAAATAGTCACCCGAATAGCGTCACAGTTGGTGTGTCTTTAAGTGTACCGCTCTTTACCGCAAATAGGCAGGATAGAGAATATAGCGCTGCCGTATCCAAGCGAGAGGCCATCAAAACTGAAAAATGGCAAATCTTACGTCAACTGAAGGCCGGTTATGAAACCGCACATACGCAGCTTGCAAATCTCAATGAACGAAAAGACCTTTATGAAAATCAACTGCTTCCTCAAATGGCAGAACAAGCAGAAGCCTCACTCACTGCCTATACAAACGACGATGGGGATTTTGCCGAGGTGGTCCGCGCCCGCATTGCGGAACTGAATGCCAAAATCGATGCGCTCAATATTAGCGTCGACCTACAGAAAACAATTATCCAGCTTAACTATTATTTTACGGCCAGCGATGAAGTGCTGATGGCCAATGACCAGATGCAAGGAGAGATCAAATGAATATAAACGAAAATAAAGCCATTAAACCAATACTCGGTGCTGTTGCCGGTTCAATTCTAACCATACTGGTCTATTCATTTGTGCTTGATCCGTCATCAAGTGGCAATATTGAAGAAAGTGGTGAACGCGAGCCGCTTTACTGGGTCGCGCCAATGGACGCCAATTACCGCCGCGATGAACCGGGACTTTCACCAATGGGTATGGAACTGGTTCCTGTTTACGAAGAAGGTGCAGGTGGTGGTCCTGATGAAGGTCCTGGCACAATCCGAATTTCACCTGACGTTGTTAATAATCTAGGGGTTCGTACCGCCACCGCTCAAAGAAGGTCGATGAGCTCAGTTATAAAAACGGTTGGTTATGTGGTTTACGACGAAGATGAACTCATTCACATTCATCCACGCATCGAAGGTTGGATCGAACGGCTGTATGTTAAGGCTTCTGGTGACCCCGTTGAAGCCGGACAGCCGCTATATGATATATATTCGCCCACGTTGGTCAATGCACAGGAAGAGCTGATACTGGCACTTGGCAGAAATAACAACCAGCTCATAAAAGCTTCTGAAGACCGATTGCGTTCGCTTCAATTGCCAGAAAACGCGATCGCAATTCTAAAGGAAACACGCGAAATTCAGCAGACTGTGACATTTTACGCTCCAAACTCAGGCGTGGTCGATAATTTAATGATACGTCAGGGTTTTTTCGTAAAACCAGGCACAACCATGATGTCTATTGGTAATCTCGATCAGGTTTGGGTTGAAGCAGAAGTTTTTGAAAGGCAAGCAGCCTATGTATCTGAAGGCAATCCTGTATCAATGACGGTTGATTATTTGCCCGGTGAAAAATGGGTAGGTGAAGTAGATTATATCCAGCCAACACTTGATGCCATGACACGAACATTGAAGGTGAGGTTACGATTTGACAATGAAAATGGTGCGCTAAAACCAAATATGTTTACACAGGTCGCACTTGATACTGAACAGGATCAAGAAAGTCTTCTTGTGCCAAAGGATGCCGTTATAAGAACCGGTGAAAATGACCGGGTTGTCCTAGCTCTTGATGAGGGCAGCTTCAAGTCAGTGGCGGTTGATGTTGGCCGCGTCGACGATCAGTATACTGAAATTCTTTCCGGCATTGATGCTGGTGAACGTGTCGTTGTCTCAGCGCAGTTCTTACTGGACAGTGAAAGCAGTAAAGCTTCAGATTTTAAGCGTATGGATCACGGTGTTCAGATGAACGACGGCCCGACTTCTGGCTGGACGTCCGGAACGATCAATGAAGTAAACCTTGATGATCGTACCGTCAATCTCAGTCATGAGCGTATTGAAGCTTTTAACATGATGGGCATGACCATGAATTTTGATGTTGCAGATGAGGTGGATATTAACCGCCTTGAAGAAGGTATGAGCCTGCCAATTGAAGTTACGATGACAGGGGAAGGTGAGTTTACCATTACGGACGTTGCCATTGCAGATCCTGCAAACTGGACAGACGCTACATTGAATAGCGTAAATGCAGAAAACAGAACCGCAAACTTCAAGCACGCTGCAATTAAAAACATCGGCATGATGGCCATGACAATGGATTTTAATGTTGCGGCATCCGTGGATATTGATGCACTGGTTCCGGGTTCAGAAGTTCAGATTATTGTGGATATGCCAGCTGAAGGGGGCTTCCAGGTCACCCACATCAGACCAAAACCAGTTGAATAGGATATATCATGCTAAAATCAATCATATATTGGTCCGTAAGCAATCGGTTCTTTGTCCTGTTAGCGACTGCGATCTTGATTGCTGTAGGTGTATATTCGGTGCTTAACACGCCCGTTGATGCCATACCGGACCTGTCAGATGTACAGGTGATCATCAAGACCAATTATCCCGGTCAAGCCCCGCAGGTGGTTGAGGATCAGGTCACTTACCCACTTACCACCGCCATGCTTTCCGTTCCGGGGGCAACAACGGTTCGCGGCTACTCGTTTTTTGGCGACAGTTACGTTTACGTCATATTCGATGATGACACGGATATTTACTGGGCACGAAGCCGTGTGCTGGAATATCTGAGCCAGGTCGCACCAACCCTGCCAACGAGCGCCAATCTTAAGCTCGGCCCCGATGCTACAGGAGTGGGATGGGTTTACCTTTATGCTCTCGTTGACAGGACGGGTAAGCATGACATAAGCGAGCTACGGTCACTTCAGGATTGGTTCTTAAAATTCGAACTTCAAACCGTGGACGGTGTATCGGAAGTAGCACCTCTCGGCGGCATGGTTAAACAATATCAGGTTCAGGTTGATCCGGATAAGCTCCGTGCCTTTGGGGTCCCACTTGCCCATATTCAGATGTCAATTCAGCGTGGAAATCAGGAGATTGGTGCATCCGTTGTTGAAATGGCGGAAGCGGAATATATGGTTAGCGCCAGCGGCTATCTGCAAAGCGAGCAGGATTTGGCCAATATACCGCTTGGTGTTAATCAAAACGGAACGCCACTCAGACTAAAGGACGTGGCTACAATTGGCACTGGGCCGCAAATGAGGCGCGGCATAGCTGAACTCAACGGTGAAGGTGAAACAGTTGGTGGTATCATCGTCATGCGCTACGGCGAAAACGCGCAAGAAACAATTGATGGCGTTAAGGAAAAACTTGAACAATTAAAACAGGGCTTGCCGGAAGGCGTCGAAGTGGTCATTGTTTACGATAGAAGTAATCTTATTGACCGCGCCGTCGATAATCTGTGGGAAAAACTTATGGAAGAGTTTGCCATTGTGGCTCTTGTCTGTGTGGTTTTTCTATTCCATGTTCGTTCGTCGATGGTCGCGATAGTCAGTCTTGTTGTGGGTATCCTCACGGCATTTATTGTTATGTACCTACAAGGACTAAACGCCAATATCATGTCACTTGGCGGTATCGCCATCGCTATTGGAGCCATGATTGATGGAGCTATTGTTCTAATTGAGAATATGCATAAGCATATGGAAAAAACGCCACTGACCAATGAAAATAGATGGGAAATAGTGGCCAAGTCTGCTTCAGAAGTAGGACCTGCTCTTTTCTTCAGTCTTCTGATTATCACGGTAAGCTTTATTCCGGTCTTTACCCTCGAAGCGCAGGAAGGGCGTATGTTCTCACCGCTGGCGTTTACAAAAACCTATGCCATGGCAGCGTCGGCGGCTCTCGCGATTACACTGGTTCCCGTCCTGATGGGTTACTTCATTCGCGGTAAAGTGATGGCGGAACATAAAAACCCGGTTAACCGCTTTCTAACTGGAATTTATATGCCCTCTCTTAAAGCCGTTCTGAGTTTCCCAAAATCAACGCTTGTGGCAACTTTAGTCATCATGGTGGTTGGTTTTTGGCCGATGAACAAAATAGGTAGTGAGTTTATCCCACCTCTTGATGAAGGGGATTTGATGTATATGCCTACCACCTACCCCGGTATATCGATTGGTAAGGCAAGGGAACTTTTGCAGCAAACCGATAAACTTATTCGCACCATTCCCGAAGTGGAACTTGTGATGGGTAAAATCGGCCGCGCGGAAACCGCAACCGACCCGGCACCTTTGACCATGATCGAGAGTTTCATTAAAATGAAACCGCGCGATCAGTGGCGTGATGGCATCGATACGCAAGATGTTATTGATGAACTTGATGCGTTAGTGAAGTTTCCGGGCGTGACCAACGCCTGGGTGATGCCGATTAAAACACGCATTGATATGTTAGCGACCGGAATAAAAACCCCGGTCGGCATAAAAATTGCCGGGCCCGAGCTAGCAATTATCGAAGACATTGGCAGACAACTTGAAGAGATATTGCCGAGTGTCGAAGGCACAACTTCCGTATATGCTGAACGCGTCGCTGGTGGGCGATATATCAAGATCGATATTGATCGCGACCGATCCGCTAGATACGGCCTAAACATTCAGGATGTGCAACAAGTAATCGCCACTGCGGTTGGAGGTATGAATGTCACCCAGACCGTTGAGGGCCTTGAACGCTACCCGGTCAACATCCGTTATCCGCAGGATTACCGTGACAGCCCGGAACAACTCTCATTGCTACCAGTTGTCACGCCGAGCGGTCAACGTATTGCGCTTGGTGATGTGGCGCGCGTTTATATAGAAGACGGACCTCCCGGTATTAAAAGCGAGAATGCAAGGATTAACGGTTGGGTCTTTATTGATATTGCCGACGTTGATGTTGGCGGCTATGTAGTTGCCGCGCAAGAAGCAGTCCGAAATCAACTCAATCTCCCTGCTGGCTATTCCATTAACTGGTCAGGTCAATATGAGTATATGTTGAGAGCGCAGGAAAAACTAAAGTACGTCGTGCCATTGACACTTGCCATCATTGTCATACTGCTCTTCATGAACTTCCGCAACTTTACGGAGGTCGCTATCATTATGGGAACATTGCCACTGGCCATGGTCGGAAGCATCTGGCTTATGTACCTTCAGGGCTTCAACTTTTCCATTGCGGTAGGAGTTGGCTTCATTGCCCTTGCTGGGGTTGCGGTAGAAATTGGCGTAATCATGCTTGTCTATCTAAACCAGTCATATAACCAGATGCTGGAGGAGCATCCCAAACCAACAGACAAAGACCTGATCAATGCTGTGCTCCATGGAGCGGGACTTCGTATCCGTCCGATTATGATGACTGCAGGATCTGTAATTGTTGGCTTGCTTCCCATTCTCTTCGGATCAGGTACAGGATCAGAAGTCATGAGCCGCATCGCCACACCAATGGTCGGTGGTATGGTCAGCGCCATGGTGCTTACGCTGCTTGTTGTACCAGTAATTTACTATCTGTGGAGGAAACGCTCTATGACGTAATTGAATTGACATACAGGTGATACAAAAACGGCTCCAAACCCATTTTGTATCACCTCTATAAGACATTGATATTATTGATAAAATAAAACTGAAAACCCGCTCCGCCCTCAGGCACCACTTTTCTCATTATATATCAATTAGTTAACCAATCTATTTTCGCATGAAACTTTTCCTAATTTTTGTCCGGGGCAACGAAAGATAAAAGTATGAGATTAATAATGATTTTATATGGCGAATAGTCTTAAAATAGATTGCGATAAACAATATATGTTGAAAATTTGCACCGTTACCAAGAATCTGGCAAAATAAGACTTGAAGGGGGGAGAGTACTATGATTGCAAGTTTCAAAAACACCTTATTCATAAATTTGGATACTGAAAGCTGGCCTGGCAAGCACCTGTCGCCTATAAATCGGCTGCTTATGACTATTGTTCTGATTAGCGTATTTTCCGTAATTCTGGAAACTGAGCAAAAGTTCACAGACATTTACCAGTCGTATTTTGATGTTGCTAACTCCTTTTTTCTCTATATTTTTACAATTGAATATGTCGCCAGGTTTTGGGTAATTGGATTACGGCCTGAGTACGGGGGAATAAGAGGTCGGCTACGATATTTGATCTCACCATTTTCTATAATTGATCTTATTTCCATAGTACCGTTTTGGTTTAGCTTCGGCTCAGAATGGTTATTAATCAGAATTTTACGCTTACTGCGAATATTAAAACTTGCTCGTATACCAGGCCTGAGCTCAGCATTAAAGGGGATTCAAAGGGCGATAAGTCGTAGAAGATTTGAACTTTACATAAGTATTGGTCTAGCAGTATTTATGATGCTCCTTGCAGCTATTAGCCTATATATCACGGAAAGAGATATTCAGCCTGACGCTTTCGGTAGTATACCACGTGCTCTTTGGTGGGGCATGGCTACATTGACGACGGTCGGTTACGGAGATGTCTATCTAATAAGTATGTTGGGCAAAATCTTTGCGGGTATATTTGCCTTCTCTGGTATTGGGCTTGTTGCGATGCCAACTGGAATACTGGCGGCGGCACTATCAGACTCCTTCCAAAAAAATGAAGATGATACTTCGGCGGCTGAATAATTAATTGATAGCAAAAAAGATATCTAAATTAAATGACAGAATTAATTAGCGACCACCTGAGATAGCATCCCGAAACAGCTACATTAAAGCGTCATCAACTACCTATGCCTGGCTCATCTTTTGGTGAATTAATCCAAGAAGAACGCCGTAAACAACAAATTGAATCAGGCTGGCAATGCCTTCAACCATGAACCAAGCATAGATAGACGGTACGGCATATTTCGATGGTTCAACGATGGCAATGTAGGTAGCGAGAAAAAGCCCGAATGCCAAAGACAAAGTAACACCGTCATGGATAGTCACCCCTTTGGGGGCATATCGTGTGAGAGCTAATGTCATTATCAGGCCCTGAATGACCATGACAAGCAACCCCAGAGGAATAACCGGGTCACTTCGCATAAATTCTATTGACGCGAAATGGTCTTTGTTAATGACGAAATGCGATAGTCCCTGCACCGCGAACGATACGACCATAAATGCGAAAATAGAAAGTATGTGTTTAGTCATTTTATCTCCTTTGCCTGCACTCCCGCCTATCAGGTTTGTTTTTTTAACGAGCAACGCAACATAACGATTATACTTGTTATTTGCAAGTACAATCGTTATAGGGTATGTTAAGAAATGGTAAAACGAACAACAGACGGCTGGCACGGCTGTCCTATCCGCTACAGTGCGGCCATTTTTGGCGACAATTGGTGCTTGCTGATCTTGCGTGACCTGATGTTTAAAGGCGCGAAGCATTACGGGGACTTCATGGATGCTGGCGAAGGAATATCAACCAACATTCTCGCAAGCCGCCTAGCAAAACTGGAAGACGAGGGCGTCATTCAAAAACACCCCGATCCTGAGCATGGTAAGCGGTTCGTTTACAGCCTGACTAACAAGGGACTTGGTTTGTTACCGGCGATGCTTGAGATTATCAACTGGGCAGAAGTATGGGACGATCAAACCGAGGTTCCGTCAAAATTCGCGAAAGAATTAAGAAAAGACCGCGCTACTTTGACACGAAAAATTGTGGACGATTTAAGACATACAAACGATTGACCGTCGCCATTATGATTTATCGATGGAAGCCGATTTTTTATAAAAATTCGTCGCCTTTAAAAAGTTAATGTGACAGAGCCACTTTCTATATTCCTGCATTAGATAATTTTATATTTAGGAAGAAGTGCCATTAACCCGGCAATGATAAACAGAAGAATACTACTGACTGTTAAAATAATAAAATAAGAGCCAAAATGATCGAACACGGTGCCAAAGACCAGCGGGCCAGCTGAAACGCCCACAAGGAAGCCCGTAAATAATATGCCGTAAATCATACCGAAAGAACCCAGCCCATAATATTTAGTTGTAAGATATGCCAAAAGGTCAAATTCTGCACCAATGCTAATACCAACAAATATTGCAACTATGAAAACACCCATTCCAACGGCTCCCCCCGCTAACAGGGCGAAACCTATGGCCGATAAAATCACACAAACCAACGCCACTTTTGGTGCAAAGAATTTATCAAACAAGTAACCGATTCCAACACGTGAACCAATAACAGTTATTCCAAGTGTTGAAATCACCAGGGCAGCAGATGTCGCCTCCATCCCCCTGTCAATCAGCATGGGTGCTAAGTTCGCCATCAATCCATATAAACAAAAAGTAAGCAGAACAAAAATTGCGTATAGGTGCCAAATAAGTTTGTCCCGTAATAGATCTGATATAGCAATCTGTGGTTCCTGTTCTTTCGTGCTTATTTTTTCATTATTTTTAAGTGCTTTGCCGTCCGGTAACAAATTCATTTGTGACGGGTTATTACGGACCACGATAGCAATAAGTGGAAATGCGATAAATATTACGATTGCCGCTAAGACATAATATCCTGAACGCCATCCGTGATTATCAATCATATATTGCAATAATGGCGGCATATAAGCATACCCAAGCCCCCCGCCAGACATAACAATACCAAATGCCAGGCCACGTTTTTTATCAAACCAGGATCCAATAATTCGTAAATAAGGAATAGCCGTAGAACCACAGGCCAACGAACCTATCATTATATAAATAAGATAAATATGCCAGATTTCTGAAACAAATAATGGAATTGCTGCAAGGAGTAATCCAAACAATAAAATTGAAGGCAGCAGGATTTCTTTACTGCCAAATCGATCAATAATTCTGCCAACAACTGGTGTTACAAAAGCCTGAGAAAGTGTGAGTAACGCAGTTGAAAAAAGAATATCACCTCTGCTCCAACCAAATTCCAGTCCTAGTGGTATGATAAAAAAACTAAGGGCAGCGAACGCAAACTGACCGGCGGCCGTAGAATAACAAAGAAGCAAAGTGCCAACGATTTTCCAGCCATAAAAAATTTGAGGAATTTTTATTAGAATTCTCCCTTTATCATATTTATTCTTCACCTACATTTTTAAGAAATCGAAACTCTGCCTTAAACAGGTTAAATTGAGAATATCTTCTATCCATTACATGACCACATGAAAAGAATAGAAACCACATTGTAACGTTAATGGGTATTACCCACCCTTTCAGTGCTGCGCGACGCCAATACCCAATCATCCGATCCCGCCTTAGTCTTGCGTTGGCGTTGTGAAATCGATAACCGCGTACGATCGCCTCTATATAGCGTAATACTATGCTCTATTGGAATGCGTTTTCGGGTATATGATATCTGAGTAACTGACAAAAGTGGTGTCCCAACGGTGACCTCCAATTGCTCAGCGGTCTCCATATCTGCCATCACTGCTTCGATAGTCTGATCGGCTTCAACGACCTCAGCGCTACATTTTTTGGAAACGACACTAAGGAATTTCTCCTCCAACAAATCTTTATGAGTAAGCTGCTCGCCAAGCCAATTGGGAAGGAAAACCTTCCTTACAGAAAATACCCGTTTCTCAATATTCAGAAGGCGCAGAAACGAAAAAACTTTCTCGCCCGGTGACAGTCCTAAAGCTGTAGCGACCTTCTTATTGGCCTCAACTACATTGATATTGGATACTGACGGATGCGCCGGTATCCCAAGGGCAATCAAATCCTCCAGAAGGCATGTCATTTTCACATCAGCCACTTCTTTTCCCGACCCACTAACAAAGGTTCCGCGTCCTGGTTCCCGAACCAGAAGGCCGTCTTGCACAAGATCACCTAGTGCCTGACGTACCGTAGACCGGCTAACATCAAACGATTGGCAGAGATCGTCTTCTGACGGAACACGATCACCAATTCCCCATTCGCCTTCGTTAATCTTGTGACGAAGAACTCCGGAAATTTGAGAATAAAGCGGTATTGGTCCACGTCTGAGAAGTTTCATAATTGTTACCTGTTTTTTTAAATGTCTTGAAACTCATACTACTTGTTACATATACTATAAAAATAAATTGTCCGATTGTCCATACATTATTATAATAGGTTGACATAATAATAAAAAAATAGAATATTTACAATTAAGTTTTGGGATTCGCAGACAAGGTTACGTTAGTTACCTTCAAAAGTTCCTTTTAATCAAACAATTATGAAAGGCCGATTTCGATGGCTGACTATTCAAAAATACCGGAACTCAATCGTTTCTTAGTTCTTTTCGACAGACTCGTAAACTTCACACACGACGGTATTGAGGCAACACCAAAGGACAAACTGGAATGGGTACCCGCTGAGGGCGGTAATGTTCAATTTGGTACAAGGCTTAACGATGTTACGATCCGGGCCCTGTGTGTCCACATGTTCGCGGGCGAGAACAAGTGGGCTCGGGCACTTCGGGATTGCAAGGACGGCGATGCACTTGACCGTCCTAATGACCCCGCACTTACTGCCAAACTAAGCGGTGAAGATTTTCTCTCTTTGGCTATGGATATCCACAAAGAGACTATGGATATAATCAGCAGGTTCTCAGAAGGTGACTTGCAAAAATCGATCTCATTCGCAAAGCGAAATTGGACAGTGATGGGTTTTCTCTGGGCTATATACGGACACCATAATTATCATCACGGTAATATCGATACCTATTGGCGACTAAGTGGCTGTGAAGCGGCAGATTATTTCAATTTCGAACCCCGTGATATGGCGTGATATGGTCTGACGGATGCTTTGTAGAGTCGCATTGATTTAAGTGAATGCATTTATTTATTAGAAACATGAGGAAGAAATTATGGCAAATGTTTTAGTGCAACGGGGTGAGGTGGAAAATCAATATACAGCGACAGCAGGGTCGTTTCAAATGGCCTATACTGCGGGTCAAGACAATCGCCCAAATTCCATTGATTTTCTGTTGTTTTCCTTGGGGTCCTGCATCGTGGGTACAGTCAGTCATTACATGAAAAGGAAAGAACTTCCAACGGAAGGTCTGGCGATACGCCTGGCCTGCGAATTGGATGAGAAGGCTAATCGTTACGGCGATATATCTGCCACTCTCGATCTTGGTGATGGCATCCCTACAAAACAAGTAACAATAATATCTAACATTGCCAAGACGTGTAGAATTCATAGAACGCTTGAACATAAACCATCGGTCAAGCTCGAAGTAAATGGTTCAGAGGAGTAAAACTATGACGATTGACGCACATGCACACTACCTGCCGCCAAAAGTGGTCGAAATGCTGCGAAAGCGCAAGAATCCGCCGCGTATTGAACGGGTTTCACCCACAGCTGACAAAATCCATCGCGCACAGGGAATATTCAATTTTAACCCGGTCTATTCTGATATTGCTGGTCGAATAGAACTGCTCGACAGAACGGGTGTACAAACACAAATTCTATCACTACCGGGGTTGATGGGCATTGACACTCTGCCACTAGAAGAGTCAGCACCATTATTGCAGGTCTACAATGATGAGGTTTCAGACATTTGTAAAAGCCATCCTTATCGATTTATCGGACTGGCTGCGCTGCCTTTGGCAGATATCGACGTAGCAGCGACTGAATTACGCCGCTGCGTACAGGAACTTGGTCTCATCGGCGCAATATTGCCCATAAACTTTTTCGTAAATCCCGACGAGGCAAAAAAACTTGCCCCGATTTTTGAGGTTGGTCAGCAATTAGGATTGCACTTTTTCATGCACCCTGGTTGGCGCCCTGATGAAGAACCTTCCGCATCCTCCGCACTGGATCCTCATCCAAAGTGGAAGGGCGTAATGCCAATCAGTACGCTTGAATCACACACTCAGATTGCGCGCGCTACGATTACTTTACTCTATTCGGACTTTCTGGACAGTTACCCCAACGTTTCGGTACAAGTGGCCAACCTCGGCGGGACATATCCGATTTTGGTTGAGCGCATGAACCAAATTTCAAATATCCTGTCTCCGGAAGGCACACCACTTTCCAAACAAGGCCATCAGATCTACGTCGACTGCGCCTCACTTGGACCACAGGCTATTGAGATGGCGGTAGCGGTTTTTGGTGTGGAAAACATCCTTTTGGGTAGCGATACTCCGACCTTCTCTATCGAATGGAGTCTGGCCGCTATTCGCGACGCTAATCTCACCGATGATAATCGACAGAGAATTCTGCGACGAAACGCGCAAGAATTGCTCCGGCGGTTCGCGGCAATAGCACTAAGGTAGGTCGTATGGATGTCATAATGTCATGGTATAATAAGTTTTTATGTAACATAAAAACCAAGGCTTACCTCGTTGAGGGTATGAGCAGACTTGTTATGTCCTGCATTTTCATCGCATCTCTTCTCATCGTGGAAAACGCCGCTTTGGCACAAAATAAAAGCAAGGCAAAACGCATTTTTGACAATGATTTTGGCATACTTCCCGGTGCTGAACTTGCCGCCGCATATGCAAGTGGCGAGACCCAAATCAACACAAATGCAAACTACACGGGAGAGCCTTTTATTTTTCGTTATTCGGCCTTTCAATATGAACAATACAAGGCGAACTGGGCGATGAAGCCTGCTTGGAATGTTCTGGCTAGAGAAACGAATGGAAAGATTAAAATAAAACCTTATTGGGGAAATGCACTGCATGCGTTTGGTGATGGTTTCACTTCGGTAGAAAGCGGAATTTCACATGAATCACTTTGTTCATCTTCTTTTTCTCCAAAGAGTTTTGATCTCAATCGAGTGTGGAGCCTGCCTTTTATCGGTTTGACGTCCCCGGTTGCTTCACGCGTTTATGAAGACCTTTATCCGAAATATTTCAAACAGGAATATGAAAAACAGGGCGTTTATCTTGGTCATACGATGATGACGTCGCCAACACATATTTTTTCCAAGGACTTCCCCATTCGCACGTTAGAAGACTTACGCGGAAAGAAGATCGCGGTCACAGGTGGGGACGAAAGTAAAATCATTAAAGCCCTTGGAGGTGTTCCTATTCTGCTCGGTACTCAGGATCGGTATACGGCCTATCAAAGGGGTACTGTCGATGCGATTCTCACCAATGACGTGGCTTTCACGGTTGGTGGCCTGGCCGAAATCGGGACGCGAAACTACAAGACCGTCCTTTCGCTCACGATTACCCCCTTGGAGGCATGCGTCAATCGCGAAATGTTTGATTCCATGCCCCTCGAATTGAAGGATATCTTCTATAACTGGAACCGTCGATTTAGCCAAATGCTTCAACAGTTATTCTGGGAGCGCCAAAGGGTTCAGCAAGCCTTACCGACTCTGGAAGATAGAGGCTTCGAGGTCATCCATCTCAGCCCCTCGGAATTGGCGCGATGGAAAGTTGCGACACAACCTATTGTCGATGATTTTATTGAACGCAATGAGCGCAAAGGCTTGCCTGTCCGCGAGCTTCTAGCAGATTTAAAAACCCTTAGCGAGAGGTTCTCCTCGATGACAATGAACGAGATATTCCAGGATGCTTCCGAGTATCCTGTACAAGGGATTATTACATATTCAAACCCGACTAAGAACACAAAGCTGGATTAAGTTTATCTAAATAAGCGGTCAAAAAACTATAAAATAGGTGATGTTAGATCATGTTAATGAAAGCACTTCAAAGGATAAAATCTATTTCTGTCCTGTTAGATAAAATTGCCGCCCGGGCGATTTTGCCATTTTTTTGTTTCCTAATTACGTTAGATGTTTGTCTTCGTTACTTTTTCTCTTCACCCCTTTCCTGGTCAACAGAGATCAATGGAATATTGTTACTGTTTTTCTTCATGAATGCGGTGCCGCTTCGCTGCGAAAGTGGAGGGCATGTCAGTCTGGATATGCTTTACAACCGTCTTGGCCCCAGAAGACGTGCTTTTTCTAACCTCGCGACCGCCATTGCCGGTTTGTCGCTGTCGGCGGCAATATTTTACGGGGCTGTTATCGCGGTTTTTAGAATGATTAGAACAACCGATGCCTTCATAATGGTAGATATACCAAAATGGCCCATTGCAACTTTCGTCGCATTCATAGGTGCCTTTCTTACTGTGCATTTTTTTCTGCAAGCAATTGCTCAACTTAAAATTATGATTAGCCGGGAGACTACATAATGGGCTCCCCTGTATTTGGTGCTATTGCAGTTATTTTAATGCTTCTGCTTGTTATCGGGGGAATGCCGGTGGGATTTGCCCTTGCTACTGTGGGAGTGATCGGCTCCCTGATCATTCTCGGGCTGGAGCCGACGGTGGTACAGGTATTCAACGTTGTCTGGAATTCCGGGACAAATTTCGTTTTCACTGCAATTCCGTTATTCATATTAATGGGACAGCTTGTCTCTCGGTCTGGTATCGGCGAGGATCTTTACGATTGCGTCCATAAGTGGGCTGGCCGGATTCCCGGTGGACTGGCCGTCACCGCAATTGTAGCCTCCGCCGGATTTGGGGCGCTTACTGGTGTCAGTTCTGCTTCGGTCTCTACGATGGGGCCAATGATCCTGCCTGAAATGAAAAAATATGGCTATGACATGAAGCTTGGTGCAGGCAGCCTGACTGCGGGCGGCGTACTGGCAATACTCATTCCCCCGAGCCTGTTGATGGTTGTCGTTGGTCTCTTCACCGAAACCTCGATTAGTGATCTGTTCATGGCCGGTATTGTTCCGGCCTTGATATTGGTTACTTCATTTTGCACTTATATTCTTGTTCGCTGCGCCATAAACCCGTCTCTTGGGCCACCCGGCCCAAAATATAGCTGGCGCGAAAAATTCCAGTCTCTTGGTAACCTTGCTCCTATTCTTGTAATCGTCCTGGTTGTCCTCGGTGGGATGTACACCGGGGCATTCACCCCTACCGAGGCCGCTGCTATGGGTAGTGTCAGTGTGTTGGTCGTAGGGCTCGTTATGAGGCGGCTAAACTGGGATAGAATTAAGGCGGCTCTGCACGAAACCACAAATGTAGCCAGCATGATCTTTGTCTTGATTTTAGGGGGGTATTTGATCACTCAGCTGTTGGTCTATACTGAACTCATGAAGGAAATCGTCTCAGCTGTAAGTGATATCAGTACTAACCGTTATATCATAATCTTCGTATTTGTTATTTTATATTTAATTCTGGGTGCCGTTCTCAGCGCTCTCGGCATGGTGCTTCTCACTCTGCCTTTTGTCTTTCCCATCATTTTAAGTTTGGGGTTTGATCGTGTTTGGTTTGGAATATTCCTGGTCATTATGACGGAAGTCGCACTGCTTACGCCGCCAATTGGTGTTAACGTTTTTATCTTGAATAAGGTCGCCCCCAACATACCACTTGGGACAATGTTCCGGGGTTCAGCACCTTTTGTTATCATTACATTACTCGTTCTCGCGCTTCTGGTGACTTTCCCACAACTGGTCCTATGGTTGCCGCAACGCTTGCGCTAACTTTTTTTAACGAATAAAAGAAAAGCATTCAAAATCTGCATTATTATTTTTCATAAATGATTATTTGGAAAAATCATCGTTCGCCACATGTGGGCACTGTGACTGTTATCATAACCGAGGCCTTCTTCCGGATCCTTAAAATGTCGACCGATGATGTCATAGTAATCCTCTAACTCTACCTTTACATTTGGGTCGAACGAATAAACATCATTGATGGTGATCTGGCGTGCCGTCATGTACCATTTATGATTTCGCGCATATTCAGCGTCTTTATAGATATAGGGCTCAGGTTTATAATCCTCACCGAAATAGCGTATGTAGGCTTCTGGGTAGGGATAACCTACATCTTCGTCTGGAATAAAGCGCAGCGACTGGTGATATTTTATCGCCCATGAGATTTCTTCGTCAACATAAGGGGCAATAAGTTGCGCGCCATGATACCCATGGTCAACTCTTACATATCCGCCGACGCTGATATCGTGAAGCAAGCAGGCGAGGACTATTTTTTCTGGCAGGCCGTTTATTCTTGCAAGCCTTGCACTTTGTAAAAGATGGCTTGAATTGGTCAGTCGTTTCTCAAAAAATTCAAGCAATGTCGGTTTATCAGACATACGCGGAAGGCGTTTATCATGACCCATATGGTTAAATTCTCCAGGCTTTAATGGTTCTTTTGGATCAGGAGTTTCCCGTCTATAGGTCGTGCAAATTACTGACTTGTTAACACGCGCTTCCAGCTCATCATTCATGGCTAACTCTAACGCATCAGCCTTTTGATTGGCCGTCATTGCCGTAAAGGCGACCACACCGCCAACTGAAGCTATAAATGATCTTCTGTCCATAATATGTTCCTAAACTTTGTTGCAAACATGTAATCACTTTTTTGGATATTTGTCAAAGGCGATGAGAGGGAGGGAGAAAAGTATGATACTTCGACGCAAGATTGAGAAACGGTGTTCGGCCTGTACTATCAAATAACTTATATAATAATCGTCAAGTTTGTAATTTTCTGTATAGTGATATAATGTATTATATGGGTTTTGGCAGGGGTCTTTATCTAATTAAAATTAAAAAGTGTTTTATTCGCGGGAGAGTTTTTTATGTCAAAAAATAAAAATTTACCGATAGACGCCACCGAGCACGTGGCTTCCGGCGGCTTATTAAATCGTCGACTATTTTTAAATACCGCCATAGCAACGACGGCGGCTCTCGCCACGACGCGAGCTGCTTACGGTCAGGAAGTTGTCGGCGAAGGTCAAGAAGACTGGACGCTTTACCCCGGCAGTGATGCCCTTGAATATGGCGAGCGGTCCCGTTTCGAAGTAGAGCGGGTAAAAAAATTCGTTCCTAAAGTAACGGAGGCCAATGAAGATTATTACGCCCTGCGAACCACAAATGCCAACAGCTTGACCCCGCATCAGCATTTGACGGGAACGATTACCCCCGGCGGTCTACATTTTTCAGTAACCCATCACGGCATTCCCGATATTGACCCCGATCAGCACGCTGTGGTTATTCACGGTATGGTCAAACAGCCGATAAAACTTGATATCAATGCGCTTGAAAATTGCCCGACAGTCACCCGCGAACATTTTATAGAATGTAGTGGTAATAGCGGTGCCCTTTGGAGTGAGACAGCAAGAAATATTACGCTGGATCGTTCACACGGTCTTGTTTCCGGTAGTCAGTGGACGGGGGTTCTGCTTTCAACACTGCTTGATGAATGTGGTGTCTCGCCGGGCGCAAAATGGATCGTCGCCGAAGGGGCCGATAGCGGATCACTTAGTCGCAGCATCCCATTCGAAAAAGCCATGAAAGACTGCATGATTGCCATTGCGCAGAATGGTGAACGCCTTATGCCAAATCAGGGCTATCCTTTCCGTCTGCTTAATCCGGGATATGAGGGCAATACATCCATTAAATGGCTTCGCTCAATATATGTCACTGATCGACCGGTAATGTCACGCTTTGAAACATCACGCTATACCGACCGTATGCCGGACGGTAAATCATTACAGTTTAGTCTGGAAATTGATGTTAAATCGATGATTACCAGACCGTCTAATGCCATGAGCCTGCCTAAACACGGTGTTTATGAAATTACCGGCCTTGCCTGGTCCGGCCGCGGCAAGGTTTCCAGAGTTGAAGTATCAGTGGACGGTGGTACAACCTGGGCCGATGCAGCACTCGAAGGCCCGGTTCATGACATCATGTTAACCCGATTTAGAATACCTTGGATGTGGGACGGCGGGACGGCAATCTTGCAAAGCCGGGCTACAGATGAATTTGGCCGCGTCCAGCCAACAAGAACAGAAATGATTGCCCGTCGTGGTAGAAATGCCAGCTATCATTTCCACGCAATCCACAGCTGGGGTGTGGCGACAAATGGGGAAATTACACATGTATATGCGTAAAATAATAATCTTCGTCACTTTGCTAGTAAGCACTCAAATCGCGACCGCCCAGGAACCACGCTTTGGCGTCCCCGCCACACAAGCCGATATCGATAAACGTTTCTGGTCCGTTTTTCCTGACGGTGAATTTTTACCCGAAGGCGAAGGCAACGTCGCCGAAGGCAGAGAACTGTTCGAATATAACTGCAACATATGCCATAATTTTCCTGATGAAAATGACCCGAATAAAAATGCCATCGGCAAATTATTTGGTGGTCATGAAACACGGGGCACGGCAAACGTAGACCGTACCATCGGCAGCTACTGGCCTTACCCTACAACAGTATTTAATTATATTCGCCGCGCTATGCCGCTGATTGCACCCATGTCACTTACAAACAGCGAATATTATTCTCTGACAGCTTACCTGCTTCATGAAAATGGCATTATCGCTGAAGATGACGTGGTTAATAGGGACACATTACCAAAGGTGGAGATGCCAAATAGGGACGGGTTTGTAAACGCCTATCCAGAAGTGCCGGAGAAATATAGGACTAAGCCTTGATGTAGCCTGATTTAGAGCTTGTTGAAAATAATACGGTACCGGAATAAAACATACATCAGAGCAGAAGAAAGAGATGTGGGATCACCACCGAAAGGAGGCACTCAAGTTTTATAAATTTATTTAATTAGTAAAATGTTTGCAAGTCTTCTTCCGGACTGTGTTCGGTAAGTAAAGATATACTCACTAAAGCGGGAAGTGATATCGCCCACCCAATATAGGACGCCGCAAAGCCATATGGCTCACCAGTTACCGTCCAGATTACAGCGGAACTTCCGCCAAGGATGATGCTCCAGAATGCGCCTGTCGCCGTTGCCCGCTTCCAAAAAAGCAACCCAAGCATGGGAAAGAATATTCCAGCAGCTCCGAAAGTATATGCGTATAGAATTAGATCGAGGATGTTCGGAACTAAAAAAGCGCAAGCAATGGTGAAAGTACCAAGAAAAATGGTCGCGGTCCGGGCCACTCTTATCAATTGTATATCAGTCGCTCCGGGGTTTATGTGCTTGCGGTATATATCATTAGTAAATATCGCCACTGGTCCTATCAAACAGCTATCAGCGGTGGACATCACCGTCGCAATGTAAGCCGCAATTACCAGCCCACCAAGCCCAACAGGTAGTAATGTCATTATCATATAAGGGGTCGCCATTTCCGGGTCAGCGAGTTCCGGCATCAAAATACGGGCGAATATTCCAACCATAGTGCTTCCGATCGCAAAAAGAGGCCATTCAATAGGAATGCCCGTAAGAAAGAACGCCCGCTGGGCTGTTTTGACATCCCGCGCTGCGACAATGCGTTGAAGGCCGACGATCGCGATAAACCAAATGGGAATAACCGCAAAAAACCAACCGAGGATCTGTTTCCAGCCTGCGGCGGTCCAGTCAAGCATTGAGGCCGTTTCCGGATTTGACGCAAGCGTTTCGACCATAGCGTTCCAACCGCCAACTTCAACCAGACCAACTGGAACCAAAATAAACATGATCCCTATCATCAAAACAACCATTTGGAAAACGTCGGTATATATAACCGCCTTAAGCCCACCCATCGCAGTGTAGGCAACGATGATTGCGCCCACTAGCAATGTTGCGAGGGTAAGATCAAAACCCATAGTCGCTTGCAGCAGTTTGCCACCGGCCATGATCTGCCCGCCCACGAAAGCGGACCACGCAAGGCCAATAACGATAGCGGCGACAGTTCCGGTCCTTCGGTCGTAACGCGTTTCAAAAAGATCACCAGTGGTAAGCCCGTTCATTTTATCGGCCCAATGCTTCACTTTTGGCACCATCAGGAAGGATACGAGCACGATGCTGAGGCCGGAAACGGCAATCAACCAGGAAGCTGAAAAACCAAGGGTAAAACCGAGCCCGCCCATAGCAATACTAAATCCGCCACCAAGATCTCCTGCCGCGGTAGTGCTGGTTGTTTGAAAAAGATTCATATCCCGGTCAGCAGCAAGAAATGACTCCGTTTCTTCGCCCTCTTTCCTGGAGCGCATGGTAAAATAACCGACCAAAAAAAGAATTAAAAAATAAGCACCAATCGCGCCGTAATCCAGAAAATGTAACTCCCTCATGCATATACCTTTTTATTTATAACCTACCATAAGCTTCATGCGCTATGAACGGCAAATTAAATTAATTGCAAAACTGGTGCCGGTTGGTACAGTATTCTTATTCAGAACCAAGGGGCAAGAGACATGAAAAACGCACATCCACTTCGTGAAATTACAGCGGATGAGATAGAAACCTATAATAGAGACGGCATTGTTTGCTTGCGCGGTTTGTTTTCTGCTGAATGGGTGGAACTCCTCCGTCAGGCAGCAGATTTATCCATGAGTAAACCCAGTGAAATGGCGATTGAGCTTGCTGATGAGCTTGGTGCTGACGGCAGGTTTTATCATGAAACGTTTGTCTGGCGTTATAATGAGCTATGTAAGAAGTTTATATTCCGTTCGCCTGCTGCTGAAATCGCGGGAAAAATCATGAGTTCCGACAAGGTAAATATTTTTTTTGATCAATGGCTTATCAAAGAACCCGGCACTACCGCTCCCACCCCATGGCATCATGATATGCCTTACTGGCCCATCAAAGGTTGGCAAATCTCGACACTTTGGCTCGCCCTTGACCCGGTAAGACCGGAAAATGGCGCGGTGGAGTATGTCAAAGGATCGCATAAATGGGGAAAGACGTTCAAGCCAGCAACATTTAGCGGCAATCATGATTATGGTGACGACCTTCCGGAAGTGCCGGATGTGGAAGCAATGCGCGATGAGCTTGAGCTTATCCAGTTTGAAATGGAGCCGGGCGACTGCACCGTGCATCAAGGGTTAATTGTCCATGGTGCAAGCGGTAATTCGTCATCTGGCGTAAGGCGCCGTGCTTATGTATCCAGGTGGGCAGGTGATGATGTAGCACTTGATCTTCGTGACGGTGTGCAGGAAATGCCCCCAATGCCCGACATCTCCAATGGAAGTCCGTTGGATTCAGAACTTTGGCCGCGGATAGTTGGTTAATTGAACGGTAATTGTTCGATTTCACACAGCTCAGCGCATCAATGTCTACTTTGGTTTGAGTGCGACTAATTTGATGAGTGATAATTAAATCATCTATATTACCCGTCAAATCAAAAATTAATCTTTAATCAGAAACTGTTTTTACAGTTCTTCCGTTAAGAGGAAGAATGGGTCTGTTGTTTGCTGAAATAACATCCTGGAATTTTTTAAGCTGCATTTTTGAAACTTGAAGTGGTTCTCGTACCACATGCCACCGCACATCTTCGCTGCATGGCGGTGTTGTTAATGATCCGGAATAAAGGGCAAAATCCATATTTCCGGGAAGCAAATCATGAGCATTCAGTTTCTGTTCGGAAGTGTTTGTCATGTCAGATTTTTCCGGTATGACTTGCCAGACTTTTTCCAAAGTTTCGTTCGCTTCACCTTCTTCAAACATTACACCCAGCACGGCCAAGTTGCCTTCTTTGTCTGCATGTACTAAATGAACTTCAAGCGGGAAATGCGCACCGTTGAATGTATGCTCACTGGGGCTGTGAAAATGGAACTGAACCAAGTCATATGTGCTGCCGCCAGATTGCATTGTGCTTCCCGTATCGAAATTTTGCTGAATTGTATGGCCATTATTGACTACTGAAATACCTGATGGTTTATAATCAAGCATTATTTCATCGCCTTCACCTGCTTCGGTAAATACGATATCGATAGGGGACTGGGATTGTCCCGTGTTACAAGTGCTCCAATCTTCCGATAATTCGCCCCAGTGATCTGGACCGGTGTCGCCCGTATATTCCCACTGCGGAGCTTCATCATCCGCTGCTAATAAAATAGAACTTGATAACAGAACACCAAATGCCGTTGAAACAAGAAGAATTTTTTTCATTATATATTTCGCCTTTTCTGTTTGTTCATAATAATTGTAGGGGCTGTCCTAGATATTTAGCCTATATGTTTTCTAATTCATTGTTTTAATTGTGCTAACTGGTTTATCGGGTCACTGTTGTTAAATCGCCATTCGCACTCCTTCAAGAATAGCGAAAAATGCTCGACAGGAATACCGTTAAATTTCCGCATGTGCCGCTTGGCTTGGTTCCAAAAATT
>JAJFIR010000014.1 GCA_021774795.1 Emcibacteraceae bacterium | reverse complement strand
ATGCGCCTAATCTATAAAGAAATATATCAATCAGGCTTAAAAATAAAAAATACAGTCGGCATGTAAAAAATAACAAACCCCGATAAAAATACAGGACTTTGTCAACAGTCTGAGGCAGGAACATGTTCCGGCCTTTTTACTGTAATTTTCGTACAAATAAGTTCTAAAATTTCTTTAATATAGCAATTTTAAATCTGTCCCGTTTGATGCGCCAGAAAGAAACTAATGATATCGGCTCATCATAAACTTCTCCACGTGTGTATTCCCCTCTAATCGAAAAACCATTCACGAGGCTTAACTGAGCACCAGCACCATAACTGAAATCCGTACCGGTATTGGTAATAGTGTTGTTTCCGACAGTGACACGCAAGGAATTATTCGTGACTCCTAATCTTGCATACACTAAAAATTCGTCAGTAAGCCAAAATCCGGGTAATGCTGCTAGTTCAAATTCATGTGTATTCTTCACCACTGCACCGCTGGGCGCTGTTTGTTTATTAAAACCATAACCGTATCTTGCTTCAACAGCGACATTGAATTTACCTTTAGTCTGACGATATCCGATAAATACGCCTGCTGCGGGATCCCAGACATTTATTACATCAACTGGCACTGATGCGTCATTGATGGAGGAATTATCAGTTAGGCGGTCATAACTACCGTCTACGCCGATGTAAAATCCGTCAGATGAATGTCCTTGGGCGGAAACATTTTGTGTAAAACAAAATATGCTCACAAGTATCCCTGCAAGTTTGAGTGTATAATTCATTGCTAATCCTTCAATTATCTTTAGTTGAGCAAACAATAGTAGATAATACTTAAAATTTATTTAATTGAAGAATAGGCAAATCATTGATTTTTATAGCTTACCCTGTAGATAACGTTGGCTTCGTCGTCGGCGATAAGCAAGCTTCCGTCTTTTAACTCCAATACGTCAGCGGGACGACCCCAAGCTTCGTTATTTTGCAGCCATCCGGTTATAAAAGGTTCATATTTTACGGCCTCGCCATTTTCTACCGTAACCAAAGTTAACATGTGACCCGTGTGTCCCGCTTCGTCAGAGCGGTTCCACGATCCATGTTCCGCAATAATAATATTATTTTTAAATGTGTCCGGGAACATATCACCTTTATAAAAGGTCATACCGATGGCACCGGCATGAGGGGCAAGATTTTGTGCCGGCGGCGCGTAATCATCCGGAGATTTACCGATACCAAATTTGGGGTCCGGTGTATCGCCTTGGTGGATATAAGGGTACCCGAAATGCATACCTTTTTTGGTGATACGGTTTAATTCATCTGCGGGCATTTCATCACCCATTGCATCTCTACCGTTATCTGTAAACCATAAATCCCCTAAAACCGGGTCCCAATCGAAACCGACTGTATTTCTAATGCCGCTGGCATATAATTCAAATGGTTTATCCGGATTATTAACGTCCATCCTGTGAATTGACGCAAATATTTCTTTCGGCTCACAAATATTGCATGGGGCACCAATTGGAATATAAAGAAGACCATCAGCACCAAATTCAATAAACTTCCAGCCATGATGAGTTCTTGTCGGCAGTTTGCTGGTAATTATATCGGGTTTATTGCCGGATTTAATATTGTTAGCGATATCGTTATATCGATATATACGGCTAATAGCGGCAACATATAAATCACCGTCTTTGTAAGTGACACCTGAAGGCGTTTTAAGTCCCCCGGTTATAACCACAACTTCACTGGCTTTTGGCGCGTTGTTTGGGTTTAGGACAGCATAAATACGACCTCCGGCCTTATTCATTGATCCTACATAAACTGTTCCATCATCCCCGAGCGTCATTTGGCGCGGGTTGTTGACATTTGCATATACTTCTATCGAAAACCCCTCAGGCAATTTAAGCTTGTCAAGCTGCACTTCCTGTGCAAACCCATTGGATGTGAATAAAAAAGTGAATAAAAATATTTTGATGAAACTAAATTTTCTTAACATAAGATGCTCCTGAGTTAGAGGCGTCTATACCCCTTTTTAGGAACTATATCATATAAATTACCGAAAACTGAAATCACTTTTCTTGTTTTTTTAGTGTTATACCTAGTTCTTGTAAGTGACCCTGAATATTGCATTGGCTTCGTCATCAGAAACAAGAAAACTTCCATCTTCAAGCTGAAGTATATCCGTTGGTTGTCCCCATGATTTGTTATTTTGAAGCCATCCGGAAATGAGCGTTTCATATTTAACCGCTTTATTGTTTTCAAGTGTCACCATAGTAACCCGGTTTCCAGTATGCCCTGCTTCGTCTGTTCGGTTCCATGAACCGTGTTCGGCAATAATAATGTTATTTCTATATTCCGCGGGAAACATACCACCGGTATAAAACGTCATACCAAGTGCCGCCGCGTGCGGGGCCAACTTCTGCGCTGGCGGGGTAAAATCGGCGGGGTCTTTGCCGTCACCAAATGTTGGATCAAGATAATCGCCTTGATGTACATAAGGGTAGCCAAAATTTAATCCGGCCCTTGGTGCGTGATTTAATTCTTCCGCTGGCATTTCGTCACCAAGACCGTCGCCGCCATTATCGGTAAACCATAATTCATCGGTATTTGGGTCCCAGTCGAAACCAACCGTATTACGAATACCCTTGGCGAAATGTTTTATTTGTCTGTCTTCTGAATTAATGTCGAGCGTATGCAATGAAGCAAAAACGTCTTCTTCAGGCTCACAAATATTGCAAGGGGCGCCAACGGGTATGTATAGCAATCCATCAGGACCAAATTCGATGAATTTTTGTCCGTGATGAGTTTTCGTCGGCAATTTGTCAGTGATAATGTCCGGCGTGTTACTTTTTCCTAAATTGGCGGCAACATCATTGTATCGATATATTGTACTGATCGCGCCAACATATAAATCACCATCTCTAAAAGTTACTCCATTTGGGGATTTAAGCCCTTTATCAACCTCAATGACTTCGTCCGCTTTTGCATTATTATCTGGATTTAGCAATGCAAATACGCGTCCTCCAGCTTTGCTGCGCGTTCCAACATAAACAGTGCCATCATCGCCTAATGTCATTTGCCGCGGATTTTTGACCCGCGCATAAATTTCAACAGATAAGCCATCTTTTAATGTTAACTTACTTAAATCAATATCTTGTGCGTTACTACTTAGCTGGAAAGCGGATATGATTAGAAATGTCGCTGCAAAGAAGGAGGAATATTTAATCATAATTGTACCTTTCAAATTAAGTAATGAATTCTTTGTCCGTATAACCTTGCATATATAAAAGGGCTGTTAAGTCGCCATGGTTTATTACTACATCCGCGGCTTCTCCAGCAGTTGGGAATGGATTATACCCCACTCCTAGCCCCGCACCAAGCAACATCGGAATGTCGTTCGCACCATCGCCCACCGCTATTGTATCATGAATTGACAGGTTTGCGTTATCACGAAATTCAATTAGTGATTTTATTTTGGTGTCTGAATCGATGATGGGTTCTCCAACCCGACCGGTCAATTCGCCATTTTCGTGCAGTAAAATATTAGCACGGTTGACTTTAAACCCTGTTAATTCTGAAACTCTTTCAGTGAAATACGTAAAGCCGCCCGATACCAAAACTGTATTGGCACCATTCGCATTCATCGTTTGAACCAGTGTTCTCGCGCCTGGTGTTAAGGCGACTCTTTCTTTAAAAACGGTTTCCAAGTCCTTAATTTTTAAACCTTTTAATAATGCTACGCGTTCTTTTAACGCAGCTTTAAAACCGATCTCACCGCGCATCGCGGCTTCGGTGATATGTGACACTTTGTTTTTGATGCCTAAAAAATCGGCCAGTTCATCAATGCACTCGCATTGAATGATGGTTGAATCCATATCCGCGACAAGCAGCATTTTGCGTCGTGTAATAGGGTTTTGAATGGCGAAATCAAATTTCTCTTTATGCAACATTGTTTTGATGTTTTCTTCAATGTCACCGTCAAAGAATAAATCCAACGCAACATAATTACCAAGCCAATTTGAAGATGTTGCATTCAATAATTTTGTATATTTATCTTTAACTTCGTTGCTAATCGCCGTGTCTTCAGTATTTGAAATTAAAGTCAAAACGTTTGTCATTGAGTAAGCCTGTGGTAATTAAGATTGTGCAGGTATATTTACAGGATCGTTATGGAATAGTGAAATGGTAATTAACACCGATAAAAAGATAATCTTACTTGGTGGGCCTACGGCCAGCGGGAAATCTGAGCGTGCATTAAATTGGGCGGCCGAATTTGACGGCGAAATTATCAACGCTGATAGCATGCAGATATACAAAGAACTCAATATTATAACAGCATGTCCCTCTGATAAGGATATGATTGAAATACCACATCACATGTACCGCACTTTAAATGGCGATGACCCGTGTTCGGCGGAACGTTGGCGCGATATGGCCAGAATGACCATTGATGATATTTGGGCACGCGGCAAAACCCCTATTGTCGTTGGTGGTACCGGTTTATATTTTAAGACACTTGTTTCCGGAATTTCTAAAGTACCGAAGATTGATAACGGCATAAGGCGGGAAATAAGAACGGCAGTGCTTGAAAAGGGATCAGAAGACGCTCATACCAGATTGCAAAAACTTGATCCCATTATGGCAAAACATCTTGCGCCCGGCGACAGCCAGCGCGTGGCTCGCGCACTCGAGGTAATAATCTCAACAGGTAAAAGTTTAGACCACTGGCAGGCGCAACCGCCTACGGGGGGAATTGTTGACGAAGAAATTGATATAAGTAAACATGTCCTTCTTCGTGACCGCACTGAACTATATGAGAGATGTGATCGACGTTTTAAATTAATGATCGAGGATGGCAAGGTTATAGAAGAGGTAAAAGCACTGGCGGCACTTAATTATGATAAACATTTACCGATTATGAAATCGCTTGGCGTGCCGCAGATAATGGATTATTTGCAGGAAATTTTAACGCTGGATGAAATGATACACTTAAGCCAAACCGCGACAAGACAATTTGCAAAGCGCCAGATGACTTGGTTTAGAAATCAGTTCGCGGACTGGAAAATTGAGAAATTGTAATATAATTAAAGAAAAAATTAATATATTGTAATTATATTTCAATTATTAGGGTTGACTTGATAATTTTATGTCATTAAGTTGATGTTGTTTTTAACATGTTGAATTAATATGTCATTGTTGGAAGTAGGCATTGTTATTGGGTTTGCTATTGAGGCTTGTAGCCTTTATAAACCTAGCCTAAATATGACATATGATCGGGTGCTTGGTCTTGCTGAGTTCTCATAAATACTAAGAGAAAGAGAATAGAAAGGTTGAAGTTATGTCTTCGAAAGCAAAAAGTGGCGCTGAAATCATCATCAAATCCTTGGAGGATTTGGGGGTGGAGGTTATCTTCGGATATCCCGGCGGAGCTGTGCTGCCGATTTATGATGCACTTCACAACCACAAAAAAATTAAACATATTCTTGTTCGCCATGAACAAGCGGCCGTTCATGCAGCCGAAGGATATGCCCGTTCCACGGGTAAACCGGGTGTTGTTCTTGTGACCTCCGGTCCCGGGGCGACCAATGCTGTTACCGGACTTGCCGATGCGATGCTCGATAGTATACCTGTTGTCTGTTTAACGGGGCAGGTACCGGTTCAGTTAATCGGGTCTGATGCTTTTCAGGAATCGGATACAGTGGGCATAACGCGCCACTGCACAAAGCATAACTATTTGGTTCGCTCAAGCGATGATGTTTCGGCGATTATTCATGAAGCTTTTCATGTTGCAACAACGGGAAGACCAGGGCCGGTTGTTGTTGATATTCCAAAAGATGTGCAGATATTACCAAGTGAAAATCAGCATAAAGGCCCGATTAAGCATCGCAGTTATCTACCCGCTTTAAAAGGCGATGAAGAGGCGATTAAAAAAGCTGTGGAGCTCTTGGCGACTGCGAAAAAACCAATTTTTTATACTGGCGGCGGTGTTATTAATTCTGGGCCGAAGGCTTCAAAACTTTTGCGCAAACTTGCACAACTTATCGGCACGCCAGTGACCAGTACATTGATGGGGCTTGGTGCGTACCCATCAACTGATCCGTTGTTTCTTGGTATGTTAGGCATGCACGGTACCTATGAAGCAAATAATGCTATGCATGATTGCGATGTGATGGTTTGCATAGGCGCGCGTTTTGATGACCGCATTACCGGCCGGATCGATGCCTTTTCACCTAAATCAAAAAAAATACATATTGATATTGATCGATCATCAATCAATAAGATAATTCATGTTGATGTACCGGTTGTTGGTGATGTCGCCCATGTTCTTGAAGTTTTCTTGAAATTCTGGAAAAAAGGGCGTCACAAACTGGACGGTGAAGCATTAAAAAGCTGGTGGGCTGAGATCAACCTGAATCGTGACCGTAATTGTCTTGATTATGCTAAAAAAGATGATGTGATCATGCCACAATATGCGCTGGAACGTTTGCAAACGCTTACCAAAGGTAAAGATGTTTATTATACGACGGAAGTTGGCCAACACCAAATGTGGGCCGCGCAGTTCCTTCAATTTGAAGAACCAAACCGTTGGATGACATCAGGTGGTCTTGGCACTATGGGTTACGGATTTCCCGCGGCCATGGGTGTTCAAATGGCTCATCCAAAAGCATTGGTGATCGATGTCGCCGGTGAAGCTTCCATTCAAATGAATATTCAGGAGCTATCAACGGTAATGCAGCACGATCTGCCGGTTAAAATATTTATTTTAAACAATGAATATATGGGCATGGTCCGCCAGTGGCAGGAACTAAATCACGAAGGTCGTTATTCGAATAGCTATACAGCTTCACTTCCTGATTTTGTCAAACTTGCCGAAAGTTACGGTGCAACAGGCCTTAAAGTAGAAGATCCATCGGATTTGGACGCAACGATTATTGAGATGATAGAAACACCGGGACCGGTTCTGGTCGATTGTCGTGTTGAAAAACTGGCCAATTGTTTTCCAATGATCCCATCCGGTGCAGCGCACAATGAGATGATCTTGCCTGATGAAAATGAAACTAAAAAATTCGAAGGAGGGGCGGCATTGGTTTAATAGACCGAAGCGGATTTTATTATGATAAATACACCTCAAAAAGAACGGCATACCATATCTATAATCGTTGACAATGAAGCGGGTGTCCTTGCTCGTGTTATCGGTCTATTTGCCGGTCGTGGATATAATATAGAGCATTTAACGGTGGCACCGGTAGATTCTGCGGGAACGGAAAGCCGTATCACAGTCGTTACCGTCGGAACACCGAAGATCATTGAGCAAATCAAAGCACAACTGGATAGGTTGGTTCCAATTCATCGGGTCGGAGACTTAACCGAAGAAGGGCCGTCTGTGGAACGTGAGCTTGCGCTTGTGAAGGTGAGCGGTTCTAACGAACAACGTCTTGAAGCACTCCGAGTTGCGGAGGCGTTCAGGGCAAAACGGGTCGATAGCACAGGCACGAGCTTTGTGTTTGAAGTAACAGGAAAAACAGAAAAGATTAAAGCTTTTATCCATTTGATGGAAGAACTTGGCCTTGTAGAAGTTGTTCGCACTGGCGTAGCTGCGTTAAAACGCGGTAAAGATGCTTTATAGAAATAATTGAATTTCATAAGAAAAAAAATAACGGAGAATTTGAATGAGAGTTTATTACGACAGAGATGCAGATGTTAATCTGATCAAAACAAAGAAGGTTCTAATCGTAGGTTACGGCAGCCAAGGACACGCCCATGCCGCAAACTTGCGTGATAGCGGTGTAAAAGATATTGCCGTTGCCCTTCGTGAAGGTTCCGGAACACGAAAAAAGGCTGAAGGCGCCGATTTTAAAGTCATGACTGCGTCTGAGGGTGCGAAATGGGCCGATGTTGTAATGGTGCTTGTCCCTGATGAACTACAAGCTGATCTTTATCAAGATGAGCTTGGACCAAACATGAAAGAAGGTGCAAGTCTTATGTTTGCACACGGACTAAATATTCATTTTAAACTAATTGAGCCACGCGCCGATCTTGACGTATCGATGATTGCGCCAAAAGGCCCGGGGCATACGGTGCGTTCTGAATATCAAAAAGGGGCGGGTGTTCCAACATTGATTGCTATTCACCAGGACGCTACCGGTAATGCAATGGATATTGGTTTATCGTATGGTTCGGCAAATGGCGGCGGCCGCGCGGGAATTATTGAAACAACGTTTAAAGAAGAGTGTGAAACAGACCTTTTCGGCGAGCAAGCCGTTCTTTGTGGCGGTGCTTCTGCGTTGGTTCAATGTGGTTTTGAAGTGTTAGTAGAAGCGGGATACGCACCGGAAATGGCATATTTCGAATGTTTGCATGAACTAAAGCTTATTGTTGATTTAATGTATGAAGGCGGTATTGCGAACATGCGTTATTCAATTTCAAACACCGCGGAATATGGGGATTACATGTCCGGTCCGCGGGTGATAAATGAAGATACGAAAGCCGAAATGAAACGCATCCTTGCAGATATTCAGGAAGGCCGTTTCGTTAATGACTTCATGCTTGATAATAAAGTAGGACAGATTAAGCTGAAAGCTGCCCGTGCAAAGGGTGACGCACATCTTATAGAAGAAGTCGGTGCAAACTTACGCGCGATGATGCCTTGGCTTAAAGAAAACCTGAAAGTCGATAAATCCAGAAACTAGTTTTTTTGTTATTATTTTTAATTAAAACCCTATGCAGAAATGTTTAGAGTTTTATTACTTAAATTAATTGATACAATTCTTGATGGTGGCAACCAAATATGGGCCGTTGTTCCCGTACCCTTAACGCTTTTGAGTGTAAACTTACCGCCATGTAATTTGACTAAAGCGTTCACGAGCGGCAGGCCTAGTCCGGTGCCATTATATTGGCGATTTAGTCCGTTCTCTATTTGTGTAAAAGGTTTCATGGCCAGATTTATTTCATCATTATCCATGCCGATTCCTGTATCCGTAATAATAAGCTCTACTCCTTCTTGCTCACATACCAAACACTTGATATCAATTTTGCCTTCCTCTGGGGTAAACTTAACTGAGTTTGAAATAAGGTTCAGCATAATTTGTTTGAACCGCCTAGCGTCAATTCGAACACCATAGTTATCTGTACACGGCGTATTTAGACTCAGATTTATTTTTTTCTTCTTGATTGCGGGTTTCATTATTGAAATAGCGGGATCTATAAATTCATTTATTGAAATTAAATTTTCATATAATGGTTCCTTGTCCGCTTCAATCTTCGATAAGTCAAGGATGTCATTAATGAGGGAGAGTAAATGATTTGCGGACCAATGAATGTCACCCGCATATTCAGTTCTTTTTTCTTTATCTTCGTCCGGAATAATATTGTCTTTTAACATTTCGGAAAAGCCGATTATTGCGTTTAATGGCGTACGTAATTCATGGCTCATATTAGCAAGAAAATTTGTTTTGGCAGAGTTGGCGAGTTCCGCCTCACTTTTTGCCAGTTCAAATTTTTGAGCTAATTCTTGTGCTTCGCTGAGCATATTTTTACCGATACTCGCTGATAAATATGTTTCCAAACTGCCGTCAAGTGGTGAGAAATCTATCGATTGAAGTAACATTTCATCAGGTGAAACGTTTATGTCCGGTATATGACTGCAAAGGATGTGATGATGACTTTCTCTATTTAAAATAATTGCTCTTAATCTAAGGCTTTTTTTACTTTTCGACTTTAAAATTATTAGCTTATTGTATTTTATGAGTTTTTCGATATCTGAAATGAAAGTGGGCCTCTCAACATCGAATGCGTCAAATAAATTCTCACCTACTATAGTTCGTAAAAATAAACTTTCGAGCGATGGACCCGAATCTGTAATCACACCTGCTTTATTTATAGAGAAATTAGCAGGATAAAATAAATTTAACTCGTCTGGCGTGAGGATGAAATTCATCGGTTTATTCAATCCAAGCGGATTCGAAAAAGGGCCCCACCTTCTTTTGTTTCAATATGGTTTACGTCGCCGTCCATATTAAAATATATTAATAATCCTGTAAAAAGTCCAACTACAAAAGCCTCCAGCCCTTTTCTATGGGAGCTATAGAGTATATCGATTTTTTTTTCAGAACTATCAACGCATTCAAAGATAGGTGTTTTTGTATTAGACAATGTGGCTTCAATTGCATCGTGCATTCGGTTGAGATTTTCTAAGAATGAAAAAAGGTCCTTGCCGTACATCTTATATACAGACCCAAAGGACGATTTTGCAGTATAGTCAATCCAGAATTTGCCAAAATCTTCCAAAATTATTGATAATTCTACTTGTTTTTCGTTTGCGATTGCATTGATGAGCGTCAACGTTCTTTCGTCATGGTAGATTTTACCGGTAATAAAATCGCCTTCATTGAAACCGTGTCTGTCCTTTAAATTTTTCCACTCTTCGGCACCCATATCTTTGAGAACCATTTCCCTCGCGGCCGTGTGTATCATTCCGTACATTTTTTATCTGCCTCAGATAATGGTTGTACCCCCAAATTTATGTTGTTAAATTGTAACTAATTGTAACTTTATTCATTAAACTCTAACAATCTATTAAAATTTTTTATTAGATTTATATCAAATATCTTTTTTTATGCTCAGATATTCGTACCACTTATGCTTATTTAATGGCATCGGTGAAGCGTTTTAAGGTTGGGGAAATTGCCCCGCGCTCCATCATGACTTCAACCAATTGAAATTTACCTCTTTTATTGTAGGCAATATCGAGTGTCTCCTTTAATTTCTTTCTGGTTCTCACCCTATATCCATCGCCACCTAGTGATTTTGCAATTCCTGCAAAATTCCAGTCATCAAGGTCGTTGAATCTGGTTCCCGGTTGAAAAGTTCGGAGCATTTCCCAACTGCAATTATTAAAGACTATCACAAGTGGATCCCATCCGTACCTCCTGCAATTCCCAAGTTCCCAGCCGGTCATTTGAAAAGCACCATCACCGACAAGGATAATTGGTCTTTTACCGGTTGTTGCCTGAACCCCCATTCCTGCCGGCACACCAAAACCCATACCCGCATAATATGCCGGGCCAGTTAAGGAAGTCGATTGAATACTGAGCGTCGTGAAAAGGCAATCACCTACATCACTGACAATTTTCATTTTTCCGTGCGCATCAAAAAGGTCATTAATTGCCTTGGCGATATCAACAGGTTCTATCTTACTATCGTCCGGGATCAAATCACCTTTAGGAGCACATGGTTTTTGAATATTAGGTGCTGATTTTTGCTTTGCGCGTTCGAGCAACGCATCGATCACATCTTCAAGTGGAATTTCGGAATATGTATGATAAGCGAGGCGAACAATACGGTCTGCGACGATGATGCTTTGGCTGATATTAATTCGGTTTTCCGAGACACCGAAATTCGTATCAGAGAAAATAACACCTAATAATAACAAGGCATCCGAGTTCTCAACGGCTTTAGTTACTCGTTGATAACCGGCTAATCCCATATAAGTGCCAATAAGAGGGTCTTTATCATCAACAAGTAAGCCACGTCCCATAAATGTCGTGGCAACGGGAAGGCCAAGTTTTCGGCAGAGCAGTGATAATTTTCCTTCCAAATTAAATCGCTTAATTTCAACACCAACCATAACAATGGGATTTTTTGCTGTTTCTAGTCGCTTAAAAATCTCATCTGCGCAGGCATTGACGGCGTTCTTGTTAATCGGTGAAGCGGGAGCCATCACCACCGGATCACATTCATTAAATGTTAAATCTCTTGGAATTTCGATATATACGGGACGACACTGTTCTTTGCAGGAACGTAACACGCGGGCTATTTCTTTTGCCGCTGTTTTGGGGTTATTGAGTACAGCTTGGTCGCATGTGATTTCTTTAAAAATCTTGAGCTGTGAATCGAGCGTTTTTGCCTGGTGATGGAGTAGTATTCCGCGACGAGATTCACCCAAACCGGGCCCGCCGGAAATGATAACGAGAGGGCTTTTTTCGGCATATGCACCCGTTGCAGCATTTAGCACGTTGAATGCACCTGCACCATATGTAACAGCCACCACGCCCAAAGAGGCATTTTCCCGGGCAGCGGCGTCCGCAGCAAACCCCACCCCGGGTTCGTGACTTAATGTGTAAAAAGGTATTATTTCGCTTTCTTCCATCACCTTAAAAAACGGTAATATAAAATCGCCGGGAATACCGAAAACTTCCTTGGCGCCGTGATCTTTCAATGCATAGAGAAGGCTTTCAGCTATATTCATGACAAAATCCGATCAATGATCTATATTATTTTGTCACCATATAACTATAATCATGCGGCTCCTTGACGCAGGTCAATTAGCTTAGTTTGTTTTCTAAACTGGCAAATTTAAACTTTTTAACCCTATCGACGTAATTTGATCCGCAATCGTTATAATTTCTTATTATAAAGATTATGTTATTCGGCTAAAGCGGCTTTTGCTTGTTCCACGCGGTGCTTAACGCCATTTTGGTCTGGATCAAGCGTCAGCGAACTTTCAAATGCCTCAATAGCCTCTGGATATTGCTTTTTTTCCATATATATGTTGCCGACAATTGTGTGCGCGTAAGCCGTATTAGGATTAGCAGTTTGGCTATATAATGCTATTTCAAGGGCATCATCAATTTTACCTTTATTGATCAGCGAATTGGCGTATTCACTTAAGGTAAAGCCGGAAAAATCATAGGTATGTCCTCCGTAATATTTATCTTTTAGTTCGCTATATTTATTTAATGCCGTCGACGCATCTGCCTTTTCAATTTCATTATCAAGAACGGTTTGAATTAAAAAAGGGTTTTCCTGACCTCTATGGCAAGTTGTACACATTACACGTGTATATTTGTGATCCGCGCCGCGGTTAAGTGCGGCTATATCGCGGTTTATACCACCGGTCATTTTCAACATTTCACGAGCAATACGCTTGGTTTCTTTTGTTTCCGTTTCGAAAACCATGCTGAAACCATCTTCGTCCTGTTTGGAATCATGACAATGTGTGCACCGCACACCCAACGCAAAAGCAAAGTTGCGCATAATACCTCTAAGTTGGTCTGGACTGATATCTTTGGGGAGGACTTGTAAATTTTGCGGATTTTCGAACGGGCTACCTTCTTGCCCAAAAATGCTTGAAAATGGAGTAAAACATAGGAATAAAATAGGGACTATAAGTGATTTTTTCATTGTCTAATTTCCTCTGAATAATTTCGATTATTTTCTCAGCTACAGCCCCTCTAACCGCTCACCTCCACGGACTATATCAAATCGGGGATTGCGGAGCAACTTTTTACCAAAATGGTAAAAGCAGCCTTTTTAATGAAGCAACTTCGTCAATTCGAATTTGTGATCTTTAGTGCAGAAATCGCACGTGACGGTAACAGTGCCATCTTCGGCAACTTCCTTCAGTTCTTCGAGGTCTAGACTTGAAAGCACCGTTCTAATTTTTTCTTCAGAACATCGGCAACCAGCGGCAAGGTCGATATGATCGAATATTCGGATACCTGTCTCATGATACAGGCGGATCAATAGCTGTTGAAGCGAAATATTTTTATCTAACAATTCCGAAAGTTTTAAACTGGAAAGAAGGATGGACGCCGTTTGCCAGTTATCATGTGTGTTTTCTTCGTCCCGCGCCAGTTCAAGTTCGGTATTTCTTGCTAAATGTTGGATCATAATTGCTCCAGCTTGCCAATGGCCATGTTTATCTTTCTCGCATTCGATCATGACTTTGGTTGGAAGTTGTTCTGAACTTTGGAAATATTCTTCCGCGGCCTGTGTTAAATTCTCACCTTCCAGCGAGACAATACCCTGGTAGCGCTCCATAAATTTACCTTGATCAATGGTAATTGCGAGGTACGCATCTTCGCCAAATAATTCATCGAGTTTATCGTTGCTCGTTGTCCCCTCCTCAAAACCGGCGTAACCACGAATAGTACCTTTGGCATCAGTATTGCCGCTATTCCTGTCTTTTGAAAAATCTGCGACCATTAACCGCAGCAATCCGCCCCCTTTCAATTGAGTGGTGAAAATACCGTCATATTTCATGAGAGAGCCTAGAAGGGCGGTAAGTGCCAGAGTTTGACCGAGTATTTTATTAATATGATCCGGGTAATTATGACTAGACAATATTTCATGTACTGATGGTCCTAGGCGTAAGACGCGACCTTTTATGTCCTGGCCTTCTATTTGAAATGGTAAGCAGGCGTCATTTAAAAGTGGCAAAGGCTTATCATTCATAAAACTATTTACCAAAACACCACATAAGAATGGCTTTTTGAGTATGCAGTCGGTTTTCTGCTTCATCCCAAATTACGGACTGCGGTCCATCAATCACTTCGCTGCTAACTTCTTCGCCGCGGTGTGCGGGAAGACAATGCATAAAAATTGCCGATGATTTTGCCCGGTCCATCAAATCTTCGCTCACCTGGTATGGTGCGAGGGTATTAAGACGTTCGTCCGCATCTTCATCACCCATAGAAATCCACGTATCTGTAATAACACAGTCTGCGTCCTTAACGGCTTCTTCAGGATTATCAGTAATCGTAATTTTGCCACCATTGTTTTTTGCCCATCCGACAACCTGTTCCAGCGGTGAATATTCTTCCGGACAGGCGAGGGCCATTTCACAATCGAATAATACGGACGCATGAATCCATGAAATAGCGACATTGTTTCCGTCGCCTGACCACGCTATTTTCTTCCCTTTGATCGAGCCTCTATGCTCCTCATAAGTTAATATATCTGCCATTATTTGGCAGGGGTGAGAGAAGTCGGTCAATGCATTGATAATTGGGACATTTGAATGTTCAGCCATTTCAAGTAGTGCGTCATGGCTATTGGCACGCAGCATAATTGCGTCTACAAAACAGGACAAAACCCGGGCAGTGTCTGAAACACTTTCACCGCGGCCAAGCTGCATATCGTGATTTTGTAATACAACGGATTTCCCACCGAGCTGATGCATTGCCATTTCAAATGACACTCTGGTTCTCGTGCTTGGTTTTTCAAAAATCATAGCAAGACTTTGATTTTCCAGCGGTGCCTCAGGATGAACAAAACCTTTGCTCTGGTTTATTGACTTTGCCGCTTCCTTAAGTGCTTTTGCTTTATCAACAATCTCCCTCGCTTCAACTTTACTAAGGGAAATCAGATCGAGAAAGTGCCTATGGTCTTTTTTTAATTTATAATCTGTCATTTTAAATCACCGACACCACCCACGCAGTGTGACTAAATCTTTTTAAGTAAATTCTGACATGTTTTATCTAATAGCTTCATTGCATCGTCAATGTCTTCAGATGTAACATTTAGGGGAGGGAGTATCCTTACGGTATTCTCCCCTGCGCCTACAAGCAGCAGTTTATTTTCAAATGCCTGAACAACAAAGTCTCTTGGATCAATATGGAGCTTGATCCCCATCATCAAACCTATACCACGGACCATATCAATTAGCTCAGGGTATTTTTTGCGCAGTTTTAATAACTCAATTTTAAGCTTATCCGACATTTTAACGACATTGGCGAGAATATCTTCTGCTGCAAACACGTCAAGCACAGCGTTCCCTATAGCCATAGCCAACGGATTGCCGCCATAAGTGGAACCGTGTGTGCCCACGGTCATATGCCTGGCAACCTTTTCAGTTGCAAGACAGGCACCGAGCGGAAATCCTCCACCGATCCCTTTTGCGATCGGCATAATGTCTGGCGTAACGCCGGATATCTGGTGCGCAAATAATTTTCCAGATCTACCGACACCACATTGAATTTCATCATAAATTAATAAAATGCCATGCTTCTTGGCGATGTTACGTAAAATTTCTAAATTTTCAGCAGAGACGGGCCTTATACCGCCTTCCCCTTGAACGGGTTCTATCATTATAGCTGCTGTTTCTGATGTGATTGCTTCTTCAACTTTGTTCATGTCACGGTAAAAGCGAAGTACATCAAATCCATCAACTTTTGGGCCAAATCCTTTAGTCAGTTTTTCTGATCCACCGGCAGCGATGGTAGCAAGCGTTCTTCCGTGGAAACTGCCTTCGAACGTGATCACGCGGTAACGATCCGGATTACCGGTTTCATGATGATAACGTCTCGCCATTTTTATTGCGCACTCAACGGCTTCGGCACCCGAATTGGTGAAAAACATGCTATCAGCGAAAGTCAAATTAACTAAGCGATTTGCCAGTTTTTCTTGACCCGGAATAGTATAAATATTTGATGTATGCCATAATTTTTGCGCTTGACCCGTGATAGTCTTAACCAGTGTCGGATGGCAATGACCAAGACAATTAACGGCAATCCCGCTACCAAAATCAAGATATTCGTTTCCTTTGTCATCATAAAGGCGCACGCCTTTTCCGCTTTCGAACGCAGCATCCATTCGTGCGTAGGTCGGCACGATGGGTGGGATGAGGCTCTCTTCTTGGTTGTTATCCTGGCTGTTTTTCATTTTAATATCTTCAATTATAGCTTAGAAAGTCGCGAATATTGTCCGATCGTGACAATTTTTCAAGTAAAAAATATTTTATAGTCATCAGGCCCTTAGTTTATACCCGCTTTTGAACATTTTATAACAGACGATCCAAAGGATTATATTGATAGATAAGATGTAAATAATACCGGTGTTCAGGTTTGCTTCTGCATGGCCGGTAAATCCATATCTGAAGCCGTCAATAAGATAAAAGAAAGGATTAAGTTGGCTTATAGTGTACCACATACCGCTAAGTCGATCTATGGAATAAAAAGTACCGGATAAAAATGACAGCGGCATTATAACAAAGTTACTTATTGCCGAAGTCTGGTCAAACCTTTGTCCCCATATACCCGTCATTACTCCCAGTAAGGAAAGCATCATGGCACCAGATATCCCAAAATAAAATATCGCCCAGATGTGGGTGAAATTTATTTCAGTCATAAAGCTCATCGCGATCATAACAAAAATGCCGACCATCAAACCGCGCGTAATTCCGCCGAGGGCATAACCAATGGCTATTTCCTTTGCACCGAGTGGAGCCAACAGGATGTCTACAATGTTCCCTTGCATCTTTGATCCAATAATAGAAGAAGAAGTATTGGCAAAACTATTTTGCAGGATGGACATTATAATAAGTCCGGGTGCCAGGAAAACGGCGTAAGGCATTTCACCAATATACCTGCCGCTGCCACCCAGGGCGAGTGTAAAAATCATCATGAACATTAATGTTGTTACAACAGGTGCGCCTACAGTCTGACCAAATACTTTGCAATATCGTCTCACCTCTTTTTCATATAGGGTTCTAAAACCGGACCAATTAAATGATCCCATTCTTTTTGACCTAAAGTCAGGAAGTGCTTTTTCATTGTTTGCCATGAAGGATGCCTTAAGAAAATAAAAATACGATAATCTGCTTATAGAATAAAAAATAGTGATCTTGCAATCTGAACTTGACCTAAAGACTATAGAATAATAAAAAGCAGCAAATATTATGCAACGATATAGCATGGAATTGTTTTTAAAACATGCTATAACATCGTTGTTGTAACTAAATTATATAAGGATTAAAAATGGCTTGGACTGACGACCGCGTAGAAAAACTCCGTGAGTTATGGGATAAAGGATTAAGCGCAAGCCAGATCGCCAAAGAATTGGCCGAAGGTGTCACGCGAAATGCTGTTATTGGTAAGGCTCACAGAATGGGTCTTGCGTCTCGTCCTTCACCTGTTAAGTCTGACCCAGCGAAACGCGCTGCCGCCGCTGCTAAGAAAAAAATTGAAAAGAAAACACCTGCTAAATCTGTACCAAGTAGTGGTAAAGTAACCATACTTGAATTAACCGAAAGTATGTGTAAATGGCCTATTGGCCATCCTGGAGAAACTAATTTTCATTTTTGTGGCAAACCTTCGCAACCAACATTTCCTTATTGTGCCACACATTGTGTAGAGGCATATCAGGTGCAGCAACCAAGACGGACACGCCGCAATACGCGCCGTCGGATCATGGCAACACCTGTCGAATAATATCACTTTTTTATATTCCCAATTCTCATTGCAAGTGATGAAGATCCATATTAAGCTTGTCGCCTTGAAACACCGGGGAACAATAAAGGGAATTATTTATGAAAGTTGGTTTTAAACTTTTACTGATCGCGGTCAACGTGATTGTGTTTACTATGCTGCCCGTTCACGCGCAGGAATATCAATTACCACAATATAGCTCACGTGATGGATTTGTACCCATTGTTGGACGCAAAGGTATGGTTAGTGTTCGTGAAACAATTGCCGCAAAAGTTGGCGCGGATATCCTCGCGAAAGGTGGTAATGCGGTTGATGCAGGAGCGGCTATTGGATTTGCGCTCGCCGTTACATATCCCCAGGCCGGAAATATTGGTGGTGGTGGCTTCATGGTTGTTCACATGGCAAGCGAAAATAAAACCGTCGCTATTGATTACCGCGAAATGTCCGCCGGCGCGGCGAAACACGACCTTTATGTCGATGAAGAAGGTAAAGTTAACCAAAAACTGGCAAAGTTTAGCCGTCAATCGTCTGGTGTACCTGGCACAGTTGCCGGTATGGCACTTGCGGTTGAGAAATACGGCACCATGACATTAGCGCAGGTAATTGAACCGGCTTATCGGCTCGCATATGAAGGTTTCCCTGTTTACACTCAATTGGAAAGTTCGTTGGTCCGTTCCAAGGAACGCTTAAGTGCGGACCCGGAGGCCAATAAAGTCTTCTATAAAGCTGACGGAAGTAATTACCGAACGGGTGAAATCCTTAAGCAAGCTGATCTTGCTGTCTCACTCAAAGCCATCATGGACGAAGGAACAAGTGCATTTTATACTGGTTCGATCGCAGAAAAAATCGCAGCCGACATGGCGGCTAATGATGGGTTAATAACCATGGAAGATATGGCCGCATATGAAGTGTTTGAGCGTGAACCCGTTATGGGTACTTATAAGGGCTACACAATTGCCACGATGCCCCCGCCATCATCAGGTGGTGTGCACATGATTCAAATGATGAATATGCTTGAAAACGACGATCTTAAAGCGAAAGGACATAATTCGGCGGCAACACTTCATCTTTATATTGAATCAATGCGCCAGGCATATGCTGATCGCAGTCTTTATGCGGGCGACCCAGCCTTTTTCGATGTCCCCGTCGATAAATTAATCGATAAAGATTATGCTAAAGAAATTCGCGCGCGTATTCCGATGGACCGCGCAAGATTATCTTCTGATGTCGCTCCGACCAAAGGACTTAATTACGAAAGCCCGGAAACAACACATTATTCCGTGATGGATGCGCAGGGTAATGCTGTCAGCAATACATATACTTTAAACTTCGGTTTTGGTAATGGCATTATGGCTGCGGGAACCGGCATTTTGCTTAATAATGAGTTGGATGACTTCGACCATTTGCCGTATGAGCCTGATGCAAATGGTAATGTTAGCGGTAAGGCCAACGCGCAGGAACCACGAAAGCGTCCCCGTTCTTCAATGACGCCAACGATTGTATTTAAAGACGGCACACCATTTTTGGTAACGGGAAGTCCGGGAGGTGGAACAATTATCAATACTGTGTTCCAGACAGTGATGAATGTTATCGAATTTGATATGAATGTCGCCGCGGCGTCCAGTAAGCCAAGAATTAATCATCAATGGATGCCGGATATGACAGCCATTGAGAGCGGCGTAAGTCAGGATACACTCAATATTCTTGAAAGTATGGGCCATAAATTTAATTCCGGCCGTCGGACCCTTGGTAGCACAAATAGTATAGTTTATCGGGATGGTTATTTTTATGGCGCCCATGACCCACGAAGCATGAATGCGGCGACTATCGGCGTAAATTAACCGCACATTTTGATGAAAAAAGGCGGGCTTTTTGCTCGCTTTTTTATTAGGAAGAATGGCAGGTTTTCGATAAGGTCGAATAAATAAAATGCGTATGGAGAGATAAAATGATCGGTTTAATCAATCGAACTTTTAATGTGATTATAATTTGGATTTTTACAGCGTCGGTATTGGTAGCACAGAATAACGACTTACCAGATTTTGACGCTGTGGACGGATTTGTGCCGGTTATCGGATCAAAAGGTATGGTGAGCAGCAGGCATAAAATCGCTACAAAAGTAGGTGCGGATATTCTTGCCGCTGGGGGTAACGCGATTGACGCTGCCGCCGCTGTTGCATTTGCGCTTGCTGTGGTGCATCCGGAAGCAGGAAATATTGGCGGGGGTGGTTTTATGGTTGTTCACATCGCGGATGAAAATAAAACGACGACTATTGATTACCGCGAATATGCAGGCAACAAAGCGACACATGATCTGTATGTAGTAGACGGAAAGGTTGATCCTTTTTTATCTTTTGAAAGTCGAAAGTCTGTTGGCGTTCCGGGAACTGTGGCAGGAATGGCGATGGCCATAGAGAAATACGGAACGATGTCGCTCGCGCAAGTAATTGAGCCCGCATACAGATTAGCGAAAGATGGTTTTGAAGTAGGCAGGCACCTTGAGAGAACATTTGTTACTCATAGGGAAAAGCTGACGGCTGCGCCGGAAACACGCAAAGCATTTTTTAAACCTGATGGTAGCAATTACCGGTTTGGCGATAAGCTGGTTCAGAGCGATCTTGCAGGATCGCTAAAGGCGATAATGGAGGACGGACCAGATGCTTTTTATAAAGGTGAAATCGCAAGAAAAATCGTTGCAGATCAGGAAAAATATGACGGCATTATTACTATGGATGATATGGCCGCCTATTCACCCGTTGAGCGTAAACCGGTTTATGGCAGCTATAAAGGCTATAAAATAGCGGCAATGCCCCCACCGTCATCGGGCGGTGTTCATGTGGTTCAGATGCTCAACATGCTTGAAGCGGACGATATTAAATCGAAGGGGCATAATAGTGCGGCAACACTTCATCTTTATATTGAAGCCATGCGTCAAGCATACGCGGACAGGAGCCTTTACGCGGGTGACCCAGCGTTTTTCGATGTGCCGATTGATAAATTAACAGACAAAGAATATTCGAAAGAAATGCGCGCACGTATTCCGTTAGACCGTGCAAGGAAATCTTCTGAGGTCGCGCCGACAAAAGGTTTAAATACAGAAAGTCCGCAAACAACACATTTTTCAGTAATGGATAGTCAGGGTAATGCGGTCAGTAACACTTACACTGTGAATTACGGCTTTTATATGGGAATGATGGCCGCAGGAACGGGTATTGTGCTGAATAATGAAATGGATGATTTTGACCATTTACCCTACGAGCCGGACGCTAATGGGAATATCAGTGGTAAGGCAAATGCGCAGGAACCTCGCAAACGCCCCAGATCATCGATGACGCCAACCATTGTGCTTAAGGATGATGTACCTTTTCTACTTACCGGAAGCCCGGGGAGTTCTACGATTATAAATACGGTTTTTCAAACCATAATGAACGTGATTGAATTTGATATGAATGTTGCCGCTGCGAGCAGTAAACCACGCATTCATCACGAATGGATGCCAGATGTAGTGCAGGTGGAAAAAAGCTTGAATATTGACACCATCAATATTTTGAAGGCCATGGGCCACAATATAATCTATCGTTCGGACGGTAATGTATATGGTTTTAGAACCTTGGGTGAAACCGCAAGCATTGTTTACAAGGACGGTTATTTTTACGGTGCTCACGATCCGCGGAATATGGATGCGGGGACTATTGGTATAAACTGAACCTATAATTTGCAGCAAAATTGAAACGGCCAACCTATGTGAGCTTTTTGAGTTGCAGAATCGTTTTTAATGTGTAGTTTGTTTGCAGTGAACACATCGAAAGAAAATAATATGAAATTAAAAGTTCTAGTTCTAATTACAAGCATCGTGAGTTTTTGCGTAAGCCCGGCAATAGCGCAAATGGGCACCGAAAGCTCCGCAGCAAATACACCGCGTCTTAATACGACAGACCGTTTTATTCCCGTTATTGCGCGAAATGGCATGGTGACATCGAGGGAAAAAATGGCGTCGCAAGTGGGGGTGGACATTCTAGAAAACGGTGGTAATGCAGTTGACGCTGCGGTTGCCGTTGGTTTTGCACTTGCCGTGACTTATCCGCAAGCGGGTAATATTGGCGGTGGTGGCTTTATGGTTATTCATCTCGCGGAAGAAAATAAATCAATAGCCATTGATTACCGCGAAATGGCACCTTCCGGTGCAGATCGTGACATGTTTTTAAATGAAGACGGATCAGTTGATGATAACCGTTCGAAATATGACGTCAAGGCATCCGGCGTACCGGGAACAGTGGCTGGTATGGTCCATGCGCTTGAGAACTACGGAACAATGTCACTCAAAGAAGTAATGCAACCTGCATATGATCTCGCGAATGATGGATTTGCGATGTATAACTATCTGCAAAGCTCCCTTAATGGTCGCAAAGAACGTTTAATGGCAAACGAAGCGGCAGGCAAAGCTTTCTATAAAGCGGATGGTTCTTCGTATAACTTCGGTGAAATTTTAAAACAAAAAGATCTCGCCTGGTCTTTAAAGCAGATTATGGACGGCGGCAAAGACGCCTTTTATAAGGGTGAAGTGGCCAAACGTATTGTCGCAGACCAGGAAACACAAGGTGGTCTAATTACCATGGAAGACATGGCCGCCTATGTCGCCGTTGAGCGTCCGGTAATTGTAGGTGAATATAAAGGGCATAAAATTATCACTATGCCGCCACCATCATCAGGCGGTGTTCATTTGGTTCAGATAATGAATATGCTTGAAGAAGATGATCTTAAATCAAAAGGACATAATAGTGCAGCGACGCTTCATCTTTATATTGAAGCCATGCGTCAGGCCTATGCCGACCGAAGTAAATATCTTGGTGATCCGGATTTTACGGATGTACCGGTGGATGAACTGACGAGCAAAAAATATGCAAAGCTGACACGTGCGCTAATTCCAACGGACAAATCACGCCGTTCAACGGATATCGCGCCTGCGCTTAATATACTTGCTGAAAGTCCGGATACGACACATTTTTCCGTAATGGATAGTCACGGTAACGCCGTTAGTAACACATATACCCTTAATTTCAGTTACGGAAACCACAAGATGGCTGCGGGCACAGGCATTATGATGAATAACGAGATGGATGATTTTTCTGTTAAACCCGGTACGGCGAATGGTTACGGCCTTCTCGGCGGAGAGGCGAATTCCGTGCAGCCACGAAAACGTCCGCTTTCATCAATGACGCCAACTATTGTGCTAAAGGATGATAAGCCGTTTTTTGTAACGGGAAGCCCCGGCGGTAGCACAATTATCACCGTGGTTCTTCAAAGTGTCTTCAATGTTCTTGAATTTGATATGAATGCGATGGCCGCACTCGCCGAGCCAAGAATTCATCATCAATGGATGCCCGATGCGGTTATCATTGAAGATGGGGTAAGCAAAGACACCAAAGATATACTGATCGGTATGGGCCATACTATTATGCCTATGCCTTTCGCGCTTGGCAGCCTTAGCACAATTATGTATAAGGACGGTATATTTTATGGTGCGGCCGACACCCGTAGTATGGACGCTGCAGCGATAGGATACTAAAATATTATATAAAAGATTTAGATGAGGGGCGATCCAAATGGTTCGCCCCTTTTTGTGCTCAAAGTAAGGTATATTCAGTGACCGCCTGAGATCACCACTCAAAGCAGATATTCATTTTGATGTTTAGAAAACGTTCTTAATCTTAAGCTCTGGCCAAGATTTCTTCCAGCGGGTTGCCTTTTCAAAATAATAATTGGCTTTAAAATTAGCTGATACATTTGGTCTGAGAACCATATCGCTAATATCGTCTAACCCTCTAGGAGCATAAAGAGATAATGTTTTTGATGGTTGTACTCCGACCATGGCCGCGGGAGTTAAAAATCGATCAATAGCTTCACAGGAATTGGCCAGAGGGGGATAAGAAATCCCGAAATGCTGTTCGTACCATAGATGAACGCGAGCTTGATTTCTTACTTCTACATTTATATTTAAGTCCTCAAACATGAATTCGATTTGGTTGATAACTGTGTTTTCTGCTTCCCACGAAAGGTCATCATCGTTAAAGTAAAAGATATCATAGTCTTTAATACCAAAGGTTGGCTCTCTATTCGTAAGTGTATTCCATACAGTTTGAAAGAGAGAGCCTGAAACGAGCCAAAGGTCATTTATTTGTACCGTCTGTAAACGCTCTAAAATAATCGCATTGTTCCTATTCTGGAAAACTCTTTCTATAAACTCATTTTTCTCCACAATTAACTTTATCCCTCACGTCATACAGTTATTTATTCAAACTAATCTAACTTTTTAAAGCGTGCAACCAAAGCCAAAAAAAAATTGACGCAAGTGAAAAAGAATACTCACTTGTCACAAAAAGTGGAACATTTCATGGTTCTGCGAACGTCTGCTTTGGGTGGTAATTTCAATCTGTCATTCGGCCGATCTTGAAGCAAGAATTGATATGACCAAAAATCATATCTGGTCGTGATAAATATCACTATCCTTGATGTTTATATTCATGTTACTGATTGTAAAACAAGAACTTGAAGGAAATTAACATGAGTGAAAAAACAGTTAATTACAGTATTGTCGACGTTTTTACAAATGACCGTTATAGCGGTAATCCGCTCGCTGTAATCCACGATGGATCGGATCTTACAAAAGGCGAAATGCTAAAAATTGCAAACGAATTCGGTTTTTCTGAAACTAGTGTTATTTTTCCGCCCAAAGATGATCAGTATAATGCTCACGTACGGATTTTTACTCCGATGGAGGAAATTCCTTTCGCTGGACACCCAAACATAGGAACTGCTTATATTATTGCAAATAAAAACACAGCAGCTGCCACAAAAAATAATACCAATAAACTTCTTTTTGACGAATTGGGTGGTGATGTTGATGTAACCCTTTGCGAAGTAGAAGGGCATTTCACTGGAGCTGAAATTATCGCGCCACAATCCATGCAAATGTTGGCAGAATGCGATCTCGAACTTGTTGCAAAATGTCTTGAACTTATGCCCGGTAAAATACTAACCGACCGATTTACGCCGTGCATTGCTACGGTTGGCCTACCATTCGCATTTGCAGAAGTCGACAGTTTAAACGATCTCGCAGATATTAAATTGAATATCTCTGCATTCAAAGAAGCGGCTGCGAAGGGCCCAAAAACCGTCGACGGTTTTTGTATCTGTGCTTTTACGGTGATCGATGAAAGTGAAAATGAAATATCATTGCGCTCACGTGTATTTTCTCCGCTTGGCTATCCACCGGAAGACCCCGCTACTGGCAGCGCATCTGGTGCACTTGGGGCATTACTAACTCGAAACGCCAGTAGTACACCATATAAAATTAATATCACTCAAGGAGTTGAAATGGGTCGCCGCAGTGATATCGTTGTGCAGCTTGACACCATTGACGGCGCACCACGTATATCTGGAAATTGCGTGCTTATCAGTGAAGGCATAATTTACCTATAATCGACCTGTTGAGACAAATAAAAACCGGGATTATTTGACTCGAGGTTCGTTACTTCAATACGAATTTTTCTAATGCCGAGGGCACAGCTTAACAGAGTGACACGTCAGCTAAGCGAACGACCAAGAAAAGACGCTGGACTTCGAAAACCCAGCAGGGAGATTTAACCAATGTGTTGCAGCGACCGGTTGAGATCGCCACCCAAAGTGGACATTCAAATATCGTAAAAAGATTAATATCTCCATTACATATAGGTTGTTTAAGGGAATTTCTTTCAATATGATGTTTTTAATGGTCTAATGATTAAAGAAAATCGGGGAGGGGATTATGAGAATATTAGTAACTGTTTTCTTATCGGTCATTACAATATTTATATCAGTGGCTATTGCAGATGATACAAGCAACACCATCACAATAGGTGAAAAAAACACCGTCTTTTCAAAGGTCTTAAATGAAGAAAGAGAATATTGGGTTTCCCTTCCTGAAGGCTATGATTCCAAGCAAAAATACCCTGTAGTTTATTTGGTCGACGGGGAATATAATTTTGAATATACGGCAGGCATACTCCGTAATCTTTCTGGTTTACAGGCAAAAATACCAAAAATGATTTTGGTTGCCATCCCAAATACCAATAGAACTCGTGACTTAACCCCGACTCGTTTAACAGTCTTTTTCAACGGCAAAAAAACCGATGACTACCCAGATAGTGGCGGGGCAAAGAAGTTTCTTATTTTTTTAACAACTGAGCTTGCCCCTCACATTGAGGCTCAATATATGACCCAACCCTATCGAATGTTTATTGGTCATTCCGACGGCGGTATGTTCGGCCTTTACGCTAACCTTGAAGAGCCAGCTTTTTTTACCTCACTGATTATCATGGACCCAAGTGTTTGGTGGGATAGTCAAGCGATGGTGAAGATGCTTAAAAATCGTCTTTCACGTCCACCAACCAATCACGTAACCCTTTATATGTCCGCTGCAAATAACCCGGATTCAGAAGGTTATCCTGAAGGTTTTGTGATAAACCCTCAACGTGAATATTCTTCCCTGTTGTCGACATGGTCATCAGATAGCTTTAGACATACCTTAGAGTATTTTGAAAAGGAAAATCATTTTTCTGTACCTCTGCCAAGCTTAATAAATGGTTTCGAATTTATTTTTGACAATTATATGTTTAATTTTGAAAAGGCTTATAATAATCCAAGCTATTTGGTCGATCATTATGCGATTCAGTCAGAGAAACTTGGCTATAGAGTTAAAGCAGACATCTCTCTCATTTTCATGCTTGCCAATATTCTGGAAAGCGAAGACGAATTACATCGGGCCATTGAAGCTGTAAAACTTGGCGTGGAGCTATATCCTGATAATAAAAGTTTGAAAGAATATTTAACTAAGCTAAGTAATTCGGAGAAATGATCAACAAACCAATCTTCTCTAAGTCGGTCACCGTCTACCAGTATTTTTCTCCCCGAGCAGGATATCACTTTACATAAAATATTTACCTTAGCATAAAGTGAGTTTGCTTCGACTTTATCGTAGTTTCCTTGTTTAACTGTACTGCCCTTGCTAAATTACATTTTATATTAGGAAAGATGTAATTCCAATTACAAGTACGTTATATTACGGCAGAATATAAGGGATAAAATGCGATTATGATTGTCATCAAATGTTAATAGGCTTGTTACTTTTAGTTTTGCCGATTGTTGTTTTTTTGGTTTCATTTCCTTTTTCTCGCAGGATGAGGCCACGTTTGTGCCTAATGTACAGAACCATAGGGGGATTTATTGTGTTTGCTGGTAGTGCAACTTCATTATATTTTGCAGCCTACACCGGAGATCAAGGCGGCATAGCAGCTTACTTTTTCCAAATAGCCGTAATCATAGTTTATGCTCTAATTTCGGTGCTACTAGTATCTGCAAATTGGATATTTCAGAAACGGAATGCGGGAAAGCATAAAAACTGACCGGTTCCGATGATGCCTCCGCATATTCAACAAGCTCCAAATCACTCTACATCAAGGTTTGGCTAAATATTTCTCCGGCACTTCTGGATAAGCGTTTACAAAACCGTCCTTATTTGGCATTTCCACTTTTGGCAGCGTGTCTTTATTCATAACGTCATCTTCAGCGATAATGCCATTTTCATGAAGAAGGTAAGCTGTCAGAGAATAATATTCGCTGTTTGTAAGTGACATGGGGGCAACCAGGGGCATAGCGCGGCGAATATAATTAAATACTGTTGTCGAATAAGGCCAGTAGCTGCCTATGGTCTGGTCCAGGTTTGCTTTACCGCGTTTATCCTCAACACCAAATAACTTGCCGATTTCATTTTTAACGGGGTCATTCTCATCAGGAAAATTATGACAGATGTTGCAGTTATATTCGAAAAGTTCTCTGCCTTCGGCGACGTTGCCTTCTCCGTCCGGTAAAAATTCACCGTCAGGGAAAACGGACCAGAAACTTTTATCAATATCGGCTTGTGTGGCGGGGACGCCAAAACGTGATTCCTGCGCGATCGCAAGTTGAGTACTTACTAGCAAAGTGACGAAGATTATTATTTTATGCATATACATGTTTAATCTCCCCATTTGGCGCCACGTCCCAACTATGAATTGCATGATAATGGTATATGCCATTTGTGCCCCTTGCATCTAACAGTTCTTTTCTTGATGGTTGACGGCGGCCAAATTCGTCTATGGCACGACTTTGAAGAATTGCCGAACTACCTTCCCACATCCACGGAATTCTGAAACGGGTGAGCATTTTAGAATGAATTGGACCTTCGAGTGCGGTATCAGCCCACGTATTTCCACCGTCAACGGATACTTCGACCCGGGCAATTTTCCCCTTTCCAGACCATGCAAGTCCGGTAATTTCATATACGCCTTTTTTCTTAAGGCTCATCGCACTCGACGGCCGTGTGATTATCGATTTAACATCTTGCTCTAACGTAAACTGTAATGCCTTATCATCGGGCATCATGTCTGTATATTTTGCCGTTTCCTGTACGGACATCACCGGCCTGTCACTGAGGTAAATGGAACGCAGCCATTTAACGGATGTATTCCCTTCAAATCCCGGGTTAAGGAGCCGCATTGGATATCCCTGACTAGGCCTGATACGTTCGCCGTTTTGACGAATAGCGATCATTGCGTCATCAAGTGCTTTGTCTAATGGTATGCTCCTGGTCATCATACCATTATCGGCCCCTTCGGCAATGATCCATTTGGCGTCTGGCGAAATACCACATTCATCAAGCAAAGTAGAAAGTAAAACACCTGTCCATTCACTGCCGGAAAGTAGGCCGTGAATTTCTTGAAGCGATTGGTCTGTCGGCGTTTCGTCAAAAAGGACAGCACTATTGCCACTACACTCCATATAATAGTTGCGCGATACCGTGGGGTAGTTCTCCAAGGCACTAATATCGAATTTTAGAGGGTTTTTAACCTTTCCATGAATAACGAGAAAATGCTTGTCCGGATCAATATCAGGAATGCCCTGGTGGCTCCGTTCAAAATGCAAGCCATTTGGCGTAATAGTGCCCAATAAATGGTCAAGGGGCGTCCTGGCAACATATTTTGTTAATCTCAGGTCTAAAAATTCCTGACTATCATTTGGTATAAGACGTTTTACGCTATCCACTTCAAAACGGGACCGATTGCTATATTCTAAAGCATCACTGCCCGGATAGAGGGTCCAGTCATCTTGTCCTTCGCCGACTATTTCCTGACTGTGCGCGGCACGGGTAGTGGCCAGTGCGGCGGTGGTTGCTATTGCTGAAGACAAAAAAAGGCGGCGATTAAGCAGCCCCCCTTTTGCAGCATGATTGGTCGTATCGATGATTAAAGAATTTTTATTTTTTGACATATAGGGTACCCCTTTTTATAAAATATCTTTTTATTCTTACTTAGATAGAATGAACTTACAGCAACTAAAGGACACGGTCAAAATAACAATTTGCAAATATCCGCTGTTGGTGGTCATTCAATATTTATATAGGTTACAGAAACCTGGCTAGTGCTTCTCTGTAATTTCGGCTTGCCTGAACTTGTGACCCATTCTTTAAAGTAAGTACATATTTACCGCCAGTCGATGGATGAAGTCTTTCGATCATATCTGTATTTACAATGGTCGACCGATGGATACGTTTAAAAATATCCGGATCAAGTCTTTTATCCATATTTTTCATTGTTTCTCTTAGTATGTGTGTCTTGTCATTTGTGTGTAGGCACATATAGTCACCAGCGGCGTCAATCCACTCTATCGTACGTACGTCCACAAGTGTTATTTCACCTCGATCTTTGATATTAAAATGGGTTTCGAACTGTTTTTTTCTTGAAATATCCTGTGCCGTTAGAATTTCCGATAGTTCAATTGCGGGCGGCGTATCAAGGGATCTTATAAGCTCGATAAGCTTGGCATTTTGTTCGATGGCGATATGTTCTGAAATTTGTTCACGTACTTTTATCAACGCCTGTTCCAGGCGTTCTTCATCGATCGGTTTTAGCAAATAATCGGATGCATGTGTCTCAAATGCCTGAATTGCATATTTGTCAAAAGCTGTTGCAAATATAATTATCGGAAGCTCTTCATTTGCGAGTGCCTTAACCACATCAAAACCGTCGAGGCCGGGCATCTGAATATCAAGAAATACGAGATCTGGTTTTTCTGCTCTTACTTTTTTAATCGCTTCGCGACCATTTGATGCAGTACCAACAACTTCAACGTCATCAAAACTTTCTAGCCTTAATCTTAATCCTTTTAGGGCAAGCGGTTCATCATCAACAAGTAAAGTTCGGATATTTTTAATTCGCATGAGTTTCGCCTTTTTCTGTTTCGAATGGAAGTTCAATGCTAATTTCCAAGCCACCTTGCGCACGATTATTAAAATTAATTGTGTGATTGTCTGGATAAAGCTGGATCAATCTGTTCTTCGTATTTTCAAGCCCAACGCCACTGGAACTTTCGTTAAATTTATGTTCCGTGGGAATGTCCGGTAATCCGGGTCCCGTATCACGTAGAACAATATCCAAACGCGTGTCAAAATTTTTCAAACTAATATCGAGCATTATTGTACCGCCATCTTCCATCGGGGCGATGGCATATTTAATGGCATTTTCCACAAGGGGCTGAAGCAGTAAGCTGGGAATTAACGCCTTTTTAGCATTGTCGCTTACCTTAAAGTCCAAATTTAAACGATCTTCAAAACGTACTTTTTCGATGGCCAGATATAACCAGAGAGCATAAATCTCCTCGTCTATCGTAATTTTTTGAGTTGGTTGGTTTACAAGACTAAATCGCAAAAATGCGCTTAGCTTCGTTAACATACCATTGGCTTCTTTTGACTGTTTATCCAGAACCAGAGTAGATATGGCGTTAAGCGTATTGAATAAGAAATGCGGATTAATCTGGTAACGTAACATTTGAAGTTGCGATTGATGGGCCTGTGCAACGGCTTGCAGGTACATTTCTTTCTGTTCCAGCAGCAGGAAATGATAATTAATGATAAAATATGCACCGGTCCAGATCAGTAAGACGAAAACGTTATAAAGTGTCCGTCCGGCAAATTCATTCAATTGTAGATCAATATAGAATATTTGAAGGACAATCCAAATATCAACCACGCTAAGAATAATCGCGGATATTACGATACAGGTAACAACGGACAATACCATTGTGGACGGCGGAAGTCTGCTAAGGCGCAGCTTTCTGTATATCATCCTGAGCACAACAGTAACAATGAAGCCGCTGATGACGGAGGCAGCGACGACAAATTGAAAATTAATATTGTCACCCAGAGCAAATGAATTTAATGCGCGGGTGGCACCAAAGGCAAACCAACCCGCGAATTGCAGTTTCCAAAATAAGCTGTCTTTTTGCTTATATTGTTTTTCAATATAGTTTACCAAAATATCCCTTAGTTAACATTTGAGACAATATGTACATCCTGTTGTGGATAAGGGAAACTTATTCCTTTGTCATCAAATTGATGTTTGATATTTTTAGTCAGCGCAGCTTTTAGCGGCCAATAGTTGCCGTTAGCGGTCCAGACGCGAACCACAATGTTAACCGCACTGTCCCCTAGTTCGCCAACAAAGATTGCAGCTTCCGGTGATTTTAAAACTCTATCATCACTATCAAGTACATTTCCAATTTCCGTTATTGCTTTATCGATATCATCGTCATAACCAATTCCGATGACTAAATCGACGCGACGATTTTCATGGGCTGAGAAGTTCTTAATAGAGGACCCCCAGACTTGACTATTTGGGATTATAATTTTTACATTATCACCTGTTGCCATTTCTGTAACAAAAAGGCCCAGATGTTTAATTGAGCCTGCGTGACCCGCAGCGTCTATAAATTCACCGACCTTGAACGGGCGGAAAATCAACAACATAACGCCAGCGGCTACGTTACTCAAAGTACCCTGAAGAGCGAGGCCAATAGCCAATGAAGCCGCACCTAATATGGCAATGAGACTTGCTGTTTCTACACCAAATCGATCTAACACGGCCAATATTGTGAATATTATGACGACGTACCGCACTAGACTTGAAAAGAATGCACCTAACGTATCGTCAATGGTTTTACTATTACTACATAATCTTAATACCAGTCTTTTTGCCCACCCCGCAATCATCATACCAATTATTAAAATAATAATGGCGAATATGATATTTAAGCCGTATGTCGTGCCGAACTCAACAATCATATCCATGTATTTTTCTGCGTTTGCTTCCATGATATCCTCTAATTATTATTTGTTATATGTACATTAGAAATACGTTGTAACTTAATAGTACGCAACAGAAATTTAACGTTACATTATATCGAAGACAAACCGTGTCGATGTTACGATTGATTAATTTCGGTCATGGCTTGTAGCAGCGCATCAAAGGGAAGCGTAACACAAGTTTGGCGGCTTTTGTGATCACGTACCACATTGAATATATCAAGAGCTTGCCATTTTTGATGAGGCCATTCGTTTTGTAGGTCTTCTTGTTTTTTAGAAAGCGATTTTTTAAGAAGTGCAATTAAATTAGATAAACTTTCTTCTGTAAGATACTGATAGTGCTCACCTAATAGAGATGCGCTTGCTTGGCATAAGGCGCATGCCTTTGCCTCGTGGCTAAATTTTTGCAATCGATCGCCGTCCAGTTTAATGTAAACTTTAATCCGGTCACCGCACATTGGATTATGGACTGTTAAACTGTGATCAGCATGCTCGATAGTGCCGTGCGCTGTCGCATTTGCAGCGTATTTTAATATAGTTTTTTGGTATAGCTCGCTTATCATGCAATACGACTAATATAATTTGATCTTTCTGTCTAGGCTTCTGTTTAATTCAAAAGAAAGCATACCGATTTTGATTGCAATTCTGGCCAATAGTGTTAAATTTCTTCAAAATTTAGGGTACTAGGGAATAATTAAGAAACTACAATGAAATGATTTTCAGCGATGAATTCCGTTTTGATATTCTTACTCTTTGATTTTTCTAAATTTTGCACATTAACAATTATTAAAAGAGTTTTATAAATGGAAGAATTAGTCTTTGATAACAATATGATGGTATCGGCGATAATCCTCGCGGTAACCTTCATTGGTATTTTTACAGAGCATGTTCACGGATTTCACCGTGCTAAATTTGCCATGCTTGGTGCAGGTACTATACTTCTCGTGGGGATGCGGTATGGTTTTTATGACGTCGATCAGGCTTATGAAGCGGTTGACTGGAACGTAATTTTCCTACTTGGATGTATGATGACCATCGTGGCCATTATGATACCAACAGGTGGTTTTCAGAATTTGGCTGTTTCGTTGGCCAGATATAGTAAAGGGCGATTATATCTTATGCTGGTCCTAATCGGCACCGCCGTTACGGTGATCAGTTTGCTTCTTGATAACGTTACAACAGTGGTTATTTTTGGCCCACTTATTATCATGATCGCCAGAACACTTAATGTTTCACCAGTTCCTTATTTGCTTGCTGCGGCATTGCTTTCTGATACTGGTGGTGTGGCAACTCTTGTTGGTGATCCGCCAAACCTGATGATTGGCTCGGCTGCGAATATTTCGTTTAATACCTTTATTATTCACATGGGTCCTCCAGTTTTGGTGGCATGGCTTGCAGTGCTTATCGCACTCAAATACCTGTTTAAAGAAGAACTGGCCCAAGAACCAAAACCTTGGCAGGATATTGAAGAAATTCCAATTACCAACAAGCGTGTATGGTATTCGGCCGTTGCTATTCTCGGTCTCATGACTATCCTGTTTATGGTCCACAATGTCATTCATTGGGAACCATGGATGGTGGCGGCATTCGGATTAACATTACTGTTTTTTGCCAGTCGCCATATCGAAGTGGATGATACATTGGAACAAGTAGAGATGTCTCTATTACTGTTCTTTATTTCGCTTTTTATCCTAATCGGTGGTGTGGAACACAGCCATTTCCTTGAATATCTTGGGGTTCAAATATTACCTCTTGTTACTCAAGATCTGTTACTTGCATCGATAGTGTTGATGTGGGTTGCAGCCGTTCTCTCTGCGGCGATCGACAATATTCCGTTCACTGCAGCGATGATTCCAATTATCCTTGGACTTGAAACGCAAGGCATCAACGTATCACCATTATGGTGGTCACTTGCAATTGGTGTTGGTATGGGCGGTAACGGTACACATATTGGTTCAACGGCCAACGTTTATATTGTGACCATATCAGAGCGCCTCGCTCGTGAAACTGGTAATCCTGCTATGGCGATAACGCCTGGGATGTGGATGAGAAAAGGTCTGCCAATCATGTTCCTTACACTTATCCTTTCAAGCATTATGTTTTATGCATTTTTCCCTTGGTTTACCGCTCCTGTGAGCGGTTAATAGCGTCTGATTAAGATTAGATTTTTATAAAAACCCGGTTTAGGCCGGGTTTTTTTGTTTGTAAATAACGCATTGCCTTATTCTTGGAAATGTTATCGGGTGCTCAAAAAAAATCATTAAACCCTATACGAATTGATAGATTCACGATAGTGTGACCCCTTAATACGATAAGTCATTAAAATGACAAAATATTGGAATGATAAAAAAAGAGGGATTACATGTTAGCAGTAAATGATTTATTGATTTATTTAGACAGTTTTTTAGGCAGTTCGATTTGGTTTCCATATTATCTTCTTGGTATAGGTTTGTTTTTCACCGTCTATTTGAAATTTCCACAATTTCGATTTTTCAAGCATGCGTGGGGAGTGTTATTTACATCGGAAGAAAAGGGAAAATCTGGTGGTGAAACGTCACATTTTCAAGCGATGTCTATGGCACTTTCCGGGACGATCGGCACCGGAAATATGGGCGGTGTCGCACTAGCAATTTATCTAGGTGGTCCGGCCGCTATCTTCTGGATGCTGATGACGGCCTTCATGGGAATGACCACAAAGTTTGTTGAAGTCTCACTTTCACATAAATACCGGATTACTTCAGACGATGGTACGGTCGCGGGTGGCCCAATGTATGTTATGGATCGCGGTTTGGGCTGGAAGCCACTTGCCATAGTGTTCGCCGCTGCGGCAGTCTTAAGTTCCTTTGGGTCAGGTAGTATGCCGCAGGTCAATAATATCGCACAAGTAATGAATAGTACCTTTGGCCTTGAAACGTGGATTAGCGGGCTGGTACTTTCCGCATTGCTCGCCTTTGTCATTATCGGCGGTATTACTCGTATTGCTAGCTTCGCATCGCGGGTGGTGCCGACAATGGCCGTGTTATATCTGGTTGGATCCGTTTGTGTAATTGTGACAAACTACGATCAAATCATTCCATCATTTATATCTATTTTTGCTGACGCTTTTACGGGTACGGCTGCCGTTGGTGGCTTTGTAGGGGGTGTATTTGCCCAAGCTTTTAGCATCGGGGTAGCCAGGGGTCTATTCTCTAATGAAGCGGGCCAAGGGTCTTCTGCTATCGCTCATGCCTCCGCCATTACGGAAGAACCCGTATCAGAAGGCATGGTGTCGCTCTTAGAGCCGTTTATTGATACGATTATAATTTGCACGCTCACTGGTCTTGTAATTCTTTCTTCAGGAGCTTGGACCGAAAAATATGAGAATACGTTCCAGGCAGCGGATTTTAGCATATTGGAAGGGCAATATTCAGATACTGATCCCGATCAACTCAATGCTCTATATATGCATTTAAACGGTGCTGAGGGATCAACCGTAAACACGCTGAACGGAAATATTGAAATCGTGGCGGGAACTATGGTGACCACCAATGCTACGGTCATAAATGCGCGTTCGGTAGCCGAGGATGTTATCTTTTCCAAAGAAAATGCCGAAGGTAGTATGGGGCCATATACGGGAATGTTGGCCGTCGAAAACGGAAACCTAAGTGATAGTGACGTAGTTGTGAACGGTAAATCTCTGGTACATTCAGCGACGTTGACCAGTAAAGCGTTTACGAAAAGCTTCCTTGGTGAGAATGGTAAATATATTGTTGCTTTCTCCCTTACATTGTTTGCATTTTCAACGGCAGTGGCCTGGTCCTATTATGGTGACCGTGCAATAACCTATTTGTTTGGCGCGAAAGCTGTAATGCCTTACCGCATAGTTTATGTGATAGGTTTCTTTGTTGCGGCTATTTCGGATACAGCGATTATATGGACCGTGGCCCTGATCACGGTTGCTCTTATGACCATACCAAACGTGCTATGCATGTTCTTGATGCGCAAGGAAGTGAAATCAATGGTCAGTGAATATGCTGAAAAGATAAAGTAAGAGCTTAGCAAAAACGACTATATTATTGTAAAAAAGGCAGGAATTATATCCTGCCTTTTTTATTAGCTCAAATAGATTGTCGTGTTCTATTTTTAACTATTTATTAAGAATTAAGAATTTACAATGTTAAATAACTGAGTAATTTCTTGATTTAGTGGTTGTTTTTTAATAACCTTTTTGATGAAATCATAGAAATAACACCTATGTAGCGCAATTGTCTCTTGGCGCATGATAATAAGAATAAAAGCATTTAGTTCAAATAATGCGAATAATTTGGGAGCTTGTGGGGCGGTTTAACCCATGAGTTATAAAGGGTAGGTGGTTAAGTATTGAAAAATGGGAAATGTTGGAAGATGAGTAGCAGCGCAAAAAAAGATTTGGATACTGATAATGATCAAGTATTAAAAACGGGTTCGATTAGTCAAACAGACGATCAGAGTGGCGCCATAGTTTCAGAACATTTCGATGAAATATCGGGATCGATTAAATGGTTCGATGATATTAAAGGGTATGGTTTTATTGAAGCTGACGACGAAGCGAATAAGAAAAAAGGCGACATTCTTGTTCATTTCTCAATTTTAAAAGAGCATGAACGTGGGTCTCTACCTGAAGGTACGAAGGTGACATGTCTTTCTGCGAATAGGCCGAAAGGGCGTCAAGCTGTAAAAATACTTGATTTTGATCTTTCAACGGCTGTTGAAAAACCAGAAAATGAATTGTTAATCACGATTGATGATAATAGCTACGCCGATGATGACTATGTTGATGTGGTGGTGAAGTGGTTTAATAAGGTGCGTGGATATGGCTTTGTAAATCGTGGAGATGGCGGTCAGGATATCTTTATTCATATGGAAGTGTTGCGTCACTATAGTATTGAACAACTTACGCCTGGCGAAGAATTGTCCGTTGTCATTGAAGACGGGGAGCGCGGTTTAATGGTCGGAGCCATTAAGATAAATGCTGATTAGCCATATCTTTCTCAATGGAAAAAATCGCGTTAAAACAAGAGTAGATGACGCCTTTAAATTGCCATTCTTTCCTGCCATTATGTTTTCCAATAATTTGACAGAATGTCATATGAAAGGATGGTGAAATGTTCACAAGAATTTATCATAAAAATTTAACTTTTGTTTGTGAAAAGCGGATAGCTGGATTCATTAAGAAACTTGCTTTTATTATATTATTTCCATTTGTTATGTTCATTGGAATATCAGTCAATGCAGTGGCACAAGGGTCGGCCTCCAGTTTTCCAAAGGCTGAACTTTCAATAAAAACGGGCGAAACATTGCATGATTTTCAAATTGAACTCGCCTTGGATGATAGCCACCGTGAATATGGTTTGATGTTTCGTTCTGAACTTCCGGAAATGAACGGGATGTTGTTCGTTTATGATGAAAAACGTGACATCAGTATGTGGATGAGAAATACCTTTATTTCTCTCGATATTCTTTTCATTGATGAAGGGGGCAAAATAATGACAATCGCTGAATCAACGCAGCCCAGGTCGTTATCTTTAATTCGTTCAGGCGGTGAAGCAAAAGCGGTGTTAGAACTCAATGGTGGGTTAACAAAACGCCTTGGTATTCAAGTCGGCGACGAGATCATTTATCCAATATTTGAGAATGTATCGAAATAACAAGTATTTACTAAAATAACTCTTGCGTGGATGCGCGTGTTGGCGTATTAACCCAACCACAATTTGTTTTTCAAATTGATTTCTTCGGTCGGGGAGTGGCGCAGCCTGGTAGCGCACCTGTTTTGGGTACAGGGGGTCGCAGGTTCAAATCCTGTCTCCCCGACCATTTGATTTTCTCGCATGATTTATAATTTTTGAAGTGTTCATACCACTTATAATTATAGGCTTATTTTGCCAAGAATTGGTGAAACATCATCAGTGTCCATAATGGCCCACTATAATCTCGTTTTCCGGATTGATGGTCGGTGACGAGCATTTCAAGATATCGCTGATTGAAGTAACCGCTATCGAGAATATGCTCACTCAAAACGGTTTCCTTTATTTTATTTTTAAGATCATTTCTAAACCAATTTTCCAGCGGCACCGCAAAGCCCATTTTTGGGCGGTATAAAATATCGTTAGGAAGCTGATTTTCCAATGACTTTTTGAAAATGTGTTTTCCTTCTTTGCCATTCAATTTAAAATCGGTGGGAAGACCGGCGATCCATCCCACCAGTTCATGATCAAGCAGTGGAACCCGAACTTCCAGTGAATGAGCCATAGACGCTCTATCAACCTTGGTCAGTATATCACCCGCAAGGTAAGTTTTTATATCCAGATATTGAATAAGAGATACGGGGTCATCAGTTCCCGCGTCATTCGCATGACGTTTAAAAACTTCCATTCCGGTGTAGCCTTGTAGATCGGTTTTCAACTGCTCACTAAATAGCGATTGCCGCATGTCATTCCTGAAGATCGACATAAAATGAAAATAGCTTTCTAAGTCTGTTCTGGCTATACCTTGGAAGGTTGTTTTTGCTCTAAAAATTCGGGGGGCCCAGTCTGCTTTTGGATATAAGCGGCCCAACGAGCCAAATACTGATCTGCGCAGCGCGGAAGGCACCATATCGCGCATTTTCTTTTCAAACATATGAGTGTTATATCGCCTATATCCCGCTAAATTTTCATCACCGCCATCACCGGAAAGTGCTACTTTTACGTTTTTTCGTGCGAGTTCACACACCCTGAAAGTTGGAAGCGCAGAACTATCGGCAAAAGGCTCATCATAATAATCGATCAAATTGTCAACTAGCGAATAATCGTTGGGATCAACAATTTCAGTTTTGTGATTGGTTTGATACTGATCCGCAACCTGTTTCGCGTAATCAGCTTCATTATAACGCACATCATCAAAACCAATAGAGCAGGTATTAACCGGGTCGACACTGTTTCGCGCCATATTGGCAACCACGGCACTGGAATCGACACCGCCCGAGAGAAATGCACCCAACGGTACATCCGCGCGCATCCGAATTTTAACGGCTTCTTCAACACGTTTATCCAGCTCTCTTGTTGCGTCTTCAAATGAACCGGAATAATCATTATTAAATTTCACGTTCCAATATTGTTCGTTTTTTATATTTCCTGAATTCAAATCAATGAGCAGTGTATGGCCGGGCTCCAGTTTCATAACATTTTTGTATATAGTGTGGGGCTCAGGCACATATCCAAGGGAAAAATATTCTTCTACGCTTTCACTGCGAATTGCTTTATTGAAATTAGGATGAAGTGAAAGTGATTTTAGTTCTGAACCGAAAACAAAATTTTTACCACTGAGTTCCGCAAAAAAAAGTGGCTTAATACCTAATCTATCGCGGGCAATGAATACTTCACGTTTTTCTTTATCATGAATGGCGTAGGCAAACATGCCACGGATACGCTCGACACTTTGTTGCCCCCAGGCGTGGTAAGCAACTAATATTACTTCAGTATCACTCAACGTTTTAAAGCTGTAGCCCAGTGCTTTTAATTCCGTCCGTAGTTCGGGAAAGTTATATATTTCACCATTATAAGTTATGGTAATTCGATCATCAGATGTTGTCATAGGCTGGTGACCACCGGCAATATCAATGATGGACAAGCGTCTATGACCGAAGGCGACACCTTCTGAAAAATAATCCCCTGAGCCGTCCGGCCCGCGGTGCTCAATTATATTTGTCATTTTCGTTAGCAATGATTTGGGTGGTGTTGTACCCCCTAAATTAATGATACCTGCAATGCCACACATTCGTTTTTTGCCTCGAGTTTTTACAGCATTCTATTTGCGTTCATAGTAAAGAACATATTACATTAATAAAAGATATAAACCGACCTTGATTAAGGAATAATTACTTTGTCCGATATTAGTTTGACGGCTTTCAATTTGCCGCGCTCCATTCAATGGAGCGCCGGGGAACTTTACCTACTGGACCAAACATTGTTGCCCCATGAAATGGTGATGGAAAAACAACTGACCATTGAGCAGGTCTGGCAGTCAATATTGCAATTAAAAGTTCGGGGCGCGCCTGCGATCGGGGTTGCCGCTGCATATGGGCTTTGCATAGGTATAAAAAATCATATTGAACTGGAATTAAATGATTTCAAAAATCTGGTTCATGAAAAGGCAACTTATTTGGATAGCGCAAGACCAACTGCTGTGAATTTGAATTGGGCAATGATGCGTATGACTAATCATATGGAACGCATCGATGCGTCGACACCGTCGCTACTATATGATGCTCTGGTCGAAGAAGCAGAGCTCATACACGCAGAAGACCGTAGTTTATGCTTGGGGATGGGGAAAACCGGTGCGTCTCTTATCAAAGATGGTGTTGGTATCATGACCCATTGCAACGCAGGAGGGTTGGCAACATCAGAATTAGGGACTGCGACCGCACCCATGTATGTTGCCCAGTCACTGGGTAAAAAGTTTAAGGTTTTTGCCAATGAAACGCGCCCATTATTGCAGGGCGCCCGTTTAACGGCGTGGGAGTTGCAAAAGTCGGGTATCGATGTCACATTAATCACAGATAATATGGCGGCCCATATGATGGCAACAGGAAATATCGATATGGTGATCGTCGGAACAGACCGTGTTGTTGCAAATGGCGATGTGGCAAACAAAATTGGTACTTTGGGCGTTGCAATTCTGGCAAAATATTATGATATACCTTTTTATGTGGCGTGCCCTTCGTCTACCATTGACATGTCAACGGCACACGGAAAAGAAATACCGATTGAAGAGCGAAGCTCAGAAGAAATAACCACTGTAATGGGGAAAAATATTGCGCCGGAAAATATCCAGACGCGCAGTCCGGCGTTTGATGTTACACCGAACGAACTGGTCACCGGCCTTATTACCGAAACTGAGATTATTCGTGCACCATATGTGCAAAATTTGAAAAAGTTTTTTAAGGGGAAAAAGAAATGATGAAAAAAGTCAGAATATTGGTTCTTATGACGCTGTTGGTTTCCTGCGCACAAAAGGAGCAGAACGTAGCGGAATTTGAATTGAATGAAATTACCGTACGCGAATTAAATGATGCCTTTGAAAGCGGTAAATATACCTCGGTTCAGATCGTAGAACTTTATTTGGAACGCATTGATGCTCTTAATAAAAAAGGGCCTCATCTGAATGCGGTGATTGCTATTAATCCAGACGCTGTTGAAATCGCAAAAGCACTTGATAAAGAACGCGCCGAAAATGGCCCGAGAGGACCGATGCATGGAATTCCGGTACTGCTCAAAGATAATATAGATACCATGGACCGAATGCCGGCCACGGCCGGATCGCATGCATTGAGCGGAAACTTCGCCGTAAAAGATGCCCCTATGGTCGCGTCTCTAAGAAAGGCCGGTGCTATTATACTCGGTAAAGCTAATCTAAGTGAATGGGCCAATTTTAGGTCTTCTAATAGTTCAAGCGGGTGGAGTGGAGTAGGCGGTCAAACGCGAAACCCATATTTGTTAACCGCGAATACCTGCGGTTCAAGTTCAGGTTCCGGTGCTGCAACGGCGGCAAATATGACAGCAGTGTCCATTGGTACAGAAACCGATGGGTCGGTCGTTTGTCCTTCCGCCTATAACGGCGTTGTCGGGATTAAACCAACCGTTGGACTTGTTAGTCGTACTGGCATCATTCCCATAGCAGAAACGCAGGATACGGCGGGACCAATGACAAGAACGGTGGAAGATGCCGCGATCTTACTTACGGAAATGGTTAGCAAAAACCCGGAAGATCCCAGAAGCATGATGCAACCTGAAGATAAAATAAATTATGCGGAGCACTTAATTTCAGACGGTCTTAAGGGTAAGCGAATAGGGGTTATTCGTGAACCGTTTCGCATGCATGATGATCTCGGTCCAATATTTGAAAAAAGCTTGGAAGCGATGGTAGCGCAAGGAGCTATATTGATAAACGATATTGAATTTGGCAACCGTGACGGAATAGGCGCGGCCGAAGGTTTGGTTCTGAGATACGAATTTAAGCATTATCTTAACGCATATTTATCTGGTACTCCTGACGCGGTTAAAAGTAAAACGCTTGCCAATTTGATTGATTATAATAACGACAATGCCGATAAGGAAATGCCATATTTTAAGCAGGAGATATTTGTTGGTTCGCAAGAGAAAGGTTCCTTGATGGAAGCCGAGTATCTTAAGGCAGTTCAGGATAGTAATATTGCGATGCAAAAAGTCATTAATGAATTAATGGATCAACATAATCTGGATATGATTGTTATGCCCTCACGCAATCCCGCAAATAGTCAGGATCTTGTGAATGGAGACCTTCCTAGTGGGGGAGGGACTTCCTCTTATGCTGCTGTTAGTGGGTATCCGTCGATCACTGTTCCCATGGGATATATTCATGAGTTGTCGGTATCGCTGTCATTCGTTGGCCGCGCTTATAGCGAAGCGTTGATGATAGAGGCCGCGTACTCCTTTGAACAAGCTAGCAAAGCACGGCATAAACCAAAGTTTATTAACTACCTGCAGTAAGGTCTAATCATCACTATTTTCAGTTTGATCTAAATATTCTATCGCCTCAAGTAATTTTGGGCGACGGATGTTTTCGGTTATACCCATATGATTTATGATCATTTGTTTGGTATTATTAATGCCTTCTTTGTTATATTTTTTAATTGCATAACGCATTACTTGCTTTGCAATATTTTGTTTTCCTGAAACGAATATATAACGGTTTTCTTTCATCACATCTATTTGTGGAGGTAATTTCTTACCCCATGTTCTGGGATCGCAATTAATATAGATACCACCCTTAATAATATTAGGATAAACACGAGCGGCGGCACTGGCAATTTCACCACCATGCTGATAGCCTGCGATATAAATTCTATTAGTATTTATTACGTAATCCATTTGCAATAGAGGAAGGGACAGGATTGCAAGCAGCATTTTTTTTCGCTCGATGTTGTTATTTGAGCTATTTGCGCTGATCCAAATTAAATTACTATCGTCCATCGCACTCATCCAGCCAGGTGGTTCTTTTACTAATTTCCTGAACCCTACATAGACCATTATGCCGGGCGGATCGTTCGGATTATAATTTTCAGGTACATGCACTGACCAACTCATCACTTCGTTTGTTTCAAGAACCGGGGAATATGATGATGCCATTTCAAAGCCCAATATATCCCCACTGGTTGCTTTAATAATAAAAGACCCTTTTTCAATATCCTGTGCGAATGACATTGAATTTACTGAGAAAATAATTAGAAAAATAGAAGGTAAAAATCTTAAAAACATATTTCGCCCTTAATGGTGTTTTTGTATAGTTTTATATTACTTATATTCTTATATAGGGCATAGAATAATATTAGCGAACTAATTATCAATTATTCTCACTTGAAAAATAATTATGATTTATCATCAAGATATTTTACAGCCTGATTAAATTTAACCCGGCTAGGATTGCTATGTGGCATACGTGTTATGATCATAAGTTTAACATTTTTTACACCGGCTTTTTTATATTTTCTGTATACATTTTTGGTGTCTTCCAAATTAAAATCGTCGGTGCCTGTAATAAATACGTAGCGGTTCTTTTGGATCAAATCCAATCGCGAAGGGGCTTTTCTATCCCAATAATTTACTCCACAATTATAAATCGCCCCTTTAAATAAATGAGGAAACTCCTTAGCAATAATACTAGCGATGCGCCCTCCACCGGAAAATCCAGAAACATAAAAGCGGTTTTGATTAATTTTATAGGATTCTTGTATTAACGGTAGCGCCATTAGGGCTTTTAAAATTCTTCTGCCCGTTAAAACGGTATTCCCGGACATGGTGGCGGCGATCCAAATTAAATTATTTTGTTCCATAACACCTGTCCAGCTTGCCGGTACGTTTTTCATATGATTTTCGGGACTAACATAAACCATTACACCTGGTGGGTTTTCCGGATTATAACTTGACGGCACGAAGACTTCCCATTTCAGTTCTTCGTCTTCTTTAATTACGGAACTGTTTGTCGCAGAAATTTCCGGACCTAGGATATCGGAAGCTGTAGATGTTAATTTAAAAGCTCCCTTTATTGGAACTTCCGCCAAAGTATTTTGCGATATTATCATGAAAATAGAAATAATTAACAATCGTAAATACATGAAATATGCTCCGTTAATGTCGATTTAGAAAGGACAATTTTCTTACAGTAAAATCGGTTAGTTTACCGCTTTATTTTCGTCAAGATATTTGATGGCCTGGGTAAATTTTCTTCGATTTGGATTTTGATGTCCCATTCGCGGGATAACCATAAGTTTCGTATTTTCCACACCAGCTTTTCTATACTTACTTCTTACGCTTTTGGTATCCTCCAAATTAAAATCTTCACTACCGGTAACGAAAACAAAGCGGTTTTGTTTTATAAGGTCGATCTGGGTTGGCGTTTGGTCACCCCAAAAATTTGAACCACAATTATATATCCCCCCTTTAAATATATTCGGATATTGCGTTGCGACAATGCTGGCAACGCGCCCTCCGCCAGAAAGGCCGGAAACATAAATGCGATTGCCATTAATGGCATAGTTTTTTTGGAGTAAAGGAAGTGCCATAACAGCCATAAGCACCCTTTTTCCCGCCATCACTTTATTACCTGATTGAGTTGCTGCTACCCAGATGAGGTTATTTTGCTCCATGATGTCCATCCAGCCATTTGGTGTTTTTATGCTATTCTGGGGACTTATATATACCATTATTCCCGATGGTTTATTCGCATCATAAGTTGTGGGAACATATATTTCCCACGTAATTTGCTCATTCTGATCCAGCATATCAATATATGACGAGGCCATTTCCTGCCCTAGTATTTCAATTGGTGTGTTGCTAATTGAAAATGCGCCGGTTTGAATTGAAGGCGAAATATCCTGTGAATAGGCAATTGATTGTTGCACACAAAAAATCAATAAAATTGAAATATAAAATCTAGTAAACATTATTGCACCTCAAATAATTAATGGTTGTATGTTATTTACTACTTGAATCTGGATCATCTAAATAATTAATAGCCCTAACTAAATCTATCCGCTTGATTTTAGAACTTCTTACTGGATTAAGGAAGATAAGTTTTGAGTTTTCAATTCCGGCTTTTTTATATTTTCCATAAACATCCCTGGCTTGTTTTGCGCGGCTTTTTAAATCTCCGGTTATGAATACAAATTTATTTTGTTTAATTGAATCTAACTTAGTTTCAGCGTTTTCGGTCCATAAATTTCCGTTTGTGTAAATTGCGCCTTTGAAAATACCAGGATTGTTCATGGCAACAACGCTAGCGACACGTCCTTCACCAGAAATATATATCCTGTTTTCGTCAATGTTATATCTTTTTTCAAGTAATGGTACGGCCATTTCAGCCAGTATTTGACGTTGTCGAAATGACGAATCTACATCCGAGACAAGAGCTTCGATATAAATTAGATTGCTTTCTCTAACAGAACTTAACCAGTTAAAAGTGGGATGATTATCCTTGTAAGCTCCGGCGAAAACCATAATACCTGTTTTTGCAGACGGGTTAAAATCATTAGGAGGGTAAACAGCATAAATAATTTTTTGATCAGGATTAATATAATCACTATTTTTTTCTGACAACTCTGATCCGGTTATTTCACGCGGCGTAGTTTTTATTTTGAAATCATCGCTCAAACTTTCTTGAGAGAAAACATTCTGTGCAATTAGAATTATGCACGATGTAACTAAAATGCGAAATACCATAATAATCGATCCTTAGTTGCAATGTAACGACCATCCCCTAGCTTAAAATGTAACAAAATATGCTTTGAAGCAACTATAAGGTGGTAAAATTTTCGTGATGTGTATAACTATAGAAACTCATTCTTACCAAGATAGGCCACCGGTAAATGATAGATTTAATTTTTTTAATTGCGCCGATTTTTATGATTATTTTACTAGGAAAACTAGTAAAACAGCATCTGGTTACCGAAGACACAGTTTGGCAACATATTAACAAGCTCGCGTACTGGGTTTTGTTTCCCTGCTTGTTATTCAACAAAACTTCTGTCATTAATTTCGAAAATTTTGCGTTTGGCCCGTTATCAATAACCGTTATTTCTGGGTTTCTGATGGCTGTTTTATTTTCGTTTATTGCCGGTAAGATGGCTCGAATTTCGGTGCCCTCGCTCACATCTGTAATACAGGGTGGCGGACGACATAATGCCTTTATTGCTTTGGCGATTGTGACGCAGATTTTCGGTGAAGAAGGAGCAATGATCGCTGCAATTATTATAGCTGTGCTTGTTACCTTTACCAACCTGGTGGTCAATATTACACTTACTATGATGTTGTCCCCTAAAGGTTCGGGTGTGGGTAGTATTTTAAGAGATTTAAAAAGAAATCCGTTTATCTTGGCAATTTTGGTAGGGGCGGTCTTTAATATTCTTGGACTGGGTAACCTTCCGATATTACATGCTTTTACATTAAGTGTGGGTGAGACAACTCTGACAACGGCGCTTCTTTGTGTGGGAGCAGGCCTTCAAATTAGGAGCATTGGTGAAAATACGCTGCCTTGCGTTATCGCGACCGTAGCGAAAATGATTGTTTTTCCTGTCACGGTTTTTTTGCTCGCACGTTATCTGGAGCTACCCCATATTTTAACGGTTTCCGCGATGGTATTTGCCATGTCGCCAGCGGGTGCTGCGAGCTATCCACTTGCAAAACAAATGGGCGGCGATGCGCCGCTAATGGCAACCTTAATATCCATTCAGACATTATTATCGGTTTTTACCTTACCACTGATAATATTGCTGTTAAATTGAGTGTTTGACGTGCAAAATTTAATCTATTTAGTTGCACCAATATTTCTAGTCATACTTTTAGGAGGAGTTCTTAAAGGTATTTTGATTTCTGATGAAAAAATTTGGTACCAAATAAATAGGCTGACTTACTGGATTTTATTTCCGGCACTACTTTTTAATAAAACGTCTGTGATCGATTTGGACAGCTTTTCAGTCGGTCTGTTTTCTGCATCAATGATATTAGGTTACTTAGTCGCGGTGTCCGTTGCGTACGTCGCTAGCAAAATGTACGGGATGAGTGCCGCATCACTATCATCGGTAATTCAAGGTGGAGGGCGTCACAATTCATTTATTGCGCTTGCCGTTATAAGTCAGTTTTTCGGCGAACAAGGGGAAATTGTCGGTGCACTGGCTGTTGCTGTAATGGTCAGTTTTTCAAATATCTTAACCGTGATATTTATGACATCAATTTTGTCGGACACCGGTAAAGGAAAACCAAGTATTATTTCAGAAATTTTGAGAAACCCTTTTATTTTGGCGATCGCCGCAGGATTGACATTTAATTACTTTGATTGGGGCCATCTGCCCATATTCCATGATTTTACGACTTATTTGGGTAAAGCGGCTTTGCCACTTGCTTTAATTTGTGTGGGTGCTGGCCTTCAATTCGGAAATATGCGAAAATTCGTCGCGCCATGCTTGATCGCGAGTATGTCAAAGATGATAATTTTGCCGGCCACTGTATTTGCAGCTGCAAAATACTTCGAATTACCACCTATAATGAGTGTGAGTGCGGTTATTTTTGTATCTGTACCAACGTCGTCCACTGCCTACGCTCTCGCGAAATATATGGGCGGTGATGCACCGTTGATGGCTGCCATCATTTCACTACAAACGTTGCTTTCGGTCGTTACAATACCAGTGATTATACTAATTGTAAGTTAGCCTGAGAATTCTACATTTGTCTCACTACTATTGTCGCCTTTTGGGCGGACCATTTCCAGCGGCGTTCCTTCGACAATATAATATATAAGTTCAGCAATATTTGTTATGTGGTCGCCTGCGCGCTCTACATTCTTTGCTACAAACAATAAATGTGTGGCAGCGGTTATATACTCCGGGTTTTCCATCATATAAGTCAGTAGCTCACGAAATAAACTATTGTAAAGATTATCCACAGCCAGGTCACGTGTCCAAACGGAAATAGCTTTTTCGGGGCTTTTGTGAATATAAGCATCAATAACGTCTTCGTTCATGACATTGATGATTGAAATCATTTGGCTGATTATTGAAGAACTTACAGTATAATCACCAACTTCGCTTAGAACCGATACGCGCTTGGATAAATTTTTTGCGTAATCACCAATTCGCTCCAAAGCATTACTTATTTTAATTGCGGAAATAATTTCGCGCAAGTCATCAGCCATTGGCGACCTTATTGCAATCATTTCAATCGCTGTTTTCTCAATTTCCTGTTCCATTTGGTCGACGTAATTATCTTTTTCTTTAACCTGAGCGGCGAGCTTTAAATCTTTTGTAGTAAGCGCGCATTCTGCGTCACTAAACTGATCTGCAACAAGCTCAGCCATGTCAGTGATCTTGTCACGAAGTTTTTGCAAATCTTCGTCAAATGAACTTACGATATGTGAATTAGGCATAACTTGTTCCTTAAATTTAACCGTAACGGCCAGTGATATAATCTTTTGTTTTTTCGTGCACAGGGTTTGTGAATATAGTTGTTGTGTCGCCGTGCTCAAGTAACTTTCCCAAGTGAAAGAATGCTGTTTTCTGGGATATCCTGGCCGCCTGTTGCATAGAATGCGTTACAATAACTATAGCATATCTATTTTTCAGATCCTCTATTAATTCCTCGATAATAGCCGTTGCTATAGGATCCAAAGCAGAGCAGGGTTCATCCATCAAGATAACTTCGGGTTCGATCGCGATGGTTCTTGCGATGCATAACCGTTGTTGTTGGCCGCCCGATAATGAAGTGCCAGAGGCATCAAGGCGGTCATGGACTTCGTTCCAAAGGCCCGCTTTTTTAAGGCTGGACCAAACGATATCATCGAGTTCCTGTTTGTTTTGAGCGATGCCATGGATCCGTGGACCGTAAGCTACGTTGTCATATATTGATTTTGGAAATGGATTTGGTTTTTGAAATACCATCCCAACCCGAGCTCGCAGTTCTACAACATCAATTTTTTTATCATTTATATTTTGCCCGTCGAGTGTAATGCGCCCTTCTACCTTGCAAATATCGATAGTGTCATTCATTCTGTTAAGGCAACGTAAGAAGGTTGATTTGCCACATCCGGAAGGTCCTATAAGAGCGGTGACTTCGTTAGGGTATATATCTAAATTTATATCTTTAAGTGCATGGTTAGAGCTGTAATGTACATTTACTTTTTGGGCGCGTATTTTTGGAGCACTTGTGTCGGCTTTTGCCTCTAGCTCATCGGTTAAATTTACCATATTCATATTATTCACCATTTCTTTTCAAATTTTTGCCGCATCCAAATAGCTAGGCCATTCATCACAATCAGGAAGAGCAAAAGCACCATGATTGCCGCCGAAGTTTTCTCGAGGAAACCACGCTCGGGGCTATCAGCCCATAGATATACTTGAACCGGCAGGGCTGTTGACGCCTCCATTATTCCACCTGGCGTGTCGACAATGAACGCGACCATACCGATCATTAAAAGCGGGGCTGTTTCACCCAAGGCTTGTGCCATACCGATAATTGACCCTGTGAGTATTCCCGGCATGCTCAAAGGAAGCACATGATGGAAGACCATCTGCATATGCGAAGCACCCAAACCAATCGCTGCTTCTTTTATAGAAGGCGGTACTGCTTTAATTGCAGCACGGGCCGTAATAATGATTGTTGGCAGTGTCATTAGTGCCAAAGTAAGACCGCCGACAAGTGGGGCAGATCGCGGTAATCCTACAAACCCAATGAATATAGCTAAACCCAATAATCCGAATATGATGGATGGTACCGCTGCCAGGTTGTTGATGTTTATCTCTATAAGGTCTGTATATCTGTTCTTAGGTGCGAATTCTTCCAGATAAATAGCCGTGCCGACACCAATAGGAAAAGAGATTATAAAAGTGACAAATAATGTTAAAAGGGAGCCAACCGTCGCGCTCCTTACTCCGGCTAGCTCTGGTTCTCTGCTGTCACCATTGGTAAAAAATGTCCAATTGAAATTTTGACTTATTTTACCTTCTAATTCAAACTGATCAAGCCATGCAATTTGTTGGTCTGATATTTTGCGGTTATTTTCTTCAACATCTCGTAATATTTTACCCTTTATAAACATGTCCACAATGCTTGAAGATAAGAGTGATATAGTATGGGTTTTACCGACAAGGTCAGGGTCGGCTATCAAGGTATCACGTATGTCTGACTGTGCTCCGACACTAAACAATTTAAGGAGCGAGAAAACATCACGTCGCGAAGAAACTTCCGGAAACTTTTTCTGTAAGGATTTGATAAGAAGACTATTAATGTTAATCGTCGCATAATGGTCTTTTAGGCCCGCTGCGTCCAGATTAGGAACTTCACCAACTATGTCTCTGTCCAGATATATATCAAGTTCAATTCTGGTTTCCTTAAATCCACTTATTCCTGTTGTTAAAATACTCACCAGCACAACAAGCAAAGCAACAATAGCAATTGATAAACTAGAGACAGCAAGTGCCTTGAATATCTTTTCTTTTCTATATCGGCTCTCAAGTCGGTCTTTCTGGCTTTTCGAATGCCAGTTGACGCGGCGAGACACGATGTCTGTTTCCTGAATATCAGTCATATTGCTCTCTGTATTTCCGCACTATAATTAATGCGATGGCATTAAGCACTAATGTTGTAATGAATAATGCAAGGCCAAGCGCGAATGCCGAAAGAGTTTTTGCGCTTGCGAATTCCTGATCGCCAGTGAGAAGGGCGACTATTTGCACGGTAACGGTTGTTACGGCTTCAAGTGGGTTAACTGTCAAGTTTGCCGCCATCCCGGCGGCCATGACCACAATCATTGTTTCCCCAATCGCGCGGGATGTCGCAAGCAGTAAAGCCCCAACAATACCGGGAAGCGCGGATGGTAATACTACTTTTAAGATTGTTTCGGTTTTTGTTGCCCCTAAGCCCAAAGAGCCTTCTGATAAGCTTTGTGGCACCACACTAATCACATCATCCGAAAGTGAAGAAATAAGTGGAATAATCATTACACCCATTACAATTCCAGCGGAAAGAGCACTTTCAGAAGCGATTTCGACATTTAAAGCTGCGCCTGTATTGCGAATAAAGGGAGCGACGACGAGTGCGGCGATAAAACCGTATACTACTGTAGGAATTCCAGCCAGTATTTCCAACAATGGTTTGGCAATATTTCTGACTTTTTTATTGGAAAATTCAGACATAAATATCGCTGACATTAAACCTATTGGCGCGGCGATAGACACCGCTATTACCGTGATCAACATGGTACCCATAAATAATGGGACCGCCCCAAAGGCTCCCGAGCTACCAATTTGGTCAATGCGAATTGCTGTCTGTGGGCTCCATTTTATCCCAAAAACGAACTCCGTTATTGAAACTTTTTCAAAAAACCGGACACTTTCGAAAATAAGGGAAAATAGTATACCAACAGTCGTCAATACGGCAATTATGGAAAATGTTAGCAATATAAATTTAATAACCGCTTCTATTTTGGTTCGCGATCGTTTCAACGGTTTTACTAATTTATAGCTGAATTGACCGAAAACTCCGTATGATTTTAAAACATACAGAGCAATGGTCAAAATAACTAAAAGTAGAAATATATTCATAAATTATACCAATACAAAAATGGTAGATTATTTTGATTTTTGAATGTTTTAACGGTTCTTATTTGAATTTCCCAACCGTAAAAATTATCAGTTAACTACACCAGTACAGAATATTATAACAGCATAAAAGTCAAAATTAAAAGGCTAGTTCCTGTGAACTAGCCTTTCATAGCTTGATTATTGCATAGCAATGAGATTGGTCGCCGTATTTTGTATTTCTCGTAACTCACCACCGGGTAATGGAATGAGACCTTTTTCAGCCAGATATCCGAAATCACCCATTGCTTTGTCGCTGAGGAATTCACCAAGGTATTCTTCAATTCCGGGCACTACTGTGTTGATGTGGGCTTTTTTTACATAGAAGAACAAAGAGCGAGATACTTTGTAGGTTTTCTCGGCAATGTTCTCGAAGGTTGGGAGGGACCCTTCAACAACACTACCTTGAATAACATCATTATTTTCTTCCAGAAAACTGTAGCCGAATACTCCTATAGCGTTTGGATTTGCTTGCAGTTTCCCAACAATTAAGTTGTCGTTTTCACCAGCTTCTATATAAGCACCATCTTCGCGGATAGTGTGGCATAGTGCTGTATATTGATCCTTATTTTCTGCTTTAATGGCGTTAATTTCGGGAAATTTTTTGCAGCCACCTTCGAGTGCTAGCTCCGCAAATGCATCTCTGGTTCCAGAGGTAGGAGGCGGGCCAAGCACTTCAATTTTCTTGTTAGGAAGTTCAGGGTTTACTTCATTCCAAGTACTATATGGATTTGGTACAATTTTACCGTCAAGGACAACATCTTTTGCAAGAGCAAGCCATATATCCCGCAATTTGAAATCCATTTGTTGCGCTTTTTTTGAATTAGCGAGAACAATGCCATCGTAGCCCACTTTGATCTCAATGATATCGCTAACACCGTTTTTAGCACATAATTCCACTTCTGAACCTTTGATTGCACGGGAGGCATTTGTTATGTCAGGATGGCTTTCACCAACACCAGCACAGAACAATTTTAGTCCGCCACCTGAACCGGTACTTTCAACGACAGGCGTTTTAAAGGATGTAGACCGCCCGAATTCTTCTGCTACCGCAGTTGAAAATGGAAAGACGGTCGACGAACCTACAATGCGAATTTGGTCACGGGCTTCGGCTGTGCTAATCAAAGACATACCGATCATGCCAATACCCATTAAGGTTATTGTTGTTTTTTTATACATATAATTTTCTCCAATAAGATTTATTAGTTTGAGTTTTAAACTCGCAATTTCTTTGTTTTCTTTAGTTTCCTGTTTTCTATTCATGTGAAAAATATAATCGCGGTTAGTTACAGTTATGGGACAGATTTGTGAATGTTTTGTTACAGTCATCACCCAATATTAAGTGTTTGAATAAAATAATAAAAGGCAGGGCTTGAGCCCTGCCTTTTATCCAAAAATATGCGGTTCTTAACTAAATATGACTACCAGTCAACCTGGAACCTTAAACCAATGGCGTCAATACTTTCACCATCGTTTACACCACCATCAATATCAGATTTTGAATAGTTGGCCATGACGCGGGAATAGTTATTCAAAAGCCAATTTATCCCGACTATATAAGACGTTTGCTTGCCGCCGAACACAGAGGCAGTTGTATCGGTAAGGTCGATGATGTCGTATCGCGCGGCAATCTGCCATGCTCCTGAACCACCTTGATAAACGGGTTTGCTAACTTTGATGCGGTCAAAAGCACCATTTTTGTACCCACGACTTTCGCCGGTCAAGATGTAACTGATATCTACGTATCCGCCGTTGAATTTAGCGTCCATCCCTCCGACTAGGGCGTTTGATTTCATCCATCCCCATTCAGCTTGAATGGAAAGTGGTCCCATGACGCCAGCCAGTTCAGCACCAAAGAACGTATCAGATTCTGCTGCAAAGCTGCCGGTTGAAACATATTTAATTTTTGAAAGATGGCTATGTGGCCTCTGGCTATAGCTTCTTGTCAGGACACCGTCGTCGTTTTCGCGGCGAAATGCTGATACACCGATATGGATAAAGCCGTCACCATTTCCAATTTGGGGAGTAAAGGTTGCTCGAGCAGCGAATACTCGCCCTTGGTCTTTTCCGGCTCCGCCATTAGCATTTCCTTGGAATACGCCGGCTTTAAACGTGATATTATTTTGTGAGTAGTTTGCTGCGATACCGATCTGGCGACTAAAACCAAATGCATCTGTGAAGCTGCCACGCTCCAGGAATGTCGTGAAGCGACCTGATGTTTGCTCTTCCAATGACGTAGGCGTTTTAAACTGCCCCACTACAACCGAGACGGGCTTTAGTGCCCATTCAAAATTTGCATCGGTAATGTTGGTTTCATTTCCGGCAAAATCGATTTCAAATTTATATTTAATGTCTTTCATAACCACGCCTTCGATTCCGAGACGTGCCGTACGAAGTTCAGTGGCGTCGACTTCTTTTCCGCTATTATCTGAAATTGTCGCCCAATCTGTGAAGACGCGGCCACGAAGTTTCACTTTAAAGTTACCATCCGCGCTTGAAAGTTCAGGTGCCCCTTTCCAGGTAACTTTTAAGTCTTGATCTTGGGCAAAAGAAGATGAAGCAATTAATGCAGTTGTAATTGCGGTTGTACCGAAAAAAGCAAGAATTGATTTGGGTGTAGACATTAGATTTCCTTATTTATCTATGTTATTATCGTATTAGTTTCAGTTGTTAGGTTTTATGTTCTGTTAAGCTTTTACTCAGTTTTCATTAAGGAAAAATGACAGAATTGTTACGGTTTTATGACAGGTCGTTATTTCCGGTAATAAATTGCAAATCACTATTAATGTTGTCTTGAACAATCAGTTTTATTAGGTCACAATGAACGTTGAACAAGTGATTTTATAGAATGAGGAAAAACGATGTCAACTTACAAGCCTGAAGAAAGTATCGAAGAAAATGAAAGGGTTAAGGCAGTATTCGATGATATTCGAAAAACACGGAATTCAGATTTTGTCAATAATATGTGGTATTATATCGCCTTTGATGAAGACCTACTTGAAAGAACATGGGCCGAAGTAAAAAGGGTGATGGCAATGCCATCCGAAATCGATCCACTGACAAAAGAAATGCTTTATATCGCTGTCTCCATTGCAAATTCATGTGCTTATTGCGTGCATTCCCATACTGCTGCTGCGAGAGCAAAAGGACTTACTGATGGTCAACATGCTGAAATTATAAAAATTGTTGCTCTAGCCGCCAAAACAAATCATATTGCTAACGGGTTACAGATACCGACAGATGAAGTGTTTGATAAAGAAAATAGTTAAATAAATTTATATTTCTTATTCACCGCCTTTCTCTATTTTCTCGATTAATTTTTTAATTTTAAGACAGTAATCATTATGAAGTGAGAGTTTGGTGCTAATATCATATAATTTCCGGGCGTAACCTGTATCTGTTGGAAATGTGAGCGGGTAATCATAGGGTAACACATATACCTTCGAAGATACCTCAGTTTGGTCTTCTAATATACAAGTCACATCAACGGCCATGTAATCAGAAACAGACGGTGCTGAATAAAGTTCGCGCAGTTCATCTGTCTTCAAGTCCATAACAGTTCCCCATACGGATTCCGATTCGTCGGGTTTTAATGTTGCTCTTTCGCCCAAATGAAAATTAAATTTTTCTAGTTTTGCGATGTTGATTGAGGAAGGGGAGTAACCTTCTCCTATAAGCAGGTCGGGGTCCATAAATAGACCGTAGAAAAATATAGTTTCTGTGTTCATGCGATTTCTCCGTGCCGATCAGAAATAAATATATAATACATAAAAAAGTATCTCTTAAACTGTTTTTCTTGCAAATTAATAAATGACTGGTTATTTATTAATAATGATTAGATCGCAGGATATGATTTGCAAAATTTAGAAGAAAACAGAAATGAATCTCCAAAATGGCGAAGAGAGCCTAAAAAACGCCCGAACGAAATATTGGATGGGGCCTTAATTGAGTTTTGTTCACGTGGTTTTGCTGGTGCCCGCATTGAAGATATTGCCAAGCATGCCGGTTTATCAAAAGGAACCGTTTATCTCTATTTTGATAGTAAAGAAGATATGCTGAAGGCATTGGTTGGACGTTCTGTTACCCCTATAGCACAAAATATGGGTGACATCGCGGACCACATTGGTGAACATAATACTTCTGCGGCGGAATTATTGACAAACATGTTAATGATGATGGCAGGCAGATTGTCTGATGATAAAATCGGGGCTATTCCTCCTTTAATCATTGGAGAGGCAGGAAATTTTCCCGAGTTAGCAGCTTTTTACCGTGAAGAAGTGATCGAGAGGGCCATGAAAGCTCTTAAAATCGTGATCGAATTCGGTATAAAGCAAGGAGAATTTAGGAAAGAAAATACTGAATTTGCGATACGTACTTTAATCGGAGCGGTTTTTATGCAGATTATCTGGAATAATATCTTTGTCCGCACAAATGAGAAAAAGCTACCGCACGAAGAATTTATTCGCGCCCACATTAATATATTTTTAAATGGCATTGTTGTGCCAAAGGAGGCTTAAATTATGCGAAACATAATTGCTCTATGTATACTGGTTCTTTTGTCCTCCTGCGGCGAAGATACGCAGAATGGCAAACTTCAAGGATATGCGGAGGGTCGGCAATTAAACCTTGCTCCGCGTTCTGCGGGCATTTTAACAACGTTAAATGTTACAGAGGGAAATCAGGTGCAAGCTGGCGCTGCGTTATTTGCCGTGGATAGCGAGCGAGCACAAGCGCAACTTGATGAGGCTATCGCCGGTGAAGCGGCGGCACAAGCGCAGCTTTTAAACCTTCAAAAAGGAGGGCGACCAGAAGAGATCAGGGCTGCTGAAGAAACATTAAGGGAAGCGGAAGCTGCCTTTAAACTTGCAGAACAAACATATTCGCGAACGAAGAACTTGGTAGACCGTGGTGTTTTATCCACGGCACGCCTTGATCAGGACAGAGCGACGTTGGATGGCACGCGTGCGCGCGTAACAGAAGCCCAGTCAAGATTGGAAATTATTCAACTGCCGGCGCGGTCCGATGTGATTGAGGCGGCAATGCGTGAGGTGGAGGCACGAAAATCAGCCATTGTCCGCGCTGAAACCGAGCTAAGAGACCGCAGTATAATAGCACCAACATCAGGTCGTATCGAAGTTATATATCGTCGCGTCGGTGAAATAGCAGGGCCGTCGCAACCAGTGCTTGGCTTGCTACCTCCTGATCAAACAAGAATACGCTTCTTCGTGCCAGAATTAATGCTTTCTCAAGTCCAACATGGTGGCCGTGTAAATCTTAATTGTGATAATTGCGCGTCCGGATTGATGGGTGAGATTGTTTTTATTTCTGATCAGGCTGAATTTACGCCGCCTGTTATTTTTTCTGAAAAAGACAGAACAAAACTTGTTTATCTAGTTGAGGCGAGACCTGACGATCCGGAGAATTTCCTTAACGGTCAGCCAGTAGACGTGGTTTTACAATGATTGAAGTGGAAACTGTTATCGACGTAAAAGGGCTTACCAAAATATATGGTGACAAAAAAGTTGTTGATGATTTTGATCTGAAAGTTCCTAGGGGAGCAGTTTACGGGTTTCTGGGACCGAACGGATCCGGTAAAACCACCACTATCCGAATGGTATGTGGTCTCTTAACGCCAAATGCGGGCTCAGGTACTTGTCTGGGATGGGATGTCATAAACGAATCTGAAAAAATTAAAACTAAAGTTGGCTATATGACGCAAAAATTTTCCCTATGGGAAGATTTGACGATCCGTGAAAACCTCGAATTTGTTGCTCGTATGTATGAAGTTGATGACCGAAAGAATCGCGTAGATGAGGCACTTGATGGTTTGGGTCTCAGCGGTCGTTCACACCAATTGGCTGGCTCACTTTCCGGTGGATGGAAGCAGCGGTTGGCTTTGGCATCCTGCATGCTTCACGATCCAGATCTATTGCTTTTGGATGAACCCACGGCGGGAGTTGACCCAAAGGCAAGACGCGAGTTCTGGGACACCATTCATGAGCTTGCAGATAATGGCGTCACAATTTTAGTTTCAACCCATTATATGGATGAGGCCGTACAGTGTGATTATATCGCTTATATTGCATACGGAAAAAAACTCATCGATGCGCCTTCTGGTGAATTAGTGGACCGTGTTGGGTTGCATACTTGGCGCGTAGAAGGGAAGGGGTTATCCCAATTAACTAAAGACCTTGAAGGTGTTCCGGGTATTGAACATGTGGCGCGTTTTGGAACTGCACTTCATATCAGTGGTCTCGATAAAGGGGCCCTGCGGGCAGCGGTATCACCGTTTTTCGAGTGGGATAATTTATCATGGAGTGAACGAAAACCAGGTTTAGAAGAGGTGTTTATTCATTTAATGAGTAGTACGGAGGATAATTTCCAATGAGCATGATTTCGTTCGCCAGAATTAAAGCAGTACTGCTCAAAGAATTTGTTCAAATGAGACGCGACCGTATGACGTTTGCGATGATGATCGGTATCCCGATCATGCAGTTGGTGATGTTCGGTTTTGCCATTAACTCAGACCCGCGGCATCTTCCTACTGCCCTTATTGACCGCGACCATTCAACATTTTCCCGTTCCGTCATTGCGGCTGCGGAGAACTCCACCTTTATGGATATTGCCTACCGACCAACGCACGAAGAAGATGCGGAAACTTTAATGCGTGAAGGTAAGATAAATTTCATATTCATAATTCCAGAAAATTTTGCCCGTGATCTGGTGCGCGAAGAAAATCCACAAATCCTTGTTGTCGCGGATGCTACTGATCCGTCGGCGACGTCTGGCGCAGTTAATTCAATGAATGAAATCGTAAGGTCTGGTTTGCAACGTGATTTGTCAGGGGCACTTTCAAATATATCGGCTAAACCGCTTCCCGTGGATGTTGTGCTACACAAGCGATATAACCCGGCGGGCATTACTCAATATAATATAATTCCGGGGCTTTTGGGCATCATTATCGCGATGACAATGACGATGATCACGGCAGTTGCAATAACCCGGGAAAAAGAACGAGGAACGATGGAAAATTTGCTGGCCATGCCGATCCGCCCGATGGAAATGATGGTCGGGAAAATAGCACCGTATGTGATAATCGGGTATGTGCAAACCGTTGTTGTGATGCTCGCCGCTGAATTTGCATTTGATATCCCAATTGTGGGATCATTATCCTTGCTCTTTTGGGCGGTTACTCTTTATATCATCGTAAATCTAATGATTGGATTTTTGTTTTCTTCCATCGCACAGACGCAGATGCAAGCATTGCAGATGACCTTTTTCCTTCTCATGCCTCAGATCCTTTTGTCAGGTTTTCTATTCCCATTCCTGGGTATGCCGCGATGGGCGCAGTATATAGGCGAAGCATTGCCGGCAACACATTTTATGCGGCTGATGCGCGGAATTATGCTTAAGGGAGCGGGTGCTATGGACTTAATGTCTTCCTTTTGGCCACTGCTTCTCATAATGCTGGTCGTTGGTATAGCTGCCATGGTTCGGTATCAGGAAACATTGGATTAATCACGCACACAAGCGGTCTCTGTTAGCAAATTTTCTGGCTAAAATTAACTGGAACGAGAATAAAAAGAAGAGAATGTAAATTGAGGAAAGAATTGTAGGGAAAGATATTCCTATATATGCCATTTTAGGATATTGATTATTGTATAAATCAAAATATACATGAGTTAAATTGAATATAAGGAGCGATCCCACGTCTACTAGAACCACTAAGATGTTTGCGGAAGTTCGAGAAATTCCTATTTCAATCAATCGATTAATAGAAGATTCTGAAACGGTTATTATTGGAGCTGCTAACGAACTGCGTTCTGTTGACCCGGTAATCATAACTACTGTCGCCCGGGGGTCTTCCGATCACGCGGCCGCCTATTTAAAATATGCTATTGAACTTTTGACAGGTATTCCGGTGGCTTCAATGGGACCTTCAATTGCTTCTATTTATGGTGCTACGCTTCGGCTTAAAAACGCTGCGTCTATTTCCATTTCACAGTCGGGAAAAAGCCCTGACATCGTTCAGATGACAGAAGCAGCGGGGGAGGGCGGTGCGCTGACAATAGCCATTACAAATGTATCTAAATCTCCGCTTTCCAGTGTAAGCGCGCATACAATCGATATTCAGGCAGGCCTTGAAAAAAGTGTGGCCGCAACAAAAACATTTGTAACATCAATTGTCGCAGGACTTTTGTTAATTGCCCACTGGCAAAATGATCAAAAGCTTCTGGACGCCATTAGAAAGTTGCCTGATCAAGCCAAGAAAGCAATTGACTGTGATTGGGGTATATTTTGCAATCATATGAAGAATAAGGAATCGCTGTTTATTTTGGGCCGTGGACCGGCCATGGCGATAGCCAATGAAGCAGCATTAAAATTTAAAGAAACCTGTCAAATTCATGCGCAGGCTTATAGTTCTGCGGAAGTAATGCACGGACCTAAATCAATTGTTGACGTTGGTTTTCCTGTTCTTGCGCTTGCATCGCGTGACGCGTCGGAAATATCCCTTTTGAAAGTCGCGGATAGTTTGTCGGAACAGGGCGCAGATTTGTTTATAACATCTGATAAAACCAAATCCGATCAACAGTTACCTTTTGTGGCGTCAGGACATGCACTTACGGATCCGCTATTACTCATACTATGTTACTATAATTTTATTGAAAAACTGGCGAGGCTAAAAGGACTTAATCCAGACGAACCGCCGCATCTTAAAAAAGTAACGGAAACGGTATGATGCAGCTGCTTGCCATAAAATGTAAGACTATATTCGATGGTTATAAGGATCATAAAAATTCGGCGTTACTTGTTAATGGGGATACCGTCGTTGAAATTGTCGAAGAAGATGAAATTCCGGACCGATATGAAACTATTGAATTATCCGGCGGGTTGCTGTGTCCCGGTTTTATCGATTTACAGGTAAATGGCGGGGGCGGGATATTATTTAATGATAATACAAATGCAGAAGCCCTAAAAACCATATGTGAAGCACACATAAAATTTGGCACTACCTCGTTATTGCCGACATTAATCACCGACACTCCCGAAATCACCGCTTCTGCATTGAAAGCAGGCATTGAAGCAATAGAAAAAAATGTACCCGGTGTGATTGGGTTGCATCTTGAAGGTCCGCATCTTTCAATCGCGAAAAGAGGCGCACACAAAGAAAGTTTGGTGCGCGAAATGGCGGAAAATGACCGTGAAGAACTGATTAACGCGAAGCGCAAGTTACCTTATCTCATGAGTACGGTTGCACCAGAAGGTGTGACAAATGAACAAATTGCCACATTAAAAGACGCGGGGATCGTTGTAAGTCTTGGCCATACTAATGCCAGCTGTAAGCAGGCACAACTTGCTGAAAAAGCGGGTGCGAGATGTGTTACACATTTATTTAATGGAATGAGCGGCTTTGATCATCGCGACCCCGGAGTGGCGGGCGCAGCATTACAATCTGAGAAAATGTATGCGGGCCTGATAGCTGACTTTATCCATGTTGATCCAATGGCTATTTCGATAGCATTAAAAGCAAAAAAACAAGGCAAGATATTTTTGGTAACAGATGCGATGGCGACGATTGGAACTGATATCAAATCATTCGAACTTAATGGCCGTCTTATATTACGCGAAAATGGTCAATTAAGGTTAGAAAGTGGTGGATTGGCGGGGGCAGATCTTGATATGATCACAGCGGTTAAAAATATGTCCGAACTTGTTAGTATGGAAGAAGCCATTAGGATGGCGTCGCTTTATCCTGCACAAGCAATAGGCGCGGATGAAAAGTTAGGTCACTTGAAACCGGGGGCCTATGCAAATATTATACATTTAAATGAAGAATTTGACGTTGAGAAAGTTTGGGTAAAGGGTAAAATAATGTCATCTTGAGGGTATTATAATATGGCTGATAATATTTTAATTCGAAATTCGACCGAAGCCAATGTCGCAGCGATAAAATCTATCTACGAATACGAAGTCCATCATGGCCTAGCCACATTTGATGAAACGCCTCGTCCTTTTTCTTCTCATATGAAGAAACGAGAGGAAGTTCTTAAACTAGGTTTGCCGCACTTGGTTGCTGAAATTGATGGGCAAGTTATCGGTTATAGTTATGCCGTTAAATATAGGGGCGAGAGATCGGGATATAGATACACCATTGAAAATTCGGTATTTATTGCAAAAAATTACCACAGGATGGGGGTCGGGAGCCTTCTTCTACAAAAATTGTTGGACGGATGTAGCAACGGACCTTGGCGTCAGATGATTGCTGTGATCGGTGACAGTGATAATTATGGCTCAATAGGCCTTCATACGAAATTTGGTTTTCATAGAGCAGGCCTTTTTACCAGCACCGGGTTTAAATTGGGACGCTGGGTTGATAGTGTACTGATGCAACGCGCGTTAGGCCCTGGTGACAGCAGTCTGCCTGACTAAATAAATTTATAAGAATAGGGAATAATCACATGAATTTGATATTTAAGATTTTACTTTTTGCTACAGTTAGTTTTGCGATCATATACCCTGCTGCCGCTCGACAGGATCGAGAAGGCAGAGAAGAACGGCAAGTGAGCAATATGCCAACGCCTGATGAACCGGCAAAATTCCTGACGGAACATAAAGCCCGCATCAATGACCAGAATATTTCATATACGGCGACCGCCAGCGAAATGTTAATGCGTAATGATAATGATGAAATAACAGGATTAATGTGGAATGTTTCCTATATAAGGACCGATGGTGATGCTGGTGAGAACCGGCCTGTTATGTTTATTTTTAATGGTGGCCCCGGTTCATCGTCAGTATGGCTCCATATGGGTGTATTTGGACCAAAACGTGTTGTTTTATCCGATGATGCAGTTGATGACGGGGCAGCACCGTTTCAAATCGATGATAATCCACTTAGTTTGCTTGATGTTACCGATATGGTAATTATTGATCCAATTGGCGTTGGTTATTCGCGTACTTTGGGTAAATCCGACGGTAAAGATGTATGGGGTGTTAAACAGGACGCAAGATCGATAGGTAATTTTATTTACCGCTGGCTTACCGAAAATAACCGCTGGCAGTCGCCAAAATACCTGGCTGGTGAAAGTTACGGCACTACACGTGCCGCGGCATTAATTGGTGAACTTGAAGGCGGCTGGACGGATGTGGCCTTTAACGGTGTGATCCTTATTTCATCCATACTCGACTTCAATATGGAAAAAACTGATAATTCTCATATTAAAGGATATCTCAGCTATTTACCGACGATGGCCGCCATATCATGGTATCATGATAAACTTCCTGAAAAATCCAGATCTATAGAGGATTTCTTAGCGGAAGTCAGGGCATTCACTATTGATGAATATGCGCCTGCCTTGCTTAAAGGGTCTGCGCTTCTTGCTGCGGACCGGGCCGCAATTATTGATAAACTCCACGCTTATACCGGCCTTGATAAACAATATATCGATAATGCAGATTTAAAGGTAACAGCATCCCGCTACCGCAGTGAATTAATGCGTAATGACCGTAAAGCTGTCGGCCGTTTGGATGGCAGGTTTATCATTAATGAACGGGAAGCCAATAATCAAACCTACTCTTACGACCCGTCTTCGGCGGGTATCGACGCGGCTTATACTGCCGGACTAATGCATTATATGTCTAATGATTTGGGGGTTAGCGGCATAAGACGTGAATATAATATTCTAGGCGGAATTGGTCGTTGGAATTGGGGTGGCAATAGAAATAGCACTAATGTAGCACCTGCGTTGGCACAGGGACTTCAGGAGAATAAAGATTTGCGCATATATGTCACAAACGGATATTACGATATGGCGACACCTTTTCACGGCACAGAAATGACATTTAATAATTATGGATTCGATAAAAGTCGCATTAAGATGAGCTATTTCGAAGTTGGCCACATGATTTATATTCACGGACCGTCACTTGAAAAAATGGCAGATGAAATGCGTGAATTTATACTGGATGAATAGATAGTTATGGAAAACGGTTTCTATTACTTAGAATGAAAGATTGGGGATATCAATATGTATACAAAAAGGTTACTTCTGATTGGGATTTTAATGCCAATCATATATTTTGCTGTCGTGATTATAGCGGGCCTGCTTAATCCCGAATTTAGCCATATAAGGGAAGCAGGTAGCGAACTTGGTAGGGTTGGAGCACCCTATATATGGAAAGAAGCGTATAATATTGCGTTGGCTGTAGTAGGATTTTTAGGGGTTTTGGGTGGCATAGGTCTTTTTTATGGGCTTCAAAAAAATGGATTTGGTAAAGTTTTTATGACGCTGGCAAGCTTAACTGTCATTATGCCTTCTATTAATCTGATGCTGTCGGGCATTAATCCATTACCACATCCTTATCATTCACTTTTAGAAATCATATTTCCTGCATTTTTTGCACCGCTTTTTGCTGCTTTAATTGCAAGAAGATTAACTGGCTCTATTGCGATTGTGAGCATATTAATGATCGGTTTTGTTGCTAACATAACTATTTTCGTCGGTGTTCCGGGGCTTGGCAATTATGTTGCAGAAGATTATCTAGGTTTGTGGTTACGCATTTGGTCCGTTATTATTATGCCTTCGATGGGATTTATGTGCTGGATCGTACGAGAACGGGTTTAAAGTTTAGGGCACCTGTCCTTTATTTAGATGATATGGAAATATCTTAACTTTTTTTGATTACGTATCTTATTTTATTACAGCTATTATTGTGTTATGATCATAACGAATCTGGTGCAGTGATATAGTTCCCATTATTCTTTAAATTTAGTTGGTTTAATCAAAATCAGTGGTAAGAGGGGTTGAGACTATGAAAAAAACATTTGTTTCTATAACAGCATTTATTTTAATACCGGTGATAACGGTAATTGCCGCACCGACAATTTTCCCAACAGGAACGACGATTTACTATCCGGATGAAGCCTACAACGGGTATATTTTAATTTCCGACCATTCAAAAGTCGGCAATCATCCCGATGAAAAAGTGAGAGCGCAGCGATCACCGCCGGACGATGTCCGCCTGATAGATATGAACGGTAAGCTTGTTCATTCCTGGAAAGTGGAGCCTTATTTTAATAAACGCAGCAGACTTCTTCCCAACGGACATCTGGTTACGGTTGGCCTGGATAAAAATATTGTTGAATATGATTGGGATGGCAATGAAGTTTGGCGCCATGCGGGTATTGGTTCGGTTAATGACCTTCGTGTTCTTGCCAACGGAAACAAACTGCTAATCGCACATGAGCCCATGCCAGCGGAATTTCAGGCACAAGTGAAAGATCAGCCTGCAACTCAATGGTGGGGCGAAAAAAAACGTGGTTCCGAGGAAACACAATTAAGCGGTAACCTTTATGAAGTGAACGCCGCGGGTGAAGTAGTTTGGCAGTGGAAAGCATATAACCATCTTGATTTAAACAGATATTCACCGGCAACGCCGCCTGGTGACTGGTTGCACGCTAATTCGATGGCAGAAATTCCGGAAAACAAATGGTATGACGGTGGTGACGAACGGTTTAAGCCGGGAAACATCATTTTCAATGCCAGAAATATTAATGAAATGTACATTATTGATAAGGAAACCAAACAAGTAGTATGGCAAGGCGGACATGATTATAAAGGCGGAATGTCCCATTCTCATGAGCCGGAGATGATTGAAAAAGGACTTCCGGGTGCGGGTAATATCCTTATTTTTGATAATGGTTTATTTACGACGTTACGCCAACATACGGGACAAACATATATTGTTGAGCTTAACCCCGTGAGCCGCAAAGTTGAATGGGTTTATGAAACTTCCGGCTATGCAAACCTGAAGTTTTTCAGTAAATCGATGGGAACACAAAAAAGGCTACCGAACGGAAATACTTATATTGCGGAAGATAACACCGGAAGATTATTTCAAGTCAAACCCGATAAATCTATTGTCTGGGAATATATGAACCGCGGTGGAACCAATAGGCCGTCGATGATTGCTTATGACTTTACACCGCAACTGCGGGCTATGCAAAAGCCGGAAGAACTATCGGTTACGCCGCCAAATAATCTCGAGTGGCATTTAACGCCTGATAAATATAGAAGCGACAACTAAATCAAAACGATAATTTCTTTTTCTGTTTGGAGGGGTGGTCGCGTTTTTTACTCTATCTTGTGGTTCATATTATTCAGCTTTAATAATTGAATTCGTCTTAATTGGTGTTAATCTATTTTAAAACCTTTCAAGAATTCAAGGCAGAGGAAACAATGAAAAGAAAATTCAAAAACATACCGCTAATGGTCATATTAGCGATAACAGGATTGCTTGCCGCCTGCGCGCAAGACGAACAAATGAACGACGCAGGATGGCAAATTTTATTCGACGGTACAAATGTAGACCAGTGGCGCGGTTATAAAACCGATGCATTTCCTGAAAAATGGATCATTGATGGTGACACGCTGTTCTTTAATTCCAGCCAATCCGGCGGTTCGGGAAGTGGCGACGATATCATAAGCAAAGACCAATACGGCGAATTTGAGCTGATGTTAGAATGGAAAGTCGCCCCCGGTGCCAACAGCGGGATATTTTATCATGTGGTCGAAGATGATAAGTTTGAAAATGTATATTATTCGGCGGCAGAAATGCAGGTCGTTGATAATGATGGCCATCCGGACGGTAAAATCATCCAACATCAAGCCGGTGACCTTTATGATATGATCTCTAGTTCGGTTGATGCTTCAAAACCGGTTGGTGAGTGGAACCAGGTGCGGATCATTGTTGAAGGCAACAACCTTCAGCACTGGTTGAACGGTCAAAAAGTGGTTGAAACAACAATGTGGGATGATAATTGGGCGGCCCTTATTAAAGACAGTAAATTTGCAACCTGGCCTGATTTCGCTACAAGCAAAGTGGGTCATATTGCATTGCAGGATCATGGTGATCCCGTCTGGTACCGAAATATAAAAATTAAGAAACTTGATTAATGATAGATTTATATACAGCAAGAACACCAAACGGTTTTAAAGCCAGCGTGACGTTGGAAGAATTGGGCATGGATTATAATGTTCAGGTACTTAAACTCATGGAACTTGATCAAAAAGAAGAGTGGTTTTTAAAAATAAATCCCAATGGCCGCATCCCCGCGATCATCGACCGCGATGCCGACGACTTCGCAGTATTTGAAAGCGGTGCGATTATGATCTATCTGGCGGAGAAAGCCGGTAAATTACTGCCGGCGGAAACAAAGGCCAGAAGCCGCGTCATGCAGTGGCTTATGTTTCAAATGGGAGGTATTGGCCCGATGATGGGGCAAGCGAATGTGTTCTTTCGATATTTTCCAGAAAAATACCAACCGGCGATTGATCGTTATCAAAATGAAAGTAGAAGGCTTTTTGAAGTACTCAATAATCATTTGGCGCATCATGAATATTTGGCAGATGATTATTCAATTGCTGATATTGCCAATTGGTGCTGGGTACGGGGGTACGAATGGGGCGGCTTGTCCGTAGATGGACTGGACCATATGAAACGATGGATGGCCGATCTGGAAGCTAGACCTGCTTGTCAGGCCGGGGTAAATGTTCCGCCGGAAGAGGTTCAAATTGACGACGAACAAAAAGCCAAGGATATTTTAAAATTTGTTGAAAAATAAACAAAGGCATCCCATGAAAGCCATTTATCTATCACTCATATTTATGTTGGTCCTAGTCGCGGCAAATGCACAGGTAATTCCACCCGGTGAGGACGCGCTTGCGACAATGGACGGTAACATCCAACGCTATATGAATGATAATAATATTCCGGGGGGCCTTATTGCTGTTGCGCGCCGCGGCGAAATTCTTGAGCTACGTACATATGGCGAAGCCAATGTTGAGTTATCGGTCCCGGTTAATGCTAATACACGTTTTGAAATAGGGTCTATTAGCAAACAATTTGTGGCAGTGGCCGCCCTTCAACTTGTGGAAGAAGGGAAACTTTCTCTTGATGATAAAATTCATAAATATATTCCGAGCCTTCCCGGCGACTGGGCAGGTGTAACCGTGCATCAGTTGCTCACACACACGTCGGGCATTCCTGATTACGAGGAAATTTATTCATATGATGTTTACAGGCTTCGCCTTACGCCGGAAGAAGTGATCAAAATAGCCCAGGCACGACCGGCCGATTTCGCCCCGGGACAGGGATATTACTATAGCAATACCGGTTATTTCATCATGAGCATGATTATCGAACGAATTGACCAAATGCCGCTCGGGAAAATATTAAAAAAACGTATTTTTGATCCAGTCGGTATGTCGTCAACCCGCATGGCCGACCCTGATGTGATTATCAAAAACCGCGCAGAAGGGTATTGGGTCGATAAGCGTGGTGAGCTGATAAACCGAAACGCCACCGAAACATCGTCGACACTGGGTGCAGGCGGGCTGCTATCGACGGCAGAGGACCTGGCAAAATGGGATGCTGCACTTTATGGCACAGATATTCTTTCTGAGGCTTTCAAGAAAATAATGTGGACGTCCGTTATCTTACCGGATGGCACCAATACCAATTATGCACTTGGGTGGATGGTTAGACCTGACCGGGGGTTAAAGCATGTTGGTCACAGTGGACAGGTAGCTGGCTTTGTTGCTTATTTTGGTCGATATATTGATCAGGAAACATCGATCATCGTCTTTATGAACCGCTACCGGGTCAGCAGCCGAATAGTGAAGGATTTTGTGCTGGACACGTTTATGCCAAGAACGAAAGATTGATTATTCTTTGATCATTTCTGCTCCTGGAAGCCAAGCAAAAATTTCAATATCATATCCTTCCGGATCGTAAAAATGCACGGACCTCACCGGAGTTCGTGTACCGTCGCTTGGCGGCGCGTATATATCGACGTTGTGGGATTTTAGATATTCGTACCAGCGGTCAACGTCGTCAACGCTACTCACAATGAAGCTAAAGCCCATGTCTTTATTATCGATCGTCGTTTCCGGCGATGCGCTCACATCCATCAGTCCAATCGCAGCACCTTCATTTACCTGAAACACTCTCGTAATGTCGCGGTGATATGATTTGCTGAGACCCATAATTTCGACATAGAATTTTTCAGCGGCTTCAACATCTTTGTAAAAAGCGAAAGTGATAAGGCCTGTGAGTTTTTCTGGTGCCGCTTTTGAAGATTGCAGATTTGTTGGTTGTTGCTGCGCCACGGAAGAAAAAATGAGAAATATAAGCAGGATAAATGTGTTTAGTATTTTCATCTTTCTCTCCTCAAGTTTCGTCGGCATAAACCAATTTTTTGTATTCCTGCCAGCCAAACCATATCATTGTGGCACCGATGGGAACAACAATACCCGCTGAAATGGCCAGTGAATAGCGGATCATTTCGGTGTTTTCGTTAAACAAAAACGTGGTAAAAAAGCCCGGGATAACGGGACCAAGGCCGGTTGCGACGATGCCAATGAAGACGAAATATAGCGCCGTAAACTGTCCGCGCATCTGGTTCGGTACCGACATTCTGATCATGGCGATGCCCGAAATAAGCGGGATGCCAACAAAAAGCTTGGCAACTATCATGACTGCTGCGGCTAGGATGCCGGAGGGCATAAGCGGCATTGCGACAGCAGGTATACCTATACCCAGTGCAGCGACGAAGGCGATAAGTAGTGCAGCATCTTTGCGTCCGTTTTCAATCATTTTGCCCATAATGATACCACCAAGAACCAAGCCGGTCACTCCGCCAATGAGTGACGGTAGTCCCGTTGCAGTTGCGGCTTCCAGTTCTGACCAACCCCATGTGCGCATAAAGAGTGATGGGTACCAAAATGAATGATAACCAATGGTAGCGATGATAGAGCCGCCAAGGAAGAAATTCAGGAACAATTTTTTGTTTTCAAGTAAATACTTAATTGCTTTTAATAAGGAAACCTTTTCCACATTGCCTTGAGCGTCGAGTGCAAGATCCCTTCTTTTTGGTTCAATAATTTGATAAACAAAAAAAGCAAGAATAAGGCCCGGCAGACCGACCATAATAAAAGTGAGTTGCCAATATTCAAGGGTGCCGACGATTGGCCAGGTAACGGTAAGATCTTTGATTTGTGAGAGCAAGTACCCACCCCCGATCATCGCGAGGCTTGAACCCATGAAAACGCCAAGCGAATATACGCTGGTCGCAAGCGGTAACTTTTCTTTAGGAAACAAATCAGCAAGCATTGATGATGCACCGGGCGTTAGAGAAGCTTCGCCAACACCAACACCGATCCGATTAATAAACAGTTGAAGAAAACTTCCGGCAAGACCGCAAAGAGCGGTCATAAAGCTCCAGACAGTGATGCCGATCGTAATCAGATTTTTACGATTATAACGGTCTGCTGCCCATCCCAGCGGGATTCCCATCACCGTATAAAATAGACTGAATGCCGGCCCCATAAGAAGGCCCATTTCAAAATCTGTGATGGTAAAGGCTGCTTTTATAGGTTCAACTAAAAGTGAGATGATTTCACGGTCCAGCATAGAGAATGTATAACAAAGCATCAATATTGCGGTGATAAACCATGCGTAATGAACGTTGCGTTCCAGATTATTTTCTTCGCCCACGGCTATATTTTCTGAACTCACTTTATTTTTCCTTTATTGATTATCGCGATAGACATGCTTTTTATATTCGCCCCAACTTATCCACAGCAGAATGGTACTGAATGGGATGGTAAGAGCGGCTGATATTGCAAGTGAGGTACCCAGCATATTCTCCGCGTCACCAAATATGAATGTGTTAATAAAAGCAGGCATAACGGGGCCAAGGTTTGCGCCGACTAGCCCGACAAAAACGAAATACATAGCTGTAAATTGCCCGCGCATTTGGTTTGGAACCGCCATCCTTATTGCGGTCGTTCCCGCGATAAGCGGCATAGCAACAAAGAATTTAACAACCGTTGCACCACCAATAGCGAGCATTGTGTTTGACATAAGCGGCATAAGTACCGCCGGAACGCCGATGCCGATTGCGCTAAAGAAGGCAAGTTTTAAGGCGACGTCTTTTACGCCGTTTTTTGCTTGCGATGACATATAATATCCGCCAATAAGCAATCCGCTAATGCCGCCAAATATAGTTGGCAGACCTGCAGCCTCGCCTGCTTGTGCCCGGGTCCACTGCCAGCTGCGCATGAAGTGCTCCGGGTACCAAAGCGATTGATATTGAATGATGGCGACCATTGATCCACCAATAAACAGGCAGAGAAATAATTTCTTGCGTTCCCACATATATTTAAATGCCTCCGGAAAGGATGCTTTTTGCTCAATTCCTTGTGCGTTTACGGCCATTTCTTTTCTTTTTGGTTCGCGCAATAAAAAGATGATTAATGCCAGCACTATTCCCGGCACTGCTGCGATTAAAAACCCGATCTGCCAAAAGACCAACGTACCAAAAATCGGCACAGTCCAAGTAACGTCGCGAAGAAGCGTTAATACGTGGCCGCCGCCAATTCCGGCCATTCCCGCACCAATAAACATCCCTATAGAATAGATACTTAGTGCAAAAGGCAGTTTATTTTTTGGAAAATAATCTGAAAGCAGCGAGACCGCGCTTGGTGTCAGGACAGCTTCACCAACACCTACACCAATCCGCGCTACAAAAATCTGAATAAAGTTCGCACTTAGTCCGCAAAACGCGGTCATTATGCTCCAGAGCGACATGCCGATTGCGATCAATCGTGTTCTGTTGTAGCGGTCAGCCGCCCACCCAAGAGGTATTCCCATCACGGTATAAAATATTGCGAAAGCCGGGCCCATAAGCAGACTTACCTGAAAGTCTGTAAGCTCGAAAGTTTCTTTAACCGGGTTAATAACAAGTGAAAGTAGCTCACGATCAAGAAATGAAAGAGCATAACCGAGGCTCAAACAAATGGTCACACCCCAAGCGTAAGCAAGCGACTTTGATTCGTTTTGCGAAACGTTTTCTGAGCTCAAATTACCCTCCCCGAGTATTTATATTGAGTATATATTTTGCTTAATCACTGATTAAAATGGATTATTTTATTATTATTATAACAGTTTAGCTTTTTATCGAATAAATTCAAGACTGCTTGTTTTTTACTCTTTCTCGCGCTTGCTTTGGTGTTTCTATTTTTTCTTTCAGTTCCCAACCGCCTTTTCGGTCAAACGGCCATGGCCCTTTTTCACCCGCCGGAGGTAACATATTCGCTGTGTAATTTGATATACGGTGATTTTTTGGTGTCTTTTTATCCAGGTGGATGCCTTTTTCATTAGTGGCATTTGGCACAACAATTTTGCCATCATCATTATCCAGATCAAACCACCATTTATGGGTTTTGTTTTGATTGCCGTTACCGACAAAATCATCAAGCCAGGCGAAAAATTTACGGGTAAACGGAAGCTTTATCGCCAGCCACACGGCTAGGCGGTAGACCATTATTCCTTCGTTATTCCATGGGCATGTCTTCATGCATCGGCCGCAGCCCGCACCTTTCGGGTTTGAAACACGGTAGCTGGTGCAATTTGGAACGTCCGGCTTCCATGTTTCATAACCGTTATACATTATTTTATCGCCAAAGGGGATAGCACTAACCGGGCATTCACGGGCGCATTTCCGGCATTTCTCACAAAAGTCCTGAAGGCCGAAATCAATAGGTTTATCTATTTTTAAAGGTAAATTGGTTGTGACAATGGCTGATTTAAAGCGCGGCCCCAGAAACGGATTAATAACCACTTCACCAATACGGCTTAATTCACCTAAGCCCGCTTCCATAATAAGCGGAAGATGAAGAACTTCGCTGTCCATGGCAGAATGACACCGGGCTTCGTATCCCAGGTTTCTGATATAAGCGGCCATAATATTACCAATTTCTGCGCCGCGAAGATAAGCACGGTAACTTTGTGACCCGCTAATCCAGTCATCACCGGTTGACGCATCATTTGTGTGAAAGCCTTGATCGATAAGCATAACGATGGCGTATTCATGTTTGGCCTCGATCGGTGTTCCTTCTTTATCATGGGAATACCAGCAACGCTCCTTTGCTTCGCATATGCCAATAACATCTGCGTCTAAAAAATAACCAAGTGATTTGATATTATTGGCAAGAACTTCCGGGTCGTTGGAAATGGGTGCTTTTTCCGTTGCCACGTCACCGTCGTGCAAATTCATCAAATGACGGATATTATCGCCAAATGCGCCGTTCAAAGGTACTTTTGCACCTTTGACTGTTGAACTTCCGGTTCTTCGTCTTGCTTCCTGCTGTTTTTTGCCAAAATCGCCATGATCGGCCCGAACAAATCCATCTGCGCGTTTTGGAACCCTTTTTACTTCTTCTTCAATAATGAGCGTTGTCGTTTTATCTACGCGTTTGATTTTCTCCATCGGATATTTACCGAGGTGAGGGGCTCTTTTGCGTCGCGAGAATAAATTCATTATATTACTCATCATCCTCTAGAAGTAAAACGGCCATGCCGGTTAACAACCCGCGATAATAGTTACGGTGGATGCGTCTTACCTTTTTCGTCATTGCGCCGCGCATGGCGAACCACATTACGGTTTCAGCTGATTCTGATCCGCCGCGATCCATGAATTCCTGAACATCCCAATCAAGCATTGTTTCGGGTTCATATTCAAACTTATCAAGAAATTCATTGTCCCAATCAATTTCAATGCGACCAAAGCCTGACCCTTGTAATTCATGGGACAAACCACCTGTACCGACGACCGCAACATTTATGTCTTCCGGGTAAGCTTCAATCGCTTTTCTTATGCTTTTACCAAGGTTCCAGCATCGTTTCACGGAAGGTATAGGGTGCTGGATAACATTGACGCAAAATGGCACAAACTTAACCGGCCAGGGTTGGTCACTCATATAAGGCATAGGGCCCATAAGGCCATGATCCAACTTCATCTTTTGACAAACAGTTAAGTCAAAATCATCTTTAATCAATGAGTTTGTCATGAAGCGTGAAAATTCAGGATCGCCATAAGGAATAGCCAGATTTCGGGGACCCTTACCTTCATCAGCATGTTCATATTCAGCGGCGATACCGATGGCGAAAGTGGGATAGCAATCAAAGAAAAAATTACTAACGTGATCGTTAAAGATGAAGAATAGTACATCGATTTTTTTATCGATGATCCATTTTTGTACAGGCTCATATGATTTAAAGATGGGGGCCCAAACAGGATCATCCTGCATTTGATGATCCCATCCATGCATAAGAGAACCATTATGTGAGGTACAAATACCGCCAACAAAATTTGCCATTATTTGCCTTCCTCATCTTTATTATAATTTTTTATAAGGGGGACATTGCGATCTACAAATTCTTTTTGGCTTTCACCGCGCATCATCGCCCCCATTTCAACAAAGCTTTGATCAAAACAGTCAACCATTTTCCCGATTACATAGGCACTGACACCGTAATGAACCATTTTTAACCATTCGTGATTTTCAATCATTTTTATTTCAAATTCGCTTAAGTCATATTTTTCTATGTATTTTTTATAATCTGCACGAAATATTTCGCGATTTTTTTCCTGCTTTAAACTGTAACAGATTTCATTAAGCTTATAGGCGCGCTGTGAATGTTCCGCCGTAAATGTAACGGGACCTTCTGGTGTTTCAATATCTTTGATCGGTTCTTTTGCCATTACGCGTTCTTTTCATATTCTTCAAGAAAATCCCATATGCGTTTGTAACTTGGTTCTTTATTGCTGCCATTATACATGATTGCGGCGGCGCGAACAGGATCACCTGAATAATAGCGTTCGTATAGCTGCTGTCTTCCTGAGAAGCTGGAAATGGAAGCATCATATGCCAATCTAAACAATTTGGTGCGCGAACGGCTATCGCCATTTGCCGACTGGAAATATTTTTCGACAAAATCTTTGGTCTCGTCGCTTTCAAATTCCGCATAAGAAGGCACTGCCACTAATCCGCCCGCGCCAACGGTACGTATGATTTCACACATTCGTTGATACATATCGGGATAGCGAAGCCGCAGCGCCGCATATGGTGCTGCGTTGGGGGACATTATTCCGTTCACGGTCTTTGCCTCGGCGTGGGCGGCGACAATTACGGACCGGATAATTTCGACTGACGTCATCAGTTCCGCCATCATGTTTTGCACATTGATAAAACCGTCTGTGTTTGTTGAATTTGTGATCGTAAAAGCAAGGTCGCGGTAAAATTCGGCTTTAGCGAGGCTTCTTATCGTTGATTGATCCAAAATGTGGGCACCAATATTTGTGCGCTTATAAAATTCGTTACACATTGTTACATCGCCATGGGTGAATACCCGCTCCCAAGGGACCAGTACATTATCAAAAATGATCATGGCGTCTGTTTCATCAAAACGACCCGACATTGGATAATCCATCGCGTGGCCCGCTTCGCGGTGAACGACGGATGGCCGCGAGACGTGAATGACACCCGGGGCGTCGGCTTGTATTCCAAAGGCAAAAGCATAAGGGAACGCTTCCTGGTTATTTTGAATAATACCAGAAGGTACAACAAGAATTTCATCAGCGTAGGCCGACAGAGTGGAAACCATTCTCGCGCCTTTAATGACAATACCTTGATCGTTTGTTTCGATAATTTTGGCGGCAAGATCCTTGTCTTGTTGTTCAACCGGTTTCGATCTGTCTACTTGCGGGTTTACCAAGGTATGGGTCATTGATAAGTCATTATCGCGAACGAATTTATAATAATTACGAACGTTATCTGCATATTCGCCAAATTGATCTGCGGCGGCGGCCATAGCCATTAGATAAACATTCATATAATCTGGACTGCGTCCAAATGTACCGCAGCTCGCGTCACTCCAAATCTTGAACATTTGTTTGCGCGCTTCCAGCTCATCTTTCGTACTGATCATTTTATGTGAAAGGCCGTATCTTTCTCCATCTTCCACGTAGGTCATCTTGTCGATTAAATCTTCGCGGTTCTGAAGATCAAAAATCATAGCCATGGTCTTGGCACCGCCGGAAAAACGCGGGTCTTCAATTACATTCGTGACTTTTTCACCGTCAATTCTTATATCCCGTGGCTCGACGATTGCCTGCAAATAATCTTTTCCGGTACGTATGGCCATCTTATACTCCATTAGAGGTTATTCTAGGTTTGTCCCATTATATGATACGGTGTTCCGAAAACACAATTAAAAAACATCTGCTGTTCCCTCGTAAGCCGTCGAACTGTATGCTTTCGAAATTGTCGCGGCACACCTTTGAACATGTGCGATTTGCTGTGGTTTTGGCGGTTCGGATATATATTGAACTGAACCGATAATGCCTACAGTGCCAATTAGTTTGTTGTTGGCGTCAAAAATCGGAGCGGCAATTGTACTAAAACCTAACATCACTTCTTCGATAGCGGTTTCATAAAGTCGCCTTTTAATCAGCTCAAGTCGGGTTTGTATTTCTTTAATATCAATGAGGCTTTTATCATTATATGCGGTGAGCGGTGCGGATAAAAGTTGCTCGCGGTGTTCTGGCGTCGCGTATGCTAAAACAATGCGTCCTTGGGCGGAAGCAGTTGTCGGTGGTACAGTTCCAGGTATTGCTGAAATTCTTAATGATGTTGAAGAACTGTTATCCATACTTGCGATTACCATGGCTTCGCCGCCGGAAGGCACCGCTAACACAGCGGATTGACTTGTTAAATCGCGAAGCCGGACCATATGCGGTTCAGCAATGGTTTTTAAATCAAATTGCTCGAATGCAGCTTGTCCCAGCTGAAATAATTTCCATCCAAGCCTATATTTTTCAGAAGTTTTTTCCTGCTCTACGACGCCAAGGCTGCGAAGCGTGCTAAGGTGTCGATGAACTTTAGCTTTACTTTCACCAAGTTGCCGTGCAATTTCAGTAATCCGCATTGGTTCGCCGGCCCGTACCATGGTATCAAGAAGGCGAAAGGCAACGGCGATTGACCTAACCAATGAACCATTTGAAACGTCATTATTAGTTGGTTTATTTAGTAAATTCACAATGATGCCCTTTCATGACTTGTAATTATACACATTTTAATATAAATCTCAAATATTGATACCATGTATTAAATAACGGAACATTTTAGACGAAGTCATAACAAACGATGAGGATTATTCAATGGCGAAAATGACGGGCGGACAGGCCATAGTAGACAGCTTAATCGCAAACGGCATTGATCAGGTTTTTGGCGTGCCGGGTGCTCAGCTTGATTACAGCTTTAGTGCAATGTATGACCGTAGCAATGAAATAAAAATTATCCACACCCGTCATGAACAGGGTGCCGCCTATATGGCGTATGGTTATGCGCAGTCAACGGGAAAAGTTGGTGCTTTTTTCGTTGTACCGGGGCCGGGACTGTTAAATGCGATGGCTGCTATTTCGACGGGCTATGCTTGCAATACACCAATGTTCTGTATTTCAGGACAAATTCCGTCCAATAAAATAAATGTCGGTACAGGCCAGCTTCACGAAATTCGCGATCAGATTGAAATAATTGGTAAAGTCACGAAATTTGCCCAGCGTATTGATACGCCCGGCGAAACTCCCGCGATAATGGCACGTGCATTAAGTGAACTTGCTGTGGGGCGACCTCGTCCGGTAGAAATTGAAATGGCGATGGATATTATGCCGATGGAGGGCGACGTGGAAAGGGCAAAGCCTGTTCTTTTACCGGTACCCAAAAAGCCAGATATGGAACTCATTAAAAAAGCAGCTGAACTTCTTAAAAACGCCAAGCGACCGGTCATTTATGCGGGAGGAGGTACATTGGACGCTTTCAGCGAAGTAAAGGCATTATCGGATGCGCTTGGTGCGCCAGTCGCGCTGACGGTTAATTCACTTGGTGTTATGGATGATCGCGACCCCTATGCTCATAAGCCGGTAGCAGGATATTACCTCTGGAAAGATGCAGATGTGGCACTTGGTGTTGGAACCCGCATGGCAAATCCGCTTGGTGACTGGGGGATTGATGACGACATTAAAGTTATTCGAATTGATGTTGACGTGGAAGAAATGAATATATTCTGTAAACCGGATATTGAAATTGAAGCGGATTCAGCACTTGGACTGGACGCTTTAACAAAAGAAATCGGTTCGGTCGATGCCAAATGGTCAGAAGAAGAAATGCTTGCTCTAAAGCAAGAAGTTGCCAAAGAAATAAATATTATGGCACCGCAAATGGAATATTTAAAAGTAATTCGTGAAGAACTTCCGGAGGATGGTTTTTTTGTTGCTGACCTAACGCAAATTGGCTATGCGTCTCGGGATGGGTTTCCGGTTTATCGCCCCCGCACTTACTTATATCCAAGCTATCAGGGCACTTTGGGTCACAGCTACGCTACGGGGCTCGGTGTTCAGGTTGCCAATCCGGACAAAAAAGTGATTACTGTCGCAGGCGATGGTGGTTTTATGTTCAATGTACAGGAAATGGCGACTGCCGTTCAGTTCAATATCCCAATGGTTTGCATTGTTTTTAACGATAATGCCTTTGGTAATGTTAAACGTATCCAGCAAACTTCTCACAACGGCCGGGTGATTGCATCTGATCTTACCAATCCGGATTTCGTGAAACTCGGTGAAAGCTTTGGTGTAAAATCCAATCGTGTTTCCTCCGCACAGGAGTTAAAATCGGTATTGAAAGATGCGTTGGACCACGATGGGCCAAATTTAATTGAAGTCATTATGCCGGAAGTTCCGGGACCTTGGCATCTCTTCTATAGGCCACAAATTCGCGGAGTATAATCGCGGAATTAGAGCACTCGCGACACGGATTTAATTTATCTATTGTGTTTTAAAACTTATGTAGAATGAAAATAATGAACAAGCCCCCTTAGTTGGCCAATTAACGGTAATTACAACTTCGCATCGCAACTAAAGGATTTTATATGAAATTTTCGCTAAGGTCGGTTTTGGCCATAATTATTACAATGTCATCGGCGCAGGCAAATACACTTTTATTCAATATAAAGGTTATACGATCGAAGGCGGGAAACTAAAACAGTTTTCAGCGATGGAATAGAACATCAGGTTTTATGCATGGGGCATTCTGAAATAATATTTTTAAGCTTAGTAAAGCACAGATTAAGAATTGAAATTGGAAAACGAGATCAAACTGTGCTTGATGCCAAATGTGATATATTACTATTTAATAAACGGGTGCATTCACTTTTGAGCAAGCTTATTACTGATATGTATTGTGCGTGCCCTGACTTAGTAGGATACGACTTGTTAAATCCAGCACTATATAGTGCTTTTAAACAAAATTGGATAGAAAACAAATAGCTATTATAGCCAGCTTATTGAACGTCTACTTTCGGCGGTGATCTCAACTGGTTATTATGTTTTTTAAAAATTATATCTATTCAGTAACTCTTATGTAAGGTTTATTTGCGAGCATATCTTCCATTGATTCGGTACGGGAGGGAGTGTTCAAATGTATTACGAACCAAAAGCACCAAAAAAACTTAACGACGTCGGTTATGATCCAAATTTTGTTTTGCAGCTTATTGGTAAGGGTATGTATCTGGAAAACTTGGAAACCGCAATTCAGTTTTCGAACGAGCTTAAGTTACCTACTAATATAATTGAACAATCATTACAGGTAATGACCAACCGTAAACAGATTGAATCTGTTGGTACTCAGCAAAGCACGACGGGCGGGATGGGGTCTCTTCGTTATAATTTGACGGGCGCGGGTCGCAAATTTGTGCAGGACGCTCTTAACCAAAATCAATATTTTGGTCCTGCGCCTGTGCCCCTTGATGCGTATTGCAAGCAAGTCCGTGATCAGGCCATTGGTAATGAAAGAGTATCACCGGAAGACATAGAAAAAGCGTTTTCGGATATTGTCGTGCCAAGTGAATTTACGGATCGTTTGGGACCTGCGGTGAATTCCGGCATGAGCATCTTGATTTACGGCCCTGCGGGCAACGGTAAGACAACTGTTGCGGAAAAAGTAGCGCATATTTTTGATAGTGTAATCTATATCCCCTATGCAATCGAAGTGAATGGCACAATCATTAAGATATTTGATAATTCTGTCCATGTTAACGTTGAAGTGGAAAACCCACCGGAGGAGCGTCGCAAACTAATCAGAGAATTGGTGGATAAACGGTTTGTTCCGTGTAAGCGCCCGGTGGTGATTACCGGGGGTGAGCTCGATATGGAGATGCTTGACCTTAAGTTTAATGAGATCAGCAAATATTATGAAGCGCCACTTCATATCAAAGCACTTAATGGTACCTTTATTATTGATGATTTTGGCCGTCAGCAAGTTAGCCCGGAACAGCTCCTAAATCGGTGGATCGTTCCTTTACAAAGTCGAATTGATTTTCTAAAAATTCATTCAGGAAAATCGTTTGAGCTGCCATTTGACGAGCTGGTTATTTTTTCAACAAACCTCGCTCCTAATGATTTGATGGACCCCGCTTTCTTAAGGCGAATACCTTATAAGCTTGAAACCAAAGACCCATCAGTTGAAGCTTTCAAGGCTATATATGCCGCAGTCGCGAAGAAGGTGGGGCTTGAGCTCACTGATGAAATATTTCAATTTACAGTGCAGCAAATTTTAAAGGTTTCGGGTAAGGCACTCGCCGCCTATCAACCAAAATTTATTATTGATCAGGTCGTAGCAAACTGTAAATATAAAGGCGAAGAGCTTACATTTACAAAAGAGTATGTGGCAGATGGACTTGCAAATCTGTATGTGCAAGATAGTACCTTCGAAGGGCAGGTTGGCATTAAACCGAAAGAATATATCGCTGACGTCGCTGATAACCAGGTCGCTTGACTTGCACGACAATGATCAGTTATTTCATTGAATTCATTTCGTCAATTGCCGATAGAATAACGTCGATCTCCGGTCGTTCTTTATAACTGCTTCCGTTAACGATGGTGTCGCTTTCAATATAAAGTTTAGAGCGGATTATACCATCCGTGTTGACGAGAAACACTATAGGATGCGGGAAACCATAAAGGGGCGAGTCCTCCGAAACACCGTCTTTGTTCAAAATGTCGAATGCGTTAATGGCCTCTATTTCGTTGTCCGATAAAAGAGGGACCGTAAATTTCCATTTATCGGAGAAATTCTTTTGAATGTCCGGCTTGTCATAGCTTATCAAAACCGGATTTAATCCACGGCTTTCAAAATCAGCCGCACGGGCATTCACTTCTACAGCTTGTTTCTGGCAGTAGGGGCACCAATCAACGGAACGTGTGAAAAAAATTGCCATACCATTTTCGCCGGTTAAACTTTCAAAATTTTCCATTTTACCACTGGTCGCAAAAAGTGACAGGTCGTGTGGTATTTTTCCGCCCGTCGCAGGCCCCAGGCTTGATGACGGTGCTTGGGCGAATGCGGTAAACGAAAATAAAGACAAAGCTAGTAGAATTATGACTTTTCTATTTAGCATAAACACACCTTTTTTAGTTTGAGTGAACAACAATATAAAACAATAAACCGCTTAAATTAAAAAGACTAGAGATATTAATAAAATAAAGTAGAGAATTTTGAATGAGCTTCTTATATGAAGGTTTTTAATCGCCTTTTTCCGACCGCCACATTAGGTAGTGATTTTTGCGTGTAAAATCAGGATAGCATTTTTCGATAAAGTGCGTTACTTCTGCTAACTGATAAATAAAGTTGGAATGGCGTAATGAAAAAGTACGAATTATCGACCTTAACAAACAGGTTATCCGGCCCGGCCTCAAAAGCGTGGGACGTGGGGGATGTTGCGTCAAAACGTATGATCGAAGGGGAAGATATTATCCACCTCGGTGTCGGAGACCCCGATCTGGATACGCCCGCACATATCAGAGAAGCTCTTTTTAAAGCAGTTGATTGCGGGAAGACCCATTATGCACCGCTTGCTGGTGAAATGCATTTGCGTGATGCCATTGCCGAACATGCTATGGGCCTGTACGGCGGAAAAATTTCAAGCGAAAATGTCGTTGTTTGCAACGGAGCGCAGGGGGCGATATTTGCCACATTCCAATGTATCTGTGAAACAGGTGATGAAGTCATTGTGCTGGAACCATTTTATGCGCCTTATCCGGCGGTGGTTACCGCTGGCGGTGCAAAAATGGTCACGGTTGCCCTAAACCGCGAAGAAGATTACCGCCTTGATATGGATAAAATAAAAGAAGCGGTTACGGACAAAACGAAAGCCATCCTGATCAATTCACCAAGCAACCCTGCCGGGACCGTATTTGGCGAAGCGTCGGTTAAGCAAATAGCGCGTTATTGCTACGAGAATGATATCTGGCTGGTGACCGACGAAGTTTACTGGTCACTGTGCTTTGACGGGGACCATATTTCACCATATGGTATTGAAAAATATAGGGAAACAATCATTGTGATTAACAGCCTTTCAAAATCACACGCCATGACCGGCTGGAGGCTTGGATGGGCAATTGGTCCCGTTGATTTTATTAAATCTATGACTGATTATACCCAGGCCGCGCAGTTTGGCATCAATCAATTTGTCCAAAACGCGGCTATTGCCGCACTCAAGGATACCAGTACTACGGATCAATTTAATGAACTTTTTAAATCACGTCGCGATGTGTTTTGCGATGGGCTTCGAAAAAGTAATCATTTGTGCTTTTCGACACCGCGTGGAGGCATGTTTGTGCTTTTGGATATTTCAGCTACCGGTCTTTCCGGTAAAGTATTTGCAGAAAAATTACTGGACGATGAAAAAGTGGCTGTCGTACCTGGATTTGGCTTTGGCCAATCAGTGGGAAATACTGTGCGGATTGGTTATTTATGCGGTGAAGAACGTTTAACCGAAGCAGCCAGTCGAATTGTCCGTTTTGCCGAAAAGGTGCTGCGGGGAAATTAGTATAATTAACATTAACTCTGACCCTTGATGCTAATCAAATTTTGCCAATTGCCCTACGGCGCGTTTTCCTTCATCTGCGGCGGGACCCCAATGTTGCATTCCCTGCAATTCTGAATGAGCAAAGGCTATGCGGCCAAAACCTTTACGGATAATATCACTGGGTGCCGGCTCACCGTCCACGCCGAAGAAGAAACCGGGTTGCGGTGTCACATAGGCATGCCCCCATCTATTGAGAATTATACCCGCAATGTCATTATCCGGATCAAACCCTGTTTCGCCGAACAGTTCGACCATTTGATCGCGTATCTTTTTTTCATAATCCGCGTAACTGGTGGAGAAAAGTTCTGCGCGGCCTAATATACCTTGCTCAACCATATCAAGTCCGGGATAATAATACGGCACATAAAATGTCACTAGTGCAGGCTTGTCCGGATCAATTTCCGGCTGATAATCCCCCACCGTCATCGGAAGGCGGATGTTACAGGAATTACCGAAAATACCGTCCCTCCATACACAGCTACTGATGCCAAGTTTTTCCATAAACCGCCAATTTTTCACAGCGACATTTGCAATCAAAAATGGAACATGGTTGAAACTACCGTATGCTTCATAAATATCATCGGGCAGATCCCGCACAACATATTTGTTAACCCAACCCCCCGTTGCCATAATCAGTTTCTTTGCTTTAATGCGGTAAGTTTTGTTGTTTCTCGAGTAAGTTACAATAACACCCGTTGAATTTTCCGGATTATCACCCTCATGTTCAACTTTGACCACCGTTGCGTGCAGCCGCATCCGCACAGGGTTATTTGGATTATCCAGTTCAGAAAAATTAATTTTTCCGTTCATAATGTCATTGTAATTATAAGAACCTTCGATGCCGTTAGGGATAATTTTTTTTATAAAATGACGCGAAAATCCGTCATTGCCGCCAGGTAAAGAATGCCTTACCCAGTTGCTTGGGCCGCTCGTACTTTCCTGGACAGTATTACCGCCTTTAATTGGCATGCCAAGGCCTCTCGCACAGTTGGTGGATAGAGCATCACTTCCAAGTCCAACCGACCCCGCCAAAACAACGTCGGCATGGCGCGTTACATAGGGGCTAAAACCAAGATAGTCCTCAACATATTGTTTATAGGTCACTGTATCCAACCAATTATCAAAATCCGGCTGATCGGGAGTTTCAAAATTGAACGACCGCCAATTGGCAAGATCCAGCCTGTCTTGCTCGGATCCGTCCATGTCCTCATAAGCGTGATCTATAGGGTCGAAAGACCATCTACCTTCGCCGTCTTCATTTTTACCAAGATAATATCCGACCGATGTTATATCTTCCTGCCAGTATTGAAATCCGTAACTGTCTTTTGCCAAGCGGATATTTTTATCGGTATTTTGAAGCTTTGCATAAGTAAAATCCATTGAAATACCGAGCTCAACCATATACCGCACATCAGATGTAATGTTCGGATTACGAAGTCCCTCCTCGTTTGATGGCGCTGAAAAACCATTTGCTCCTTGCGGGCCAATTAACAAGTGGCCGTCGACCTCAAATTCATTTCGTTTTGACTCCCCTCCAAATACAGGGTGATTTTCGATCATAAGGCATTTTTCACCTTCTTTAGCTGTTTTACGGTACTCATAAGCCGCCCCTAACCCGGCTATTCCCGCTCCGACGATGATTAAATCGTATGTTTCATCAAGGTCGGTAATTTCGATGTCACTACCGTCTTCATACATTCCGTCTCTTAAATTATGAGCGGTGTTGACAACTTCGGGATTATTACCATGTGACTGGGCATAATCGCCGACACCACCATATCCATACCAGCTGTTATCTACATCTTCTGTAATGGTTTCAACTTTGCGCGCTTGAGCAAATGACGGTGCTTGCATGTTGAGCAGCGCGGCACCACTACCAAGCAGGGTTGCATTGACAAAATCTCTGCGGGTGATAGAGAAATCCACAGCTAAAGGTTTGTCTTTTTTACTCATTTTTCGTTTCCCTAATTGGTGTTTATAAAAACGTAACTTCTTTATACCTATTTCATAATCTATCAATTAACAAAAGTTTTATCAGTATAAGTGATTGATTAATTAAATTTGTCGAAGCACACTAATGTGCGGGAATTATTAAATAACATAATTTCTCTTCTTATGTGAATTCAACGCCGTGAGAATGGTCGCGAAAATCATGAATAGGACAATTGTATAGATAATGCTGTTAAAAGTTCTGACATCTTCGTCGAGGGTGATGCCAAATATATTGGCGATATTACCGATACGGGCTGTGATAATCATGCAAGCAAAAATTACGGCTTTATGATTCAATGATAGTTTCACGGAGAGAAGCATTATCGGTGTAATAAACATTAAATCATATTCATGGAGCGGCGCTACAAATGCGATTGCAATTATGGAAAGCATAAGAAATAATAACTTGTCTTCAAAATTCAATTCTTTCTGTTGGATTACTTTTTTAAAGTAAATTGTAGTCAGTATCATGACGAAAATAGATGTCGCGGATATTATTAAACTGGAAACACTAATGTTAAATACTGTCACCATAATATTTTTTAAACCAGTAGAATGCGCAGGGGAATTAACAAGATAAGTTGAGTGAACAGAAAGCCCGTTTAAATATAGTTTTAATGTACTTATTGGTCCGTTGATAATGAGGGGAGGTAGAGAAAGAAAAAAAGTGATCAAACCTGCCCAAATGGCGGGTGTATGGTATCTTTTAAACATGATGAATGCGAAGAAAAGAGGCATGCCGACCTGAGGTTTTAAAAGAATGATGCAAAACCCGATGATTAACATCCGGTTCCTTGACGTTAATGTTCCGCAAATGATTAATACAATTCCAAGATACAATAATAATGACGTTTGACCGACGAATATTATGATGATCGTAATCTGCATCAGTGAAAGAAGTTCTGTATAAAACAGAACAAAATAGGGCTCTAATTGTTCGTTACATTCTCGAAAAGAGGCGTGAAGCAAATAAGACGAAAATATAATTATTGTCCCATTAAAAATTCGCCACATTTCAAGTGCCAGTTCATGATCAAATAAAGCAAATAGCCTTGTAACAAGCCACCAATTAGGAGGGTAATAAAAAGGTTGCCCGTTGAACCTGGCAAATAAACTTTGGCCTGCCTCCTGATACTCGACACTGTATGGCGTAATGCCGTCTGCCCAAAGGCGACCCGCAAGCCATAGATACTGGAAATCAAGATCGGTACCTCTATGAGAAATTATTTTCCAAATTAGATAGCTGATACCCAAAAAGCCAATCAAAATTGCCGTCGTTTTGATTAAGCGTGAATCGGTTAATTTAAAACTGATAGTCCCATCCTCTTAGTTTCTTGACATCAAAATTATACAGATGCCATGTCAAAAAGAAATAAAGAACTACCGGATTAATCAAGCCCGGGCCGAGTTGTTACTTTTCTATTTCTTATAATATTCTTTTAAGGCATTTATCAGTGCAGTGTTTTCTTCTTCGGTTCCAGCCGTGATACGCAGGCTACTGTCGAGTTTATACATGCCTACTGATCCAACGTTGATGTCTTTTTCTTTTAAAAATGAGTCGACTTCTTTCATTGCATCACGCCCATCCGGGAAATGAATAAGAATAAAATTGCATACGCTTGGCGTTACAATAATACCAAGCGCACTGATTTCATCAGTAAGATGCTTAATCCATTTTTCACTGTGATTTCTGATCATTAGGGCGTGTTCTTCATCTAATATTGCAGCTGCACCAGCCACCTGTGCGGGGGTTGAAACATTGAAACCGCCTTTTAAATGAAGCAGGGTCGTCGCGATTTTTTCCGGTAAATATGTCCAGCCAATCCGAAGCCCGCTTAAGCCATATAATTTTGAAAGAGTTCGTGTGACAACAACATTGTCATATTGATCGACAAGCTCGAACCCGCAATTATAATCATCTTGGGTTACGAAATCCGCATATGCGGCGTCAAGCACCAGCAATATATGCTGGGGAAGATGTTTTCTTAGCCTTTTAATTTCTTCATATGGCACATATGTTGCCGTAGGGTTTCCCGGATTATCTAAAAACATGACGCGGGTTTTATCGGTGACTGCGTCCAAAATATAATCGACATTGACCACAAAATCATCCTGATCAACGGGGACCGGAACACCGCCTGCCATCATTACGTTAAACCAGTAAATCATGAAACCGTAACGTGGATAAATAACCTCATCACCGGGTGCGACATACGCCCGGGTTAAGAAGCTTAACATTTGTTCCGAGCCGGCAGTGCACATGATCCGCGTATCATCAAGGCCGAACTTTTTACCAAGTACTCCCCTTAATTCTGCGGAAGTATAATTAGGATAACGATTTAAGGTAGGACCGGCGTTATTATAGGCCGCTAATGCTTTATCACTGGGCGGAAAGGCGTTCTCGTTCAATGAAAGGTCGATTTTATATTTTTTCTTTATTGTATCCGCAGGCGGTTGTGGCTGCCCGGGGACAGAATTGATATACTCATTTGGTATTATTTCTGTCATCTAACTGGTTTTCAAAAATTGTTACTGGTTTTCAACAAATTCAGGGCGCATAGGGGTAAACACATCAAGGTTAAGAACATCTTGATCACCAACAACAATAGCATGGTGCATGACGTTAGGTGGCACAACAAGAAGACCGCCTGGGCCCAAGCGGTGCACGCCATCACCGACATGGAAATCTACTTCGCCTTCCATAATATAGACAATTTGTTCGTTTGGGTGTTTATGGGGCCTTGGTTCATGTTGCGGCTCTAACTTATGCAGTGCGACGGTAGCACCTTCTCCGGTGAACGCTTTTTGGTAAACGCCGTCGCGGATTTTTTTCCACTCCATTTTACTCCAGTCAATAGTAGGTATCTGCATGATATTTCTCTCCGTTTACTGATTATTTATATCGTCTTCTTTATCGTAATAATGTCATTTAATTTTTCCGTCATTCGGGCGTAAAATCGCGCCAGTATTCTTTTTTATTTTCCTGCTCTGCGTAAGTTTCTACCTGATCAGCAGCAATACCGACAAGATCAGAACATGTGATGTTTTTTGAATTAAGATATTCTTCTAACTCATTGATAGAAGATGATATTACGTTGTAGCCGCCGGTAAAAATCGCACTGGTCATCTGTACGGCAGAGGCACCGGATAACATAAATCGAATGATATCCTCGCCGCACCGCGCACCGTTGGTTGCCATCATCGGATATTCGCGACCAATTTTATTTCTTGTTTTAACAAGCCAATGACAGGTGAGCGGTAATGCCCACGGGCCACCATATGCGGCATGGGTTCCGAGCATTGGTTTTTGGGTTTCTATATCCGGAATGAATGCCATATATCGCCCCATAAGCGTCACCGCATCCGCGCCAGCCTGTTTGGCAGCAGTTACCATAGCAGGGATTTCCTGACTTTGGCCGGTAAGTTTAATCCATAAGGGCATTTCGACCGCATTGCGTAGTGCTTTCGTAATTTCGCTGATTCTTGAGGCCTCCCGCTCCAACATGATCGCGCCGCTTGCCGCCTCTTCTCCGTGCGGGGCACCAACATTGACTTCTAATATACGAATGCCGGAATTTTCGATTTGCCTGGCGTAGTCAATCAGTTTCTCAAGCGACGCAGGAATTAAGCTGGCGACCGCGAAAGCATCATATTTGGAAGCTATTTTATCTGCTCGTGTTGCCTGCTCAAGCCACTCGTCAAACGGTTTTGGGTGAAGACCTGACCGGTTAAAGAGGCTTGCATCACGTGGCGGGTCGAAATCCCACGGCAGTTTATCAAAGTTAGAATTTAGAAGTACGTAATCGGTTTTCTCCAATTGCGTCTTTGCTGCTTCAGATTCGTTGGTAGATTTAATAACAACTGCCCCGGCACCAGCCTTTAGGGCTTTTTCGATACCGTCAAGTTCGATAAAATGTTCACCAGCACCGCATATCAGCGGGTTCTTTAACTTTGTATTTCCGATATTTATGCTCAGCTTGTTCATGTTTTCTCGATCGGGAGATTGAAATGGTTTTGACAATTTATCGATTATTGATACTCTGTTCCAAATATCAAGACAAATGTAAAAAAATGGACATCATGACAGCAATTGAAAATAAAAAATCGGCTTTTAGAAGTCGTCTACTCTCCGGTGAAGAACTGGTGGGTATATTCGTAAAAACGCCGGCTCATCAAGTAATTGAAGTACTTGGTTCATCAGAGCTGGATTTCATAATCCTTGATCAGGAACATAGTCCGTTTGATCTTAAAGCAATCGACAGCTGTCTGATGGCGGCAAATGCCGTTGATATGCCGACCTTTGTTCGGATTCAACAAAACACGGCAACAGGAATGTTGTATCCGCTTGATTGTGGCGCAGCAGGCGTGATCGTGCCGCATGTGGCAACGCTTGATAAAGCCGCGGAAATTGGTGATGGCGGTCGCTATCGCGGCGGTACACGCGGCTTTGCCGGTACACAACGTGCGGGTGGATACGGTACAAAAGAGATGAATGACTATATCGATCTTGCGGACGCACAAAATACCATAATTGCACAGATCGAAGATGTTGAAGCGGTCGAAAATATTGAAAAAATTGTAAGTGTGGAAAGCATTGATGCGTTTTTCCTTGGCAGAGCAGATTTAACGGTCGGTTACGGTGCCAAAAGTCAGAACGATAAAATTGTGCTCGACGCGCTTGAGCATGTTTGTTCGGTGGTTAGAAAAGCCGGGAAGCATCTTGCGGCTTATAGCGGACCATCAGAAAAACAAACGCTTAGGGACATGGGTGTGACCATGTTTACCGTTGGTTCCGAGCAATCACTTATTATATCTGGCGCGAATGATATCGCGCGCAACTGTTAAAATGCCAAAGATTAAGAAAAATAGGAATTAATTAAAATGGTTAAAAATATACCTGACCGCATCCCTTCAACGGTGGATCAATCCCCTGCTGCAAAATATGACGATGCTTTGCTCGGTAGCTTGCTGGAAGGGGCGATTGACCTTCATTGCCATAGCGGACCAAGCGTTATGCCCCGCAGTATTGATCATATTGACGTGATGAAAGAGGGATCAGCTGCAAAGATGAGGGCGATCTTGATTAAAGATCATTATTATTCTGCGACACCCGTGACCGAATTGTTGATGAGCCATTTTCAAGATTTAAATGTTCAGATGTTTTCCGGGGTTCCGCTCAATAATTCAACAGGCGGTATAAATCGTTTCGCAGTAGATCACGGTATAAAACTTGGTGCAAAACTTGTCTGGATGCCAACCTTTTCGTCGCGAAATCACATTGTGCATCATAAGTCAGATAAAGATTTTGAGAAAAAGTTTCCAACCACCAAAGAAAAAATGCTTGCACCAATTGAACTGGTTGCACTGGATGATGACGGTAACCTGCTTGATGAAGTAAAGTTTATTTTGGATATGATTGCAGAAGCGGATATCGTATTATCAGCAGGTCATCTTCATATTACGGAAATTTTCCCGTTGCTTGAGGAAGCAAAAAAGCGCGGTGTTAAAAAACTTCTGGTTAATCATCCGTCATATTTAATCGATGCCACAGAAGATGAAATGAGGGAGCTTGTGCGCATGGGGGCCTATCTTGAACATTCAATGTGTATGTTTGTGCCCGGTTCAAAATTTCACTTTTATACGCCGGAAAATTTAGATAACCTTATTAAGGCAGGTACCGTTGACAAAACAATCCTTGGGTCTGATTTGGGGCAATTAGGTAATCCAACCCCGGTTGAAGGCTTTAAAAATGTAATCGCTACCTGTCTGGATCTTAATTATTCTCACGGTGATATCAAAAAGATGATATCCACTAATGCGGCGGATTTGTTGGGGCTTGATAAATAGTATAAGTGGCCAAACATGCGTGAAGAGGCACGATATGGAAGATAAAGTAAACTACAGCCTTTCTGACAAGGCTCTTGGCATGGATTGCAAAATTGATCGTCGCGATTTTTTAAACGGTGTCAGTATTGGCGTTACCGGCGCACTACTTGCTCCCGCATTAATAAGCTCCGCTCAAACGCCCTATATTCCTGCTCAGGATAAAGAAGGATATTACCCGCCGGCTTTGACGGGGCTTCGTGGCAGCCACACGGGATCATTTGAAGCATCACACACAATTCGTGACGGCAGAAATGTTAATGGCAAGGATACTGGCGAGGAATATGATCTTGTTGTTGTTGGCGGTGGTATTAGTGGCCTTGCTTCGGCGTGGTTTTACCGCCAGTCTGCGGGTCCAGACGCAAAAATACTTATCATCGATAATCATGACGATTTTGGCGGACACGCAAAACGCAATGAATTCAATCTGGATGGTCGCAATATCATTGTTAACGGTGGCACTCTTAATGTTGAACAGCCAACTAATTACAGCATTGTCGCACAAGGTTTATTACGAGAGCTCGGCATCGATATAAAGGCGTATCACGAGAAAACAGATGCGATGGTGCGCTACTACCGTAATAATGGTTATACACCTGCAACCTATTTTGATCAGGAAACATTCGGTGGGGAAGGGTTGATCAGCAAACCAGAGGAAATGTCATGGTCTACATTTATTGACCGTACACCGCTTTCAAAGATTGCCAAACGTGATCTTAAAAGACTTTACGACGAAAAGGTAAGCGCGAAAAGTCTTATCGGCTTGAGCGATGATGAGAAAAAAGAAAAGCTGGCACTGCTAAATTATAATGAATATCTGACTGATTATTTGGGACTTGATCCTTCTGTATTACCTTTTTTTCAGTCGCGTACCCATTTTCTTTTTTACATGGGACCCGAGCAAGTTCCGGCCTTGTATCTTTGGCAGCAAGGTAATTGGCCGGGGTTTGAACATCTTGAACTTCGGCCAACAGGAAAAATAAGCCCGATACATCATATTGGTGGATCACATCATGGACGTGAACACGAACACCTCGAAAGATCGGTTTATTTTCCGGATGGAAACGCGACCATCACGCGGATGATTGTACGGCATCTTATCTCTGACGCAATTCCTGGTGAAAATCTGGATGATTTATATACGGCGCCGACCGACTATTCGAAACTTGACCGCGCAGAAAATAATACGCGAATTCGCCTTAACAGTTCGGTGATTAACGTCGCACATCTTGGGGATCCTGAAAGTGCGGACGGTGTAGAAGTCACTTATATTCGCGCCGACGGGCCAAATAAAGTAAGAGCAAAAAATTGTATTCTTGCCTGCTGGCATATGGTCATACCCTATATGTGCCGGGATTTTTCAGTGGAACAAAGAAACGCCATGAGATACGGAATTAAGGCACCACGGGTTTACACTAATGTGTTGCTTAGGAACGGTGAAGCGTTCAATAAACTTGGCGTGTATAGCATTCAATCACCGGGAGAATATCATACTTCAACCAGCATAAACATGCCGCTTGAGGTGGGCGATTATAAAGCACCTATAAATCCCGATGAACCGATGATGATTAAAATGCATAAAGCACCTTGTAAACCCGGTGCAGATCGTCGTACTCAATTGCTTGCGGGGCGCACTGAACTATTTGAAACAGCCTTCAGTACGTTTGAACGTAAAATTCGTGAACAGTTAAACCGTATGCTTGGTTCCACAGGGTTTGACGCTGCGCGTGATATTGCCGGGATAACAGTTAATCGTTGGCCGCACGGTAACGCTTATATTTATAATACTCTTACTGAGCCGATTCATTGGTGCTTTTACGCAACCGATGATCGACCATGTGTTGTTGCCTCGAAAAAACTTGGGCGGATATCGATCGCCAATTCTGATGCTGGCGCAAACCCATTTACTGATGTTGCGATTGACGAAGCACACCGTGCAGTCAGGGAAGTGCTTGCGGACCAGTATTTGAAGGTTAACTCATAGAGCAGAGTATCTCAATGGCAAAATTCATTACATTCGGCGAAGTATTAGTTAGATTAAAAACAACTGGAAACGAGCGTTTCTTTCAGTCACAGACACTCGAAGCTACCTTTGGCGGCGCGGAATATAACGTAGCCGTATCGTTGGCCAATTATGGTCTTAATGTCGGGTACGTCACAGCACTGCCTGATAATGAAATTGCTGATGCTGCGATAGGTGAATTGCGCGGATTTGGGGTGGACATAAACCATATACGAAGGCAAGGCGGGCGGATCGGTACTTATTACCTCGAGCAAGGGGCGTCTCATAGGTCGAGTAGCGTAATTTATGATAGATCCCATTCTTCATTATGCGATGCAAGCGCGGAAGATTTTGATTGGGACAGTATTTTCGGTGACGTTACCTGGTATCATACAAGCGGGATTACTCCAGCCATAAGCCAGTCAGCAGCGGATATAACACTTGCCTCAATGAAAGCAGCTAAAAAAAGAGGGATCACGGTATCTTTGGATTTAAATTACCGAAGTAAGCTTTGGAATTATGGCAGGTCCGTTCACGAAATTATGCCGGAACTTATAAGCCATGCAGATATTGCAATTTCCGGGCGGGAAGATTGTCAAAATTGTTTAAACATAAATGTTGATCCACCAGCGGTAGAAGATATTGGAAACCTTGAGCATTTCGAAGCATTAAGCGAAAAAATGCTGGAAGACTATCCGAATTTAAAAACTATGGCGATCACATTGAGGCAATCCCTGAGTGTCGAGCATCACCGTTGGTCAGCGTGCCTTCGAAATAGCGAAGGTTTCATTAAAAGTAGAATTTACGATGTAGAAAATATCATCGACCGTGTCGGGACGGGAGATGCTTTTTCTGGTGGATTAATTTACGCTATGTCCACATACAACGAAATGCAGTCTGCCCTTGATTTTGCTGTGGCCGCTGCTTGTTTAAAGCACTCTATCCCGGGTGATGTAAATCGTGTATCTGTAGATGAAGTAAAAGAGATAATAAAAGGTGAAAGCAAAGGCCGAGTTCAAAGATAAAATTGTTTTTGAACTTTTTACTTATCTTTCGTTACTAGTTTTATTATATTCAGCTTATTCTATTGCAAACTTTAAATAATGATTAGAAATTTATAGTTCAATTTTTAACGAGAGAATAGTGAAATGCAGCAGTATTTGAAATTTTATATCGATGGCGAGTGGGTTGAGCCAGTTGTACCAAATATATTTGATGTTATTAATCCGGCGACTGAAGAGGCGTTTACGCAAATCAGTTTAGGATCAAAGGCAGATGTGGATAAAGCAGTCGCTGCTGCCAAGAAAGCATTTCCAACATATTCTGCTTGGTCAGTGGGGCAACGTGTTGAACTTCTCCAAAAAATTATTGCTCTTTATGAAAAGCGTCGTCCTGAAGTTGCGCAAGCAATTTCAATGGAAATGGGTGCGCCGATAACTCTGGCTACTAATTCGCAATCCGCCGCCGGAACGGGGCATTTTAAAAGTGCGTTGAAGGCCTTGAAAGAGTTCCAGTTTGAAAGAAACGATGGTGGTATCATGTTAAGACATGAGCCAATTGGCGTCTGTGGGTTGATTACACCGTGGAACTGGCCGATGAACCAGGTTGCAGTAAAAGTGGCTCCGGCGCTGGCTGCCGGCTGTACTATCATACTAAAACCGAGCGAAATAGCACCAATTGATGCTATGATCCTTGCCGAAATATTAGACGAAGCAGGCGTTCCCGCAGGTGTATTTAATCTGGTGAACGGAAACGGAGCTGATGTAGGTGAAGTGATGTCTGCTCACCCGGACATTCATATGATGTCGTTTACAGGGTCCACTCGGGGCGGTATTGCTGTTGCGAAATCATCTGCCGATACTGTTAAGCGAGTTAGTCAGGAATTAGGCGGTAAATCCGCAAATATTATATTGCGTGATACAGACATCAAAAAAGCAGTTGGTGACGGTGTAAGATTTTGCATGAATAATAGCGGGCAATCTTGCAATGCGCCGACGAGAATGCTTGTCCCTAATGAGAGTATGGACAGTGCTATCGAAGCGGCGCGTGAAGCGGCAGAAAACTTGAAAATCGGTGACCCTTCGAACGAAAACACGGACCTCGGTCCGGTTATCAGTAATGTGCAATTCGATAAAATTCAGAATTTAATTCAAATAGGCATTGATGAAGGCGCGACATTGGTTGCTGGAGGCACTGGCCGACCGGATCATTTGCCTAAAGGATATTATGTAAAGGTAACGGTTTTTGCAGAAGCAAATAATGACATGACCATTGCCAGAGAAGAAATTTTTGGCCCGGTAATAACAATCATTGGATACGACACTGAGGAAGAAGCCATTGCCATAGCCAATGACACGGATTACGGCCTTGCGGGTTATGTAAGTTCGGGCGATATGGAGCATGCCAAGCAGGTCGCGACAAAAATCCGTGCAGGTCAAATAGCCATTAATTATACGGGTGGTAATGCCGATACGCCCTTTGGTGGATATAAGCAGTCAGGAAACGGACGCGAAAAGGGTATCTGGGGCCTAAATGATTATCTTGAAGTAAAGGCCATCACGGGACTTGCTTCATGATTTTGACGCGCCGCTAGTTAATTAAAAACTGAAATAAACTTTTTTAATTTTGCCAACATTGACGGTACCCTGATTTTCTAGTTCTACTATAGCCATTTGAATAACGGCTTCTGTATCCGTTTCGAAAAAATGTTTTGCTTTCGGGTCGTCTGATTGAACGAAAATGGTATTTTCTACCCAACTAAATGTGAATTGAATAAGCTGATTATTTCCGTCTTCTATGTTAAATGAATTCGTTAACGACGGTATCTCGCTTTTTAAAATATTTTCTGCATTTATTTCTAAAACTGTGATTGATATCAGGCTTTCATCTGTCGTGATCAAATATGATCCGATGAAAGATGTTATCTCAGCTCCGTCATTAGGTGTCAAAGAATTTAAGTTAGATGTTAGCTCGGGTAAAGCCACAGGTTCCACACCACCCGAGTTTTGCGATATTATTTCAACTGGGTGATGTATATCCCATCTTGGATCATCATTGCCTTTTGGCTCGTCTACGGTTAAATCTCCTTCAACATAAGTTATTTTATAGTTGCTAATGTTGAAGGTGCCACCGGATGCATCGGACACTAGAAGTTCGTTTTCGTAAACACCGCCTTTTACGGTTGTGCTGCTGTCATAATTGTTCATACTTGTTAAAGCAACAGAACCAATTGTTTCCCCATTTTGAAGTCCAATACTGGTAAAGCCGCTCATACCCAGATTAAGGTTAGCTCCATAAGTTTTGGTTTGATTATCGGCTGTGACCAACAGGGAGGCCGGATCTATACCAAGATCACCGCCGTTATAGGCGATAGTATAATTGGTAGCACTGAATGTTCCGCCGGATGCGCCACTGGCAATTATATCGTTTGCATAATTTCCGACATTAGCGGATGTGTTGCTGTCGTAACCACCAGTACTAGTGAGGTTGACGTTGCCAATAGTTTCCCCATTTTGAAGTCCAATACTGGTAAAGCCGCTCATACCCAGATTAAGGTTAGCTCCATAAGTTTTGGTTTGATTATCGGCTGTTACATTTAATGCCGCAGAATTAATAGTCAAAATACCCCCCGCAGTATTTATTGAATAATTAAAGTCGGTAGATAAACTTCCGATTGACGCATTAATAGCAACCGCGCCCACATCAGTGGTGCCTGTTGCTGTTGAATTACCGTTTCCGACAGTTCCTAACAAAATACTGTTTGTTTCACCATTTATATATCCGGTAATAGTCTGTCCGAATGTGGGGTTGGCGGCACCGTATGTTCTGACTTGGTTATCGGCTGTGACGGTTAAAGTCGCCGCTTCATTGGAAACCCACCGGTTGCCTGTACTTGTTACCGTGGCGACGGAAGCATTTGTTGCGGTATTATACCAGTTTAAGGCACTCAAGCCCCCAGCTGTAACATCCGATGTATCATTAACGAATACGACGAAGCGGCCATTCGTCGCATTAAGCGCGGATGCACCGCCAGTGTTTATATAGGATCCATTCGTGCGCAATATAATGGCATCACCGGTATTTGATGCTGTCATGATGCCGGTGGTTAATATTGATCCATTATTCGCACCCCAATTTTCGATGTTTATATTTGCGCCATTTATAATTGCCAAACTTAGGTCACCGGATGTCGAATTTGTGTTTCCAGCACCTGTAGATAATGTAAATGTCGCTGAACCGGTTCCAACGTCGATCGTAGTTCCACCAGACATGGTTATTGCAGCGGCACCTGCGTCACGATCGGCGTCGACAACACCGTTTGCCGCAGTATCATTCGCCGTTATCGACAAATTCCCATTATCGGTAGTTAAATCGCCATTAATGAATACCGAACGGCCCGCCTGGAGGTCGAGCACCCCACCATTGCCACCAGCATTGTTAACTAAAATGTTAGTGGAAAGCGTGATGTCATTGCTGGCTTGCAACGTAACATCGGTGCCGGCATTTAAAAGTGCAGTGAGGTCAGAGTTATAGATCGTGCTATCATTTGAGGTGTTGTCCGCAAAATTCCAACCAACATCACTTGGTGTCGGATCAAACGCGTTAAACAGATAAACGGAACCACTGTCTGCACTACCATTGGCAAACCCGTTATTGGTAAAGGCACCTACGGCTAGACGTTGACCATCCAATGAAACAGAGCTGCCAAAGTTATCACTTGTATCTATATAAAAAGTATCAAGATTGCCGCCACCCACATAGCCTTCGCCAAGAATGGATTGCTCGCTTAGACCCACGAAATTTCCGCTAAAACTATAGAGATAAACAGCACCAATCGTAATTCCGGTATTCGTAAAGTTATCATCCCCGGTTGCGCCGATAGCAAGGTGATCGCCATCTATAGAGACTGAGTTACCAAAAACATCAAAAGCTTCGAGCGTGGTGTTGTCAAGGTTTTTACCACCAGAGTAGCCCTTTCCGATAGTGGCATCCTTGGTTATATTCGTAAAATTACCAGTGTAGCTAAATAGGTGCACTGCACCGGCGGATGTTGTTGCATTGGTATTACCATCATCGTCCAATGGAGCACCTATGGCGATATGGCCACCGTCGAGCGAAACTGAAGTGCCAAATTGGTCACTTTGATCCAAACTGATGGCAAAATTATTGCCGCCCGTATACTCGCGACCGATGACAGCTTCCTGAGTAATGTTGGTAAAATCGCCCGTATAACTAAAAAGGTAAACAGCACCCGTATCTTTTAGGAATGTACCGCCACCATCATCTCCTGATGCACCAACAGCGAGATGGGAACCATCAAGGGCTACTGACCGGCCAAATTTATCTTCATTTCCAACTGATGCAATATTAAGGTTGTTTCCGCCAACATATCCGGCACCGACAATTGCTTCTTCTGTAATGCTCGTGAAATCGCCGGTGAAGCTATAAAGATAAACTGCACCTTTATCCGTGCCTCCATTGACTAAGTCATCATCACCAAGTGCACCAACTGCCAGATGATTGCCATCAAGTGCTACTGAATGACCAAATTCATCATTGATACCCAAATTTGTATTGTCGATATTATTTCCGCCCGTATAATCTGCACCGATTATCGCCGAAAGAGACGGCGTGGTTAGTTCTACACCAGCAAATGTGTATAAATAAACGGCGCCGGCACCGCTAACACCATTACCGAAACCATCGTCGCCATAAGCGCCGATAGCTAAATGAGTGCTATCAAGGGCAACAGCGGCACCAAAAAAATCACTATTTTCAAGATTATATTGCCCAAATCCAAACGAAGAACTTGGACTATTGTCGTACCCCTGGCCAATGATACCCTTATATGTTGGCGTAAAACCGCCACCAGTCCATCCTATTAGATGAACGGAACCGTGATCGGTGCCTGAATTTAAATCACCATCATCACCTGTCGTGCCGATTGCAATATTTGATCCGTTTAGGGAAACCGAGGTCGCAAAGTTGTCATTATCCTCAAGGGAAGTGACATCTAAATTATTGCCGCCGCTATATCCTTTTCCGACAATTGATCTTTGGGTAAGGTTTGTAAAATTTCCTGTGAAATCATAGAGGTACGCGGCACCAAGATCGGTGCCGCTATCGCTAAAACCATCATCATTTGGTGCCCCAATAAGAAGGTTGGTTCCATTGATTGTTAAAGCACTGGCAAAATTATCGGACCCTCCGAGTGTCGTATTATCAATATTATTTCCCCCTGCGTAATCTGCGCCAATTATAGCGTTTTGTGTGACGTTCGTGAAATCACCGGTGAAATTATATAGATAAGCGGCCCCAGCATCAGTTACCGTATCTGTTGCACCATCGTCGCCCGAAGCCCCAATTGCCAGCAGGCTTGCGTCGATAGAAACGGCAGCACCAAAATTATCATCTGCTTCCAAAGCGGTGTTATCGGTATTATTTCCACCCACATAATCCGCGCCGACAATCGCTTCCTCGGTGATTGATGTGAAATCCCCGGTAAAGCTATATAAATAAGCTGCCCCAGTGTTAACGGTAGCGTCACTTGGACCGTCGTCCTGTGTCGCCCCGATCGCCAGATAGTTTCCGCTAAGTGCAACTGAGCTGCCGAATAAATCACCGGCTCCAAGTCCTGTATTGTCGACATTATTTCCGCCAGTATAATCCGCACCTATGATGGCGTTCTCAGTTATATTGGTAAAATCGCCTGTAAAACTATAGAGATAGGCGGCACCGCCGCCAGCTACTGTATTACCTAGGCCGCTATCTGCGTTCGCGCCAATGGCGAGGTGACTGCCTTCAAGTGATATTGAAACACCAAAATGATCTCCGGCTTCGATCGCTGTATTGTCAATATTATTCCCGCCGGTGTATCCCGAGCCGATAATCGCTGATAGCGAAGGATTATTCAGGGAAGTATCAGAAAATTTAAACAGATAAACTGCGCCGACATCGGCCTTATCATTCGCGAAACCATCATCCTGAAAAGCACCGATCGCAAGCAGGTTACCGTCTAATGAAACCGCACTTCCAATTTTATCACTGTTCGCCAAATCGGTCATTTGACCAGGATTTCCAGCATAATTATAGCCCATAATCAGGGCGAGAGAGGGAGGTGCAGAAACGTCATCAAGGATATTTATATTCTTGGGGTCAAGCAGCAGTTTTCCGCCACCTATTTGAACATCACCTTTATAGTTTAAGGTGCCGGAGGATGAGATTTCAACGAAAGCATCATCACCACGAATTGAACCGAGGAACACGGTTTCCTGGTCAGACCAGATGATAGCTGTGCCGCCCTTACTTCCGCCTGATATATCGATGAGGCTACCCGTGGAAAATACATTTGTATTCGCGTTTTTAAGCTGATCAGTGAATAAATTCTTACCGCCCTGAAATTCACCACCAATGCGAATTTGGCCGCCGAACCTTCCGCCACGCGCGAAATATTGACCGCTCAAAGATTTAATCGCGTTCGCTGTTAGATCAATGTAACCACCGCTACCGTGAAGGCCGTCACTTTTATAGTCACCTGACGACGTAATTTGCTGGCCTGCGATCACATTTATATCGCCACCATCTATAAATCCGCTTGCATTAATATTTGCCATGTCGAATTCTAAGATGGTTTTATCAATGCCTATATTGACTGATCCACCATTGCCCCAATAACCCGTGGAGCTAATGCTACCGGAATTAAAAAAACCTTCTGCAGTAATGTTTATGACACCGCCATTTGAACCGTTTGTATTCAAATTTCCGCCTAAACTAATCCAGCTGCCTGTCGCGTTAATCGATCCACCGCGTGACCAACTTAAGACTTCGTCTATGACCGGTTGAGCGACGTTGTTAGCATATAGATATCCGAGTGCTTCGGCATATTGTTTCGGGTCGCCAGAAGCATCCAGTGCGGCATCGAGGAATAGTTTTTCACCTGAGATAATAATTTCTCCACCGGTGACGCCGGACGCATTGACAATTGCGGTTTCATTAATTTTCACGTTTCCTTGATGTCCGCCGGAAAGAATTATTTTTCCACCGTTTTCTGATATGCTATTGGCGCGAAGTTCTCCGTTAACCGTTATTACGTCGGTAACTATTTCACGGGCAAGATCGGCTGTGATGGCGATTGACCCGCCTTCGGCAATTATCTTGCCGGAAATATCAACGCCGGTATTGTCGCTATCTTTAAGTCCAAGTTCAATGGCTTTATCGTTACTCATCGCAAACTTAATAAGATTGTCACCGTAAAAGTCGATACTGAAAGTGCTGTTGGTTGCGCCTACTGCGACCCTGCCAAGACGTGCGTTAATGATCCCGTTATTCACGACATACGGCGCAACGAATGCAGCCAGACCTTTTTCTTTAATTGTAATTAACCCATCATTTCTTATAAATGCGGTGTTGCTATCGTGGTAGTCAAATATGTAATTGCCGGACCAAAAATTATCATCACTAATATAAGCCGTTGAAGCGACAAGACCACCCACATTAACGACGGCGTCTTTGCCAAATAAAATACCGTTTTGATTGACCAGAAACACTGTACCATCCGCATTTAAGTTTCCAAAAATTTGACTGGTATTATTTCCGGTGACACGGTTTAGAACGGTTGAATTCTTACTTAACTGATTAAAATTGACGGTGCTGTCGGCACCTACGGAGAAATCATGCCAATTTATGATAGCTTTATCAGAAGATTGATTAATTGTTGTTGTGGCACCTGAATTATTAATAGTCGCTGATCCGCGTGTAACTAAACCGTTGGCAGGTAACTGATTAACAGCTACTGATTGGGCAGAGTTCGTGCCAACCATCATTAACCAGGTGACCATAGTGGCAGCTGATGTTCTTAGCTGATATTTCAATCTCAAACTTAACATCAGAAAAATGACCTTATGCCCATGAAAAATCTTGGGCTTTTGCTATTGGTTAATGAAACGGCTTGTTTAAGCGGCACGGCGAGTTCTGCATACCCGTTTACATATTGAAAAAATGTGGCTCTCACGCCGGCACCGGCTGCATGGCTGAATGAAGAAATGTTGCTTTGATTTAACCAAACTTTGCCAGCATCCCAGAAAACATATGGCTGAATGTTATTTATCTGATTACTCAATCTTGGCAGGTTTTTGCTGATTTCAGCACTGCCAATGACACATTTGTCGCCGGAAATTTCGAAATTATCGTAGGCGCGGCCGTAATTATTGCCGCCAAACCCACATTGTTCTGACCCAATTAATGCATCACCACTATATTGCGCTGACGCCCTGAGCGATAAACCAAACCCATCATCAAAATGATGAAACTGCGAAACATCAAATTTGAAGCTTCTATAATTAAAATCAGCATTTTGGCGGTTGATAAGTGGCGAACCATTTTTTGTAGCACCGAATATACCTATCCCTTGGCTTAATTGCCCTTGCAGTAATGTAATAGTACCTTCGGATGACACCCAGTCATACTGACCACCGAACCTGAGCGAGCGAATATTTTCATTTGAAGTAGAAAAACCGAGCATTTCGCCGTCGCTATTTTTAAAATCAAAGCGTGTCCAAACCGCAGCATTACGAGAGCGCGACCGAATTAGAGGATGGTTAACACCAACCGAACCAATCCAGCTATCAGTATTAAATTCAAGCAATTCGAGTGTTGGTACGCCGGGCGAAGCATTGACACGACTAAGCGAGAGATCAATTTTCGTTCCTTCATCATTGATAAAGGCCCCTGTTGAAAGAGAATAGTAAGCCAACTCATTTTGCCCAATTGTATGGCTGGCTAGTCCCGAAATATAGCCGTCTAGTGGGCCAAGATTGTTAAAGGTGAAGCCAATATCACCCAAAATTGGGCCAAGTGCGCTACTGCCACGATTGCCAATTCCCACGTGGCCTTCGATTATCTTATGGTCAACATTAACGAGCAGCCTGATGTTCCCTGCACCTTGATCGGCTCTGTCAATTGTCGTGCTTACATTTAAGCCGGGAATGTCATTGGCGAGCAGAATATAACGTTCTAAGGTTGCTACGGTGAGTGGCGTTTCCGCGGTTAGTTTTTCGAACTGTCTTTTGGTGCGTTTGCTTAACGCAGCCACGTTACCGGAATAAATAATTTCATTTATAGAACCTTCAACGATGACAATGCGAATGACACCGTTCTGATCAATTTCTTGCGCCGGAATATAAGCGACGGATAGAGCGTAGCCGGCTTTTGCATAATGATTGGTTATTTCGTTAGCAACGTCAAATATGTTTGCCAGTGAAACTTGTTTCCCGATATAGTCATGGTAAAATGCCGTAAGCTCCGACGTCTGAAAAACCGTATTACCTGCAATAGATACCGAATTTAATATAAATTTAGTTGATCCCGCCAGTGTAGGTGTGACCTGGACACTTGGTGAGGGAACAACTACCTTTCCCGTTGATTGTGACGTCGGGTTTTGCTCAAACGTTTTATCCAGAGTTCCCGGCAGCACTTGGTTCGGAATTTCCTGAGCACAGAGCAAAGTAGATGACAATAATGTCACCAGTAACCCCCAAGTCGCAGAATAGCTCATAAAATTACCTTTAAAAATTCGAATTCATAGTTAATTATTCTTAGTCATATAACGTTAAAAAAGAGTGAAATTCGATAATTATAAAAAGGTTTTAAAATTTAATTTTAGATGAAAAAGAAGTTTACTATCAGATGCTTAATGTAGATTTTTGAAGTTTTAATTATTTGGGATGGGTTTAGGATCGCATATTATTAAATATATCCAAAAGTCCTGTAAAAAACTAACAACATATGTAAAATAGATATATGTTTCATAGAATAGATATAAGCTTCATAGAATGGACGGATAATTTACTTGCTTATAGCATTCGGTAGAATTATTTTAAACCTTGAAGAATTTTCCGAAAAACTGTTCCTTAAGATTTACAATAATTGCATATCTTATTTCCTTAAATATAGTTAAATATGCTAACTTTTATTATTGCACGTGCCGTGAAGGTTACATTTGCTACCGAAAGTTTATCAAACGATAGAAGCAGGAAGCATCCGCAAAAAATAATTGAAGTATGTAAATAGAGGATTATGTCAGTGAAGTGTTTACTAATATTGTTAATAATGTTGTCAAGTCATCATGTGTTTGCTGGCGAGGAAAAAAGTGGAATCGCAAAAAGACCTCCAGCAGGTGATTCCAGGAAAATTTACGTATGTAATACGGGTAACACTGCCTTAAAAACATATAATGGAGCAATAGATGCTTTTAATCACTTATTACCCGGTCAAGGCGTTTATCTATGCCGGGGCGGGGAGTTTGAAGTGACAAGGTTGGCTAGAATAGCAACCGCAGCCTGTGAAGTCGATCAAATATGTACATTAGGCGCATATGGTGAAGGAGAGGCTCCAATCGTGCGTAGTGACGGTGGTGTGTTGAACATGACAGCCGCACAAGGCAGAGCGATTAAACATGTTGAGATTAGAGATATTCGTTTCATTGGCCCCGGTTATGTGGAGGATGTCGTAACGGGTATTGTGGTAAATGGCGAGACTGCAATCGAACATGTGAAGTTTACTAATGTTGATATTGAAGGTTTTCACACAGGCATGTATCAGATACAGAGAATTAATAAAGCTGCCAAGTCCGTTAACGTATACGGGTCCCGTTTTCTTAACAATAAAGGAGCAGGTTTTCTTGGCGGCATAAACGATTCTGAACTTAAAGGTAACGTTTTCAAGAATTCCGGTGATGGTAAGGGAGGACACCAAATATACGTTGCTGGTGAAAAAACAGGCCTTGAAAGATTCTCAGTTCTAAACAATATAGTTGAAAAGAACACCCCTTCATCAGATATAATGTGTAACAGAGGGCCTATTGTAGCACATGGTATTATTGATAGCTTAACCATTGAAGGTAACCACGTTATTGAAGACAAAGATAATACAGGTGGTGGTTGTTGGGGAATTGCAGTAGATCAGGGAAGGTTCTGGCCTGAGAAGTTCACTAATCTAATTATTAAGAGAAATATTGTAGATTACGCCGCTAACACTCCTATTGGCTGTTCTAATTGCCCCGGTGCTATTATTGAAGACAACGTTGTTACTCTTAAAGCGGCCATTGCCGATGGCATTGTTATTCCAACGAAGACCGAAGGAGACGGGGTCATAACCGTGGCACCTATAGTTCGCAATAATATTATCAATATCGAAGAACCAATAGCCACAGGGAACCGGCGATGGGGTATTCGGGTAACAGCGAAAGACGCAGAAGTGTCCGGCAATACTATTAAATATCCTGAAGGTAATAGATTTTTCAAGTGTGTAGAGGTGAACGGCGAAGAAATCGATGGCAATAGTTGCGTGACAAATTAAACGGAGTACCAGTCAGGATAAAAAAAAGAACTGGGTGATGTTGGTTCCCTTGAAATTCTATAAATAAATTCAATTTATTTCTGATTAACGGGAAAGATTAATTACACTCAATTTAAACGAAAAAAGACTGGGCGGACCCAGTCTTTAAATTTTATGACATTTGTCTTGTTAACGAGTTGCCAAGATTTCTGAGTAGCTACACTCAAGAAAAGTATTGCATATACATCAACTATAAGTCAATATTATTTTGTAAGTCCTAAACTAAAGGGGGTAAAAATGACTTGGCGACTAGCGTTAGATATGGGGACAAATTCGTTAGGATGGGCGGCTTTCTCACTTGATAGATCTGGTAAAGTAACAGGATTAAAAGATTCTGGTGTCAGAATTTTTTCTGATGGCCGAGAACCGTCAAGCAAGGACAGAGTAGGCGAGAGCCTAGCTGTTGAAAGGCGTGAGGCTCGGGGAGCAAGAAGAAATCGTGACCGTCGTTTGAAGCGTAAAAGGCAGTTAATTGATCGCCTTGTCCGATTAGGTCTTATGCCTGAAGACAAGACGAAAAGAAAAGAACTTGAAAAACTTGGTCCTTATTATTTACGCGCCAAAGCACTGGAAAGTGCTTTAACATCGTTTGAATTGGGGCGAATATTATTTCATTTTAGTCAACGGCGTGGCTTTTTATCCAATCGTAAAAGTGATGGTGATGATGAAGAAACGGGCGAAATCAAGCCGAAAATAACGGAATTGAGGAAAGAGCTCGGGAATAAAACATTAGGCCAGTGGCTTTATGAGAGAGCAAAAAAAGGATTACCTCTTAGGTTCCGTGGTGAAGAGGGGGATCTTTATGCGGATAGGGCCATGTATATCGAGGAATTTGATAAAATCTGCAATTACCAAAAGCAGTTTCATGACTTATCCGAAAATGACTGGGATGACCTGCGTAACGGTAATAAGGATCAAGCTTTTGACGGGTTATTTTTTCAACGAAAGCTAAAACCAGTTGAAAGAGGGCGCTGTGAGTTTTTCGTTGATGAATACCGCGCTCATAAAGATTTGCCCGTTGCTCAGGAATTTAGAATTTTACAGGAAGTAGGCAACCTTCAATATTATGACGAGAACCTTGAAAAGCGTGAATTAAACAACGAGCAACGCATCGCTGTTATTGAAAAATTAAATTCCCAGAAAACAGTTTCTTTCGGCGCACTTCGAAAACTTAAAGATATAAATGGAATATTAATGTTTCCTAGGGAGTGTTTGTTTAATTTGGAGAACGGACCACGTGACAAATTAAACGGTAATGCGACCGCAGTTGAAATGCGCAAACCGGAGTTGCTTGGCGATTACTGGAATGGAATGTCACCGGACAGACAAAATGATTTACTGGAAATGCTCCATAATGCGGAAGATGATGATCAGCTAATCAGTGACTTGATGAAAGAATCCTCTTTTAAAGAGGAACAAGCAAAAGCTGTTAGCAAGTTTAAACTATCTTCTGTCACCACACATCTATCTCGTAAATTTATGATGCGCTGTGCTACTATCATGAGGGAAGATAACTTAGGTTACGACGCCGCAGTTCGTGAAGTTTATGACGATGATGGGGTTTTCTTTCACCATAGTAAATATGAAGTTGATCTCATTTTGGAAAAGCTTCCTTATTACGGTGAATTATTAAAAGGTAGTGTCATAGGTGCGAAGCCCGCAGATTTTAATGCAATAGATAACCCTGAACAGTATTATGGTAAAATAAATAACCCTACGGTTCATGTTGCACTCAACCAACTTCGTAAATTACTTAACCGATTAATTGATCGTTATGGACCGTTAACGGAAATTCATGTGGAGTTGGTAAGGGACTTAAAAAAGACCGCAAAAGCCCGCAATGATATTGCAAAAGAAAATAAAAAATTTGCAAAGGCCAATGACAAAAGAGCCAACTTGTTTCGTGAACTTAACGGTGAACGTGAACCTTCAGGACTGGATTTAAAGAAGATCCGCCTTTGGGAAGAACTGGGACCAGACCAGTTAACGCGGCACTGCCCATTTTCGGGCAAAATTATTTCAGCGGCAATGCTCTTTAACGGCGAAGCGGAAATTGAACATATTTTGCCCTTTTCCAGAACACTGGATAATGGAACAGCGAACCTTACGGTTGCCATGAGGTTTGCCAACCGTCTTAAAGGCAACGGAGCGCCTTTTGAGGCATTCGCACGTGATCAATACACGGATCAGGGTATTATATGGCGTGATATTGCCGAACGTGCAAAATCATTACCATTAAATAAGAGATGGCGGTTTGATGAGGATGCTATGGTTCGTTTTGAACAAGAAGGCGGGTTCCTCGCCCGCCAATTAACCGATAATGCCTATATTTCAAAAATGACAAAACGCTACCTGAGCCATATATGTGATCAGAATAAAATCGCGACAATTCCTGGCGGCTTAACCGCAATGTTGCGCGGAAAATGGCATTTGAATGGTTTGCTCGGTGATCATAATTATAAAGAAAGAAACGACCACCGCCATCATGCTATTGACGCTTTTGTGGTGGGGTTGACGGATAAGGGAATGTTGAAGCGCGTTGCTGATAACACAAAGCGCGGTGCTGATGGCCTCAATCACATTGAATTACCCGATATTACTCCCTTGTTTAATCAGCTTAGGGAACGACTAGATAGTATGATTATTTCTTTCAAGCCTGATCATGGCACTAATGGAAAAATGTATAAAGAAACGGCCTACGGCATTATCCCGCCGGAAAAGCAGGACGCTGATCTTAAGGGATATAATCTGGTAACCAGAAAGAAACTAATTTCTCTCACCACTAATGAAATTAACGCTATTCGTAACCCTGGCTGGCGAACGCGGATTGCGCAGTGCGTCTATGAGGCAAAAGCAAATGGCATCAAACTGGATAAGGCCCTGGCGGAATTTGGTAAAGAAAATAATATAAAAACCATACGTATTTTGGCTTCGAATCAATCTGCTTCTGTCATTCCCTCTGCACCATTCAAGGCTTATGCCCCGGATTCATTTGTTTGTGTTGATATCTGGCAATTACCAAAGGGGAAGCCGGGAAAATGGAAACGGGGAGAGGTTGAATGGAAGGGGGCTTTCTGGTCATATGCGGATTGTAAGGGGAAAAGTCCTGATAAAAATGCGGGGAAAATTAATGAAAAATCCATCCATCCGGCAGCAAAATTCATCACCCGCCTGTTCAAAAATGACATGATTGAATTGGAATTTAAAGGTGATAATAAAATCATGCGGGTTGGCGGATTTAGTACCACAAATAATAAGATAGACCTTCGACCGCAATTTGATACTGATGGCAAACAACAATATATTTCCATTAATGTTCTAAAAGAGAATTTCAATAGAAAATTACATATCCATCCAGATGGCCTAAGAAAAGGGTAGCTTATGGTCACTCAAGTTGTCGAAATTGCAGAAGATGGTCATCATTTATCCAAATATCGAGGGTTCATGGCCATCGAGCGGGATCATATTGAAGTGGGGCGTGTCCCCCTTGATGACGTCACGGTTCTCATCTTATCTGCCCATCAAATTACACTTTCGAAAGCCCTGATAGTCGAAATGGCGGAACGCAAAACTCCTATTATGACTTGCGGAAAGAATTATCACCCTCTGGCTTTTTCCTTGCCTTATGACACGCATTTTGATCAAACAGGGATATTATGGGCGCAAATTGACTGCGGTCAACCGTTAGCCAAACGCATATGGCAATCGGTCGTCCGTGAGAAAATCACCAACCAACAGATAACATTGGACTATTTTGAAACTAATACTAGCCCCTCAAATGAATTAGCCATATTGGCAAAGCGGGTAAAATCCGGCGACCCGGAAAATATGGAGGCCCAGGCCGCCCGCTATTATTGGACCGCTTTATTGGGGGCTGGTTTTCGTCGTGATCGTCAGGCAGGGGCAGAAAATTCTCTGTTAAATTATGGTTATAGTATTTTACGGGCGGCCACGGCACGGGCGATAAGCGGTGCGGGTCTAACACCGGCCCTCGGTATCCACCATCATAACCGAAAAAATCCTTTTGCTCTTGTGGATGATCTTATGGAACCCTATCGCCCGTCGGTGGATATGGCCGTTCGAAAGATCATTGATGATGGAGGGTTAGAGGAAGGTGCTTTAACACCAGAAATTAAAAAGGATCTGACCAAAGTGCTGGATCTGGACGTGCTGCATGAAAAAGGTGTTTCAACGGTGATGAATTCTCTTCACCGTATGGCTCAAACATTTGTTACCAGCTTGCACGAAAAGAAAAATAAGATTGAATTCCCCGTATTTAGAAGAGTGGGAAAACTAATCTGATCATGATCCAAGATCAAAGATATTGGCTAAGTGGGTATAATATTTTGTGGATGTTAGTGATGTTTGATTTGCCTGTGGTTGAAAAAACTGACCGTAAGGCCGCGACTCGGTTCAGAAATTTTTTATTAGATCAGGGATTTGCCATGGCCCAATATTCGGTCTATTATCGTATGGTATCTGGCAAGGACAAGGGCCAGACTATGGAACGACGTGTTAGGGAGAATTTACCCGAATATGGTTCTGTGCAGATTGTGTCATTAACGGACAAACAATATGAAAACATCAAGGTCTTCAAGGGAAAAACGCGTGAGAACACAGAAAAAAGAGAGCAGCTTTTATTATTTTAGCCCTACCATAGCGATATTTAAAATGAGAAAAGCGCAAACTGATCATTATCTTCAATCAGTTAACGCTTATCTATTGTAGCTATTCAGAAATCTTGGTCAACCCGCAACCTACCGTTCATTACAAAACAACAATACCGGATTGTAGCTATTCAGAAATCTTGGTCAACCCGCAACAGTAAGCCATAACATACCATTCAGTCATTAATTGTAGCTATTCAGAAATCTTGGTCAACCCGCAACTGACGCTATTGTTCTAGGTATTAATGACAGATTGTAGCTATTCAGAAATCTTGGTCAACCCGCAACTGCTTTAATGCGTTATCTCAAAACGCACAAATTGTAGCTATTCAGAAATCTTGGTCAACCCGCAACGTCGGCGGATCATTCGCGGTGGCGGCTTTTATTGTAGCTATTCAGAAATCTTGGTCAACCCGCAACATAGGGTGCTATCTACTCATCAACAGGCTCATTGTAGCTATTCAGAAATCTTGGTCAACCCGCAACCGCCCGCGTTTGGTATGATGTCGGTTCTCAATTGTAGCTATTCAGAAATCTTGGTCAACCCGCAACAGGACATTTCAGCGGTTACATTGCAAGTGTATTGTAGCTATTCAGAAATCTTGGTCAACCCGCAACCTTCTAGTTGAGCCTGATCCTTAAAGAATAATTGTAGCTATTCAGAAATCTTGGTCAACCCGCAACATATGCGTTCGCACTGCGAACGCATAGCCAATTGTAGCTATTCAGAAATCTTGGTCAACCCGCAACTGCACCACGACCTTGCACACCCGCACCAAAATTGTAGCTATTCAGAAATCTTGGTCAACCCGCAACGTATGAAAGCTACCATGATCTTGAGGAACAATTGTAGCTATTCAGAAATCTTGGTCAACCCGCAACTCGCCCGTCAAGGCTGAGATTATCAAGGTTATTGTAGCTATTCAGAAATCTTGGTCAACCCGCAACCTAAACACACGTCTGCACCTGTGAACTGGAATTGTAGCTATTCAGAAATCTTGGTCAACCCGCAACGCATCCGAGCCAGTATTTTCAGTAGTGTTAATTGTAGCTATTCAGAAATCTTGGTCAACCCGCAACAGGGTCGGGCAGGTTCTGCCAAATGGTCGCATTGTAGCTATTCAGAAATCTTGGTCAACCCGCAACCCCTGCTTTCTCCAAGAAGAGGACAAAGGCATTGTAGCTATTCAGAAATCTTGGTCAACCCGCAACCCAGAGCTGCCTATCTGTGCGGAGTCTCCAATTGTAGCTATTCAGAAATCTTGGTCAACCCGCAACATATTCTACTTTCGTGGGTAATGCGCTGCAATTGTAGCTATTCAGAAATCTTGGTCAACCCGCAACAGCAGCTATTCAGTTGATGGCGCACACCTAATTGTAGCTATTCAGAAATCTTGGTCAACCCGCAACTGGCTCCACTGCTTTGAGCGGCGTCTCATAATTGTAGCTATTCAGAAATCTTGGTCAACCCGCAACAATAAAACCAGATTTCCATAAATCATTTAAATTGTAGCTATTCAGAAATCTTGGTCAACCCGCAACCTAAACTTATATTAATAGCTCAACAGAAATATTGTAGCTATTCAGAAATCTTGGTCAACCCGCAACTCGTGCCGCGTGCTGGTTTTGAAATAGAATTGTAGCTATTCAGAAATCTTGGTCAACCCGCAACCCAGAGCTGCCTATCTGTGCGGAGTCTCCAATTGTAGCTATTCAGAAATCTTGGTCAACCCGCAACATCAATAATAACGTCCAACGTACTATCAGGATTGTAGCTATTCAGAAATCTTGGTCAACCCGCAACCGCAAATCCGCTAGATGTCATCCACTCGATATGGTACCTACGCGACAGCGCGAAAATACCAACTTCGTTAAAATGTAAAACATTGCTAAATGCGGAAATATTTCGAAAGATTAGTCCGAACTGCTATTTGAAGCTTATATATCAATAACTTAATGGTGCACCCGACGCGATTCGAACGCGTGACCTCTGCCTTCGGAGGGCAGCGCTCTATCCAGCTGAGCTACGGGTGCAATATGGTAAATGAAGGCGCAGACTACTTAATAATCAATATAAACGCAATGAGATATTCATAAAAAACCCCCGCATTTATAGCGAGGATTTTCAGAAATAATATTGCGGGGATTATAAATCTTCAGCGTGGCCTTCCAAGTAGTTGGCAACGCCGTCGGCTGATGGCGTCATTCCCTCATCGCCTTTGTTCCAACCCGCCGGGCATACTTCGCCGTGCTCCTCATGGAATTGAAGTGCTTCAACCATGCGGATGCTTTCATCCACATTACGTCCAAGTGGAAGATCATTAATCACATAATGACGAATATTACCGGCTTTATCAATTAGGAATGATCCGCGCAGGGCAACGCCGGCACCGTCGATTAACACGCCGTAATCAGTTGAGATTTGTTTCGTTAAATCGGCAACCAGCGGGAAGTTGATACTTCCGATGCCGCCTTTTTCAACCGCCGTATTACGCCATGCATAATGTGAAAATTGACTATCGACACTGATGCCGACCACTTTACAACCGAGAGATTTAAATTTGTCCATGCGGTTACTGAACGCAATTATTTCGGATGGGCAAACAAAGGTAAAATCAAGCGGATAAAAGAAGATAAGGCCATAATCACCTGCTAAATAATCGTGCAGGTTCATTTCAGTAATTTCGTCATTCTCCATGACGGCTTGAGCGGTAAAATCAGGGGCTTTCTGGCCAATGAGTGATGACATTTGTGGTCTCCGGTTATGATGTCTGCGAATTAACATGTTAATTAGAATAGTTATAAAATAGAGTTCTACCTTATCTCAAGTCAAGAGGATTATTGTTATTTGATGGCATTAAATGTAAATATTAATCATGGAAGATGAGGCCATAAATATAGAAAACCCGTTTTTACCGGAAAATAGCGAAATAGACTATTTAACGGTAAAAGACGGTACTCGTTTAAGGATTGGGTATTTCCCCGCGAACGGGCCTGCTAAAGCGTCGATATTGTTGATCAACGGCCACAGGGAATTTCTGGAGAAATATTCTGAATTTATAAGCGATTTCCAAATTCGTGGAATTAACGTTTACAGTATGGACCATCGGGGACAGGGGCTGTCCGACCGGGTGCTTAGTGATAAAAAGAAAAGCCATAATCCTGATTTTGACATTATTATTGAAGATATACACGAACTTGTCAGCCGAATTATTAAGCCCGACACTTTAACACATCCATTATATATGGTTGCCCATTCTTTGGGGGCTCATTTTGCAATGCGCTATTTGCATGACCATCCTGATGTAATTTCGAAGGCGGTGTTGTTTTCGCCCTTTACAAACCTGGGTTCGAGCTCGCCTTTCATAACGTTTATTGCTGAATTATATTTTATGATAATGAATATGTTGGGCTTTTCGAAAATGTTCGCACCCGGGCAGGCGAGAGGCCGCAAGATGATTAATCATGAGGCGGCTTATAACGCCTTGACACATGATAAGGACCGTTATGAGTGGGCGCAAAGGGCATTGAACAAATACCCGGAATTATTCATTGGTGGCGTGACATTTGGATGGGTTCGCGGTGCCATCAAAAGTATTCATATTATCAGGCAATCTGGATACGTAAATAAAATCAAAACTCCTATTCTTTGCTTGCTTGCCGACGACGAGCGTGTGGTTAGAAATAGTACGACAATTTCATTGTTAAACCGGATGAAAAACGCAACATACGAAATAATGACCGGTGCCCGTCACGAAATTTATCGGGAGGTCAATGAAATTCGTGATAAGATGTGGAAAAAAATAGACGTATTTTTTGATTTCTGAGAAAGAATTTTCCAAAAATTTTGAGTACGATATTTGGACTACTCATCATTCGTATTAAGAAGTTCTATTACTTGCTTATGGAGCCTCACATCGCCGCAAGCAACAACCTGCCCGCCCTGATCTGCGGTGGTGCCTTGCCAGTTAGTGATGATGCCGCCAGCGCCTTCAATAATTGGAATGAGGGCCTGAATATCGTATGGTTCCAACCCGCTTTCGATAACCACATCCATGAAACCCGCTGCAATCATGGCGTACGCGTAGCAATCAAATCCATTTCTCATAAGTTTGGCTCTTGCAGCCACACGAAAAAAACAATCTTGTTCTTCGAGGTTTGCAAATAATTGTAGTGGGTCAGTTGTTGATATTGTTGCTTCTTTCATATCTGCGCAAGCTCTACAGGTAATTTTTGATCCATTTAATGTTGTACCATTTGATGTTCCAATATAACGTTCTTTCAAGTAAGGCTGATCAAGCAGGCCGACAATTGGTTTGTTCCCATCATGTAATGAAACCAATGTTCCCCATGTGGGAATGCCGCTTATGAAAGCGCGTGTGCCGTCAATGGGGTCAATTACCCAGGTAAGTTCACTGTTATTTTGTTCGTTGACTTGCTCTTCCCCGTGAATGTTGTGTGTGGGGAAACGGTTTCGGATATGATCACGGATAGCTTGTTCTGTTGCGCGGTCAGCAATGGTCACCGGGTCAAAGTCAAGTCCGAGCTTTGCCCCTTTATTAAAAATATCAACCGGTTTTTTAAAATACTTTAATGAAACGCCTGCGGCAATGTCAGCAAGCTCGTGCATGAACTTCGCATAGTAATCAATTTGGTTGTCATCGCTGCTGTTAACCATAAAATAAATCCATAATTTTGTTTTCCCTTTATAACAGCAAACCTAATTACTGTGAAACGGTAAACAGTGTTATGGATTGAACGGGGTGATTTTTATTTGGTACCAATTCTTGGAGATCCGGATTTACTTGTACCGAAGCTCCTGTTTAAAATTTCGGTGCTGTTTTCAGCGAGCAAAATAGATTCTTTTAGCAGTCCAAGAATTTCAATATTGTTATTAAGAACTTGTTCCGCTTCCGGCTTAGGGTCATCCATTATTTTAGTCGCACGATAAATAATATCGTTGCGAACTTTTTTCAGAACATCCTCAAGCTTATGACCTTCCTGGTTTTGATCAGACGATAGAAAATGTGTCATGTTTTCCTCTTTTCCTTATGAACTAACCTTATAACTATAAGCTTGCTTTGTTAATGTTCGGTAAAGGGTACAAGTAAGTATTACAATTAGTTACAGAAAATTACAATTATAGTTTGATTTTGGATAAAATTTTCAGAAATATATATTTAAAAACTTAATAAAAACAGAGCATTATAATTTATCTTAACATAATTCTAATATTAGTAACTTATTATTAACATAATTACAATAGTTTGAACTTTGATAAAAATTTTAATGGTGGGGCATCAGAGAAAGCTCCAACTATGCTTTACGAAGGAAAAGAAGTTTTTTTTGGTCACAACGATCTTACTGTCTGTAAAACAGACTTTACCGGTAAACTTATCTATACCAACTACATATTTCTAAATATCGCTGACTATCATGAACAGGATGTTATCGGGAAAATGACCCGATCCGACAATCCAAGTTTGGGAGGAAGAAGTATAAAAGGAATGACAACCCCTTATAAAAATAGGCAAAAATGACAGATTTATCATTCGTATATATCATACGACATAAAGACAAAGCGGAAACTCCGGATCAGGAAGTTGTAACAGAGTTAACGTCACGCTATCACGATATTATAGAGTTGAGCATAGAACAGGCCGCAGGTTTTGATTTTTCTAATGCAATTATGCTGATAGTGGATGTTCCACCGGATAATTACGAAACGGTCACATCTCTTAAAAAAATATTACAAGTTACCAATCAAAAGTCCATACCTTCATTTTTCGTTTTGGGCAGTATGACCCGGAAAGAAACGATGCAGGTGCAAATATTGGGTGCTTCAGATTTTTTGGTTCACCCCGTAAATCATGAAAATTTCATCACAAAATTAGGAAAACTGGCAAATAACAGTATTGAAGATTCGTGGAAGGCATTAAGTAAAACACAGGAAGCTGCATTGAAAGCTGGTTTGAAAGTTTTTGAAGATCTATTTGCAAATGTAAAAGAGGGCCAGGCTTTTTCCAATGAAGATATCAGGCAATGTTGTGATCTTACGATAAAAGCGACTGCTGGGGATGGTTTATCCGATATGATTTCGGCAATAAGGACGCATCACAATTATACTTATCGGCACAGTATGATGGTTAGTGGTTACCTGTCTGCCTTTGGTTTATTGCTCGGAATAAAGGGCAATGATATGCAAAACCTGGTCGCCTGCGGATTAATACATGACATTGGAAAAGCTTATGTTTCGCCCGATTTGCTTGATAAACCGGGTCCGCTCACGGATGAAGAGTGGGTGGAAATGAAAAAGCACCCGGAATATTCACGACAGATACTCGAAAGTATTGAATGTAATGAAATTATTTTTGAGGGATGTATTCACCACCACGAAAAACTTGATGGAACAGGTTACCCGGATGGCCTTAAAGGCGATGAAGTAAGCGATATTGCACGCATGGTTGCTATCGCAGATGTTTTTTCAGGTGTAACTGAGAAAAGGTCATACAAGAAAAGTATGAGCAAAGAAAAAGCGTATGATATCATGCTTTCTATGCAGGGGCATCTAGATATGGATCTTGTGAACGCGTTTAAGCCAATTGCCTTAGACATTTTACCCACAGGGCTTAACAGTGGTAATAAATTAAAGGCTGTATCTTAAATTAGTGGTTTGACAAGTTTTCTCTTACTGATTTGCTTATTTCCTTTTCATATATATTTTGGTAAGTGCCGTCTTTAAGCCGCATATTCACCCACTGATCTATATATGCTTTAAAACTGCTATCGCGCTTTATCAGGTAGCCTTTTTCAGAATAATTAAACGGCTTTTTCGGATTAATGGCTTCAAGTTCTGGATGAATTTCCTGCTGTATAATGGTTTCAATTGCATCGGTCACCATAACATCCGCTTCGCCGGATACAATTTTTTCAAATATGGTAATATTATCTTTGTTTAGTATAAGTTGGGCGAGTGGGAAATGATCGCGCGCAAATTGCTCGTTTGTACCACCCGGATTAAATATCACCTTCACTTCGGGGTTATTTATTTTGGCCAAACTTATATATTTATCGGCATCAGCGTTTCTACTAATTGCGGCTTTGCCGCCAAATTGTATGGGATCACTGAACATAGCAAGTTTTTGCCGGTCAAGAGTTATGGAAATACCGCTCATGCCGATGTCGAACTTATCTGCCAATAAATCATCCATTAATCTAGGCCAGGAAGTGCTGACAAATTCCAGTTCAACATTAAGCGTGTCGGCTAAGTTCTTTGCTAGTTCAATATCTATTCCTGAAAATTGATTTTCGTTCTCATCTTCCTTGTAGGAAAACGGCATATAATCACCCGTTGTTCCTACTCGGATAGTTTTTCTTTCCAAGATTATATCGAGAGAGGATTTTTCGGTTTCTATTGCGTTGTCGAGTGAAAAGTCACGTTTTTCTTGGCAGGCGGATAAGGTAAATATCAGACCAATTAGAAATATTGAAATAATAGATTTAAACAAAACTTAACCTCACAACATGTTTTTATATTGGATAAAGCCGGTGTTACTCGCGACCTTATCATAAAGTTTTCTGGCGGTCATATTGTCTTCCTGTGTGAGCCAATAAACACGATTTGCACCGGCGTCAGCTGCGCATTTATGAACGGCATCGATTAACGCGGTACCAACACCTTTTGCGCGGGTCTTTTTTTCGGTAAACAGATGTTGAAGGTAACAATAATTACCTGATGACCAACAAGAGCGGTGGTAAATATAATGAACAATTCCAACTAGTTTGTCGCTGAGATAAGCCCCTAGAGCAAACATTGGTTCAGCTGGCTCATGAAATCTATTCCATGTTACTTTGGTAACGTCATCAGGAATATCGGCTTCATAAAATACCTGATATGCTTTCCAAAGTGGTAGCCAGTCACTAAAATCTTCTTCTGTAAGTGGTTTGATTGTTATTGGGTCACAATTAGACATAATTTACCTCTATTCATAAATAAAATATATTATATTAGATTGATATATTGATGGAGATAAATAGGCAACGGAATCTATATTTACAAAAAAGCGGTAAGGTCTAGATCAATTATTCTTATGTCTATATATTGAAGCAAGAGGTCTGCGATTTTTATTTTACGTGTATATAGGTACAAGAATGACGAGTTCAAAATTTTACAGCAGTGATAATCTAGCGAATATACATACGCCTCTCCTTCACAATTTCTGGTATGTGGCGGGGCTAAGCACTGAATTTAAAGGTGAAATGCGCGAACGCACGATCCTTGAGAAATCTTTGGTAATGTACCGCAAGAAGGACGGTGCGCCGGTAATTTTGCAAAACCGCTGCGCGCATCGATCCTTTCCGCTCGATCAAAGTGTTTTGGATGATGAAGGCATTCGATGTCGTTACCACGGTATAAAATATAATCATGACGGCGAAATTATTGATGTGCCGTGCCAAACAAAATGCCCGAGCCAACGCATTAGAAAATACCCGACAAAAGAAATTGGCCCGATGGTTTGGATATGGATGGGGGATCCGGATAAAGCAGATGAAAAGGATATTCCGGAATTGCCGGTTCATGACAAAAACATATGGACGCATGTGGTGAGCGAATATAATTATATGGAAGGTAATTATATTTTGGTGCAGGAAAACCTGTGTGATTTAAGTCACTTGCCGTTTTTGCACGTGGATACATTTAAAACGCCGCCCGCTTATACCAATACACCGATTGAAATAGAGGTGGATGGTGATGAAGTAAAATTTTACCGAAGCATGCATGACTGGAGCACATTGAGCGCCTTTTTCCACCCGGGGATTGATCTATCCGGTAAGAAATTTACATACAAATCAGGCGGCCATTATATGACACCGGCGACCAATAAAGGCTATGCTGAGATAACCGTCGAAGATAAAGGCGGAGCACCTATCTGTCATTATGTCAGTCATTACGTGACGCCGGAATATCAAAATAGCTGTCATTATTTTTGGTTTGTCGCGCGAAACTACGAACTTGATGACGTGGAATATAGTCAGAAATTTGGTAAGTTGGTGCAAACTGGTTTTGATGAGGATTTAGTCGCCATAAGAATGATGCAAAAAATGTTAGAGAATGACAAACACGACTTCAAGGAAATGAGCGTAAAGGCGGATCAGCCTGGCCTCCACATGCGAAAAATCATCAAGAGACTTGCTGACGAAGAAGCTCAAAATACCTAGATTAAAGTGTTTCTTTCTACTGCTGAGCGGCGCGGGCAGCTTTTTTCCGTTCGTGAGGGATGAGAAACCTTTTGCGAAGCCGAATGCTAGAAGGTGTTACTTCGACAAGTTCATCATCCTGAATATAGGCAATGGCTTGCTCTAACGTAAGTTTACGCGGCGGTGTCAATTTAATAGCATCATCCTTACCGGAAGCCCGAATGTTGGTTAGCTGTTTTCCCTTGAGCACATTAACATCCAGATCGTTGCCTCGCGCGTGTTCGCCGATGATCATACCTTCGTATACTTCTTCTTGCGGATTGGTCATGATGACGCCTCGGTCTTCAAGCCCCCATAAAGCATAAGCAACTGCTTTACCCATGCCCATGCTGATAAGAACACCAACGCGACGGCCCTGAATTGGACCTTTATATGGGCCGTAACTGTGATAAGTCCGGTTCATTATTCCTGTGCCGCGGGTATCTGTTAAAAATTCACCGTGATATCCAATTAGTCCGCGGGAAGGGGCTAAAAAAGTGATGCGGGATTTGCCGGCACCAGAGGCGCGCATGTCTGTCATTTCTGCTTTGCGCTCGGCCATTTTTTCAACAACAACGCCAGAATAACTTTCATCAACATCAATGATCACTTCTTCGTAAGGTTCAGTGCGGGTGCCGTTTTCGTCATGCTGATATAATACTCGCGGGCGTGATATGGAAAGCTCGAACCCTTCACGGCGCATAGTTTCAATAAGCACACCAAGTTGAAGCTCTCCGCGACCAGCAACATCAAAGCTATCTTTGCTTTCGCTTTCAGTAATTTGAACAGCGACATTTCCCTCTGCTTCGCGTTCAAGCCTGTCCCGGATCATACGAGAGGTGACCTTGGTGCCTTCGCGGCCAGCTATCGGGCTATCGTTTACCGAAAAACGCATAGATAGAGTTGGCGGATCAATGGGTTGAGCTTGAAGTGCCACTGTTACTTCCGGCGCACAAATAGTATCGGCAACGGTACCAATATTTAATCCTGCGATAGCAATAATATCGCCGGCGAGTGCCTCATCAACAGGGACCCTGTTAAGGCCTTCAAAAGACATTAATTTTGTTGCCCGGCCAGTTTCAACGACGTCTCCGGCTTGGTTAAGCACTTTAATAGGGTCGTTTATTTTCACTTTTCCCGTCTGAATACGCCCCGTCAGCACACGACCCATAAAATTATCACGGTCAAGCAAAGTGGTAAGCATTGTGAAGGGTTCATCGATAACTTCTTTGGTGCGCATGGCCGGTTTTTCAAAATGTTCGATGAGTGTTTCAAATAATGGATCAAGATTATCACGCGGTCCATCAAGATCATGAGAAGCCCAACCGTCGCGTCCTGACGCGTAAAGCATGGGAAAATCTAGCTGTTCGTCGTTGGCGTCTAAACTTACAAACAAGTCAAAAATTTCATCGTGAACCTCGTCTGGACGGCGGTCTGCTTTGTCAATTTTATTGATCACTACAATTGGTTTTAGCCCAAGTGCAAGCGCTTTACCTGTGACAAATTTAGTTTGTGGCATTGGTCCTTCGGCGCTATCTACCAGCAAAATTACACCATCAACCATGCTTAATATACGTTCTACTTCGCCACCAAAGTCCGCATGGCCCGGTGTGTCGACGATATTAATGCGGTGATCACCCCAATCAACAGCCGTACATTTTGCGAAGATGGTAATGCCGCGTTCTCTTTCGAGGTCGTTGCTGTCCATTGCGCAGTCTTCCACATTTTCATTATCACGGTACATTCCGCTTTGTTTAAACATAGCATCCACTAGTGTGGTTTTTCCGTGGTCAACGTGGGCAATGATTGCAATATTACGTAAGGTCATGATATTTGATCGCTAAATTAATTTGAGGTCATTTTAAAAGATGGCGCAGTATAACTATCTTTTTGCCATTGTCTATTTAAAGATTAATTAAGATTGAATTCACGCAAAGCCGCTCAAACACTAGGGAAAAGCTTACTTTTTGGTCTTTTAAAGTAAGTCCTTTAATTTCCCCGCAATAGCCCAGTCAACTATGGTTATTTAAGTGACGACTTTTTTCTTATTGAGGGGGCAGCACCGAAGGGATTTTTTCCCACTCAAATTCCCTGCCTTTGACATATTTCTCAAACCAGGTCATTTCCAAATTCATTTTATTAAGTTTATGGCGCAACTCTTTCCAACCATGCTGTTCACGCGGAACAATATAGAGCGTAGTTTCTACACCGTTGGATTTTAATGCTCTGTAAAGTTCAATGGATTGCTGTTTAGGTACGCGGACATCGGCACCACCTACCATGATCATGGTAGGTGTCGTAACGTTTGAAATGTCCTTTAACGGGGAGTTATCCCAGTAAGTATCGATTGGAGCATTTTCCTGCCAGGGGGTGCCGCCAAACCAAGGCGTGCGGTATATCCGTGTATCGCTTTGACTATACATGGAAATCCAGTTTACCGTTCCGGCAGAAGACGACGCTGCTTTAAAGCGGTCCGTGTATGTAATGATTTTATTGGTCATGTGCCCGCCTGCGCTATAGCCCATCTTGGCCATTTTATCGCCATCAACGATGTCTTCGGCAATTAAATGGTCAACGCCGGTCATGACGTCCAAATGCGATTGATTAAAATAACTACCGACCATATCACGGACGAACGCATCGCCGTAACCAAGGCTGCCACGATAGTTAGGCCTTAAAATTACATAACCGTTTGATGCAAGCACAGTGGCGTATGAGGTGGCATTATATATTCCCCATTGATCGGACGAGCGTGGTCCACCGTGGGTCTGGACAACGAGTGGATATTTGTTGCGTTTTCTATATCCATTGGGGTAGATAATCATTCCTTCTACGTCAACTCCGTCTGCACCTTTCCAGCGGACGACGTCTTGATTAGGCAGGTCGTAAGTTCTCGCCAGATCGCCGAAAATATCTGTTATCTTGGTCAAGCTACCATTATTGTTGCTTTTTAAGTACCAAAAATCACCGTTATTATGCGCCGTGCGAACGGACATGATGTGGCTGTCTCTTTTGGGTGAATAATCCCAACCAACAATAGTGTGCTTACCATCGGTCAGTTGTGAAATTTCACCCTCTTTAATATTATAATGGAATAGTTCGTTATGAACGCCAAGATTGGCTTTAAAGTAAATAGTTTCACCGTCTTCTGACCAATGGGCTTGCTGAATATCGTGATCAAAACTACCGAATATTTGAACCGACTTACCGTTCCCACTTGCGGGTATAATAAATAAATTATTTTCGAAATAAGGCTGATCATTTTCATCGGTCCAGGCGATATAGAGTATTGAGCGATTATCAGGGGAAAGTTCTGCGCCGTTTTCAGGGTTTTTATTATTAGTTATGCGTTTTGCAGCTTTGCCATTATCTGCCATAATCCAGATTTCACTGTCCAACGCCGCATCAAGAAGGGGGTTGGGTGCCCGGTGATGGACTATTTTATTACCGTTTTGTGAAATCTTATAATTTGTGACGCTAAAATCGCCTTCTGTTATGCGTTGTTCGTGCTTATTTGTTAAGGTTATTTTCCATAGATGTTTTTGCAGATGGTCCTGTTCGAATTTAAAAATATCATCCTTTTGCTCTTCCCGCTTAATTTGTTCTTCGTTTTTGGCATCCGGCGCAAGGAAGAATATCTCATCCCCGTTTTTTGACCAGTGCGCCGATGATACGGAAGTTACATGGCTGGTTAATTGAATGGCTTCGCCACCACTTATTGATAATAAATAAATCTGCCAGTTATCGTCATTTGCCCGGTTGCTTATAAATAAAATACTTTTGCCGTCGGGGGACCATTCAGGCGATATCGCGTTCGTCGCGTTTGTTGTTAATTGTCGCGGGCTTCCACCATTTACATTTGCTTGCCAAATGCTTGATATATTTGTATTTTCTTCCCAAGATGAATTGATTTTGACATAAATAATACTTTCACCATTTGGCGATAATTGTCCACCACTGACGGAGGGTACATTAAGCAAATCCACCATCGTCATAGGCTTTGAATTTGCTGATAACGACGTGAAAAAAAAGATAATAATTATGATAACAAATTTCAATATACGCCCCTCTAAATAGTTGTATGTGAGTGAGAGTATCAGGTCATTTTAACAATTGCAAATTAGCTCCATTTTATGAAAATAGCCAAGCAAAGCCAATGGGGACAGCCGGTAAAACAAGGCGAATAATTGGTGTTACATATTCAGTTGGTAAAAGGTTAATTATATTTTCGGTATAGAAAATACTGGTAAGGATAAATAATGAAAAAGTCAGGCTTGCGTCCACATTAATCATTTGCATAGCAACGCATAAAATTATTAAATATCCAGGGTAAAGTGCTGATGCTCCAAATGGAAATTTGGGCTTCGGAAAGTTTAACACCAGGTAAGTGCCGAGTGCGGCAATTAAGATCATCATAAGATTTTCACTAAGGGGGATATCTGCCCCTTGGGCGACAACGTATAATCCCACCGCTGCCCAAAACAGAGAAACTGGTGCTTGTAGGTCGCTATATTGTATATCCTCCAGTTTCAGGAAAACAATTATTGCGATGATCGTCATATAGGCCAGTGAAAATATATCTCCTCTGATAACAGGAAAGGCACCGTTATTTGCATATATCCAAAATACTACAAGTATCATCAAAGCGATATGAATTTGCGGTGATAAAAAATTAATTTTCGGATATTTGTCTTGAAGAAAACCAAAACATAAAGAAATAAATGAAACAAAAAACAATTGGTCTGTGTTTGTGCGGATTGGTAAACTCGGTAACCCATAAGATATGAGTAAGGTTATTATAAATGCAATGGTTAGCGATGAATTGGCCAGGGTGTGGCCAAGACCTTCGCCAGCGAAATAACGAAATAATCCATGACCCAATAACGTAATTAAAAATGGCAAGACCATTAACATGATGACAGGGTCGTTAAAATTCAGCACTTTAAATATTTCCTCGATCGCATTTTGGATATCGGGTTGCTTGCGGATCGTTTGAAATTTATATGAAACGGACTCATTGGACAACCACCAATTTATGCGGCTTACAATTTCGAACTTCCTAAAATTAGGAATATTTGATAAAATATCGTTATTTTTTTGATAAAAAGCTAACTGTTGTATATTTGCGTGTATTTTTCGTAATTCGCTTTAAGTATTTGAAATATAATAATATATTCGTATTTCTTAACTGTTGCATAAAAGACACAGTGTGTCATAAATGTTTCGGCTAAGTTATTGTAAAATAAACGATATTTTCCACTTGTATTTTAATTTATAAGGATTACATAATACTTGTAGCAAGGTTCTTGGTGTAGGAGCCGTTGCTACGCTCTAAGGAGCATTTCCTCCCTTAAACTTGGGCCATCCTGAAATTCAGGATGGTCTTTTTTTAAAAATTGTTTAATTGCGAAATGAAAGTGCTCTATTGATGATTTGCCTGGTCAATGGATCAGATAGCAATTGATCGTCGGCGCGTTTTTCCAAATCGTCTTTATGATTCAGTTGTTCAGCGTGATCACTTTTTGGTTCACCTTGCTTTACTTTGGCAACAGCGATTAAATATTCCTGAAGTCGTTGTTCCGGCTCGTAGGGTTTGCCTAAGCCAAGATGTTCCGGCCACTGCATTGAAGATTGTAGGTGGTTGATTGCGGTGCTGTAATCGCTTTTGTCAAAAGCATTCATCGCTACGATGGCGTGAGCTTGCTCAAAAAGGATGTGGCTTTCTCTGGCATTTTCAGAAGGTAACACATGAGTATTACTTAAGATTTCAAGTGCTTCATTTGCTTTACCCAGATTATTGAGCGACTTTACGTGAAGAAGGTCCAGGTTAAAATCATTGGGAAAACGTGCGCGCGCCTTTTCACCCGCTTCAAGAGCCGCTTGCCAGTCTTGCTGTCTTTGCAAGTATTGAATAAAGAAAGAATGCAGTATTCGATTATGGCTATCAAGTTCAACGGCGTGTCTAAAATCTTGCTCGGCATTTTCATTTTGCTGTTCTTTAAAATAGCCGCGCACCATATACATCGGAGCATGGTTAGGGATATCTTTAAGGTCGTACAGCGTTTTAGTGGCTTCATTTTCGCGGTCCAATGCCCACAAGTTTAATGAATAAAGATACGACCAGGACCAGTGATTATTTTGCCGCGTGGCCCATTCAAGTGCGCTCAGAGTTTCGCGTCTGAATGGAAAAATGAAATCTAGTTCCGGGGGTTTAGACAATAATGAAGCGTTATTGTTAATCTTAGCGCTCCAGAGGCGCAGTAATGGGTTATTTGAGCCTTTTGTATTTAAGGAAAGAAGAGCGTTTGCAGCGTCGTTATCACCACGTCTATGATAATCGATGGCGAGTTCTAATATGGTCTGGTCCGGATATTCGTTATTTATCGACGCGTTAAGTGCGTCTGCATTATTTCTATTTTGGTTAAGCAAATATTGCTCTGCTTTAACGAAATGGCTTAGCGGGTCAATTGCGGAAATTTGATTATGGATGCCAGTTGCCATATTTGCGTTACCATTATGCCGGCTTATCATAGAAAGTAATTGCAACGCAGAAATATTATTGCGATCATAATCCAGGGCGATTTCTGCGTAACGTTTTGCCTCGCTTAATTTATTTTGCGCGGCCATAATTTCGGATAACTGCACATTTGCGACCGAACGATATTTCATAGAGCGCGCCGACCATCCAAATGCATCGCGGGCGTTGTTGATCATGTTGAGGGAACGATAAATATTTCCCGCCATAAAATTTGCGTCCGCATCATAAGCATCAAGCTGCAATAAGCGACTTGTGTGAAATAGTGCAGCTTCATATTGTCCGCTACGATAGTTCAAATCAGCAAGACCTAATAGTGCGTCACGGTGCCAGGGCTCGTCCTTAACGACTTCTTCAAATAATTTTCTGGCATTGTTGTAGCGTCTTGCTTTTAATAGTTCGCGTGCTTCGAACGCTTTAATATTGTTTGCGGGAATTTGGGTACGCGCGCTTTCATCTGGGCCATAAAGTCTTGTTAATTCTCTATCTTTCGGGTTTGAGGAATAGTCAAGATCAAGTGACGCTAAAACAATGCGGTAATCATCGTCATCGCTAAGATCAATAGTATGGGTCACTGCTTCTAGCGCTTTAAAGCTGATCGGTGTCGTGCTAATAAGTTCAGCGGCTGAATATATATTTAAATTATCCGTTAAATTGCTGAAGGTATTTATACTAATAGTGAGTTTGCCATTTTTATGCTTTACATACATCGCGCCTTCGCGCGACGCATCCGTTAGTCCGCCTGTACCTTCGAGCGGGAACCATGTTTCGGTCCATCGATCAGTTGACCCAGGATTAAAGCTTGATTTTGAGATTGGGTTTATATGGTCGCCGGGCTGATATTGGTTAAGCATCCTGCCTGCTTGAAATTCGATATATTGACCATCTGTGTCCGTTAACAGGTCTTCCCAAATGCCGCCGTGGCGAGACAGAGCCCACAGCCACAATTTTTGACCGGGCATTTCTTCGTGTCTTGACCAGTGGCCAAAACCGTAATTATCTTCCTTATAATAACCACCGAAGAAGTCGTTCATTTCACCTACCACGTGATATGATTTGTGTCCGTCAAATTTATTGTTCGCGTACCCGGCCAGATTTCGTCCTTGTTTGTCGATGGGCCACGGTGTTTCTTCTCCGGGATGAGTTAAAGAAATATTACCCGGTATTGACATTTCGAGATCTTGCTGCGCGAAGGCGGCACCTGTCATCCAATTGTAATAAGGTTGTTCAAGCTCAGTAGGGTTAGTCCATAAAACATTGGTTTCAAAATAAGCTTTATCGGCGGGCAAGCGGACTTCAACGCGCCAGTGAGTTCGCGACGGCAAATCCATGGTGCCAACAATGACGCTGACACTTCCATCGGCGTTTTCCTTCATTATGTAATCCACGGGTGCCGCGGTGGCGGGCGTATGACCGATAACTCCAAAATTAAATTCAATACCACCAGATGTCCATGGCCCGCGTAAAGACACATTTCTAAATTTTATGACTTCATTGCGGTAAATAAATTCGTTGCCTGTTTTCTTAACGATTGCTCCCCAGACCTTGCCACCCGCTTCGGGCAGCACGAAAACCTCAATAAGATCATTTTCAAGGTGGATGACTTTCCATTCCCGATAGATGGCTTCGGTAGAGTATCCTTCAAAAGAATGATAAGGATAAAGTCGTGGATCACGACCGATAATTGGTATCGGGTTAGGTTCGCTATATGGATATGTTTTAATGGTCTTTATTTCTTCAGTAATTCGTGCCGTTTGTGCAAGTGCGTTCAACGGTGAACTCATTAACAAGAGAGAAAAAAGAATGTTAAGACGAAGCAATAGTTTAAAAGAAACGGTCAAGAAAATCTCCCCTACTTGTTTTTTTACTTATTTTTTTCTTAGAGCTTAAGTTTAAAATTGGATCATACGCTAATATATGGGCCAGCGAAAATCAAAATTAATTAAAGATGATCTTCTAGATAAAAGTAGAGTTATATTTTATATCAAGTTATCTATTTCTTTACATAAGGCAGCGCAAAGAGAGCTTATAACTATTTTTATTTTTTTAAATGATTGATTTGGTGCTCTTTTAATTTCGTCCATATAGAGTGACTTTTTAATTTCAATTTGGATGGCATGTCTGTTTTTATCAGGTTCGCAATATTGGCTTGTATTGTAACCTCCCGCGAAAGGCACGTTAAGTGCAACGGTAAGATCATGATTTTTAAAATGTTGAGATATGAAATCGGTAATAAGGGGATTGCAGCTATTCCCATGAAGGTTGCCTAGAATTATATCTGGTTGTTTCTTTGTTGCGAATTGATTGCCCAGGAATTCATAGGACGGCATTGAATGACAATCTATGAGCAAAGCGTATCCAAATTTTTCAAATTTTTTTAAAAGCGCATTTCGAAGTACTTCATGGATAGGAAAATAATATTGGTCCAAACGCGCTTCTGCGTCTTTAAAAGGTATTTTTTGATTATAGATATCATTGCGAGTATACGCATATTTGGCAATGGAACCAAAACCCATCCTGACTTTCTGGCTTTGACTATTCAGTGTAGCAGTGATTTCACCACTAAACATTGAAGGATCAAGTTCATATGCCTCACGATTTGTATCTATGAAACTGCGAGAATATTCATTCGCGAGCAATACCGAACCATAAATGCTGGCTTTTGCAAATAACTGATTAACAAAACTGTCTCCTGAGGAAAGCAAAATATGCTCATCGATATCGATTGATTTTAAAAAACCATCAGGAAATTTTTCTCCACTGTGCGGACAGTTATAAACTATATTGTTGGTTTGGCTTTTGGGGATTTGAATAGAATATAATTTCATATACTTTTTATGATTATAAAGGTTTTTTTGGTGGCGAAAGCTAACGCTATATGAACTAAGCACAAAAAAATAGATAAAAATGAAAAAATTGGCAAAACTTTACGAATAATTAAATCTCAGCCATTATACAGTGAGGCATAATAAATAATAATAAGGGTGTTTAAGAGTGCAACGAATTTTACTTGCGGAAGACGATGAAACAATGCGTCGATTTCTCAGCCGGTCGCTTGAAAAAGCAGGTTATGAAGTCATTACGGTGTCCCATGGTATTGAGGCTCTTCCACATTTGGCATCAGGAAAATTTGATTTACTCCTAACAGATATAGTTATGCCAGGTATGGACGGCATCGAGCTGGCGCGCAGAGCAACTAAAATGTATGCTGAACTTCCCGTCATGTTCATTACCGGATTTGCTGCGGTTGCGATGGATCGAAGTCAGGAAAGACCCAAAAATTCAAAACTTTTACAAAAACCATTTCATTTAAAGGATTTGGTAGATGAAGTTGAGCGCTTACTTGCGGCATAGAATCTTTAATCTTCAGTTCAAAAAATTTACGATAAATTAAAAAATTGATTGTGGCATTTGCAAGAGATCAATTATCCTGTATGTCATTGTTTCAAATTTTTAATTCTTGAATAAAAGAAAGTTGTCAGAATGGCTGGAGCCAAAGACCGGGATAATGCGCCTCAAACGAAATATCTTTCCGACTATAAAATACCTGACTTCTGCGTTGAAACCGCAGATTTAAATTTTGATTTACATGAAAAAGTAACTCATGTGACATCGCGCTTACACATAAAGCGTCAGGGCGAAGTGGGAGCCCCGCTTGTTTTGGACGGTAAAGAAATGGTCCTAATTTCCGTTCAGTTAGACGGCGAAGATGTCGAATATATTCAAGATGAAGAAACACTAACAATCAGCGGTGTGCCTGATGAGTTTGATTTGCTTATCATTAATGACATTGATCCAGCATCGAATACTGCGCTTGAAGGCTTATATATTTCAAACGGGATGTATTGTACACAGTGTGAAGCTCAAGGGTTTAGATATATTACTTACTTTATTGATCGGCCTGATGTTATGGCGACATATAACGTGCGTATTGAGGCAGACACAGCAAAATACCCGGTACTTTTGTCCAACGGCAATGAAATTGAAAGTGGCGAATTAAATGACGGGCGTCATTATGTTGTTTGGAACGATCCGTTTCCAAAGCCATGTTATTTATTCGCGCTTGTCGCCGGAAAGCTCGATTATATCGAAGATCAATACCAGACAAAAAGCGGTATGGACGTGGTTTTAAGGATATTCGCTGAGAAAAACGACCTTGATAAATGTAGTCATGCAATGGTCAGTTTAAAAAAATCCATGAAGTGGGACGAAGACGTTTACGGATTGGAATATGATTTGAACATATTCAATATCGTCGCGGTCAGTCATTTTAATATGGGGGCGATGGAAAATAAAAGCCTCAATATTTTTAACACCAAATGTGTGCTGGCTAAAGCTGAAACGGCAACTGATACTGATTTTTCATATGTTGAAACTGTGGTGGCCCATGAATATTTTCATAACTGGACAGGTAATAGGGTAACATGCCGCGACTGGTTTCAATTGAGTTTGAAAGAAGGTTTAACCGTATTTCGTGATCATGAATTCTCATCTGATATGGGAAGTCGTGAAGTGGCCCGGATAAACGATGTTCGGTTGTTACGGCAGCTTCAATTTGCCGAAGATAGCGGACCGATGGCCCACCCGATAAGGCCGACATCTTATATGGAAATCAATAATTTTTATACGATGACCGTTTATGAAAAAGGGTCAGAAGTGATCAGAATGATGCATAGACTTTTGGGAAAAGAAAAGTACCGCAAAGCTATGGATTTGTATTTCAAACGTCATGACGGGCAAGCGGTAACATGCGAAGATTTTATCAGTGCGATGGAAGACGGCTCGGGCGTTGACCTGACGCAATTTCGCCTTTGGTACGAATACGCAGGGACACCACAAGTGACAGCAAAAGGTCAATATGACGCTGCCAAGAAAAAGTATAGCTTAAGACTAAGCCAATCTGTTCCAGATACGCCCGGGCAGACGGCTAAGAAACCGATGCATATTCCAATTGAAGTAGGTCTTTTGGATGCAAGTGGCGATGAATTACTGAACGAGGGAACGCAGCTTTTAAATTTAAAAGAAGCGACCCAGGAATTTCATTTTGAGAATATCGCTGAAAACCCGGTCCCATCCTTGTTGCGCGGGTTTTCAAGCCCGATTAAGTTAAAAACTGATTTAAGCCGAGCGGAGAAAATTTTCCTAATCGGCCATGACAGTGACAGTTTTAATCGCTGGGAAGCGGTGCAGGAAATATCCGCAGATCTCATATTGGCATTGGTTGGAGATTTAAAAGCAGGTCGTGAACTTTCTATTGAAAAAGAATTCATTGAGGCATTGCGTTTGGTACTTACTGATAAAAAACTGGATAAGGCGTTTATCGGCGAAATGTTGTCACTTCCTTCCGAAATATTCCTGGGACAACAGAAAACACCAGTGGATGTTGATGGTAATCATGCTGCGCGGAAACTTGTTATCCAGGAAATTGCACGATTATTAAAAGAAGATTTTCTTAATGTATTTCACGAATGTCAAACGAATGAAGCCTATGTCTATAACCAGGAATCGGTTGGACGCCGACGGCTTAAAAATGTTGCGCTAAGCTATTTGATGGAAATAGCCGACAACGACATTACAAAATTATGTGTTGAACAATTTTATTCGCCCGGTAACATGACCGATGAAATAGCTGGTTTCAGCCTCGTAGTGAATAGTGATGCGACAGAGCGAGAAGCGGTAATTTCAGACTTTTATGACAAATGGCGTCATGACGATTTAGTCATAGATAAATGGTTTAGTGTGCAGGCACAATCAACCCGGAGTGATGCGCTTGACCGTGTAGAAGCTTTAAACCAGCATGTGGATTTTGATTATGGTACGCCTAATCGTGTCAGATCATTAATCGGCGTATTTTGCGGTCTAAACCAAAAAGCTTTCCATGATAAGTCGGGCAGGGGTTATGAGTTCCTCGCGCGAAATATTAAAGTGCTTGATCCGATGAACCCACAAATATCGTCGGGGCTTGTTAAACCGCTTACGCGCTGGAAAGCATATGATGCGGACCGTCAAAAACTTATGGTGGAAACGTTGGAAGGGTTACTAAAACAGGGTAAACTCTCAAAACATGTATATGAAATCGTTTCCAAGAGTCTACTGTAAGAAGAGATCGCTTTAGAAGCGACCTCTAAGTAAATTGGGAATTAATGTTTAGGCTTATTCTGGTCGCATGCTTCCTGCTTCTTTCTCAAGTATCTTCGGATCTGATAGGAATTGTGCGAACATTGTTTCTGATACCACATCAGGATAGATATCTTCAATTCCCTTATCAACCGCGTCTAAAATGTTTTTAACTGCGGTCGCTGTGGGCGTTTTGTCCATTGGGAAGTTTACAGCCATGTCAGTATCGATTGGCCCGGGATATACACCGGTGACTAGCGTACCTTGTGCTTCGAGTTCAGCTCTGACACCCTGCGTTAAGGAGTGGACAGCGGCTTTAGATGCACAATAAGAGCCCAGGGCCGGGAAGTTAACGTAAGAGGCAATGGATGCCATGTTAATTATTGCTCCGCCACCATTATCTTTTAAAATGGGTGCGAATGCCCTGATGAGGTTGAATGTTCCGAAATAATTTGTTTCCATTTCCAGTCTAGCGGCATGATCATTTTCCGCCGATATAATTCCCTCAAACGTAGCTACCCCCGCGTTATTAATAAGAAGGTCAACATCTTTCAATTCCGCCGCTGCCTCATTAATATTTTCTGGCTTTGTTACGTCAATCTTAATGGCAATAACTTTTCCGCCGCCTGATGCGACAAGATCGTTCAATGTTTCAGGGTTGCGAGCAGATGCATAAATTTTATTTGCACCAGTTTCCAGCAATACATTAACAAATGCGCGACCTATTCCGCGATTGGCTCCCGTTACAAGCACTGTTTTATCGATTATTTTACTCATTTTCGTTTCTCCGTGGTTAATTAAATTATTAAAGTACCGATTGGTATTTAAATAATGAGTTGATTTTTAGTTGTCAAGATAATAAAATACTGATTGGTAATAAATTATAACTTTTGAAGAAAGAATGATTATGAAACGCGGGAGGCCACGTAAAGTTGACCCCGAAAAGGCATTGGAAGCGGCCAGGAATATTTTTTGGCAAAAAGGATATGATGGCACTTCGATGGCTGATCTGGTTCAGGCAACTGGTATGGCTAAGCCGGGACTGTATTCTACATTTGGTGATAAAGAAACTCTATATGCCAAAGCACTTGATAAATATTTTTCTGAAGGCAGTATGACGCTTATCAATGAATTATTGAATTCAAAATTACCTCCTAAAGAAGCCGTCCGTGTTTTTTTAACAACAATAGCAGATGGTATGTTTGATGAAACAACACCAAGTGGATGTTTTTTAACGAACTGTGTAGTTGAATGCGAGAGTGAAATTCCAAAATTGGAAAAGATAGGCCGTAAGTACAATGAAATGCGAAGGCGCGCTTTTATAACATATTTCCAAAAAGCCAAGGCGGATGGGAAACTGTCAGTAAATGCTGATACAGAAGCCTTGGCTGAATTTTATTCGGGACAGGCACTCACACTTGCTGTTCTGGATAAAGCTGGTACTGATCGTGAGAGTATGAATCGGTTTATTGACACAGCAATGTCTGTTTTAGAAAATTTAAATAAATATTAGAAGTTACTTGCATATTAAAAGTTTGTCGTTGTAAGCTAGCTTATTCAAGTAGGAAGTTGGGAAATTACACACATATTAAGTTAGGAATTTAAATGACAGATAACTCAACTCAGGTGGCTAATGTACGCTCCTACCGGATGACCAATATAGATATGATGAGAGGGTTGGTGATCATCATCATGGCCATCGACCATGTGAGAGATTATTTTTATTTTGCAGGAACAAGCTTATTCCTTGGTGACCCTGCGATCGATGGTGGATATTATTTGACCAGATGGATTACCCATTTTTGCGCACCTGTATTCGTGTTTCTTGCTGGTACATCGGTGGGGTTGATGGAAGCCAGACGGACGAGAAAAGAACTGGCAAAGTTTTTGTTTACCCGTGGTGTATGGCTTATTTTTTGTGAAATTGTGCTCATATCCACTGCACTTACTTTTAGACCACTTGGTGATGAGATGACGGGGGGTGGGATATTTGCTTTTCTTCAGGTTTTATTTGCGCTTGGTGTCGGTATGATTGCCCTTTCGGGATTTCTTTTTCTCGGTGCGCGAAATTGCCTAATTATAGGTGCGATAATTGTACTGGGTCATAACGCGCTGGGCGGTATATGGCCGGAAGCTCAACCATTTGCAGCGCCAGATGATCCGATGTGGGTCACTTTGATGACGCCAGGGACATTCCTCGTAATACCATTTTATACGGTCGTGCTGTATCCACCAATTCCATGGATAGGTGTTATCCTGCTCGGATACGGATCAACTTTTATATTCAAAAAAGAACCCGAGCAGAGAGACGCACTACTTCGAAAAATAGGATTATCACTCGTGGGAGCATTTATAGTGTTTCGTTTCATCGGTGTATACGGTGATCCAAATCCCTGGCAATCACAGGAGCTGGGAATAATATCCACGATTAAGGATTTTTTTGATGTGACCAAGTATCCGCCAAGCTTACTGTTTTTGCTTATCACGCTCGGCCCAATGGCAATTGTGTGTTCTTATGCTGATAGGTTGAATGGTTGGCTTAAAGATACGCTGGTTATGTTTGGCCGGGTACCGTTTGCTTTTTATGTGGTTCATTTTTACCTGATCCACACGTTAAGTGTGTTTTACGGTATGTGGCAAGGGTTTGAAGCACATCAACTGATACATATGTTTCCGTTTTATCCGGAGGGATATGGTACCGGGCTTATTGGTGTTTATACAGTATGGCTCCTGGTTCTGGTCACTCTATATCCGTTCTGTAAGTGGATGATGAAACTAAAAAATTCCCGCAAGGATTGGTGGTTAAGTTATCTTTAATCCTGAGCCAATCACTAAGTAAAAAAGGCTGCTTTAATAGCGGCCTTTTTTTGGAATTATGAATTTTACTTTTGGTGCTTAATATCACCGTGAACGATTGTTAGTACGTTTTGTGACGACATGATCTGATCAAGCGGGATGGTCATCCAGTCTTTATCAAATACAGAAACATCGGCCCATTTACCAACTTCAATTGATCCTAATGAATTTTCTTGGAACGCCGCGTACGCGCCCCAGATCGTTAGCATTTTAAGGCTTTCTTCGCGAGTAACTGCAAGCTCAGGGTGCCATCCTTCACCGGAATAACCGTCAAGGTCTTTACGCGCGACAGCCGCATAAAACTCAATCCGTGGATCACCAATTTCAACCGGTTGATCAGATCCGCCGGGAATAATTGCCCCTTTGTCGATGAACGTCCGCCACAGGTAAGCATTGGCAAGGCGTTCCTGACCAAGGCGGTCACCGGCAAAATGAAGATCACCGATGGCATGCGAAGCCTGCATGGACGGAATGATATCGAGATCAATGAAACGATCGACGTCTTCAGGTTGGATGTTCTGTGCATGTTCAATGCGCCAGCGTGGATCGTTGACGGCACGCTGTGATTTTGGCACCGTGTTAAGCGCAATTTCATAAGCATCAAGCACTTTGCGGTTTGCGTCATCACCAATTGCATGGGTTTCAACCTGAATACCCGCTTTAAGTGCCCCGATGAGCATCGGTGTTAGTTCCCCGACCGTATACCGCATCAACCCAACTGTGTCTTCGTCAGCATATGGTTCGATGAAGGCTGCACCGCGGGAACCGAGTGCGCCGTCCATGACCGCCTTGATATCACGAACGGTAAGATAATCTTCGGGGTCAATTTGTGCACCTTCTTCGATCAGACGCGCTGAACTATCACCAAAACCCATTGCATCGTAAACACGGTGAGCAAGTTTACCCTCTGCATGAAGTTCTTTCATCATTTCGAAGTTTTCGTATGAACTTCCTGCGTTTTGAAAACTGGTCCAACCAAGTGAGACGTTTCTTTCCGTGCCAGCCTGAATTGCCGCTTTGGTTTGTTCACGTGTTGGCCTTGGGATTAGACCACTCATATAACGCATGGCGGTATCAATCAGCATTCCGGTTGGTTCACCATTTTCATCCAAGTTAATATGGCCGCCAACTGGGTTTTCAGATGTGCCAGTGACGCCCGCAGCTTCGAGTGCCATTGTATTGGCGACAAGCGCGTGTCCATCGGCACGTCGAAGCGTAACCGGGCGGTCAGGAACAATTGCATCAAGGTCTTGACGGTTTGGAAAGCGGGCTTCGGGCCAGACTTTTTCGATCCAGCCGCGGCCATTAATCCATGCTTGATCCGGGTTTGCATCCGCATATTCTTTCACGGCGGCCAGCATTTCAGCGAGGCTATCTATGCCTTGCAGGTTCAAATTAACTTCACGAAAACCAACGCCGGAAATATGACCATGACTTTCGATAAGGCCGGGATAAACCGCCTGCCCACCAAGATCGATAACATTGGCGTCACCACATGCGTAGCGCTCTGCGCCCTCATCATCGCCGACATAAATGAATTTGCTGTTCTTAATGGCGATTGCCTGGGCGGTGGGGTTATTTTCATTAACCGTATAGACAGTGCCGTTGGTTAAAACAATATCGGCAACGGTACAAGCGGCAATTTCACCTTCTGGTTCAATTTTTGAGCAGCCTGCAAGCAATCCTATTGCCGCCGTAGCGAGAAGTAAATTTTTGATCATAAACGTTTCCTCATATTTTTTGATTATTTTGTTCTGGCAATTTTCCTGTGCAAGATAAGACGTATCTATAGCAGATATCAATGAGTTTTTGTTGATATGGGTCAAAAACAGAAGTTTTTGTCAAAATTTTAAGGCTGACAATGGATTTTATAATTTTCGTGATCGGCTTTTGTCACAGCGTTTCAGTGCTTAAGACCTGCCGTAAGTATCCTCAAAGCGCACTATATCATCTTCACCTAAATAAGACCCTGATTGAACTTCAATGATATATAGGGGGATTTTACCGGGATTATGAAGACGGTGTTTCGATCCAATTGGGATATAGCAGCTCTCGTTTTCGCTTAGGGTGGACACCGTGTCGTCAATTGTTACTTCGGCTGTTCCTTGCACAACGACCCAGTGTTCTGCGCGGTGGTGGTGCATTTGCAGCGACAATATTTGACCGGGATTAACGACCAGTCGCTTTACTTGAAAACGATCATCGGTATCTGATGTTTGATATGATCCCCAGGGACGGTATACAACAGTGTGACTTATATGTTCATCGCGCCCGGATGCTGAAAGCTTATCGACAATGGCTTTTACACCTTGGGTCTTGTTTTTATCGCAAACAAGTACCGCGTCTTTTGTGGCAACAACGACCATATTTTCAAGACCAACGGTAGCGAGGGCAGGGCCCTCGGATTTTATCAGGCAATTCGTGCTATCGTGGCTGATCACGTCCCCCGAAATAACATTGTTATTTTGATCTTTGTCCGCGATATCCCATAAAGCATCCCATGAACCTACATCATTCCAGCCCATGTTGACCGGAACGACTGCCGCATTATTTGCCTTTTCCATCACCGCATAGTCAATTGAATTTGTGGGGGAGCTTAAAAAGCTCTCTTTTTCCGGGCGAATAAACGTCATATCATTTTCGGAGTTGTTCATCGCTTTTTCACAGGCCGTTAACATTTCTGGTTCGTTTTGCTGTAAAATCTCCAAGTATAGTTTCACCGGGAACAGAAAAATTCCGCTATTCCAGTAATATTCACCGCTTTGCAAGTAGCTTACGGCGGTGAATTCGTCGGGCTTTTCGACAAATTGATCGACAAAATTGCAATTGCCATTTTCATCTATTGCTTTGCCGCGTTTAATATAACCGTATCCCGTTTCCGGTTTGCTTGGAATGATACCGAATGTGGTGAGTAAATTATGGCTGGTCGCGGCGTTATGAGCTATTTCTACTGCTTGTTCAAATGCCTGTTGATCTTCGATGACGTGATCGGAGGGCATAATTAACATAAGCGCGTCGGGATCTTCATTAGAAATTTGTAATGCTGCAAGTGCTGCTGCGGGTCCTGTATTGCGCCCTTCCGGTTCTAAAATTATTTTCGTATCTTCAAAGCCAATGGCCCTTAATTGCTCTGCAATGATGAAACGGTGTTCTTCATTTGCAATAAAAACCGGTTTGTTAAAAATAACGGAATCCTTCACGCGGTTCACGGTTTCTTGTATCATTGTTTGATCCGAGACAAGTGGTAGCAATTGTTTCGGGTATAAAGACCGTGAAATCGGCCAAAGTCTCGTGCCAGAACCACCGGATAATATTACGGGAGTAATTTTTACTTTATTCATGATTAATTAACCTCAGCATCTATTTTTTTCTTAACCATAGAAGGATACATTTAATTCATTATTAAAAACCATTTATTACTTAATAAATAGAGTTTTTGTTTCGGCCACCATACTTAATAGTTTTTTCATGAAGCTATGTTAGACAAGAATACTATGATAGTTTAATGATAACAATAAGTTAAAATAGTTATTCTCTTAATTAATCGTTATAAGAAGAATGTGTAAGATAAATTTAACAGGGAAATTGGAATATATAGTGTATGAGGCCTTGAAAAAGGCATAAGATAAATCATTGTGCGACATATATTATATTAAAATTATTTTATGATAAGAATTTTTAAACATTATATACCGAAATCAATATTGATTTTGGCACTTATTGAAACCGGGTTATTGTATTTGGTGATTTGGGGTGCTTTGGCGTTACGATTTGTACAAATTAATAGTGCTCCCCCAACATTTTTCCAATATACTTACGAGAAAATATTTTATGTAATTATTGTGTATTTGGTTCTGCTCGCTACGGGTCTGTATCGGCTTGACACATGTCGTGATATTAAGAACTCTGCTGTTCGCCTTTCGGTTAGTATGATCTTGGCGTTTGTTGCGGTTTCAGTCGCTTTATTTATGTTTCCGAATATTGACATTTGGCGAAGTGTATCCGTTTATGCGATTGTAATGACCTATATCACTTTAATGATTTGTCGTGCATTGTTTTTATATTTTGTCGATCATGAAAGTATTGAGAAACGCGTTATTGTGCTTGGGGCGGGGCCCCGTGCAAAAAGAGTTCTTGATAGTAATGATAAAACCACCTCAAACGTAAAATTTATAACTTTCCTAAGGATGGGAAAGACCGAAAATACTATCCCTGACACGGTGGAATATGATCAAATTGAATGTTTGGAGAAGCTAGTAGAAGAAACAGCATGCCAAGAAATTGTTGTTGCTATTGAAGAACGCAGAGGTACGCTTCCAATGGCAGATTTACTGGCTTGCAAGATTAATGGTACTTATATTACGGACGCCGCAAATTTCATCGAACAGCAAGTCGGTGCGTTAAATTTAGCGATGTTCAATCCCAGCTGGATGATTTTCTCTGATGGTTTTGATAATACGAAAAAGTTTGATCTTTTCGTAAAAAGATTTTCCGATATAGTTGCCAGTGCAATACTTTTAATTGTAAGTATGCCTTTATTATTGGTTACGGCAATAGCCGTAAAGGTTACCAGTTCAGGTCCTGTTTTTTACAGGCAGGAACGGGTGGGTTTAATGGGTCAGACGTTTGACGTTCTCAAGTTTCGTAGCATGACTATTAACGCGGAAGCAGATGGTGGGCCGCAGTGGGCGCAAAAAAATGATGCGAGGGTTACTATGGTTGGTCGGTTTATTCGTAAAACAAGAATTGATGAAATACCGCAAATCTTTAACGTTCTGAAGGGTGATATGAGTTTTGTGGGACCAAGACCCGAAAGACCATTTTTTGTTGAGCAACTCACGGAAAAAATTCCTATGTTTGATAAACGCCATATTGTAAAACCTGGAATTACAGGTTGGGCTCAACTTAATTATCCTTATGGTGCTTCGGAAGAAGACAGTCACCGTAAACTCGAGTATGATCTATATTACATTAAGAATTATTCTATTTTTCTTGATCTGCTAATTCTCGTTCAGACCATTCGCGTGGTGCTTTGGCCGGACGGTGTTAGATAAATTAAGCGTTAGGGTTTAGTGATGGGGAGTTTTGTTCTTAATATCAGCTTTATGACCTATGGATTTGCGACATTAGCCTATTGTTTCTTGCTTATGTTAATTGTCCGCTCGGATCAGCGCAAGGAGGGACGGGAGTGGCTTCTGTCAGCGGTGGTCGTCAGCGTAATCTGGGGATTGCTTAATTCTACTGCTGCTATAGCGGGTGCCTATACAACAAATTTGTCTTTGCTTTTTATTTCATACTTGCTGCCCTTTGCAGATTGGTTAAAAGCAACATTCTGGATCATATTTTTATACGATCATATGAAAGAAATATGGAATTCTCAAGGTAATCAAAGGGCCAGTAAAAATGTTGGGGGATTACTTACAGCCATTATTTCAATTGGGTTTGTCGTTGAATTGATCAATCTGGCTTCGTTGTGGGGTATTTTTGAGCACGGCATACTGGGAGACTTACCGCTCTATAATAAATTTATTTTGGCATTCGGTGTATTATTTTTAATCGAAAATCTATATCGAAACATTGCGAATGAAAATAGATGGGGCATCCGCCTTTTTTGTCTCGGACTGGGTTCAGTTTACGCATTCGATTTTTTACTTTATGGCGACACGATTTTTTATTCGTTGATTGATCCTCAGCTGTATGACGTCCGTGGTGCTGTTAATTTTCTCATTGTACCATTGATGGCAGTTGCTCTGTCCAGAAAACCAAATTGGTCAATCGGGATAAGCTTATCCCGCAAAGCGGCTTTTCATATGGTTTCGCTGATTGCAGGAGTTGCTTATTTAGTCGCTATATCAGTTGTTGGTTATTATATCCAATCGGTAGGCGGTGAATGGGGGAAACTTCTTCAGGTGAGTTTCTTGTTTGGTGCGTTTGTCAGTTTCTTAGCCATTATCTATTCCGGAAAAATCAGATCAATCGTTTTGGTATGGCTTAATAAGTATTTTTTCAGTTATAAATTTGATTATCGGGAAGAGTGGCTTCGTTTCATCGGCACAATGACGGCTTCTGAGGATCATTATAATCTACAGGGTAGAGCAATTAAAAGTGTTGCAGATATTATGGATTGTCGAGGTGGTGCCTTATGGTACCTTGAGCATCCAGATGCTTTCAGCCAAATCGCCCGCTGGAATTTTAATCTCGAACTCGATGAAGATTTGCCAGCCAAAAGCCCATTTGCGAGATATTTGGCTGCCAATCATTGGATAGTAGACCTTGATAATATTGAAAGCAATAAAATACCAAATTCGGATTGTGAAGTACCTGTATGGCTTCAGAACGATCCCGAACTATGGCTGGTTATTCCACTTATTCATCACCATAAGATGAACGGGTTTATTGTCTTGTCCGGACCCCGCACGGTAAGGGAATTAAATTGGGAAACGATCGATATTTTAAAAACCGTAAGTTTGCAGATTGCCAGTTACTTAGCGGAACAAGAAAGCCATAAGGCTTTATCCATTGCCAGCGAATTTGAAGCATTTAATCGTAAATTTGCTTTCGTTATTCATGATATTAAAAACATGGCCAGTCAGCTCTCACTTTTGCACCGCAATGCGGATAAACACGGTAACAACCCAGACTTTCAGGAAGATATGAAGCTCACTGTGAAGAATACTGTTGAGAAAATGGACAGTTTATTGTCACGTATTAATATTATTCAAGAGCCATCGGTATCCAAAGATAATGAGAGTATAAACATTCATCAGATATTGTCACAGTGTGTTGCTAAATTTATTAACACAGGAAGAGAAGTTGAATTCACCGGTAAAGAAAATAATTTATTCATCCGTTCAAACCTAAGCGAGCTTGAAACCATATTTATGCATATTATTCAGAATGCTCTTGATGCAAGCGCGGAGGACACAACAGTTCTGGTGTCGCTGGCACAGGAGGACAAATATGCCATCATAAAAATTGAGGATTACGGTGAAGGAATGAGCCGGGATTTTATTCGCGACGAGCTGTTTCGACCATTTCGTTCCTTAAAAGAAGGTGGATATGGTATTGGTGCATATGAAAGTCGTCAACTTATTCACAAAATGGGCGGACGTATGGAAGTAAAAAGCCGTTTGGCGGCAGGAACAATAGTAACTGTGTATTTAAAAAAGGAATTATAACATTACTATAGACAAAAGAAAATTGCTGATTATTGAAGATGATGAAGGGCTTCAACGTCAATATAAGTGGAATTTCGAAAATTATGATATTTTAATAGCTGGTGAGCGAGAAGCGGCCCTTTTATTTATGAATAAATTTTCGCCGGCCGTAGTTCTGCTTGATCTCGGTTTGCCCCCTGATCCGGACGGTACAACCGAAGGATTTACAATTTTAGAGAAAATTGCTGCGTCGCACCCCTTAAGTAAAATTATTGTAGCTTCCGGCCATGAAGCCAGAGAAAGTGCGATTAAAGCTATTTCTGACGGTGCTTACGACTTTTATCAAAAGCCAGTAGATGCGGATGAAATTGGCTTAATTGTAAAGCGTGCATTCCATTTATATGATTTGGAACTTGAAAATAGATCGCTTACAGAAACGCGGAAAGATTACCGTCTTGGCGGGCTTGTTACGGCAAGTGATAAAATGGACGAAGTGTGTAGTGTTATAGAAAGAGTGTCACCGACAAATGTATCAGTAGTGTTACTGGGGGCTAGCGGTACCGGCAAGGAACTATTGGCACGGTCGCTACATGATTTAAGTGATCGGCGGGAGATGCCGTTTGTTGCCATCAACTGCGGGGCAATACCAGAAAACCTTATCGAAAGTGAACTTTTTGGCTTCGAAAAAGGCGCGTTTACGGGGGCGGTTAAACAGGTCAAAGGGAAAATAGAACTCGCTGAGGGAGGTACTTTATTCCTTGATGAAATTGGCGACCTTCCATTGCCATTACAAGTAAAATTGTTGCGTTTTTTGCAAGAGAGAGTAATAGAGCGGATCGGCGGTCGCAAGGAGATAGCTGTTGATGTACGTGTTATTAGCGCGACCCATCAGGAGCTCGAGAACCATATCGCTGAAGGTACTTTTAGGGAGGACTTATTTTACCGTTTAAGTGAAATTGTAGTTAATATTCCTGAACTAAAAGACCGAGATGGTGATGCATTATTGCTCGCCCACCATTTCTTGATTAGATATACTAAAGAGTTTCAAAAAAAATCCAAAACATTCACTTTAGAAGCCGTTAAAGCTATTTCATCCTATGATTGGCCAGGTAATGTCAGAGAATTGGAAAACCGGATTAAAAGAGCGGTTATCATGGGTGACGGCCGAAAAATTTCATTACAAGATATAGAAATAGATTATGATGACGATAGAAATGAGACACTTAATTTAAAAGAAATCAGAGAAATAAATGATAGGACCGCAATTAAGAAGGCATTATCAATATCGAACGGTAATATAAGTGAAACAGCAAGGTTATTGGGCATAAGCAGGCCAACATTTTATGGATTGGTGAAGCAATATAATATAAATGTTGAGAAGTAGGCCAACTTTTGCGGAGAAAATAAATAAATATGAAGAGCTTTTCAAAAATAGTGAACTGCGCTAGTGCGGCTGCATTACTGTGTGGGACAGTTCTTATGGTACCAGTTTTTGCACAAAATATTCAAAATATCCAAAAAACGACGATAGCCGAGCTACCACGACTGACCGCACAAGAATTGAGAAGAAGAGAAATTGCTGCGATGATTGAAGAATATAGAAATGCGCTTTTCGACGATCCACAAAATGGCGAAAGGCACCGGTTACTTGCCCAGCAATATATTCTTCAGGGCGTAGCCGATATTGCCGAACATGAATTATTGCGGGCGCAGGAACTTGGAATTTCGAAAGAAACGTTGCTCGCGGATTTTGGCCGGGCTTATTTGTTAAGACATAAATATAACCAAGTCATTGAAGAAATAGTTGTCGAAGACGCGCCGGAAACAGATCTCGGGGAAATTTATGTTGTTCTGGCGCATGCCTATTATGGTATCAAAGATTACCAAAATGCATTTAACTTTTATAAAAATGCTGAAGACATAATCGGCAACCATTTCGAACTGGATGCCCCCCTTGCAAATATTTATAATATGGCAGGTGAATATGAACTTGCGGCACATCATGCTAAGAGCGCACTCAGTTTTGAAGGCAAAAATGTTGAAATGCTTCTTTTACTTGGTGATTTAATTCATCGAAAAAAAGGGGCAAGTTACTCACATCATTATTATGGACTAGCTGCATTCTATCAGCCGGATAATTTAGATGCACAAGTTAAAAGTGCCGGAACATTATATAACTTAAATAGGTATAATGAGGCGATGGTTGTGTTGAGAAATATTCTTGCTAACGATCAAACACATCCTATGGCCAATTTTTTAGCGGCTTCAATTTCGGCGGAAGGTAATAATCAAAGGACGGCACGTCGGTATTTGGATATGGCCAAGACCGGCCTGGATGATTTTCCACCCGCACTGTTGCTTAAAGGAAAGCTTAATTATGCCATTGGTTCATATGGGCAAGTAAAAAATGCCTTAAATCGGCTGATTGCAATAGAGCCGGATAATTTGGAAGCGAGGCGTTTTTTGGCCGCTTCATTGCTTCATTTAAAGGAAAACAGGCGAGCGGTTTCAGTATTGGAATATATGGTCAATGAAAACAAGTTATATGGTACGGATTATTTATTACTTGGTAATGCCTATATTCAGGTTGGAAATTATGAAAAAGGCTCAAACTACTTCGCGGCTGCTGCAAACCAAAAACTGGATCAGATTAATTTTTTGAAGCAATTAACATTAGAGAATTTTGAGGGTGGTAGAGCAGCCGGTGTCCAATTAAATATTGATGGAATAATAAATATATCTTCTTTCGCAAGTCAGCAGATGATTTTAACCGGATTTGAGGCCATTAATAGCGAAAACTATGATTTGGCCATTGATTTAGCAACAAAGATTATTGATCAGGACCGAACCAGCCCTATAGGGTTTAATCTCTTAGGCCTAGCGTATCTGGGACAGGAAAAATTAGACGAAGCTAGAAGTAACTTTAGAAAATCGATTGATTTAGATAGAAACTTTCACCATGCGCGTTTGAATATTGCCAAACTTGAACTTATTCAAGGAAGGGAAAATGACGCGATTACAAGCTTAAATAAAATTTTAAGTGTGGATGAAAGTTATCTGGCTGCTTATGAATTATTGTATGATATTTCGCAAAAAAATAACGACTTGATAAGAGCCGAGCGTTATCTGATTACAGCGATAAGTGCTGACCCAAAATCACTTGATGCGCGTGTAAGGCTCGCTGAGTTTTATTTTGAAAATGAAAATTTGAGTAAAGCTAAAAATATTGCAACAAAAATGATCGCCGATTTTCCGGAACGTGGTGAACCCTATAGGATAATGGGCAGAGTGAATTTATATTCTGGTGATAACGCTGACGCCATTGGTAATTTTCTCCAATGTTTAAGCTATGATAATGAAGACCAAAATAGTCACATTTATTTGAGTGACGCTTATGTTAAAAATGGCGAGGCGGACAAAGCACGCCCCGCACTTGAGAAAGGGCTAAAGACTGTAAAAAACAAGTTGCCGCTAATGATTGAGCTTATCAGATTGGCGGAACATGACGGTAATTATAAAAGTAGCTACCTTTATGCTAGTCAGTTAAAACTTGACGAAAACCTTAAAGCTCAGGCGTTTATTTATCAAGGAATTCTAAACTTAGCGGAAGGGAAGTCTGAAGAAGCTATTAAATCATTTGAAAGTGCCAACAAGGCGGGGGGAAATAAAAACTTAATTGTTTCAGAATTGGCAAAAATAAACGTCGCTGAAGATAATGATGATATGCGTTATAATTATGCCATTGCCCTTAATAATTCTGGGGCATCGGAACTGGCCGCGCAGGAACTGGAAAAAATTGTTAATTCAGGAAGAATTTCTGAAAATATTTCGAAAGCTAGAGAATTGTTAAGTAGTTTACGTTAAATAATATTAGAAGCAAAAAATATAACTAACTGAATTTGAGCACATTTTGAAAATACTATTTTTAAGTCACCGTTTTCCCTATCCGCCAACTCGCGGGGATAAAATCAGATCATTTAATATGGTCAAATATCTTCACGAAACGGGCCATGAAGTTGTTGTCGCATCTTTATCAAGATCTGCGGAGGAAACGGGGCAATGTCAGGGTATTAAAGATTATTGCCATGAATTCGTTTTATGTGAGATTAACGAAACGGTGCAGAACATCAGAATGGTATCCAGACTTTTGTCGTCAGATCCTTCATCGATGGGATATTTTTATTCGGGTGAATTGCAAAAAGAAGTCAATATATTACTTAAAAAGTATGATTTTGACATCGTCGTTGTTTTTAGCTCGTCAGCGGCGCAATATGTTGAACATGTAACAGATATTCCCAAGATGCTTGATTTTTGTGACATGGATAGTCAAAAATGGCTCGCCTACGTAGATTATAAAAAATGGCCGATCAGCAAAGGATACGCTCTTGAGGGCCGTAAACTGGAAGCCGATGAAAAGAGGCTCGCAAAACTATTTGATTTATGTACTTGTGCGACAGATTTTGAGGTAGAAACCCTTGAACAGTATAAAACGGGGGTCGCAACAGGCTATTTTCCAAACGGCGTCGACAGTGAATTTTTTAAACCAACGGAAGCACAATATTTAAAGAACAGAATTTGCTTTGTCGGACGAATGGACTATTATCCCAATGAGGTTTGTATCGTAAATTTCTGCCATGATGTATTACCGATTATTAGGGAAAAATATCCGGATGTTACATTCAAAATAATTGGTGCCGCTCCACCTATGTCAGTAATGGCGTTAAATGAACTTCCTGGCGTCACGGTTACAGGAACAGTGGATGATATTAGGGATCATGTACATACAGCAGAAGTTATGGTCGCACCACTTGTTATTGCGCGCGGAACACAAAATAAAATATTAGAAGGCATGGCCATGGGCTTACCGGTTATTTCTAGTCATCTAGCTGCGCGCGGCGTAGATGCGGTGATTGGGGAACATATATTAGGCGCAACAACCCCTGAGGAATATGCTAATGAAATTATGAGTATCTTTTCGGATGTGCAAAGACGTAACAAATTTGCGGTTGCCAGCAGAGAGAGAGTTTTAAGTCATCATAACTGGCCACATGCAATGGAACTTTTAGGCGAAAATATTGAAAAAACCGTATTAGAATTCAATAAAAAAAAGAAGGCCGGTTGATGCGGATACTACATGTCTTTGATCATTCTATTCCATTGCATAGTGGCTATACATTCCGCAGTTTCCAAATTTTACGCGAACAACGTAAATTAGGCCTTGAAACGCTGCAAGTGACGGGTATTAAACATACGGCTCCGTATGTTGAACGTGAAACGGTAGACGGGTTCGAATTTTACCGAACATTTTCAAATGGCGGATTTTTCAGTAAACTACCGTTGCTTAATCAATTGCATGTGGTTCGCACGCTGGAAAAAAGGATCGAAGAAATAGTAACAAAGGAAGATGTGGATATTATCCACGCGCACTCACCTGTTTTGAATGGCTTGGCGGCCCTTAAAGTGGGAAAAAAACATGGCATACCGGTTCATTACGAAATAAGAGCGTTTTGGGAAGATGCTGCTGTTAGTCACGGAACTAGTAGAGAAGGTGATCTGCGGTACAATCTGACCAAGATGATGGAAACACATGTGGTTAAAAATGCAGCGTCTGTCACGACGATTTGTGACGGCCTAAAACAGGATTTAGTCAGTCGGGGAATTCCGGACGAGAAAATTACACTTATCCCAAATGCCGTTGATATATCCAAATTTTCCGGGCCGGCCGATGCCAACGAAGACTTGGTAGAGAAATTAAGCCTAAAAGATATGACTGTGTTGGGTTTCATCGGCTCTTTTTATGATTACGAAGGGCTGGATATCTTAATTAATGCCATGCCATCAATCTTGAATTATGTCCCAAATGCCTGCTTGTTACTTGTAGGAGGCGGTACGGAAGAAGAAAATTTACGAATTCGCGCTGATAAACTGTGCCTTGGTGACAGGGTGATTTTTACCGGGCGTATACCACATGATAAGGTTCAGGATTACTATAATCTTGTTGATATTTTTGTATATCCGCGAAAAAAAATGCGCTTAACGGATTTGGTGACGCCGCTTAAACCACTTGAAGCCATGGCACAACATAAACTGGTTGCAGCATCAGATATAGGGGGCCATAGAGAACTTATAGAAGACGGTAAAACCGGTGCCTTGTTTGAAGCTGACAAACCAACTGCACTTGCCAAAAAAATAGCCGAATTAGTAGCAAAGAAAGACGAATGGCCGAAGTTTCATAAAGCGGGACGGCATTATGTAGAAGAAGTACGTAATTGGAAAAATAGTGTCGCTAATTATCCTGCTATTTACGAAAGAATTACGTCGGGTTAAATTACATCCACTAATTTTAATATTATAAATAAATTAAACAATTGACTGTATTAATATAGACATAAAGTTTGAATAGATAATGGACGTTAAGAATGACCGATAACGAAGACACACTGCCGAGAAACCTTCTATTTATGATCACATTGATTGGATCTCTCATTCTGTCGTATTTTCTAAATCCATTTTTATTGCCCGCGTTGCAGAGCATTTTAGATATAGATATAACGTTAAAGTTTGAGAGAGCGTTGGCAGCGGGAACATTATGGGGTATCGCCAGCTTTTGGTCTACATTTGCATTTTTAATGTTTCTCCTGGTTTTCTTTATTCCTGCGGTTGTAAATCTACTAAATCTGCTGAAATTAAAAAGTCGTTTGGCCGAACTTCCGCGAACGAAGGATTATGCGGTCCAAGTAACCAAAGAACGGTTTTTAAAAACTTTTTCAGAATTTCCCTTTATTTATTCTGAATTTGCCGTACCGTTTTCTGATTTCATTATTGAAAAAAACGAAAAAGACATAAAAAGAAAAACAAATTTCATCGGAAAGGGCAAAGCGCAAAAAGTTAATCCGGTGATTGTCAGCTCAGTGGTTCCAGCGGGCGACATATTCAAGATGGCAATTTTGTTAAATTCCCGCCTTTCGATTTGGTTCATGAGACCTTTATCGCGTGTGTTAACGGGGATTGGTTTTTTGATGTTTGTATTATCCGTAGCAGGTGTTTTGCAATTGGGCGCAGATGATGTCTTTGGTGATAAAGCGCTTGAGATATTATTGATGGGAATATCGTCACTATCCGTTTGTATCGGTTTTGCAGTATCATTAGCCGGTCTTCAAAGAATGATTCTGGGACATTTGTATCACCGAGGCCGCGAGATCGTAAAAATGGTTGATAACTTGTTTCATTATAAACCGGCAGATGAAAATTCCTCTGAACTTAAGTCGGTAGAAACAGCACTTAATAAAACGGTTTCTTCCTTTAAAGATTTTTCAAAAATTCTTGTTGAGAAGCAGGAAGAAAAAGTAAACAAGCTTATCGTGAACACCCTTGATGATTATGTGAAGAAAATTGGTAAATCAACCGAAGCGCAATCCAATACGTTGCAAAAAATAGTCGATGATGGTGCTTCGCTTTCTGTTGACATCTCGAAGCAACTTACGAGCCGATTTGAAGAATATGCAAAAAAGATATCTGATATTCATGATAAAATGGACGGATATCAAGATAAAAGTTACGGTGCGATCACAGGAAATATAGAAACACTCATCGTTTCGCTTAATGAAGATGTCAAAAGCCAGCAAGAAAAATACCAAAAATCTATCGATAATGGATTTGCACTACTCGATAAACAGCTAAAAATAGCGTCGCAGGCATCGTCTGATAGCGGGAAGGTGTTGGATAGTCTTAAAAAGGCTGCGTCGGATTTAAAAATAGTGTCTAGCGCATCTGACAAGGTGACAAGTAAATTTGATGATGTTGCGGCGGGCTTAGATAGAGTATTTTTACAAATTGAAAAAATCGCACCTATAAGCCCGCAGAAGAGAGAAAAGATTGCTAACAATCTTGAAGAACTTAAAAAGAATAATAAAACAGTGGGAATGGGCCGCGCCACACCAGCGAATACAAAAAAGTAGATGGCGTTAGAGGCGCGATTAAAATCCAGCGTTTGGGTTTCAGCGGAGATAAAGCGCTGTGAAGGCTTATTTTTATCAGCGGTAGTATTACATAAAGGTGATAAAGAACGTGGGCTTGTGCTGATTAAACAGTATGTCGCGGTAAAAGGTTGTAAAATTTATACTCAAACGCGCGATGAAGCCGACGATTTAGTATGGCATCAGCCACTTGACGATGAATTTATGACCGAACAAAAAGCGGATTCCTACATCAGAAAACAGCGCGATTTTGATGAAGACCTATGGGTTATTGAGGTGGATGATATAAAGGGGCAATATAAGCCCGCTGTGTGAAAGCAAAATGGATAAACATGGAGCAGATAAAAAAAGTGTTAATTGCCAAAGTAATTTGTTTCATTTGTCTGCTTTTTTCTTTTTGGTTAGATCCTTCCGTAATATTTAATCTCGAGCGGGCAAGCATGCTTGAGCTGATATTATTATTTTTTGCGATTGTGTCTGGCTTGTATTTATTATTGATACCTTTTGTCCGAAAGAATTAGGAATAAGCGTCGCTAAATCCTGTACAACTCAACTTCTCATCATTAATATCGACGAAAAATAAGAAGGAAATTTGTTCTAATGGAATCTGCGATTAATTATGGCATTTGGTCATTGGTACCGTTGATCTTTGCTATTGTGGCAGCTTTTTTAACGAGAAGTGCGATATTTTCACTTTTTTCCGGCTGTTTAATCGGCGTAATAATGATGGATTTTGACCCAAGCGCGGCACTTATGGGAATAGATCCCGCAGCTGGATTTGTTAGATTAATAGCAGATAGCCTTGACGGTGAATTTATTCGTATATGTGTGATCATCATGTTCATTGGTATATTGTTTGAATTGTTTAAACGGGCTGGGGTGCTTGTTGCATTTGCAAACAAAGTATCCGGAAAAGGTACCTCGCCGAAGCATGTAAAATTTACGACATGGTTGCTTGGTTTTTTTATTGTTGATGATTATTTTAGTCCGCTTATGACTGGACCGGTCATGCGCCCCCTTACGGACGCCGCGAAAGTTTCACGCGAAAAACTGGCTTATATACTGGATTCCACGACTGCTTCTGTTTGTGTGCTGGTGCCATTTATGTCATGGGGAGCTTATCTTGGTGGATTAATAGCAGCGGAAGGGGGACCTGTTGCTAATAGTGATGAAGCAATTGCGTTGTTCGCGAGTTCGATCCCTTATAATATTTATCCCATGTTGCTAATTTTTTTTACGTTGCTTATTTGTCTTGAGATCATGCCGGATTTTGGGTTTATGAAAAAGGCAGAAACCCGTGCCCGTGTTGAAGGTAAGGTGCTGAGAGATGGTGCTATCCCGATGGTTAGCGAAGATGATGATGATGATATTTTTGCGCAAAAACAGGATAACCCCAGTTTGCTGTTTGATTTTACCGTACCGATCATCATTGTGTTCGGAACCGTTATCGTCAGTTATTTTGTTTTCGGTAGTTTAAAAATATCTGAAGCTTTCATAACAGCAGTGATATATCTGGGTGCCTCTCTTTATTTCAAAGGGTATGTCAAAGATTTAAGTGATCTTACGGAAATTGGTGTTAAAGGTGCGAAAAGTGTGATGTCGGCTATTATCATCACCGCACTGGCTTATTGTATTAATACCGTGACCAAGGGCTTGGGTGCCGCCGAATTTATAATGGCCGCTTCGCAGGGATTTATGACACCGACATTACTTGTGGCATCAACTTTTTTTATTACGGCAACCATATCTTTCTCCACCGGGACTTCCTGGGGCGCATTTGCACTTATGATCCCGTTTGTGCTACCGATCGCTTATGGTTTTTCCGGTGGCGTGGCTCATGATCCAATTGTATATAAAGCCTTGGCCGCTGTTGTAGGTGGCGGAATATTTGGCGACCATTCTTCGCCTGTTTCAGATACGTCTGTTTTATCTTCAATCGGGGCGGGCAGTGATCATATGGACCACGTCATTACACAGCTTCCTTATGCTTTACTGATCGGATTTTCGACAATTGCTATCTATTTAGTGATTTAATTTAGATAAAAAATAAAAAAATGCGTTTTTTTGATGTTGGACACTTGACTCTTTTTTTCAATCTATTATCTGTTCTGTACAGTTGTTGGCACTCTTGGTATGAGAGTGCTAACGCACATGAAACAGACAATTTAATTATCAACCCAAAGAAAGGGTAAAGAATATGGGATTTCGTCCTTTACATGATCGCGTCCTTGTACGTCGCGTAGAAAATGAAATGAAAACAGCGGGAGGCATTATTATTCCTGATACAGCACAAGAAAAACCGAGCGAAGGTGAAATTATCGCTGTTGGTACGGGCAATAAAGCTGAAGACGGTAAAGTTACTGCATTGGATGTTAAAGCGGGTGACAAAGTGCTTTTCGGCAAATGGTCTGGTACAGAAATTAAAGTTGACGGTGAAGAACTGTTGATTATGAAAGAATCTGACATTTTGGGTATCGTTGAATAAGCGACCTTTCATTAAACTAATATAAGGAAATAAGAAAATGGCTGCTAAAGAAGTAAAATTCGGGACAGATGCACGTTCGCGTATCGTAAACGGTGTTGATATCCTGGCAAACGCAGTGAAAGTAACACTTGGTCCAAAAGGACGTAACGTACTTTTACAAAAATCATTCGGTGCTCCACGTATCACTAAAGACGGTGTTTCGGTTGCAAAAGAAATTGAACTTAGTGACGTATATGAAAATATGGGTGCGCAAATGGTTCGCGAAGTTGCATCACGCACAAATGATGTCGCTGGCGATGGAACAACGACCGCGACTGTGCTTGCCCAAGCAATCGTTCGTGAAGGTTTCAAATCTGTTGCCGCAGGAATGAATCCGATGGACCTTAGCCGTGGTATCAAACTTGCTGTTTCGAAAGTAAGTGATGAACTTAAATCACGGTCAGAACCTATTTCAACAAGCGAAGAAGTAGCGCAAGTTGGTTCTATTTCATCAAATGGCGAAAAAGAAATCGGTGATATGATTGCCAATGCCATGGAAAAAGTTGGCAAAGAAGGTGTTATTACTGTTGAAGAAGCTAAAGGTCTTGATTCAGAGTTAGACGTTGTAGAAGGCATGCAGTTCGACCGCGGTTATCTTTCACCATACTTCATTACCAATGCAGAAAAAATGTCGGTGGAACTTGAAAACCCATACATTCTTCTTCATGAAGCAAAACTTTCAAACCTTCAAACTATGTTGCCGCTTCTTGAAGCTGCTGCGCAGTCGGGTCGTCCACTTCTGATTATTGCAGAAGATGTCGAAGGCGAAGCTCTCGCAGCTTTAGTTGTTAATAAACTTCGCGGTGGTCTTAAAATTGCTGCGATTAAAGCACCGGGATTTGGTGACCGCCGTAAAGCAATGCTCGAAGATATTGCGATCTTGACGGGTGGACAGGTAATAGCAGAAGATCTTGGCATCAAGCTTGAAACTGTAACGCTTGATATGCTAGGTACCGCAAAAAATATTAATATCACTAAGGAAGACACAGTGATTGTAGATGGCGCGGGATCTAAAGACGATATCGAAGCGCGCTGCACTCAAATTCGTACACAGGTTGAAGCTACTTCATCTGATTATGACCGTGAAAAACTTCAAGAACGCCTTGCTAAATTAAGTGGTGGCGTGGCTGTTATTAAAGTTGGCGGTGCTACTGAGATTGAAGTTAAGGAACGTAAAGACCGCGTTGATGACGCACTTCATGCAACACGTGCTGCCGTTGAAGAAGGCGTCGTACCGGGTGGTGGTGCCGCACTTCTTTATGCAACACGCATACTTGAAGGCGTAGAAGGCGAAAATGATGATCAAACAGTTGGTGTCGCTATTGTGCGTCGCGCACTAGAATCTCCGGCACGTCAAATCGCTGAAAATGCTGGTAGTGACGGTGCTGTTATTGCCGGTAAAATGAGAGAGAGCAAAGACATCAACTTCGGTTACGATGCGCAAACGGGCGAGTATAAAGATCTGGTTGCTGCGGGTATTATTGACCCGACTAAAGTAGTTCGCACTGCGCTTGAAGATGCATCATCCGTCGCGAGTCTTTTGATTACGACAGAAGCGATGGTTGCAGAGATCCCAAGTGATACGCCTCCTCCTGCAATGCCTGATATGGGTGGTATGGGCGGCATGGGTGGTATGGGTGGTTTCTAAACCTCTATATTAACCAACACTTTACAACTACTATTTAATGTACTATATGAAGGTCGGAGAATTTCTCCGGCCTTTAATTTTGTCCGCAATAAAGGTGCCTTAATTTGGTTTTAATTAAACTGTAATTATTGTGGGGTATAAAAAATTAATAGCGATTCTCTCTGATAACTAACTTAAAGATAAAAAAATGAACAGAAGAACTGACATATACAACGTCGAATTTTATTTACCAAAGGCGATAAATAAAGATACGAAAAAAGCAGCTTCGCTTAAGCAGTCCGAGAACAAGGATTTTAAAATCCTTGTTCAGGACCACATTAAAAATAAAGTTTATCTTATTGATGCATAAGGCTAATTATCTAAATTAACACCCATTCTACCTGCTAAATCCTGCAAATATTGAAATGCAACCCGCCCCGACCGTGCGCCCCTCGTGCGTGACCAAGTCAATGCTTCTGCGTGGGCAACTGATCTTTCAACTGGAATATCATAATGTTTCAGGTAGCCATCAACCATTTTAAGATAGTCGGTCTGGTTGCAGCTGTGAAACCCGAGCCAGAGGCCAAAGCGATCAGAAAGTGATACTTTTTCTTCCGTGGCTTCCGAAGGATTAATAGCTGTCGAGCGTTCATTCTCCATCATATCACGAGGCATCAGGTGGCGACGGTTCGATGTCGCGTAAAAGAGGACATTTTTCGGTCTTCCTTCGACGCCGCCCTCTAAAACAGCTTTGAGCGATTTATACGTGCCGTCATCATGATCGAACGAGAGGTCATCACAAAATAGAATTGAACGACGTTCACTGCCCCTGATGATATCAAGTAGTCTCGGCAAACTGGGTATATCCTCGCGGTGTATTTCAATAAGCGCGAGGTTTTTTATTGTCGCATGGATGGCTTTAATCAACGAGCTTTTACCCATACCGCGGGCCCCCCAAAGCAGGGCATTATTTGCTGGAAAACCGTCTGCGAATTGTTGGGTATTTTTCACGAGGATATCCCGTACATGATCAATGCCGTGCAATAATTCAAGTTTCACATGATTTACATTTTGCACCGGTATTAAATTATCCGGTTCAATATGCCAGATAAATGCATTTGCGCCATTTATGGTCGGTGTGGTTGGCGTATCGGGAGCAAGTCGTTCTAACGCATCGGCGATCTTTTTTAGATATTCTTCGGTCATATATTTCACAATAATTAAAAAATAGATAATAGTACACGGCTTGTTTATGTATTTATCCTTGTTTTTACATCGCCCTTTGCTTATATCCAATAGATAAATTTTATTAAATCTAAAGAGGGATAAATAAATGTTCATATCTGAAGCTTATGCGCAAGCGGCTGGTGGTGATGGTGGCGGCTTAGTGGGGCTGTTGCCCTTCGTTCTTATTTTTGTGGTGTTTTACTTCTTGCTTATAAGGCCGCAGCAAAAACGCGCGAAAGAACATAAAGCCATGGTTGAAGCCTTGAAACGAGGTGATAAAGTTATTACATCTGGTGGGATTGTTGCAAAAGTTAGCAAAATTATAGATGACAATGAAGTTGAAGTTGAAATCGCAAGTGACGTAAAAGTGCGTGTCATTCGTTCGACAATCACTCAGGTGCAAGGGAAACCGGCACCGGCAAATGATGATAAAAAATAAACTACTATGACGGACCTGGTATAATGCTTGATTTCCCGCGCTGGAAAGTAACCGCAATCGCATTTTTCTCTCTTTTGGGGATTATGTTGGCACTGCCGAATTTTTTATCCGATGAACAACTTGAAAATGTTCCCGGTTTTCTGCCATCGAAGCAAGTTTCCTTAGGACTTGATCTTCAGGGTGGTGCTCATCTTCTCATGGGTGTGGTGATGGATGAAGTCATCCAGAATATGATCGAAGATAAAAGATTAAATCTGCGAGATGAATTGCTGGATGAAAAAATAAATCACCGGATTGTCCCTCGTGGTGAAAGGTTAGTCGTTACATTGGTGAATGAAGAAGACCGGGAGAACGCTTTACGAATTATTCGTTCAGAGATTGTAAAAGTGGGTGCCAGTCTGGCGTCTGTCGGTAGTGATGATATCATTATTGAAGACGGAGAAGGTAACGTTATTAACTTGATCCTGTCGGAAGCGGCAAGTATCGAAAAGAAAAACCAATCGGTCGAGCAATCCATTGAGGTGCTAAGGCGCCGTATTGATGCCATGGGAACCAAAGAACCGATCATCCAACAAAATGGCGCGGACCGTGTGCTTATCCAGGTGCCGGGCATTAAAGATACGAAAGAACTGCTCAAGATTATCGGCACAACAGCGCAGATGAATTTTCATTTGACCGACTTAACATTGTCAGAGCGCGATATCAATAGTGGCCGGCGCCCGCCAACCGGCACAGTGATATTACCATCATACGAAAAAGATGCGAACGGCGAACCAATACGAAAGCATGCCATTAGAACACGAGTAATGGTGTCCGGTGAAGATCTGGTTCAAGCAACGCAAACCATGGATGAAAATAACCAGATTGCTGTTTCAATTACTTTTAACACCAAGGGCGGCAAACAATTTGCCGATGCAACCCGTGCAAATGTCGGTAAACCTTTTGCCATTGTTCTGGATAACGAAGTTATTAGTTCGCCAAATATTCGTACCGCTATTTTAGGTGGATCAGCGATTATAACAGGCGGCTTTTCATCAAAAGAAGCAAGCGACCTGGCTTTATTGCTTAGGGCAGGGGCGCTTCCTGCTCCGCTTGAAGTACTGGAAGAAAGAACGGTCGGCCCGGGCTTAGGCGCAGATAGTGTCGCGGCCGGTAAGGTTGCCTCTATTATCGGCCTTGTTTCAGTGATGGTTTATGTGGCACTCAGCTACGGTCTGTTTGGTATGATTGCTAATTTTGCGCTGGCGGTGAATATATTTCTGATATTTGGGATATTATCCATGTTCGGTGCAACGCTTACTTTGCCGGGTATAGCGGGGGTAGTGCTCACCGTTGGTATGGCCGTTGATGCAAATGTGCTTATTTTTGAGCGGATACGAGAAGAAATGCGCAGCGGAAAAAATGTGCTGTCGGCCATTGATGTTGGCTATTCACGGGCATTTGGAACAATTATTGATGCCAATGTGACGACACTTATTGCCGCACTTATTTTATTCCAGTTTGGATCGGGGCCGGTCAAGGGCTTTGCCGTTACGTTGGCAGCGGGTATTTTTACGTCTGTGTTTACCGCCGTAAGCTTGTCACGTTTAATTATTGTTATGTGGGTTCGTAAAACACGCCCTGCTGTTTTAAGACTTTAAGGGAAGAACCGAATAATGTTGCTTAAACTGGTTCCCGAAAATACCAATATTCCATTCGTTAACGCGCGAAAAGTTGCTTATTTGCTTTCCACGCTGCTGATTATTGCTTCTATCGGTCTGTATTTTACCAAAGGTCTTAATTTCGGTATTGATTTTAAAGGCGGGTTTTTAATAGAAGCCCATACGGAGGCACCGGCCGACATATCTTTAATCCGGGGCCTGACAGGCAGTCTTGACCTTGGTGATGTCTCTATTCAAACATTTGGGGCGGAAAACCAAATACTTATCCGTATTGAAGAACACCCGACATTATCATTAAATGAAGTTGTGCTGTTGGTGCAGACCACGCTGGAAGAAGGCGTAAACGATGCGATTACCTTTCAACGTACTGAATCAGTAGGCGGTGTTGTGTCCGGTGAGCTTATTCAAAGCGGTATTATGTCGGTGTTGCTCGCCGTTGGTGCCGTTCTTTTTTATATTTGGATACGTTTTGAGTGGCAATTTGGCCTTGGCGCGGTTATCGCACTTGTTCATGATGTTGCTTTGACGATTGGTATGTTCTCGCTTACCCAACTTGAATTTAACCTGAACATTATCGCCGCGATTTTGACCATTGTGGGTTATTCGCTGAATGACACGGTAGTCGTCTATGACCGAATTCGTGAAAATCTTCGTAAGTTCCGCAAGAAGGAAATGCCGGATCTGATTAACTTAAGCCTTAACGAAACATTGGCACGGACAGTAATGACATCGTTGACCACACTGCTTGCGTTAACGGCTTTATTCTTTTTTGGTGGTGAAGTCGTACATGGCTTTACAGCGGCAATGATCTGGGGTGTTTTTGTCGGGACTTATTCATCGGTGTTTATCGCGTCGCCTGTTTTACTTTGGTTTGAACTGCGACGTGAGCCGGAAGAAAAGCTTGCCGAAGGTCAGGAAGTATTGCCGCCGCAATATAGGGAATAATGGAATTCACAGAAATAAAATCCAGTAGTGAAGCGTTTATCGCCGGATATGGCGATGGCGGTTTTCGCATGGGTGATAGCCGTTTTACGGGTTCGATGCTCATAACGCCTGGTGGGTTTTATCCCTGGAATGTCACAAAACATTCGGATATCACGCTTGAAGGATTAAAACCTTTACTTGAAAATTCTGATAATATTGAGCTGTTGGTCATTGGAATGGGCGGGGGAATGGCGTTCATTTCAAAAGAAATACGTAAGGCATTCGCAGATAATGACATCGCCATTGAAGTGATGGATACCGGGGCCGCAGCACGAACCTATAATGTATTATTACAGGAAGGCCGCATGGTCACTGCCGCCCTTATCGCTATATAGAAATAGAGCTTGTGGCTCAGTTATATTTTTCAAGAGCACCGAAATATAAATTGATGGGACCTTTTATCATTTCAAGTTCAATTTCGCCGTCCCGCTTGTTTAATTGCATTGCAAAGGCAAAACCGTGAAGATAATCAACCAACAAATCACGTGCAGTTATTGCTGTAGCCGGAGAAAGGCCCAAAGTATCCGTAATTTGGCTAAACTTTTCAGTAAAAACATTTGATGGTCCAAAACAAGTAGAAGACAGCATTGTTTCAAGTAGTCCGTTATAATCCTTTAATAGTTTAAGATAACTATAGCACAAGCTATAAATTTCCGTTTTCCAGGGTCTATCATTTTTGGGTTCATATATTTCTGTAACCAATGAACTTGCAATGGCTTCGAGCAGAGCGTTCTTATTAGCGAAATAGTGATAAATTGCCATTGCGTCCACATTCAATTTGGCGGCAAGTCCACGAATAGCAGGTATTTTCCCTTCTTCTTCCAACATAGATTTAGCGCATTTCAGAATTATGCTGTTGGAAAGCTGTTTGCTGGAATTAAACGGTCTTCCACGTTTCTTGGGCTTGACAGACATAAAATCTCCTTGTATTAAACATTATTAATTCTACAATGTAGAATTAATAATGTAAATCTAATATTAATTCAACAAAATTAGAAGGAAAGTTTAATGTCCAATATTGTTTATATCGGTACTAGTTTAGACGGATATATCGCTGACGAGAATGATGGCATTGATTGGCTAAATGCTATTCCCATTCCCAAAGGCGAAGATCTTGGTTTTGGGAAATTTATGGACCGCATAGATGCAATCGTAATGGGAAGAAATACTTTTGATATGGTGTGTGGATTTAACGGCGAATGGCCCTATCAAAAACACATATTTGTCCTCAGCAATAAATTAAAGAGTATACCGGAACAATATGATGATAAAACGACACTCGTAAATGGTAATTTGACCGATGTAATAAAACCGATAAATGAAAAAGGATATGAAAACCTTTATATTGACGGCGGCATAACAGTACAAAACTTCCTGAAGGAAGATTTAATCGACGAATTGATTATCACGCAGGTTCCAATCTTGCTGGGTGGCGGTAAACCGCTTTTTGGAAAACTAGTAAGCCCCCTCAATTTCAACCATAGTAGTACAGTAGTTTTATTAAAATCTCTTGTTCAAAGTCACTACATCAGAAAGCGATGATAATTTGTCTTTTCCAACAACATGTAATGCTCAAATTTACAAGTGAACTTAAATAATATACAGTTTAATTATTCTTGTTTATTGGAGGAAATAATACGTGACAAACGTTATAAAAATCAGCGTCATCTTGATCGTTTCAATGTTGTCTTTTCAATCGAAAGCGTTCGCGCAGTCAGGTGATATGGATAATGAAGCAGATTATAGGGATAAAATGACTATTGATGTGGCCTATAAAAAGGAACTTTTGGATTTAGGTTTTAAAGACGGTAAGTATCTGGATATTGCTGATGATGCTACCTCTCATCATCCTTATGTATTGGTGGGCAAAGTTATTCACACGGCAGAAGTTTCAGCGCTTCGTCCCGACGGCACGGCATTAAAGGGCAGGGTGCCGACGGACGTCAGTCAGGAAGACCTTTATGTTGCTTCAAGGCTCGCTTGCGTGGGTGCCATTAACGTTATTAAAAATGCCGCTGGCGGTGATCTCAGCCGGATAAGAAAAATAGCAAATATCAGGTACCTGACTTTAAGTGAGCCTGAATATATTGATTACGCCCTGGTATCAAACGAATGCTCAACATTGATGGTGCGGGTGTTTGGACAAACTGTTGGAAGCCACACCAGATTTGCTATCGGGCTTGTCTCCTCTGCGAATAATGAGTCGTTTAAACTTAATTTGATTGCATATCTCAAATGATGAAATATATATTTTCTATATTGCTGATCACTATTTTGGCCTCTTGCAGTAATTCATCGAGCGATCAAGCAGAAGATACTCTTGAAAATAGGCTAGCGAAAGAACTGGTAAGGCTTGGTTTCAAGGACGGTGAATTACCCCCACTTTCAAAAGTTTTTGGCCCTTATCAACCATATGTCGTCGTTGATAAAGATATTTATCTTACGTCGACAGCGGCCCAAAGGCCTGATGGAACCTGGATGACCGGGCTTGTAACCGATGAAACGGATTTGGATGAACTAATTTATGCGACTGAACTTAGCGTTATTTCGGCGATTAACCGGCTTAAATATGCCGCTGGTGGGGATTTGAATAAGATAGGCAAGATTATACATGTGAATACATTATCGCCGTCGCCACAAAATTATCCGCATTTAGAAATCCTTGCTGATACCTCTTCAGACATGCTGGTACGGATTTTTGGTGAAGAAGTTGGTAGTCATGCCCGTACGATTTTATCGGTCACATCACTTCCTATAAATATGCACCATGAAATAGAAGTCCGGGCGGTAATGAAATAATTTTTTGATATCAAAAAAATCGTTTATCACCACCCTGACATATTCAGAAATTCAGCGAATCTTATCCGGAATTTTTTCGGGCGCTTTCAATGCTCCAAATTCCGCTGCCGCGAGACGCAATGAATAGAAAGGCAAAACAAAACATTGTTGCCAGCTCACCTTTATTTACATATGGAAACATTAGCATAATAGCTGAATCACTGCTGCCTTCCGGCACCATAAATGCTTTATTTCCGTAATATCCCCAATAAGCACAGGCCATAAGACCCGACGATAAAAATGCCGCCCAGCGCGTAAACATACCGACACAGACAAAAAGCCCGCCAAATATCAAAATTGGTGCGCCGATATAAACGATATGCCAAGGCCCGACAAACGGCTCCCCGCCGCCCGGCCATCCAAGCCACCACCGTAATCCATGAAAAAGAAAAAGAAAGCCTGTTACCATGCGAAGTAACGCATAGGTCTGCCCTTCATGATTTTTCATAAAATTTTCCATTAATTGTCTCCCTTCAATTGATTGATACTTTTTCCCGAGCCAGATAACCGATTATTATTGATAGGTCTCAGGAGTAATTTTTCCCTCTTCTATTGTGATACTGAGTTTAAGGAAAATAAAAAAATAGTCAAATTCGGCGTAAACTGATGCTGCTCACGTGCTTTTTTATAACAAGTTTTCGAAACTTCCCCTAGCTGTTTTCACACAGTCTGGGCCGAAAGCGTACATTGAATACTTCCCGCCAGCTAGCCCATTTTTTTAACAGCTTACAATCTTGTCAAGTGACATACTGGCAAAGCTGTTTATTCGCCAGCCTGCCTCCGTTTGTTCAAGGATATAGGCTGTTCCCATCATGGTTATGATGCTGTCATCGGCGCGTTTTCTTGTGTTAAATCCACTGACTATTGCCGCACGCGGGGATAGTACACAAATATTCTGAATTGTGAAAACCGAGCGATCATAATCCGGATCATTTTCTTTGATGGCCGCAAACGAGTTAAAATAATTTTCGTTCGATGCGTCCGCCGATAAATAAAGGCGGTCGGTTCCCAGTATTTTCCACGGTATTGTGTGCGTTTCCGTTGGAAATTTATTCATCTGATTGGCCGAAAAATAAGTATAGTATCGCTGGATAATCAGCTTCACTTCTTCCTTTATCCTCACTTCATGAGAAGGCGCGACAAAGTTCGGATTAAATTCCTGTGCGGCTACGTTCATGGTTACAATTATCATAATAAGACTTGCATATATCTTTTTCATCAATTTTCCCTTCTATTTTGTTGAATACAGGTAGCTTACTCGTCTTTAAAGAAATGAGAAAGGGTGAAAGAATGATATTTATTCAGTGTCCGCTTTGCGTGGTGACTTCAAGTGATCCCTTTCACCACCGATGCCTCAGAACCGATAGCTGACCGCAACGCCGCCGAAAAATTGATTCTCCGAACCTTCCCGGTCTACGATTGGACTGTCGGCGGCATCACCAATAAGGCGTGAGGCACGCATAAAGGTGAGCACGCCCCATCGTTCAGTGACGTCGTATTGGAGAAAGAGGTCGAGCCCTATATCCTTGAAGCCATCGCTAGCGGCGAAGGCCGCAAGTCCACTTCGGGCCGCATTGTTGGCATCGACGTTGAAATAGGTGCTCATGTATTCTTCGGAAGCATAGGTGGATTCAACGCCCACGCCGAGTTTCCATCTCCGGCCAAGCGGCATACCGTAAGCACCGCGTAGCGTGATCAAATGGCCGTCATGCGTATTGGTGGCGTCGCCGACAACTTCGACGCGGCCCGTTAAAGCGTCTTGTTCCCGAAACACATTCACTATCTGAAGCGTGACAAAGCCACCCAGCTCAATGGTCGCATCGATATCTCGCAAGCTGTCAACGCGGACGTTCTCCACGTCATCCCGCTCGCGCCGGTAACTCAACGTCGGGCCAGCCTGAATGGATAGCGTATCACTGAACGAGAAAAATCTTTGTGGGAGCAGATTCGCCCGCGCACGCGTTCCCTGAACTTCAAGATAATACTCCTGCCATTGCATGCGCCCGAAGATGAGCGGAGCCGCCTCGTAGTCCTGCGAACCTTCATAGTCAGGGATGGCCGCCGGGCCGACAGAGATGAATCCCTTAACGCCATTAGATTCCGCCGACACGACGCCTGACAGAAGGAGGGAGAGAACTAAGACCGTAGCAGTGAAATTGATTGTAGTAGTGAATTTTTGCATTGTTAGAGGCTCCTATACGCGACTAAGAGATTGACTTGATCGGGGCGTAGAGTCCCGGGCGAGGTTTGCTAAGCGGTATGGCTGGACCCGGCGAGCGAGCGACGGTTGAGGTAGCCGATCATGCTAAAGACAATAGCCAGAACAGCAATTGGCGGTGCCATAAAACCACGTGGGAACGCGATGTAGCCGGGAAGAACGATGGCGTACATGTAGGCTGTGTCCGTCGCGAGCACGATGCCGAGGGTGATCCAGAAGGCCGCAACACTGTTTTTCCAGTTCAGTGTGACGGCAAGAATCGTGACCAATACACCAAACCATACGAGATCCCAGAACAACAGGCCGAGTGCGCTCATGGCAACGCTTTGAACGTTCTGGGTCAACTGTTCGGCTGGCACGCCGTTGCCTAGCGTTCCGAGGGCCGCTGTGCCGCCCTCTGATGCAAGTGTATTAAGCATCATCCACCCGCTGACGACATGGAGGACGCCCCAAATCGCGTAAAATACGGCACCGATTTTGTGAGCATTGGCTTTCATACAGAACCCTCCGATAGCGGAGCTGTCTTTCCTGCGCGTAACGACTTTTCGCGATTGTGCCGCCCGAATGCGCTAAAAAAAATTGCCAGAACTGCCGATGTCGGGCCGAAGAAACTATTCGGAAATATCAGGAAACCGGAGGTAATAAATAAAATAATGAAAGGCCAATCCGTGGCTACGACGGTCACCAGACACATCCAATAACTTATGCCGTCGAGTATTCGATGCTGTACTGCGGAGAACAGGGTGACGATGTGTCCTGTTCCCGGGAGGAAGTAGAAATCTGCGCCGATTTTGTTTAAGTCGATTTTCATGCAAATTCTCTTTACTTTATGGACCCGTTTCATTGACTAGTAATTGGATAATAGAGGTGAGTCACACATCCGCCCATGTCGCGGCAAACATATTTCTTGTCGCATCGTCCGAACATTTGTAAGCCAAAAACAATCTGGAACCATCTGTGAACCGCAGATATTTTCCTACAGGTTCAAAAAAACTTGTTCAGGCTCGGTGAACAGCAGGCCTAACCCGGCTTTTTTTGGTTTACAACGGCCTACGCAAGAACCATCCTATTGTTCACATCATTCAGTGTCAGTCTGCTATTTAGGAAAAAATCATCGTTAGCGGTCATAACTGGCGTCCGGACCTGTTCGCGTCCGTCATGCTGGAATTGGCTAACAGGCCGAGATCGGACCTAGTCTATCGCCAGAAAGGGTGTCTGGCAAAGTACAAGCCACCAAATAGTCGGGTTTTTCTACGAGGTGGAACTCACGGGGATAACAGACCCCAACAGGCCAGCGCGCGCCTTCTCCGGATCAAATGATGCGCGTATCGCATTCCGGCGATATGCGGCCGGGGGCAAGCCCAAAGCGCGTTTGAACGCTTTGGCGAAGGTCGCTTCGGAGAGATAGCCGACGCGCTCACAGATATCTAGGACCGACAGTCCTTCTGTTCGCAATAGATGCGCTGCATGGTGCATACGCCACCGCCTCACATAGGTCATCGGTGCTTCGCCCATGACAGCTTTAAAACGCTCTGCAAATGCCGTCCGTGACATGGCGGCATGCACGGCAAGTGATCCGACCGTCAAGTTCGCTGCGGGACGTTCGTGAATATGTTTTAAGACAGGGCAAATCGCTGGATCATGCAGCGCAGCTAGCCAACCTGGCCCTGACAACTCGCCAGACTCGATGTAAGCTCGAACCGTTTGGATGAAGAGAAGGCCGGCAAGCTGATCAAGCAGAGCATCGCCGCCCGGGCCGCCAGAATTTTTGGCAATCATCCGTATTGTCGTACTGAGCCATTGACCGGCGTCACTCTTATTGAGGTACACCAAAGGCGGCAACGCTGATAAAAGCGGATGCCGCTCACGATCATGTAGGCTGAAAAAGCCGCAAGCCATCGTTGTACCGGAGGTGCCGACCGCGCCGACATTCGCAAGCGAACATTTGCGCTCGCGCAGGGGCGCGTCTGATATCGAGTCAGGGGAGCTGCCCACGGCGTGAGCGTCCCCATGCGCCAACAAGGCAACATGTCCCGCGCTCAAATTTAACGGCTTTTCTTCATCAGCCAACGACAGCCAACACTGCCCACGAACCACAATGTGAACGATCGCTAGATCACCTTTCGGTACCGTCACTCCCCACTGAGCAGGAGGGTTTCTGCGACCGAATCCGCCGCCCGATGGGATTACCGTTTTCAGTATATTTGTCAGAACGTCCATCAGGCTAAGCTACACACATCCAGACGATCCGACAAGAGATATGTCTCCCAAGGGTTTTGAGACTTTAACTTTTACCAAATTCGGTGATATGATATTGTTTTCTAGTTGTCCTCGGCCGGTGGTAAATGTCTATGGGCGAGTTCCCGTTGCATGGTATCAATGGTGGCATTATAATCGGCGAATATTTTGCGGGCGTTTTCGATGCCGCCGTTTAATTCAGCCAAAGCGGCCCAAAATTTTGCGTTGTCCGGAGTCATGAAGTAATCAAGGTTACCCATGGAATCACCATAATTCCAGAAATTAATAGCATTCCATGGCCCGGTTTGCATATGTAACGTAATGGGTGACGGAATTTCGGCTTTAGCAGCAGCGGGCATAAATTTTTCCCTGATGATCCGGCCTGCCGCTCCGCCCATACCGTTTTTATATTTTATGTATTGAACCTCTACATAGTCAATATTGCCTCTTTTGCCTGCTTGTGGCAAATCTTGTGCAGTAGCTAGTTGGGTTAGGCCGATTGCTGCCATTACAATAGACAGACTAATTAATTTAATCATTGTTATATCCCTCTCTAGGGTTTGAATGTGAAATGCCCGTAAAACAACCGGGCAAAATAATTATTGTACTATTTCATAGGATAATAAACTTGCAAAACAAAAGTCATATACTTGAACACCTATATAGATATTCTACGGTGTGCAGAGAAATGAGAACAATGAAATATCATAACAATGCACTTTATACAAATAAAAGTTGAAGTGAGATAACGGATTTTATGCGTGGAACGCTTGATCAATGATAAATCTAGTCTATCTTGGTTAAAGTGTTGCGTCGACCATTTGAGGTCGTCACCCGGTCGATGATAAAAAATTCAACAGAGCATAATAATTATCTGATATTCTTAACTATCCTTTTGATACGTGACAAGATACGGACAGACGACGTAGGAAAATCTTAATAAAAGCATCTTACAGAAGCATCCTTCATGGCTCGGTAATTTATAACTTAAAAGGATTATAACTATGCTTAAAGATAAAAACACCAACGTCAACACTGCGCGCAACTTCAATCGCAGAAAAGCACTAAGGACAGGATTATTGACCTCAGGAGGATTAGTAGCATTTTCTCAGTTTGGGAAAGCTCAAACACGTGCCACACAATCTATAGAAGACAAGAACAAAGCCATCATTGGTCGTTGGTTTACAAATTTTTGGGGAGAAACTTTCGATCCCAATATTATCGACGAACTTGCCTCACCTGACATGTATCTTCAGTATTCGTTACATGAACCACGTAAAGGTCACGCGGACATTAAAGCATTCATGGCAGACTTTCGTGAAGCGTTTCCAGACCTCAACTTTTGGGGTGCTGCTGACCTTATTGCCGAAGGCGATTATGTGGTTGGGCGTTGGGACGGCGGAGGCACACACACTGGCCCCGAGTTTAGTGACTTCTTAGCTGGGTCATTGCCAGCATCTACTGGACGCGTGATGCGATTTACAGGCACAACGGTATTGAAACTCAAAGAAGGTAAAATCATTGAAGAGATTGGTCTGGATGACGGTGTAACAGCGCTAATGCAACTTGGACTAATTAAAAAAACTAGTGGTGCCTAAATAATCTACGCTGATAGAATCAATTATATAATTTTAAAGTCAATTTTCACAAAAAAGTTGGCCTTAACATTCCATAGCTGAGAATTTAGTAATTCAAATGTTATAAATGAAACACTTATTGAGTGTCTGCTTTGGGCGGTGATCTTAACCGGTCAATACAACACTTTACTCTAATATAGAAATAGAGTGATTGATATGAGTTATAGAACGCGAATAAAATATATATCAGAGCAGAAGAAGGTGATGTAGGAATGGACAAAAATTGAAATAATGAATTGGCCCCGGAAGTAGAAAAGACAAACAAATCTAATTATAGAACGATGGTCGACGCTTAAGAAGTGACAAGAGGAGTGTTTGTATTAGTTTATTTTTTGTAACATATTATGTCGGCAATGATCATTTTAGATAATTTAGCAGGTAAGGATTTTATGATGAAGAGGTATTATTTTAAACTAGTGTTGACAGCTATAATACTTGGAAATCATTCTTTACCAGTTTGGTCACAAGATGTTGGCGGTTCAGGCACCGTCCTCTTCACTCCAGGAACCACAATATCTTGCAAAAAAGCCACAATAGGTATAAGCCCAAATCCTGAACAGAATCAGGATGCATTGAAATGCACTTTTGAGGAAAAATGGGCCTATAACTATCAGGCCGACATGTTAGACATTGTTGAAGATACGGCAATGTTTGCTAAAAGAGGAATTATAAAAGCTTGCCGGGAAAAGGGCATGGAATATGGAAAACGAGCCAATAAAAAGGGGACAGGTGGTATATCTAATTTTAAAATCGATCATCAGGACCGTAAAGGCTCGGTTTACGCCAGAATGACTGGAGAATTCTTTTGCGTTCCAACCTCATAATAATTTCGTGTGTAAGCAAAGTGATGATATTCACATTATTGTGCAAAACAAACTGGGTTATGTGAATTGAATGAGCTTAATTCCACGCCTTCTGCTAGGCTTGCCCGATTGATCGTAACCGCCAAATCACCGGCATCAATATTGTATAACCAGAATAAAAGGTCTTTATTTTGATCCGGATTATCTGCTTCAACGAAAATTTGCACCTGACATACTTTTGTACCATCTGCATCTATCCAGCAAACGCTACATTTCGGTGTCCAGGTCTTGGGGCGCTGGCCATCAAAATCAATAAATTCACGAAATGTTTTGGTTTTCATGCTTTCGTCGTATGAATTTCTTAATTGTCCCGATGCCAAGCGGGAAAAAGTACCCCGATCATATGTGGACATACTTTCAAGTAAGCGCCAAACATGGAATTCGGCATTATACCTGTCATTGGTATAACTCTCATTTGGTTTAATCAGGCTTTCAATTGGTTCTGCGTTTTCTATACCTAAAGTCTGAGCTGTTTCAACATATCCGTCGCCTGTTTCACGCACGAATGAATTCCATACATCTTCCCTCACGGTTCGAACCGGACTGATATTACCAAATGCCACCGTTCTTCCCGTGTTCGGTTCCATCGGTATTTGCTCCCCATCAAATAATATTACAGCATTGCCGCGATTTAAATGGACATTTAATAAATCAGTGTCAGGAAAATATTCAATCGCGACTTCTGTGCCATACACACCAGTATTTGATTGTGCGTAAGCCATGAACATTTTTTGAAAATAGTGGCCTATCTGTCTTAACAACCCGTCATCATTATTCGTACCAATTTGCGTATCGCCACCAATATTAATTGCTGTACCGCCTGAGCTTGCAATAGATGCTCCTGTTCGCACCTGAAAACTGCTGCCAAATCCCCATCCTCTTGTAAAGGCGCGCATTTTTCCTCTGATTAAACTAATTATACCCCGACGGTTTGCTTGAGCGGTTAAATTTACAGTGAAATCTTCGATCCGAATTTGCGATCCGCTACCAATATTAATAACAGTAGGTCCAGCATTCCCAGCGTTATAACGATCGGCAAAAAGGATGCGGGTGCGTCCTCTTGGTCCGGTTCTTAGCTCGTCTTTAACACGTAATTTATATCCTCTTGATACCGTTTTCCACTCGCTTCCTCTTCCGCCCTGCAAAACGTCTACAGTGTTATGAACATTAGCTAGCTCACCGATAAAATCGCCTTCATCAGTTTCAGTATAATTCTCAATGGCGTTTTCGAGGGCGGCAATATAGTTGTAAATATCTGGTACATTTGAATAGTTATCTTTAGTTCTATCAAATGCTGTCTTATGCGTTTCGTATGTCGTGATACCAACTTCCGTCAATTCCGGGTATCCCGCCATGTTACGGGTGAAACAGGATCTATAATCAAACAAGGCGACTTGATTTTTGTCCTGCTCTTCCTGATATGCTCTTTGAATTGCTTCCGTAACCTGACCGGCTGAATCCGCCCTTATCTGCCGCATATTTTGTAAGGATTCTGACGCATCATCCAGAAAAGTGCCGCACCTTTCGCTCCCGTTTATAAAAAACGAAGCTCGATTTAAATCTGCAAAATACTTTGCTGCCTTTAGCTCCCGTTCCAACTCATCAAGATCCATATTCTGAAATTCTTCAGCAGGAATTGCTTGCGCTCTAGATAAGGATGTACCCAAAACCGAACATAAATACAATAACGATATAAATGCATAAAATTTATTCATAGAACCTCTCTGTTTTATCAATTTACTTCACAAACGGGATTAAGTGATTGAAATCTCACTAAATCATCACCTTGTGCGAGAGCCGCTTTCGATATTGCCCTTCCAACACTATTATCGTCACTTTCTTCGTACCAGAAAATCAAACTTTTGCTTTGCGTGGGATCTACGGCATCAACATAGACTTGAACCTGACACGTGTTCTTGTCGTCATTCAAACAAACTGCGCACTGATGGGTCCAGTTAAGGGGGCGTTCTCCTCGGCCATCGACAAATTCACGAAATGTTTTAGTTTGCGTGCTTATGTCATATGAATTTCTGATCTGTCCGACTGCTAAACTTAAATACAAATTTTCATCGTAATCTCTTATACTTTCAAGAAATGACCTTACATAAATTTTCGCCATTTCCCGTCTAAATTCTTCATCTACATTAACCGGTGTTGCGGGCTGCGCAATCCTTGGCTCTGCGTCAATTTCAGATAGGCTTAATGCCGCCAACCGACTGGTTTCTGCCGTTTCCGCATACCCGTCACCGGTGTTGGCGACAATATTCGCCCATTGTTCTTCAGTAAGCGGCCGCGCAGGACTTAAATTGCCGAATGCAACTGTTCGCGATGTTTTCGGTGCGACCGAGATTTCCTGTCCGTTATGTTCTATAAACGCGTCACCATGATCAACATGCATGTTAAATACATCGGTATTCGGGTCATATTCAAAACTTGCTTCGGTGCCGCGAATTCCACCAGTAACATTACCTCCACCAACTCTTACACTATGATTAATACCAAAGTTTCTTGTGAACGCACGTAATGCCCCTTTGACAAGCCCAAGTACACTTTCGCTCTTTTTGGGATCGTTAAATGATACTGCATAACGCTCCATTTTGATATGCGTATTAGAATTCATGTTTATTATCGTTGGTCCCGATTCTCTTCCGCTACTATCTACATAGTGATCATTTAAGACAAAACGAACCCGACCACGCGGCCCGGTCCGTATTTCGTCGCGTAGTCGCAGCCCATAATTGACCCCGACTGGTTTCCAATCATTACCGCGCCCACCTGGCAAAACACGAACATCACGATGTACATTTTTTACTATTGCAATGGTATCGTCTGGTCTTCTCCCAATGCCCCTCTTGGAGTTATCGAAATCACGTTGCGTTTCAGCTATAACAAGTCTTTGCAATGCGGCCTCAACTGCTAATATATAACTCGCCATGTCGGGGACGTTGGTGTAATTTGTTGCCTGTCGGTCAAATTCTGCTTTATGAGCTTCATAGGTAGTAATGCCTCGCGCCATCATTTCGCGCATACCTGAAAGGTTTCTGGTAAAACAGCTTTTGTAATCAAACAAAGCGACTTCGTTTTTTCCCCTCTGCTCTTCATATTCAATCTGTATCGCTCGCGTAACATTTCCCTCTGAATTAGCTTTGATCCTTCGCATATTTGTGAGCGCCTCTGCAGCGTCATTGGCGAAACGTCCACAACGATCCATACTATTAATGAGGTTGGATGTTTGCTCCAATTCAAAAAATGATTTGGCTGACCTTAGAATTTCTCTTAGTTCTTCCTCGCTTTTTAGGGGAAATTCTTCGGCGGGAATGGCTTGCCCGAATGTAGCGGTCTCAGAGGTACATAATAATATGGCTGTAAGAGCGAAGAATTTAATAACTTTTGACGTCACGCTTTTCCCCTTTTGTTTAATCTTCTTTTACACCGTCGATTAATATCAGTGAAATTCATCCATTGCTGGCGATCTGTCCGGATTTCTACAAACTTCAACACGGTACAATTCCGCTGGCGGCGATTTGCCGGGATTATCCAGACTCCAACTTGAATCGATGCGACAAAAGCCAAGTAAATCCATCATATAATAGGGTTGATAGCATCCGCAGGATCTTTGTGCTGGTGCGGCTGGTTGGGCCGGGGCAGGATCATCGTCACGCACATTGATGATGAGACCTCCTTCATCTGAGCCATCAAGGTCATCAATATTAACGGTTGCACGGTCAGTTCTTGTGCTTGATGTTACGGGTGAGTTGTTCTCAAAATACTCTTCTGCCCGTTCTTCGGTATATCCGGCAGCTTCTTGCGAGGTGTCGGTGGGTTGTGGGGGAACATACCTTCCACCTGTGTCCGCTTGCACCGAAGGTTGGCTGGTGGAGTTCGCGTCCTCCATCATTTTTCTCAAAATTTCCCGATCGCTAGCCCTTTGAGCTTCCTGTTGTTGCCGAAAACGTTCATTTTGCTGTTCCTGTTCTTCAAATCTTTTGATTTGTTGATCATTGCGTTGTTGTTGATTTTGACGTTGAGCATCAAGAATTACATTTCCAAAACTATTCTGGCTTCTTCCTCTCTGGTTTAAAATATTTTGTATTTGTTGATTTGTTTGCCTTTGTTGTTCTTCAAATTCACGTTGTCTCTGTTTTTCTTGCTCTAATTGTCTCTTCTGCATTTCATATATATCTTGTGAAAAAACGGGTGAGTTAATAAAGCAAGTCATTACAATACCTGCAAGGGTGAGAAACCGGAACTTCATGATGCTCTCCTATTATCTAATAATAAAAAAAAGTTATAGCACAAAATCAAAATTGAGTAAAAATTTTTATTTTAGCTATAATGTCGTCAATCTTTCGACGATATGTTATTTACTTAAATTATTAGCTCAACTAGACCCCTTGTTAAAGGATATCATAAGAAAAATGTACAAAGATACAATGCGTAAGGTCATTAACCGGTCAGGCGCAATAAAATATATCCTTGCAATCGCCCCACTCCTGTTAACATTAGGATTATTAAGTTATCAGATTTTAATTGTAGGTGGAGCACCTCATATACCGCTGATATTGGGTGTGGCGATTGCTTCATTATTTGGTATTATTCAGGGTAATGAATGGCAAGATATTCAAAAAGGCATATCAGTTTCTATTACCCGTTCTATACCGGTAATATGTATTTTTATGGCGGTCGGGATGACGATTGGATCCTGGATTTTGAGCGGTACCGTCCCATTATTCACTAAAACCGGATTGAGTATTCTTGAACCAAGCACTTTTTTGCCTATGACATGTATCGTTTGTGCCATCATTTCAGTGGCAACGGGAACTTCCTGGGGAACCATAGGTACACTTGGTTTAGCCCTGTTAGGGATCGGTGAAAGCATGGGAATTCCTGCATATTTGTGTGCTGGCGCAATCGTTTCAGGCGCGTGGTTTGGTGATAAAATGTCACCGCTGTCTGACACAACGAATTTTGCAGCCGGCATTGTAGGAACCAATTTATATGCCCATATCCGCAACATGCTGCCAACGACAATTCCGTCAATATTGGTTGCGCTTATCATATATTTTTTAATTGGCAAAGAATATACAAGTGATATTGCAGAATCCGGGGGCGTTGAATTATTATCGGATACCCTGGACCAGACTTTTATTTTCAATGGGTGGCTTTTAGCACCGCCATTAGTCATATTAATTACCATAATAAGGAAAATCGCGCCGCTCCCCGGTATTTTTATGGGCGTCGTTACAGCAGGAATTGTTGCAATTGCTGTTCAGGGCGCAACACTAGCGGATGTCCTGAACGTGCTAATGTTGGGTTATGACAGTCAAACCGGTGTTACGCAAATTGATCAGCTATTAAGTAAAGGCGGTATCATGTCTATGATGTGGGTCATATCACTGGTTATGATTGCACTGGCTTTTGGTGGAGTTCTCGAACAAACGGGTGCCTTAAGCACTATTCTTGATCCGTTGATAAAAAAGCTTAACAGCCGTAGTAAACTTGTTTTAGCTACGTTGTTGGCGACATTTGGCTTTAACCTGACCAGTAACGCGTTTGTGGCCTATACAATACCGGGGAGGATGTTTACGCCGGTATTTAGAGGTATGAAGCTGTCATCAGCGAACGTATCCCGGTTACTGGAAGATGGTGCCACAATGACTGCACCTTTAATTCCCTGGAATTCCGGAGCTGTTTTTGTTAGTGGTACACTGGGTATTCCTACGCTTTCGTATGCGCCATTTGCTTTTGCCAACTGGATTGCACCGTTGATCGATATTTTCTGGGGTATGACAGGGTGGTTTATGCCGACTGCAAGTGATGAAGAACTTACAAGCTGGGAGGAAGCAGACGAACAAATCATTGTTAATGGTGTGTCTGTCTCTGCTACAGAATTTATTAACTCCGGTGCCGCGAAACCTTCTGGTTCAGATTATTGAACCAGCTAACGTTCGGACGAAATTTAACTTAAGGATAGAGACGTAATGACCAGTTCAGGAAAAAGTTCTGCGGCAACGCATGCAAGCGAAGAAGATGCAAGAAACGATACGGTAAAAATATTTGTGAATGGCGAATTTTTCTTACGCAATGAAGCAAAGGTTTCAGTTTTTGACAGTGGCTTTATGCTTGGTGACGGCATTTGGGAAGGATTACGACTGCATAACGGAAAGCTTGTGTTTGTGGAAGATCATATTAATCGACTTTTCGAAGGCGCGAAAGCAATAGATTTAGACATAGAAATGAGTAAAAAAGAGGTTGAGGCCGCTTTATATAGAACGATTGCTGAAAATGACATGTATGATGGTGTCCATATCAGGATGATGGTAACCCGTGGCAGCAAAACCACCCCGTTTCAGGACCCTAGATTAAGTATTTATGGCCCGACTATAGTTATAATTGCTGAGCATAAAAAAGCCAGTTTGGAACCCGTCAAAAAAGGTATTAATCTATTCACCGTTCATGTTCGCAGAGGTGCTCCCGACGTTCAAGATCCTCGTTTAAATTCGCATAGTAAACTTAACTGTATTACTGCAATGATCCAGGCTTATAAAGCGGGTGCGGATGAAGGCCTGATGCTGGATCCACATGGGTTTGTAAACACTTGCAATTCCACAAACTTTTTTATTGTCAGAAAAGGTGAACTTTGGACATCAACGGGCGATTATTGCATGAATGGCATTACCAGAGCGAAGGTAATAAATGTCTGTAGGGAAAACGGTATTATTGTCAGAGAGAAAAATTTCTCATTGGTCGATACATATAGCGCGGATGAAGCATTCGTCACTGGTACTTTTGGTGCTCAAGTTCCTGTTATCTCCATTGATGGACGCGATATTGGTGACGCTAAACCAGGGTCCATGTTCTTTAAAATTCGAGAACTTTATCACAATCTTATCCAACGAGATTGCCCCGATTAATTTAATATTAAAATCGAATAGGTCCAGAAATAGCACCAGAGAATAGTTGAGGATATCCCGATAATGAAAGATCAATTAATAGAATTACGTCGCAATATTCACCAAAACCCCGAACTTTCTGGGGTAGAATTCAAAACTGCGGCGATGTTAGCGGATAAATTGAAAAAGTTAAAACCAGATGCTTTGATTACCGGTATCGGTGGTTGCGGGGTTGCGGCGCGGTTTGACGCCGTAAAAGAAGGCCCATGTATATTATTTCGTTCTGAACTTGATGCACTGCCCATCGAAGAAACCAATGATTTTTCTTACCGCTCAATAAATGCCGGCGTTTCTCATAAATGCGGCCATGATGGTCACATGTCCATTATATATGGACTTGCAATAGAGATAGCGAAGTGCCGCCCCAGACGCGGCAGCGTTGTCATACTGCTTCAGCCGGCGGAAGAAACGGGCGAGGGCGCCAGGGCGATTGTCGCCGATCCGCAATATAAATTGCTTAATCCTGATTATTGCTTTGCACTGCATAACCTTCCCGGTCATCCAATGGGGGACGTTATGGTGCGATCAGGGGCGTTTAATTGCGCATCACGTGGGATGATTACGGATTTATTTGGAAGTACCGCCCATGCCGCATATCCGGAAACAGGAAACAGTCCTGCTTTGGCTTTAGCCGAGCTGCTCCAGGAATTTCCAAAAATATCTGCGACAATTAACAAGGATGAATTGGTCATGACGACGACCGTCCATGCAAATATGGGTGAAAAGGCATTTGGAGTTACTCCCGCATACGCGACTTTAATGGTCAATCTAAGAAGCGAAACCAATGAAGCAATGGATTTGTTGGTGAGTTCTGCAAAAAAACTCGTTGATGAGACTGCGAAGAAGAATGGTTTAGAATATGATATTGGTTGGACCGAAATTTTTGACGCAAGTTTTAATGACGATGAATGCGCAGACCAAATCGCAAAAGCAGCAAAGGCAACAAACCATAACGTAAAATGGTTAGCAGAACCGTTTCGTTGGGCAGAAGATTTTGGTGCTATCAGCGCATCGGCTAAAGGAGCAATGTTTGCCTTTGGTGCAGGAGAGAACAACCCGCAAATACATAATTCGGATTATGATTTTCCTGATGAGCTTATAGAAAAAGGTAAATCAATTTTCTTCGAAATTTATAAAAACTATTTATTGTAAAAATAATATTACTGAAAAGTGGGGGGCAGATCATTATTACGGACAATTATCTCATGGCATTTTATTCCACAGCCACAAAAATGAATACTAAACTGTATAACTGCTTTGGGAGGTGATTTCAGCTAATCAATGCAGCACATGCTTTAAATCGTTCCCCGTTGCTGTTATTCGCCTAAGACAACGCCATTTTCAACCACATAATCATCCCACGCCTTGATCATTTTTTGCAGTTGTTCGGGATGTTGATCACGAATGTTAGTGGTTTCACCGGGATCGCTGGCAAGATTAAATAATTCCCAATCACCCGTGCCAAATTGCTTTGGTACTTTGATCATTTTAAAGTCACCGTTGCGGACACCGATCATGTTAAAAAGTTCCCATACCATGATGTAATCTTCATCATGGATGGTGTCCGATGTACCATTCAAGAACGGGGCCGCAGATGATCCCACATGAGGGAGAACTTCTCTACCTTCATATGTGGTACCGGGATGGCTTGTTCCTGCCAGTTCAAGAAAGGTCGGTGCGAGGTCAAGCACCGTCATAAACTCATCATTAAGCCCGCCTTTTAAATTTTCAAGTCTGCCAGGAAAATTTATAATGCCGGGAACTTTGATGCCGCCTTCTGTAGGGAACTTTTTAGAAAGACGGGATATGCCGCCACTCATTTCTCCCCAATGGGCATCATAATATACAAATGATCTTTGTTTGCCCATATTTTCATATGACGTATCAAAATTGGCCTCAACCCAATCTGGTGATGTCGAAAGGCCAAGCTGTGCACCATTATCAGACATAAAAATAATCAACGTATTATCGCGCTGACCTGATTGATCCAGATAATCAAGCAACCGTCCAACTTGGTAATCCAAATTATCAACCATGGCCGCATAAATTTCCATCTCACGACTTCTAATTTTTTTGGTGTCCGCACTTAAACTGTTCCAATCCAATGTAGCAGGCACATAAGAAGCTTGCACCTTAGCGTCCGGATCGACCAGACCTAATTCCTGCATTTTTAGAATGCGTCTTTCTCTTAAGACATTATAACCTTCATCATATTTCCCAGCATATTTATCAATATAGTCTTGCGGTGCCTGAAGCGGCCAATGGGGTGCGGTAAAGGTGAGGTAACCAAAAAAAGGCTGGTCATCATTTTCACCGGTTTTTAAATAATCGATCATTTTATCAGCATAAAACTGACTGGAATAAAAATCCTCCGGTAAATCAACCAATTGTTCGTTTTCACGGTAGATTACTTTTTTGACGCGCGGATTGGGGGGACTGTTATCAAAATGTCCGCTGCCCCCATTCAAAAGGGCAAATGATTGCTCGAACCCTCGTGCCTTTGGCGATTGATCATCTGCGTAACCCAAATGCCATTTACCCGCCATGTAAGTGTGATAACCTGCATCGCGAAGCAGTGTAGCGATAGAGACCACATCATGATTTAAATATCCTTCGTAGCCCGTTTTATCCATTTGATTGGGTTTTCTTAATTCGACCATATTGCCAAGGCCGGCACGGTGACTAGGCACGCCGCTCATGATCATTGAGCGGGTCGGGGAACAGGTCGCCGCTGCATAAAGGTTTGTCATACGCACGCCGTCTGCGGCAAGCGTGTCCAAGTTTGGCGTTGATATTTCACTGCCAAAAGCACCAATATCCGAAAATCCTAAATCATCGGCAAGGATCAGCAATATATTTGGGCGCTTAACTTGTGGTTCGGTTACAGGCAATGATGAGGATGTATCCTGATCACAGCTCATTAACAAGAATATTGAAGCTATCAAAATCGATGCTTTATTTGAAATACGAAAAATTATCATCCTGTTCTCCGCTGAGTTGAGAGGAGTGTATATCAATCATGTAAATAGGTCAAAATAACAAACATCAAGTGGCTGATTAGGTTGATGATCCCAACCGGTCAATGCAACACTTTCCCCTAAAATAAAAATTATAATAATTGAGATAGCTGGCAAATATCTTGCATAGTTGAAATTGTTTTGCTGGCAATCATGATATTTTGTTGTTGTTTACTTGCAAAATGATCGCTTGTCAGTTCAAGGAATTTCAATTCAATATCATCCCGGTCTTATGTATATCTACGGTTATCTCAGCCGAATTCAGTCAAACCGTCGTCTTGAGGAGGGAAGCAAGCCGCAATATTGAACTGGAGTGCCAATTATCAAAGTTGTGCCCTAAAGCCCAAATGCATCACAAAAGATCCAGTACCAGAGAAATAAAGCAGGTTTTAAGAGTAACAATCCAAATATTGCCTATTCACACAGTCTGGGCCAGAAACAGTCGCTCGAGAAAAGCTGAATTGATCCAGTTAATTAACTTTATTAAAAGCATTCTGCAGCGGCAAGGAAACCGTAACTATTGTTCCTTCCTCTATTATACTCTCGATCCTCAATTCACCTCTATGAGCATCAACTAAAGAATTTACAATAGAGAGACCTAATCCCGCCCCATCTTCATGGCTAATGTACGGAGAATGTTTAGCCCTCATAAAGGGTTTAACAATTATCTTAATGTTTTCTTCCGATATGCCGCACCCGGTATCTGAAATTTGGAAAATATAATTATCATTGGAGACATTAGAACTGATAGTTATATTCCCGTTGGGTGGCGTAAACTTAATAGCGTTTGAAATTAAGTTCATTAATATCTGCTTTAAAGCGGTTCTTTCTGCATAAACGTTAGGTAACTTTTCTGAATTATTTATAACAATATCAATATTTTTATCTTCAGCTAATTTAAAGACAATATTTTTACATTCAAAAATGAGCTGTTCGCCGTCAAAAACCTCATAATCCAATTTTCTTCCTTCTGCCTCAAGAACTGATAAATCAAGAATGTCATTAACGAGATGGAGTAGGTATTTACCTGATGAATGGATATCATCAATATAATCAGCATATTTCTTATTATTTATAGGTCCGAATATTTCATTTGAAATGGTTTCTGAGAACCCAATGATAGCATTCAACGGAGTTCTCAAATCATGGCTCATAGAAGCAAGAAAATCATTTTTTGCCTGGCTTGCTATGTTAGCCTTAGTTTCAGCTTGAACACGCTTTAAGATTTCTTGACGAAGTTTTGCAACCCATATAAATGATAAAATTATAATGATGGCAGCTAAACCAATTACATAATAGAGAGGACCATAATCAACCTTGGATTCAATCCGTTGTGTAAACCATCTAGTTAATATTGCACTTCTAGTTGCTGGATTAATATCAGTTATAGCCTTTTGAATTGCACTGCTCAGAAGTGGTAGTTGGTCTGAAACCCCCATTGCAGTGGACTCCAAATATGGAGTAGTTCCAACAATGCTTAAATTTTCAAATCCATAATTAGAAATATTCGATAGTGCCCTTGTAACGTCTGCAACCATTGCATCGGCACTCCCTGAAGAAACAAGTTCAAGAGTTTCTCTACGGGTGTCTGTTTCGATAATTTTAATGTTAGGATAATTTTCACGGAGGTAACTAACTACTGCAGTTCCATGTACTTGCGCAAGAGTCCTGCCATCAAGAGCATTTATATTCGGATAAACAGCACCTTCAATACGAGAAACTATCACAAATTCCGCATTCAAGTATACATCTGAAAACTCAAGAAAAGTTTGTCTTTCTTTCGTTGGCGTTACCCCTGACACCATATCAATATCACCATCGCGAGATTGAATTTTCAAAAGTCCATCATGCCAGCTTTGATTACCTGCCCAGACAAATTTAACACTTAACCGTTTAGATATTTCATTTAAGAAATCACCTGAAATACCGCTAATTTCCCCTTCTTCGTTTATGAACTCTAAAGGAAATGAATCTTTATCGGCAGATACTTTTATAATCTTATTGTCGGCTAACCAATCCAACTCTTCCAAAGTAAGTCTTAAACCTTGAGTGGTTTGATCCGATTTTATCCATTTTTCAGTAATTGCATTAAGTTCTTCACTGGATACTGCGGCAATACCTTTATTAATAATTGCCATTAAAATCGGATTATCTTTATGGACGCTAATGCGTTGATCCATTATGTTGTTTTCCAAGACAAAATCATTGCCAATGATATCTATCCTCTGGATATTATTTTGCCTTATAAAAAATTCAATAGATGCCTTATCCCCTGTGTAAACGTCAATATTGTTTTGAGATAATGCTGTTATTGCTTCTGTGTGAGTATTAAATTCAATGAGATTAAAATAAGAATAATCTTTCTTATAAGCTTCCCCTATTATATGATCTTTAATGATGCCAATTCTTTTGTCCGCAAGATCGCCAATACTATAAATTCTTTGTGAGCCAGTGCGCCCAAAGTTGACAATTGGAACATTAAAATAAGGGGCTGAGAAATTTAAATATTTTGCTCTTTCTTCGTTTTTTGAAATAGTGTGCATGAGGTCTATTTCTTTATTCATTGCCTTTTCTAATGCATTTGACCAGGTGCCAAAATTTACATAATCGATTACGATACCAACCTTGGCTCCTATAAGGTTTAAATAATCAATAGAAAGTCCGGCAGGTTGACCAGCGCTCATAAAATCAAATGGTGCGAGGGCAGTATTGCTTGTAGCTGTAATGACAGGATGCTCAGCAATCCAGACCTGCTCTTCTTCTGTTAAAAGTATTTCTTCTGAATTACTTTGTGCCGCAACAGTTCCAATTGTCGTTACTATCAATAATGCAGCAATCAGGTGTTTAAGAAGCAAGATACTTAGTTGTTGATTGATATTATTCATAGTTCATTTAACCCCAGCAGCCTTAGACACTCAAAAAAGTATATTTCATGAAATATAGAATTTCTTACTACATTAACACCCCAGTAAGATATATAGTTAATATATGTTAATTTGACCCTAATACAATTAGAATCTAATTATTGAAAAGGAAAATGTCGATGCATTTATGATTATTGTGAATGTCCGCTTTGAGTGATGATCCCAACTGGTCACCGCAACACTTTCCCTAAATATAAAAATTATAATAATTGAGATAATTGACAAATATCGTGCATTGTTGAGATTTTTTTGATAGCAATCATGATATTTTGTTGTTGTTTACTTGCAAAATGATCGTTTGTCAGCTCGGTGAATTTCAATTCAATATCATCCCATGACATTGGGCGCTGCGAGGAACCCATTGGATAATCCACCCTTTCGCTTAATTTCAAATTGCCTGTTTGTATTTCCACCTGAGCAGGAAAACCGCCAGTTTGAGTGTGAAATTCTGTTAACTCAAGATCAGCGACAACTTCTACTTTATTCATTAGTGCGAGAACAGTTTGATCAAAAATTGCCGGTTCTTCAAAGTCATGCATTGAAGAGTTATCTTTTCGGACAATAGCCGAGGCGACAGCATAAGGAAGGCTGAAGCGTGCCGCCATGTGACTGGTGATGTTTCGAGTAGCGAGTGTCTTTGCGCTATCCGTTTTTACGCGAACGATGATTTTGTCTATATCATCAGGTGAAAGTCGACTGCTTAAGCAAAGATTCTTTGCGGCTTCCATAGCACTATGGACTCCGTAACAGCATGCGTATTTCTTTAGTGATATATTGCTTATGTTTGGTGTGCCGGAAGCAGGTGCTATTAGCGAGTGAGCGTCGCCGTGACTGTGGCTGGCCAGTATACCCATTTCCCCGGTTACTACTCGGTCACTTGCCGTCATTCCTCTTTTCGCAAGATCAGCAGCATTAACGGCCAGTTGTGCCGCTTGGCCGTTGACCCAATCTTTGTCCATACCAAAAGTGCCATTCGCGGGAGATAATGAAGGCATAAGTCCGTTTGGGGAGCACGCGCCAGCGATGCCCATAGCATTTAAGGTTTGTTTTACTTCGAGACCAAGCAATTTAGTGCATGCAACAGCAGCACCCAATGGGCCAGCAATACTTGTTGTGCGAAATCCGCGGCCGTCGCTGCGATGCTTGCGACCCACGGCCCTGAGGACGGCAATTGCCACTTCGAGACCGGCTGCAACAGCGGTAATTAACGCAGCACCGCTGCTTTTTTCTCGTTCTGCAACGGCCATGGCTGCCGGAATAACTGTTACTCCCAAATGGCCGTTGTTTCGTGGGTCAACGACAACATCCTGATAGTCGAGAATTTCTGCCCAGGTTCCGTTGCAAAGTGCTGCGAAGTTTGCCGGTAATTTACCGCGACCTGACCAAAGTGTTGATCCACGATCGCTGCGATAGTTTTCCAGAATAAAATCTTCATTGATCATACCCGAAGCATGTTTTTTATTATATGCGCCAATCGATATAATAACCGCATCAAAAATCATTTTTGAAATTTGCTGTTTCGTTTCATCATCGACCTCGCAAAATGATAAATCATGAGCATATTTTGCCAATGTCCATTCAGGAGAGAAGGTATCAGTTAGGTCGCTACACATATTTTTACATACTCATTCGTTTTAAAAAAGAACCGAGCCGCTGCGAATTCGGTTTGCTGAAAAATATCTGGGCAGGGGCTTGCTCGACGATCACACCTTCATCGATAAAAATGGCTCTATCCGCCGTATCTCTGGCGAAATTAAGTTCATGAGTTGCCAGGATCATTGTATGTCCTTTTGCAGCCAATGCCTTCATGACTTCAATAACTTCCCCAACGCGTTCAGGATCAAGTGCGGAAGTTGGTTCGTCAAAGAGCATCACATCCGGTTCCATAGCGAGCATTCTTGCAATGGCGACCCTTTGTTGTTGCCCTCCTGATAATGTTGCGGGATATTCGTCCTTCCAATCCAATAACCCCACCTCGGTAATTCTATCAATTGCAATTTGTTCCGCTTGATCAGTGCCCATTTTTTTTACTATTTTTAGTGCTTCTATGACATTGCCGAGCACGGTACGATGTGGCCAAAGGTTAAATTGCTGGAAAACATATCCAATGCGGCTACGCTGTTTGGCAAGCTTTGTCTGGGGGGCTTTTTTCAAATCGCCATTGGTGGCAAGCTCATATCCAATTTGTTCACCATTTATCCGAATGGTCCCCCGGTCTGGAATGGTGAGTTGGTTGATGCACCTGAGCAAGGTTGACTTGCCGGAACCGGAAGCACCCAAAATGCAGATGACTTCGCCCTGTGCGACTTCCAGGTCAATTCCCTTTAAGACTTCAAGACTTCCAAATGATTTATGCAAGTCTTTAATGCTAACGGCAGCAATAGGATCTTTTATGGTAGTAGAAAACGTAATTATAAATCTCCCTGCGGTTTTATCTGAAAAGCAGATCGGCTTATCTGTTTAAAGTTTTCGAAAAAAGGAACATTCTCGCGTCTAACCCAAGCGAGTTTCCATTCGAGATACATCATAAACAGCGATGTCGAGTAGGCCATAATCAAATAAATTAATGCAACAACGGTAAATACTTCTATTGGCCTAAAGAAATTGGCGATAATAATTTGTCCCTGATACATCAGTTCAGCCATTCCAAGTACCGAACAAAGGGAAGATAATTTGATCGCCGATACAAACACATTACCAATAGCCGGGATCATTCTGTAGGCAGCTTGGGGGACGACTACTCTACGGGTAATTTGTCCCGGTCGAAATCCCAGAGCAGCGGCTGCTTCAATATGCCCTTTATTGACGGCTTGAATGCCGGCCCGAAACACTTCCGATAAGTAGGAACCCACATTTAAAGCCATCGCAATCACCAGAGAAGTAAAGGCATCCAGTTGAAGACCCGTTACAATAGGTAAACAATAATAAATCCAAACGATTTGAATGAGGCCCGGAGTTCCTCTAAATACTTCGACATATATGATTAAAGGAACTGTAAATATTTTTCTAGCACGTAGGCGGACTATTGCCACAAACAATCCGATGACGGTACCGAGAAGCATGGTCAGAAGCGATAAAATAATTGTGGTCTGAACACCTTCAAGCAATAGCGGAAAATTGTTCCATACAATATCAAAACGAAATTCAAATTCCATATTTACTGCTCTACCATCGGATGTTTCAAGTTTAATTTAACGTGACAAATCACCGATCAATTGTGTTGGTGCGACAATTGCGTCAAGTACGATGTCGGGGAATAGTTCAGCTTGTTTTACCATAAATTGCGTCTCAATTATCGTATCAACAAATGTATTCATATAATGCAGTAAGTTATGTTGACATTGCTGCATAACAAAGCCGGCGCCTACCGATCTAGGAGATTCAGGCAATACCACGACTTTCGCCCAATCCGGGTTGGCGCGCGCTATTTGCTGTGTTTCAACCGACCCTGCGCCCATGGCAATTGCGCGGCCACTAGCGACTTCTTGTTCAGGAAGTGCGGGAGGCGCCACGGATTTTATATTTGCATTCTTGAAAAAATCTTTGTCGTTTTCGGTATAAGTAATGTGAGCGGCACTACCAAGGCGAACAACGATGTTACTATCCGGTTTATCAATATCAGATAACTGGGTGATATTAGCATCTTTTCGCACCAAAAATGTTTGCGCGCCGATAACAACCGGCTTGGTAAACCAGGCGGATACAGCCCGGTTCGGGCGGCGGGCCACATTCGAAATAACAATATCAAATTTGCCCGATTGCAATCCCGCCATGAACGTGTCCCACTTGGCTTCGACCCATTCGACTTCAACTTTTAGAAATTCTTCGCCAAGCATGTTTCCTGCATTTATAAATGCACCTTCAAGCTGGCCTTTTTCGTTACGGTATTGAAATGGTTTTGAATTAATCCAGCCAATGCGGATTTTTCCACGTTTCAGTATTTCTTCAAGCATGTCCGGTGCGGTGCTGCAATTTGCCGCCACGGCCGACCCGGAAATAAATACAGTGAAAATAGTTATTAAGACTGTCAATATACTAGATCTAATGTTCATTTAATGAAAACCTTTCTGATATTTCGGTCAAATAGTAAATTTGGTATCATGCGCCCTCATTGTACCACCACATATATATTTGATGGAGCTAAAGCTCTAGTATAACGGAGCTAATTGCAAGATATTTATTCGCCTCACAATGTGTGACATAATTTTCAGTGAGCAAGCCTTGGGTTTAATTGACACTTTAGGACGAAGTTAGTACCGATCTTAGATTCATCAGTTTTGACCCACTAACGAGATTAGAGTACTGTTGATAAACTATAAACAATCGTTGCTCATTCTAATGGAGATAATCATGAAATTAACACTACTAAGAAATCTTATTGCTATTGCCTTACTTGGGGTTTTTACACAGTACTCGGCGGCACAGGATACGAATGCTATGGGAGCACTTAAACAGATCGCTGATATTGTTGCTTCAATAAATCATTTCCCATCTGATTCAAATAAGGCTGCATTGACAGAAATTTCCAGCAATGACAGCTTACCCCAAGGCATAAGAGATATGGCCACTGCTGTGGCCAATATAGCCCATGCTGCAAACGCCGAAGGCAAGGAAGCGATGGCTCGTATCCAGGCAAGTGATCAAGCGCCAGAAAGGGCAAAGTCACTGGCGACATTGATAGCTAACTTCAACCATATGCTGGACGATGATGCAAAAGCGACATTAACTGAATTATTTCCTTAAAGACTATCTCGACCATGAGAAGGCCTCTCTTGTGGATTAAGAGAGGCCTATGCCCGTTTAAATAATGAGTACGTGGAACATCTTCGGCGTTTATTGGCCATAGGGTCTCTTTCCCGAATTGCAACAGGTTGCAATCTATTACTTCGTGATCGCTCTCGAGACGCCGGTGAGCTACTGTCAATGTACCGTCAGATATTAATGGATATTCAAAATGATACGGCGAGCAACTATATTAGCATTAAGGTTATGGGTCGGACTGACTTGGCTAAGAGCTGGTTGGAACAAGCTTTCAATTGATGGCGGACGGGCAGGTGGATTGCTTACTTCTATTGAAAGATCAAAGCCCACTCAATTTTATGAACCATTTATAATAAATGTAGTTGTCCCAAACCCCCAGATATTTGCCTTTCTTGTTTCTTGGGTCGAGTTTCTGGTTGGCTTGTCACTCGTTTTTGGTACCGTATCAAGACTTGGGCTTGCATGGCCATGTTTATGAGCCTGAATTATATGCTTTTACAGAACAAATTCTTTACAGGATATGACGGTACATTATTTGTTGCTCAATTCGTGTTATTTCTTGCTGCCTCGGGCCGAGTTTTAGGGGGTGATAAATATCTTTCCAAACGTTGGCCAAATAGCAGCATATGGTGAAATTACGAAATGTCTGCCTAGGTTCAGAAACAGCAGCCGATTTGGATTTGAAACGGGCTTGAAAATTAGTTTAACCTTTATTTAGGAGGTTTTTGGTTAATATCACTTATCGACGTTTTCCTTCATGGGGGAGAACAATTTAATTAGGTCGGATATTATTGAATGACTTATTTTCGCGCGAGCTGTCTTTTATTTCTTATTTTTATTTTAAGTGCTTGTAGCAGCACACCTAATCAGGGAATGAATAGCAGAATTCCGACGCAATCAATACCGTCTCCAACGGTTAATGCACCTCCGCAAGAGCCGATTGGCGAATGCAGGTTTGAACAGGGAAAAGTAGGACGTACTTATAAAATACGTGGGGTTAGCTACACACCAAAATATAACCCAGATTATGTTAAAGTAGGAACAGCGTCATTTTACGGAAAAAATCATCACGGTAAAAGTACCGCAAATGGTGAAACATTTAATATGAACGCGCTTTCCGCGGCCCACACCACGCTGCCGCTGCCGAGCTGTGTTTTGGTAACCAATCTAAGGAATAATAAATCGGTTATTTTGCGGGTCAATGATCGTGGCCCTTTTGTCAAAAGTCGCATCATTGATGTTTCGTACCGCGCGGCACAAATTCTGGATTTTGTGCAAGCCGGTCTTACCGAAGTTCGGGTCGAAGTTATTACTGGTTCACGTTAATGTTTCACGGTAATCATAAAAAAAGGCCGGATCAATGACCCGGCCTTTAATTTGTTTATGTATTAATATCTTACATAATTGGATTTTGCACTGAAATCATGCTCGCAAGCATCGGTATAGAAAGCATTGTGTTCGTTCTTGAAAACAGCATTGCTCGTCTTGCGCAGGCCGGTTTATCGGCGGCATCCGCCTCTACAATACCAAGCGCGACTTTCTGTGCTGGCCATATAATGAACCAGACATTGAAAGCCATGATAAGACCAAGCCACATACCGATGCCGATGTTGGGTTCCTTAAGCAATAGAGCATCCATAAGGTAGCCATTCATCATCGCCAGTAAAAGGCCGAATAGCACCGTGAAGAAGGCGCCCCAACGGAACCAGAATAATGCTTCCGGGGCGATAACTTTACCGATCGCCGGTTTTTGCTCATCAGGAATTTTAGGCATGCTTGGGATTTGTACAAAGTTAAAATACCAAAGAATGCCGATCCACATAATACCACTGATTACATGAAGATAACGGATTAAAAATAGTCCGAATTCGTGTGTCATAATAAATTCTCCCTTTAGTTCATTTGCCGCATCATATCAGACGCAGCCTTTTCAGGAGCGCTCATTTGACCGTTGTATATTGCTTCAGTCGCGAAAACCATAATCACAGTAAGGACGATTCCTGCGATGATGGTGAGTTGTAATGATTCTAAAATTTTAGCCATTATTTTACCCTCTCGTTAGTTTTAAGTTTTTTAGTCCCTTATTATCTTTTTTCGTCTTTTTCTTAAAATTCGCCCACAGGCGTTCTTTAGAATTAATGTAAACTTAACAGTAATTTAACCATGCGTCAAAAAGACTCTTGTATCTTTTTTTAAATTCGGCCATTTAAGGGATTATGTCAGAAATTGAAACATACTGCGCAAAACTGGTAAAAAATTACGATTATGACCGGTTTTTAGTGACGCTTTTTGCCCCCGCGAGCGCAAGAGAGGGTTTATTCGCTCTTTACGCCTTTAATCATGAAGTGGCCAAAATACGTGAGGCGGTGAGTGAGCCGATGCTGGGCGAAATAAGGCTTCAGTGGTGGCGCGAGGCCATTGAAGGCATATACGAAAATAATCCGCGAAACCATGAAATAGTGCTGCCGCTTCACCAAGCGGTGCAAAGTAAAAATATTCCCATGCAATCCTTCATCGATATTATTGATGCGAGAGCAGCGGATATTTATGATGAAAATCCAGAAACACTTAATGATTTTGAAAACTATCTTGGTAAAACATCCGGTAATCTATCAAAACTTGCTGCGCAAATAATTGGGGTCCAGGACGCTCCATCATTATCTTTGACTTACGATATGGGTTTGGTATGGGGACTGATCGGCAGTATGCGGACGATCCGTTATCATATTTCACTCAAAAAACTTTCACTTCCACAAGATATGATGGATCAATACGGTGTTGGCAAGCGGGATATTTTTGGACAAATGGAAAATGAAAATATCAATAAACTGATTAAAGATTTATGCCAGTCGGCGAAACAGTATCTGGATCAACTCGCCCAAGATAAAAAACAGATCGAGCCGGAAATAAGGTCGTTATTTCTGTTATCAGCGTTGAGCCGCAGCTATTTAAATATGATTAAGAAAGCGGGTTATAATCCGTTTCAATTTAATGAAAGAGCAGGTATGTTTCAGCGCCAGTGCCGTTTATTTTTCAGTGCTTTATTTGGTTTGATCTAACCAGGCTGTGAAGGCTTCAATTGCCCTTTTTGATTTTAGTGGTTTTCTGTCTTTTCGTTTTATTTTCACCATTTTACCGTTCACTTCAATTTTTTTTGTGTCTAGCGGTGGCATGATACCGAAGTTTACATTCATCGGTTGGAACGTGTTGGCCATCCCTGCGCCCTCAATATGACCGCCTGTTATATGATTAATCAGTGCACCGAACGCTGTAACGATTGGCGGCGGCGTGATATTATGGTCCAAATGTTCGGCGGCGAGGAAGCACCCGGCGAGCATGCCTATAGCCCCGCTTTCAACATATCCTTCAACGCCGGTAATTTGTCCGGCAAACCGAAGTCGCGGCATGGATTTTAACCTGAGCTGATCATCAAGTAATTTTGGGCTATTGATAAATGTATTTCGGTGCAGGCCTCCGAGGCGGGCAAATTCAGCACTTTCAAGACCGGGAATTTTTCTAAAAATTTCTTTCTGGAAGTTATATTTAAGTTTGGTTTGAAACCCGACCATATTATAAATGGTCCCTAGTTTGTTATCCTGTCTTAACTGCACAACCGCGTATGGTTTTTCTTCGCTGTGTGGATTAACAAGCCCCACCGGTTTCATCGGACCAAATGATAATGTCTCCCTTCCTCGACTAGCCATAACTTCGATCGGCATACAGCCTTCAAAGAACGGGATATCCTGTTCCCATTCTTTATAGTCCGATTTTTCGCCGTCGGTGATATCATCTATAAAGGCGTAATATTGATCTTTATTCATGGGACAATTGATATAATCCGCGCCTTCACCCTTATCATAACGTGATTGAAACCACGTCTTATCAAAATCAATCGTGTCTTTATAAATGATCGGGGCTATGGCATCAAAAAAAGCCAGCTCGTCAACACCGGTAATTTCAAGAACGGCTTTTGCCAAAGCGTCGGAGGTGAGGGGACCGGTGGCGATAATTACATTACCCCACTCTTCCGGCGGAACGGTGTCCACTTCACCGCGTTCTAACGTGAATAATGGGTGGCCTTCAAGTTTTTCCTGCACATACTGGCTGAATAAATCGCGGTCAACTGCAAGTGCGCTTCCTGCCGGAACTTTAGTATGTTCGGCAGCCTCCATCATAAGGGATCCCATACGGCGCATTTCCTCATGAAGAAGGCCAACCGCGTTATTTTCCATATCATCGGAACGAAAGCTGTTTGAACATACGAGTTCCGCTAATCCGTCCGTGGAGTGGGCGTTTGTGGATTTTACGCCGCGCATTTCGTGCAGTATTACGGGTATGTCCCGCGCGAGCAATTGCCAGGCCGCTTCGGTTCCGGCCATGCCGCCGCCAATGATATGTACGGATGGTTTATTCATGTAATGATCCAACGCAATTATTTTTCACGCTGATAGCATTATTTGCAAGAATAACAAATGAAAATAAGTGCTGGATTTAAATTTATTGGGTTAAAAATGATAACGCCTGCTTTGGGCAAGCAGGCGTATCAAAATGGAGTAAGTTGAGTATTATGGTATTACAGTAGTTTGGGCATCTGTAATATCTTGATAATATCCTGTTAAGGTTAACAAAAAGTTAACTAAAGAAAGAATTTTACAGTATTTCCTTCAAATAATGCGCTGTGTGGCTCTCAGCAACGGTTGCAACCTTCTCTGGCGTGCCTTCGGCAATTATTTTTCCGCCGCCGCTGCCGCCTTCTGGACCAATATCGATAATCCAATCGGCCGTTTTTATCACATCGAGATTATGTTCAATAATAATGACTGTATTACCCATATCGACTAGTGCCTGAATGACCTCCAGTAACTTCTTGATATCTTCAAAATGGAGACCGGTGGTTGGCTCATCCAAAATATATAACGTGCGCCCGGTCGATCTTTTTGAAAGTTCTTTTGATAATTTAACGCGCTGCGCCTCACCGCCGGACAGGGTAGTGGCGGCCTGACCTATTTTGATGTAATCAAGACCAACTTTTTGCATCATTTTAACTTTGTCACGCACACTTGGAATGGCTGCGAAAAACTTAACGCCGTCTTCTACTGTCATGTCCAAAATATCAGAAACTGATTTTCCTTTAAATTTGATCTCCAGCGTTTCTCGGTTATACCGTTTGCCGTTGCAAACGTCACATTTGACATAAACATCGGGCAGGAAGTGCATTTCAATTTTGATCACACCGTCCCCTTGGCAAGCTTCGCAGCGGCCACCTTTAACATTAAACGAAAAACGCCCTGCTTTATAACCGCGTGATTTAGCTTCGGGAAGTCCCGCAAACCAGTCGCGGATCGGGGTGAATGCTCCGGTATAAGTCGCCGGGTTTGATCGCGGTGTGCGGCCAATTGGCGATTGATCGATTTGAACGATCTTATCGATATGCTCAAGTCCGGTGATTTCTTTATGTTTGCCGGGAATGACACGACTGCGGTTTAATTTTCTGGCGACTGCTTTATAAAGGGTATCAATTGTTAATGTTGATTTCCCGCTGCCGGAAACCCCGGTTATGCAGGTCATCACACCAAGCGGGAATTTTGCGGTGACGTTTTTTAAATTATTTCCACCCGCCCCTTTTATAACGATTTCTTTGCGTTTTTTTCCGGCGAAATGACCTTTGCGGCGTTCCACCGGCAGCGGTATCGAAAGTTTCCCGCTAAGATATTGACCCGTTAAGCTTTTTTTATTTCTCATGATTTGTTTTGCGGTACCTTGCGCTACCACTTCGCCGCCATGAACACCGGCACCAGGGCCCATATCGATCACGTGATCTGCGGCCATTATCGCTTCTTCGTCATGTTCAACAACAAGTACGCTATTTCCCATGTCGCGCAGATTTCTTAGTGTTTTGAGAAGGCGTTCATTGTCCCGCTGATGAAGTCCAATCGATGGTTCATCAAGCACATAGAGAACACCTGTAAGGCCCGACCCAATTTGACTGGCAAGGCGAATACGCTGAGATTCGCCGCCGGATAACGTTCCAGAGGTTCGGGATAAATTGAGATAATCAAGGCCAACATTGTTTAAAAAACCGAGGCGTTCGCTTATTTCTTTTAACACCCGCGACGCGATTTCATTTTCTTTATCGGTTAATTTCTTTGATAAACCTTGAAACCATTCATATGATCTGCGCACCGACAGTTCTGTAATTTCACTGATATGTTTGCCGTTGATCTTTACAACAAGGGCTTCCTGCTTAAGGCGATGCCCTTCGCAGGCATCACATGTTGTGGCACTTTGATATTTGGCAAGCTCTTCACGTATCATGCCGCTATCGGTTTCGCGCCACCGGCGTTTAATGTTGCCGATTACGCCTTCGAATGATTTTTTTACCTTATAACTTTTTATATTGTCACTTTTATAGGTGATTTCGATTTCTTCCTCACCGCTACCGTGCAGAAGAACATCTTTAACTTTTTCAGACAACTTTCCCCAGGGTCGATTGGTTTTAAAGCCATAATGTTTAGCTATACTTTCCAATGTTTGAGCATAATAGGGTGAATTGGATTTACCCCATGGCGCCAACGCGCCATTAGAGAGCGATAATTTCTTGTCCGGAACCACCAGCTCGGGGTCGAAATATAACTTTTGACCAAGGCCGTCACAGGTGGGGCATGCTCCAAAAGGATTGTTGAATGAAAACAGCCGAGGTTCGATTTCCTCGATCGTAAAGCCGGACACAGGACAGGCAAATTTCGCGGAAAAAAGCACACGTTCACCATCATTTTCCCCGCCGGATACCTCAACGACCGCAAGTCCGTCTGAAAGTTCAAGCGCAGTTTCGATACTATCGGCCAGACGGGTCTCAAGATCAGAACGAACCACTAACCGGTCGACGACGACCTCAATATCGTGTTTTATTTTTTTGTTAAGTGCAGGGACTTCTTCGATTTCGTAAAATTCACCGTCCACTTTAACCCGTTGAAAGCCCGATTTTAGAAGCTCCGCAAATTCTTTTCTATATTCACCTTTTCTTCCGCGAACGATGGGTCCTAATAAATAAAGCCTTGTGCCTTCTTGCATTTCCATAATTTTATCAACCATCTGGCTGACAGTTTGACTGGTGATTGGAAGACCTGTTGCCGGTGAATAAGGAATGCCAATGCGCGCATATAGAAGGCGCATATAATCATATACTTCCGTAACAGTACCGACAGTGGAACGCGGGTTTCGCGATGTTGTTTTTTGTTCAATGGATATGGCAGGTGAGAGACCTTCTATATGGTCGGCATCCGGTTTTTGCATCATTTCCAGAAACTGTCTGGCATAGGCGGATAAGCTTTCTACATATCTGCGCTGACCTTCGGCATAAATTGTATCAAATGCTAATGATGATTTTCCGGAACCACTAAGGCCAGTAATAACCACTAATTTGTCCCGGGGAATATCGACATCTACGGATTTTAGGTTATGCTCCCGAGCACCGCGCACAGAAATTTCAGTTAGCATTCAAAAAGACCTTTTTATATTTTCGGAGTGACCCTTTATTACATTTAATAGTGCAATTTAAGGGTTTTTATCAATAAGTAAAGTTCTTATTTTGTTCTTCATTGCAATGGCTTATAAAATGGGCATAAAAAGGTTTTGCCTGAATGACAATCAGTGGCTATGGTGAGGCATTATAGATTCGATTTTAATAAAAGGGAATGGCATGGCCGGAAGTGTAAATAAGGTAATTTTGGTAGGGAATTTGGGACGTGATCCAGAAGTGCGTCATACGCAGGACGGATCGCCGATTGTTCAATTAAGTGTTGCTACTTCTGATACCTGGAAGGACCGTACAACGGGCGAGCGCCGCGAACGGACCGAATGGCACAGAGTAGTAATTTTTAATGATCACCTTTGTAAAGTGGCGGAAAATTACCTTAAAAAAGGTTCTAAAATTTATGTTGAGGGAGCCCTTCAAACCCGTAAATGGACTGATAATGCAGGTGTCGAAAAATATACGACAGAAGTCGTTTTACAAAAATTCAACGGCGAACTAACCATGCTAGATAGTCGTAATGAAGGCGGCGGATTTGGCGGCAGCGATAGCGGAGGCTACAGCGGTGGTGATACTGGCGGTGGAAGTCAGGGGGGCGGATCAGCCCCAGCAAGTGGTGGTTCAGATTTTGACGACGAAATCCCGTTTTAAAAACTAAGTAAAATCCTGCATGTGCGGGGTTTTTTATTAAACCACGCGAAAATTGAAAATGAGCTGCGAAAGAAATATACCGAAAACGGATGCTGAAATACGTAAGAGTTTCAGGATGCGTTTCAACTCTCTAAAATTATCAATGAGGAATTATGATGAGGGTCATGTGAGTGAAGCAATCACTCTATCTACCCACATTGCAACCTTCGTTTATGATCATGGTAAAAAAAATCAATCGTTATTAACATTAATTGGAAATAAAGAGAAAGTCCAATTTAAGGATACAGCCGGGCCACTGATTGGGAACAATTTAATGCCAGATGCTCTTCTCTGCATGGCTTCTTTCGGAGCAAATGGCGGAAAATATTCACCAATGTTGCACGAAGGCCCATTTATCTATCCGGATTTACGATTCAAAGAATGGTGGAATAATAGTGTTTTTAGAAGCCCTTCGGAGAATAAGGAAATGTCCAGGAGAGATTTTGTTTTGGGGATGAGGAATTTAGCTGGAGGTTCACATGTGAGTCCAAATTGGAACCTGAATTTCGCTTCCTTAGAACGCGATAATCCGGGCGGTTTAATTTTCATGAATAATGGAAATTACCGGGTGCCGGAACATGGGCCAGAATATGCTTCGGTTAGGCAGATTGGATATGAACTTGACGTTACGCTTCGCAAGAATTTTTCAGATATAATTTCTTAACGACTGATAGTGTCTTAGATAATAGCGGAAAGATAAAATTGTATAAGAGTTTGCCGGATACTTTTCGATTGTTTAATTGGTCACTAAGTATAGGATTGTTTTCTTGGTGATAAAAAGGTCGATAAATTCATTTTAGGGCCTTCTGACGCGTATTTGGATGGTGTACTTAAAGATATATGTTTTGACTGTTTGCTGCGCCTTAAGAGGCCTTTCTGTCATTAAAAATGATTTGATTGAAATTCTAATGGTCAAAGATGAAGATCAGCGCAAGGGGCGGGGATCGATGCTTTGGAGGGAGAACCGTCTAAGAAGCATGATGTGACCTGGGTTCAAAGCTTTAAAGATAACCATAAAACTAATCAATTTTATCTTAAAAACAGATAGGAAAATATCACCACCGAATTTGACAAGAAGGCGGGTGAAAATATATATATTTTCACCGAGAAAATTCAAAAATAACCCATTGATATTAAAAGGTTATTTTTGTTATTTATCAGTTATCAATTTTATTTCAAAAAATGTCTTTTTTTATTGCCCAATTGCTTGCTATAGGGTGCAATATTTTGTATAAAATTGGTGTCAGGTTTACCATATGTTGTGTAACGCGTGACATATGGGGGATGTTAAAAATTAAGTATTATAAAAGGGCCAGATATTGACCGAAAATACTGTTGCCGAAACACCAGATTCGAGCATTTCCAATATTACAATTGAAGAGGAAATGAAAACCTCTTACCTAGATTACGCCATGAGTGTAATTGTATCTCGGGCACTTCCGGATGTCAGAGATGGTTTAAAACCAGTTCACCGACGTATTTTATACTCTATGTATGAAAACAATTATGATTGGACGAAGCCGTACCGTAAATCCGCCCGTGTGGTCGGGGATGTTATGGGTAAATATCATCCTCATGGTGATAGTGCAATTTATGATGCCATGGTTCGTATGGCTCAGGATTTTTCGTTAAGATTACCACTTATTGATGGCCAAGGTAACTTTGGATCAATGGACGGGGACCCTCCTGCTGCGATGCGTTATACGGAAGCACGTATGGCGAAAACGGCCAGTGGATTACTGGAAGATATCGATCTGGATACCGTTAGTTTTCAAGCAAACTATGACGAATCCGAACATGAGCCGACGGTTCTACCTGCTCGTTTTCCAAATTTGCTGGTTAATGGTGCTGGCGGGATTGCTGTCGGTATGGCAACTAATATTCCACCACATAACCTGGGCGAGGTTTTGGATGCTTGCTGTGCTTACGTGGATGATCCTGAAATAAGCATCGAACAATTGGTTGATATTGTCCCGGGACCAGATTTTCCAACCGGTGGTCTTATTATGGGTGGTGCAGGTGCCCGAAGTGCGGAGCTCACCGGCCGCGGTTCAGTTGTGATGCGGGGACGCACTCACATCGAAGAATTTAAACAGGGCCGTGAAGCAATAATCATCACTGAAGTGCCTTATCAGGTGAATAAGTCGCGAATGATTGAAAATATAGCCGATGCGGCGCGAAACAAGCGCATTGAAGGTATATCTGATATTCGCGATGAAAGTGACCGTGACGGCGTACGTGTGGTTGTTGAAGTTAAGCGTGATGCTATGGCAGATGTCGTCTTAAACCAACTATTTAGATATACACCGCTACAAACCAGCTTTGGTGCTAATGTTCTTGCCCTTTGTGGTGGGCGCCCGCAAGTATTAAACCTGCGCGAAATTATTGAGCATTTCATCCGTTTTCGTGAGGAAGTAATCACAAGACGGACAAAGTTTAAATTAACGAAGGCGCGGGACCGCGCTCATTTGTTGGTGGGGCTTGTAATTGCCGTTAATAATCTTGATAAAATTGTCGCGATGATCCGTAAGGCTCCAAACCCGGCGGAAGCGCGCGAAGTATTGCTCGCTGAAGACTGGGACGCCGTTGAAGTTGCGGGCTATATCGAACTGATTAACGAACCGGGCCGGATGATCGTTGATGGGAAATATAAACTTTCCGACAAACAAGTGCGCGCTATTCTTGAGTTACGCCTCCACCGCTTAACAGCACTCGGGCGTGATGATATTGGCGGGGAACTCAAGGAACTATCAGAGAAAATAGAAGACTTTATTGATATTCTAAGAAGTCGTGTTCGTCTTTATAACATAATGAGAGAAGAATTTGTTGCATATAGAGAAGAGTTCGCAACGCCAAGACGTTCCGAATTTGCAGCAGACGCATTTGGTTTTGAAGATGAAGACCTAATTCAACAGGAAGACATGGTGGTTACGGTTACAACCACGGGGTACATAAAACGTGTCGCGCTTGATACATACCGCGCACAGCGTCGCGGCGGGAAAGGCCGCAGTGGGATGACCACAAAAGAAGAAGACATTTTAAGCAATGTTTTTGTATCCAATACCCATGTGCCGATTTTGTTTTTCAGTGATTTTGGTCAAGTTTATAAACTTAAAGTATGGAAGTTGCCGCTTGGGTCACCGACGTCAAAAGGTAAGGCGCTGATTAACTTGTTACCGCTAGCACAAGGCGAAACAATTTCGACGATATTACCATTACCGGAAGACGAAGACAGTTGGGGTGAACTGCACGCTATTTTTGCGACGTCAAAAGGAAATGTGCGCCGAAATTTACTTTCTGACTTTTCGAATGTTCGCGCTAACGGCAAAATTGCTATCCGGTTATCCGAAGGCGACCGACTTATTGGTGTGGCGGCGTGTTCTGAAGAAGATGACGTATTAATAGCGGCTAAGGGTGGTAAATGTATTCGCTTTCCAGCAACAAAAGTACGTCTGTTTAAAGGTCGAAATTCGGACGGTGTGCGCGGCATTAAGCTTGTAGAAGGTGATGAAGTCGTTTCAATGTCAATTTTACATCATGTCAATATGGATCAGGAGCAAAAAGTCGCATATCTGCGTTACGCAGCAGCGAAAAGACGAGGCGAAGAACCGGAAAAACCAAACGAAATTGACGAAGAACGTCTGACCGCGCTTGAAGAACGAGAAGAGTTTATTTTAAGTATTACTGTCAACGGGTACGGAAAACGCACCTCATCTTACGAGTATCGGGTTACCGGCCGGGGTGGAAGCGGTATTATCAATATCGAAACATCGGATAGAAACGGTGATGTGATAGCCGCGTTCCCAATTGATGTGCAGGACCAATTGATGATGGTCACTGATAACGGGCGACTTATTCGTGTGCCGGTCCATGATGTAAGGATCGCAGGGCGTAACACCCAGGGCGTGACGCTCTTTAAAGTCGGTGAGGAGGAACATATAGTTTCTGTTGACCGTATACAAGAAACAGACGATGATGAAGATCTGGAAGGTGAAGATGAAACAGACGAGGATAGTGTAGAGCAAAGCACGGAAGAAAGTCCCATGCCTTCTGAAGAAGACGAAACTTCTGAGGAGTAATCGTATGGCCGCTCAAAAAAGGATTGGCTTATATCCTGGAACGTTTGATCCGATAACATTGGGTCATATGGATATCATTGAACGGGGTGCTAAACTCGTGGATCATTTAATTGTTGGTGTGTCCACAAACCCTTCGAAAAAGACACTTTTCTCGCTCGAAGAACGGATTGAAATCGTCCGTCGGGAGACTGCACATTTAAACAATGGACAAAGTGCTACCATAGAAGTCACCGGTTTTGATACGTTACTTATGACTTATGCTGAGCAAATAAATGCTTCTGTCATTATCAGGGGACTTCGTGCCGCATCGGATTTTGAGTATGAATTTCAGATGACCGCGATGAATGACCAGCTTAATGCTGATATTGAAACCGTCTTTATGATGGCTGATCCTTCTCTGCAAGCGATTGCCTCTCGACTTGTGAAAGAAATTGCAATATATGACGGTAAAATTGACAAGTTTGTCACACCGGCCATTCGCAATGACGTGTTGGCTAAACTTGGCAAAGATTAAAATCAAGTAACGGAACTTTATTATGAAAATAACTTTTAAGGCGTTTATAGCCCTTTTAATTATGATTGTATCGCCACAAGCATTGTTGGCGCAGGATGAAGAAGTTGATTTGGAGAATACTCTATATCTCGAACTGGAAACGGGGCGTGTTGTCATACGCATGTTTCCTGACGTCGCCCCAAACCATGTGGCAAGAATAAAGGAGTTAACCCGGCAAAAGTTTTATGACGGGATTCTATTTCACAGGGTAATAGACGGATTTATGGCCCAGACGGGTGACCCAACGGGAACCGGGGGCGGCGGTTCTGGTCAAAACATTGATGCGGAATTTTCCGACCTTCCTCATTATAAAGGCATGGTTTCAATGGCGCGTGCCAGTGACCCGAATAGTGCGGACAGCCAGTTTTTTATAACTTTTGCTTACCGGCCTAACCTTGACGGAAATTATACCTTATGGGGCGAGGTGATTAAAGGAATGAAATTCGTTGATCAAATTAAAAGAGGTGAAGGTGAAGGTTTCACCGATCCAGATAAAATTGTAACGATGCGCGTTGCCGCAGACGTTGAAAATTAGGATAAACTAAGGATAAAAAATGGATTTAGAAAATACGCTATATTTGGACCTGGAAGCCGGTAGGGTGATTATTGATTTGCACGATGATGTTGCCCCTGGTCATGTGGCACGCATTAAAGAATTAGCCCGCAGCGGTTTTTATGACGGCTTGACATTTCATCGGGTAATTGACGGTTTTATGGCACAAGGCGGTGATCCTGACGGCACGGGTACGGGCGGATCAGGTCATAAACTTACAGCAGAGTTTTCCGATAAACCGCATCAACGCGGTGCCGCTTCAATGGCACGGTCGCAAGACCCGGATAGTGGCGACAGCCAATTTTTTATCTGTTTTGGTGATGCTGGTTTTCTGGATGGTCAATATACTGTTTGGGGCCAAGTAAGTGAAGGCATGGAATTTGTTGACGAGTTAAAGCGCGGTGAAGGCATGGATTTTTGCATGAACGGCGAACCCGATAAAATAGTAAAAATGCAGGTTGCTGCTGACTCCGAATAAGCTTTTATTTTATGAAAGTCGATCAATTTAATTTTGAGCTACCAAAAGAACTCATCGCAATACGCCCCGCCGCATCACGTGACGGGGCGCGTTTGCTTGTGGTTAAAGGTAAAGACCAAACCGACCGAATGGTCACCAACTTATCAGACTTTCTCAGTGCTGGTGATTTGATGATCTTTAATGATACTCGTGTCATTCCGGCAAGGTTAAAAGGTAAAAGACGCGATGCAAAAATTGAAATCACACTCCATATGAATATGGGGGGAGGTGTCTGGAAAGCGTTTGCAAAACCCGCCAAGAAGCTAAAATCAGATGATATAATTAATTTTGAAGGGTCGCTCGACGCGAGCCTAGTGTCAAAAGGCGACGGCGGTGAAGTAACAATAGAGTTTAATAAAATTGGCGATGACCTGCGCGAAGCCTTAAATATATCCGGTGTGATGCCGCTACCACCTTATATCGCGTCGCAAAGGCCGATAGATGACCGTGATAAAAATGATTATCAGACAATATACAGTCAAAATGATGGCGCCGTTGCCGCGCCAACTGCGGGGCTTCATTTTACTAAAGCGTTACAATCACAACTCGATAAAAAGGGTGTAAAAGGTGTTTATGTGACACTACATGTGGGTGCGGGGACTTTCCTTCCGGTAAAGGCAGACGACACCGAAGATCATAAAATGCATGCGGAGTATGGGGAAGTATCCGAAGATGTGGCCAATTTAATTAATGAAACCCGCGCGAAGGGCGGCAAAATTGTTGCGGTGGGAACTACTTCTCTTAGGCTGCTTGAAAGCGCAACAGATAATAATGGTGTGACACATGCGTACCGCGATGCGACGGATATATTTATTACACCGGGATATAAATTTCGCAGTATAGATATATTAATGACTAATTTTCATTTACCAAAATCGACATTATTTATGTTAGTAAGTGCCTTTGCAGGATTTGATAATATGAAAAAGGCGTATAAACACGCAATTGAAAGTAAGTACCGTTTCTATTCATACGGGGATAGCAGTCTTTTGTTTCGTGAAGACCAGCTATGAGCGGTTTTTCAATGGAGATTACGCAAACGGACGGTAAGGCCCGCACAGGTGTTATAGGAACCGTTCGCGGTGAAATCAGAACGCCTGCCTTTATGCCCGTGGGGACTTCGGCAACTGTTAAAGCAATGAAACCTGAAACTGTGCGCGAGACGGGCGCGGATATTTTGCTTGGCAATACCTATCATTTAATGCTGCGGCCGACGGCGGAACGTATCGCAAATCTGGGTGGCCTTCATAAATTTATGAACTGGCCTTTACCAATACTTACTGATTCAGGCGGCTTTCAGGTAATGTCGCTCGCGAAACTCAGAAAAATTACCGAAGAGGGGGTTTCCTTTCAGTCACATATTGATGGCAGTAAGCATATGTTGAGCCCGGAACGCAGTATGGAAATCCAACGGCTGCTTGGTGCTAACATCGTAATGGCGTTTGACGAATGTACGCCTTATCCCGCGACAAGGAAAGAAACTGAAAAAAGCATGTTGCTTTCGGTGCGGTGGGCAAAAAGATCATATGACGCATTTCATAATGGTTCGGATCACGCACGTGACAATGCGCTTTTTGGAATTGTGCAAGGCGGCGTTTTTGAAGGCCTTCGCCGTCAATCCGTGGCGGCCCTTAAGGAAATTGATTTTGATGGTTACGCAGTTGGGGGCCTGGCTGTTGGTGAAGGCCAAGATGTTATGTTTGAAGTATTGGATTACACAATGCCCCAAATGCCCAAGGCCAAACCACGGTATTTGATGGGTGTGGGTAAACCGGATGATATTGTTGGTGCTGTGCAGAGGGGCATTGATATGTTTGATTGCGTGATGCCGTCGCGTTCCGGACGCACGGGTCAGGCTTTTACGCGCCGTGGCACTGTGAATATGAAAAATTCCCGCCATATTGATGATCCCAGACCAATTGATGCGCATTGCGGCTGCTCCGCATGTAAGGATTATAGTCGGGCTTATATTTCTCATTTAATTCGTAGTGGTGAAATTTTGGGACCGATGTTACTCACCGAACATAATCTGACTTATTATCAGGATTTAATGGCCGGACTGCGGGGCGCGATATCGGCTAAATCACTTGATGATTTTGTGGATGAATTTCATAAAACTCGGGCGCGGGGTGACGTAGATGCGCTTTAGTTAAATAAAAATAGCAAAGTGGTAAAATTACTATTGACCATTGGCATGAGTGGCCTTATGTTCCGCTCACCTCCTCTTGAGGGCCCGTAGCTCAGCTGGTAGAGCAACTGACTTTTAATCAGTAGGTCACAGGTTCGAACCCTGTCGGGCTCACCATAAAAACCTCATATGCCGTTTGGCTGTGGGGTTTTATTGTTTCCAGCGATAAATTACTATCGCTATTGTTGTTGTTAGATTATATTTTCTTATCCGGGGACAAAATAGAGGAATTATTTTCATGCATCGTATTTTTATCATTGCTGCTTTATCTCTAATGTCGTGTGGGCAGGTAGAAAACATTGCTGTCACAGAAGAAAATATGGACACGAGTAGTGGCGGGCCTAGAAACCTGATTTTATTAATTGGCGATGGGATGGGGGAAGCGGAAATCGCGCTTACGCGGGCTTATGAATTTGACGGTGATGATGGTTTATACGTGGACACGATGGAGGTTCGAGGGTCGGTTATCGTTAAACAATTGATGAAAGATGATCCTGGTAAATACCAATTTGTCGGTGAATCCGCCAGCGGCGGGACGACAATTTCAACGGGACAAAGAACCAGCGACGGCCATGTGGCAACGACTGCAACGGACGGCGCGCATATAAAAACCATATTGGAAGAAGCGAAGGAAAAAGGCTTTAAAACAGGACTTGTGACGACATCGGCGATTACTGATGCGACACCGGCATCTTTTGCGGCTCATGCTGAAAATAGATATTGTTGGAAAAGGGGCGATGCCGCTTGCGAAGAATATGGTGATAACCCGATCGTTGATCAAATGCTGGATAATAACGTTGATGTAATGCTTGGCGGCGGATGGGAGCTGCTTGACGCTGTCGACGAAAATGCAACGCTGATCCACCAAAAAGCAATTGATCTTGGTTATAGCGTTGTTAAAGATATGGAAGATTTTAATAATCTGCCGGTAAACGCAAAAACATTCGGTGTGTTTTCAAATTCCCATATGCCCGTTGAATGGCAGGGTGCCGGCGGACTGGGTGCACAAGTTGTGTCGCTTGACGAAGAAGGTAATATAATTTTTCCATTAGCCGAGAGATGTGAGCTTAACCCAAACCATGCCGGAATTCCGAAGCTCGAGGAAATGACCACATACGCGCTAAATAATCTTGCAAACGATAACGATACAGGATTTTTTCTGATGATCGAAGGGGCGTCTATTGATAAGCAGGCCCATGTTGCAAAACCATGTGGTACGATCGGTGAAATGCTGGCGTTTGACCGTACGGTCAAGATGGCTGTCGATTTTGCGGTGGAACAAGGCAATACGGCGGTGATTGTTACCGCTGATCACGGTGCTTCAACGCAGGTAATTTATAAGCCTGAATTTTACAGGGGCGCAAGAACACTGGATAATATGCCCGGTCTTTATCAACTGCTCCTTTCAAAAGGCGGCCATGAATTAGGGGCCTATTACGGGACAAATAATACGGATGATCAAGCACATACAGGTGTGAATGTACCAATTTATTCGTATGGTTTGCCGGACGGTGCTCCGGTAACAGGTATCATTCAACAAGACACTATCTATGATGTGATGAAAGCTTATCTTTTCCAGTAATTCGATAAGTTATATTTCCCTATCTCTTTTATCTCTGTTCGATTATATTTTAATGATAACAATCGGATAGGAAAAATTACATGCGCCGAATTTTAATTTTCGTTTCAGTTTTAATATTATCAGCACAGCAGATAACCGTTGCTGCGCCAAAGAACGTCATTTTGCTTGTCGGTGACGGAATGGGTATGGCAGAAATTACCCTGGCCCGTAATTACCAATTCGATAGTGGTGCCGGTCTTTATATTGATACTATGGATTTTCACGGGACGGCGATCGTAAATGCGCTACGGGAAAGTGATCCGAATTTAATTGCTTTCGTCGGGGATTCTGCGAGCGGTGGTACAGTATTAGCGACCGGACAACGCACGGCAGTCCGACGTATCGCAACAACGGCAAAATATGATGCACCAATTGAGACAATTTTGGAGCTTGCCAAAAGGAGTTCACTGAATACAGGATTGGTTACGACCGCGGTGATAACAGACGCGACACCCGCATCATTTGCCGCACATGTTACCAACAGATATTGTATGAAACCGGGTGACGCACCGTGCGAAGGTGATATTTCCATAATAGAGCAAATGATTGACCTGGATATTGATATTTTATTGGGTGGTGGTGAGCGGTTGTTACCGGCGATAAGGGACGAAAAAACCATCGAACAAATCGCTCTGGATAAAGGTTATACTATATTTAAGGATCGCGCTTCGCTTCTAAATATTAATGCGGATAATGATAATGAGAAGCTGTGGGGGATATTTTCAGATTATCATATGCCGATAGAATGGCAGGGACATGGGGGTCGCATGCCTAAAAAACTTGAAGCTGGAGGCGGCATCCTCGGGTTTTTCAAGGATGATAATAATGTGATTTTCCCGCAGGCACGCGCTTGTGAAGCTAATCCCAATCATGATGGAATACCGAAACTCGAAGAAATGACAAACGCTGCTTTGAGTAAATTGGCGGCAAAATCTAAAACTAATGAAAAAGGTTTTTTCCTGATGATAGAGGGCGCGTCAATTGATAAACAATCGCATGCCGCAAATCCGTGTGGGGTTATTGGTGAGATGCTGGCGTTTGACAGAACCGTAAAAATGGTTGCTCAATTTGCCAAAATGCAAGGTGATACTCTTGTCATTGTAACGGCGGATCACGGCGGATCTACTCAAACAATTCATCATCCCTATTATGAGAATTATAAGAGAACTGAGGAAAATATCCCCGGCTTGTATGAAATGCTGCTGACGAACGGTGGCAACGAATTATCGGTTTATTACGGCACCAATAATATTAGTGATCAGGCGCATACAGGTATAAATGTGCCTGTTTTTTCCCATGGTTTACCGCGGGATAACCCGCTTCGCGGCACAATTAGGCAAACAGATATTTTTGGTGTGATGAAGAGTTATTTGTTAAACTAATTACTTTTCAACGGCCGTTGGTTTGTGATCTTTATCGAGCGCAACAAAAACAAAGTCGCCCTCTGTTACTTTGATTTCCTGTTCATGTCCGCGCCTGACCACGGTAACTTCAATATGTATGGTTAGGGAAGTGCGCCCAACTTTTGTGATATCTGTATAGACACTAAGCCAGTCACCGATATTAACGGGAGCGAGGAATTTCATCGCCTCTATGGCGACAGTAGCAACAGGGCCTTTAACACGCCGGATCGCTTCGATACCCGCAGCGGAATCCATTTGCGATAAAATCCAGCCACCAAAAATATGACCGTTTGAATTTATATTACTTTGAGTTGGCAATGTTCGAATGGTCGGTTGGCGTTTGTATATTTTTTCCATGTTAAGCTCGCATTATGTTAGGGAAGAAAAGTAAGCAGTATGCCCGCTTCACCTATAAAACTCGAGAGATTTATTTAACCGGATGATCATTAATAAATTGTGGCACCCGATCAGCCGGAATTGGTCTGGAGAACAGATACCCTTGGCCATAATGACAACCCAGGTTTCTTAGCTTTGCCATTTGTTCTTTCGTTTCGATACCCTCGGCGATTACAGTCATTCCTAATGATTTGGCTAAACTTATTATAACTTTAACGATGTTATGCCCTTCATCGCTTGTATCGATTTTGTTGGTAAATGACCGATCAATTTTCAGAGTATCGGCAGGTATACGACTTAGGTAAGAAAGCGACGAATAACCAGTTCCAAAATCATCTACCGCCAACGAAATGCCAAGCGTTTTTAAATCTAAAAGAATATTTCGGGCAATATCCGAGTTTTCCATGATTGTTGATTCCGTTAACTCAAGCTTGAGACAGCCACCCTCCAGTCCGCTTTTAGCCAAGGCATCACGCGTGAGTGCCATAATATTGCCTTTGATAATATGCGTGCTCGAAATGTTGACCGCCATAAACATATTACAAAAAGATGGTGTCGCGTCGATCCAGGTTTTTAGCTGTTGGCAGGCCGTATTTAGTGCCCATTCTCCCAAGGGGATGATCAGCCCAACTTCTTCCGCAAGCGCTATAAATTCGAGAGGGGAAATATTACCACGCTGAGAATTATTCCATCTCGCCAATGCTTCAAAGCCACATATCACACCATTTTGCAAATTTACCAGTGGTTGGTAATGAAGTTCAAGAGCGTTACATTTTAATGCTTCGCGAAATTCCGTTTCAAGTTTTAACTTAGTTTCAACTTGTGATTTTAGATCCTGATTAAATATTATAGTTTGGTTTCCTATATTATCGTTGGTTCGTCTCATCGCCATGTGGGCGTTTTGCATTAATTGCTCCAATTTAGCTGGCGAAGCGGGTCCGGTTGCGATTCCGATGGATAAGGAAAGTCTGATACCGGTGTCGGTAATTGAAGTTAAATTGGTAATATTGTGATGTATCGATTGCGCAAGGACCTGGGCATCCTGTTTTATGTTTTCAAAATGTTCGTCGGTAATGAAAATTACAAACTTGTCATTTGTAAAGCGCGCTAAAAAAGTGTTTTCCGCTAGGTTATCTTTTAATTGGTTTGCAACGGCTTTTAGCACATTATCACCGATTTCGTATCCAAAATTCTCGTTGATAGTTTGCAATTTATTGATATTTACAAATAAAACAGCCGCTTCCGGAATATTGGGATCATCATATGATGTATTTGACTGCGAGCTACTGCCATAGCTTTCTTCAAGCATTTTGAGAAATTTAAACCTGTTTGGCAATTCCGTGAGTGTATCAATATAATTATAACGTTCTACTTCAATTTCAAGCTGTTCGGTTTCATCATAGTCGGATGTGGTCAATGTTATGTTGCCAATGATGCCGTCATTATTTTGCAGCGGTATTATTTTGCATATAAACGAGCGGGATACGCCATCAATGACCAGGAGCCAGATAAAAGCACGGGCTTTTTTTTGATTGTAGCTTTTTAATAGATGAGCCTGTAATTGATTCTCTTCGAAATTCTCACCCCAGAATATCTCGGATATGAACGATCCGACGGGCTGCTCATCATCCACATAGACGTTTTCCAGAAATTTTTCATTAGCAGAAATAAGTCGAAATTGATCGTTTTCCTCTACATTTACAATTGCAATGCCGTCGGCAATCGGGCTTGTTACGTCAAAAGACTTAGAACGCGAAGTAAGCGTGGGCTTCTTATTTCTAAAAAGAAATGGTGCCGCGTTTGACTGTTCTGTCATTTGGTTCGCCTTGCCCTTATTTACCGTTCATTTGAAAGATGCACGAGAAACATTGAATGTTTAAGAGTATAGCTTGCTCCAATTAGGTAAAAATTTAGTAAAATTCATCGCCGCAGAACATAATTAAATTGGTCCAAGGCCTATTTAGTTATTATTTTTATTATTTCAGGAACATCCACTTGTTGAACCGCAAGTATCACATTTTAGACATGTACCATTTCGAACCATTGTAAAGTTTCCGCATTCGCCGCAACCATCACCTTCATAACCTTTCATTTTGGCTTGCATAATCTGCGTCGTTCGGGTGCTTTTTTCTATCAATGTGCTTTCGGATATCATTTCGGCACCTACGGCAATTTGTGACGAAATCTGGGTTTCATCGGTAACCGATAATGATTGGGTTTCTTTTGTTTCAATATTTTCCTGCTTAAGTACATATAAATTGCTTTTTCTTACGTAACCCGTGCTTGTTAATCCGATAACACGGTTTAATGCCGTATCTGTGCTTGCGATGAATTCTTCAGCAGATATTTCCTGATCGCCGGACCCTAATGAGTCAGGCATCAAATCTTCTGGAACCACATGTGCGAGGTCAGTTCGTCCAAGATATGATACGGCAAGCTCCCTGAAAATATAATCCAAAACTGAGGTGGCCATTTTGATGGCATCGTTGCCTGTTACTTGTCCGGATGGCTCAAACCGTGTGAACGTGAACGCGTCTACATATTCGTCTAGTGGCACCCCGTATTGCAGACCAATTGATAATGCAATAGCAAAGTTATTCATAAGACTTCTAAATGCAGCACCTTCCTTATGCATGTCTATAAATATTTCACCGAGCGTGCCGTCATCATATTCACCACTTCTAAGATAAACTTTATGACCCCCGACACTTGCCTTTTGTGTATAACCTTTTCTGCGTGTTGGTAATTTACGCCTTTGGGCATTGCCGGTTCGCTCCACAACCCGTTCAATGATTTTTTCGGCAACCGCCTGGGTTTTTTCCAAAAGAGGTAAATGCTCGACTTCTTCATCATCCAAGATTACAGCATTTAGGGGTTGGCTTAATTTTGAACCATCTCGGTAAAGGGCGTTAGCTTTTAGCCCTAGCCGCCAGGAAAGGTTATAGGCGTCTTTACATTCTTCAAAGCTGGTGGAGGCAGGCATGTTAATGGTTTTCGATATTGCACCGGAAATAAACGGCTGTGCGGCAGCCATCATGTATATGTGGCTTTTAGCACCCAAAAAGCGTTTGCCGATTTTACCGCACGGATTTGCACAGTCAAATACGGGCAGATGCACTTCTTTTAAATGCGGAGCACCCTCCAACGTAAAAGTGCCGGAAATATGTTGATTGGCGGCTTCAATTTGTTGTTGATTAAAACCGAGTTCCTTTAACATGTTAAAACCTGGATCAGTGATTTGCTCATTGGCGAACCCAAGAACATCTTTGCAAAAATCATCACCAAGCGTCCAGCGATTGAACGCGAATGTTATATCAAAAGCATTCTCAACTGCTTTTTCAATTTGATCAATTTGGGCTTGCGCGAACCCTTTTCCTTTTAACGTATCGTGATTGATGTGCGGTGCCTTTTTCAAATTGCCGTGGCCAACCGCAAAGGTCGAAATTTCACCGATCTGCTTTGGTGTATATCCGAGAGTTTTTAGTGCCGCGGGTACCATTCGGTTTATGATTTTAAAATATCCGCCACCTGCGAGTTTCTTGAATTTAACCAGAGCAAAATCAGGTTCAATTCCCGTCGTGTCACAGTCCATGACCAACCCAATTGTTCCAGTAGGGGCAATTACGGTGGTTTGAGCGTTTCTAAAACCGTGTTTTTCACCGATTGCAAGCGCGATATCCCAAGCGTGACCGGCAGCGGTTGCAATATTAAGAAATGGGCAGTTGGTAATATCAAGCGGAGCTGGTTTGGTGTGAAGTCCCCGGTAATATGATTTTCCCCAAGCGGCGGTTCTATGATTATGGATCACCTGCAACATAGGTGATCTATTTTCGTGATATTTTTTAAACGCACCTAATTCAGATGCCATTTCAGCGGATGTTTTATACGCTATGCCGGTCATGAGCGCACTGATGCTCCCACAAAGGGCGCGACCTTCGTCACTATCATACGAATAGCCACAAGACATAATTAGTGCACCAATGTTCGCAAACCCAAGCCCAAGGGTGCGGAAATCAAAACTGCGTTGCGCGATTTCCTTAGACGGAAATTGTGCCATCATCACGGCGATTTCAAGGACGACTGTCCAAATTCTTATCGCATGCTCAAACGATTCCACGTCAAATTCATCGGTGTCGGTCTTAAATTTCATCAAATTAAGTGACGCAAGGTTGCAAGCAGTGTCATCTAGAAACATATATTCAGAACAGGGGTTCGATGCGTGAATTTCGCCGGAGTTTGAACAAGTATGCCAATCATTAATGGTTGTATGGAACTGTAGACCCGGATCAGCACATTGCCACGCACTCATGCCGATATCATCCCACAAGTCGCGGGCTTTAACCGTCTTGTCTATTTTACCGTCAGTCCGCCTTATTAAATCCCAATTATTATCTTGCTCGACAGCTTTCATGAAATCATCTGTTACACGCACTGTATTATTTGAATTTTGACCCGATACCGTCGAATATGCCTCAGAATCCCAATCCGTATCATAGGTTTTAAAGTCGATATCGTTAAAACCCTGTTTAGCAAAACCAATAATCCGCTGGATTGTATTTTCAGGGACCAAATCTCCACGCGCGTCAAGGACAGCCTTTTTTAACAGTTCGTTTTTCTTGGGGTCACACATCTGCTCATCGGAGACAGAGGAGTTATGGCAGGCAATAATAATTTTCTTACAGTGCTTTTCGGTTATTTTCGATCCGGTTACCAAGGCGGAAACTTTTTGTTCTTCGACAACTTTCCAATTGATAAACTCTTCGACATCGGGATGATCAATATCAACAATCACCATTTTTGCAGCGCGGCGCGTAGTGCCGCCAGATTTTATGGCACCAGCGGATCTATCACCGATTTTAAGGAAACTCATTAGACCCGACGAAGAACCGCCGCCGGATAAGCTTTCACCCAAGCCGCGAATGGTAGAAAAATTGCTGCCTGTTCCAGACCCATACTTAAACAGGCGTGCTTCGCGTGTCCAAAGATCCATAATGCCGCCATCGCCAACTAAATCATCCCCCACGCCTTGAATAAAGCATGCGTGCGGTTGCGGATGTTCGTATGCGCTTTTGGATTTGGTTAATTTTCTTGTTTTATAATCTACGTAATAGTGGCCTTGTGACGGACCATCGATGCCATATGCCCAGTGGAGGCCCGTATTGAACCATTGCGGCGAATTGGGGGCGCACATTTGATTTGCCAACATGAAGCATAACTCGTCGTAAAAAGATTTTGCATCTTTTTCACTGGCGAAATAGTCCCCCTTCCAGCCCCAATATGTCCAAGTACCGGCTAAACGGTTAAAAACCTGTTTCGCGCTCGTCTCAGACCCGTATCTTTCTGCTTCGGGTAGTTCTTTAAGTGCTTTTTCGTCTGCCTCGTGCCGCCATAACCACTTTGGAACATTTTTTTCCTCGACGGTTTTTAGACGCGCAGGAACACCGGCCTTCCTAAAATATTTTTGTGCGATGATATCTGAGGCTACCTGACTCCAACCGCAGGGAACTTCAAAATCACTAAGTCCAAAAATAACTTCACCATCAGGATTGCGAATCTCGCTATCGGCGTTTCGAAAATCAATATTTTCGTACGGAGATTTTGATGTTTTTGTGTAGTGTCTTTGGATTTTCATTTTGGTTCCTAAGGCTTAAAAGATTGATTAAAATTCTTTTAAAAAAATCGCTAAATTTATCAATAGTTTTTACTTTCGATTCTAACGGAAATTGTATCTCAATAGACCGGTTTGGAAAAGCGTTTTCTAGTATATTTTGTGTTTCGCTCACATTAATAAACTACATCTGGTAGGTTCGTTGATCAGGACCGCTTTTTGCAGATTCTGTAAGAATACAGCTAATTATATGACGAATAAGAGGGATTTATTTTGACAATCAACCTAATGTCATATTATTGCCCGACTTGTCGTTCATCAATGAATTAGGAAATGAAGTATGCAGCTCTAGAATTGCTTTAAAGGTTGTTCTATTTTCGTACACGGGGTATAGAATGAATAGCAATTTTGTAGAAAAATAAATTTAGACAACGTTATAAGTGGATTAAGTATGTTTGTTTCAATGGTAAGGCGAATTTTTGGCTGGTGGCATGTTGGCTCTATAGGCACGCTTATTCATACATTCTTTAAAGGTGTAAAGATTGGTGAAGATTCGCAGGGAAATAAATACTATGTGTCAAAGAACGGCGATAGAAGATGGGTTATCTATAGTGGCGAAATAGAAGCATCGCGCATTCAGCCGGAGTGGCATGCCTGGCTTCATAAGATTATAGATGAAACACCACTGGAAAAACCACGAACTATTAAAAGTTGGGAAAAAGAACATTTGCCTAATCAAACGGGAACTGTAAATGCTTATTCGCCGAGCGGGGCTCTTTCTGAAGGTGGAAACCGCAAAGCGACAACGGGCGATTATGAAGCTTGGACACCTGGCAACTGATGAAAATAATTTCTGGAGAATGAAATGAAAAGCAATGTTGTTGAAACGATGATGGGAGCCTTTGTTCTTCTTATTACCGGTGGATTTTTATATTTCGCTTTTAGTAATTCTGGTGTCGGTGCAGTTGATGGTACGACTTACCTGGCGAGCTTTGATAAAGTAGACGGCCTTGCGGTTGGCGGTGAAGTGAAAATAAGCGGTATTAAGGTCGGTACTATTACGGGCCAATATCTTAATGAAGATACCTTCAGTGCGATTGTTGAAATAAATATCAGCTCATCGATAGAGCTTCCAGAAGATACATTTGCAAAAATTACATCTGAAGGGCTGCTTGGTGGGAACTACCTCGTGCTTGATCCAGGTGGCAGTGATGTGATGCTTAAAGAAGGTGATGAAATTACCGAAACACAAGGTGCGGTGGATTTTCTGGGGCTGCTTGACAAATTTGCCGGAAGCAGCGAAAGCGAGGAATAAAATGGTTCGCCTTTTTTATTCTTTTTTCATTTTCTTCTTTTTTGCCCCTACATCCGTAGGTAATACACAAGGTTTTTTGGGCAATGACCCTAACGGACCGGAACCTGTGGTTACACTTGGCGCATTAAATAAAATTACGGCGAAACTGGAAACCATTAATGTGAGCCGTAATGAAACAGTTCAATTTGGTACCTTGGAAATAACCATGCGTGATTGTCGTTCGAACCCTCCGGAGGAAACGCCGGAATCTGTTGCGTTTCTTGAGGTCATTGATTTAGGCCACGTGGGGGAGCCATCAAAAATATTCACCGGTTGGATGTTTGCTTCAAGCCCCGCGGTATCACCACTTGAACACGCGGTGTATGATGTCTGGGTTACGGATTGTAAATTGATGACGGCGGACGCTTCATCAAAAAATCCTTAAGGTTTATGGAGAATATTAGCCATCTTATAAAATCTTTTTTGCTTTTTCTATTAATCTTATTTGTGATTGTTTTATTCGCCAATTGGAGCGGTTATGAGGGAGATGATTTAAATAGCGTGCTTCCCATGCTCCATCTTGATGATGCTCTTATGGGAAATTTGGAAATATACCGTTACGACTGGCAGCCGTTGAGTTATTTACTGGGTGCGAAAATTTATACTATTGTTGGTGATCCACGTGCCATTTTTTTTCTTTCAGCATTTTCGATAGCACTTTCATTAGTGCTTATATGTTACAAGTGTTTTAAATTATTTGGCACGCCATATTATCTATCACTATTTTTTATACTTCTATCGCCGGAAATAATATATAGCGGGTTATATTATAATTCGTCAGCTATTGCTTATCTATTTTCAATAGCTGCATTTGTTATGATATTGAGTAAACCCAATGAAACCGGTTCTTTTTTTATCGGAATTGCGTTGGTTCTTTCAATTTTTCTCCGGCTTGATTTTCTATTAATTCTACCGTGCATGATGGCTACTTTATTTATTTTGGGTGGAGGTGTAAGGCCAGTTTTGATTGCAGGAAGTGTGATACTTTTATTTTCAATTATTTTGATAACTTTCGATGTAGTAAGGCCAAATAATATTATCGAAAGTTACTTTTCCAGCAATAATGAACTTCAGACTCTTTCCAATATGGGCGGTTGGGATGCCTATACAAAGTTCATGGTTCGAACAACTATTTTTAGTCCGATCGGTTGGATTTACTATGCCTTTGGTTTGTTCATAACTTTTAGACATATGGCTAAAAACAAGCATGTCAAAGGGTTGATATTGGGTCTGGCTTTTCTACCAAGTTTAGTTGTGTTGCCGGATCTATTGTCAGTTAAATATCTACTGCCGTCTATGGTGATACTTCCATTCTTTGCAGCATTTATATGGAAGGTTATAGCTGACAATATGGACGATTATAGAAGACGGCAATCACAGAAATTACTGATACTGAGTACATGTTTGATCACGGTTGTCGCCATTGAACCTATACGGGTTTCACCTTACTTATCTGTTTCTGTTAGCAATGCCAGACAAATTGGCACTCATGATGGTCAACGGTCATGGGGGGCTTATATATTCCAAGTTTTGCGCTTTGATCATTGGTACGACGAAAGTAATCAGGCACTCAATGGTCAAAAGATAGTTGACGCGCTTTTAACCGGAAACAATAAAATCATCATATTTATTGGGGATGAGAATTATTTTGCTGAAGGTGCAGCAGCTTGGCGCCATGCTCAGTTAGCTTTGGAAAAAGGTGGATATAACGGTACTGTCGTCGCCAGTAAAGTTATCATGTTTGAAGTGGGAAGCAATAGATTGTGGATAACCGATGACCAAAATAAATTAACCGGCATTATTAATAAATCCAGATCGAATATATGTTTTTACAGAGCCAAAATTGGCTTGCCGCAATGTCTTATTTAATTGTTAATTGTGCGATAAGTTTCTGACGCGATAAGGCTATGAAAACGGTAGCTAATCCTATTAGGCTCCAAATGTAATATTTAGGAACTATACTATTGCTAGTGGTATATAAAATCACCATTATTCCGACGATAGTGGCAAAAATTATTCGCCCTTGCGTCCAAAGGTGATCATGTTCTTTTGTTTTATTTAAGCGGGTTAGGTTTTTCTTAAGTTTCACCAAAATTGTAATAAATATAAGTAGATACAAACTGAGGCCGACAAGACCAATTTCCATCGCGATAGCCAGGTATGAATTGACGACATCAATAATTCCTTCTCCTTGTCGCATTTCTTCCATTTCAGGAGTTTGCAGGTAATTTGGTGATCCAAAGAATGGGTTTTTTTGTATAACTTTCCAGGACTGTTCGAAGAGCCTTTCTCGATAAGTAATGGTACTCGTAGCATGGGTTTCAGTGTTTTGGTTGAAATATGGCAACAAGTTTATAAATCGTTCGCCAACAGGTGAGAAAGAAATGATGACCAATGCCAGAAAGGTGACTAGTCCAAGCTTGGTTAAATTTTTTGCCGCTTTGTTGGCAATAAAAAAATAGCATATGATAATGCAAGCTGTACCGACCCATGGACCGCGAGAAAGAGTAGTGAGAAGCCCAAATGAAAGTAACGCGAAAATCGCCCAAAATGTCATGTTAGCATTTCTATTCTTTTGATTGTTATAGTTCAAAATAATACCAATTCCGATAGCGACAACAAATCCCAATGTTATTGGGTGGCCTAGGGCAGCAGATGCACGAAGAAGATTTTCCCGGGATAAATACATCATACCCCCTCCTTTAAGGCCAAGTGCATTTGCGCCAATATTATAGACGTGCCACACCTTCAGGAGTTCCGCAAAGCCAATACACGCTTGCAGAAGAATACCAAAGAGAATGGCATAAAATACTTTGTTAATACCTTCCGATGATTTCACGGTTTTGATGACAGCGTAATATGGGATCAGCAATGTCAATGAAAGTGTGAATGCATATCTTATTACCTCCGTTATCGAGCTGGCTTTGCTGATTAAGACGCCTTTATAAACAAATGAACTTTCCTGATAGTAGATCACAATATTGAGTAGACAAAAGGCGAGTATCAAATATTTGACGCTTTTAATTGAAATATTGTGCCTCGCATTTGAGAATGCGAGTGGTGTTAACAAAACAATCGATAAAAACAATTGAAAACTTATGTTAAAAAGATAATTAATTATCCCAAAACCGGGTATCGTTGCAGTACCAGGGGGAATTGAGGGCAATAAAACAAAGAACAAACACAATTTTAACATTGGATTATTTTTTGTAACCGCCAACAAGATTACACCCATGAACGCTAAAAAAAACCAAAAGTTAGGAGATAAAAACGCAAGTATGGTTGTCGTTATCCATATTATGGACCACAGTTTGACCTCTTTTTTTAATGAATGATAAGATGCAAATTGCACCAATAAAAATATTGGTACAACTGCGACGCCGAATATAAAAATTAAAACTTTTATTTCCTCAGACATTTTTGGGCGATTTCTTCTCGATCAAAATAGGGGCTTCGACTATATTTTACTTCAAATTAATTATCAATATGTAAAGAAGTTCAATATGATAGCATGATAAGACGATTTATGCTCTCTTACCAATGGGCTGAGCAACAAACCTTAATATAGATGCTCCGCTTGTCTCTTCGGAGAGTTTATAGAAGCTAGAATCTTTAATTGTAAGGGCTTCCTTAAGTAACGCGCGATATTGCGACCGTGGTATTTCGATGGCACCAAACTGGCTTAGGTGATCTGTAATAAATTGTGTATCGAGCAATATATAACCACCGACCTTTAGTCTCGCCACCAAATACACAAGCGCAACTTTACTGGCATCCGTTACATCGTGAAACATGCTTTCGCCGCAAAAAGCACCATTTACTGAAACGCCATATAGACCACCGGCAAGTTTTTCATTTTGCCAACATTCGACCGAATGTGCATACCCCATTTCATGAAGTTTTGAATAGTTTTCAAGAATTATGTCATTGATCCAGGTGTTTTGCCGGTCTTCGTTATCTGTCGGTTTTGCGCATTCAATCATAACATCGCGAAAAGCTTTGTTTATAGTAATTTTAAAAGGTTCGCTTTTGATTTTTCTTGCGAGTTTCTTAGGAACGTGAAATTGATCAAGTGGAAATATTCCGCGTTCTTCCGGATCCACCCAAAATATATCTTCTGCATCCGCACTTTCCGCCATCGGGAAAATGCCTTGCATATAGGCACTTAAAAGGAGTTCTACAGTTATTTCCATTAATAAATGTGACCTCCGTCATATATGCTCTAATCAGCGGTGAGACTGTCCAGATATTTTTCAAGCCAATGGATATTATAATCACCATTAATGAAATCATCTTCGCGAATTAATTTTTGGTGCAGTGGAATAGTGGTCTTAATCCCGTCAATGACGTATTCTTGAAGACTACGGCGAAGGCGCATCAAGCATTCGTTACGAGTTTTACCATGAACAATTAATTTGGCAATCATACTATCATAGTGCGAGGGAATTTTGTAACGGCTATAAAGCCCGCTATCAACCCGCACGTCCAATCCGCCCGGCGTATGGTAATCTTTCACTTGCCCCGGGGAAGGCATAAACGTAAAGGGGTCTTCAGCGTTGATGCGGCATTCTATGGCATGGCCCGAGAATTTAATGTCTTCCTGTTTAAAGGCAAGCGGTTGACCGTCCGCAATACGGATTTGCTCACGCACAAGATCGATACCTGTAATCATTTCAGTAACAGGATGTTCAACTTGAAGGCGGGTGTTCATTTCTATGAAATAAAACTCACCATTTTCATATAAAAATTCGATCGTTCCGGCACCGCGGTACCCAAGAGTTTGAATGGCTTTTCGGCATACTTCGCCAATTTCATCACGACCCGCTGAATTAAGAGCAGGAGAGGGGCTTTCTTCGAGAATTTTTTGGTGGCGGCGCTGTAATGAGCAATCCCGCTCCCCTAAATGAACAACATTGCCGTGGGTGTCCGCTAAAACCTGAATTTCAATATGTCTTGGTGTAGTGAGGAACTTTTCCAGATAAACAGTTCCGTCACCGAATGCTGCTGCCGCTTCCTGCTGTGCGGAGCTTATGGCAAGCGAAAGTTCATTTTCATTATGAACGATCTTCATTCCTCGACCGCCGCCGCCAGATGCGGCTTTAACTATAACCGGATAGCCAATGCCGTTTGCGATCTTTGCCGCGTCGTTAAACTCGCTTACTTCGCCGTCAGAACCGGGTACAACGGGAATACCGGCTTTTTTTACGGCTTCCTTGGCGGAAATTTTATCACCCATCAATTTTATATGCTCGGCGGTGGGGCCAATGAAAGCTATATTATGTTTTTCGATAATCTCGGCAAATTGTGCGCTTTCCGATAAAAAACCGTAGCCCGGGTGAATAGCGTCAGCACCGGTTATTTCAGCGGCAGATATAATCGCCGGAATATTAAGATAGCTGTCAGTTGACGGGGGCGGTCCAATACAAACACTTTCATCGGCGAGACGAACATGCATCGCATCTTCATCGGCAGTAGAATGAACGGCCACGGTTTTAATGCCCATTTCATGGCATGCCCTATGAATGCGAAGGGCGATTTCCCCGCGATTGGCAATGAGTACTTTTTCAATCATACTGTTTGACCCGCTATTCAATTATAACAAGGGCTTCGCCATACTCAACAGGCTGGGCATTTTCAACAAATATTTCTTTCACGACCCCGCCCTTGGCAGCGTGGATTTGGTTCATCACTTTCATGGCTTCGATGATGAAAATGGTTTGTCCGGCTGTTACACTATCGCCAACTTTTATAAATTCATCAGAAGCGGGGTCAGGTGCAGTGTAAATTGAACCAACCATGGGTGAGAACACGGTACCGGGATTTGTTTCAGGATTTAACGGTGCTTCAGCAACTGGCACTGCCGCAGCAACGGGTGTAGCAGCAACAGCGGCAGGCGCAGCGACTTGTGCCATCTGTACCGCGCCGCTATTTCTTGAAATTTTTATTTTTCGTTCCCCATCTTCCACTTCAATTTCAGTCAAATCTGTTTCATTAAGCAGTTCAGCGAGGTCGCGAATAAGGTCTCTGTCGACTTGCATTTTTGCCATTATCTTTAATCCTTTTAATAATTCAGTAAATTTCTAAGTGATGAGTATGTATTTAATTGAGGATATTATCAATGGCTTCTATTGCCATTAAATAACCGATCGCACCAAACCCGGTGATCATGCCGACCGCTGCGGGAGAGATATAGGAATGGTGGCGGAATTCTTCGCGCTTAAATATATTTGATAAATGAACCTCGACGCTGGGTGTATTGACCGCCAGCAGGGCATCCATTATCGCCACCGAAGTGTGGGTTAATGCCCCGGCGTTTATAATTATTGCCTGGTGATTTTCGCGTGCTTCCTGTATCCAGTTGACAATTTCACCTTCCGCGTTAGTTTGGCGAAAATCTATACTAAGTCCCAAGGGGGCCGCTTTACCAATCATGCTGTCTTTAATGTCATCCAGGGTGGCGATGCCATATATCTCTGGTTCACGTGTGCCCAATAAATTTAAATTGGGGCCGTTAATCACCAATATTGATTTTGTCATATTTCCCTACTGACTTATTGTCATTACATATGTATATAATACTTTAATTATAATTTGAAAATAGCCATTGTGAAAAACAGAGCATTATAATGATAAATGTGAAAATTAACGGTGACCCGCATAGTTTGGAAAACGCATTAAGTCTATGTGATTTATTGACAAAATTTGAAATTGAAGAAGACAAAGTTGCGGTCGAACATAATTTGGCGATTGTGCCAAAATCGACTTTTGACCAAGTGATGGTGGATGACGGCGATAACTTGGAAATTGTCCACTTCATTGGTGGTGGTTGAATAAAACGGAATATACAAATAATGCCAGAAAATAATTCAGAAAATAATTCAGAAAATAATATTAATAATTTTGCTGTTGCGGGTACAGAATACTCCTCTCGTTTAATCGTTGGTACGGGTAAATATAAAGACTTTGAAGAAACCAAATTGGCGGTCGAGGCATCAGGCGCCGAAATAGTGACCGTTGCGGTGCGCCGCGTTAATATCGCCAGCCCGGGAGAGCCGATGTTGGTGGATTATCTCGATCCTAAAAAATACACGTACCTTCCCAATACAGCAGGATGCTTTACCGGCGATGATGCGGTTCGTACGCTGCGTCTTGCGCGTGAAGCCGGTGGTTGGGACCTTGTGAAGCTTGAAGTGCTAGGGGACCAAAAAACATTATACCCCAATATGCCGGAAACCGTGGAAGCCGCCAAAACGCTAATCAAAGAAGGTTTTCAGGTTATGGTTTACTGCAATGATGACCCAATACAGGCAAAAATCCTTGAAGACATCGGTTGCTGCGCGATTATGCCACTGGGCGCGCCGATCGGTTCCGGCCTTGGTATTCAAAACCCGGTGGGAATTCGTATCATTGTTGAAAATGCCAGTGTTCCCGTGCTTGTTGATGCGGGGGTTGGCACCGCATCCGAAGCGGCGCAGGCCATGGAGCTTGGCTGTGACGGTGTTCTGATGAATACCGCCATTGCCGAAGCCAAAGCCCCCATACTGATGGCACGCGCCATGAACCACGCAGTTCAGGCAGGTAGGGATGCTTATTTATCAGGAAGAATGCCGAAGAAACTCTACGCTGATCCGTCTTCGCCGCTCGCGGGCTTGATTTAGGTTTTTTTGCTTTCTCATTATATAGAGTGTAGTTAATTTGACTGCATCTTTATTTGTATATTAAAAATCAAGAAGCATGATAGACAAACAATTTTGATGATCATCTAGCACCATCAAACAATTTTGACGATCAAAATAGTATAAATTTGATACTCAAACGTACATGAAGGTTGTTAAACACATCCAAATCAGATTGAAGATCGAAAATAATAAAAATTGAAACTCAATTAATTTTGTGTATTATAATGATGTATTTTTGATGATCAAGGTGAGAAGATGTTAAAAGATGAATTAAATTTTGATGATGCTGTTGAGTATCATTATGGGCAATTTCCTATTGAAAAATTAGATTATGAAAAATTAATCGATCCGATAGTTAAAGCAACAGATGCTATAGCGCGCTTTGATCAAATGCTTAAAAATATGCATAACAACGAAATTTTACTTGCACCCTTAAGAAAACAGGAAGCTGTTATCTCGTCCCGTATGGAAGGTACGATAAGTACTATGGATGAAATCCTGCAATATGAAGCAGATCATGTTGAAGGTGAAAAAAATAATAAAAAGTATCGAAGTGAAGTGTTTGAAACAGTTCTATATCACTTTTCAATGAAAATCGCGCAAGAATATCTCAATGAAAACAAGCCAATTAATAAATGGTTTATAAGAGCAATGCACAAAGAACTCCTATCATTTGGCCGCGGAGCTAGGAAAAATCCCGGAGAATTTAAAACTGAACAAAATTACCTAGCTGATCAGACTAAGAGACGAGTTTTATTTGTACCAATCAGACCTACACAGTTAAATGATGGACTTGAAAATCTGTTTAAATATCTTGACACAAGTGAAGATCAAACACTAATAAAAATAGCCTTATCACATATAGAATTTGAAGCATTGCATCCTTTCAAAGATGGTAATGGGCGCATCGGAAGAATGCTAATTACATTGCTATTATGGAAAAGTGGCATTATTTCAGCACCTCATTTTTATATAAGTGGGTATTTTGAAGAGAAAAAAGAGCAATATATTGATGTGATGCGAGAAGTGTCAAAAAGTGGTGCTTGGACAGAATGGTGTGTTTTCTTTCTTGAAGCCATCGAAAAACAAGCAATTAAGAATCTTGAAATTTCAGAAAACATCCAATCATTATATGATGAAATGAAAGAAATGTTTAGAGATTTGCTTGTGACTCAGTGGCATATTCAGGCATTAGATTTTATTTTTGCTAATCCAGTGTTTCGTAATAATTTTTTTAAGAGCGAAAGTGGAATTCCGCCTCAACCGGCAAAGAGAATTACTAAAATACTGGCCGAAAAAGGCTTGTTGACAACAATAGAAGAAGCGGCTGGAAGAAAAGCAGCACTCTATTCATTTGAACCTTTGATGCAGCTGGTAAGAGTATAGTTTTATTAAGTTATGCGGAAAACGTTCGAAGAATCCCTATGCTGATCCATCTTCGCCGCTAGCGGGTTTGATTTAGCGGAAGTGAATTTATCTATTCATTAAAGCTAACTATACTATTTTCGTTAATAGCCCTAGTTTGCTTCATATCATTTATGGCCTTTTGTATTATTACTTCTGATACTGGCCATTCTGCTTTGTTAGTAGGACTAAAGGCATTGCCTCTCCATTCTATATAATGGCTTATTGCTGTTGTATTATTTACATAAAATGCGAATAATCCAATCTCACCTACACCATCATTATATCCATCTTGATTATATCCTAATATTTTAGGGCAAATGATCTGCACTAGGGATATATCGGATTGTTGTTCCAAATATTGAATTGAAAGACCTCCGCATACTTGTCTGAATGTGGCAAGTGTATTGTCTTCCCAGGCCCCCATAGGTGCTTTACGACCAACATTAAAGGCTTTTACAGCAAACATAGTTGTCCAGTTTTCAAAATTTTCATTCACCGGAATCGCCTCTAAAATAAATGAAGGGCCTTTTTGATCGCGGAAATTTTTACTCATTTTCAGTAAGTCGGTAGTCTTGAAATTCGGGTCGTTTGTATTAATCCACAGCGGCGCACCATAGATAAAGGTTGTACCATATAAGTTTACAGTACTTTGTACTTCTTCTGCTTTAATCTGAAACGTAGAAAAGAAAAGTATTTGAAATGATATTAAGATTACTCGTAACATATGTTTCCCCAATAATTACTGTATAAACTATATGACAATGCGACTAATCACGCAACAATTATTATTGTTTTGGCTGGCCTTCCTTTAGCCATTCCGGTGGAAAGTCGCCGGCCTTAACACCGTCTTCGCTATTTTTGCCGCGCCAACGGTTGCCGCCATTTTTGCGTTCAGTATAGGGAACAATATGCCTTCCGTTTGCGTCACCCATAAGGGCAAAAATACGCTTTCTAAGCGCGACCACAGTTTCTTCATAGGCAGGGTCAAGGGCAAGGTTATTCATTTCCGCCGTGTCCGTTTCCATGTCATATAATTCTTCGCGGTCCCAAATACCGTGGTACTGAATTAATTTATATTTATCAGTTCTGACGGCGAAGGTGGTCGGGTTTTGCGGGAAGCTATATTCCCAAAAATATTCATAAGCAAATTCATTATTCCAATTTGTTCTAGCGTCTTCATCGGTTGGAAGTTTTGAAAAGCTATCGCCTTGAAAGTGATCGGGCTTGGATACACCGGCGAGGTCAAGAATTGTTGGTGCTATATCCAGATTTGCAACCACCTGATCAACCACTTTTCCGCCTTCAAATCCGGGCCCAGTTGCGAGTAGGGGAACCCGCATGCTTTCTTCATATGCGTTTCTTTTATCGATCATTCCGTGTTCACCAAATAAAAAACCATTGTCGCCCATCAACATAACAATAGTATTTTCGGCGAGGCCATTTTCATTAAGCCAAGCGCGAACGCGGCCAACACTATCATCAACGGCGCTAAGGGTACGGTGATATTCCATTTTATAAGCGGCAACCGATAATTCATTAGCATGATAAGGAAAATCTACACCATGATATCCGTTTCTGGCATCGCGGACCCAGCGGGGCTTGCCGCGGTAGTTTTCTTCAGTATTGGCCATGTTATCCGGCATATTTACCTGGCTATCTGAATATTGATCTTTATATCTTTCAGCAGGTAAGAAAAGCGCATGTACCGCTTTATGAGAAAGATACATAAAGAAGGGTTCTTGTTTGTTTAGACCATCCAGCCAATCAATTGCGTAATCAGTAAGCTCATCTGTAATATATCCTTTCTGATCAACATGTTCGCCGTCAATGTTAAACTGCGCAATGCTACCATCGGGAAGATCAGGATAATAATGGCCCTGTCCTTCAAAACTTAACCATTTATCAAATCCGGGTTGGGGTTGATCACCTTCCGCACCCATGTGCCATTTGCCAAAGAAGCCGGTTTTGTAACCTGCCTGCTGAAGGTAGCTTGGGAAAAAGACAGTGCCGTCGCGTATCGGGGCGTTATTATCCACAACACCATGAGTATTGGCATATTGCCCGGTGAGGATCGTTGCGCGGCTAGGGGAACATAGCGCGGTCGTAACAAACGCATTTTTAAAATGAACTCCGTCATTTGCCAGCGCGTCCATGTTCGGTGTGTTTAAAAGCGGGTTTAATATTCCCAGTTCATCATAACGCTGATCATCGGTCAGGATATAGATGATATTCGGTTTATCAGATCGTGTCTGTTCCTGAAGCGGGCTACATGACGCGATGATGATAGAGCATAGTATGAGAACAATACGCATTAATTAATCCTTGTTTTTCGCATCTAGTGCTTCTTGCTCTCTTTGTAATCTTTCAAACTTTTCTCTGCTATCATCGAAGTCGGCTTCGAACCTGTCGGCTTCTGCCCCGGTTCTTAACCATTCTTTTGGAAAGTCAGCGGCACGAATTGCCGTTTTGTCACGAAAGCGATAACCGCTGTGGGTACGTTCCGTATAAGGCACGACATGTTCACCGCCCGTGTTGGCAGAAAGCGCATATATCCTTTTTCTTAAGGCTACTTTTACTTCTATCATATCCGGGTCATCAGCAAGGTTATTCATTTCCGTAGAATCATTGACCATGTCATAAAGTTCTTCGCGGTCCCAAATTCCGTGATACTGGATCAACTTATATTTGTCCGTTCTGACCGCGAATGTGGTTGGTGTTTGCGGAAAATCATATTCCCAGAAATATTCGTAGGCAAATTCGTTGTTCCATGGTTCATCAAGCTCCGCGCCGCTTCCCAATTTAGTAAAGCTTCGCCCTTGAAATTGTTCCGGTCTTTCAATACCGGCTATTTCCAGTATTGTTGGCGCAATGTCTAAGTTAGCGACGACCTCTTCGACCACTTTACCTTTTTCAAAGCCGGGTCCCATCGCAAGTAGCGGAACCCGCATGCTTTCTTCGTAAGCGTTGCGTTTGTCTATTAAGCCGTGTTCACCAAACATGAAGCCATTATCACCCATCAACATAACGATGGTGTTTTCAGCAAGGCCATTTTCCTTTAGCCATTCCTGTACCCTTCCAATGCTGTCATCGACAGCTGTAAGGGTGCGGTGGTAGCGCATTTTATATTCACCAACATCTAAAGTGCTATGATAGGGGAAGTCAACGCCGTTCCAACTGCTGCGCTGATCTTTAACCCAACGAGGTTTGCCGCGGTAGTTTTCCGGTGTGTCGGCCATATTTTCCGGTAATTCTACCTGTTTATCAGCATATTGATTTTCGTATCGCTCTGCGGGATAAAAATCCGCGTGAACGGCCTTGTGCGAAAAATAAAGGAAGAATGGTTTTTCCTTGTCCACTGTATCAAGCCAGTCGATTGCGTAATCGGTTAACTCGTCAGTGATGTATCCTTTTTGATCGACCTGAGTACCGTCGATATTCAGCTGAGCAATACTTCCGTCTGAAAGTTCCGGATAGTAATTGCCCTGTCCTTCGAAGCTTACCCATTTGTCAAACCCGGGTTGCGGGTTATCACCCTGATCACCCATGTGCCATTTACCGATAAAGCCTGTTTGATATCCCGCATCCTGCATATAGCTTGGGAAAAATATAGTACCTTCGGGTAATTGAGCGTTATTGTCCACAACACCATGAGTATTGGCATATTGCCCGGTGAGGATCGTCGCACGACTTGGAGAGCAAAGGGCGGTTGTTACAAAAGCATTTTTAAAATGTACGCCATTTTCTGCGATTGCGTTCATATTTGGCGTATCTAATAAGGGATTTAAGATGCCGAGTTCGTCATAGCGCTGATCATCGGTCAGAATATAAATAATGTTTGGTTTACTTTGAGAAAAAGACGATTGGACAGCGACCAGAATACTTAGGGTTATAGAGGTGAGCACAATAGATATGTTTTTGACAGATGATATTAATCGGTGCGACATTAGGATGTCCTTTTCTTCTTCAATTATTGGATAATGATCACTATACTTTATACAAACTAGATAAATTTGCCAATAGATATGTAATCGATTACAGGATAGATTGATTTAACGTTATGGAGATGTAATGCTAAACCGCGCGTTTTTCAATTTCAGGATATTTTACCACAAGCGTTAATGCCCGCATAATCAGAAAAATACTGTATGAAAGCCACAATCCGTGATTACCGAATAATGGCAAGAGTGTAAAAATACAAATGACATAACAAATTGCTGAAATAATCATGCCGTTTCTCATATGGTTTCCGGCGGTGGCGCCAATAAAAATACCATCTAGTTGAAAGCTCCAGATTGAAAGGAGCGGCAGTACGATAACCCATATCAGATAGTCACCAGCGATAGTGCGAATGGTTTCGATATTGGTCAGAAGGTGAATTACTGTTTCGCCAAGTATTAAATAGAACAATGTAAATGCGATTGCAGTGTATAACGCCCATTTGCTGGATACAATGACAGCTTTACGAAGGCTTTCTTTCGATTTTTTACCAATTTCTTTTCCGACCAATACTTCTGCCGCCTGCGCAAAACCGTCAAGACCATACGCGGTCAGGTTTTGTAAATTCATAAGAACAGCATTAGCAGCCAAAATTTCAGTGCCAAACCGTGTTCCCAGAAGCGTAAAACTCGCCAGAGTAAAAGTAAGACACATGGTGCGGATAAAAATATCGCGGTTTAAAGTGAAAAGCTTTTTGAAGGCTGCAAGTTCCATAATTTTATCAAGTACTTTTGCGTTAAACAGCGTTAGCTTAAAATCCAATCTATTGTGGCGCATGACATAATAAATACAGAGGATAAATGCGGTGCTTTCGGACAGGACGGTGCCGAGTGCGACGCCATCAACAGTCATACCAAATGAATAAACGAAAAGAAAGTTAAGCAAAATATTGCTGATGTTCATGTAAAGGTGAATATAAAGTACTTCCTTTGCCTGACCCATACCAAGCAGCCAGCCTGACGCAACATAATTCATCAGTGCAAAAGGGGCACCCCAAATTCGAATTGAGAAATACTGCGCCGAGAGTTGCATAACAATCCTTTCCGCCTCCATAAAATAGAAAAAGACATAAGATAATAAGGATTGAACACTGATAAAAATAAGTCCAATCGCGAAGGCACTGATGCAGCCGCGAATGAAGAGCTGATTTAAACCAAGTTCATCACCGCGGCCGTGTGCTTGCGCAGCCAAGCCAGTTGTACCCATGCGTAGGAAATTTACACCGTTATAGAGGATGCTGAAAAATATTGCTCCCAAAGCAACGGCTGCCAGATATCGTTCATGAGGCATATGACCCATGATAAAACTATCGGAAAGACCCAGCAGCGGAGTGGACAGATTTGCGAGGATGGAAGGGACCGCTATTTGCCACATATGACGCGATATCGTATTATTATTAGTTAGTTGCGTCATATTTAAAAAAAGTGGCCTATGTGTGAGTAATAGCGTTATTACAATAATAATTGATTACAATCATTGAAATGATATGGGTTTTCCATTAAATGGAAAATATATCATTTGTATATAAAAAAATTACCTATAAAATGATTTTAGTAGAAAATACTCTGTATATAAGATGCCATTTAATAAGTTAGGACTAAAAATGAATGTGCAATCACCCGTAATTGATTACGATGAGTTAGATTCAGTTTGTGTACGTTTTGCCGGCGATAGTGGCGATGGAATGCAGCTGACAGGTAATCAATTTTCTGTTGTTACCGCATTAGAAGGTAGCGATCTTTCAACTTTCCCGGATTTTCCTGCTGAAATTCGTGCCCCAGTAGGTACAACATTTGGTGTTTCTGCGTTCCAGATTAATTTTGGCTCTGTTGAAGTGTCAACGGCAGGTGATGAGCCGGATGTTTTGGTTGCGATGAACCCGGCAGCATTGATGGTCAGTTTAAGTGGCTTACGTAAAGGTGGATTGATCATTGTTGACGAAGGGTCATTTAACCAGCGCAATCTTGATAAAGCGGGATACGCGGAAAACCCGCTCGAAAATAATAGCTTAAGTGATTATCAGGTTCAAAAACTTGATATTACGAAAATGACATTAGAATCAGTTAAAGAATTTGGTCTTGGCAAGAAAGATGCACTTCGTTCAAAGAATATGTGGACGTTGGGACTTATTCTCTGGATGTTTGGCCGCGCACGAAAACCGATTACCGATTGGCTAAAGACGAAATTCGCAAAAATACCCGATGTGGCAAATGCTAATATAGCGGCCGTTAACGCTGGTCATGCTTACGGGGAAACTGCTGAAGTATCCAGCAATTTGCGCCGTTATATCGTTGGTAAGCATGATACGGATAAGCCGGGCGAGTACCGTACCGTAAACGGAAACCAAGCCCTTGCGTGGGGTTTGGTTGCCGGTTCACAGCTTGGCGATATTCCGCTTTTACTCGGAACATATCCAATTACGCCTGCTTCTGCGTTATTGCATACACTTAGTGGGCTAAAGGAATATGGTGTTATGACATTCCAGGCAGAGGATGAGATTGCCGCTATTTGCGGAGCGATCGGTGCATCTTTTGCAGGGCAGCTCGGAGTGACATCGAGCTCTGGTCCTGGTATTGCTCTTAAAACCGAAGCGATCGGTCTTGCTATAAGTACAGAACTTCCCCTTATTGTTGTTGATGTGCAGAGAGCAGGTCCCTCAACTGGATTACCGACGAAAACCGAACAGTCCGATCTTTATCAGGCGGTTTGGGGCCGAAATGGAGATGCACCAATTGTTGTGCTCGCGACGTCTAACCCCCAAGACTGCTTTGATGTTGGTATTGAAGCGGTGCGCCTTGCGACAAAATATATGACACCGGTAATGGTGTTGTCAGACGGATATATCGGTAATGCTTCGGAGCCGTGGAAAATTCCGGATATTAATGAGCTTGAAAAATTTCCGGTTAAGCATCATACGGATCCGGAAGGTTTTCATCCGTTCAAACGTGATCCAAAAACTCTGGCACGTGTCTGGGCCAAGCCGGGCACACCTGATCTTCTTCACCGCATAGGTGGTATTGAAAAAGATTATGACAGCGGGCATATTTCTTATGATGCGGCGAACCATCAAAAGATGACCGATGTTCGTGCGCAAAAAATTGCAAATATAGCGAATGATATTCCTTTGCAAAAAGTTGATCTTGGAAAGGAGGGCGGGAAGCTCGCCGTTGTTGGCTGGGGATCAACACGGGGGGCTATTCATCAGGCGGTGAAACGGGCTCGCGATGAAAATATTGATGTATCACATGTTCATATTGGTAATATCTGGCCGCTACCGCGTAATTTGGAAGATGTTTTGAATAGCTACGATAAAGTTATTGTTGCAGAAATGAATAAGGGTCAGATGAATAACCTGCTCCGTGCTGAATATTTGTTAGATGCCTTCTCTTTGACAAAAGTGTCGGGCCAACCTTTTAAAATTACAGAAATATTAGACTGTATCCGTGGACAAGCAGGAGCAGATAAATGAACGAGCAAGTAGACGTAAAAAAACTTACATATAAAGATTTTGAAACTGATCAAGAAGTGCGGTGGTGTCCGGGTTGCGGAGATTACGCCATACTTAAAGCCGTTCAAATAACACTCGCTAATATTGGTGCAACGCCGGAAAATACGGTTTTTGTTTCCGGTATCGGTTGTTCATCGCGCTTTCCATATTATGTGGAAACATATGGCTTTCACACGATCCATGGCCGCGCCCCGGCGGTTGCGACCGGCGTAAAGCTTGCGAACCCGGAACTTGATGTTTGGCTAGTAACAGGTGATGGTGACGGCCTCAGTATTGGCGGTAACCATATGCTTCATGTCCTTAGACGCAATGTGAATATGCAAATTATGTTGTTTAATAACGAAATTTATGGCCTGACCAAAGGACAGTATTCACCAACATCAAAGCAAGGCACGAAATCTCCTTCTACACCGCTTGGTTCAGTCGATTTACCGCTCACGCCATGCTCATTCGCGATCGGCGCGGGGGCCCGGTTTGTGGCACGCGGTATTGATACGGCACTTAAAGCTTTGCCGGTCACGTTGGCGCGGGCGAAAGAACATAAAGGTGCATCATTCATAGAAATTTTTCAAAATTGTATCGTTTTTAACGACAAAACTTTTGAACATTTTACGTTGAAGAAAGAAGCGCAAAATACGCAAATTCATGTTGAACACGGTCAGTCATTAATTTACGGCAAAGAAAAAAATATGGGGCTTCGGTTTAACACTGAAAAATTTGCACTTGAGACAGTTATTATCGGCGAAAATGGTGTAACGGAAGCAGACATTTTGGTACATGACGAAACCAATAAGTTGATGGCGCAAATGCTTGTTGAACTGACCGCGCCGGAATTTCCGGTAGTTTGCGGTGTGATTTACTGTGATCCTCAAGAAAGCTATGATGACGCAGTACACAGACAAGTGAACGATGCTAAGTCAGCAAAAAAAGCAGATTTTAATGCGCTTATCAGGCAGGGACGTACCTGGACGGTTGAATAAAATAAATCGGTTATGGTTTTCTGATTTATTTATCCGGCGATACGTAAGTGGACAGATATTCTAATATTTGCTGCCGGTCTTCTTCGTCTAACTCAGGCATACCTTGTTCTTCAACCATCCAATCGAGGGTCTCGTCCCAGACATCTCGTGACAAGCGTTGTTGAACTACTGTTTTAATTGAATGACAAGCGGAACAAAGGTAAAATACGTCTTCACGACCTTCACCTGTCGGTAGAAGCGCCATTTCTGGCTCTTCATCTTCAACCTGTGCGATTGCAGCGGTTGAAATAACAGCGATCACAGATAAGAAAAGCAGCAACAATCGGGCCATCGGTTTTAAACCCGCTGAATAGCAATGCGATGCAAGCTGTTATTCAAGTAACCTTTTGGATTCCAATCTATTGCAAATGGCTGGCTTATATTGTTGGCGTCCGTTGCGCGCGCCCAAACTTCATAATATCCTTTTTGTGGTAGATTAATTTTAACGCTCCATCTTTGCCAGGCATGTGGGTTTGTCGGTTCCTGCAATTCGGTTTTTTGCCAAGTTGCGCCGAAATCATAACTAATATCAACAGCGGAAATTGTTGTATCGCCCGCCCACGCTTGACCTCGTACTTCAAATTCGTTCGCAGAAATATCTGCCATTGTTTCCGGATATGTAATTAAAGATTTAACGGGCATTGCTTCAATTATTTTAAAATCTTCCTCCGGCACTTTTTGACCGGGAGCAACTTTATACTCGGGAACTCTGTATGAAGTGCCTGTCATTTTGGCGCCATCATGAACTTGATCACGAAGATAAATCCGGTTTAACCATTTTTGAGAACATGACCCGGGCCAACCTGGCACAACGAGCCGAAGTGGTGCTCCGTTCATAGGATGCAGTGCGTCACCATTTTGCTCAAAAGCTATAAGGTTAAACGGGTCCATTGCCTTGTCGATTGGCATTCCGCGGGAAACAGGATGTTTTTCTGGATCACCAGAAAGATGGCTGTCCGTTCCTTCATGTGCAGTGTAGACGGCATCTGGTTTTATTCCGGCAGCATTGAGTACATCTGCAAGACGAACCCCTGTCCACTGTGAGCACGCTACCGCTCCATATGTCCACTGATTACCGCGCGCGGGAGGATCAAAAAATGCTCTACCATTTCCTCCGCATTCAATAAGCAAGTTATAAGTGACAATTTCGAACTGGTTTTTAAGTTCTTCGATAGTTAGGGATAGGGGGGTTTCAACGAGGCCATCAATTGTTAAAAGCCAGCTTTCCGGATCAACATCATCGGGAGGATTGCCATTGTTGCGTATAAAGTGTCTATCTGTCGGGGTGACAATATCATCGAGGAGGTGAGGGGGTGTTTCCGCATTCAGCGGCCGATCATTAAGGAGCGATAAATTATCTTTACCAGCAATTTCATCTGCATCTTGTGCCAATACGATGGGAAGTAGCCCGTCTGGTATATTACGTGCAAAAGGCACAATCATTCCTAAAACCAGACCTGCGCTGGCCCCTGTACTGCGCATAAGAAACTTTCGTCTGTTCCATTCGTTAATTGAATTATTATCGCTCGTCATTATTATTCTCCCTAATTTATGGATCATAGTGGCCAAAATTGCCAATATCAAGCAACCTTATCGGCTACCTAATCCAAATATTACTCAAACATCGTCTCTATCACCTCGCCGGCCTTGAGTATTGGATGAGAAGATTTGTAATCCAGTCCCAAAAATTTCACTAATGTTTTGGCGATTTGATTTTGTTTAACATCATTTGTGTTTTTCATTTCGCCAATCACCGGCGTATCCGGCCCTATCACGGCCATCCATATGGCTCTATCCCCATCTTCGCTGGTGATTTCCATATTGCCATGATCTTTCCAGTCTTCAAGGTTTTTATAACCTCTTCCATGATCTGTGGTGATTAAAAGTGTTGTTTTATCTTTATAATCAGGATCGCTTTGAACCCATTTCCAAATCTGGCTTATGAATTCATCAGATTTTTGAGCTGAATTAATATACCGATCATACTGACCGTCATGGGCATAGTCATCCGTCTCACCCAGTGAAATAAACATTGCTTTGGGCTTTTTTTCCTTCAAATATTCGATGGCATATGTATGGGTGTAAACGTCGAACCGAACCGTGTCCCACGGGATAGGAATGTCATCCTGCAACTGATTTATGGTTTGAATTTTTTGATTATCAAGCATTATATCCATTTTTTCGAAGGCGCTATTAGTAAAAATACCACTGCGTTCCTTATTCAAAATATAGGGAAATACATCCCATGATGCAAAGGCAGCGGTTTTTCCTTTGTAATCTTCCTGATGTTCCAGCCATTCTAAAAAAGTCCAGTTCTTATTTAGAATTTTATCATTGCTATCAATTGTTGGATCGGCGAAACCGGTTAATATTTCATTATATCCAGGATAAGAGAAATGATATTTATTAGTAATATTTGCGTTGCTGCCTAGTTTCCTGTTTCCATAAATTTGGCCCTTATTTGCGATGGTACCCCACAGGAAGGGGAACAATATTTTCCGTCTTTCCTCGGGCGTATCGCGCCAATATTTATCCTTAAACTGATCATGGGTATATTTGTAGGCAAGGTATTCAGTTTGATCAAAATAGCGGTTATCGATGCCTTGAAATACTTCCTGCCAGCGCATTCCATCCAGCGTAATTAAAATTATGTTTTCAGTTTTTCCCTTTGCATTCAACATACTAGCTGGTAAAAATACCAAAATAAATAATAATGCAAATCTTAAAAATATTTTGATCATTTGCGGTGCTTTCTTTATTATCTACATTTAGTGTAAACTAAAATTATAATTGTTAAATAGACAGTTTATTTTTTGCGCCAGTTTTTATGAAAATAACCGTATAATGATCGAATGGTAACGAGATGGTGATGCCTATATGGGGACAGATGCTATAACCGACGAAGATTTGATGCTGCGTATCGGTGAAGGTGATCAAACGGCTTATAGCATGTTGGTCAACCGGCACCTGTCTATGAATTTAGGCTATGCAACAAAGCTGCTCGGTAATCGCGCGGAAGCGGAAGAAGTGATGCAGGAAGCATTTATAAGAGTATGGAAGCATGCAATAAGATGGGACCCTGCACGCAAAACAAAATTTACGACGTGGTTTTATAGAGTAGTAACTAATTTATGTTATGACGTGGGACGAAAAAGAAAGCCGCAGGAAAAGGTCGAAATATTAGAAACGATAGCGTCGGATGAAATGAGTGCTGAAAATGTGATCGCTGTTAATCAGAGGTCAGAACAAGTTAAAGAAGCTCTTGAAGAGCTGCCACATAGGCAACATACAGCGATAATACTGTGTTATTTTCAAGGGTTATCAAACCGCGAAGCTGCGGAAGTAATGGAAGTGAGCCTTAATGCACTTGAATCTTATTTGGTAAGAGGGCGGCGCAATTTGGCTGATATATTAAGCGATGAGAAAAGCAGTCTCTTAAAGGAGATAGGATGATGAATGATATTAAATTAAATGACTATTTAAATGATTATGGCAAAGCCTATAGTGTGGAACCAAGTAGAAAGCTTGTTGATAATATTATGGCTATTCCGCATGAAGTTGAGCAAAAATCAATGATTTCTTGGAAAATAACCGATTGGTGTTTGTTTTTGGTGCCAAGATTATCCGGTCTTACAGCGGCCTGTGTACTTGGTCTTTATATGGGTAGTGCGGGTAGTGCAGCACTCGCGGAAGATGAACTTGCTGAGATCGAAGCTGATCTTTTTGTCGCGGAGAATGCGACAATTGTAATTGATGCGGATGCAGAAACCCTTTTAGACGTAGAAGAATTTATTTTTGTTGAGGAACCGGCACAATGAAAAATCTTTCCTTGAAATTAAATTGGATGAGTATTGTAATGCTCTTATCACTGGGGATTAATTTCTTCGTGGTTGGCTTCATATATTCACAATATCAAGCAAAGAAGATACGGATGACCAGACTTGCATTTGATAATTCAATATCGAAGCTTGTTGAACCTTTTCCAAGACAAGGAAAACATGAATTTTATGTAACAATGCGCAGCAAGCGCGAAGAACTCATCCCCATATACCGAAATATTATGTCACAAAGGGCGATGATTATGACGATTATTGCTGAAGAACAACTGGACAGCGATAAATTACGTAAAGCAATGCAGGAATATCATGACATATATCATGCTATGGTTGACCCTTCGCAGGAAGTACTGATTAGTATTATTGGTGGACTAGAACTAAAAGAACGGCAAGCTATTTTGGAGCGCTATAAGAACCCCCCTAGAAGATCTTACCGTGACAGAGACAGCAATGATCGCAGAAGACCCCCAAGTTCATCTACCCGTCGGCCTCAAGATGGTCGTGACCGGTAAAAATAAACTGATAATTGTATCAATTTTTTAATATCAAATTAATGAATTTGGTATAACTTAATCCCATGATATCGAATGTATCGACACAATTACCGCCGCTTTTAGCGCCGAATGGTGAGCCAAATGCTGAACCAAAAGGCGTCAAAGTCGCGTCTGCGCCAGAGAAAACAGCAAAAATCGGTGAAGTTTCGAAAGAACAGCAATCCCAAGTCGATAAATTAAAAAAAATTGACCAAGAGGTTAGAGCCCACGAACAAGCACATAAGAATGCTGGCGGCCAGTATGCGGGAAGTGCGTCCTTTACCTATACCGTTGGACCTGACGGTAAGAGATATGCGGTTGGTGGTGAAGTTTCAATTGATACTGCAAAGATAGAGGGTGATCCTGAAGCGACGATTGCAAAACTTAACGTCGTGATTTCCGCGGCGTTAGCACCTGCTAAACCATCTGGTCAAGACCGTAAAGTTGCGGCTGCAGCGGTTGCAGCACGTAACGAGGCACGCGCCGAACTTACGAGCAAGAAGAAAGAGGAACAAGAAGAAGTCAGTGAAAGCGACACTTCTTTTGACATCAATGATTTTGGAGATGTTGCTGCCAGTTCTGTCGAAAAAGCTTATGCAAATGGTAATGATCTTAGCCAAAATAACGCTTCCATCGGTCTGACAATAAGTATCGCAAGCTGATCAGCCACTCATGACTTATTTTATCCGTCAATTCTGCTCGTTTATAACTTGCTTAATGCCATAAATATTAATTAAATTTTATCTTTTCTAAATTAATGTCTTCGTACTGTTGTGTTTTTGGATATTTTCTCCATCGATATAATTTTTTAATTTTGGGGTTAAAGGGCATTTTAAAATTGAACAATAATTATATATTATTTAAAAAAATGAAGCTTAAAACGTTATTGTTTTTTGTAATGCTTTTCATCACCTTAGTGCCACTTACGGTCCATATTTATAGCATTAATAATTATTCAAATTTTATAACTAATGCTGATGATGAGCATAAACGAGATCAGTTCCGAATGATCCTTGCTAATATGGTACAGGGAAAACATCGCAGCAATGTATTACTTGCGGGCAGTCTCGTTCTTGATGATAAAAATTTCATAGCAAGCCTAAATAAAAATGACGTTAATAGAATTAACGAATATCTTGAAGATGTTCGTTCTCAGTCATTTTTTAAAAAAAATGATGCGGAGATTATTGGGTTTAAAGTTTATGATCAGAATAACGCAGTTCTGGGTTCCTGGGATAATTCTGATCTAGATGAAACTGCTATCCAGAGGTTCTTAAAAGAAAAGAATACTCAATCTGATGCCCTTAAAGGGGTTATGGACGACGCATTTGAAATAGATGTAAATGGTATTCCAACATACCTTATGATGATACCTATAAAAGAAACCGGGTTCGAAAAAAAGTTAATCGTTATTACGTCAATTTGGGAGAGTTTGACCGGAATTTCAGAAATTATTCACTCTGATTTTGAAATGAGAGGAATGAATGATGAATTATTATTTAAGGAAAAGTATCTAAATCAAAAGAAGGGTCTTAATTTGCCTGATGATGATAATTTGAAAATTGTTAGCGAGAAAATTAATGTGGGAAAGCAAGGCCAGTATGTAACAATGATCGCATATGTGGATGATCGGGAGCTAATACTGGAAACTGAGAAACTAAAATATATGTCGATTGTCGTCGCCATTCTTTGTTTAATCGCAGTATGGGTAATCGGAACTTTCCTTTTACGGGTTAACCTATTTCGTAGAATTGAAATCTTCTCCAAAACAATGAAAAACATCGTTGACGGTAAGCCGAATGAATATATTGCTTTGGACCGCGATGACGAATTTTCTTATCTTGCCAAACAGTTGCAGCGGGTTATCGACTATAATGATGAAAGAACCCGCACCAAAGAAGATCTCGAGAAAGCAATTAAGCAGGCGGAAGTTGCTAATGTTGCAAAATCAGACTTTCTTGCGAACATGAGCCATGAACTCAGAACGCCGCTCAATGCGATCATTGGATTTTCTGAATTATTATCAAGTGACGGGGTAGGGGAATTCAGTCAGGATAAAACTAAAGAATATGCGTTGGATATTCGTGATAGCGGTCGTCATTTATTAAGTATCATTAACGATATTTTGGACTTATCAAAAGTTGAAGCCGGAAAAATGAGCTTTTATGAAGAAGAAGTAGATATTTGCGAGGTTTGCGAAACTGCCATGCGCTTGTTGAGTAATCATGCCCGGGAAAAGAACATTTCGGTAACTTTGAATGCAGCGGATAATTTACCGTATATTAGTGCAGACGAAAGAATGTTGCAGCAGATAATGACAAATTTATTGTCCAATGCTGTAAAGTTCACTTTACCGGGTGGAGAAATTAAAATCACAATTTTACTTTCGTCCGATAATGAACTTTTATTTAGTGTCATGGACACTGGTATTGGTATAGCCAAAGATAAAATCAAAGAAGTGCTAGAGCCCTTCCAGCAAGTAGAGACAAGTTACGCCAAAACCGAAGTGGGTACAGGTTTGGGGTTATCATTGATCAAAGCATTTGTCGATCTTCATGATAGTGAGCTTACGATTGATAGTGAATTAGGCCATTATACTGCTGTAACTGTGCGTTTTCCCAAAGAACGTGTTCTTACCAACGAAGAAAATGACTCGTTATCGTCGAAATTTATAAACACGCTAGCGGTTTAATTTCTGAACATAATGTGTTAATCACATTTCATGAATAATCCTGATAACAACTCCTATCATATTCCTAAACTCCCCGCTTGCTATCAAGAAGTTATTAAAAGAAGTCGTTTTATTGTTAATATTGCGCATACTCCCGATGTTATAAGTGCGAAATTATTCATAGAAAAAATTCGTGAAAAATATTCAGATGCTCGACATCACTGTTGCGCTCATATAGCCGGTAGCCCTGATGATAACCACGTATTAGGTTTTTCTGACGACGGTGAACCAAACGGTACGGCGGGTAAACCAATGCTGAATGTACTGATCGGCTCCGGGCTTGGGGAAATCACCGCAGTTGTGACACGTTATTTTGGTGGAATTAAACTTGGCACAGGTGGGCTGGTGAGAGCATATGGCGGTAGCTTAAATCACGCGCTTGAAGAATTGACAACGGCTGAAAAAATACCGGAGACAATTATCCAGGGAATATCTGAATACTCTCATCAAGGCATAATCGAGCAAATCCTCTCCTTATATATGGTGCTGGATACAAAAAAAGATTTTACCGGTCAGGTAAGTTGGAAAGTTAAGATTGATAGTAGAGAAGCTCCGCTTGCTATATCTGAAATTTTAGATAAAACAAGCGGACGCGTTCAATTTCGAAACCAAGATGAGTTATAGTGCCTTAATGATGTTTTCGACCATTTTCTTCGCATCAGAAAAAAGCATCATGGTGTTATCGCGAAAGAATAATTCATTTTGGACACCGGCATATCCCGATGCCATACCGCGCTTGATAAAGAGCACTGTACCGGCAAATTCGACATCCAGCACAGGCATGCCGTATATTGGGCTGGTTTTATCGGTTTTAGCAGCAGGGTTGGTTACGTCATTAGCACCGATAACGAAGGCAACATCGGTTGCCGAAAATTCACTATTAATGTCTTCCAATTCATAAACTTCATCATAAGAAACATTCGCTTCTGCGAGCAAAACATTCATATGGCCCGGCATACGGCCAGCCACCGGATGAATAGCGTAAGATACTTTGACACCTTCTTCCTTCAAAATATCACACATTTCGCGTAGTGCGTGCTGTGCTTGCGCCACTGCCATCCCGTAACCGGGAACAATAATGACAGAACTTGCATTTTTCATAATGAAGGCCGCGTCTTCAGCTGCCCCTTGTTTTACGGGTCTTGTTTCAATTTCACCGCTCCCTGCTGTGGCGTCTTCGCCACCAAATCCACTAAGGATAACACTGATGAAGGAACGGTTCATAGCAGCGCACATGATATAGCTCAATATCGCCCCGGATGAACCAACAAGGGATCCCGTTATAATAAGGGCATTATTTTGAAGGGTAAACCCGATACCGGCGGCAGCCCATCCTGAATAGCTGTTAAGCATACTGACGACAACCGGCATATCTGCACCACCGATCGGTATAATGATTAGAAAGCCAATAAGGAAACTTAGTCCGATTATGATCCACATAATGTTACCGCCGCCGGTTGCGGACAACTCATCGATGGAGAAGAAAGAAATTGCGCCGACGATAGCCAGGGCGATAGCGGCGTTAATCACATGACGCATAGGTAGCATGATTGGCGCACCGGACATATTGCCGTTTAATTTAGCAAAAGCGATGACTGAACCGGAAAAGGTAATGGCACCGATTGCTGCGCCAAGTGACATTTCAATCCGGCTGGCCATAAATATATGGCCCGCCGCGTCAACAATACCAAAGCTTCCCGGCAATAAAAATGCGGCCGCAGCGACAAGTACCGCAGCAAGACCGACCAAAGAATGGAAGGCGGCGACGAGTTGCGGCATTGCTGTCATCGCAATACGCGATGCGATTATAATACCTATGCCACCACCGACGACCAAGGCGACTAATATCCATGTGTAAGAAACGATTTCCGGATTAGCCAATGTTGTGACCACAGCAATGGCCATGCCAAGCATGCCGAAAAAATTACCTTTACGAGAGCTCTCAGGCGAAGAAAGGCCACGGAGTGCTAAGACAAATAAAACCCCTGATACCAGATAAGCGATTGCGGTTAAATCTAAAATATTTTGCTCAGACATTTATTTATCCCCCTTCTTTTTAGAGGCGGGTTTTTTCTTATACATTGCGAGCATTCGGTTGGTGACGGCAAATCCGCCAAAAATATTCACGGCAGCAAGACCTATTGCGATGATGCCCAATATTTTAGCAACGGTCATCGTTTCGGGTCCAGCCGCAATCAAGGCACCGACTATGATTACGGATGATATGGCATTGGTTACGGCCATAAGCGGTGTATGCAGGGCGGGGGTCACGCTCCAGACCACATAATATCCAACGAAAATTGAAAGCACGAAAAGGGATATTTGCGAAACAAACGGTGACATGCTGGCGCTTTGCATCGCGGCATCGGTTAATTGAGAAACTTGATCCATTTTAATTTCCTCCCTTTAGGCGTTCATGGACAATTGTTTTGTCCTTTGTCAGTAAAGTCCCGGTAATAATTTCATCTTCCCAATCGATATTAAGGTCCCCTGTTTCTTCGTTCACAAGAGGTGTAATGAAATTTAACAAGTTTTTGGAATATAACGCGCTGGCATCCGTTGCCAGTCTGCTTGGAACATTAAGATGCCCAACTATTATCACACCATTGTCGGTCGTAACAATTTCGCCGGGTTGCGATAAAGTGCAATTACCACCCGCTTCAACCGCTAGGTCGATAATAATTGATCCCGGTTTCATGCTTGCGACCATTTCATCTGTAATTAAAATTGGTGCCGGTCGTCCCGGAATGAGGGCTGTTGTGATCGCAATATCTTGTTTTTTTATGGTTTCCGCGATGAGTTCGGCTTGTCTTTTCTTATAATCGTCACTCATTTCTCTGGCGTAACCGCCTTCCGTTTCACCGCTTTCTTCTGTTTCTACCATTATGAATTTTCCGCCAAGGCTTTCTACTTGTTCCGCTGCTGCGGCACGGACATCCGTGGCAGATACCACTGCGCCAAGACGTTTTGCAGTTGCAATGGCTTGAAGGCCAGCGACACCAACGCCCATTATCATTATTTTTGCGGGGGCAACCGTTCCTGCGGCTGTCATCATCATGGGAAAGGCACGGCCATATTCATGTGCCGCGTCAATTACTGCACAATAACCCGCCAGATTTGATTGCGACGAAAGAACATCCATACTTTGAGCGCGCGTGATGCGAGGCATAAATTCCATAGCAAATGCGGAAATATTTTTATCTGCGTATGACTGTACATGTTCGGGACTCTTTGTTGGATCAAGAATGGCGACTAAAATTGACCCTTCTTTTATCTGTGACATTTCATCAACATCACCTTCACCATTCATCATTGGGCGTTGTACTTTAAAAATTATATCCGCATTTACATATGCGCTGGACGCGTCGGCAGCGATTGATGCACCCGCTTCTTCATATAAGGCGTCCGGTATCTGGCTATTTTTACCAGCATCTTTTTCAACAATAACATTAAAACCAAATGATATTAGTTTTTTGACGGTGTCAGGCGTTGCTGCAACGCGTTTTTCATGTTGGTGACGTTCTTTAGGGATGGCAATGATCATGGGAAGACCTCTCGATATGATCAATTCGTTGACATTGATTGAAGTTTATCTTTTATGGTGAAACGGAGCTTAACAGATATTTTCTAAGGTGAAAAATAAAAAAATAATTTTAAATTTAATATCTTCAATATCCTAATGTATGTCGGTTTTGTTTCATTATGAGACAAAAAATATTCAATTTTTTCATTTTCTTAACTTTTGTCCCGTAATGATACACTGTAGAATTAATAAACACAGGTTTATAAATAGATTGACTTTGAAAATGGCTCCAAAAAAAACGTCATCTGATACGCGCGACGCATTCGATAATCTTATCGGGCATAGTGATGTAATGCGCAAATCTGTTTTGCTTGCCCGTAAAGGTGCTGAAACTGATGTGCCGATATTGCTCACGGGAGAAAGTGGCGTCGGGAAGGAAATGTTTGCAAGTGCGATCCACAAATCAAGTAATCGTGTGGATAAACCATTTATTGTAGTCAACTGCGGGGCGTTGCCCGAAAACTTGGTGGAAAGCATCTTATTTGGTCATGCCAAGGGTGCGTTTACAGACGCGAAAGAGGATCATTCAGGTAAATTTGTTGACGCGGATGGCGGTACTATCTTTCTTGATGAAATCGGCGAACTCCCGCTTGATCTTCAGGTAAAATTATTACGGGTATTGCAAGAGAGCGAAGTTGACCCTGTCGGTGGCTCCAATACCGTAAAAATAGATGTTCGTGTGATTTCCGCGACGAATAGAGAGCTTGAAGGCCTTATGGCTGCGGGCTCCTTTCGTAAAGATCTGTATTATCGACTTAATGTATTTCCCGTTTCCATCCCACCACTTAATGAAAGAAGTGGCGATATTGAAACGCTCGCAGTTCATTTCATTCAACATATTTGCCGGAAAGAAGGCCGGAATGTTAAGTCACTAAGCAAAGGAGCGTCGAAGTTATTAAATTCCTACCACTGGCCGGGCAACGTTCGTCAGCTGGAAAATGCTGTCGTTCGTGCGGTTATCCTATCAGATGGTTCGATGATTATGCCAAATGATTTTCCGCAAATAATGGCGGATATCGATAAAATTGCCGCTGAAAATAAAAGGCATAACCGGCGCATTGATGATTTAATTATGGCGCTTGAAATACCCAAGGAATTTCATCATGTATCAATTTATGATGAAAACGGTGACGTGTATCCCATTGATCAAATCGAAAAAATGATGATCAAATATGCTTATCAAAGATATGATGGAAAGATGACCGTTATTGCAAAGCGTCTGGCAATTGGTCGTTCCACGCTTTACCGCAAAGTAACCGAACTTGGCCTCTTGGATGAGAATAAACAGTAAAACTTCTTGAATTTTATTGATGTGTCATTAAATATATGAGGATCGTTATTAAATTCAGGGTATTTTTATGATTTATTTGGTTGCAATACTTATCCCGCCTCTGGCTCTTTTATTTAAAGGTAAAATTTTTCAGGCAATTTTTAATGGAATTCTTTGGTTTGCCAGTGTGGTTATGTTTGTATTTTCGTTTGGCATTTTATCTGGTCTTACGTTCCCAATCTGGATACTAACTATTATCTGGGCGATTATCGTCGTTAAAGGGGTTAATGACGATGAACGTACTCAGCAAATAGTAGATGCGATAAAGTCCAAGGATTAAAAAAGACGGCGAAATTCACCGTCTCCGTTAATTGATCATGCTTATTTAACCGCGGATCATTCCCAACGCGTGAGCATATGTATCAAGTAGAGCTTCTTGTTCCTGACGATCATTTTCATCCATTTTGCGAAGCCGAACTATTTGTCGTATTATCTTAACATCAAACCCTGTTGATTTCGTTTCTGCATAGATATCTTTAATATCATCCGCCAATGCTTTTTTTTCTTCTTCTAATCTTTCGATACGTTCAATATATGAACGAAGCGCATCAGCGGCAATGCCACCAGTTTCTACCATTATTTTTCCTCAAGTTATTATTTACTTTTCTTTATTTAATTTGAGACTTTCGTCCATTTTATTTAATTGTTCCGGGGTGGCCTCAGTTTGATATTTTTTCACCCATTCATCATAGGGCATACCATAAACGATTTCACGGGCTGCCATTTTTTCAATTTCAATGCCACGCTCTTTCGCTTCTGCGGCGTACCATTTGGAAAAACAGTTGCGGCAAAATCCAGTGAGGCCCATTAAATCGATATTCTGTGCATCTGTTCTTTTTTGCATATGAGCTATGATCCTGCGAAAGGTAGCCGCTTCTATTTCCGTTTGTGTTTTATTGTCCATTTATAACTCCATTAATAATGCTTTATATATGACATTTCCGGTAAGTTTCGGATAGTGTTAATTTCTTCAAAAAGTAGATCACTCCATTTATTTATGTCTTGTGCATTGCTGATTTCATCTTGACGTATTTCAATATTCAGATGGGGGTAACCGTGTGTATGACCGTGTGTATTGACGGTGTGATTTAAATGTCGGCCAGAATACGGTTGGTTATCACCGATAATGAATCCTTTTCTTGTCAGATTTCTGTTCAGTACTTTGGCAATTCTATCATCTTTGTTCCAGAGCACGCCAGCGTGCCATTTTCTGCGGTTATTATTCATCGCCGGTGTAAAACTATGCATGTTCAGTATGATGGGTGCTTCGGTATTTGTTATATTCGATTTTATAAGCTTATCCGTGGCTTCATGAAAAGGATTATAAAATTTTTCTATTCGTCGCTTTAATTCATCAGCCGAAATATTTTGATTGCCAGGTATAGAGTACCCGTCGCTTGATATCGGAATTAACCCGGCCTGGTCTAGCCCGCGGTTGGCATCAATAAGCAAACGGGAGAAGCAAGCCAGAACTGCTGGCGCATCAAGCATCACTGATAAGTTGCGTGTGATAGAACCTATTCCAATATCCCAAGCTATATGGGTCTCTAACAATTGGTCATCCAAACCCAGTTTTTTATAATCCGTGGGGATATGATTACTGGCATGCTCGGATATTAGTATAATATTTGCTTTGCCGTGTGGGTTTAAAATTTCAAAAGCCATATTGTGCAAGATTTATCAGTCGTTAATGTATTTTATAATTAGGGTTTACATATGTATATGCGTTTAAATAAATTCACAACAAGTGACATTAAAATAATTATAATTAGTAAAAAGCAGGAGCGGGAAGAACCGCTCCTGCTGATTTAAGGAGTTTGAAGGGAATGTGAACTCCTTAAACCGGGAAGTGCTTTCTAAAAACGAACTGAAGCACCTACCAAGAAACGGTGTTCACTTGGATCAAACCGTATTGTGTTAGTTCCGTTTGCGACATCCCACTTTTTATAATTTGCGTGCGTATATTCGCCGCGTAAACTAAATTGCGGCGTAATAGCAAATTCGATTCCACCACCATAACGGAAGCCGCCCAAGCGTTTTTTACGGGTTGTTGCAAGGCCGGTTGTTTCATAACGGGTTGAAGTGTAACCACCAACAGCATAAATCAATGCTTGATCCACAACAAAACCTGTACGGGCTGATAAATCAAATGTATTTTTGGATTTCAAGCCAGTGCTGGTTGTTCCGAAAGAGGCAGTAGGACTTGGGCTGCCGTTTAAATAAAAGCCACCTTCAACACCAAAATATAATTGCTCTACTTGTTTACCGAAACCCGCATAAAAACCACCAGCGACTTTCGAATTGTTATTTTGTGTAACGGTCGCAGATGGTGTAACTGAAGTACCGGTTTTTGATTTATTCAAAATAAGTCCCGCGCCCATATACGGTCCGTCAAAGGGTGACATTTCATCTGCGGCGGACGCTGATGAAATAGGAGCAGTAACAAGTGCCGTTAATGTTAAAGTAATTAACAGTATTTTCTTGGTTAAGGATTTCATTTTCATTTCCAATCTTAAGTTCGTTAATTTAGTTGATCATATTTGTCTGTTTGGACATTTATGGCCCTCACGAAGAAACTTTTATGAGAAATGAAAAATACATTCGTCCAAGTGGATAGGATTAAACACCAAAACGTGCGATCCTAAGTATTCGTACTTCTTAGTTAGCATTTACAGATAAAAAAAAGGCAATTTTACTTGTACATTTGAGGAGTAATGGGACAATAAAAAAGAACCTAAAGTATCTTTTATAGACTAGTTTTTCGATATTCTGACGGTGTCTGGCCAGTATATCGCTTGAATGCCATATTGAATGTAGATTTAGAATTAAACCCCACATCATATGCGATATCCAAAATAGATTTGTTTTCCTGATTATTAGTTAGCTTTTGTTTTGCAGCATCAATACGAAAACTATTGATATAATCGAAAAAATGACTGTCAGTTTTTTGATTAATAACTTGTGAGATATAGTTTGTGGAAATACCGGTATGATCACTTAATCCACGCAGCGAAAGCATGCTATCATTGTAGAGTTGATCGTGCAGGAGGGCTTTTTGTAATTTGCTTAATATTCGTTCTGTGTCGCCATCGTTTAAAGCTGACTTCGCATATTTTTGCTTGCCCAGGTTTTTTTCATCTGTGGCATTTTTATCTTCGCTATTGATAATCCTCTCGTCTTCCGTGTCGGAATTTTGATCTCGAAATACGGCTATTTGACGCAGTCCTTTAAAGCTAATGAAATATATGATGCCTACATCGATCAAGGAAGTGGAGAACCGTATGGTTTCAGTCATGGTATCTGGCCAGGCCAAGAGTGCTTCATATGTATATATAGCCCAAGATAGAGATAACATTACTATGAGAATTCGAAGCCATCCCAATTGATTATCTTCAATGTTAGAAAAGAACTGTTTTAGGTTCGAAAAATAACGCATTAATACCCGAAATGATTGGACAAGATAGAATAATATTTGGCCGAGCAAAATTACGTGTACGATAAGTATGCAAAATATGGCAACCCAGGGAAGAATAGTTTCCGGCGAACCAATTAGGTTTTTTGAAAATATAAGCTGTTTTTCACTCGGTGGGAGAATATAAAAAGGAATTAGTATAATGACTGAAGCTATTGGGATAATAAAGTGTTTCAAACGAGGTCTGACTAAAATGTAGGTTGTCATTCCGCACATATCCCTTATGTAAAAATAAAGAAATGGGCCCAGTAAAAAATATACAGGGAGGAAGACGCCAAATGTATGGGGATAATTAGCATTAATATCTGAAACCATTAATAGGCTATCAAAGAAAGTGATGCTGTAGACAAGCATAAACCCCGCTAAAAAACGCCTTGGTGACTTGGTCGTTGTCGTCTTATCCTTGCTATCCGTAAAAAAGAAAATCGCCATAAACAGGCAGATGGAAAGGCCCATTAATTCAATAGCAATTTCATATTGCGGTAAATCGAACATTATTTTTTGATCCCCATTTCCGATTGTTCCGGAAATTAAGTATAATAAGTGTCAAAAATTTGATCAACGTAATTAATCTAATTTAATTACGATGCGAAATTAATATTTTAAGAATTTTACCCGATATAAATTTTTTGGAATCCAAATTTTATGCTGTTATCTTCTGTGGTGCTGTGTTTAAATGAGCTCAAATCACCGCAGACGATTGCGGCAAAAAAATATACTAACTTTCAAGGGGAGTGACCATGTATTTTAAGAAAAAATCTAATAAAATCGTAACTATATTGATTGCAGGTTTGATGACATTAAGCGCAACGATTTTTGTGTCGCAGGGTGCATCCAGTGCTGAATGTAATAATGCGATGGATTGTAAATCTTCATGGTTGACCCTGGACGCGGCATCGAAAAAAACAGTTTTCGATTTTGCGGAAGATTATAAGAGTTTCATGGACAAGGCACGGTCCGAGCTGACTTTTGTTTCAGAAGCAGTAAAAATTGCTGAGGCGAATGGTTTTAAGCCGCTGCAAGACGATAGCCCAATGACACTGGGCGCAAAATATTATGACAACAATAGAGACCGCGCCGTATCGCTTATGGTTATAGGTGAGGATGATTTTGAGGAAGGATTTCATGTTGTTGCGTCGCATATTGATAGTCCGCGGTTAGAACTTAAAAATGTTCCACTTTACGCCAAAGGAGAATTTGCGCTGTTTCAGACAAATTATCATGGCGGCATTAAGAAACATCAGTGGACCAATATCCCTCTCGCGCTGATTGGTCGTGTTGATAAGAAAGACGGAACAACAGTTCAAATTAACATCGGGATGAACGAAAATGATCCCATTTTTATGATCCCGGAAGTTTCACCACATACTGACCGTGGATATCAAAACCAACCCGTTTCAAAATTAATTACCGCCGAGGAAATGGACCCGATCGTTGCGCATATCCCAAGCAGGGATAGTGATAAAGACGTCTCTGATCAGGTAGAGGAATATTTGCAAGCGACATACGGCATAACCAGAGGTGATCTTGTTTCCGCAGAACTTCTGTTAGTTCCCGCAATGAAATCACGGGATATGGGCTTTGATCGCGGTCTGATAGCGGCTTACGGTCAAGATGATAGATTGGCCAGTTATACAAATGTTCGGGCAATTCTGGATATTGATACGCCTACGAAAACGGCGATTGCTCATCTAGTGGATAATGAGGAAGTAGGTAATGTGAATAATACTGGCGCAAAATCACAATATTTTTCCAATTTGATTGCCCGCCTTATTGAAGCAAAAAACGGCGACGACTACCGGGAAATTCAGGTAAGGCGTGCGTTAAGTAACAGTCGGGTAATATCGATTGATGTTAATCCGGGCATTAATCCCATGCGCCCCGATGCATGGGAGCAAACCAACGGTCCGCGCCTTGGTTACGGTGTCAATTTGAAGCTTTATGGGAGAGGGTTTAACGCGAATTCCGAATATATTGCATATATCCGTAAAGTACTTGATGAAAATGACGTTCCATGGCAAACAGCGACTTATAAAGTTGGAACTGCGGGCGGGGGCACCATTGGCGGCGAATTTTCAAGGCAAGATATGAATGTTATTGATTTTGGTGTGCCGGTACTTTCTATTCATACACCTTATGCGGTGAGCGCCAAGGTTGATGTTTATAATTTGTTTCGTGCCTGCAACGCTTTCTTCAAAAAGTAGATTCTAAAATAATAGGAAAAAAATATGCATCGTCGTAGACGCACGAGAATAATTGCTACACTTGGGCCAGCTTCTTCCACATTTGAGATGATTAAGAAATTATCGGAGGCAGGTGCCGACGTTTTTCGCTTAAACATGAGCCACGGGACACACGCCGAAGCATCGAACCTCTATTCAACCGTGAGGGAGGTAGAAAAAGAAACCGGCCGTCCCATCGGCATATTAGCAGATCTGCAAGGGCCGAAATTGCGAGTTGGTGCTTTTGCGGCGGAAAAAATTCTGCTGGAAAAAGGACAACAGTTTGTTCTTGATATGGATGGTGCGCCTGGGGATGAAGCAAGGGTGGAGCTCCCTCATCCGGAAATCTATCAGGCTGTTGAGCCTAAAACGGAACTTTTACTTAATGACGGAAAAATCAGACTACTGATTGATAAAGTGGAAGAAAGTAAGATAACGACGACTGTTCAGGTAGGGGGAGAGCTCTCTGACCGAAAAGGCGTTAATGTACCTAGCGCGATTTTGCCTTTGGCTGCGCTTACTGAAAAAGATAAAAAAGATCTGAATTTTGCTCTTGGTCTTGGTGTAGACTGGGTTGCTCTTTCTTTTGTTCAACGTTCCAAGGATTTGGTTGAAGCGCGTGATATTATTAAAGGTCGCGCCGCAATAATGGCAAAAATTGAAAAACCATCTGCCGTTCATGCGATTGATGAAATCATTGCGCTTTCAGACGGTGTCATGGTGGCGCGTGGTGATATGGGTGTTGAGCTCCCCATGGAAATGGTGCCTGCAAAGCAAAAGAAAATAATCCGCCACGCAAGACGGGCCGGAATTCCAGCAGTGGTAGCCACTCAAATGTTAGAAAGCATGATTTCGGCGCCTGTTCCTACAAGGGCGGAAGTATCTGACGTAGCCAATGCTGTTTTTGATGGCGCGGATGCAATTATGCTATCAGCGGAATCGGCGGCGGGAGAGTATCCCGAAGAAGCAGTAGCAGCCATGAACCGGATAGCAAAGTCAATTGAAGATGAACCAAGTTATAGACGGCAGTTGAGTAAAGATATAGCAACACCAGAGGCGACGACCGCTGATGCTATCAGTGCTGCCGCCAAACAGGTCGCGACAACTATTGAAGCGCAGGCAATTGTCACCTACACTGGTTCCGGATCAACGGCACTCAGAGCATCACGAGAAAGACCGGAAACACCACTTCTTGTCTTATCACCGAATATTGGGACAGCACGTCGGCTTGCTATGGTTTGGGGATTAAACTGTGTTTATTCGCAGGATGCCGTAAACTTCCAGGATATGATCGATAAAGCATGTAATATTTGTTATGAATATGGTTATGCGAAGGTAAATGAGCGAATCGTAATAATGGCGGGAATGCCATTTGGCACACCTGGTAAAACTAATGTACTTAGAATTTCAAGAGTACAGGACTATCATATCAACATCTAAATCTATATAAAACTGTTGAAAATGAAGGCTTTTTGTACAGACGTATAAATAGAAGGAGGCCGTGCCCTTGGGGGGGAAGCACGACCTCCGATTTGTTATAAACCGGAGTCTACAACAAAACCTAATCTACTATGATTGAGACACGAGTGTCAAATAAACGTTTAGTACTTTATCCTTGACGAGCTTTAAAACGACGATTTGTCTTGTTTATTACCAACGTTCTGCCTTTACGACGGATTACGCGACAATCGCGATGACGATTTTTTAAAGACTTTAATGAATTTACGACTTTCATGATATATCTCGTGTTACTTAATTGATTTTTATGGCCGTTATGACCAGCGTTAACGTTCACATTTCAAAACTTTTGAGGAAGCTATAGGGGAACATATCAAAAGTCAACGAATTCTATTGGCAAATTCAAAAAAAGCATAATACGCGACTTTGCAGCTGCTAAACAGGTTTTTAACCGTTTCTTTATCACTGGAGCTCTATAATTCAGGGAAAATAACCACTAATTTTATAAAAATTCAGAAAAGAAAATAATTTATGGGACAAAATAACGCGGAAAGCCAAGAGAATCAAATGGACCATTTTGAAATTGAAGCAACAGAAACCGAAACATCCAAGCAAATTGGCTATATTATTGAAATTAGCGGTAGCGGTGCTAAGGCGTTGTGCGATGTAGAGATACTTCGCGAAATGTCCAACATGGATAATGATGATGCTGAATTTTCGCCGGGGCAAATCGGTACCATTCTTAAGATTAAAGTCTCGAAAGGTTTTTTATACGTAACGGTAAGTGATGTTACGGCCCAGCAAAATGATGATGGCAGCATAAAGAATGCTATTATGGAATTGGATTTTCTGGGTCATGGTATTCGCGCACCTTACACTCAATCCGGCATGATTTTTGACCGTGGTGTAACAGATTTCCCCATTCCCGGCCAACCTGTTTACCCGGTAAGTTTACGTGACGTAGAAGGTATTTTTGGAGACAATGATAGCAACCATTTTCACTTAGGGCACGTTTACCCGCAACATCTGACACCGGCCTCGATCAATATTGATGCATTGCTTGGAAAACATTTTTCGGTACTGGGAAGTACCGGAACAGGTAAATCCTGTACAGTCGCGCTGTTAATTCGGCGGATCGTCGAACGACTTCCTAAGGCCCATATTATTATGTTGGATCCTCATAACGAATATGAAAAAGCTTTTTCAGATTGCGCGGAACATTTTGATATTAATAATCTTCGCCTCCCGTACTGGATGATGAATTTCGAAGAGCATATTGAAATGTTTATCGGTACATATCAAAGTGCAGATAGGCAGATCGAAATAGATATACTCAGGCGCTGTATTTATGAGGCAAGAGTGGATAACTCGGATACATTGACGCCAGAACAAATTACAGTTGATACACCTATTCCATACAAGCTTTCTTTCGTACAAAGTTACCTTAACACCGAAATGGGGAAACTTGATAATCCGGAAACATTAACACCGTATTTGCGCCTAAGAAATAAGGTTGATGAATTGCGCCGCGATACGCGGTTTGGCTTTATGTTTTCTGGAATGCTTGTAAACGATACGTTGACAAGCATTCTTGGTGATTTATTGCGTTTCCCGGTGGATAAGAAACCAGTTTCGACAATTGATTTGTCCGGTGTACCGTCGGAAATTGTTAATGTGGTGGTGTCGATCATAAGCCGGACCGTGTTTGATTTCGCGGTGTGGAGCAGGGGTAAAGATGCGAGGCCTATTTTGCTTGTGTGCGAAGAAGCCCATAGATATGTGCCTACTGACACATCAACGATTTTTACATCGACGAAAAAGGCGATTGAGCGAATAGCCAAAGAAGGGCGTAAATATGGGGTTTCTTTAGGGCTTGTTTCACAAAGGCCAGCTGACGTTTCCGAATCTGCGTTATCGCAGTGCGGCACCATTTTTGCCATGCGGCTTAATAATGAACGTGATCAGAAATTCGTTTCCCATGTGATGCCGGAAGGGGCTAGTGGTACTCTTAATTCGTTATCCTCTCTTCAAAACCGTGAAACTCTGGCTGTCGGGGAAGGCGTTGAAGCACCGGTAAGGTTGCTCGTCGATAAGCTAGAAGATGAGCATCTTCCGAGTAGTGGCAGTCCTGATTTTTCCGTTGATTGGCAGCTTGAACTGGATGATAAAAACTTCGTCAAGGAAACCATTGATAACTGGCGCCGAAAAGGTCAATAAACGACGACAAGCCGTTCACATTTTTAATCCTGCTTCCGTTTCTATTCATGAAAATGGTCTTAAACCAGATTGACTATCGGGTTATTTTATAGACAATAGAGATTTTTACGCAAACAGATATATTAATGCAAAGGTGAATGTCATGGACGACGAAGAATTAGAAATTCCCATTGGTTCTGCCTTAAAGTTGTTGATGCAAGAGGATTTGGTAATCCATAGCGTTGACGCACTAAAGGATAGAATTCAAATTCTGGAAGCGGAGATTATCCGGGCGCGTACGGAAGTCGAAAGAAAAAAGAAAGCCCAGGAGGATGCCAATGACATATTTAGTTGAGCTCCAAAATTTTCTTTTAGAGCTTAACTAATTTCATATTTATTAGGCGGCGTCTTCTTTACCGTCCTTGACTATTTTCGGAATTTCCTGACCATTATTAATTTTAATTTGGCGAGGCTTTAAATGCTCAGGGATTTCGCGCTGCAAATCAATCATTAGAAGTCCATTTTCGAAATGTGCACCTAGTACTTTTATCGTATCAGCAAGTCTGAATTGCCGAGTAAAGGCGCGCTTCGCAATCCCACGATGAAGGTAACGTTCTGTATCTGCTTCTTCATCTGCGCCTTCAGCAGAGATGGTTAATACGCCGTTATCCAGTTCAATGTTCAAATCAGCTTCATTGAAACCGGCGAGTGCCATAGTGATGCGATAATCATCCTGGTCTATTTTTTCAATATTATAAGGCGGATAGGAAACATCACCATTTCCGATTGCATTTTCAAAAATGCGATTCATTTGATCAAAGCCAATTGTTGACTTTAAAAGGGGACTTAAATCTAGTGCTCTCATAGTAATATCCTTTATGTTAAGCGATATATTCCTACAAATGTTATTAAACCATATGTGGAATGTCTGTTTATGTAATGTAGGTTGATGTTGCTTGTCCCATTTTGGCAACCAGCGACCATCTTCCTACATTCTATAAATATTTAGAGATTTTTATTTTTCAATATGTAAAGATGATTTTTTTTATGAATTTGATTAAACTATTCCCGTTTTATAGATAAAAAGGCTTTTTATGCTTGAAAATATTATTTTAGAAGATGGTCAACTTGATCATAAAATATTGGAAGAACTCTATACAGAAGGTCTGGAGTTGAGCCGTCTTGTGGTTGAGTATTTTCAAGTGAATAAGAAAGAGAATCTACAACATTTAGGCTCAGAGCGGATGGGGAACTATACGTTAGAATGCAATCGGATGACCACGGGGATCATGCAGGTCGTTTCGTGGTGTTTAATGCAAAAAGGCTTGAGTTCTGGTGAAATTTCCAGTGAACAGGCTGGTGAAAGGGAAAGTAGGCTTAGCGATGCGAAACTTTTTTCCAAACCGATAGGTTGCGCTACTGATGATTTTCCGACAGAATTTATCGATTATTCAAAGCGTATAAGAAATTTATTTGAAAAAATAGTCCGTATTGACCGTGTGTTATATGAAAATGAGAACTCCACCAAGAATCCTGTTCATGATTTAATGGAACAAATTAAAAATACATCCGACATATAGGGGTTGCATAAATAAATAAGGCCTCCTCGCTATAAGGAAGCCCTGAATTCAAATGTTTGCGGTAACTTTGATATACTATTTTGACAATTTGAAATTGGAAAAACGTTTATTAAACTGCGCAACACGACCTTTATCAGCGACCTGTTTAGTACCGCCAACCCAGGCAGGATGTGATTTTGGATCAATATCCAATGTTAAGGTGTCACCTTCTTTGCCCCATGTGGAACGTGTTTCATAAGATGTGCCATCAGTCATAACCACTTTAATATTGTGGTAATCTGGGTGAATATCTTTTTTCATCTTTAAACTCTCTGCGTGAAATTGTTGCGACTATATACCCAACAGATCACTTCAGCGCAAGCGGGAAAAGATAAAATAGCATTTTTTGTAAAAAAAATCATGAATTTACTGATCTATCATTGTGAGCAGGCGGTGTTCCTGCTATATCCCCTGCTGTAATAATAAGAATATTAGAATTTTTTTTCTCAGGCTTTTTTATGGCGAATAATAACAAAACTGATATGAACGGCATCCGGGCCGAAGATGCACCGCTTAGAAAAGTGAGTGAAATCAATCTATTATGGACATTTCTTTCGCCTTATAAAAAAACTATCTTTCAAGCACTGGCCGCCCTCATTGTCGCTGCTGCTTCGACCCTTGCTATCCCACAAGCGATCCGCCGTATCATTGATATGGGTTTTACATCGGTTAGTATTGATCTAATTAATCTATATTTTTTGGCCTTATTAGGAGTAGCGTTTATCTTGGCCATTGCGACATTTGCGCGATATTATTTGGTGACGTGGCTCGGGGAACGAGTCGTAACAGATATCCGCAGGGAAGTTTTCGGAAAAATATTGTCTTTAAGTCCTGTATTTTTTGAAAAAAATCGCTCCGGAGATATATTATCTCGCCTCAATACGGATACTACGGTCATCCAATCGGTTGTGGGCTCTACGGCTTCTGTAGCACTTCGCAACTTGCTGACACTCATCGGCGGGTTGATGATGATGCTTTATACCAATTGGCTGCTTACCGGTTACGTGTTTCTATTGCTGCCATTTATTGTCGCCCCGCTGATTATATTGGGGCGGAAGGTAAGGGGACTTTCCCGTATTTCGCAGGATAAGCTTGCGGATTCAAGCGCGACAGCGAACGAAACCATAAGCGCGGTACAGACGGTTCAATCTTACACACAGGAAATTTTTGAAAATAGTAAATATTCCGGTTTTATTGAAACGGCATTTGATGCTGCTATCGCGAGAACCAGAATGCGCGCCGTTTTGACGTTCCTGATAATATTACTTGTTTTTGGTGCTGTTGATTTGGTGTTATGGCTAGGAGCGCGTGATGTTATCGCCGGTAATATCACGGGCGGGGAGCTTACAGCATTTGTCATCTACGCGGTTCTGGTTGCCGGTGCCATGGGGGCTTTATCGGAAGTTTATGGTGAATTGCAGCGGGCCGCAGGGGCTGCGGGCAGGTGCCTCGAGATCATCGCAACAGAATCTGAAATTAAAGCACCTGAAGAACCGGCAATATTTCCGAGCCCTTCAACGGGTAAACTTCGATTTGAAGATGTCACTTTCGCATATCCTTCACGGCCAAGCGAGAAAATATTAGGCGGGTTTAATCTGGATGTGAAAGGCGGAGAAACGGTTGCGATTGTTGGGCCGTCCGGTGCCGGGAAGACGACCGTTTTTCAGCTATTACAGCGTTTCTATGATCCGCAAAGCGGCAGAATTCTTATTGACGATGTGGTTCTTGCCGATGCGGATCCCGTGGAAGTGCGCAAACATCTTGCAGTGGTAAGCCAGGAATCTATGATATTTGCAACATCAATCGCAGAAAACATTCGTTACGGCAATCAGGACGCCACCGATAAAATGATTGAAGCCGCAGCAAAGGCAGCCCGCGCTGACGAGTTTATCACGCGACTTCCCGAAGGTATGGACACGTTTTTAGGGGAACGCGGTACACGCCTGTCAGGAGGGCAGCGCCAACGGATTGCCATTGCCCGTGCTGTGCAGCATGATGCACAAATATTACTTTTGGATGAGGCAACATCTGCGCTTGACGCTGAAAATGAAAAGCTAGTTCAACAAGCACTTGAAAAACTAATGCAAAATAAAACAACTCTGGTGGTTGCACACCGTTTGGCCACGGTGCTTAAAGCAGACAGAATTGTTGTTATGGATCACGGTCAAATCGTTGAAAGCGGTAATCATGATGAGCTTATTAAAAAAGATGGCCTCTATGCTCATCTGGCTGGTTTACAGTTCGGCGTATAATTTTTCGATTTCCGATTTTAAAATTTTAATGGAACGCCTTAAATGATTGGCTTCAAAATGACCGTATCCCAATGCAAAACCGTGGGGGTTTGTTCGTATTTCGGTAATGTGGGGTAATAACGGTACATGGAATGATTTTTCCATTAAGTTTTTGATCAATTGATCGGGTGATTTCTGAAATGAAAGAAAACAGTGAATGCCGGAGTCAAGTCCGGAAAGTTTTATCCCGGCGGGTAGATTAGAAAGCTCATCTTTCATAATCTTATTGAGCTTTGCATAATATCTTCTTGAACGGGCTATATGTTTATCTAATGAGCCTTGAGCAATAAAATGCGCCATCGCATTTTGCATTAAAAATGTTGGCTCCGCATGTTCTTTTTGGATGATCGCCGTAATTTTCTCTCGTATATTTTGCGGCGCGATCAGATATCCAATTTTGACATTCGGGCTTATACTTTTGGAGAAGCTTGAAAAATAAAGCACATTTCCTTTTTTATCTTGAGACTTTAATGTTGGAAGCGGCATGGTGTCATAATGAAATTCACTGTCATAATCATCTTCCAAAATCAGGCCATCGTTGAAAGCTGCCCATTTTAGAATTTGGTTTCTGCGTTTTAGACTTAACCGATAGCCCAGAGGAAACTGGTGGGAAGGTGTGCAGAATAACATGTGTGGATGGTTGGTGGTTTTAGGAAGTTTGTCGGTAATCAATCCATTTTTATCTATACTGAGCGGTCTTATTGTTCGCTTCCCTAAAGACAGGAAATGCCAAGCTATAGCAAAGCCCGGAAATTCAGCGTAAGTAGTCGGTGAAAATTGATCTGTAGCCTTTGCAATAAGACGCAACGATTCTGCTACGCCGGATGTAATGATGATGTCGTCTGCATGACATTTTATGTTGCGGGCTCTGTTTAGGTAGCTTGCAATTTCTTTTCTTAGAAAATATACGCCAGCAGGATCGGTTCGGTTATTGTCAAAAGGGATGGTCAGTGCTTTACGCCACGACCTTTTCCAACTATCTATCGGTAGCAGGCTTAACGCCGGCCTTCCGATTGAAAAGTCATATAGGCTATTTTGGGTTGAATTATTGCTCGCATCAACGGTCTTTGGTGACGGTTCGAACCAATCTGGCCCCAGATATTTTTTAATACCATTATTAGTAGTTTCAGGGATGTTGCTACTGATGAATGTGCCGGACCCCGCTTTTGAGACCAAATAACCTTCGGCAATCAATTGCTCATAGGCGGCGAGGGTAACAATACGCGATACCTTCAAATTTATAGCAAGTTCTCTGCTGGAGGGTAGTTTTTCACCCTTAGAAACATTTCCTCCTAAAATATTTTCTTTGAGTTTGTTTATCAGTTGCTTATGAAGTGTTTCACTTGATTTTCTGTCTAAAAAGAATGTTAAACTGGTCATATAAAAAAGCACTCGATTTCGCTATTTTTAATGACTATATCAATGATAAACTGTAAATGGAATAAAAATAGAATATCAACATATTATTCAAATTAATAGAACAATAAAAACAACCATTCTGTATTTTTTAACTATTACTGGTGTGATATATTTGTTTTTGTCAGTAATAATGATGTAGGAATTTAATTATTGTTGAGAACGCAAGAAACGGTAAGACCAGAGGCCGCTGCCTAACTATAACGTAAATACAGACGAAAATATTACAACAATTTAACAGGTGAGTTCACATGAGCAATTATGTGGAAAAGGATATGCTTTGCAAAAATAAACCCGGAATAACTATATTGGCCTCAACAATTATCGTGTTTTTTGTGGCTATATTGAACGCAGCAGCCCAGGAAAATAAAACGAGTGAACATGATACCAATATTGGAAAAATTAAGTTTGGCGGATTTGTAAAGGTAAGTACAGCTGTTGCAACAAAAGGTATAAATGGCATAGATGATGCGCTTGGAATGTATAATGTAGATTTGCTTTTTGCTGGCGACAACAAAGGATCACGATTTGGGATAAACGCAAAGGAAACCAGATTAAACATTACATATACAAAACAGCATTCGCCTGTTGGTCCCATATTGGCATATGTCGAAGGTAATTTTGGCGTTGACGGTAATAATGACGGTAATACATTGGAGGCTTATGGTAGCAGCAACGCACGTTTTGTTTTGCGTCATGCTTATGTAGAAGTTGGTAATTTTATCATCGGTCAAACCTATAGTACATTTCTGGATCCAGTGAGTTCACCCCAAATTATTGATTATGGGGGTAACGCCGCCAGCGTTTTTGCAAGGCAAACGCAAATTAGATTTACGCAAAAAATAGAAAACTTTACGCTGCGATTGGCCGTTGAAAACCCGACATCAAATTTGGGTCATAATTTGATCACGGATGATCAAAGAATACCGGATTTTGTTGGACGCCTGGATTTTGATAATGCCTTTGGTCATTTTTCCGTTGCCGGAATTTTACGCGAACTACGTATTGATACGAATGATTTTGAAGCCCATAAATTAACCGGTGGATTTGCGGTAACCGTAAGTAAAGAAGCGATAGCAAACAGGTTTGATATTATGGCGCAATATATTCGTGGTGGTATTGGCCACTATGGTTCATTTTCCGCATTCGCTGACGGTATCGTTCTGGATGACGGGCAGGGCGGCAAAATTATAGATCCGCTAAACTTTCATGGTGTGACAGGCAGCGTGACGTTGCACTGGACCAATAAACTACGTTCAACAATTGTCGGATCATGGACAAAGAATTTGGACCCGGGTCAAAATACGCAAACGTTAGGCACCGGCCATTCAATTGAAACGGTAAAGTCACTTCACGGTAATTTATTTTATGACCTTACTGAAGACTTTCTTGTTGGTGTCGAATATAAAAAATTAATAGGGCTGCTTTCCGACGGGGCAAAACCAAATGTGGACCGTTATCAAATGTCAATAATTTATAGTTTTTAATCAAAGTGGTTATATAAAAATATTATATAACTGGATATTTTAAATGACCATATAATTTCCTATATTCGTGTTAATTATCATTGATGCGAGTAAAGAAAATGTCAGAAGTTACAGAACCACACCAAGTCAAAAAAACACGTGCGAAAAAACGTGGTTATGATTTGAAAAGTCGCCCGGAAAATAAACAACGTCGTCGGCACATGGTACAGGAAGACGAGTGGATTAAAGATTTTATCAAACGCGCGCCAATGGGATATTTTGGAACGCGTTGGGATGATCAGCCATTCATTCATCCAATGACATATTGGTATGACGAAGGCGAACACTGCATCTATATGCATGGCGCGATGATGGGCCGCCGTGATGCCAATACAAAACGCCATAATAAAATATGCTTTTGCACCTCAGAAATGGGATTGTTGCTACCGTCGAACCGGGCGCTTAATTTTTCTGCTCAGTTTAAATCGGTGATGGCGTTTGGTGAAATCGTCGAAGTAATCACGGAAGAAGAACAAAAGCATGCCTTTTACGGCCTTATAGAAAAATATTTCAAGCCGATGGAATTAAACAAGGACTTTAGTCCAATAGTAGAAGAAGACTTGGCTCGCACGCGCGCTTACCGTATTGACATAAAAAGCTGGAGTGGAAAAGTAAATTGGAAAGAGAAAACAGATCAAAATCCCGACTTTCCGCCCCTTGAAGAAAAATGGCTTAAGGAAGATGCGTTTCCCAACTCATTTGGAAAAATGCGTTAATACAAGATTTTATGTACTTGACATATTCGAACACTAAATTAGTGTCAGATGACCTATTTATGTGCGGCTAGGGTTCCGTTGTTTTATTAAACAAGTCAGGACCGAGCGCCGTTATGAACCGTATACGGTAGACACCTTAAAGATTAAAAAACTAGGGGGGATAGATGGGTAAGCTTCGGCTTGCTTATTTTTTAATTTTTTTAAGGTAATTTTATGACATTCTTCGCCCTTATTCTTGTTTTCACCGCAGCTTTCTGCCATGCCACGTGGAATTATTATGTAAAACGCATTGATGGTGGCCCTGAGCTTGTTTGGCTTATTTCTATATTTTCTGTAATTTTTTATCTACCGGCAGTTCTCTATATTTTGTGGGACGGCACATCTAATTTCGGTCTGTTCGAATTTTTATGCGTCATGATTAGCTCCCTTATTCATTTAGGGTATTTTCTGCTTTTACAGCGGGGTTATAAAAAGGGCGATCTGTCTTTGGTATATCCCATTGCGCGTTCTACCGGACCATTCATTTCAACTGCCTTTGCGGTTCTATTTTTACAGGAACAGCTCACCGTACAAATCGCCGTAGGTGGCATTATTATTATTTTTGGCGTGCTTAGTTTGACGGGTGGATTTAAGCAGGATGATAAATATTTAACATCTTCGATGCTGTTCGGGCTATGGGCAGGGCTATTTATCGGCGGTTATACGGTCTGGGACGCGTATGTGGTATCCATTATACTTGTGTCACCGATCGTGCTTGATTATTCGTCAAACCTGTTTCGAACAATTGTTCTTGCGCCAGTGGCCTACAGGCGAAAATCCTTAGTGAAGGATTATTGGAACGAGCATCGTATGGGCGTCGTGTTGATCGGCATATTAAGCCCGCTCGCATATATCCTATTTCTTTATGCGTTAACCTTTACCCCGGTTGTTCTTATCGCTCCGGTGCGTGAAACCAGTGTGTTGATATCAGTGCTTATGGGCAGCATCTTGCTTGGTGAGGGGGATTTAAAGCGCAGACTTATGTGGTCGGCGGTTATATTAAGTGGTGTTGTCTTGCTTGCCACTGCTTGATACTTATTTCTGGTCCAGTCTCATTTCAATCCGTCTGTTGCGACGGTAGGCGTCTTGATTGTCTGCCTGATCAAGCGGGTGGAACTGACCAAACCCGGTGGCGGCTAATCTCTCCGCGGGAATGTTCTGACTGATCAAATATTTTACCACTGATAACGCCCGTGCCGTTGACAGATCCCAGTTTGACGGGAATTGTGCGGTGCGGATCGGAAGAATGTCAGTGTGTCCGTCGACACGAAGTATCCAGTCCACATCATCGGGGATGGTCGCCATGATGCTGCTTAAAGTGGTTGCGAGCTTTGCCATTTCATCCTGACCGCCCGCACCAAGCGTCGCGGAGCCGGAACCGAAAAGAACTTCAGACTGGAATATAAAGCGGTCGCCTTGAATGCGAATGTCACTACGGTCACCGAGGGCCTGTCTTAAGCGGCCAAAAAATTCTGATCTAAATTGGTTAAGTTCATTTACCTTTGACGCGAGGGCGGTATTTAAACGTTCGCTTAAATTTGTGATGACGGCTTGTTGTTCTTTATCATTGGCTTCTGATGCTTCGAGCGCCGCATTTAACGCCGCCAGTTGCTGGCGAAGGCTGGCGAGTTGATCGTTTAGCACTGCCACCTCATCCTTTGCGGTTTTGGATAATGCGCGTTCTTTATTTAAGGTATCCATCGCCACATTATAGCGGTTTTGAAGTTCGCTAATTGTTTCCTCCTGCTCGCTATTAGAGCGCGTGACCCGGCCCGATATGCCTTCGGCGTCGGCAATATCGGCTTCAAGTTCCAAAACGCGTCTTTGTAATTGTTCACGGGAACTATCGGCCACTTGCAAGGATGCGGAAAGTTGGGTCACGTTAGCGCGAAGATCGTCGTTGGCTTGTCGCTGAAGGCTAAGCAGGTCACTAAGCTCGAGCACTTGTGTACGCAGTCTATCTAGTGCTTCATCGCGTCCAGAAAGTGCCTGCCCAAGGAAGAACTGCGCCAGCATAAATATTGAAAGCAGGAAAATGATAACCAGAAGAAGGGTGCTGAGAGCATCCACAAAACCGGGCCATGTATTTTCGTTTCCGCCGCCGGGTCTCCTTCCGCTTCGCAAAAGAGCCATTATTCTTCCCTTTTAGCCGTTAATGCGGGTTTTTTGTCTGATTTTGGCTTAACTTCCGGCATGGTATAATTGCCTTCTTCGACAATTGTTTTCTTGGCCGGCGTTGCGTCCTGCGCTGCCACTGTGGGCTTGTTTGAGCCGGGCGTCGTCGCTTTGGGGGGTGCTGTACCGTCAACAATGGCGCCAAGTGTTCTGGCAAGCAGTCTTATTTCCGAATGAAGGTTTTGGGCGAACTTGTCCTGACCTTTAATGGTTTCGTCTGTCAATGATTTAAGTTGCACATCAATATTACGCAGATGTTTCTCACCAACGTCAGCTGTACCATCAGGTTTATTGGCGGCAAGCACAGTAACCATTTGCTTCATTACAGAACGCATTTCGGCTTGATGATCCACTAGACCGGATAGTTGTGTAGATAAATTGGTGATGGCATGATTAATTTCCGATTTATTTTCTTCGCTGCGAGATATAACCTTATGAAGACTATCAAGGCTGTCTGCGGATTGCTCAAGCAATGCGCTAACATATGCGGGAACAGAGGCATCACCGGCTTCAAGAGTAATATTACTACCGCTCGATAGCTTGGTGATCCCAGACAGCCAATCTTCCAGATGATTAAAAAATCGGCCTTGTGCTTGCCCGGATTGAAGATCAATAAAACCAAGGATTACGGAACCAGCAAGACCAAATAACGATGAACTAAAGGCAGTGCCCATTCCGGCAAGTGGGGCGGCAAGGCCTTCTTTTAAATCTTCAAACATCAGAGATACATCGCCACTTCCTACTCTTAAACTATCGATGGTGTTCCCGATGGAACCAATAGTGCCAAGAAGCCCCCAGAAGGTGCCCAAAAGACCAAGAAAAATAAGAAGACCAATAATATATCGGGTAATTTCGCGCCCTTCGTCCATCCGCGCGGCTATGCCGTCAAGCAATGTGCGCATGGACATGGTGGAAAGGGACATTTTACGGTCTTTTTGTTCTTCCATCATTGTCGCCATGGAAACAAGCATGGCCGGCGGTGTTTCAACCGTTTCGGAATTTTCGGAATTTTTGAAATTCTCGAGCCAGTTAACGCAAGGGATTAACATATATGTCTGGCGCATGGATATGAATATTCCACATATCAACACCGCACCAATCATACCGTTTAATCCTGGGTTTGCGGCGAAGGCGTCTTGCATAGTCGGAAAAAGAAAGGCACAGACGATTATTACGCCAATAAGAAAAAATATAGTCCTATTGAGATATTTTTGAGGTCTGATCATTTATATCATGCTCCTGGCTTAATGCGTGTTACAAATTGCGACGCATAGTCCCTTATTATTTATATGGTTTTACCTGATACATACTATTGGGGATATTATCAACTTCGCGGGCAAGAGTCTAAGAATTAGTTGGCAATAATAAGGCAGGATATTGTTTTCTTTGTGAAAACTAATAACGGCTTTAATTGTTTCGTAGTGTTATGTGAAGCTGATCTGCGGGATTTTCTGTGGCCGGGCCGATGGCATGCAGAGCGATGAGATTTTCTGGAATACCTTCATTTTGCAGGGCGTTTTTGGCATTTATGGCGCGGTTAAAAGCTTTTCTCGTCGCCATGTGATGAGCGGATTTTTCTGTCATATCACGTCGGCTGTTTGGTGGCGTTGCATAACTATAAACGTGAATAGTTACTTCGGACTTCTTTACCTGCTCAACCCAATTTTGCAATGATGTCAGGGTATCTTCCTCTAGCTTAATTTGCTGTGCGTGAAAATTTATATATAACGGCTTAATTGTCGTAAGATTTCCAGCATTTAAAAAAATTTGCGCCTGATTGCTCGGGGCATGCGCCGGAAGGTTAGCGATATCTTGTGAATATGAAACCGCAGGCAATAAAGTAAGCCAAAGGGCGGACGTAATGGCTAAATTAGTAATGGGATTAGAATTCATTATTGCTGCTTTGATTTATGTTTCTTTCTTGCTTCTGATAATAGCCTTGTTACGCTTCCATGTATAGAAGCATTTGTAGCAAGTATTTGTCCAGTCTGCATCATTTTAGCGCGGCCATCAAATTCACTAACCATTCCGCGGGCTTCGCGGACGATTAATATGCCGGCTGCAATATCCCATGGCTTTAAATCTTCTTCCCAAAAGCCGTCGTAACGACCGGCGGCAACAAATGCCAGGTCTAATGCGGCGGAACCAAAACGTCTAATTCCCGCGACTTGCGGCATAATAGTGTCAAGTTGACTTGGGAAACTATGCAAATTTGGCTTACCTAAAAACGGTATTCCCGTGGCCAGAACACAATCGTTAAGGCCTTTACGTGAAGAAACGGTGAGCCGACGGTTTTGAAGAAACGCACCGCGTCCTTTTTCTGCCCAGAAAAACTCGTCGGTGATTGGATTATAAATAACGGCGGCGGTTATTTCACCGCCTTGCTCAAGCGCAACGGAAATTGCAAAGTGAGGAATACTATGTAAGAAATTCGTCGTTCCGTCGAGCGGGTCAATGATCCAAACACTGTTATTACCGTCCTTAGGCGGGATATCTTTTCCTTCTTCAAGAATGAAACCAAAATTTGGACGGGCTTCCCTTAATTCTTCGACGATGGTTTTTTCAGCTCTAATATCAGCACGCGATACAAAATCCGCGGGTCCTTTACGGGAAACCTGTAAATGTTCAACTTCACCGAAATCACGGGCAAGTTTGATCGCTGCTTTTTTTACAGCTTTTTCCATTACGTTAATTATCGCAGACTGCAATGCCATTCATTTGTTCCTGATTATTAAAACTATTACTTTACGCGCTCCGAATATGAGCCGTCCTCTGTATTGATTTTGATTTTGTCGCCCTGATTAACGAACGGAGGAACCATAACGCGGGTTCCGTTACTCATCGTGGCCGGTTTATTAGATGATTTAGCGGTTTGACCTTTAACAACAGGTTCTGTCTCTGTTACTTCCAGTTCGACAGTGGCGGGCAATTCCACGCCTATTGGTTTGTCTTCATAGCTTTCAACTATTACTTCCATCCCATCCTGGAGAAAGGCTGTCTTATCGCCCATTAATTCGCCGTCGATTTCTATTTGTTCGTATGTTTCTGTGTCCATGAATGTATACATGCCGTCAGCTTCAAAAAGGAATGTGTTATTTTTCTGCTCGAGGCGTATTTTTTCAACCTTTTCAGAAGAACGAAATCTTTCATTGAGTTTACGGCCATCAATAAGGTTTTTAAGCTCTACTTGCAGGTATGCACCACCTTTTCCCGGTTGCGTGTGGGCAATTTTAACTGCGATCCATATTCCACCCTGATGTTCAACAACATTACCGGGACGGATTGTATTACCGGGTACTTTCATAGCTTCAACCTTTTTAAAGAACAAATTATTCGAATTGGGCGGAAACTAACACCTTGCGTGAAGCGATGCAATGATTAATCAGTACGCTTTTTCTGGATCTACCTGATTGTTGAGGGGCATATCATTTAGTACACGATTATAATTTTCAAGAATTTGTCTGGCGACTTGTTCTTTGTCAGTGGCACTGGCAATATGCGGGGTCATGTGAATTTTGGGATGTTTCCAGAATGGGTGATCCGATGGAAGCGGTTCGGTGGAATAGACATCCAAAGTAGCGCTTGAAATTTGTTGATTATAAAGGGCATCTAATAAATCTTCTTCGTTTAAGTGGTCGCCACGACCAACATTAATAACATGTGCACCTTTTTTTGCGTGGCTAAATAATTCTTTATTTAAAATTCCGGTAGTTGCGGGAGTAAGTGGTAACAAGCATACAATATAATCTGCATCAGAAACGCTGAGACGCAATTGATCATCGCCGTAATAACTTTTTATACTTTCGATTTGTTTTTGTGATCTGCTCCACCCCGAAACGATGTATCCATTTTGAACTAAGGATTTCCCTGTTACAGCACCAAGTTCACCCATACCCAAAATTGTAACATTTTTTCCTTTTAGAAACTCGCCTGAATTCCATACTGTTGCGGCTTGAAGTTCCCTATAATGGGTAATGTGAAGGCGGTGGTTTAATATAGCAGCCAATACATATTCCGCCATTTGGCTGGAAAGTGTATCATCGACAAAGCGTGTGATTGGGACATTTTCGGGTAGCGCGGGATCAGATAAAATATTTTCAACGCCAGCACCATAAGATGCAATAAGTTTCAAATTGGGAAAATCGTTTAGGACCCCTTCATCATGCTTCCAGACGATGGCGCATTTTATGTCATTTTTTTCGCCTGCGTTGGGCCAGATGCGTACCTGCGGACAGTCGGGCAACGCCTTGAGATGTTTTTCTAGCAGTGTTGGGTCAACCTGATTTAGTAACAAAAGAATAGCCATAGAAATCTTTTAATTTATTGTGGGTGCTTAGCATAGTTTTAATTGAATAAAAATATCGAAAGAGCCTGCATAAGCTGAAAATTATTTTACATCTGGAAAAATTACGAAAATTCATTCAATATAATGGCATCACAAAATAATGAATTGCATGACCCACATGTGAGGAGGAATGAGATGAGTTCACAGCAAAAGTCAACCCGACGGTCATTTATTAAAAAGACCGCGGTTACAGTGCTTGGGTTTTCAATAGTCCCAAGACATGTTTTGGGGCAGGGATTTACTGCGCCAAGTGATCAATTAAATATCGCCGTCATTGGTGGTGGCGGCAAAGGATATAGCGATGCAGTGAATGCCTGGGGTGGTGGCACATCCAGAATTTCCGCTATCTGCGATGTTGATTGGAATATGGCGGCAAATGCGTTTGAAAAATTCCCGGATGCGAAGCGATATAAAGATTACCGGAAACTGCTGGATGAAATGAACGATATTGATGCGATCACCGTGTCGACGCCGGATCATACTCACGCGGTGATCGCCCACGCCGCAATGCAGTTAAATAAACATGTATATGTGCAAAAACCACTAACACATAGCATACACGAAGCACGGGTTCTGACTGAAGCGGCCAATCGGTATAAAATCGTAAGTCAAATGGGAAATCAGGGCGCGTCGGGTGGTGGCGTTAAAACGATGATAAAATGGTTTGATGAGGGCATTGTCGGAAGTGTAAGTGAAGTTCATGTATGGACCAATCGTCCGGTATGGCCGCAAGGGATTAAATCACCAACCGACAAGCCGTCAGTGATGGACGGCCTGGATTGGGACAATTGGATTGGTCCGGCGCAATGGGTGGATTATCATCCGCTATATCATCCCTTTAAGTGGCGTGGATGGTGGAATTTCGGCACGGGTGCTCTTGGGGATATGGCGTGCCATTTAATTGATCCACCATTCAGGGTACTGGGACTTGGATATCCGACCGAAGTAGAAAGCAGCGTTGGCGCTATATTCTCCCGAGACTGGGTCCCGGACTATTTGCCGGAAAGCTGTCCGCCTTCATCAAGGACACAATTAAAGTTTCCCGCAAGCGATAAAAATCCGGTTGAAGTGAAGATGGACTGGACTGACGGTGGCCTTAGGCCGTTTCATCCGGAACTTATCCCCGCCGATCACCCAATTGGTGATGACGATAGTGCAAATGGCGTGATAATGATGGGCGAAAAAGGTATCATGACCTGCGGTACCTATGCAGAAAATCCAAAAATATATCTAAATTCTGGTGAAGTCATGACAGCCGAAACAAATGCAACGGCGACGACATTACCAGAAAATGGTCACCATGCCGATTGGGTTAATGCCTGTAAAGAAGGGTATGGAAGTGATGAACACAAGAGGCTTACGTCGTCGTTTGATTTTGCCGGTCCATTAACAGAGTCTATATTAATGGGTAATCTTGCTATCAGGAGCTTTAATGTAAGGGAACAAAAAGGGGATAACTTTGAATATCCTGGTCGTAAGAAATTATTGTGGGACGGTGAAAATATGAAGATAACAAATTTTGAGCCCGCCAATCAGTTCGTCAAAAGAACCTATAGAGAGGGGTGGAGCCTTTAAGCTAGAGATTAAAGGTATAGATCAGTTAATTCAGATAATAGTCTGGGAAAATATGGAATTATTAAATACGTTCATAACCGATGTAACGAAAGACACGAAACGGATAACCGGAATTGTCAAATATGACGACGGTTTTGAAGAAGAGTATTGGTTTGAATATCCTTCACAGTTTAACGTTTCTGACACAGGCAATCCGTGGTTGGCTGCGCTACTTCCGATGGCGGCCACGAAAGGTGAAGATTTGGTTATTTCGCTGCCAATTGACCCGCGGTTATTGGACGGTGCCAACGATATAATGCGACTTTGGAAAAGTTGGGAATTCGGAACAACAATTATTAAGGTGACGGCGAAAAATGGCACCAGCGTCATTGACAACTACCCATCCGATTCTGCTTCATTTTTTTCATCCGGTGTTGATGCGTTTTATACGGCGTATATGAAACCAAGGACAAAATATAAAATATTAATCCACGGATTTGACATAAATATAAACAAGACGGAAGAATTTAAAATTCATTTTGACCGAATTAGTAAAGCGGTCGATGAACTGGGGGAAACTATCGTTCCAGTGCGCACAAATATTAGGGAAACACGGTGGAAGGCCACCCGCTGGCAACGGGTTTCCCACGGATCTGCACTTGCTTCTATAGGTTTATTGTTTGAAAAACATTTCCATGAATTATTTATATCTTCTAGCCACAATAGTTACGCAGATTTAAATGGTAACGGTTCACACCCTTTGAGTGATTCACTTTACTCCACAACCAGGACAAATATAATTCATGATGGCGACGGCGTTAACAGGTCAGAGAAAATCCAGTATTTATCCCATAAAGACTTGGCCTTAAAACATCTTCATGTGTGCATTCGCGGAAAAGAGGGTACAGGACAAGATGAAGTGAATTGCTCTCACTGTGAAAAATGTTACCGGACAATGATCGCATTTGATCTATATGGCGGCTTGGAGAAATGCGAACTATTTGATCTTGATAAGTATAATTATGATGAAGTGGGAAACGTATTTATCATTTCGCCAGATAACGTAACTGATTATTTAAATATGGCTGATATGGCAAAAAATCAGGGTAAAATTGAACTTTCGAGGGGAATTCACAAAAGTTTACGTCGCTCTAAGTGGGTAAGGCGTTCATTTGTGCTGCAAGATATGCCAATTCTTTGGCGTATTCCGCACAATTTGATTGAAAATTCCGTATTTTAATTTCAAATACTTGTAATCTTGAAACAAATAACCCGTCAAGATTGGGCTCTTGACGGGTCACTTTACCGGAGTAGGTAAGTAGTTGATATTATCGGAGAAGATAATATGGGTCTTTTTTTATTGTTTTAATTCATTTGTGCCCTGACTTCGGCACGCAAATAATCGATCGAAACTAAGTTATCATTCACTTCTATATTCCAAAATGTCCAACCATTGCAGCTTGGCGCGCCCTGTAGTTGGGCACCGACCTGATGAATAGATCCTTTACTACTCGCACTGATTAATGTGCCATCAGCGCGAACCTTGGCAATGTGGCGTTTGCTTGGGCCGTAAAGCATGGTACCTGGTTTAATCATCCCGTTATCAATCAAAGCACCAAATGCCACGCGCGGAAGGGACCGCTTTGCTGGTGTGATTTCCAACGCATCATCGCCTAAGGGCTTAATATTTTTAATACGGTCGCTGGCAAGACTAATATATTTGTCTTCGCGCTCAAGGCCGATGAAATGACGACCAAGTTTTTTTGCAACCGCACCGGTTGTTCCGCTGCCAAAGAAAGGGTCAAGGACAACATCACCTTTATTGGTTGATGAAAGTAACACGCGGTATAACAGGGCTTCCGGTTTTTGTGTTGAATGTCCTTTATGCCCGTTTACTTTCAAGCGCTCTTTACCGGAACAAATGGGCAGCACCCAGTCAGAGCGCATTTGAACGTCATCATTAAAAGCCTTCATCGCTTCGTAGTTAAAAGTGTATTTATTAAATCCTTCACCTTTATTACACCATAAAAGCGTTTCATGGGCATTGGTAAAACGTGTTCCGCGAAAATTAGGCATAGGGTTTGTCTTACGCCAGACAATATCATTCAAAACCCAGTATCCGATATCCTGCAAGATTGATCCTACACGGTATATATTATGGTAACTGCCGATCACCCATATGGTACCTGTGTCCTTCAGTACCCGTCGTGCCGCAGTTAGCCATTCGCGGGTAAATTTATCATACACATCAAAACCTGCGAACTGATCCCACTCATCATTAACCGCATCAACATGAGAATTATCAGGGCGATGAAGATCGCCTTTAAGTTGCATGTTATAGGGCGGATCGGCAAAGATAACGTCCACAGATTTTTCGGGTAAGCTGTTCATAAGCTCGATGCAATCCCCTTTTAGAATTTTATTTAAAGGAAGGGACTTAAATGCAGTCTTCGCAGATGCAGATTTTGATTTCCGCACTGTCGTGGCTGCTTTTGTTTTTATGTTCATTTTTTGTGTCATGAACAGAATCATGATTCATTTGGCGAATCACGTCAAGTGTTTTTTTAACTGAAATCAATTAGTTATATATTTTTCTTGAGTCATTAGATTACGAATTGGCGCAAATGATTTTCGATGAAAACGCGAAGGTCCTACAAGATTTAGTGCTTCCATATGTTCACGGGTACCATATCCTGAATTTCGTTCCCAGCCGTATTCCGGGTGTAATTTTGATAAACTTTTCATCAAAAAATCACGTTTTATTTTAGCAATTATCGATGCGGCTGCAATGGAAACAGATTTTTGATCACCTTTTATGACCGCAGTTGCAGGTGCGTCGAAACTTGGAAGACGGTTTCCATCAACTAATATATGATCTACTTTTCGGGGTAAATTTTCGACCGCCCGCTTCATGGCAAGCATGCTTGCATGGAGTATATTTAGATCGTCTATTTCTTCAAGTGAAGCTTCACCGTAAGCATATTCTGCGGTTTTAATTATGATATCATTTAATTCTTGTCTTTTTTTAGCACTCAACTTTTTTGAATCGTTTAGGTGGAGTGGTATGTTACGCGGATTCAGTATAACGGCCGCTGCGATGACCGGACCGGCGAGCGGCCCACGCCCCACTTCGTCAACACCACAAATGATGCCGCCAATTTCCTTTTCCAGTTCGTAAGTTGGTCTTGATTTTAAGGTATGTTTTTTCATGAAGAAACTATAGACTTTGAAAAAATAAGAATAAAGCGAATATGATGACAATTACGGTAATTATACCTACTTTAAATATAGATGAAGAATTAAAGCAATTGCTTGCTGTACTGCCTAAAGATGTGATTATCGTAAACGGCGGCACGGATACATATAGTTTTGCCGAATATAATATCATCAATACCAATCCCGGAAGGGGTTATCAGATGGCTGCCGGGGCAAATTTTGCCAAGGGTGAATGGTTATTCTTTTTACATGGGGACAGTAAGCTGATCACAGGATGGTGGGATGAGCTTCAAAAGCATATGAAAAACGAACCAGGTAAAGCTTTAGCATTTAGGCTTAAGTTTGATGATGTTGGCTTTTTCCCGCGACTGCTGGAAAAATGGGTAAGGTTCCGTTGCCGGGTATTTGCGCTTCCATATGGCGATCAGGGATTATTCATATCCCGCGAACTATATGACGAAATTGGAGGCTATAACAATATGCCCTTGATGGAGGATGTGGATATAGTCAAGCGAATTGGTGGTACCCGATTAAAAATGTCGGATCATGTGATCATCACATCAGCTGAAAAATACAACAAATATGGCTATCTGTTTCGCATGATTCAAAATGGGTTTTGTTTGCTGCTTTATAAACTTGGTGTTGAGCCTAATACTATAAAGAAGTTTTATTAATGAAAAAACATCTGGTTATATTTGTCAAAGCACCACGTATGGGACGGGTCAAAACAAGATTGACAAAAGATATAGGTAATTTCAAAGCATGGCGATTTTATCGCCGTACCGTAAAGGGCCTTGTCAAAAGAGTAGGAAAAGGAAAGTGGAAAACAATAATTTGCATTTCTCCGGATGATTATAAAGGGTCCTTTTTTGATAAGCGTTATAGTGTCATGGCGCAAGGCGGTGGTGATCTTGGCCAGCGCATGCAGCGGGTGTTTGATGATGTGCCTAAGGGTAAACTAGTGTTAATTGGTGGTGATATCCCTACCATTGAAAAGCATCACATTACGCGGGCATTCGATGCGTTAAAGAATAATCAAGTGGCTTTTGGCCCCGCAGAAGACGGTGGCTTCTGGCTGGTTGGGATGCGTAGAACTCGAAACCGCATTGCACCATTTGCAAATGTTCGTTGGTCGTCAGAAGATACAATGAAGGAAACGTCGGCAAATATTAAATCCAATGTGCGGGTCGCCTATGTGGATATGTTAAACGACGTCGATACCGCTGCTGATTTAAGCTGATTTATAAAAAGAATTAAAAGGATAAAACCATGTTTAAGCCTCCAATGTTCGTTGAGAAAAGAGAAGAACTCATTCATGATCTAATTCATTCAAACCCCTTTGGTACGCTTATATCTATGGTAGACGTTGAAATAGCGGCGGATCATCTGCCATTATTGTTTAAACCGCAACTTCGCGAGAAAGGTGCGCTTCACGCACATATTTCGAAAGGCAACCCGCTTTGGAAAAAACATAAGGCGGGGCAAGAAGTGATGGTCATTTTCCAGGGCACACATCATTACATCAGTCCGTCATGGTATGCGTCAAAGGCGGAGCACGGAAAAGTGGTACCCACCTGGAATTATGCCGTCGTTCACGCGCATGGCACCCTGAAGATTATTGAGGATCATGATTGGTTACTTAATCATATCAATGAACAAACAGATAAAAATGAGCAACACTACGAAACGCCTTGGAAAGTGTCCGACGCCCCGGAAAAATATATCGATAGTCAACTAAAAGGCATTATCGGTCTCGAGATTGAAATCACCCGTTTTGACGGCAAATGGAAAATAAGCCAGAACAAAAACAGACAGGATAAAGAAGGCGTTGTGAAGGGACTTAAGGCTGAAGATAATGAAAATGCTTTGGCAATGTCGAAAATGATTGAAGATATCATAGAATAAAGCACCTCTATTTGACTCATTCTCGCTTTGGGATCATTATATTTTCATAAAAGCAAATATCGGGAGAATAGTCATGTTAAAAAAAATAAACAGACGTGAAGTGCTGGCAACGGCAGGGGCGGTCGCGGCGGCATCTGCTGTTTCTACCAATGCGTTCGCACAGGGCGCACCGGCGATTATGAGCGGCTATCGCCCGATGGTCGTAGGTTCTGGCAACGGGCACTGGATTAAGAATGCCGATGGTCTTATGGGGGTTGAAATATCATACCGTAAAATTATTGAAGGTGTCGATGTTCTGGACGCGCTTATCGAAGGTGTGAACCTCAATGAAGAAGACCCGGAGGACCGTGGTGTTGGCTACGGCGGACTTCCCGATGCGGAAGGTAATGTGACATTAGACAGTAGCGTCATGCACGGGCCAAAACGTATGGCAGGTGCTGTCGGTTATATTCAAGGTGTGGTAAACCCATCCAAAGTCGCGCGGGACGTGATGTATAAAACGGATCACCATTTAATTGCCGGACAAGGAGCGCAGGATTTTGCCCGCGAACAAGGGTATGAGATTTTAGATGATCTAAATACCGATAAAAGCCGCAAACTATATAATGAATGGAAAGAAGAAACCGACCGCAAGGCAAAAATTGATTCCGCAACCAATTTTGAAAAACACAGTATGGATGTTTCCCTTGCCATGATGAAAGAAGGCAAGATAGATCCCAATCATTTTTTTGGAACCATTAATGCCAACGGAATGAACAGTAAAGGCGATATTTGCGGCGTGACCACGACATCCGGCCTCGGATGGAAAAAGCCGGGTCGCATTGGTGACAGTCCAATTTTGGGCGCGGGTTTATATGTGGACAATGATTATGGAGCCGCAGGTTCCACAGGGCGAGGCGAAAGCAACATGTATAGCTGCGCGAGTTTCTTAATCGTTGAAAAATTACGTGAAGGTATGCATCCGAAAGATGCTGCGATTTATGCTTTAAAAAGAATTGCAGAGCAAACAACAGATAAATACCGTAATGAAATGGGCGAACCGGGCTTCGGACTTAGCTTTTATGTGCTTGATAAAAAAGGACGTCACGGCGGTGCTACCATGCATGCGCGTAAGGATTACGGTTATGCGGTTCACACGGAAAACGGACCAGAACTGGTTATTTTGGACGGTGTTTTTTCGCCTGTGTCCTGATAAGGAATAAATATTGAGAATATCTGCTATCATTTTGACCCGACGCTGCTGGCGAATTATGATATACTTGATCCGGATGCTGAAAATATTAAAAACGGAGCAGCTCATCTGCTTCATAGAACAACAGATACAGACTGATAAATTTCACAAGTAAAGAACGGGAGAGAGTGATGACTGAAAAAACTAACACCAAAAAATTTAACACCAAAAAATTTAATAGGCGCGAAATATTGGCAACCGCAGGGGCAGTGGCCGCCGCATCAACGGTTGCAACAAAAGCGATGGCGCAAGCCCCCGCGATCATGAGCAGCTATAAGCCACTTGTGGTTTCGGCACATAACGGGCACCGGCTTAAAAATGAAGCGGGGGAAACCGGCGTCGAGATCGCGTACCGGATGATTACAGAAGGCGCAGATGTTTTGGACGCAACAACAGCTTGTACTAACCTTCCCGAATTATCAACGGAAGATACAAGTGTTGGATATGGCGGCCTTCCAGATGCCAATGGTGATGTGACATTGGATGCGTGCTGTATGCACGGACCACGCAAAAAAGCGGGTGGTGTGGCCTATATTCAGGGGGTTAAAGCACCGTCAATGGTTGCGCTTGATGTTATGAACCATACAAACCATCATTTGCTTGCCGGTCAGGGGGCGACTGATTTCGCCCGTGATAAAGGTCATAAAATTGAAGGTGATCTGAACAGTGAAGTTTCCTTTAAACGTTATCTGGAGTGGAAAGCACGGGTTGAGGCGGAAGGCGATAATCGCACATTCGCAGAACTTGACCTAGATTTTATTGAAAAGAAAGGCTTTGAAGTAGCGTATCAAATGGCGAAGGAAGGCCGCATTGATATAGAGCATATTCACGGTACCATTAATTGCAACGCTATGAACAGCAAAGGCGAAATTTGCGGTAATACAACCACGTCGGGCCGCGCTTTTAAAGTACCGGGCCGCGTTGGTGATAGCCCGATATTGGGTGCCGGGCTTTATGTTGATAACGAAGTTGGCGCAGCCGGATCAACGGGGCTTGGTGAAATGAACCTCTATCATCTTTGTTCATTCCTGATCGTTGAAAAAATGCGCGATGGAATGCATCCGAAAGATGCAGGTATGTATGCATTAAATCGGGTAAAAACGACGGCGATGAGCAATCCGGGTTACCTTAATGATAAAGGTGAAATTGCCTTTAACCTTCAATTTTACATTCTTGATAAAAAAGGGCGTTATGCGGGTGTCGCAATGCGCGGTGGCACCGAACGATATTACGCAGTATGCACCGAGAACGGCGGTGAGCATTTGGTTATGGACAGTATTTACATGAATGAATGATTAGAGACGAAACCGAATTGGATTTGTCATGGCGAGCAGCTCATCTTGCGCATCCACGAGCCGCACTACGGATCGGGCATAGCAGCTACTATTGTCGGGGCCTCTTGCTATTGCATCAATGGTGAATTCGGCATTTAGTTCATTTTCAAGCAATGTTTTAGAGCCAACTACCGCTGCTCTTCCACTTCGGCAATTACTGACAATTTCTACGACCAACGGTTTGCCAAATGAACCGCTACCGCGATTAATATCAATTTTGATATCAATTTTTTTACTTGTGCCTGTTTGGACAATTGAGCCGGGGTATGCCGGCCGCTCAAGTCCATCCATGTTCGCGGAAAATACCAGCCTATTTAAAATTCTGCCGTGGTCCGCCCAAAACGTCCCTGCGCGCAGGGCTTTTAAAACACCTTCATGGCTGCGATCTTCGAGTTCCAGATGGGTACGTGAAAAACTGCATGGTGCGAAGTCGTAAAGCTTATCATGGAAATCGGATCCCGCAAGTGCTCCCCATAGTTGATAACCTTCACCAAGCAATTGATCCCATACATCACCCACATTGGCGGCAATATGATCCCAGCGATTTACTGTTTTTATGCTTTCTTCATATAGGCCATGTGGTTCTGAGTTTTGATGACCGGGCGCGCCAGCGAAGCCGATAAAACTCGGCGAATATCTATTCCATGCGATCATATCGTTTTTATTTTCGCCAGGCGTTACATCCATGCGGCTGGGATGATTATATAATACCACCAAATTGGCACCGGTTTGGTTAAATAAATTGACGCGGTTAAAGAACTTTTGATCAACTTCCCTCGTGGGGTCCTTGATTTCGGTGTCTTCGTTATCGGCCTCTGCAATTATCTTTAGAGAGGTTAAAGTCTGGCGTTCCTGTGCCGGGTCAGCCAGTAAGGTCAGGTGTTCGCGACCATCATAAGACGGGATATTAATTTCAAGTCCGCTAAATATGATTAAATTCGGGTTCGCTGAGCGTAGTGCATCAATCTCATCAAAATGACGCGGGGTGGTGACTGCTGCGATGTCCGAATGATCGGTTAAAGCCAAAACATCGCACTGGGAATTTACGGCCAGATCAACCACTGCTTTTTGACTTAATACACCGTCCGAAATGTTGGTGTGCGTGTGATGATCAAAAATTGCATAATTGCCGTTACCCGACCAGACAGGAGACTGAACGAAGCTCGCGGGTCTTGCTTCAAAACTTGAAGGATCAATCGATGGGTTTGAAATATTGCTCAACGAGTAAATATAAGCAAAAGAACCGGCGATCATCAGACCCGCAATCAGAATAGAGAGAAATTTCTTCAAAAAGCGTGTCGTTTTTGGTTTTTCAAATTCGTTCACATTATTCCTCCCTTTTCTGTCCTAAATTCTATAATTACTTTTCTTTAAGGCGGGGCATCATTTCGGCAAAATTACAAGGCTTGAACCGGATATCAAGCTGTTCCGAGAATATATGGTTCCATGCATCTTTACAGGCACCGGGTGAACCCGGTACAGCAAACATATATGTACCATTTGCGACACCGCCGGTGGCGCGTGATTGCAATGTGGATGTTCCAATTAGTTTAAATGATATATGGCGGAAAATTTCTCCAAACCCTTCTATTTCTTTGTCATAAAGCTCATGGAATATTTCCGGCGTTATATCGCGACCCGTAAGTCCCGTTCCGCCGGTTGAAATAATAACTTGAATGGCGTCGTCAGTTATCCATTTATTGAGTTGTGCCCGCAGATCATTTTTATCATCTTTAATAATAGCGCGCTCAGATAAATTATGGCCCGCATCAGTAAGTTTATCGACAAGAACTTGACCGGAGATATCATCTTCCAACGTACGACTGTCCGATAGCGTTAATATCGCGATATTAAGAGGCAGGAATTCTTTAGTTTGATCTATTGGCATATTGATTGCTCTTATTATTTTTGGCCGACTGCATGTTATCCTGCGGGTTATAAATTGGCCATTTCCCTTCTGCAACATAGTCGAGTGTTGGTATTTCTTGTCCCATACGCATACGGTATATCCACATGTTGCTTAGTACGCGTTCAATATAGATGCGTGTCTCGCGAGCAGGAATGCTTTCAATAAAAAGCAGTGGGTCGTCCTGGAAATTCGTCCGTTTAACCCATTTTTGCATATTTCCCGGACCTGCATTATATGCAGTAAGCGACTTAAATAAATTACCGTCGGCAAATTGCTTACCGAGCATAGTTTTCATGTATTTCTGGCCAAGATACATATTATACCTCGGATCATCGAGCTTGATGCGTTGTAACCGGCGGTTTTGTGACATGTCACCAGCGGCACCCATCATTAATTGCATAAGTCCGCGGGCGCCAACTCCGCTCTTCGCCCAGCTGTTAAAGCCACTTTCCTGACGGATCATGCCGAATAGAAGCGCTTTATCAAGCGTATAACCACCATCAGGTGTTATATAAGGAACAGGGTATAGTGTACTATCCAATGACGCGATGCGTTTCTGCTCTTCAATTCTACCGATCCTGAGCTGCGTTGCAGCAAGACCTAGCCGTGCTGCTAAACCCAGCAAGGAAGCATGCTGGCTGTCGCGCGTGCGGCTCCAGGCTGCACTTAATTCCATATCGGCAAGGGTGTTTTCGCCTACCTGTGCGAGTGCTATGCCGCGGTGAACCGATGAAAGTCCTCTTATTTCGCGGTAATTGCGGTCCGTAAATTCGGGGCTTGTCCAATCTAAATCAGAATCAATTCCCAACTGGCGCGCGGCTAGAATGCCGTAGAAAGTTCGTTTGAATGAAGTCGCTTTTTTCAGGAGTCTGTTAACCTGATCCGGTTGACGGCAGTTCAAATATGCGCGCGCCGCCCAAAATGCCCCTCCTGCGGCTGTCCAGTCGCCAGCCACTGATGAATTTGCAACATGTTCAAAATGTTCTGCGGCAACGGCACAATCCCCTAACCGCCACGCCGCAAGGCCAGCGATCCAGTCCGATTGGGAAACGTGTTGCCGCGATCTTGACGCATATTGACCAAGGGCCAATGCCTTGTCATCCTGATTTGTTAAATAATATTCATTGGAAATTTTTGATAGTTCGGTATCAATTTCCAGATCGGTCAAAATACCCCGCTCTACAAAGGCCCAAAGTCTTTTTTCTGCACGGTCCGCGTTATGCTGGCGTAGATATCTGCTGATTGCCCGTTTTACCTCCGCCACGTCGCGGCGTTCTTGCCTTTTTCGTTTTTGCGCTTCTGTTGGCTCAGCCGGTTTCGGCTTGGCAGCCACGGCCGCGCTTGCTGAACGCGAAGGCGGTGTTGGCTTATCAGCGGGGAAGGCGTATGAAGCACCGACCATCGGTTGCATTAATCCACCTGTTTTACCGCCGTTTTTTCGCTTTGCTAAATCATATATTCTTTGGGCACCGGGAAGATCGCTATAGTTTTTCATCCATTCTGATAGTTCGCCAAATTTTGAAGTATAAGCGGTCGCATGCATGTATCTTTGATAATATACATGACCCATCAAAATAGGGTTGGCGACTTTTTTAATTTCCCGGTCAGCCTGTTTCCACCGACCGCGATTTTGTTCATCGAATATATTTCTGTAGGCTTCTACATCATTGGCACTGAGCGGAGTTAAATTAATCCGGTCAATGTTAATATTTTGGGCAAAGGAAGTGTTAGTACTCAAAAGAGTAAATATCATAAGAACTTTTTTAAACATTAATCAATACGTCCAATTTTTTCTTTAATAGAGAGCAGATCATGCCAAGTCTGTTTCTTAAAATGGGGCTGTCTTAAAAGATACGCCGGGTGAAAGATCGGCATTATTGGGATTTTTTGCTCACCCAATGAGTATTCGAGCCATTTACCACGAAGTTTTGTAATGCCCGTTTGTACGTTGAGTAGCGCCGATGCGGAAGTGCCACCAATTAATATTATCATTTTGGGATCGAATAATTCAATATGGCGTCGCAAAAAGGGCAGGCAAACATTACATTCTGCTTCCGTAGGTTTGCGGTTACCCGGCGGGCGCCACGGTAGAACATTTGCAACGTAAAAATCGTCTTTTCTAGTCATATTGACCGCTGCAAACATTTTATCAAGAAGCTGGCCGGCTTCACCGACAAATGGTTTGCCGGTTCGGTCTTCTTCCGCGCCCGGTGCCTCGCCGATGAGCATGATATCGCTCTTAGGGTTACCGTCACTAAAAACAGTGTTTGAGGCGGTTTTCTTTAAACTACAGCCGTCAAATGATAGAATCGCCGCCTTTAACTCATCGAGAGTGGTCGAAGCAGCAGCCAGTTTTTCTGCATTTTCTATAATCTCTTTATTGGTTGTAAGTGGTGGCTGAACGGCTGGTTTTTGTGATCTTTTGGAAATGATAGACGTATTTTCATTAACTTGTTGATTAATAACAATATTATTGTTTTCTTCAAACCAATTTATTTCACTGTTTGAAATGGTTTCATTGACGCCGCATTCAATATACCACTTCAGCATATTGGCGGGATCAAGATCACGATCTACTGCAACATTTTTATTCATCAGGTAATTATATAACAGAGAAATTAATTTTTTAATTAGAATATTTAATCTTTTACTTTTTTTTGCCAATCGTATTTTTATTGATGTAAAAATATCCTAATTAAGGTAAAAGTTTTTTATGTCTGCTCATTCATCCAAAAAAGTCATATTTGCCGCCCTAATTGGCAATTTTCTAATATTTGTCACCAAACTGGGTGCCGCACTTTATACCAATTCATCTGCAATGTTTTCCGAAGCGGTCCACAGCATTGTTGATTGCGGAAATCAGGTGCTACTTCTTTACGGTATTAAAAAGGCGTCAAAAGCTGCGGACAGGGACCATCCCTTTGGATATGGTAAGGAACTTTATTTCTGGAGTTTCGTTGTCGCGATGCTGATCTTCGCAGTAGGGGCGGGCGTATCGCTTTATGAAGGAATACATAAAATACTGGAACCGGCAGTAATAACTAATATTCACATCAACTATATTGTGTTGAGTGTGGCAATATTGTTCGAGGCATATCCGTGGAAAATGGCGTATGACGAATTTAATTCCCGCCGCGGTAAACGCGGAATGGTTGATGCTGTGCGGCGAAGCAAGGACCCGAGCCTTTTTGCCATATTGTTTGAAGATACAGCGGCATTGTTGGGCTTGGCTACAGCACTTATCGGTTTATTCATCGGTGATTATTTTAATATACCGGAGGCGGACGGTATTGCATCGGTGATGATCGGACTGATTTTAGCAATGACGGCAGCTGTTCTGGCGTTCGAATGTAAAAGCTTGCTGATCGGGGAAGCTGCTGAATCGAAAGTTGTTAAAAGCATTGGTGATCTTTTTGATGGTCATCCGTCAATCGACAATATCAATGAAGTTCTGACCATGCATTTTGGCCCTAATGATATACTTCTTAATCTTAGCCTTGATTTTAAAAATGATATTCCCGCCGGTGAGGTGGAAAACATCATTTCGATGTTTGAGCAGAAAATCAAACAAATGCATCCGGAAATTAAACGGGTGTTTATTGAAGTCCAAAGCCGGCACGGCCATTTGATGAATAAAAGGATGGATAACTAAATAAAATGTTTATCGTATAGAGATTTTCTTCACTCTTGATTATGAATTTTTAACGATACCACCCCAAACACATTATTTAACATCAAAATGCCATACCGGATTTCAATTCCGTTTTTTAATCACATATGTGTAACGATAATATTTTAAAATAAGTTAAACATTATTCGGGTTTTTCAGGCGTTTCTTTCTTCAAATCAACGGCGTCCAAGAATAATTCCCAGGGAAAGTATGGTCCGGGGTCCATTTTACGGGCGACTTGTTTTGACGGATCATTTTCAGCCGCAATAATGCGGGTGTCCAGGTCTTCGTGGCCTTGAGTATATTTGATTGTCGGATAACGGCTTTTGAATTCTGTAACGAGACTGATCAACGCGTCAATTTGTGCTTGCGTATATGGTTCCTGCATTTTTTGGTGATCACTATGATACCAATTGGGATAGCGGCCCAAGTTTATTAGTTCAATGCTTAATGTTTTTTTGTTCCAACCTGTTGTGTGATTGGCAATGCGATTATCGGGAACATATTGTTCGATGCTGCCATCACGATCGATGTAATAGTGACCGGACGCGCCGGTACCCGCTTCCTTGTAAAGAATGCGCTCGCCATATTCGCGGGCTTCGGCCATATCGCTGAGTTCAGTTGCGTGCACAACGACCATATCAAGATCGTTGGTATTTCGTTCGCTAAGCTTATTCCAGAAGGGAAGTTTGTGATCCTTTATGTTAAGTGATTGATGAGACGCGCAGCCAGAACAGAGAATGAGGAATATGATTACCGATGCAGATTTTGCCATGAATTATTATCCCCATAATGTGCTGTTTGGTATGCTGACAATACCACCATCGTGATATTCAAGTCCATTATCAACATCACTTTTTAAAAAAAGCGGACCATCCAAATCAATATATTGGCAAAATTGCCCGATGACATAGGCGGGTGCCATGGAAAGTGACGAACCCGTCATATTGCCGATCATAAGTTTTTTATTATCTCGGGCCGCCATTTGAACAATCTTAAATGCCCCGGTTAGGCCGCCGCATTTATCGAGCTTTATATTTATCACGTCATAACGTCTGGCGGCAATTTCATATTCCGAGACGTCAAGGCAGCTTTCATCTGCGCCAAGTGGCACCGCTGATTCATACCCTTCCAATTCTTCGTCCTTGCCGCGTGGAAGCGGTTGTTCGATCATGGCGATATTTAATTTTTTGGCAGCGGGCGTATATTCTTTAAGCTCACCAAAATTCCAACCCTGGTTGACATCGACAATTAATGTGGCGTCCGGTCTGCTGGTTCGGATCGCTTCCAAACTTAAAATAGGGTCATTATTATCCAGTTTGATCTTAAGGTGCGGGTAGCTGGCGAAATGCAAAGCCCTCTTTGCCATAGCTTCAGGCGTATCTATACTAACCGTTGCAACCGTTGATAGATGTCTTGGGGTAAAATTCAGAAGTTGCCAAATTGACTTTTCGGTGCGTTTTGCCAACAAATCCCAGGCGGCACAATCCAGCGCATTTCGCGCGCCGCCCCGAGGCAGGGCTTCTTGAATTTCTTGCAAGTTAACCGGTGTATCAATAATGCTATTTAATTGAGCGGTCATGGTCTCAGGCGTCTCATCCTGATAATAAATACCGGTGGCTTCACCGCGACCAGTATATCCTTCTTTATTTATGATAACGCGGACGGTATTGGCAGCAGTGAAGGTATAACCGGTAATGGCGAAAGGGGATTTTAACGGAAAAGTGTGTGTTTCGATATTTATGTTCATTGCCTGCACTCAAATTTAATTCTTGGCAATACGTAATCATATCAGATAGGGTTTGTACAGTATTTAGGGAATAATAAAAAAGGGAATGACCATGACTTTGATATCTGCGGATAACGATTTTGCCATGTGGGCGGTGATGCTGCTTCTGGTTGCGCTTGTTATGAAGCTAGAGAAAACGACTTTGGGTCAAAAAATATCCGGTACAATAATGATCATCACATTTGGTGCTATTCTCTCGAACTTTGGTATTATTTCGGCGTCTAATGGTGTTTTTGATAGCATCAATACCATTGGTGTTCCGATAGCGATCGTACTTTTGTTGTTCAACGCCAACCTAAAGAAAATTTTCACTGAATCCGGTCCTACATTGATCGCATTTATCTTTGGTGCAATTGGTACAACACTCGGCACTATTTTGGGTGTTTTCCTTGTTCCTCTTGGTGACAAAACACCGGAACTTGCTGCGATATTCAGTGCAACATATATTGGTGGATCAGTCAATTTTGTTGGCGTATCTAACGCAATTGGTTTCGATGATAGCAACCTGATGACCGCCAGTATCGCAGCGGATAATGTAGTGGGTGTGGCGTTTATGGCAGTGCTAATCGCGATACCAACTATGAAATTTATGACAAACAAATTTGGTTATGATTTAAGCGGTGCAAAGTATAATGACGGCGAAGATGAATTGGTGGAAGAGGAAAGCTCTTTTTCAATTGAACGGGCGGTTCTTGCGCTGGGGTTGGCTTTTTTGATCGTGGTTGTTAGTGATGTGATTTCCGGATTTATAGGTTATCCGCCGCTACGACTATTGATTATTACTGCCATTACGGTGGGCTTAGCGACAGTAGCCCACGATAAAATTGGCGGATTAAGCGAAGCCTTTCCAATCGGCATAGCAATCATGTATTTATTTTTGGGTATGATCGGTGCCGGCGTCGATATTTTAACAATGATTGAAAGCGGAATGATGCTTGCCTTATTTGCATTTATTATTCTTTCGTTTCATCTGATAACAATTTTGACGCTATCGAAATTATTTAAAATTGGCCTGCCGGAAGCTCTTGTGGGATCAAATGCCTGCATCCTTGGTCCGCCAACAGCGGCGGCGATGGCAGGGGCACTGGGTTGGAAATCATTGGTTACACCGGCAGTTCTTTGTGGGACGTTCGGTTACGCAACGGCGAATTTTATCGGTGTATCGTTGTTTGGCTTGCTTGGTTAGGGAATTTAAAGCTTAGCAATTAATCTAAAAACAAATCTGCGAAGGAATGTATTGCCGGTGCGCCGCCAGTGTGAAGGAAGACAATATCTTTCGGGTTTTCGAGCCTATTATGTTTAACCATATCGATCAGGCCCGCCATTGCTTTTCCCGTATAAACGGGATCAAGGATTATGCCTTCTTTTTCGCCGACTAATTTAATAGCGGCGGTGGCGTCATCAGTAGGATAAGCATACGCTTTACCGTAATAATCACCACTTACAATAATATCTTCTTCGGTGACCAAGTCATCATCGACATCAATAACTTCCTTAATTTGTTCTAGCACATCACGGACGGTTTGTTTTTTAATTTCTTCCGGCTGGCTAACGGAAATGCCAACGACTTTAATGGTTTTGTTACCGAAATACCGTAGCCCCATTAATAGCCCCGCTTGTGTGCCGCCACTACCGGTACCAAGAAATATATGACTTGGCGATATTTCCATATTCTCCCATTGGATAATAAGTTCCCTCGCGGCGAGCATATACCCAAGGCTACCCAATCCATTTGACGCACCAAGGGGAACGACATAGGGTTTTTTACCGTCATCAATAAGTTCTTGCGTCAGTTTTGACATTTTTTCTGCGACTTTTTCGTCGTCACCTTCTATCAGATACTCGTTAGCACCCATTATTACATCCATCAAATAATTGCCGGAACCGAGCATTTCTTTTTTTCGTTCGGGAACCGGATTATTTAGCACAATATGACTTTCTAAACCGAGCTTTGCCGCAGCGGAAACGGTTTGGCGCACGTGGTTTGACTGAATGCCGCCCATGGTAATCACCGTGTCAGTGCCTTGTTGCAATGCGTCGGCAAAAACATATTCCAGTTTTCTGGTTTTATTACCGCCATGGGCAAGTTCCATAACGTCATCCCGCTTAATATATATTGTGGGACCGTTAGCGTTATTCTGATTGATGGCAAGTGATAAATTTGGCATGGCATAAAATGAAGTCGGCAGGTTTGTTAGCGGTAAGCGTTTTATGTCTTCAAATTTCATTATATTGCCTCTTTTTTATAACCTTTATATTTTTATACTTAATTCAGGATCCTAGTAAAATAAACCATTAGATTGATTGACTGTGTAGCATGTTTAAGGCTATTTTTTAAATGAAATAACAGGCAAGTTTTAGGAGTGGCAGCGTATGGATCGCGAGTTTATGGAATATGATGTGGTGATCGTGGGTGGTGGACCTGCGGGATTGAGTGCCGCTATTCGCTTTAAACAGCTTTGCGAGAAATCGGGCAAAGAATATTCTATATGTGTTCTGGAAAAGGGATCGGAAATAGGGGCTCATATTCTTTCTGGGGCGGTGATTGATCCAATAGCGTTAGATGAGCTAATTCCCGACTGGAAGGACAAGGATACGCCACTTAATGTAAGTGTTACAGATAATCAACACTGGGTATTGAGTGAAAATGATAAAACGTCGATACCTCACTTTTTGATGCCGCCGCTTCTTAGTAATAAAGGAAATTATATTGTCAGTCTGGGTAATGTAAGTCGGTGGCTTGGTACCGTGGCAGAAAATATGGGGGTAGAAATATTTCCGGGATTTGCGGCCGCCGAAGTGCTTTATAATGATGACGGTTCAGTTAAAGGGATAGCCACCGGTGATATGGGTGTGGCAGAAGATGGTAGCCACAAGGATACATACACGCAAGGCATGGAACTTCATGCGAAATATACTTTCTTTGCAGAAGGTGTGCGCGGATCACTGTCGAAGGAAATCATTGAAAAATTTAATCTTCGTGACGGTAAAGAACCGCAAACCTACGGCATTGGTATTAAAGAGCTTTGGGAAGTAAAGCCGGAACATCATAAAGAGGGCCAGGTTATTCATACGCAAGGATGGCCGCTGGACAATGATACGGTGGGGGGTGGATTTTGTTATCACCTTGAAAATAACCAGATAGCCGTTGGGTTTGTCGTTGGGCTTGATTATTCAAACCCGTATTTATCACCGTTTGATGAAATGCAGCGTTATAAAACTCATCCTGCACTCATAAAAATGTTTGAGGGTGCTAAGCGTATTTCATATGGTGCGCGCGCCATTAATGAAGGGGGGTTTCAGTCGGTTCCAAAGCTAGTTTTTCCGGGCGGTGCTTTAATTGGTTGCTCAGCGGGTTTTGTAAATGTACCGCGTATAAAAGGTAGTCATAATGCCATGAAAACCGGGATGATAGCAGCACAAGAGGCGTTCAAATCGCTTAATGAAAGTGGCTCAAATATTATTCTTAGTGGCTATGAAGTGGCATATGAGAATAGTTGGGTTTATAAGGACTTAAAACGGGTCAGGAATGCTAAGCCAGCCATTCATAAATTTGGTGCTTTTTGGGGCACTATTTATGCGGGATTTGATATGTGGCTCAATAATATTGGCCTTGGCTTTTTACTGCCCTGGACCTTTGGCCATGATGAAGATCACAAATGTCTTAAACCGGCCGCTGCATGCGAGGAAATTATATATCCCAAACCGGACGGCCAGATCACGTTTGATAAATTGTCATCTGTATTTCTATCCAACACAAATCATAGTGAAGATCAACCTTGCCATCTAAAATTGAAAGATGATAATGTTCCGATAGAGGTAAACTATAATAAATTTGCCGGACCCGAAGTAAGATTTTGTCCTGCGGGGGTATATGAATTTATTAGCAATGGTACGGAAAGCAGTCCAGGATTACAGATTAATTCACAAAATTGTGTGCATTGCAAAACCTGTGACATTAAAGATCCAACTCAAAATATTAATTGGGTCACACCAGAAGGCGGCGGCGGGCCAAACTATCCCAATATGTAATATCTCAAAAATGTGATTTGGTTCTTAGGAATTAATTAGGGTAATAAGGAGTATGGTCAAAAAAATATACAGCGAGTTGAAATAAATATGGACAAAATAAAAAATAACTTAAGTGCGGTAATGCTTGCTTTGATGTCACTGCTCGCCATCGTCGTGATTGGAATGACTTTTATAATCAGGCCTGCATTGACCCAGAACTTATCCGCGGACAATCCGGAAATGCCGTTTGGGGAATATTTGGCTGGGCGGCATGCGCTTCTTAATAAAGATTATAGGGCGGCGGCAGATTTTTATTTGGATGCATTATCGCTTGATCCTGAAAATGTTTCGCTTAACCAGTCGGCTTTATCAGTATTAATTACAGATGGTCGGCTCAATGACGCCGCTTTGATTTCTAACCGTTTAAAAGAAATTGAAGCAGAAACGAGTACGTCAAAGCTAATATTGTTTTTTGAAGAAGTTAAGACAGATGAATTTGATGAGGCGCTCGGACGCATTGACGGTTTGTCGGATACCGGCATCATTAATTTAATTAGGCCGTTTTTTAAAGCGTGGATATTTGCCGAACAAGGTAAAAACAGCGAAGTTGAAGAAATAATTGGCGGGTTTCAGGAAAATAATACATTTAACTTCTTCAATTATTATCAGAGTGGTTTGTTATTTGAATATATGGGCGATACCGAAAAAGCCGAAGAATATTATTCGAAATCGTTGGATGAGAAAGGATTGCTTAATTTACGAGCGGTCGAAGCTTATGGGCATATTCTTCGAAAACAGAATAAAAATGACCAAGCAATAGCGGTGTATAATGAATATCTGGAAACCTCGCCAGAAAACGAACATTTAAAAGTGGCTTTAAATGAGGCCATTGAGGGCAAGAAACCAGTAGAATTTGTAGCTACTATAGATGATGCCTACGCAGAAATTTTTTATTCAATTTCGACAATATTGATGCAGGACAATGTTAAAAGGGTTGCAACCAATTTTTTGCAATATGCTATTTATTTTAAATATGAATTTCCACTAGCGCGATTTTTGCAAGCTCAGATATTTGAAAGTGATGAATATTACGAAGGTGCCGCTTTTCAACTGGATAAGATTCCAAATGATAGTCCGCTATATTTTCAATCCAAAATTCAACGAGCATGGTTGCTCGATGATATGGACCAGCCAGAAGAGGCTTTAATAGCACTTAAAAAACTGGATGATGAATACCCGGACAACAGAATGATTTTAAATTCAATAGCTGAATTTTACCGCATGCATGAACGCTATAGTGAAGCCATATTAACTTATGACGAAATTGTGGAAAATTTAACTGATCAAACTGCAAAGGACTGGTTATTATATTACACTCGTGCCATCGTATTGGATCAAGAAAAAAGATGGCCGGAAGCCGAGACGGATTTTAAGAAAGCACTGGAATTAAGGCCGGAACAGCCGATGGTGCTTAATTATCTTGCTTACTCGTGGGTAGATCGCGGTGTAAATTATGATGAGGCAAAAAAAATGCTGGAACGCGCCGTCGAACTTCGACCAAATGATGGATATATCGTTGATAGTTTGGGCTGGGCGTTGTTTAAAATGGGAAATGACGAAGCAGCTGCATTAGTACTGGAAAGAGCAGCACAACTTCAAACAAGTGACTGGGCTATTAATGACCACTTAGGTGATGTATATTGGACCGTCGGCCGTAAAAACGAGGCTCGCTTCCAATGGCGACATGCTCTTTCTCTTTCGCCCGATGAAGACAAAATTCTGAACATTAAAACCAAAATTAAAAATGGTTATATTAAAACATTTGATTAAGGGTATGTTTTGCTCGCACCTGCAAAAATTAATCTTGATTTATTAATAACAGGCCAGCGGGAAGATGGATACCATTTGCTTGATAGTATAGTGGTGTTTACGGATATTGGTGATGAATTAACCGCTAAAAAAAGCGATGAACTTTCGCTGGTGATTTCGGGGCCATATGCTGGTGACTTACAAAGTCAGCGCAACAATTTAATTTTGCTGGCGGCGCACCGAATTTGCGAATATGCAAATATATCACCACATATTAAATTCTATTTAAATAAAAAACTACCGATTAGTTCAGGTATTGGTGGCGGATCTGCGGATGCGGCAGCGGCACTTAAACTTTGTATCGAGTTATTTTCAATTAAAATTGAACCAGGTGAGCTTAATAAAATCGCTTTAGAATTAGGGTCTGATATACCAGTTTGTCTTCTTAGTAAGCCGGTGCATATGACCGGAGTGGGTGAAAAAATTTCACATTTCAAATTGGCAGAAGCAATACATATGGTTCTGGTTAACCCGAACGTTTCTGTTTTGACGCCTATGGTTTTTAATGTTTTTCAAAAATCCAATATGACATTTGATACTGAGAGGATTCTTCCATCGGGAAAAATTCATCCAACATTAATGTTGGATATTATAAAAGAAAGTGGAAATTCGTTAACCGAAGCGGCAATTATGCTCGAACCAAGTATTAATGAAGTAATAAGTTTATTGTCGGAAACCGAAGATGTTTTAATTGCACGCATGTCTGGTAGCGGCGCAACTTGTTTCGCATTATATAAATCGAAAGAGTGTTGCGTAAAGGCTGCGCAATATATAATAAAACGTAAGCCAGATTGGTGGGTAGATTATACGCGGGAATAGCAAAAATTTAAGGTTAGGCTTGCGCTTAGTTTCCTATATGATAGATTTGCCGACAATAGCTGAAATATATGGTTAATATAATACCCTGTGTAACACGTAATGAGGAATTCCACCGGAATGATTAGAAGAATATTTCCCTGCATAACAACGCTTTCTTTGTGTCTTGTTCTTACGTTTGCTTACGTTTCGTCATCCGCTGCTCAAGGATTGGATCAGAATATTTTTGATCAGATAAAAAGGCAGACTGGGTCAACTACTGACGCAACGCAAGTACGTTCACCGCTCGATCAATTGCGCGAGCAAGATTATATGGACAAACTTAATTTGCAATTGGAAGAGCGGAGAAAAGCAGGCCCGTCTATTATTGAACAAGATTATAATGCCCGCGTGAATAAAGTCGACGATAAAGCCGACGACTATCTTAAGCAGTTTGGCTATTCAATTTTTGATAGACTTCCGCTTCTCGGGCAGATCAGCACTGGTACTGTTCCAGATAGTTATCGTCTTGGTGTCGGTGATGAATTAATTATCAATTTTAAAGGATCACGAGAGGAAATCGTTTCGATCAGGGTTGATAGGGAAGGGCGTCTTATAATCCCCTCTCTACCTCCGTTGATCGCTGCCGGACTAACTTTTGGCGAACTTAAAACAACATTGGAAAATGAGGTTAATCAATCCCTGATTGGCACCGAAGTGTTCGCATCTGTTGCTACGCTTCGCCAAATATCAGTTTTGGTTGCTGGTGAAGTTGAAAACCCGACATTAGTGCGTACTACAAGCCTTGCTACCCCTATCGAAGTTTTGCTTAATGTTGGCGGTGTAAAGAAAACAGGTTCACTCAGAAATATTATATTGCAACGGGGAGATCAGAAAATAACGATAGATCTTTATGATGTAGTTGTTGGGTCCGATGCGGAAATTGTGAATTTAAGGGACGGGGATAGACTAATTGTTCCAACGATTGGAACAACGGTCGCGGTTGATGGAAATGTCATTCGCCCGGGAATTTATGAATTACCCGGCGGTCAAAATAGTATGTCAGCAAAAGATGCTCTCCTTCTCGCTGGCGGTGCTGTAAGGCGTAACGGAAATTCATACACACATATGCGCTATGACGAAGAAGGCCGTCTGAATTTTGACATGCTAAATATTGACGGAAATTTAAATAGCGGCGAAATAGTTATTGTTAATGTTTCTGAGAATTCTCAGGTTGGTAGGGTAGCCTTAATGGGGCATGTTACGACACCCGGAGTTAGGTCAGTTGCCATATATAAAACTGTAAAAGATCTCATCGGTTCTGTGAAAAACTTAACTGAAGATCCGTATCTTCTATTTGGTGTTGTTGAGCGCACTGATCCACTTACACAAACGCGGCAACTTATTCCTTTTAGCCCACAGGAAGTGCTAAACGGCGGTGAAAATTTTACCGTCTTAGACGAAGATAAGGTAATTATATTCGGCAGGGATGATGTGGATTTTTTAAAATCAGAAAGTATCAGAGATGTGATACTTTCTAACGAATACCTTGTTGAAGAAATGCTGTCAAATGGCAAAAAAAATCGAGTATATTGCGAACCTCTTATGAAGCTGTCGCGCATCATTGCTGATACTCAGTCTGATCGGTTTGTAACTGCAACTCGGGCAGTATTTGTACGGCGCGAAAGCACAAGAGAACAACAAAATGACCTTCAAGAAATACTGGGTCAAGATGAATTATTGGAAATTGAAACCCAAAGAAGGCAATCCCTTGCTTTATTAGGGGCATCGCCACAATCACAATTTCAGGTGAATGAAGAAGATGATGATGAAGATGAGGAAGTAGAGGAAAATAATTTTGCTTTCTGTCCCTCTGTTTATCAGGAAGTAGATAATCTTCTTTCCTTTACGTTGGAACATATCATTTCAATCGATGGTGCCGTTCGACTTCCGGGTGTTTACCCGATTCCAAACGAGACGGCTGTAGATTTATTGCTCTCGGTTTCAGGTGGCACTTCTAATGACGCTAATATAAGCAGAATTGAGGTAACCAGTTACGACGAAGCAGCTGCTAACGGTAATTTGACAATGAATTGGGAATATGTGGATGGGTCAATTTCAAATTTAGGCGACGTCCGTGTCAATCCGGGTGGTGGTGTTCGTGTGAGCAGTATATATACTAATTTTGAATCTGGTGCCGTGCTTCTGTCGGGTGAATTCCTTCAACCTGGTGTCTATACAATTCGTAAAGGCGAAAAACTTTCATCCTTGATAAAAAGAGCAGGGGGACTTACGGAGCAATCTTATCCATATGGCGCCATATTTACCCGAAATCGGGTGAAAGAAATTCAAAGACAAGAAATGCGTCAGACTGCACAAAGATTGCAGTCGGCCATGGTATCCGCTTCCGTGAAACAGAATGTCAGTCCGGAGGGGGCAATTCAGTTACAAAGAATGGTTGCACAGATGGCCGAGCAGGATTTTGTTGGGCGTGTCGTAATTGAATCGGACCCGGTTGTTCTCGATCTTGATCCAGACAAAGATATCGTGCTGGAAGCTGGCGATAGCCTGTTTATGCCCAAAAGGCCCAGTTTTATCGTAACAGTAGGTGATGTACTCAATCCTAGCGCATTACAGTTTGTGCCGGGAAAAGGGGTTGCGAGTTATTTGGAAGAAGTGGGTGGTTTTGCACGGGCTGCTGACGAAGATCGTGTATTTGTTGTTTATCCAAACGGTGTCGCGAAACCGATTAGCCTGGCATCTTGGGGAGGGGACCGAAATTTAAGCATTCCACCCGGTTCCGCGATCGTGGTGCCTACTGATCTTAGCCCCTATGATGGTTTGACATTGGTTCGAGAAATTGGTGATATTTTTAGAAATCTCGCGGTTTCAGCGGCATCCATCGCTGTTCTTGTAAGAAATTAATGCATCCAAATTTGTCATGAAGGGCGTGTTTATATGAAACATTTCAAATACGCACTGAGCACGGCCGTCGCATTATTACCCAACATGTTAAATGCACAAGGATTACAAGTTTCGAGTGACACTGGTTCTGTTGGCTTGTTTGGCGGCATTGGACTTCTGGAAACACGAAATGGCCGTTTTTCGAATGACGGTGAATTATTAGTCGGTGCAGGACATATTGGCGACGGACAAAATTATTACGTTACCTGGCAGGCAACCCCGTGGCTCGAGACAACACTACGATATTCCGATTATAACGACAATTTAGATGGTATAGATAAAGGCCTGGATTTAAAATTGAGATTGGTTAAAGAGGGCAAATATAGACCCGTAATTGTTATTGGTCTTCAGGATATGCTCGGGGACGGTGTGTTTAGTGGAGAATATATCGCAGCGAGTAAAAAAATTAACGATTTTGATTTTACGGTAGGATTTGGATTCGGGAATTTAGGAAATAGAGCCAAGGTTAAAAATGTTGCGAGACTATTTGGGGGCAATTTTAAAAATAGAAGTTCGACAAATGACAATTCAGAAAAATTTCGATTTGGTAATTATTTTTCGGGTGAAAAAATGGGTTTTTTTTGGGGGCTAGAATATAAAACCCCAATTAAAGGTGTTACGACGAAGCTCGAATATTCTACTGTTGATAAATCTACGATCCCTCTCTTCAGTGATTATGAGAGCAAAACAGCATTTAACTTCGGCGTTAATTATAAAGTCAAAAATTGGCTGGAGGTTGGTGCGGGACTTCTCCATGGGAATCAATTTGCCTTTCACCTGACTTTGAAGCAAAATCTACATAGACCGATGCGGCTAAATTTTGCAACTGGACCGCAAGTAGATGAAATAAGATCGCGCCAATTGAACGCCAATGCCGTCAATGTGAATGACTATGCGAGTAGCGATAGTCAGGATTTCATATTTGAACGCCTAAGGTCCATGGGCTTTGCCGTAACATCACTTAATTTGGTGGATGATAAACTGGATGTTGAGTTAGAATCATTGTCCGGTGAAACAGAAGATAATATTATGGTATTAGGCGCGGTGCTAGGAACATATAAAAGTGCCAGCATAAATTTTATCGATGACTCCGAAAATAATATTGAAGCAATAAGAGGTAGTCTGGTAGGAGACGAGGCGCAAACCCGATATAGGAATAGTCCGTATTTCGCTCGCGGACGAAATGTTGCTGAATTGACGGAAGCGAATAAACAACAAATTTCCAATTCAATCATTAGTAAAATGCGATCAAGGAACTTGCGACCCGCAGGCGTTGCGGTAGAACAAGATGAATTATTGATTGAAAAATCAGTTTCTCCTTTTGACAATATTCCAAAAAATATTGGACGAACGGTTCGCATCCTGACGAATGAAGCGCCAGATAATGTTGAACGATTTACTGTAATATCGAAAGAGCGAGGGGTTAACGTATCAAAAGTTTCGATACTAAGAAAAGACTTTGAGAAGGTCGCAGACTATAATAGCAGCCCGGAAGAAATAATGGCGTCGGCAAACATCGATAATCCAACATTCGATATTGGTGGTTCGAAAGTTGAGAAACCTCTTCAGGATTTTGATTTTGGCATTCTGCCGGATGTGATCAGCCATTTTGGATCCGACAAAAATGATCATTTTAAAGCAGACTTAAATTTGAAATTATTTGCCAGAGCAAACATTTCTGACAGTCTCCGAGTTTATGGTGAAGTAAAGCAGCATTTAATTGGTAATTTAGATCTAATTCCCTCTTCCACAAATTTAAATGTGCCGCACGTAAGAAGTGATATTGGAAGATATGCTGCGGAAGGTACAACGAGCATTACTCGACTAAATGTTGAATACGTAAAAAATCCTTTAAAAAATGTTTATACAAGAATTACTGCGGGTCATTTGGAATCTATGTATAGTGGTGTGAGCGGGGAAGTTCTTTATCGACCTTATGACAGTTCTTTTTCATTTGGTGTAGACATCAATTTTGTTAAACAACGCGGGTTTGATCAGCTCTTTAGTTATCGGGACTATGAAACGGTGACCGGTCACGCAAGTCTCTACTACGTTAATAAAAAATACGATATTACCAGCAAAGTCAGCGCTGGTCGCTACTTAGCTAAAGATTGGGGCACGACGATCGATGTTTCCAGACAGTTTGATAATGGGATCAGGATTGGTGCTACGGCAACCTTTACGGATATGTCGCAAAGTGATTTCGGCAGAGGCAGTTTTGATAAAGGAATTTATATGATTATTCCCTTTGACTTCTTTTGGTATAAACAATCAAGAGAGAAAATGCGTTTTCAATTTAGGCGGCTGGGCAAAAATGGTGGTCAAAAACTTGATCATAATACTAATTTATTTGATTTATTTGCTTCCGGGCAGCCTTACAAGTTAAGAAATAATTGGAATGGAATTTTAGAATAGAGACTTCCAAGTTTTTTGGTTCTATTTTAGGTTTCTTTAATAAATTACGTCTAATGTGACCGAAATTGAGATTAATAAATATAAGATAATAATAAATGGAACTTTAAATGTCATCTTTGTCGCTAACATCTGATACACGAATTGCCGTTGTTGGGCTGGGTTATGTTGGGTTGCCGCTTGCAGTAGCACTCGCAAAGAAATTCGATGTAATTGGTTTTGATATCAGTAAACAAAGAATCTCAGAATTAAAGGATGGCTTTGACCGTACCGATGAAATTGAAAAAAAACGCCTTGATGAAAGTGCCTTGGAATTAACAAGTTCGGTGGATGACATTCATGGGGCGGAGATTTATATTGTCACCGTGCCGACACCGGTTGATGAGAACAATAAACCAGATTTAACGCCTGTACGATCTTCATGTGAAATATTGGGGCCTGTGATTGGCAAAAACAATATAGTTGTTTTTGAAAGCACCGTTTATCCCGGTGTTACAGACGAATTATGCGGTCCAATACTGGCAGAAAAATCGGGTCTTATATGCGGTGAAGATTTTTACTTGGGGTATTCTCCAGAGCGGATCAATCCCGGTGACAAGGTCCATACGGTCGATAAAATAACAAAAGTGATTTCCGGGCAAACGCCTGAGGTATTAGAGATACTCGCCGAAGTATATGGTGCGGTGACAAGCGGAGGCGTGTTCAGGGCATCCAGTATTCGCGTTGCTGAAGCTGCCAAAGTGATTGAAAATGCGCAGCGGGATATTAATATTGGATTCATTAATGAAATTACGATGATATTTCAAAAACTTGGTATATCCGTTTATGACGTGCTTGAAGCAGCAGGAACTAAATGGAATTTTCTTAATTTTACACCCGGTCTTGTTGGCGGACACTGTATTGGCGTTGATCCGTACTATTTGGCGGAGCGCGCAAAACAAATTAATCATGATCCAAGGATAATACTTTCCGGTCGTGCTATAAATGATGGCATGGCAGATTTTGTTGCCGAGCGAATTTGTGCACAGTTATCGGGCAGCGGTAAAATTTTAGTATTGGGCCTTACATTTAAGGAAAACTGCCCGGATCTCAGAAATACCAAAGCGACTGATTTAATAAATGGACTTAAGGTTCGTGGTTTTGGTGTAGACGTCCATGACGCGGCTGCGGATCCGAAAGAAGCAAAGTTATTTTTTGATGTTGACCTTAAACCATCACTTGAAGATCTTGACGATCATTCATATGCCGCGGTAGTGGGGGTTGTCTCACATGATTGTTATAAAGATATTCCACTTGCGGAATTTGAACGTCTACTTGAGCCGGGGGGGTTAATTGCCGACATTAAAGCAATGTGGAGGGGACTGGAAAAACCACAATATTTGCGAAAATGGCAATTGTAATTTACGGCGCAGGAAATAAATCGCTTGATCGACCGGTAACATAATATGCAAGTAAACCGATATATTCATGTATGGCCCAATCAAAATGGAATAAATTTTTTGCGAAATCGAAAGAGAATAATCCGCTGTATTTGAGAGTGGTTTTATAATCAACCGGATAAGGTTGAAATTTGATACCGGCATGTCGGAAGGCACCAACCGACCTAGGCATATGAAAGGCACTCGTTACTAAAAGCCAGGGGCGGGTTTCGTTATCTTCGATCAGGTTACGGGCTTCAGTTGCATTTGTATGAGTATTATATGAATTGTCAACAAAGCGGACTCTTGACATGTCAATGCCGACATCTTCAAACACTTTTTTCGCAACGTCATTGTCTGACCAAGCGTATGTTTCATAACGTGTTCCTCCAGAGTGGATAATGGGCAGATCAGGAAAATTAATAGCAAGTGAGGCAGCCGTTATTAGGCGCTCACCACTGTCGTTGAGTGCGGCTTGATTGGTTACAGAACTTACGGGCAGGATTTCTGACCCGCCCAACACAATTATACCACTATAGGGGCCATTATCTAGTTGATTAACAAATTTGTGAAAACGGTTTTCAAGTGGCACTAAGGCCCAGTAAGGCAGGTTAGTAAATCCAGCAACAAACAAAACTGTTAAACATATTGGAATAATTTTATTGCTGATTTTTCTAATTTTCGAATTTTTATTACTTATTTTATAAAGGACTATACTGATTGTCAGAGTTAACATAAGAAAGTTACTTGGTTGGACAATTACCCATATTCCCCTTGATATAATATTATCCCAGGCCAATTATTTTCCTTCGTTTAGAATGGTTTCCATTTAACTAAGTAAGACTATGTTTTATAGGAAATAATTAAAAGCAAAAAAAAATCGAAATAAGTAAAAAACATTATTGCATGTTTATGTGAAACTCACTATGTTCGCACCACCTTGGAACGATCTGTTGATAATTTTTGGGGTGTAGCCAAGTGGTAAGGCACCGGGTTTTGATCCCGTGATCGCAGGTTCGATCCCTGCCACCCCAGCCAACAGACGCAGTATATGTCCTATTCATATTTTAGATGTATCGGCTAGGATTAGCCTTAAAAGTTGAAGTTTGGCTGTTATTTTGTTCCTGTTTGATATTCAACTAAATAAAAATTTGATGTTTTTCTTGGTGAAGAAACTTCCCAGACAAAGGAATTATTTCTTATGAAAATTGGCAAATATTCCTCTATTACACAAAGATTGTTTGATGTGGATATATTAGGATCCCAATTTTCAAAATGATTGGATATGGGCGTTGTACCGTTAAGCCATATAGCTTCAGAACTTTTGCAAAAAAACTGTAGCCCAATCCATGTGTCTTGAGAAAATGTAAAATTGTTAACCAGAAATTTATGTGTTTTATAACTGTCTATTGTAGCGAGACGGCCTGTTGTGTTTTTAAAAACATGATTTTTAGCTTCCAGCTCTGCTTCTGGCCAAGATAACTCAGGAAAGCTAAATAGTTCAAAATAACTTTTTGTTGATGCATTATAATATGGCCCGGCGGTTATTGTGCTGTCCGCACTAGGACTACGCACATTTCTATCTGTCATTCCGCTTTGAGCCGAATATAATAGTAATGCACAACTAAGTAATAAAAGTTTGCTTATGCTTTTGCTCATTGGTCTTACTTACACACTCAAATTATTTATTTAATAAATTATCAATTATCTTTGTTATACGTTCGGCGGTGTGACCGTCCCAATTTTCCGGTTTTTTACCATGGACCCAATCATTTTTCAAAATCTTATCCACATTAATAGATAATTCCTCCGGTTTAACCAGCTTATTAGTGCCTTCAGTAACTGTTATCGGTCGTTCCGTGTTATCTCTTAAAGTCAAACATGGTATATCGAGATATGTGGTTTCTTCCTGTATTCCACCTGAGTCAGTGATGATTAATTTAGCTGACCTTACCAGAGACATGAATGGCACATAACTTACCGGTTCTATTAAAATTAGATTTTCGAGATTTTGCATTTTGTCCCACAAGTTATTTTTGATCAAATTATTTCTAGTACGTGGATGTACAGCAAATATGAGCTTTATTTTCTTGGAATTTTCGATCAAACCATCCATCAAGGAATGTAAAATTTTCGGATTATCAACATTGGAAGGACGGTGTAATGTAACTACTCCATATGATTTTTCATCCAATTTGTATTTTGTTGGTGCATCTTCCGCAATTATTTTACCTGATAGAAGTTCAAATGAATCCATCATTATATTACCAACGCGAATTATCCGACTTTCCGGATGTCCTTCACGCCTTAAATTTTCATCTGCATCAGGCGAGGGGGTCCAAAGATAATCACAAATAGCATCTGTAACCAATCTGTTTATTTCCTCCGGCATTAGGCGATCACCGCTTCTTAATCCTGCTTCAAGATGCGCGACAGTAATGTGCAATTTTGCAGCGACCTGGGCGCAAGCGGCCGTTGAATTTACATCTCCTACAACAATTAATAAATCCGGCCGTTGAATATTTAGACATATGTTTTCATAAGCCATCATCACTTTACCTACCTGCTCAGCGTGAGTACCTCCTCCCACGCTTAGGTGAAAGTGGGGATCAGGAAGCATAAGGTCAGCAAAAATATCATCAGACATGTTGGCATCATAATGTTGACCGGTATGAATGATACTTGGCTCACACCAATCTTGTTTAGAGAGCGCATGATAAAGTGGTGCAATTTTCATAAAATTTGGTCGGGCAGCTGCGATCAAATGAATTTTTTGTGTCATAGAGTTCAGTCCTGTATCGTCTGTTTTTAATATGTGCTCAGATTAAATATAGTTATTTTTGTTAAATGATATATAGCAAATAATGTATAATATACTCGCGTATAGTTATAAGTCTTTAATGTTTAAAAAAACATGTATTTTCTGCTGATTCTAAATTTAGTTAATATTATTTGATTCGTTTTATGGTTAATAAATGAAAATTTTGTCCCATTATAGGACACTTTTAAAAAAATAAATGGGGAAAATTAAGCTGTATTCCGTATATTTATTTTATTTATTTTATTTATGCTATTTTACATAACAAGATAAATTTATGGAATTTGAAATAAATTTATCAATTACATATGAGTGAGTTTTTGAGTAAAAGTAACTGGAGTGAGTTGGGCAACTAAATATGGTTATTTTGAAGTTATTGGTGAAGTTCGAGATATATCCATTATAGAAATCGTTGAAACATGAGTTAGGTAACCCCTGTTAGCGGAGGGTCTTTGTAATGTGCTTCACAAATTTTAACTAATATTTATTGAATCATCAATATTAGTCTAATTGAAACTAATTATTTATAGAAATTGAGAAATTTGGAAAAATTTATAAAGATTTAAGAAAGTTAGACTACAAATTTACAGTATTACATCAGCTCAAAGAAATATGAGTTTTAAAATTATAAATAACGAAGGGATTAAATCGTGCCAAGCCTTTTAAGAAATCTAAATAAGCCAGCAATGAATATTGCTAAAGTAAGTTCATTGTTTTGTCTGCTATTCATAGCAGGCTGTGGAGGAATGGGAGGTAAAGGACAACTTCCTTCTGCACAGTTCGTTTCAAGTGATGAAGGTCCCGGACCACAGTATATTGTTGGGCCACTTGATTTACTACAGATATTTGTCTGGACACACCCGGAACTTTCATCGCCGGTAACAGTTCGCCCAGATGGTCGTTTCTCTGTGCCGCTGATTGATGATATTGCCGCAACGGGAAAAACACCTACTCAGTTGGCTCGTGATATTGAAGAGCAACTTGATCAATATATTCAAAGGCCAATTGTAACAGTTATTGTAAATGGCTTCCAGGGACCGTTTGCTCAACAGGTTAGGGTTGTTGGCTCTGCAACAGCACCGGCCGCAATTCCATATAGATCAAATATGACGTTGCTGGATGTGATGATCGCCGTTGGCGGTACGACTGAATTTGCCGCAGGGAATAGTTCAACTCTGGCGCGTGTAGAAAATGGAAGTCAGAGTGAATATACAATTCGGTTGGATGATCTGTTAAAAGACGGTGATGTTACTGCAAATGTGGAAATTCAACCTGGTGACGTGATCATTATTCCAGAAAGCTTCTTTTAAGCTTTAAGTAATGTAATTCGCTCTGGATCGGATGGATTGTTATTAGGGTCCAGGGCAAAGTAGTAACGAGTTATGTCTTAGATACAGTGCTATGAAATTATGTAAAGCGTCCTAAGGTTTGATTTGGTGAAGATAATAATTTTTTTGGAAGTAAAATGAGATGAATGAAATTTATACTCAGTTTGTATCAATCTTATACGGCATTTGGCGCAATAGAAAGATTGCTCTTTTGGTTGCATGGGGTGTGTCGGTAACAGGATGGTTATACATATCGCAAATTCCCAATCAATATGAATCGAAGGCCAGACTTCATTTTGATACTGATAAGGTGCTTACTCCATTGATGTCTGATTTGACTGTAAATAACAATATTTACAACCAGATTTTAGCGATGCGGGAAACTCTGTTGGGACGGGATAATGTTGAAAAAGTTGTCCGAGGCACCGGAATTAAGGATCTGGTTGGTTCTGAAGAAGAATTAAACAGGTTGATTGGACAAATCTCGGGCCGGTTTAAAATTGAACCAGAATCGACGACACTGTTTAGTATGTCATATGAAAGTAGAGATCCGGTTTTAGCACATGGCGTAGTTCAGGGATTTTTGGATGCATTCATGGGTGGGCAACTTGTAGATAGTTCCGGCGAATTATCCAGCGCATTGGTTTTTCTTGAAGAACAAATTACGGAACATGAAGCTAATCTTGAAGAAGCGGAGCGTAAAAGGTCGGAATTTATCCAGGCAAATATGGGCTTCTTATCCTCAACAGGCCAGACTTACTTTCAAAATTTAAACACGGCAAGGCAAGAAGCCGCAGCGGTTGATTTGCAAATGGGTGAATTGCTAAACCAAAAGCAGCAGATTCTGGATTACCGTGAGCAATTACCTCCTTTTGTTTCATCTTTTGGCGTGGGTCCAATCAGCGGAGCACAGCGTGTTACCATTGAAACAAGGATAGCATCAATGGTTACTCAATTGGACGCTCTTTATGTACGCGGATATAAAGAACAGCATCCGGATATTGTTATTTTGCAAGAACAGATAAAATCCCTGCGGGATCAGCTTGTTACTGAAAAAGAAAATTTAGCACGTGCTATGACAGATGGTGATACCTCAGCTCTATCTTCTATGAATGGATTGAGACCAAATCCACTTTTTGATCAGTTGAGTATCAAATTAATCGATGTTGAGGGTGAAATTGCAAAATTGGAAGCCAGAAAGCTTCAAAGAGAAGCTGCGGTAAACAGACTTTTAAGTTTATCACAGCGTGTACCAGAAGTAGAGGCGGAAGAAGCAAGACTTAACCGCGACTACGAAATTCTGCTGGAAAATTATAATAGCTTGCTGGGTAAGAGAGAAGATACCAAAATGTCACAGATTTTGGAAAATTCGTCAGCCGGGATCATTTATAGCCTAATTGAACCGGCTCAAGTACCAGCGTCACCGGCATCTCCAAATAGATTGTTGCTTGTGCTAGCCAGTATGGCGGCAGGTATCGTCGCTGGTAGTGGTGCTGCGTTTGTCTTGAACCAGTTTCACAGCACCTTTTCATCTGAACAAAGATTACGGGACGTATTTAATCTACCCGTGCTCGGGAGTGTATCTGCCATCTTATCTAAACAAGATGAGTCCATAAGAAGACGCAGTCTAATTGCTTCGTCCGTTATGTTTGGCGGTTTGTTTGTAGCTGGTATATTTGTTTATGTAGTTTTAGAACAAATGAATAGTAGCGTAATTTAATTAGATAGAAGATTTAATATGAACGTAAACGAAAAAAATGTGGATAAGAAGAAGAGTAAGGAAAGCCTTGTTGAAAGGGCTGCTAGAAAGTTAGCGGCAAAATCACAAGCACCGGAAATTACTTCACAAACAAAAGCGCCGAACGGTGAACTCGTTAAACCCGTCAACTATAACAGTTCTGAAAGAAATGAAGAGCCAGGTAGAAAAGGTTTAATTGAAGCTCAAAATAGCGTTAAGATTGATGAAGACAGGCTCAATGAAAAAAATATCTTAACTCTAAATAATGATAATGTGCTCGTAGCCGAAGAGTTTCGTCTTATTAAAAGAAGTCTCTTAATTAACGCATTTACGAGCGGTGAAAACGCCATTGAAAATGGTAATATCATCATGGTTACCAGTTCACAACCGGATGAGGGCAAAACATATTGCGCCCTTAGTTTAGCATTGAGCATGTCAAAGGAAAAAGATTTAAATGTTCTGCTCGTTGATGCTGATGTATCAAAACCTGATATCATGCAAACTATGGGCATCAAGGGCGGTAAAGGCCTTATTGATGTTATTGGTGACGACGGTGTAGATTTAAGCGAATGTATCCTTAAAACAGATATTAAGAACTTAAGCGTTTTGCCGGCAGGTAAAAAACATTCGTTTACCACTGAACTTTTGGCAAGCGAGAAAATGGGAAATATTATTGATGAGCTCGCACAGCGCTATCATGACAGAGTAATTGTTATTGATAGCCCGCCAGCTCTGGCCAGCAGTGCGTCCTCTGTACTTGCGATGCATGTTGGGCAGGTTTTGTTTGTTGTCGAAGCAGATAGAACTTCGGAGGAAGAAATTAAAGAAGCTTTGCAATTGATTAAAAACTGTAAGAACATAAATATGGTATTGAATAAGGCACATATTCATACGGGGAACAAGCGGTTTGGATCATATTACGGGTATGGTTATAATCAATAGACGCTTTTGTTATGAACTGTCAGGACAATAAAAAAATGAAAAATAAGGTCGGAACAGCTGTAATTTTATCTATGATTGGTACAATGGGGTTGGTTATATCCGCCAAGGCGGATTGGGTGATTACGCCATCTATTGAAGTTGCGGAAATATATACTGATGACGTGGATTTAGATGCGGCCTTTGCACAAAGTGATTTTGTGACACAAACCACTATCGGAGGCACAGCGGTCGCAACAGGTGCACGCTTTAACGCCAACATAAATTATGATCTTAACCATTTTTATTATCCCAGCCTAGAAGGTGATAAGGACGAGTTTCGCCATTCGCTACTCGCTGGTATGGATTCCGAAATTGTTCGTGATTTCTTCTTTATTGAGGCAGATGCCGGTGTTACACAACAATTTATTGACAGAAGAGACACGTTTTCGACGCTTGATATTGGTGTAAGTGATAACCGTGGTACGGTTACTATTGGTTCAATCTCGCCATTTACAGTTAATAAGGTTGGGGGGAATTTCGCCGTTATGACAACGCGGTATCGTTTGAGTTATGTGGACGTTTCACGAAATATCGCAGTGGATGGTACAGATCTTGGGGCCGGTGCAGCCTCAGTATTTCATGAAGGATCAGTAATTTTCACTAACGGCACTAGATTTACGCGGACGACCTGGTCTTGGCAAAACATCTATACACAAGAATCGATAGTAGGTGATAATAATACAACATTAACTACTCAACTATTTGGTGATTACCAATTGCACCGCAAGATCGCATTATTGGCTTCTGCGGGTTATACGGACCGAGAGGCTGAATTTGGTCCGGCACGGTTTTCTGGCTTTATCTGGGATGTTGGTACGAGATTAACACCTGGACCAAGAACAAATCTTACTGTGCGCTACGGTAAAACTTTTTTTGGTAATGCTTGGACAGTTGACGGCCAATATATCATTACACCCAATATGAATGTTACAGTGTCTTATCGGGATAACCTTGCAACATTCCAATCATTTGCATTGCAGGCTTTCCTTGCTGGAGGTGGTAATGCAGCAGATTTTCCGCAGGATGCGGTCAGTCAAGATTTTACCCGCCAGAAACAATGGGAATTGAATTTAGTGGGCACCAGAGGGCGGTCAACACTTACCTTAATTGGAACTATACTTCGATCTGACTCTTCTATCGTCCTTGGGGACTTTAAAAGGTATACGGTCGGCGCAATATGGAACCGCGCCATGAGTCCTAGGTTAAATGTGAATATAGCTGCATTTCTGGTAGATGACAAATTCGTTGTTGACCCTCAATCAGATATATTTTTGAGCTACTCAGGTGGTATTACTTATAATATTTCAGAAAATCTGGTAGGCACGATCGAATATATATATTCAGATCGTAAACAGCAGATTTTTAACTTTATACCGCGCAAATCAAACCTTGTTAGAGTTGCCATTGGAGCAACCTTCTAGGATAAAATATGTACTCGGAATTTTATAACCTATCTGGGAAACCTTTTCAGCTTACCCCCGATCCAAACTTTTACTTTGATAGCAGCACCCATCATAAAGCAATGGCATATTTGTCGTATGGTATTAGTCAGGGAGAGGGGTTTATTATCATCACCGGTGAAATTGGGTCCGGCAAAACGACCTTGGTTGGACGGTTGCTGCAAAGTTTGGATCCAAATGAATTTGTTACTGCTAAAATTGTTACATCGCAACTCGATGCAGATAATATTTTGAAAATGGTTGCTGCTTCATTTGGGATTAATATTGAAACCGGTGATAAAGCCATTATCATCACAAAAATTGAACAATTTTTACGCGGTAATAATAGGGCGGGCAAGAGTACGTTACTGCTAATAGATGAGGCTCAGAATTTAACGACACAAGCTTTAGAAGAACTGCGGATGCTGTCCAACTTTCAGGAAGGCAACAAAGCACTATTACAGAGCTTTCTCGTAGGACAACCTGAATTTAGAGATAAATGGGCCAATGACCCTGCATTGGAACAATTACGCCAAAGGGTAATCGCGACCCATCATTTATCACCGATGACGATTGAGGAAACACGTGAATATATAGAACACAGATTGACCCTTGTCGATTGGAAAGGAAACCCAAATTTCTCTGAAAATAGTTTGGCAGAAATATTTAAATATTCGGCTGGTGTGCCGCGCAAATTGAATACCTTATGCACGAGACTTTTATTATTCGGTGCAATCGAAGAATTAGAAGAAATTAACGGCGAAGTCGTTAAAGAAGTTCTCGAAGATATGGAACAGGATAATTACGCCGCATCAGCGAGCGCCCGGTTGGCTCAAAATTTAGAGACAGTAGCAGCCAATGGCAACCACTCAATTTCTCAGGAAGATCTGGAAATGGCAAAACAAGCTGAATTAAGGATGGCGGCCGATTTACTCAAGCTTAGAAAACGTGTTGTAAGACTTGAAAAAAATATAAAAGTTCATGACAGGACCATTAAAGGCACAATCGATATTGTTGAAGACTGGCTCGAAGGTTAAAATAGGATATTAGCCTCATGACCTCATCAGAGCAGCAGACAAAAGAAGTACCGATAATTAACGCATTGACAGTTGACGTTGAAGATTATTTTCATGTGGGCGCTTTCGAAAATAATATATCACGGGATGATTGGGACCATTTACCTTGCCGCGTGGAGCGTAATACCCGGAGAACATTAGAATTATTTGAACGAAATAACGTAAAAGGCACCTTTTTTACTTTAGGATGGGTGTGTGAACGCTACCCGGCGTTAATAAGGCTAATTCACAAGCAAGGCCACGAAGTGGCTAGCCATAGCATCAGCCATCACCGCGTTACGGATTTAACTCGGGATCAATTTGTAGAAGATATCACCAAGTCAAAAAGAATGCTTGAAGATACGATAGGGGCGGCTGTAATCGGATATAGAGCGCCTAGCTTTTCTATTGGGGAGCGAAATATTTGGGCATTGGAATGCCTAAAAGAAGCGGGATATATATATAGCTCAAGCATATATCCAATTAGGCACGATCATTATGGGATGCCTTCGGCACCACGCTTTGCATTTCATCCAGTTGCCGGGAGCGATTTTCTGGAAATGCCGGTTACGACATTTGAATTTATGAATAAAAAGTTTCCTTGCGGTGGCGGCGGATATTTTCGCTTGCTGCCCTATAAATTATCAAAAATGGCCATGAATAGAGTGAATATAAAAGATAAGAAAGCCTGTATTTTTTACTTTCATCCTTGGGAAATTGATCCTGAACAACCAAGGCAAGCTAATGCCAGTTTGAAGTCACGTTTTAGGCACTATACTAACTTGGATGTTATGGAAAAAAAAATAGAAAATTTATTGAATGATTTTTCCTGGGGACGCATGGACGATGTTTTTCTTGGGGTAAATGATTAAATTATGGAAATTAAACATCTGAATATATTTGAAGATTGCGCGGATTGGGACGATTATGTTCTCAATCATGAACGAGGTAATATATACCAAATGTCCGGTTGGGGGCGAAGCGTGTGTCAAAGTATGGGGCACGATTTTTATTATTTATATGCAACAAAAGATGACGCAATATGTGCTGTTCTACCGCTTATTCACATTAGAAGCAGACTATTTGGTAATGCCTTGGTTTCTGTCGCTTTCTCCATTGGGGGTGGTCCGCTATTTGATGATGAAGAAGCCCTGAATTTGCTGGATGGACAAGCTATTGATCTTGCAAATAAACTTGGGGTGGCGACTCTTGAATATCGTCAGATAAATAGAAGCCACAATGACTGGCCGATAAAGAACGAGACATATTCGACCTTCAGAAAGCAGTTAAGCACAGACAATGAAGAAAACATGTTGGCGATCCCGCGTAAGCAAAGGGCGATGGTTCGTAAAGGCATCAAATTTGGGTTGACATATGAAATTGATAATGAAATTGATCGTCTTTATCATCTTTACTCAACAAGTGTTAGAAACCTTGGTACGCCAGTATTTCCTAAATCGTTATTTGCGGCGTTAAAAAAAGAATTCAAGGACGATTGCGAAATCTTGACGGTTTGTACAGATGGCGGTGAGGCAATTTCCAGTGTTATGAGTTTTTATTTCAAAAATGAAATAATTCCGTATTATGGCGGGGGCGGTGCTTCGGCCCGTTCATATGCAGCAAATGACTTTATGTACTGGTCTGTTATGGAACATTCTGTTTCACAAAGAGCGGTTCAAGTTTTTGACTTCGGACGTAGTAAAAACGACACCGGTGCATATCGTTTTAAAAAAAACTGGGGGTTCGAACCTACACCGCTTGAGTATGAGTATTATTTAAACAACGGTGATGAAATACCGGAAGTAAATCCGCTTAATCCTAAATACCAAATGATGATTAAAACTTGGCGAAAATTACCTCTGCCCGTGGCAAATTTAATTGGCCCATTAATAGCAAAATCATTGGGATAGTTTGTTGGTAAATTTATTTATTTGTTTCTTGGCTACCGGAAGCAGGAAGAATTTGTTCCATTTCGGTAGCAACATCTATTGAAGGTTCATTTTGTGCAATGAACGTATCGTTCACTTCAGCAATTCCGGTGATAGAAGAGTAGGCTATACCCCACCCTAAAACTGCGCAAACTATCCAGGCAAAGACAGACATTCTAACAGATAGCTTCTCTGGAGGGTCCTGTTCATTTTCTGTTACGTTAATTTCCATTATGCAGCACACCAATTAGAATAATCATTTAAAAATTAACCACAAATGTTAATTTTTTATTAACTATGTTTATTAATTGAAATTAACCATAATCAAAAAAAGAACAATTGCAAGCTTTTCTTAATGTCAAAATTAAGAAAAGCATGTTAATGCCTTGTAGAAAAACAAAAATATAATTAATTTTTTTCGAAAAATTTAGAGATGTTGGTCTAAAGAGTAGCCGGCAGAGCGCACTGTTCTTATAATGTTCGGTTTATCATTTGAGTTTAAAGCCTTGCGTAAGCGCCTAATATGTACGTCGATGGTTCTGGCTTCTACATAGATATCATTACCCCAAACCATATCAAGCAATTGTTCACGAGAAAAGACACGTTGTGGGTTTTCCATTAAAAATTTCAAGATATTAAATTCTGTAGGACCTAAATGAATTGGGTTGCCATCCCGTTCTAGTTTACGCGAAGAGATATCCATTTCAATACCGGCATATTCCAATGACTCGCCAACCAGTGCAGGTCTAATTCTTCGAAGGATCGCTTTTATTCGGGCTAGAAGTTCTTTTGGCGAGAAGGGTTTTGTTATGTAATCGTCTGCTCCGGTATCAAGGCCTCTAATGCGGTCATTTTCTTCACTTCTGGCCGTTAACATTATTACCGGGATGTTTTGCGAACTTTTATGACGTCTTATCCTGCGGCAAATTTCTATTCCGGATAAATTGGGGAGCATCCAATCGAGAAGAATTAGATCCGGCGACTGGGTTTGCGCATATAAAAGCCCTTCTTCACCATCCATTTCAACAGTAACGTCATATCCTTCTTGCTCAAGGTTATATTTAACAAGCTCAGTTAAGCTTGGATCGTCTTCGATCAGTAATATCTTCGTTGACATCTTGCCATACTCAATAAATATATTTTTAAATTAATACTCCAGTTATTACAGCAATATTACACTTATTTGTTACAATTATATGACATATAAACAGAGCTATGTTTTCATCGGTAAAAAAACGGTTGCTGACGTAAAATTATCGACCTCGCTTTGAAAAGATAATTTACCTTCGTGCCTTTGAATAATATGTTTTACGATGGCCAGCCCGAGGCCAGTACCACCGAGACTGCGTGATCTGGCAGTATCCACTCTGTAAAATCGTTCCGTTAGCCTCTCTATGTGCTCCGGCGCAATTCCTGCTCCTCTATTGGTGATCTTAATCTCCATATATTCTTTATCTTCAGTTCTCTCCAAATAGCGGTTCATCTCAATAGTAATATTCGTGCCTTCCTCTCCATATTTAATGCCATTGTCTAGCAAATTTTGAAAAACTTGCGTTAATTGATCACGGTCGCCGTTAATATTTCCCGTTTCAAATTCTGTTGTGAATTTTACGGTCATTGATTTATCTAAAAGGCGCATATCCATAGTTTCTATGACATTTTCGATAATCTTTTTTAGCGAAATATTATGATCAGGCGGAATATGGGCGTTCCGTTCTATTTGGCTTAAGGAAAGCAGGTCTTCTATAAGCCGTGTCATACGACTGGCTTCGTCCTGCATGATCTTTAGAAATCGCTCTATGGCTACAGTGTCGTTTTTTGCCGCACCTTGTAAAGTCTCTATAAAACCGAGAATGGAAGCCAGCGGAGTGCGTAATTCATGACTTACATTAGCAACAAAATCCACCCGCATTCTCTCGGCTTCTCTTATGCTTGTTATATCATAAATTGTCAGGAAAATGGTTCTTTCATCTTGTGGAATATTAAGATCTTCATAGTTACCGTAATTGGACGTTTTTTCCAGAACGTAAATACGCAAAAGGTAACTTCTGGGCAGGGGGCTGCCTGACATAAATTCAACGGTATCTGATTTTCCACTTTCGACGGCTTTATTGATAGCAAGCAGTGCTTCAACATCATATAGATAGTCAGATATATTTTGATTTACAATATTGTTACCGAACATACTTTTAGCGGATTTGTTTGCCAGTAAAATTACCTCTTTTTGATTAAGCAGCAAAAATGGATCATTCAAATTTTCCATTATGTTTATAAAAAGAGAATGCGTGTCATCACCTGCCAACGGAGTGCGTAACCCGCTGCGATGGAGCGGTCTTAATGTTATTAATAGAGGTAGTATTAGTGCTAGAGCTAACAATCCTGCGGTGCTAATTGAAATTGTTTTTCCATATGCAAAATAAGCCAGCAACAAGAAAAAGGGAAAAAGATAAATTAATTTTGTGAATTTTTGAGGCATTATATTTATATAATCTTAACCAGGACATGTTTTTATACGTAAACAGTGATGCTAACTGAAGTTTTTAAGATTGTCGATATGTTGTATAAAATATTAACATCAAGTGTCCCAAAATGGGATGGCTGTTAAGATAGTTTACATAATATTAAATACTTCGAATGTGATTTTATGTTAACATGTTGAAAATAAAAGTTTAAATAAATTGGCACGGTAATTGCTTATATAAGGGTGTGATTATTGTGAGTAAATATCTAACATAATAAGTTAGATGTAGAATGGGTGAATAGTATGACTAAGGTAAATGGTACTGAAAAAAAGATGGACGCGATTGACAGCAAAAGACAATTACGCCGTCGCCTGTTGAAAACGGGTGCCTTGGCGGCGCCAGTTGCTATGACGCTTCATGGTGGGGTTCCTCTGGCGCATGCCGCTTCTGCGGGCTTATGTGAATTTGAGTTAATAGAAATAGCGAATAAAGGTGCTTATAGTGCTGACCCGCGCACTAGACACCTACAAATCCCTATGCATGGTAACCAATTGGCAAAACTGGAAAAACCGCCAACTGGTGGGGAACTAGATATTGATGACTATGAAGAAGGTTCTCAACTTATACCGTTTGATGGTAGTCAAGAGCATTGGAAGTTCTTAAGTAATCCTTCAAATGGCGGCTATGCAATGTCTTGTTACAATTCTATCGTAGCGTTTAAAAATAATTGCAATAATGGAATTGGTAATCTTGATCAATGTGCGCCGGGGAATTCATTGTTCCATAACGCCGCGGAGAATGATACATTCCCTAAAGGGAATCAGCCGCCGAAATTCCCGGAACCAAACCCCAACTAAACTGATGAATGTTGCTAAAAGTATTTAAATTTGATATTTAATTATATTATTTTAATTACGCTTTTGGATGAGTTACATTAACGAAAATAACGAAAATATATTCGACGAAAAGGCTGTGTACGGGGTTCCGGACGCAGCCAATTTCTTATGGTCGGGATGGGAAGATGCGCGTATTGTTTATGACACACGAAGCGGCCACACACAGGTTTTGAATGATTTTGCCAGAGAGCTTCTTGCGTTATATGAAGATGGTCCCAAATCCTTGATTGAGTTATTTGATGAATTCGCAAAAATTGTCGAAACAGACCTTGATGAACCCCTTAAAGTTAAAATAGTAGAAACCCTCAATGAATTTGATACTATGGGCCTGATTGAACCAGTATAAATTTTTAGAAAACCCATATAAAAGAAAATTATTTATGCCAGTGACAAGCCCATATTATAACAATAAAACTAACCAATCATATAATGACATAGAGTTGAACAATAGATTGTCCAGCGATGGTGTTGCAATTGAAATTGGCCCGTTTTGCGTTAATGTCTCAATAAAGTTTCAAAATGTTCGCGATGAATTTATAAAAATATATCGCGATTTCCCTTTTTACGCTGATAACGTTGTATGGGATAACTACCTTAAACTTTACGGGCAAAACTTTTACCGCCAATATATTAAACCACAAGCATTTGTGGAGCTGGGAATGAGTAATGAATTTATTCCGCTTCCTGCCAGCATGGGAATGGTTTCTCTTGAGATGGGCCTTAACTGGCACGTTGCCTACACTTGCCGCCAGTATGTTATGTTCCATGCAGGCGTTGTTGCAAAGGACGGAGTTGGGTTAGTGATGCCAGCCATGTCGGGTAGTGGGAAAAGTACGTTGGCGGCAGGACTTTCTTATCGTGGATGGCAACTTCATTCTGATGAATTTGGTCTTTTTGACGTGGGAACAGGTGAGTTGGTTCCTTATCCACGTGCAGTATCGCTAAAGAATCAATCAATTCCGGTGATGAAAAAGTGGGTCCGGGAAGTCGATGATAATTATATGGACTATTTTTCCGACGAATATCAAGGCACCCCGAAGGGGACTATTTGCTATATGCGGCCATCGGCAGACTCCATCAAAGACATGCACAAAAGAACCAAACCCAACGTCGTGATACTTCCTGTGTATGATGCGAATGCAGAACCAGCTATAAAACCTATTTCAAAAACGATGGCATTCTTCCGGCTTGTGATGTCATCGGCTAATTATGGGGACGTTGGCAAAGATGCTTTTTTATCTTTGTCCAAAATTATCGATGATGCACATGTTTGTGAAATAATATATCCGACGCTGGAAGACGCCGTTGATCTTGTTGAGAAATTCGTTGCTGATAACGTAAACCAAAATGTTGGTGATGAATAAGATGACAGTAAGAAATAATATTTTGGTGAACGTTATTAAAAACCCCGAAGTGATGAAGGGTTTAAGTGCGCAAGACTGGAATAGATGCCTGATTGAAGCAAAGCTAACCGGCGTATCAGGACGCCTTGCCAGCGATGCGGAAAACATGGGCATTACAGCGGATTTGCCGTTAAAAGTTCAAAATCTTTTTAAATCTTTTTCATATATTTCTGCAACGTCAACCCGAAAAATAAAATGGGAAATGAACCGGGTCAAAAGATCGCTACATGGTAGTAACGAAAAGACGATTATTTTAAAGGGTGCAGCATATATAACGAAGGGACTGCGCTGTGCAGAAGGGCGCACCAGTGTTGATCTGGATATATTAGTTGCGAAAAACCGGATTGACTGGGCAGAAGAGAAGTTTTTGGCCGCCGGATGGAAACATCAGGTTGTTAACGATTATGATCAGAAGTTTTACCGGGAATACTCTCATGAATTACCGCCGCTTGTTCATCCGGACCGTCACATAAGCATAGATGTTCATCATACGATCTTGCCGGTCACCAGTCGAGTGAAACCAGATATTAAGAAAATGCTGGAAAGCGCGGTGCAACTAGATGGTGGGTTTTATGTGTTTTCCGATATAGACATCATCCTTCATAGTGTTGTTCATCTTTTTCATGATGGTGAAATCCGGGGAAGCATCAGAAATCTGCTCGAGCAGCACGACATGTATGGTGAATTTGGCGAAAATCAACAATTCTGGGATGATTTAATACCGAGGGCGAAGGAACTGGGGTTAACGCGCGCATTATATTACTCACTTAAATTTTCAAAAGCTATTTTTGACACGAATATACCGGAGCAAGTATTGATTGATATAGAACCCTACGCGCCAAATATTATTATTGATAATATTATGAATTATATGGTGACGGGTGTTATATCACCCAGTTTTGGGGCAAAAGGATTAGGTCGGTGGTTCGCGCAAAATGGACTTTATGTTCGGTCCCATTGGTTGAGAATGCCGACATTATTACTTGCGAAGCATTTGACTATCAAATTTATTCGACGGTTCAGCGACGAACAACATTAACAGCTTCAATAAACTCATCAAAGTGATCGATTACGATGTTTGGGCCCAGTTCCCGCATTGGTATAGCTGTATAGCCAAATGAAACACCGATTACAGGCATGTTTGCAGCAATTGCAGAATTTACATCGCTGGCACTATCACCGACCATGATGGCACCAGTAGGGTCGACATTCATCATATCGCACGTTGAATAAAGGTGGCGGGGATCGGGTTTTTTATAGTCAAAACTATCGCCGCAGGTGATGGCGGAGAAAAAATGGTCAATTTCCAAACTTTTAAGCAGAGCATGCGTAAGTTCAGTAATTTTATTTGTACAAACCGCCATAGGTATGCCCTGAGCTTGTAATTTATTTAATACATTCAATACGCCGTCAAACATAACTGTTTCCACAGAAACATTGGCCAGATAATAGTTAAGATATTCTTCAAATATTTCATCAAGTTTATCTTCGGACGGAAGGTCACCCGTGTGTGAAAAGCCCTTAATTATAAGTGCTCTGGCACCTTCACCAACCATGTGGCGTACAACACTATTATCGATGGTTTCGCGTCCATTAATGCGTAATAAGTGGTTTAGTGTCGCGGTAAGGTCCAGGGCACTGTCTACTAACGTTCCGTCGAGATCGAATATTACTGCGGTGGGTTTTTTATTAAGCATTTTTTCATTCATTTTTAACATAAATTTAAAGCAACTGATTTATTAAAAGAGATAGATATTCAGTTTTGATTAATCTTATGACATTATGTTGTCCAAATTGCCAGTAAACTATAAGAATGTAGGTTCCCAATTTTTAAGTCAGAGTATTAAAAAAAATAACAGGAAACAAAAATATAATCATGAATAATTCTGATCTTGCCATCATCGTCCTTGCCGCAGGAAAAGGCACACGAATGAAGTCATCACTTCATAAAGTTTTGCATCCAATTGCCGGTCGGCCGATGTTACACCACTTGCTTGATAGGGTGGCACCACTAAAGCCATCGCGCAATATAATAATTGCCGGCGCAGGAATAGAACAGGTTGAAAGATCGGTGGGTGCTTTAGCGGAAATTGTTGTTCAGGAACCTCAGCTTGGAACCGGTCATGCGGTACAAATGGCGCGAGCTAAACTTGAAGGATTTAAGGGTACGGTGCTTGTCCTTTATGGTGATGTTCCGCTGATTAGCCAAGCGACTATGGAAAATATGATTAAACATAAGGATGCGGCCGTCGTTGTACTTGGATTTAGACCTGCTGATCCGTTTAGATATGGACGATTAAAGCTAAATCGAGCGGGTCGCCTTCAAGCCATTGTAGAATACAAGGACGCAAACGAAGAAGAACGAAAGATCGACCTTTGCAACAGTGGTATCATGGCCATAGACGGCAATCATTTGTTTGATTTACTGGATTTGTTGGATAACAAAAATGCGGCAAACGAATATTATTTGACTGATTTAGTAGGGATAGCCAATTCTCAAGGCCATAAGTGTGTGGTCGTGGAAGCCCCTGAAAGAGAGGTTATGGGCATTAATAGTCGAAGTGAATTGGCGCAGGCAGAAAAAATATTTCAAGACCAAGCCCGTCAATATTTCATGGATGAAGGTGTAAGCTTGCTTGACCCGTCAAGTGTGTATTTTTCATATGATACGAAAATCGGCAAAGATGTCAGCATCGGACCAAACGTATTTTTCGGACCAGAAACAACGATTGATGACGATGTAACCATAAACGCATTTTGCCACATCGAAGGGGCGACAGTGGGCGCGGGATCAATCGTCGGTCCATTTGCGCGTTTAAGGCCCGCAGCAAAGCTAGGCAAGAATGTAAAAGTGGGTAATTTTGTTGAAGTTAAAAAAGCTGATATTGAGGACGGCGCGAAAGTAAACCACCTTAGTTATATTGGTGACGCAAGGGTCGGTAAAAATGCCAATATTGGCGCAGGAACAATTACCTGTAATTATGACGGGTATTTTAAGTATCACACGGATATCGGCGAGGGTGCTTTTATTGGCTCAAACACTGCGATCGTAGCACCGGTTAAAGTTGGTGATGGTGCTATCGTTGGAGCGGGGAGTATCGTAACCAAAGACACGGAAGGCGATGCATTGATAATTTCCCGCTCAAAACAGCGAGAAATTGGTGGTTGGGCAAAAACATTCCGAACAACTCAACAAGAAAAAAAAGATAATAAATAGGGTATAATATATGTGCGGAATTATAGGGATAATCAGTGATCATGATGTTGCGGGGCGTATCGTTGACGGGTTACGTCGTCTCGAATACCGGGGTTATGATAGTGCAGGAGTTGCCACACTTTTCGATGGTCATTCAATTGACCGTCGCCGCGCCAAAGGGAAGCTTGTAAATCTGGTGAATGAACTGGACCGAAGTCCGCTTCCCGGTTTTGTTGGCATTGGGCACACAAGATGGGCAACCCACGGTGAACCTACTGTTGAGAACGCTCATCCACATGCTTCAGAGAAGGTGGCAGTGGTTCATAACGGTATTATTGAGAATTTTCGTGAATTACGCGAAAGATTAGCCGCAAAAGGACATGTTTTTAATACAGAAACCGATACTGAAACCATTGTACATTTAATCACCGACTTTATTGATCAGGGTAAATCGAGGCGGGACGCAGCAAAAGCGGCACTATCGGAACTTGAAGGCGCGTTTGCGCTTGCCATAATATTTGAAGGAAATAATCAGCTAATGATCGGTGCGCGGCGTGGTAGCCCGCTGGTCCTTGGGTACGGTGAAAATGAAATGTATCTGGGTTCTGATGCAATAGCTCTTTCTCATCTGACAGACCGGATATCATATCTTGATGAAGGTGACAGAGTTGAAATTAGTAAAACAACGGCAATAATATTTGATGAAGCAGGCGAAGAAGTAGCCCGGGAAGTTCATGTTGTAGATGCCGCAAGCGGCGCAATTGATAAGGGCAACTACAAGCATTTTATGATGAAAGAAATATATGAGCAGCCAACAGTAGTTGGTCAAACCCTTGGTACTTTAATTGATCCCCTTAAGGGTCGTGTTGAATTGCCTGATATGCCATTTGATTTAAAATCTATAGAGCGTGTCACTATTATTGCCTGCGGCACATCATTTTACGCGGCTATGGTTGCTAAATACTGGATGGAGCAAGTGGGACGAATTAATGTCGATGTTGATATCGCGTCTGAATTTCGCTACCGCGAACCGGTCATGCCTAAAAATGGTTTGGCGATATTTATTTCCCAGTCTGGTGAAACGGCAGATACGCTTGCTGCCCTTAGATATGCAAAAGCGCAGGGTCAGCATATTTTATCAATCTTGAATGTTGCACAAAGCTCAATGGAGCGGGAAAGCGATATCGTTCTTCATACTCATGCCGGCCCCGAAGTGGGTGTTGCATCGACAAAGGCTTTTACATGTCAGCTCTCTGTGCTGGCATGTTTTGCAATTACCCATGCGAAGGCGAGGGGCACTATAGATGAAGCCGAAGAAAGCCGTCTTTGCGTCGCGCTTAGCGAAGTACCCGCACGAATGGCAGATGTTTTAAATCATGATGATGCTATACAAACGATGGCCCTTGACGTGGCCAAGGCACAGGATGTTATTTATCTTGGTCGTGGCCTCGAATATCCGATCGCTATGGAAGGAGCACTTAAGCTCAAGGAAATTTCATATATTCATGCAGAGGGCTACGCCGCTGGGGAAATGAAGCATGGCCCAATCGCGCTCATTGATAAAAATGTACCGATCATTGTCATCGCGCCAAGTGGGCGTCTTTACGAAAAAACAGTTTCAAATATGCAGGAAGTGATTGCCCGAAAAGGTCAGGTCTATTTCTTTACTGATATCAAAGGGGCTGAGATTGACGGCGAGGCGGCGATTGCGACGATAGCGCTTCCTATGCTTGATGAATTTGTAACACCGCTTCTTCATGCAATCCCTGTGCAACTTTTATCATATCATGTGGCAGTTGCCAAAGGTACCGATGTGGACCAGCCAAGGAACTTGGCAAAATCAGTGACGGTTGAATAACTTATTATACCTTCCAGTAGTGTATTTCGGATACGTCCACTCTTGGATGGTTTAATAAGATATTATCATCAACATATTGTAACAAGACCCGATTTCGCCATTTTCTTTTGACCAGAACGTGTAAGGCTTCTGATTTCAGGAAAAGCTAGTTCTATCTTCTTTGTATATTCGTCGAATATATCTTTTCGCAATTTATCTGGGTTTCGACTTAAATACCAAAGTTGATAGACTTGAAACTCGAGTGGCGATTTGTCAGATAAACGTATAAAATCTTCTACTGACATGTACAACATCCCATCGTTACACGAATCTGAGAATCCATTTAATATATCGTCGTGATCAGTATCTGCGTGTTTAAAAAAATTCCTAAAGGGTTTGTTTATGTAATCACGCTTCAATTTTTTACCTATACCGATATGGCTTTGAATATCGTCTGATATACTATCTATATTTTTTACCCTACATAGCTCATATATTATTTCCCAAGCATTAGAAGCAAGAGTGTATACCGATACAGGATCGCCATCATCCCAATAAAGTCTTATCGCTGTTAGAAGTTGACTTCTGGCTACATCTAATTTTGACAAATTCATTTCACTTTCCTAACATCTAATTTGATTATAGCATTATTATCTAGGCAAACTAAATAAGCTTTCGCAACATAAATATTAAGCTAACTCGCTTCTAAATGTGTTACTTTTTTTTCGAATTTGGATGTGAATTTTAACGCTCCATAGCTAATTTTCATTCGAAACCGGCATAGAAATCAGACCCATAAATATGCCCGTTTTAATGGTGTACTGATACTAATATTAAAACCCTAATTGATAGATTCGTCATAATGTCATGGTTTATCAAAGAATCGCAACATGTTGATATAAAACATTTATATGTCGCCACATTTGCCTTATTTGACTCGTAAGAATATTGTGGCTAGGATCGATCATGGTTAACAAAACATTAACGTTGGTAACCATAATAACTTAACAAAAAATGGAGAAAGTAATGTCAACTTTAAAACTATCAACTGATGAAATCGTAACAGAAGACGTGTTAAAAGCGATTTCAAGTAAATTTGGCGAATTAGACGCTAAATCACTTTCAACTGATAATGGCCTTGAAGCTACAAAAGGTCCATTCGTAGAAAGCTACAAAATTTCTTATAAAATTTCATAAGAAATTAAATATCTAAAAAGAGGTGTCTGCAACTGTGTTGAATCCAACCGCTGAAGCATGGCAGGGGGTTAATTCTTTAATTGATCTGTATGCTCAAATAGGCAAAGAAGACAAAGTAGTAATTGTGTTTACCGAAGAAAGTAAAAGCATTGCTGCTTGGGTATCTTCCGCTCTGGAAATGAGAGACGTAGACCTATCAACGGTCTGGATGGCACCTCTTGAGGATAACGGGTTATTTAACCGTCTGATGGAAGCTATTCCATCACCGGATGAGGTTTTGGGCAACCTCGTTGTTTTTGTATTCGAAGTAGAAACACTTTCTCACTCAAGCATTATCAATACATGCATTCGTAATTTTGACACGGATAAGACGAAAATATTCCGTATTATGAGTTCAATACCGGAATTATTCTCAACAACGTTGTTAGTGGACCCTAAAGAAATATCTGCCAGAAATGCGACTATTTTAAACAGATGCATGAAAGCTAAGCATATTAATATTTCGTGCTCGAACGGTACCAATCTTGATATCGAATTGGATAATTCGAAGTTTAGCTGGATCAGTAACCGTGGACTGTGGCGTCCGGGAAGTACCATTATTTTGCCAGCAGGCGAAGTAGCCACTTTCCCTGCGAATATAAATGGTACTCTAGTGGCCGATGTCGCCTATAATATTAACACAGTTATAGACCGCGATGTAAGATTACAAAAAAATCCGGTGACAGTAACCGTCAAAGGCGGAAAAGCCGTGGATCATTTTTGTGCCTGTAAGGACACAATGGACTATATTGATGAATGTTTCAAATCTACTAATGGAAACATCGTTGGTGAACTTGGGATTGGTACAAATTTATCGATAACAAACCCGATATCCGAAAATTCCCAGATCAATGAACGCTTTCCTGGCGTACATTTGGGATTTGGTCAACATAATCAGGGTGAACGCGTTGATTATTATAGTGAACGTCATATCGACCTGATTGCAAAAGGCGGGCATATTATTATTGACGGACAACCGGATATCATTGATTTAGGTAATGTTATCCCTTCATATGGTGCGCACCCCGCTCGTGTTGCATCTGAAGACGCATTTTCACCGGAAAGCGTTGTTGAAGGCGATTGTTGCGGCCTTACTCTCTAATTAAAAAACTTTTATCATAGGTTCTGTCTTTATTTTGGATTTGATCCATGCTTTAGTATGTCAAATTGAGAATTCAAAGGACAACAACGATGACAAAAAATATCCCGGTGAGCGTTCTTGTTGTTGGTGCGGGTGCACGTGGTACGGTATATTCACAATATGCGCTTGAAAACCCTGATGAAGTTAACATTGTTGCAGTTTGCGAACCAAGAGAGAATTATAGAACAAAGTTCGTCGAAAGTCATAATATTACGCCTGAGAATGTCTATTCGGATTGGCGGGAAGTTTTGGATAAAGGCAAAATTGCCGACGCGGTTTATATTTGCATTCAAGACGATTATCACGCTGAGCCATGCATAAAATTTGCAAAATTGAAATATAGCATTCTTCTTGAAAAGCCAATGGCTGTTACCGAGCGCGAGTGCGAAGAAATAGTGCAGGCAGTGAAAGAAAATGATGTCATTTTCGGGGTCTGCCACGTACTCAGATATACTCAATATACAAGATCCTTAAAGAAAATACTGGCCAGCGGTGCAATTGGTGAAATCATGAACATTCAGCATCTGGAACCGGTTGGCTATTGGCACCATGCACATTCATTTGTTCGGGGTAACTGGCGCCGGGATGATGAAGTGGCATTCATGCTCATGGCAAAATCTTGCCATGATATAGACTGGCTTTGCCATGTTATGGATAAAAAAATAAAAGCGGTATCTTCGTTTGGCGGTCTGTCACATTTTAAAGCGGAAAATAAGCCTGACGGAGCAAGTGACAATTGTTTTACGTGCGATGTGGAGGAGACATGTCCTTATTCGGCGCAAAAGATTTACTTTGGTGACGCGGAAAACAGACGCAAATGTCCCCCTCATTTTCTTGATGTGATTTCGCACTATAGTGATGACGAATTGCGATTGAAAGACGTAAAAAACGGCCCCTATGCGCGCTGCGTTTATGCGTGCGATAATAATGTCGTTGATCAGCAGGTGGTTAACCTTATGTTTGAAGGAGGCGCGACAGCAACCCATACGATGATGGCTTTTACAGAATACTGTGATAGGAAAACGCGAATATTTGGCACACACGGTCGCATTGAAGGCGACGGTGAGTATATAAAAGTATATGACTTTCTCACGGACACGGAAACCGTGCATAATGTCGCAGCGTATGATGTTATGGCCTCGATGAAAGGTCATGGCGGCGGAGATTATTTTTTAATTCAGAATTTTACAGCGGCTGTCGCAAATAGAGATCAGTCAATGATCCTGACCGGTCCTGATCAATCACTTGAAACTCACAAAGCCGTTTTCGCAGCAGAAGAAGCAAGGCTTTCAATGCAAGTAAAAATGATAGATTAGGACACCAACTCAAAATTGAATTTACCACTACAAATCCAAAACCTGGAAGAACAGCTGCTCAATGCTGATACTCGCAATTCGAAACGTGAGCTGGAAGAATTGCTTGCTGACGATTTTGTGGAATTTGGCTGCTCAGGGCGTGTCTGGAATAAAAAAGATATCATCGTCGATTTATTGAATGAAAATCGCGAGAGGCAGTATTCCTTATCAACAAGTGATTTTAAGGTAATATCACTTTCGCCTGAAGTTGCTATGGCTAGATATCGATGTTACCGAAAAAGCTTATCTGGTGAAATCTCGCGACCAACACTGAGAAGTTCTCTTTGGCGGATTACAGACGGTATTTGGCAATTATACTTTCATCAGGGGACGTTGGTTGACAGCGATAAATAAATTAGCTTTATTTTGTCATTTGACGACTTGACTTTCTTTGCCATAAGGCCAATTTAATCACTATAGATTTAATTATTGGATATTTATTATGTATGATTATGATTTTTTTGTAATAGGGGCAGGTTCCGGCGGCGTTCGGGCAAGCAGAATGGCGGCGACATATGGTGCTAAGGTTGGATTATGTGAAGATTACCGTGTTGGCGGCACCTGTGTCATACGGGGATGTGTTCCCAAAAAATTATTCGTATATGCATCCGAATTTTCATCACATTTTAGGGACGCTATGGGCTTCGGTTGGTCGCAAGCCAGTCATAACTTTGACTGGTCAACGCTGATTGCTAATAAAGATAAGGAAATTGATCGCCTTGAAGGTTTATATGGTCAAAATCTTGAAAATCACAATGTTGAAATCATTCAGGCTCGAGGTAAGCTTATCGATGCACATACCATTGAGTTAACGTCTGAAAATAGTACCCGGAAAATAACTGCCGACAAGATCCTTATTTCAACGGGCGCATGGCCGTCGATGCCAAATGTGCCGGGTATTGAGCATGCCATATCATCCAACGAAGCCTTTCAACTGGAAAAGTTACCAAAACGGATTACGGTTGTAGGGGGCGGGTATATTGCTGTTGAATTTGCCGGAATTTTCAACGGTCTGGGGGCGCAAACATCGCTTCTTTACCGCGGCGAAGAAATATTGCGGGGGTTTGATCTGGAAGTCCGTGCTAAACTTCGTGATGAAATGATCAAAAAAGGGGTCGATGTTCGTATTAATACAAATGTGATCGGGATTATTAAGAACGGTGACGAATATATATTAAAACTTACTGATGGTAATGAAATGGCCACAGACCTTGTTATGTATGCCACGGGACGAAAAGCAAACACCGCGAATATGGGGCTTGAGGATCTAGGCGTTAAGCTAAAAGGTAACGGAGAAATCATTGTTGATGAATATTATAAATCGAGCGTAGATAATATCTTTGCTGTGGGGGATGTCACCGGGGGAATGCAGTTAACACCGATCGCCATTAAAGAAGGTGCTGCCTTAGCCGCGACGCAGTTTAATGATACACCGACATTTGTGAATTATGACCATATCCCAACAGCGATATTTTCGCAGCCGCCGATCGGAACAGTGGGTTTAAGTGAGGAAGATGCCATTGAACAATATGGAGATGACCTAAAGGTTTATCGCAGCGAATATAAGTCAATGAAGTTCACGCTTAGCGGTCGTGATGAAAGATCACTGATAAAAATGCTTGTGGACGGTAAAACAGATAAAGTCGTCGGTGCCCATATGATTGGCCCCGATAGCGCCGAAATCATTCAGGGAATTGCCATTGCTCTTAAATGCGGTGCTACCAAAGCCCAGTTTGATGACACGGTAGCGGTGCATCCTTCTTCTGCGGAAGAGTTTGTTTTAATGAAGTAATGCTTTCCTTATGGGCGTAAAAGTCTTATAGAAAGCTAAGGTAAAAGAAAATAATTGGAAGAACTGATGACGAAGAACTGGAGTCCGGGTAGTTGGAGATCGATGCCGATCAGGCAAGTGCCGACCTATCCGGATGCAGAAAAATTAGAAGCAGTGGAAGCTGAATTAAGAAACCTTCCGCCGCTTGTATTTGCTGGCGAGGCCCGCCGCCTAAAAACACAGCTTGGTGATGTGGCCAATGGTAACGCATTTTTGCTTCAAGGCGGTGATTGTGCCGAAAGTTTTGCAGAATTTCATGCAGATAAAATCCGTGATACATTCCGCGTGCTTCTTCAAATGTCAGTGGCGCTTACTTTCGCGGCGGCATGCCCGATCGTAAAGGTAGGACGCATGGCAGGACAATATGCCAAGCCAAGAAGTTCCGATAGTGAAACACAGGGAGATGTGACCCTGCCGAGTTATCGCGGCGACAACATCAACGGTATTGAGTTTGATGAAAAGTCCCGTGTTCCCGATCCTGAGCGTATGATGAAGGGTTATCATCAGGCTGCATCAACATTAAATCTTCTTCGAGCATTTGCCCAGGGAGGGTACGCCAACCTTAAAAAAGTGCATCAATGGAACCTTGATTTCGTCGGTGGCGGCGATGCCGTAGAAAAATATCAGGATTTGGCTGACCGAATTGATGAAGCTATGGCCTTTATGGAGGCGTGCGGCATTAATCCCAACAGTGAAGCACTGTATGGAACGGATTTTTATACATCGCACGAATCTTTACTTCTCAGGTACGAAGAAGCCTTGACACGTGTGGATAGTTTGAGCGGTGATTGGTATGACACATCCGGTCATATGCTTTGGATTGGCGACCGTACCCGTATTTTGGGTGAAGCGCATGTTGAATTTATCCGTGGCATTGGTAACCCGCTTGGTATCAAAGTGGGACCAACTACTGATCTGGATGACCTTGTTAAGATAATTGATGTACTAAATCCGACGGATGAAGCGGGACGTATCACGCTTATTTGTCGCATGGGTGCTGGCATAATTGAAGATAAGCTGCCCGGGGTTATTCAGCGTATTGAAGAAGAGGGCCGGAAGGTTGTTTGGTCGTCGGACCCCATGCATGGCAACACAATATCTGCGTCAAACGGCTTTAAAACAAGACCATTCGAAGACGTACTTACGGAAATAAGACGCTTTTTCAGAATTCACCGCGGCATGGGTACCTATGCAGGCGGGGTTCATTTTGAATTGACGGGTCAAGATGTTACCGAATGCACCGGAGGCGCAGAGGCGATAACCGAAGAAAAACTGGCGGACCGTTACCGCACACACTGCGACCCGCGCTTAAACGCCAGTCAGAGTTTGGAACTTGCGTTTTTAATTGCTGAAAGTCTTAAAGAAGAACGTGATGAACGTGCAAAAGAATTAAAAGCGGCAGCAGCCAATTAAAATTGACCATAAGGGCCAAAATGATAGATGACCAGTGCATTAAAGATCGCATTAGCGACCATAAACCCTACTTTAGGGGATATTGACGGCAATGCTGCGCGTATTTTAGAGATACGCGCAAAGGCCACTGATGCTGATATTGTTATCTATAGCGAACTGACTCTAATAGGTTATCCCCCTGAAGATTTAGTATTAAAACCTGCCTTTCAGCGGGACGCTATGGACAAAGCCGTGGAACTTGCGACTGTAACAAAGCACGGCGGGCCGGCAATGCTTATCGGGTCATGCTGGGTTGAAGGCGGAAAATTATATAATAGTTCATTGTTGCTTGATAACGGAACAATAGCCGCTATTCGTCATAAACGTGACCTTCCGAATTATGGTGTGTTTGATGAAAAGAGGGTTTTTTCTCGTGGGGAATGCCCGGAACCTATTGATTTTAAGGGGGTTAAGCTTGGTGTGCTCACATGTGAAGATTTGTGGTGGGAGGAAGTAACGCAGCACCTTGCTGATAAACATAGTGATATATTGGTGTCACTTAACGGTTCACCTTATGAAGAAATAAAATACCGGGACCGCTTTCAAAATGCAAAAGAGAGGGTTGAGCAATCCGGTCTATCGCTTATTTACACAAATCAGTTCGGTGGACAGGATGAACTTGTTTTTGACGGTGAGGCCTTTGTTATGGACCGACATGGTGAAATCATCATGCGCCAAACCGCCTTTCAGGAACAACTTACCATAACCGACTGGACAAAAGAAGGTAACCATTGGGTTTGCAGTGCGGACGATGTCGCGTTAAAAAACGACCGAATGACCGATATTTATCTGGCGGCGATGATCGGCGTGCGTGATTATGTGAATAAAAACCATTTCCCCGGTGTAATCATTGGCATGTCTGGCGGTATTGATAGTGCTTTAAGCGCAATAATAGCGGTTGATGCCCTTGGTGCAGATAGGGTTCAATTGGTGATGATGCCGTCAAAATATACCAGCGAGGAAAGCCTATTGGATGCGGTGGACGCGGCGCAGATGATGGGGTGCGCGATTGATAATATTCCTATTAACGATGGGGTAAATGCGTTTGGCAGAATGCTTGCAGGGGCTTTTGCGGGAACGGAAGAAGATTTAACTGAAGAAAACCTGCAATCGCGTATTCGCGCCGTCATATTGATGGCACTTAGCAACAAGCACGGGAAAATGGTTCTGACAACCGGAAACAAGTCTGAAATGTCAGTGGGTTACGCAACAATTTATGGTGATATGTGCGGTGGGTATAACGCGCTTAAGGATATTTATAAGCTTGATGTGTTTGCGCTTAGCCGCTGGCGAAATGAAAACCATCCGCTTGGCGGGCTTGGCCCACGGGGAGAGATTATGCCGGTTAACATCATCGATAAGCCGCCAACTGCGGAACTTCGCCCCGATCAAAAAGATGAAGACAGCCTGCCACCTTACGAGCAGCTCGATGATGTTTTGCAATGTTTAATTGAGCATGAGATGCCGAAACGCGATATTGTTAAAAGGGGCCATGATGCAGAAACAGTTGCGCGTATTCAACATCTGTTATACATCGCTGAATATAAACGCAGGCAGGCACCGCCGGGTGTGAAGATATCGACCAAGAATTTTGGCCGTGATCGCCGATATCCAATTACCAACAGATATAGAGATAAACAAGACAAATAGGAAAAAAATAATAATGTCCGTAAAAGTAAGATTTGCCCCAAGCCCAACGGGGTTACTTCATGTGGGAAACGTTAGAACCGCAATTTCAAACTGGCTTTATGCCCGTAAAATGGGTGGCGTATTCTTTCTTCGTATTGATGATACGGATTTGGAGCGATCGACAAAAGAATATGAAGAAGGCCTTAAAGAAGATTTACGGTGGCTTGGCCTCAATTGGGACGAAACCGCGAAACAATCGGAACGCTTTGCCAGTTATGACGCGGCCGTTGAGAAATTAAAAAGTGATGGCCGGCTTTACCCTTGTTATGAAACGTCACAAGAACTTGATATAAAAAGAAAAATACAGCTTGGTCAAGGAAAGCCGCCGTTATATGACCGCGCGGGATTAAACATATCTGACGCGGAAAAAACGAAATATGAGGCGGAGGGCCGCACACCGCATTGGCGGTTTAAGCTAAATATTCCGGCGCGTGTAGAATGGGAAGATCACGTAAAAGGCCACCAAAGTTTTGATATTGCCGCGCTTAGTGATCCGATATTGGTGCGGGGTGACGGCACGTATTTATATACGCTGCCGTCTGTCGTCGACGATATTGAATTTGGCATTACCCACGTCATGCGCGGCGAGGATCATTCAGCCAACAGCGCGGTGCAGACACAAATATTTGAGGCACTCGGAGCGAAAGCACCCGACATGGCGCATTTTTCATTGTTAACCGGTGCTGCGGGTGAGGGGCTTTCAAAACGGCTTGGTACTGCGAGCATTAAATCATACCGCGAGAAAGACGGACTTGAAGCATTAAGCATCGTAAGCTTGCTGGCGCGTATCGGGTCATCGGACCCGATCGAGCCGTTCACATCAATTGAATCACTTATAGACGGATTTGATTTTTCAAAGTTCAGCCGCGCCACGGCCAAATTTGACCCCCATGATCTGGAAATATTAAACGCGAAAATTTTGCATGTGACGGAATATGACGCGGTAAAAGACCGCCTGCCCGAAGGGGCGACTGAAAAATTCTGGAATGTAGCGCGGGCAAATATTAAAAAACTTTCCGATGTGGATGAATGGCTGACCATTGTTAGTGGGCCAATAACCCCGGTTATTGGTAACGCGGATTTCATTGCGAAGGCCGGCGAATTACTGCCGCAAGGTAATTGGGACGAAACAACATGGAAAGCATGGACGACGGCGGTGAAGGAAGAAACCGGCGCAAAAGGTAGAGAGCTCTTTATGCCGTTGCGCCAAGCGGTTACCGGACTTCAACATGGCCCGGAAATGGGATCGTTACTTCCTCTTATTGGTGAAACACGTGTAAGAGCAAGGTTAAGTGGTGAAAAAGCATAAAAAATGAGCAAACTTAAAATATATAATACGCTCACCAATAAAAAGGAAGAGTTTAAACCGATAAACCCAAACCACATCACCATGTATGTATGCGGGCCGACGGTATATGATTTTGCCCATGTGGGTAACGCGCGTCCCGTTGTTGTTTTTGATACGCTGGCGAGGTTGCTTAGGCATGACTACAGGAAACTTACCTATGCCCGCAATATTACCGATATTGATGATAAAATCATCGAAGCTGCTGCTGGCGGCGATATCGCCGAGATAACCAACAAATATACACGCCACTATGAAGAAGATATGGCCGCATTAAACGCAGAAATGCCGGACATCACCCCCAAGGCTACTGAGTATGTTGAAGATATGATAACCCTAATTTCTGATCTCATTGAAAAAGGCCATGCCTACGAAGCTGACGATCATGTGCTTTTTCAGGTTTCTACCATGAAAGATTACGGTGAACTTTCTGGTCGTACGGTAGAAGACCTGCTGGCCGGGGCGCGGGTTGATGTAGCAAGTTACAAGAAGGAAGCACCGGATTTTGTGCTGTGGAAGCCATCAACCGCTGATCAACCGGGATGGGATAGCCCATGGGGGCGTGGCCGCCCAGGATGGCACACCGAATGTTCGGCGATGATCGAAAAGAATTTCGGCAATACCATCGACATTCACGGTGGCGGGCTTGATTTGATATTCCCGCATCATGAAAATGAAATTGCCCAAAGCAAATGTTCGCACGGTGGTGCGGCCCTAGCGAACCATTGGATGCATAATGGTTATTTGACGGTCGACGGTGAAAAGATGTCAAAATCACTTGGTAATTATGTGACCGTTCATGAATTACTGGAAGAATTCCCGAGATTAGGGGAGGCGATCCGTATGTGTTTGCTCACGGCACACTATAGGCAGCCGGTAGATTTTAGCCGGGACGGTATATTGCAAGCGAATAAACAACTTGGAAAATGGTATAAACTTACTGAAGGTATAGAAGCTACTAAGCCAGCTTCAGAAGTTCTAGAATCATTACGAAACGACCTTAATACACCGAAAGCTATTATGGAGTTGCATCAGTTATCAAAGGATGAGAATAGAAAAGGCGAATTATTAGCTTCCGCAAGAATGCTCGGTCTCTTGGAGCGTGAATTTTCTAACCCTGGTTCGGTTGGTATAAATTTGGCTCATACTGATATAATAGCTTTGGTTTCTGAACGTGCTGAAGCCAAAAATAAAGGGAAATTGGCAGAATCAAAGGAAGAAAGAATAAAACATTTTGCACGCGCGGATGAGATTCGAGCTGATCTTGCAATGTTAGGTATTAAACTTCATGATAAGCCTGATGGCACCACCGATTGGGAATAACGATGGCCGGGACCAATCATAAGGAACCGTCTGTGATTCAACAAGGCCCTGCTATTATTCTTGTTGTGCCACAACTTGGGGAAAATATCGGCAAAGCGGTGCGGGCCATGTATAATTTTGGGCTTACTGATTTAAGATTAGTCGCCCCTCGGGATGGCTGGCCGAATGAGGCGGCCGTGGCACCGGCCGCAGGTGCTGATATCGTTCTCGAAAAGGCGCGGGTGTATGCAACCACGGCGGAAGCCATCGCTGACCTTGAATATGTCTATGCGACCACGGCGCGACCGCGGGACATGATTAAAGAAGTGGTGACCCCAAAACACTGCGCTAATTTGATGTGGGGCTATGTGAACGCCGGTAAGAAGGTTGGTTTACTGTTCGGCCCTGAAAAAGCAGGCCTTAAAAATGATGATATTGCCTTATCAACGGCGATTGTTTCTGTGCCGCTTAATCCGAGTTTTGCATCAATTAACTTGGCGCAGGCAGTAGGGCTTTTATCATACGAATGGTTTCAAACGGGTACCGATATCCCGGGAAGCTATACCCCGACACAGGATACCACACCCGCGACCGCCGGGGAGCTTCAGAAATTATTTGATCATATGGAAGAAGAACTGGAAGAAGCAGGATATTTCAGGGCCGAACAACGACGGTCACTGATGCGTAGAAACCTCCGTAATATCTTCACCAGATCAGAACTGACGCAGGAAGAAATAAGTACTATGCGCGGAGTAATTAAGGCGCTTGCCACAGGCGGTGGACCCGGTTGGATTGCTGAAAAGGCGGAGCTTGCGAAAAATAAGAAGAAAAACCCGCAATAATGTTTGACATAGCCCCAGTTTTGGCTATATTCCGCCCATCTCGAATGACTTGAGTGAGAGTCTCAAGTTGCGTAGAGGACCACATATTGTTCTTTACGGTGCTGATATTATTAATAATCCTAAACAAGAAGCGATTTGAAAAATGACTAAACGTACACAAGCTAAGTATAAAATCGACCGCCGCATGGGTGAAAACATTTGGGGTCGTCCAAAATCACCGGTAAATTCACGCGATTATCGTCCTGGTCAACATGGCCAAGGGCGTCGTTCCAAGCTTTCTGACTATGGTGTCCAGTTAATGGCCAAGCAGAAGCTTAAAGGTTATTACGGTGATCTTACAGAAAAACAATTCAAACGCATTTTTGCCGAAGCTGATCGCCGCCGCGGTGACACGGGCGAGATTTTTGTGGGTCTTTTGGAAACGCGTCTTGATGCGGTTGTTTACCGTGCCAAGTTCGTACCAACCGTATTTGCCGCTCGTCAGTTCGTGAACCACGGTCACGTTACAGTGAACGGTAAAAAAGTGAACATCCCAAGCTATTCTGTTAAAGTGGGAGATGTTATTGAGATCCGTGAAAAATCACGTCAAATTCCAATGGTTATCCAGGGCATCCAGTCAACAGAACGTGATTATCCTGAATATATCACGGTTGAAAATGACGGAACGAAAGCAACATTCCTTCGTGTTCCCTCATTGGATGAAATACCTTACGCGGTTGTGATGGAACCGAACCTTGTTGTGGAATTTTATTCACGTTAAAAATACTCCATAATTCTAATATGAGCCGCTTTGTTTTTCTGAGCGGCTTTTTTTATCATTGCCAAATATTTACCTGCTCTTGAAAAAATCTTGAATTCGTGCTTATTATTTCATTAATTGAATACTTAATATTAGGCGAGGAAAAGGAAATGGAATATTTTACTAGACCGATTCAAAAACATTATGTGGATTTTGAAGGACGTACCACAAAAAAAGAATTTTGGAGGTATATCTTATATTACTTCATTTTTTATGTGGCTTGTTTAGTTGCCAATGGAATTCTACACACTGGTATGGTCTCAATAATTTATAGTCTAGGTTTGTTACTTCCAACTCTTAGCATAACGACTAGACGTCTTCATGACACCGGCAGAAGCGGATGGTGGCAATTAATAGGTATCATTCCTTTATTAGGTTTGATTGTCATGATAATTTTCTGCATTGAAGAAAGTAAAGAAGACAATCAATATGGCCCTAAGCCTGTAGGAGATTAAATATCGGTCGAATGATAATTTTTAGTGGCTAACTTGTTTCAGTTTTAAGGTCGGTGCGAAATGAATATTTTTTTGTAAGAAAATACCCTACCGCACCGATTATGATAACCGCAGCACTGAACGCTATTTCTTCGGTATTTTGAAGCGTGAGATAGACGAGTGTAACTGCAGTGATCATGAGAAATATAATTGGCGGTAGTGGAAATAACGGCACTAGAAAACTGGTTTCCTCATTTTGATCCTCTTTTCTACGGATGATGAATACGCCGAAAACCACAAAGAACGAATTTAGGGCCATGGTGGCACCGGAAAAAATCAATATACTTTCGAAAGTTGCTGTCCAGAGAAAGATGATGGCCATGAAGGATTGAAACCAAATAGCAGTCGCGGGAATGCCGTGTTTGTTTTTCTTCGCTAATGTTTTAAAGAGGCTGTAATCTTCGCCTAAAACTTGAAGTACGCGAGGAGCGGCAACGAGCATTGCGCTAACGGTTGATACGAGAAGCAAGGACAAAGAAATCCCCATAATTGTTCCGCCAATATCGCCGAAAGCACTGGTGGCTGCGATATAACCAATTTCCAGCTCGCCCGCCATCGCGTCCATAGGTGCAACTGTCAAAAACACGTAATTCAGCAATAAATAACAGAGCATGACGACGCCTGTACCAACGATTAGAACGCGAGGTAATGTTTTCTTCGGATTTTCGATTTCACTGGTGAGATATGTTGCGGCGTTCCAACCCGTATAAGCATAACCGACATAGATGAGCGATACGGCAAATGCACCGCCAGTGAAAAGGGAGAGATCAGATGCTTTTGGCATAAAGCTCACTTCTTGCGGCTCACCCACAAAAAATAGCGCGGAAAAGGAAAATGCTACAATAAGAAGAATTTTACCTGATGTAAAAAAACCTTGAAAATCAGCGCTATTTTTGTGACTTGTTGAATGAATCCAAGTCATGGATAAAATTAAAACCGTCGCAAGCCAAAGAGGATTAAGGGCCGGAAAAACAGAGGAAAGATAGGCGCCAAATGTCATTGCGGCAAGGGCCGTTGGTGCCGCAAAGCCAACAGTTGCTGAAATCCATCCGGAAATAAAACCCGCAGCGGGGTGGTAAATTTCACCTAAAAAATTATATTCACCGCCCGATCTGGGTAGCCTGGCCCCCAGCTCTGCATAACAAAGAGCACCGCAAAGCGACATTATACCGCCAAGGCCCCATAAGGTCATAATAACAAAACCAGAACGGATATCAGCCAGTTGAAAGCCGAGGCTGGTAAAAATGCCAGTCCCGATCATGTTGGCTACGACGATTGCCATCGCTGTCGCCGCGCTGAATTTACCCTTATTTATCATAGTTTTTCCGATTATGAAGGGCGATCCTAACATGGTGGGATTAGCGGCACAAGCCGCATTTATTCGCCTCAGGGGATCTGCATTCTACCAAACAGTATAAGGGCTAAATTTTGATTGCGTGTAGAATATATACTGATAGTATATTAAAAAATTCTGGAGGCATAATGGAACTTGTTTTAGATACTCTTTTGAGCGGATTTCCTTACTTTATATCGCATTTTGGCCTCACATTATTGATGCTGGGTGCGGGTATATATATTTATGAAAAAATTACCCCATATCATGAATTGGAACTTGTTCGTAGCGGAAACACCGCCGCATCAATATCCCTGGCGGCTGCAATACTCGGGTTGGCGATCCCGCTTGCTGCCTGCCTTGAAGGCAGCGTCAGTCTATGGGACATTTTTATATGGGGATGGGTGATTTTAATCATTCAAATTTTGGCGTTCTTTTTCGCAAATCTTGTAATCGACGATCTAAACGGTCGAATTGAACGTGATGAAGTTGGCCCGGCAATATTACTTTTTGCCGGAAAAATTTCCATCGCACTTCTAAACGCAGCAGCAATTTCAGATAAGATATAAGGATTTTAAAATGTTAAAAATATACGGAAATAAAACTTTTAATGCGGTTAAGGCGGTTTTGGTCGCCGAAGAATTGGGCCTTGATTATGAATATGTAGTTATCGATTTTGGATCTGGTGAAATGAAAACCCCCGAATATATGAAAATTCATCCGCTTGGTAAAATTCCGGCAATGGAACATAATGGTCATGCCATATTTGAAAGTAATAATATGTGCCGTTATCTTGCCAATATATCCGATAAGAAATTATATTCGGATGATCCGCTGCAAGCGTCAAAAATTGATCAAACTGTTGATTTTATTGCCCATCATGTCGGGAAGTGGATTACTACATATTTCTTTCAAGAAATCGCCAAAAAAGCCTTTGGTAGAGGTGAGCCGGATGCCGCTGCGATAGAGGAAGCTGCAGGCTTTCTGGAACAGCAGCTGCCTTATTTGAATGGTTTGCTGGCTGATAATGATTTTTTATGTGGCAGTGAAATATCAATTGCTGATTGCATTGCTTTTGCGATGATTATGGCACATGAATATACGTCATTTGAAATAAAGGATCATAAAAATATATGCCGCTGGTATGATCAGATGAAAGCGCGGCCATCGCATGAAGCGATGATGAAACATTTTCCCGGCGGATATTCGTTCGATTAATATATAAATGAGTTTGGATAATATATAGATGAATGGGTCAACCAAATTCGCAATTTTTATTTTGATCATTGTTGTTATTCTTGGCGAAATGGGTAAAGAAGGCGGTGAAGGTTATCCTGAATTAAAGCCGCACGACGAACAGACCCTGCCGCCGCTGGCTGATGCGCCGCCGGAAGGGTTCGGCGAGATTGGACCCGCATCACCGCGTGATCCGGTTGTTGAAATTGAGGACGAGGAAAAAGGCGGACGTCAACAATATACCGGTACGGCGTTTTCGATAGATGAACGGGGGCTATGGGTGACGGCACGACATGTGACCAATGGATGTGACCAATTGATGTTACTTAGGCCGTTCAATCGTCCGTTGCGTGTTCAAAATATTGCTGAGCACACGGCAGGCGATGTCAGCATTTTGCAAACAGATGGCGGGTATGCTGCTCTTCCGATTGATTATTCAACGCCAATTTTTAATCAGGAAGGATTTCATTTTGGTTTCCCTCATGGTGAACCGGGCGCGGTATACTCAAAACTCATTGGTCGGCGTACTATAAAAACCACGGGAACAAGACGAGCTAGGGAACCGGTTTTCGTGTGGGCGGAAAAAATAAGAGTACCGGACCATAATGAACCGCTTGGCGGTATTAGCGGCGGACCTATTTTAAATAAGGACGGAAGTGTTGTCGGTATTCATGTGGCCGGGTCGATCAGGCGCGGCCGGTCATTTTCATCAATGCCTCTGAAAATTGGTGATCTGCTTAATCAGAGCGATGTTGAAATTATGAATGTTGCGTCAAGCCCGGCAAGGTCAACGACCCTTAACCCCGCTGATTTTTCAATAGTTGGCGAAGAGCTGCGCGGCGGCCTGACTGTCGCGCAGGTTTTATGTCGTACTAACTGAAAATAAGAATAATTGGAATTGGACTAAATTAAATGACTGCTATGACGTTAATGCGGCCACAATTGACTGCTTAAATTTGCAATTTATTTCTTTTCGGCTACTCTCTTCTTAGGTGAGGTTATCAATGATCATTAAACCAATAAGCTAAGGTACATAAAATGTTGGTTCGGGGTCATGGTAGGGGTAGAAATTTTATGAAATGTAATAATTGGATGAAAGGATAGGATATGAAGACCGAAACACAAATTAAAATTCCGGAAGAGGCATTTGACTGGTATGATGCATATGCTCACGGCATGATGGGCCGGCGCGAATTTATGGACAGGTTAGGGTCCATCGCGGTTGGTGGCCTGACGATGGCAATGTTAACGGGTGCCTTAATACCGAATTATGCACTTGCTGAGCAGGTTTCGTTCAACGATGAAGATATCAAAGCAACATATGCGACATTTCCGTCACCTGATGGTCATGGAGAAGGGCGCGGCTATCTGGTACAGCCAAGTGGGCTGGCGGAAGGAGGCACCGCGCCTGCGGTTCTGGTGGTTCACGAGAATAGAGGTCTTAACCCTTATGTTAAAGATGTTGCGCGGCGTTTGGCCAAGGCCGGTTTTGTTGCCTTTGCTCCTGATGCTTTGCATCCACTTGGGGGTTATCCGGGAAATGATGACGAAGGACGCTCAATGCAAAGTAGTTTAGACCGCAGCAAAATTGAGGCGGACTTCATCGCAGCAGCACATTTTCTGAAAGGTCATGGACTATCAAGCGGTAAGCTTGGTGTTGTCGGATTTTGTTTTGGTGGTTATGTCAGTAATTTCCTGGCGGCGAGCCTTCCTGATGTTATTGATGCGGCAGTGCCTTTTTACGGCACGCCGGCAGGCAACGACATTGTTGGTAATGTCAAGGGACCGGTGATGGTTCAACTCGCTGAAATGGACGAGCGCGTGAATGCCAGTTGGCCACCTTACGAAGAAGTGTTAAAAGCTAATGGCGCTAAATATGAAATGCATATGTATCCGGGGTCGCGTCACGGCTTTCATAATGACAGTACCGGCCGTTATGTTGAAGAAATGGCAAATCTTGCATGGGGTCGAACGCTCGAGTTTTTCACCGAGAATTTAAGTTGAAAATTTAAGTTGATGAATGCCTGCTTGCGATAGTCGAGGAAAAAATGGAAGTCATTGAATGTAAGTCTGGTGAAGAAATCAGCTATACATTCGAAGTGATGCACCAGTTAAGGCCGCACCTGATTGAACAGGAATATTTACCGCTTATTCGGGAAATTGAAAGTCAGGGCGGCCGCCTTATCGCGGCGGTTGATGAGGGCACAGTTGTTGGATGTTCATTGTTCAGACAGGAAATGCGGCGATGCTCATAAATTTTATTTTCGAGAAGGGTTTACCGTCACGTCGTTTAATTTTAAGAAAACTGTTCTACGTAATTAATCGGAACATATAACCTATCCAATTAAAAAAGGCATTCAATTTGGATGCCTTTTAAAGTTAATGCAATAAAAACTATTCTTTTGGAGGAATAGCTATTACTCGATTTTAGATTCCACTAATTCAATATTTCGACGTAAAGAATTTTTAATTTTTCGTTCATCAGGTGCATTTGTTAGCGCAGCCTGGAAATCTTTTAGAGCATTTGAATAATCAGTCGTTAAATAGTATAACGTGGCACGACTTTTTAAGGTTTCCCAGTGATCTTTATTCATTATGAGTGACGTATTACATGCATCCATTGCATATTGAACTTGGCGAAGTCCTGTTGCACTGACACAAAGACAATTATAGGCTTCTTTATAAAAATCACTTGGTACAAAATTATTCATATCACTTTCTGCTTCTTCTTCTTCGAGAATAGCAATGGATTGTTCAGCAGCCTCCTGGAATCTTTCTCTGTTAATGGCTTTACGGATTTTCTCTATTTTTTTTAATAGTTCTTTCTGTTTTTCTTCATTTCTAGCAGCAGCTCGGCTGGAAACAGAATCTCTGTTTCCTAGTTCAAGGGATTGATTTTGCTGCGAAAACCCTGTTTCAGGAATTAAAAGAATTGAAATGGATATAAACATCACCGAAAGTATTTTTAAACAGTGGCTGGAAATATCGTCGCGGTAGGACATGAGTTTACTCCCTATAGTAGAAGAATAAGTATCAAATACCCCCCATATATGACGAAATTATATAACACGCAAATGAGAAAGTAAATATTTCAAGCATTACCAAAGTTAAGAATTTATGTATAGATCATCGATTTACTAAAAAGAATTATTCTTTCGGGCTGATGCCGCTGGCTTCAAAATGAGCAACCAGTTCACCATTTGCCGCCATTTCGCGAATAATGTCGCAACCACCAAGAAATTCACCTTTTACATAAAGCTGCGGGATTGTTGGCCAGTCGCTATATTGCTTAATGCCGTCGCGTAGGCTTTCATCCTGAAGAACGTTATGGGTTTTATATTCCACATTGAAATAGTTTAAAATTTCAATCACGGTTGCGGAAAACCCGCACTGTGGGAACATGGGATCGCCTTTCATATAAAGGACAATGTCATTGCTTGTTACATCATCTTTAATGCGGTCGGATACGGGGTTTGTCATTTTCTTTTTCCTGATAAGTAGCGTGTTGTTTATAATTTTAATTTTGGTTCCGGTGCGCTTTGCGTCCCATGAACCGCGCTCAAGGCTTCGTTTTATTCCGGTGCTGAAGTCTGAAGCGAAAGAGCATGTAGTTCGGCGCCAATTTTTCCTTTAAGGGCTTTATAGACCATTTGATGTTGTTGCACTCTGTTTTTACCGATAAATTCACTGGATACAACATGAGCAGCAAATTGGCTACCATCGCCGCGCATATCCTGTATTTGAACTTCGGCACCTGGCAAAATTTCCAAAATCATATTCTTAATTTCCGGGGCTTCTAATGCCATGTTCTTCTCCTATGCTTCGTTTGACATATAGTTTGGCATCCAAGATGCATGAGCGTCAAGTAATTCATTAACCGGAATGCTGAAGCAATCTTCTATCATGAGTTCTTCACCGCGTACTACCCCAATTCTTTCTACTTTAACGCCGGATTGTTCGGCGTCTGCGATTATTTGATCCACTTCAAGGGCAGTCGTGCTGATGATATATCTTGCCTGATCTTCGCCGTAACCATAAGTATGGACAGGAATTGAATTATTGTTAAGCGAAATATCCATTCCTTTGTGTGACGCCATCGCCATTTCTGCAAGTGCAATAAAAATTCCGCCATCCGAAATATCATGACAGGCATTTATATTACCGTTAATGATGTGTTTGCGGACAAAATTTCCGTTTTTCTTTTCGAGCATGAGGTCAATCGGCGGCGGCGCGCCTTCTTCTCGGCCTTCGATAATGCTTAAATATTGCGAGCAACCGATATGCCCTTTGCTTTCACCCACCAAAATAATTACATCGCCTTCATCCTTTGGCGCGATTTTGACCATTTTACTGCTGTCTTCCATTAATCCTACACCACCAATTGCCGGGGTTGGGTGAATTCCCGTGCCGTTGGTTTCGTTATAAAGCGATACATTTCCGCTCACAACCGGATATTCAAGAATGGAGCATGCTTCGCGCAGGCCATCAATGGCACCAACGAACTGCCCCATGATATCGGGCCTTTCGGGATTTCCAAAATTTAGACAATCTGTAATGGCCAACGGTGTTGCGCCAACTGATGTAATATTGCGCCATGTTTCTGCTACGGCCTGCTTGCCGCCTTCAAACGGGTCGGCGTAACAATAACGCGGTGTACAGTCCGTGGAAATGGCCAGTGCTTTGTCTGTTCCGTGTACCCGAACAACAGCGGCATCACCACCGGGCATCTGAATGGTGTCAGCCATCACCTGATTATCATATTGTTGCCAGATCCAGGCACGGCTTGAAAGATTGGCGCTTGCGATCATCTTTATAAGTGTTTCGCCCAAATCATTGGGGCTTGCGACATCATTCGGATCAATCGTTGCGGGGGCTTGCGTCTTAATCCAGGGACGATCATACTCCGGCGAGTTATCCGCCAGTGGCTGGGTCGGAATATCGGCGACAATATCACCTTTCCACGACAGTGTAAGATTGCCGTCGCCGGCGATTTCACCAATCACCGCGAAATCCAGATCCCAACGGACGAAAATTTCTTTGGCTTCTTCAACGCGGTCCGGTTTAAGCACGACAAGCATGCGTTCCTGACTTTCAGAAAGCATCATTTCATAAGGGGTCATGCCTTCCTCGCGCTGCGGCACCATATCCAGATTAAGGGCAAAGCCAACACCACCCCCCGATGCCATTTCAACGGATGATGATGTAAGGCCCGCAGCACCCATATCCTGAATAGCGACAACCATGTCGGTTGACATAAGCTCAAGACAGGCTTCGATCAGAAGTTTTTCCGTGAACGGATCACCTACCTGAACGGTGGGGCGTTTTTCTTCGCTGTCTTCTGTAAATTCGGCTGATGCCATTGTCGCGCCGTGAATGCCGTCACGTCCGGTTTTTGATCCAACATAAATTACCGGGTTACCCACACCAGCCGCTGCCGATAGGAATATTTTATCCTGATCCGCAAGGCCGACTGTCATGGCGTTTACCAGTATATTACCGTCATATGACGGATGGAAATTTGTTTCACCGCCAACGGTCGGCACACCAACGCAGTTGCCGTAGCCGCCGATGCCTTCGACAACGCCGCTTAACAAATGTCTTGTTTTATGATGGTCGGGTGAGCCAAAACGAAGGGCGTTCATATTTGCAATGGGCCTTGCACCCATTGTAAACACATCGCGCAGTATCCCGCCAACGCCGGTTGCCGCCCCCTGATATGGTTCAATATAAGACGGGTGATTGTGACTTTCCATTTTGAATATGACGGCCTGATTATCACCGATATCAATAACACCGGCATTTTCGCCGGGGCCGTGAATAACCCAAGGGGCCGTGGTAGGAAGTGTTTTTAAATGCAATTTTGATGATTTATAAGAGCAATGCTCGCTCCACATTACTGAAAAAATGCCAAGTTCCGTGAGCGAAGGGTTGCGGCCAAGAATTTTGATCATCAATTTATGTTCTGAGTCAGACAGCCCGTGTTCTTTGACGATCTCCGGCGTGATCTCTACGTTATTATTCCAGTTTGTTTCAGTCATACTATTAAAAACCTAGTTTAGGGAATTTATAATGCTTTCAAAAAAACCGCGGCCATCGGTGCCGCCTTGAATGTCTTCGATAAATCTTTCCGGGTGGGGCATCATGCCAAGTATGTTGCCGCGTTCGTTGGTTATACCGGCGATATTATGCTGTGATCCGTTTGGATTAGCATCTTTGCTCACTTCACCGCCTTTATCGACATAACGAAATACCACCTGACCGTTATCTTCGATACGGGTGAGCGTTTCATCATCGGCAAAATAGTTTCCGTCATGATGCGCAACCGGGATTTCGATATTCTGATTTTCATGATAGGCACTTGTGTAAGTGGTGTTGGCATTTTCCACTTTTAAATTAACGGTTTTACAAACGAACTTTAAAGAACGATTACGCATTAACGCCCCGGGCAGCAGGCCCATTTCAGTGAGCACCTGAAAGCCGTTGCATATGCCGATAACATTGCCGCCGCGCTGCGCGTGGGCAAGCACTTGTTTTATAGCAGGGGAGCGTGCGGCCATTGCCCCGCAGCGAAGATAATCACCAAAAGAAAAACCGCCCGGTAAGGCGATTAAATCAACGGGCGGTATTTCAGTATCCTGATGCCATATTTTATGGGGCACCTTTCCGGTAATTTTTTCAAGCGCGTCATACATATCCCGGTCGCAGTTCGAAGCGGGGAAGGTCATAACAGCAGATTTCATTTTAATATTCCTTGTCGGCCAAACAATTTAATCAATATCAATGGCGTAATTTTCAATCACCATATTGGAAAGAAGTTTTTTGCACATGTCTTCCACATGGGTGTGTGCTTTGTCTTTATCATTTTCACTAAGGTCAAGTTCGATATATTTACCTTGGCGTACATCATCAACGCCGTCAAAACCAAGGGCAAGCAGGGCGTGCTGAATGGCTTTTCCCTGGGGGTCTAATACGCCGTTTTTAAGAGTAATATGAACACGTGCTTTCACGGAATTGTTCCTTATAAAATTATTTTAAAATATAACTATTCTTCGTCTTCTGCTTTGGGGTCTTCCAGTTCGAGCGATACACCAAGACGTCTTGCGACTTCCTGATAAGCTTCTACTTCACCGCCGAGGTCACGGCGGAAACGGTCTTTATCCATTTTTTCACCGGTTTCAAAATCCCAGAGGCGGCAATTATCGGGACTAAATTCATCAGCAAGAACAAGGAAGTGACCGTCATTTCCATCATCCAGACGACCGAATTCAAGTTTAAAATCAATAAGTTCTATGCCAATCCCCGCGAAGAATCCGCGAAGGAAGTCATTGATTTTTGATGTCATTTCCATAATTTCGATGACTTCATATTCTTCAGCAATGCCAAGCACCAAAACATGATTTTCCGGAATAAGCGGATCACCAAGGTCATCATCTTTTAGTGAAAATTCAATGATCGGGCGGGGCAGGCGTGTGCCTTCCTCTATGCCGAATGTTTTGGTCATTGTTCCGGCGACGGTGTTTCTGACAATTACTTCTAGAGGTATGATTTCCACTTCATAAATTAGCTGCTCACGGTCCGACAATCTTTCAATGAAATGGGTCGGTATACCGATTTGTGAAAGACGGGTCATGACAAGTTCGGTGATTTTATTATTGATAATTCCCTTGCCCGCGATCGTGCCTTTTTTCACATTGTTAAATGCGGTGGCATCGTCTTTAAAATATTGAATGATGGTGTCCGGTCTTGGCCCTTTATAAAGAATTTTGGCTTTACCTTCATAGAGCTTTTCTTTGTCTGACATGATCGTCCTTGAGAAGTTTTAAAATAGCAGAATCAAGCGAGGACAATCTAGCTTATATAAAAGCTAAAAACAATCAGACTTAGGCCTTTAAAATATTTTTTTTCATATTATATAAAAAACATGGAAAGATCATGTGAAATACCGTAAACAGGCATGATGTACTGCTGAAACTTTAGTTATTTTAAGGAGCAAATATCGATGTCACAGTTCGATGATCGGGAAAAAGCATCAGAAAGTCAATTTTCGCTTAACAAAGAATTGGAATTCAAAGCAACCGCCCGCCGCAATAAATTATTAGGTCTTTGGGCCGCCGGTCTTATGAACCTTGAAGGTGAGGCCGCTGATGCTTATGCCCGCCAAGTCATCGAAAGTGATTTCGAAGAAACAGGCGATGATGATGTCTACCGCAAGGTCAAAGGTGACCTTGATGAAAGCGGTGCTAATCAATCAGAACATCAAGTGCGCAAACAAATGGAAGATTTGATGAAAACCGCTCTTACGCAGATCAAGTCCGAAGTTTAAACTATAAGTTTTAAAGAATTCAAAAGCCGCCTCTGCATTTTCTGGGGCGGTTTTTTTGTTTTATTCTCTCCGGATAGATCCTGAGTTTAATTGACTAATTTTGTTAAAAATTTTAAGCTCGATACGGTTTTCGTATTTTTAGATAGAATAATCTGACCGTACAACGATTAATGTGGAGAAAGTAAATTGGAAGCGTCAATAAGCTTGCTTACGACTATAGTAGGTCTTGGATTAGCTGCATTTGCCCTATTGCCGAGAGAAAAAATATACAATCTTAGGCTATACGTATCGAGAACTGATTATATATTTTCAATAGTTGTGTTTTTTCTAATTCACTACATTGCATTTTTCCCTATTCTAGAAGCAATTGGAATGCCGTCATTGGGTAAATGGGCCTTTGGCTTCGATCAACAAAACAGCATTTACATGATTTGCTTCTTTTGGGCTTTTTATATTGCTTTCAAAATATATAGAGATGTGATTCCGAAGGAAAATGAAGGCGAGTTTTGCAAGCTAATAGAGGAATTGCTGTTTAAAGAGTCTTTTGAGGAGATAATTAACCTTGCAGGAAATCATTCTAGTTTGCTTTTTAGAGAAAATATTCTACCTACTACAAACAAAGTTTTTACAAACACTAAATTTGTCAAATTTTTGTCATATAGAAACCCATACATTGTTTTGGAGATATTGCATGATTTTGACAATAATTCTCCTTGGAAAGCCGAAAAATTTGTCCAAATGTATGTGGAAAATTTAGTTAAAGAAGATAACAGTATTTTTTATCACGAAGTAAATGAATTTGGTGGCATGTTTTATGGAGGAATTAGAGGACCTAACTTTCAATTTTCGGAACAGTGTAAGTTTTTAAGATATTTTTTAGATGACCCTAGAACTGCTGAAAAACATATTATTTACAAACCTATAGGTGATACTGTAATAGAAATACTAAGAAAAGACGAAAGTTTAAATAGGTCTTACAACAGCTGGGACCGTGATTTCATTGAAAGGCATCAATTCTCTTGCCCAGTGCATACAGCTGTTAGGTTCTTCGATATGATGATAATACAATCAATGCATAAGGGTATTTCTTGGCATATGTGGTTATACTATTTTGATCATTTTGTAAAAGAGATGATCGACAGATTATCTCCGAACGAAGATGTTAATTTGGAATCAGAGTTCCCCACTATTTTTCATTATCTTATATACGATCTTGTTGATACTAATTTAAATTGGATAAGTGAATATCAGTATATCGACAATAGAGATAGAATTGGCTGGGCGAATACTCAGTTATCCCACGACAATAGATCAATTCCTAAAAGTGCAGCACTGAATCTCGGGTTAGTCATGCATCGAGTTTTAAATTCTGATAAATTTACAAATAGGTTCAAGCGGTATCTTCTTGAAATTGTTATAAGAAGAATAAGGGATTTTCGTCAACTGCAGCATATGGAAATATTGTCAGGTATTACCGTAAAATCTGTCATAAATGGGGGGTATCGATACGAACCAGATCTCGACTATATCGACACTTTATATGAAATCTGCAATTCAATGGAAATTGAGATGGTTATAAACAACTTTGGTTTCTTCCAAGAATCTTTAGATGAGTTTTCGAGAACTATCGGACGGTGAATACTCAATACAACTTGAGGCTACTCCCCAAAAACCCTCTTGAAAATAGTGTCTATATGTTTGGTGTGATAGCCGATATCAAACTTATCATCGATTTCAGCATCAGATAATTTGGCGGAGACCTCCGGGTCGGCCTTAAGCTCTTCTGCGAAATTGGCGCCTTCCTCCCAAACTTTCATGGCATTTCGTTGCACAAGTCGGTAGCTGTCTTCGCGGCTGACACCCGCTTGGGTGAGGGCGAGTAACATACGCTGCGAATTATGAAGGCCACCTAGCTTGTCCATATTGGCTTGCATGTTATCCGGGTAAACAACAAGTTTATCCATAACATTAATCAGACGAGCAAGTGCAAAATCAAGAGTGACAGTGGCATCGGGGCCGATCATCCGTTCAACCGACGAATGGGAAATATCCCGTTCGTGCCAAAGGGCGACATTTTCCATAGCGGGCAGGGCCATTCCGCGCACAAGACGGGCAAGCCCGGTCAGGTTTTCAGTTAATATAGGGTTTCTTTTATGGGGCATTGCCGATGAACCCTTTTGTCCTTTTGAAAAAAACTCTTCTGCTTCCAAAACTTCGGTGCGCTGCAAATGACGGACCTCAACAGCAAGGCGTTCTATGGAACTGGCCACAACGCCGAGCGTGCAGAAAAACATGGCATGGCGATCGCGAGGGATGACCTGCGTTGAAACGGGCTCCGCCGTTAGTCCCATTGCTTTAGCAACATGTTCCTCCACATAGGGATCTATATTGGCGAATGTGCCAACCGCCCCTGAAATTGCACAGGTGGCAATTTCTTCACGGGCCATTTTAAGTCGGGCGAGGTTACGGTCAAACTCGGCGTATGCTTCCGCCATTTTAAGGCCGAATGTTACGGGCTCCGCATGAATGCCGTGGCTGCGGCCAATGCAAACATCCATTTTATGCTCCATTGCGCGGCACTTTAGCACGACCAGCAGCTTTTTAACATCATCAATAAGTATATCGGCCGCTTTGACCAACTGAACGCTTAAACATGTGTCGAGTACATCAGACGAGGTCATGCCCTGATGCACAAAACGGGCTTCGGGACCGATATATTCAGATAGTGATGTTAAGAAGGCGATGACATCATGTTTTACTTCTTTTTCAATTTCATCGATGCGGTCAATGTCAAAATTTCCTTTTTCCCAGATAATTTTAGCACTTTCTTTCGGAATTACACCAAGTTCCGCAAGGGCATCACAGGCATGCGCTTCAATTTCAAACCAGATTTGAAACCGTGATTGCGGCTCCCAAATTGAAGTCATTACTTCGCGCGAATAACGTGGAATCATTCTGTTTTCCTTATCAGAAAAATGGATAATATATTTAGGGTTTAGGAATTAGCAGGGAATCTGATTTTGGGCAAGTTTAAATGTACTCAACAAGTACTGATAAGCATTTGTAACTGAAATTGGTATGAAAATCTTTAATTGAAAATAATTTGTTACTATTTATTTAATAATTATGTTATATATAATTTGGGAAGGAACACTTGGGGGTCAACGAAATAAGGTGACTTCTAAATGAACAAGCAACCTTCATATAAGGACCTGATAAAACGGGTTAAGGTTCTACAAAATACCAAAAATGAGCTTAATAAAGCAGTATCGGAACGGGCATATTTTGAGAAGCAAAGCACAGTGCTCCTGGAAAATTCACCGGTTTGTACAAAAATTGTCGATTTAGATTATAACCTTCAATACATGAGCAGTGCTGGCATAAAAGCGCTCAGCATCGAAGATGTGACCAAACTATATGGCAGACCATTTCCATTAAAATTTTATCCAGAACATTCAAAAAGGGAGATGATCGAAAACCTCGATAAAGCAAAGAATACAGGCGAAGTTTTTACTTTTGAATCAGATCTGATCATATCGGATGGAAGCCGTTTATGGTTTCAATCTACCCTTGTTCCGGTTTTAAATGATAAAGAACAAGTTGAATATATTATGGTCGTATCTGCGGATATCACAAAACAAAAAAGTTCCGACGAAAGACTAAAAGAAATCAATGAAGAAATAATGCGGTCCAAAAATGCGTTGCAAAAAGAAACCGAAGCGGCGCAAGCGGCAAATTTGGCAAAATCAGAATTTCTTGCTTCTATGAGCCATGAACTGCGCACGCCGATGAACGCTGTTCTCGGGTTTGCCCAGATGTTGCAGTATGATCCATCCCGCGCACTTACGGATCGGCAAGACGAATATGTGGAGCATATTATTGAAGGCGGCAATCATTTGCTTGAGCTTATCAATGATGTACTTGATTTATCCAAAATAGAGGCACAACAATTGTCTCTCAATGTTGAACAAATTGTTTGCAACGAAGTGATTGATGAAATTCTGGTAATGACAGCGCCACTTGCTGATAGAAGAAAACTTAAGGTTATAGATAGATTTAGAAAGATCCCAACGATCGAACTGCTTGCCGATAAAACGCGCTATAAGCAATGTTTGTTCAATCTTCTTTCCAATGCTGTAAAATATAATCGGGATGAAGGTGTGATTATCGTCGACGGTTATGAAACCGAAGATAACTATCTTCGTGTATCTATATCAGATACGGGTCTTGGTATCGCAAGAAAAGATTACGATCACGTGTTCCAGATGTTTCACAGACTTGAAGGTAATGCGACGATAGCGAAAGAAGGGGCCGGAATAGGACTTGCTGTTACAAAAATGCTTGTCGAGCAGATGGATGGGCGGATCGGTTTTGAAAGCCAATTTGGCGTTGGAAGTAACTTTTGGATTGAACTTCCACTGGCGAATGTGGCATCGGCAGAAGAATATCAGCAATTGCATGCTTAAGGGACGTCAATAATGTGACCGCCCGGTCATGCTATACCTTATTTTCCCCTTAATTCAATGCGTTTTACTTTCAATATTTATCTTTCGATTAACGATCCTTTAATCTATAGTCTCTACTATCTATGGCTGATATTAATCATTAAGTTTATCGGTATTAGATATGTGTATTGGGGCAAAATATCATGGGCGGCGCACATTGGGCCAGTGCTTATTGAAAAGCATGACGGTATCGATGATTGCTTGTTTGATTTTTATTTCCAATCTGACCGATATCTCCTCCGCACAACAAAAATTGCCGTTGAACACCACCCGCAGCGATGCGATCATCAGCCAACAAACTATTGAACAACTTATTCTAACAGATGAAGAGCAAGTTTGGATATCAGAACATCCGATCCTGCGAGTTAGTAACCAAATGGAATGGGCACCTTTTGATTTTGTACGCGCCGGTGAGCCAGCAGGTTTTTCAGTTGATTATATGAATTTGGCCCTGGAGAAAGTTGGTCTAAAAGCGGATTTCATAAATGGTTATACATGGGAGGAACTTCAGGCGTTAATTCAAAACAAAAAACTGGACATCATTCATTCTTTAATCAGGACGCCAAACCGGGAAAAATATCTGGATTTTTCAAAACCTTACCTGGATATGGAGCTGGCTTATTTCGGTAAGACAGGAACTGAATGGATCGAAGATATTGATGACTTACGCGAGAAAAAAATCGGTGTTGTTGAGGGGTCGGGGTCAGATGAAATATATAGACAGGAATATCCGGAAATTGAACCGGTTGAGTTTGCGTCGGTGACCGAAGCAAGTATTGCATTATCAAACGGTATGATAGATTTATATGTGGGTAGAATACCAATAATAAATTATGCCATAAATAAAAATTTTATTCGTGATCTGGAAATTGTTGGCGAAGTATATTTACCCAATTCGATCCCCGATAACTTAATTCGTGTCGGCACCAGAAAAGATTGGCCATTATTAATAAAGATTGTTGAAAAAGGAATGTCTTCCATAACGGAAGAAGAATATAATGACCTTTCAATCAAATGGCAGACACAGGCGGGCAATAACGGCGAAATTAATTTAACCCCTGAAGAGCGTACATGGCTCTCAGAACATAAGATAATCAGGGTCGCGGCTGATCCCGGTTTGGCACCATTGGAATTTATAGATCAAAAAGGCGATGTAAGCGGCATTTCAGGTACTTATCTTGCCGAAATTTCAAGATTACTTGATGTCCAATTTCAGTGGGTTGAAAACCAAAACTGGGCCGAGGGTTACGATAAGATAAAATCTGGCGAAGCGGACATTGTTTCTGCGGCGACACCAACCCCTGACAGACGTAAATATCTTGAGTTTACAGATAGTTATATGTCATTGACCAGCATGATATTCACGAGAAAAGAAAATCAGCCACTTGGGACAATGGAAGCCTTGCATGATCACAAAGTCGCACAGGTTAAGGATTATGCGGTAACAAGTTTTATCAAACAGGATTATCCTGATATAGATGTCATTGAATTTAATTCTGTAAATGAAGCGCTTCTTAATGTTAATAATGGTAATGCCGAGGCCTTCATCGGCAGTATGGTTATTGCTTCTCCTGTTATCGCTGATGAAAATCTCGAAGATATTATCGTTGCTGGTGAATCCCCCTATAAGGTGGAGGAGGTGATCGGTATACGAAAAGAGCTTCCGCTTTTGATCAGTTCGATGCAAAAGGCAATACGTTCGATTCCGTCAATCGAGAAAAACGCGATAAACCGTAAATGGATGTCGATGGAAAATCAGCTAAAACCGGATTATGACCTAATTAGAAATATTGTTATTTTATCTTTCATTGTTTTTCTGTTCATTTTGATGTGGAATACGAGGCTGCGAAGGGAAGTAAAACGTCGAAAGGTTGTTGAAGGTCAGCTTTTAAATTCACAAATGATCGCTGAAGAAGCGAAAGTCAAGGCGGAAAAATCGCAAGCTGAGGCAGAAATTGCGAGTGAAGCAAAATCAAGATTTCTTGCAAATATGAGCCATGAAATAAGGACACCGCTTAATGCGATAATTGGATTTTCAGAAGCGATGACGATAGGCATATATGGTGAAATAAGCCCGCCCAAATATAAAGAGTATCTTCAGGATATAAGTGATAGTGGTCAACATCTTGCGACCGTAATAAATGATATACTGGATTTATCAAAAATTGAAGCCGGAAAGTGGCAACTGCATGAAGGCGTATTTGATCTGGACGATTGCATCGGTGATGCATTTAATATGTTAAAGGCCAGCGCGCAAGCCAAGAAAATTTTACTTTCTTATATTAAGGATGATGAAGATCAAAGGATACTTATGAATGGTGACGTTCATTCGATAAAGCGTACCGTTATTAATTTGCTTTCAAATTCACTTAAGTTCACTGATGTCGGCGGGGCGATAATTTGTCATGTCAGTATAAATTATAAGGGAGCCGGAGTTATCGAAATAAAGGACAATGGTATTGGAATTCCGGAAGATCGGCTTGATCAGGTATTGAAGCCGTTCGAACAAATCGAGCAGTCCCATGATTTAAACGAAGAGGGCACAGGCCTCGGCTTATCGATAGTTCAAAAGTTAGTTGAGCTTCATGGCGGCGAATTTACGCTACGGAGCGAGGAAAATGTGGGAACCAGTGCGATTATTACTTTGCCTTCAACGAGGGTCGTTAAAAATCTGAATGAAAAACCAGGTCCAGAAAAAGCTCTAAAAATTAATGCGGCAATGAACTAGTCATAATATTAGAGATTAAAAGGGATATCATTCTTCTTTGTCACCGTTCTAAGAGAAAAGTTTGATTTTATTTGGCTAACACCGGGCAAAGCAGTGAGCACTTCCATATGTAGTTTTTCATAGTCAGACGCATCAGAAACTATAACGCGAAGCATATAATCAGCGTCGCCACTCATCAGATAACATTCCATTATTTGCGGACAATCTTTTACAATTCTCTCAAATTCTGACAGAAGCTCTTTGGTTTGCTTCTCAACAGTGATTTGCACAAATACATTATCAGGGAGACCGGCAGCCGTTTGATTCATTACCGCAACATAACCTTCTATAACATCATCTCTTTCAAGTGATTTTACCCGACGCAGGCAAGCGGATTGCGATAATCCAACCTTTTCCGCGAGGTCAGAATTGCTAATTCTTCCATTAACTTGTAGGTTATCAAGGATCGCATGATCAATCTTATCTAGTTTTAAATTTCGGAACTTATGTCGCATATTGCAATCAATACGACAGAGTATTCGAAAAATCAATTAAAAATTGGCAAACAACGCAAGGATATTTTTTACGGGATCCGTTATATTTTATTCATCAAAGATCCAATTTTATTATGGGAAAAGTAGTTATGATTATCGGTTGTCCAAAAGAAATTAAAGTACATGAGTATCGCGTCGGTCTTACACCTTCAAGCGCTTCAGAACTTATCCGCCACGGTCATAGCGTGATCATTGAAACCGGGGCCGGTATGGGTATTGGAATTACGGACGACGATTATGAAGCGGTAGGTTGCGAAATAATTGCGACGGCACAAGAGGTTTTTGCAAAAGCAGAAATGATTGTGAAAGTAAAAGAGCCACAATTAAACGAATGTGCGATGCTCACTAAAAGTCACTTACTTTTCACCTATCTTCATTTAGCGGCGGATAAACCACAAACTGAGGCACTGATGGCTTCCGGTTGTACGGCGATTGCTTATGAAACCGTTACGGCAGATGATGGTTCCTTGCCGCTTCTTGCCCCCATGAGCGAAGTTGCGGGGCGAATGTCCATTCAAGCGGGCGCACACGCCCTTGAAAAAGCGAAAGGGGGTCGTGGTATTCTCCTTGGTGGCGTGCCGGGTGTTTCCCCCGCTAAAGTTGTCGTAATCGGCGGTGGTGTTTCAGGAATGAACGCCGCTGAAATGGCCGTAGGGCTTGGTGCAGATGTCACTGTGTTTGATCGGAACGTTAACCAAATGCGTCACCTGGACGCACGTTTTCGCGGTACCGTAAAAACACAATATTCAACGGCGCATGATCTTGAACAGGCTGTGTTACAAGCAGATTTGGTTGTCGGAGCAGTATTGGTCGCCGGTGCTGCTGCGCCAAAGCTCGTATCAGCGGATACTGCAAAATGCATGAAGGATGGCGCTGTGCTGGTTGATATATCGATTGACCAAGGTGGCTGCTTTGAAAACTCAAAACCAACAACGCATTCTGATCCCACTTTTATTATTGATGGCGTGGTATATTATTGCGTCGCCAATATGCCGGGTGCCGTAGCACATACTTCAACGTTTGCGCTTAATAATGCAACCCTTCCGTTTGCTGTGGCTTTGGCTGATAAAGGTTGGAAACAGGCTTGTGCCGATGACGCTCACCTTAAAAACGGCGTTAACATTCACAATGGTAATGTGACATATGAAGCGGTAGCGCATGATCTTGATCTGCCATATGTAGCAGTGGCTGTTTAGCAATTTATTTAATTAAAATTATTAAGGGAGGGACGTGATTGTCCTTCCCTTTTTTTATAAAAGACTATAAATTTATTTGATCATATGAGGATACACATAAATGATTGATAAATTTAAAGAAACGTCACTTCGCTATCACAAAGAACCTACGCCAGGAAAAATGGCAATTATCCCTACAACTCCGCTCGCAAACCAGCGCGATTTAGCCCGAGCATATTCACCGGGCGTTGCATACGCATGTGAAGCGATTGTCGATGATCCCGCTGAAGCAGCCAATATGACCATTCGTGCAAATCTTGTTGGTGTTGTGACCAATGGTTCGGCTGTTCTCGGGCTTGGTAATATAGGGCCTCTCGCCTCCAAACCTGTTATGGAAGGAAAAGCGGTACTTTTTAAGAAATTTGCCGGTATTAACGTCTTTGATATCGAAATTGACCAAAGCGATCCTGATAAGCTTATCGAAATTATTGCATCGTTAGAGCCTACATTTGGCGCCATTAATCTTGAAGATATCAAAGCACCGGAATGCTTTGTTGTGGAAGAAGCCCTTAAAAAGCGGATGAGTATCCCCGTTTTTCATGATGATCAACACGGAACAGCCATTGTTGCGGGAGCAGCGGTATCCAATGGCCTTCGTATCGTTGAAAAAAAGCTGGAAGATGTCAAACTTGTCGCAACGGGGGGTGGGGCGGCATCACTTGCTTGCCTTGATCTACTTGTGACCCTTGGCCTTAAAAAAGAAAATATCACGCTGATTGACATTGAGGGTGTGGTTTATGTTGGCCGCAAGAAGGAAATGAACGAATATAAGGACCGCTATGCCCGTGATACAAAGAAACGAACACTGGATGATGCAATTAGCGGTGCAGACGTGTTTCTTGGTCTTTCTGCGCCCGGGATTTTAAAACCCGCCATGGTCAAAAAAATGGCAGAAAGACCATTTATATTAGCACTTGCAAACCCGACACCGGAAATCAGCCCCGAAGAATGTAAGGAGGCACGTGACGATGCCGTAATCGCTACCGGGCGTTCCGATTATCCGAACCAGGTAAATAATGTACTTTGTTTTCCATTTCTTTTCCGTGGCGCTTTGGATGTTGGTGCGACAGAAATCAACGATGAAATGAAAAAAGCGTGTGTATGGGCGATTGCAGATCTTGCTTACCGTGAAAGTTCTGACGAAGTGGCGGACGCCTACCGCGATGAAGATTTAAAATTTGGCCCTGAATATATTATTCCGAAACCATTTGATCCCAGACTTATTTTAGAAGTTGCCCCCGCAGTGGCACAAGCGGCGATGGATAGTGGTGTCGCAACACGCCCGATTGAGGATATGCAAGCCTACAAAGAAAAAATTGGAAATTTTGTCTTCAAATCTAATATGTTAATGCAACCCATTATTGAAGATGCAAAGAAAGATCCTAAAAAAGTGGTTTACGCCGAAGGTGAAGATGAAAATGTGCTTCGCGCGGTGCAGGCTGCCGTCGATGAAGGGATGGTAAAAGCGACGCTTGTTGGTCGACCAGAAATTATTGAAAAACGTATTGAAAAATTAGGTTTACGCCTTGAACTTAATGTAGATTATGAAGTAATAAATCCGCATCATGATGATCGTTATAACGAATTTTGGCAAGCTTATCATTCCATAGTGGGCCGTAAAGGAGTTTCGAGAGAAGCGGCGCGTACGATTGTGCGAACAAACAGCACAGTTATAGCAGCAATGGCGGTGAAACTGGGATATCAGGATGCAATGATATGCGGCACTTATGGTCGCTTTGATTTTCATATTCGCTATATCATCGATATTATCGGTCGAAAAAGTCCCACGCAAAAAATATCGACGGTTAGTGTTTTAATCCTGCCGCAACAAACATTGTTTTTTGCTGATGCGTTTATGGATGTTGATCCGACCATGGAACAAATCGTAGAAAGCACTATTGCAGCAGCGAGACAAATAGAACTCTTCGGTATCAAACCCAAAGTTGCTTTACTGTCTCATTCTAATTTCGGCTCATCGAGAGCCCCGTCCGCTGTTAAGATGCAAAAAGCGGTCAAAGTGCTTAGAGAGCGTGCTCAGGGCCTAGAAATAGATGGTGAAATGCATGCAGATGCCGCACTTAATGAAAAACTGCGTAACGGTATGATAAATGATTGTGCGTTAACGGGGGCGGCGAATTTGCTTATTTTCCCTAATCTTGATAGTGCCAATAGTGCACTTGGCCTTGTCAAAAGTGTGGAGCGTGGCCTTCTGGTGGGGCCAATTTTGCTTGGGGCAGCATTACCAGCGCATATCGTGACACCCGAGGTCAGCGCGCGCGGTATATTAAATATGACGGCTATTGCAGTGAAAGATGCACAAAACCTTGAAAAGGAAAAATCACACCAATGGCCCCTCTAAATCTTTATAAAGTGTAATAATATGGTTTATCATCAGCAGTATAGTCAGTATTGAGACGAACAATACGCCGTGCCACGGTACTGACCACGGGCTATCAATATCCATTTGACGGCGTGATTTAAAAAACGCGAATATAAGCATCAATAAAGCGGCTACAAGTATCGTGACGGTTAGCTCAATAGTCATGAAAATGATATAAGTGGTATGATCCTATTTATCAATGTTTCTGGTTACAATCATCCGGTAGTCGCCTTTTTTCCAGGTTTTCCCGTCGTCTAGTGAAATGTCTGATTTCATTTCAAAACTATTTTCAGTGACATTGGAATATGTTTCTCTGTTTAAGAAATCCCCTCTGGCTTCATTACGGCCAAAAATCGTGACGACCAAATTATCACCGTCGGATTGTGCTTTTGTTTCCCGCCAAGCACCGTCAGCATATATATTCCGCCCAGTCCAGCTTTTTGATTTAATATCATAAAATCTAAATTCAGCACCTGTAAGCGTAGGTCCGCGCCATTCCTGCATCACAACCCTGCCATCGACCACCCAGTGGTTATGCCATTTTGCCCTATAAGTATCAGGTTCACTATTTTCCGGATGCCATGTGATTATTACGTCCCAATCTCCCATTAAAAAATCGAACGCTTCTCCTTCACCTGTTAGCGCGGGGTTACGTTCTAATATCGGGCTATCCGGATTAGGTTGGTAAATTATAGGATCGTTACCGATCGTTTGAGCGTTAATATTAACCGCGGTGATGTTTGATACGCACATCAGTACAAAAATAAATGAAAGAAGATTGAACATAATGGGTCCCTAATTTTTTAAATTACATCTGGTTACGCTAATATTATATCAATAAACCAAATAATGTGGTAACATTTACGTTACTTAGCGGCATTTTTATATAAAATTAACAAATTGTTAATAATTGGACAGATAATATATAAGCAATTGATAACAAACAATAATGAACAATGACCTGGGGAACGTTATGCCAAAAGAAAATAGAGATATTTACTTTTCTGAGACCGAACTAAAAATTGCGTTAATGCAATTTTCAGCGCGAAAAGGGATTAAGTTCACCGTAGAAAATATTACGGAGTTTAGTTTAACCACTAAAGATACTATTGCCATTTCCATGAAAGTTTTTGAAGTTAATGCCGGAAAAGCCGGCACGGTAAATTACAGTAATCCTGAAATTGCGGCGGCGATGATGGGATATTGTATGTTTCTAAAAATCCCACTACCGAAATCTGGCAAAAAGTCCGTAATCGCGCGTAACGAAGGTCTGTTATTAAACATCAAAGTACAATAAATGCTTTATAGCTTCATTTTTGGTAGATAAAGCTTTGGCGTTTGAAAATGATAAAATTAGATAATCCCGTGCAGAGGTTGCAGCGGCGTTATTCGTGTTTTGTACGGTTTCAAAAATTTATCGGACGCCAATAAATAATAATAGTGTCTTTTGTTATCATATTAAATCAATTATAAAGCGTCATAAATTTAGATAACATGACGGGTAAATGATTGAGCATGATCGTTAAAAGCACTGATCGGGATAATAGAAATATCGCAATGTGGCTATTCGTTGTTTGTGCATTTGTCTTTGCAATGATTATTGTAGGTGGCGTTACGAGGTTAACGGAATCCGGTTTAAGCATGGTTAACTGGAAACCAATTAGTGGTATAATACCCCCGCTCAATGAAGTAGAGTGGACGACGGAATTCAACGCTTATAAAGAATATCCGGAGTATCAAAAAATTAATCGGGGTATGACACTGGACGAATTTAAGAATATTTTCGTCTGGGAGTATTCCCATAGGGTATTAGGACGATTAATCGGCGTCGTATTTGCAGTTCCTTTTTTCATTTTTCTTATTCGTAAAAAGATAAAGCGTGCCTTAAAATCGCACCTTTGGATCATGTTGTTCCTTGGTGCACTACAGGGCTTACTCGGATGGTGGATGGTAAAAAGCGGATTGGTCGATAGGCCAGATGTTAGTCATTACCGCCTTACGGCACATCTTTGCCTCGCGGTTCTTATTTATATTTATATGTTTTGGACGGCTATTGGATTGATTATCCCCACTTCCGGGTCTGCGAACGGTCGCCCACGGGGACTGGTGCTCATATTTATAAAATTATTATTTCTCCAAATATTATTTGGTGGTCTTGTTGCCGGACTTAATGCCGGACTGGTCAGTGATACATGGCCGCTTATGATGGGGCAGTTGGTGCCGGATGGCCTGTTTTACGATGATCCGTGGTATGTGAATTTAGTCGATAATCCTTTGACCGTTCATTTTGAACACAGAATATTGGCTTATATTGCGACAACGGTTGCCGTCGCACTTTGGTGGATGCTTCATCGCGATGTAAATCCATCGGTGCGGGTTGCAGCGCATTTATTGCTCGCTTCTATTTTCCTTCAGGTCATTCTCGGTGTCTTTACAGTCATTAATATGGTGCCGATACCGCTAGCAGCAGGGCATCAAGCGGGATCAATAGTGTTGCTTTCTGTCGGACTTTATCTTCTCAATCGCATTAAGGCATAAATATATCAAAAAAGTGCCTTGAAAATGCCTTATTGTGAAACCATCATCCGTTTCGGAAGTGAAGGGGCATAAAGGATATGAAAATGAACAAAGTCACTACACTTATAACCACTTCACTATTTGCAATTGGTCTTACTGCTTCTAACGTTATGGCCCAGTCTGCACCGCCGGCAGCGGAAAAAGCTAAAGAATCCATGGAAAAAATGGCCGATAAAAAAGATAACATGGGTAAGTCAGAAGACGCAAAGATGAATGCAGAAAATAAGAAAATGGAAGGTCAAGCCAAAGCTGAAGCCGCAAAGATGAAAGAAAAGCCACCTTCCGAGAAATAATTACTAATTTGGGGTTACTCCACGCCCATAATTGAGGGATATATGAGATTAAATTGCTTTTTCTTTATATCCCATGCCGATAAAGAGCAGGCCATATAAATACCCGTAAAGTTTGTTTGTCAGGGTATTGTGGTCTGCTCTTTTTTTTTAGGCTATCCTTGGTTTTCAATAATTCGATTATTGTTTGTTTTATTTAAATATAGAACAATTCAAATTTTCCTATATATTCAAGACAGTTATTTAAAGGTATTATAATACCATATTTATAACATATTGAAAAATAGTCAAAAAATCTGATTGACTTTATTTTTTTTAATGTCATATTGCGCGCAAATTTATACGACTTTGTTTAAGGATTAAATCAAATGAAAACCTACTCTGCGAAACCCGCAGATATTGAAAAAAAATGGTTCGTCATTGACGCGGATGGTCTCATCCTTGGTCGCATGGCTGCTATTATCGCTACATATTTAAAAGGTAAGCATAAACCAATGTATACGCCTTCTATGGATTGTGGTGACAATATCATCGTTATCAATGCCGAAAAAGTTAAGCTCAGCGGCGCGAAAAAAGATAAGAAAGTTTATTATTGGCACACGGGACACCCCGGTGGAATTAAGGACCGTACTGCGCGCGAAGTTCTTGAAGGTGACCATCCCGAACGTGTGGTTATGAAAGCCGTAAAACGCATGCTTCATAATGGCCCGTTGGGACGCGAGCAGCTTAAAAATTTACGTATTTTTGCCGGACCGGAACATACTCATGACGCACAGCAGCCAGAAGTACTCGATGTTGCAGCAATGAACGAAAAGAATTCAAGGATTTCAAAAAATGGCTGAAGATAAAAAAACTCTAGAAGACCTTAAAGAGGTCACAGCAGATGCTATTGTGGCAAATGCTAGCGCACCCGAAGCAGAAGCACCAGCAGAAATAGAAAATACTATAGTTGAATATGTGCAAAAAATTGATGCGCAAGGCCGCGCATATGCGACGGGTAAGCGTAAAGATGCCATAGCCCGTGTATGGATTAAACCAGGTAAAGGTACTTTAACCGTAAATGGTCGTGAAGAAGCGGTTTATTTCGCCCGTCCAACGCTGCGAATGGTTATCAGCCAGGCATTTGAGGTCGCTGGTCGTGTAGGACAATATGACGTCGTGTGTACTGTTTCCGGTGGTGGTCTTTCCGGCCAGGCTGGTGCAGTTCGCCACGGTATTAGTAAGGCGCTTACGCATTTTGAGCCGGAACTTCGCCCGGTTATAAAAGCGGCTGGATTCCTGACAAGGGATGCTCGTGTTGTTGAACGTAAGAAATACGGTAGAGCAAAAGCGCGTAGAAGCTTCCAGTTCTCTAAACGTTAACAGGAAGTTTTATAAAATCAAATATAATCAAGAGGTTAACTTTGTTAACCTCTTTTTTTTTTTAATACACTTATAAAAGACTAATAAATGATACGTGTTATGACACTTACACATTTTAATAGATATACCAACTCGTAATTAAAGACATAATACATAATGAGTGTAGCTAGAATACAAGAAAACCAAACATTATTAGTATTAAAATCATAATACCGAGCAATATTCCTTTAGTCATTGTAGATAACTTTGCATTTTCTAATGCCCAATCTATTAGCTCTTTTTGATTCATATTATTAGGATTAATTACAATTTTTTCTTTATTCATTTGATTTAAGACTCCCCCCTTAAAAATTAACCATTATTGACATGGCTAAATAGTGAACAAGTAACTTGATTAAAGCTACTTTGAATTCGATACAAGTTTTTGTCCATTGCTTTAAATACTGTTGTTCCATCATTCAAAATAATAACGTCGTCTTTTGAATAGTGTATTATTTTCGATTTTGATTTATCTAAACATTGAAATGTTGGTTGATTCGTAGATTGGATAACCGGTTCACGGACACTACACCCGGTTACTATTAGTAAACAGCTAAACGGTATCGCTAATACTAATTTTTTCAAATTTCAAACCCCCAATTGATTTGTATATTTAATTGTGTATTAAAGATATATTAATACCTTAAGTTGTCAATCAAAATCAAGGTATAAAAATTTTTATATATTGGATTATTTTTACAGCACCTGTCGCTTGTTAACTAAACGTTAATTGTTATTACATTAATTGCAAGGCGGATTTTTATGGTTTATCTTAAATTAATTGTCCACAGATTATATATAAGATAATTCTTTTAAAAGTTACTTACAACCGAGGTTGGGTGGGATTGAGATGGCGTATTTTGAAATCGGAAAAAAAAGTTTCGGACTTTTTGATATTGAAAAAATCAAAAATAAAGGGTTAGAACTATCTGAAAAGTATAAAGCTGCAAAACCTTTCCCACATATTATTATTGATGATTTTATATCACCGGAAATACTAGAAAAATGCATCGAAGAATTTCCCGAAGAAGCAGATCCAGACAGCCTTACTTTTGACCGCGAGCAGGAACGTTTTAAAACTGGGTTTAATCCAGATTATCTATCTCCCGTATTACGGTCGCTGTTTTATTCATTTAATTCACGACCATTTTTGACATTCCTGGAAAATGTTACAGGTATTAAAGGGCTGATCCCCGACCCCCATTTTGCAGGAGGTGGATTTCACCGTATTAATCAGGGCGGGCATTTATCGGTACATGCAGATTTTAACCATCATGTAAAACTTGATCTCGAGCGACGCATTAACGTACTGATATATTTAAATAAAAACTGGTCTGAGGAATATGGTGGTCAAATAGAGCTTTGGGACGAAGATATGAACGATTGCGTTGTATCCGCGACGCCAGATTTCAATCGATGTGTCATATTTAATACAACTTCAAGCAGTTATCATGGCAATCCTCAACCGGTAAATCACCCGAAAGAAGTCCCGCGAAGGTCAATTGCCCTTTATTATTACACGGCAACATGGGATGGCTCACGGCGTGAGCATACTACTCAGTTTCGGGCGCGACCCTCTTCGGCCGATAAAGTCGATTGGAATATAATTTTTAAAGAGCTTGGCGATGATTTTTTACCACCGATTTTGGTCCGCACATACAGGCGTATCAAAAGGAAGCTGGGTTTCTAATAAACCTGTGCTTAAGAACGTCGGATATTTCATAATTTTGCCTAAGTTATTTAATAGTTTGTTAAGATTCTATGGACAATAATTAACTAATATTTAAATAATTTAGGAAGTTGGTATGAAACAAATTACTGTTAAATCAATGGTGCTTATATTAGGTGGAACACTCGCCTTATCGGCCTGTTCGACAGACCCATATACAGGTGAAAGAAAGTCTTCAAACACAGCAGTTGGTGCAGGCATAGGTGCCGTGGTTGGTGCCATCGGTGGTGCTATCGTAGGCGGCGATAACAAGCGTAAATCAATGCTGATCGGTGCAGGTATTGGCGCATTGGCCGGTGGCGGGGCTGGTTTTTATATGGATAGGCAGGAAGCCAAACTTCGTGAGCAACTTAGGAATTCCGGCGTTCAGGTCGTAAGAGACGGCGACAATATTATATTAAATATGCCGGGGAATATCACATTTGACACTAATAGTGCTGCCGTAAATCCTAATTTTGCGGAAGTTTTAACGTCCGTTGGGCTTGTACTAATAGAATATGATAAAACTTATGTAGATGTACTCGGTCATACTGATTCAAGTGGCTCTGATAGTTATAACCAAGCACTTTCCGAAAGGCGAGCGCGATCCGTTGCAACGGTTTTAGCGACCGAAGGTATCATTGCCGAACGTCTTATTGTTAAAGGACTTGGTGAGAGTTATCCGATTGGTGATAATGGTTCTGAGCAAGGAAAGTCTCTGAACAGACGCGTTGAAATAGCTCTTTCCCCACTAGTATAAAATTGAAACTTGCATATTTCTTAAAAACCCTTCTATGATAATTCGGGGATTGTCATAGAAGGGGAATTTATATGCCAAGTGATAAAATTCATCAAATCACATATTTAGGTGCACTCTTATTCATAGCAGGAGTATTCCTGCCGCTGGCGTCAATACCGATTGTCGGAGATATCAGTTATTACGGAGTTGATAGCACGTCTGCTATCATTGTTGTAATTCTTGCAGTTTCAGCACCAATCTTGATCCACTTAAAAAAAGAGGCACTAACATTTGTTTCTGCCATTGCAGTTTGGCTGGTATTATTATGGCCAGTAATTAAGAATATGGGCGATGGTAGTGATGATGGAGGTAGCTTGTTAGGTGATCTGGTTGGTAAAGCTACTGATCCACTGACGAATTTTGCTTCAAATTTATTCATGAATATCAATGAATTCAGTTGGGGCGGTTTTATATTTTTGATCGGTTTGGTCGTCTTTACTGTTGGCTGTTTTATTACCACAATGAAAGCGCGCAAGTCGTAACTCACGAAACCATTTTGTAACGAGGCTTAATGAAAAAATCAATTGCATGGTCGCTCATGATAATAGCGCAGATACTGTTGTGTACTAGTTTGGGTAAAACACAAAGCGTGATTAATGAAGCAGTGCTGAGCGCGCAGGAGCAAGCGTGGATTGACGCGCATCCTGTAATCCGCTCTACAAATTATACTCAATGGCCGCCAATTGATTTTTTTGTACGTGGGCAAGCAACTGGTCTTTCGGTAGATTATTTAAATTTAGTCGCCGAAAAAATCGGACTTAATATAGAATATGAGACGGGCAATGACTGGATGGAACTTGTCAAAAAAGCACAAAATCATGAGATAGATATACTGCAAAGTGCCACAAATTTAGGGGACCGTGATCAATATTGGGATTTTTCACCGCCATATCTTAATTTCATAATGACTTTTTTTGGGAGGGTGGGTGCCGAACCCATTTTAACAGCGGATGATTTGCTGGGAAAAAAAATTGGCGTAATCAAAGATTGGTCAAGCCACATAATATTAAAGGAACATTACTCGCATTTAAACATTATCGAACAGCCTTTTGTGAAAGACGCATTGACGGCAATTTCTGCGGGCCAGATCGATGTGTTTGTGGATCGCTTGCCAACCTCGACCTATGTTATTTCGAGAAACTTTATTACGGGTGTTGAAGTTATTGGTCAGGGTGTTTTACCGGAATCGTCTGATACAAATTCAATTCGGTTTGGCGTACGCAAAGACTGGCCTATGCTGAGCATTCTCCTGAATAAAGGTATGTCGTTAATTACTGACGATGAATTTCATCAATTACTCGTAAAATGGAATGTCGATTATATCCTTGGCAGTGTGAATGAGTTGACACCGGAAGAATATAATTGGCTGTCTTTAAATAAAAAGATTATTGTGGCTTCGGACCCTACGATGTCACCGGTTTCACAAATAAGTTCGGAAGGTAAAATTGACGGTGTCGCCGGTGCTTATCTGGACATAATAGGCAAAAAGTTAAACATAGAATTTGAGTGGGTTGGCAATGAATCTTGGACTGACGGGCTAGATAAGGTTGTAAACGGCGAGGCGCACATCATAACTTCCATAACGCCGTCGCCGGATAGCAGAGAACATCTTAATTTCACGGATAGTTATATGGTCGTTACAAACATGGTTTTTAACCGTTCAAATGGTCCGAGCTATGGTAATCTTCGGGGATTAGTTGGCAAAAAAATTGCGCTGGTAAAAAGCTACACTGTTACTCAAAAAATTAACCAAGATTACCCTGATATAGAAATCATTGAAGTCGATAATACCGCGAAAGCCTTGCAATTATTGGCAGATGGCGATGTTGATGCTTTTATTAGCGGAATTCCAACTACAGCAAGTAAAATTGTTGCCAATGGATATGACGAAGTCATCATTTCAGGTGAAACGCCCTATAAATCTGAAAATACATTCGGAATACGCAAAGATTTGCCGCTTCTGGCAAGCGCAATGAATAAAGCCTTGAACTCTCTTACACCGGAAGAAAGGGCAGAAATATCACGAAAATGGATGGCACTTAAAATAGAAAGCAATAATAGTTCTTTAATATTACAGATTGCTATATTTTCGGGAAGTATTATTGGCATCATTTTGATCTGGATTTTTAGTTTACGTCGGGAAGTAAATCAGCGAAAGTTGATTGAAAAGAAATTACGAAATTCTCAGCGAGAAGCTGAAACCGCTAACGCAGCGAAGTCAACTTTTTTGGCTAATATGAGCCACGAAATAAGAACCCCGCTCAATGCAATAATTGGTTTTTCAGAAGTCATTTCGTCAGAAATGTTTGGTAAAATTAGTCAAGCTAAATACAAAGAATATTTAAAGGACATAAAAGGAAGTGGTCAACATCTTGCTATTGTGATTAACGATATTCTGGATTTGTCAAAAATAGAAGCCGGTAAGTGGCAGTTGAAGAAAACTGAATTTGAAATTTTGCGAGTTCTTGAAACAGAAATCAGGATGCTGAAAGAAAAAGCAAGGGGCAAAAATATTTCTGTGACAATTAAAATAGACCCAAAAGATGAAGCACTTGCCTTACTCGCGGATGAAATATGTTTTAAAAGAATAATTAAAAATTTATTATCAAATGCGATTAAGTTTACCGAAAATGATGGTCAAATTATTTGCAATATATTTCGAACTAACGAAAAAGGTGTGGTTATTGAGGTAATTGATGACGGTGTTGGTATATCGAAAGACAGATTAGAACATGTTCTAAGCCCATTTGGAAAAGAGCATGATGTTCAGAAGGTAAACGAGGCGGGAACGGGGCTTGGACTAACGATTGTTGATCAACTTGTTAAGCTGCATAACGGCGAATTTTCGCTGGAAAGTAAAATTGGTGTGGGGACATGCGCCACTTTGAAATTAAATGAAACAAGTGTGATTGCGTAGGTCGCACTGACTGAATTCTAGTTCACCAAAACATATACAGCTTTGTTTGATACCCATATTTTGAAGTGAAGTTCTTGTAATCAAATAATTTTATCATATTAATAGTTTTAATCGAACTTTAATCATTTTCCCCTAATATTTTCGGTAAGCCATCAAAAATTAAGTGCTTGGGAATACTGTTGATTAGTTTTAACGAACGTCATATTTTTAGAAAAAAGTGTCTATTTAGGATTTGTTTCCTAATGGCTAGCGTGATTTTATTATTCATTATTCCTGCTAATCTTACTATTGCTCAAACCACAGGCCAAAATATTCTTGCAGATGAAATAGTGTTGTCGTCAGAAGAAAAAGCATGGCTGTTAGATCATCCGGTAATACGTGCGACAAACGCCTTGAATTTGGCACCATTTGATTATGTGCGGTCAGGTAAAGCCACTGGGTTCTCAGTTGAGTTTCTCAAATTGGTCGCAGAAAAAGTTGGTTTGAAAGTAGAATTCGTAAACGGATATTCCTGGGTCGAGCTTACAAATATGTTGAAAGCGCGTGAGATTGATGTGGCGCATGGCCTAGTAAAAACGGACCAACGCGATCGGTATTTGAATTTTACAACGCCCTATCTTGAGATACCAATGGGATATTACGGTAGATCGGGCACCGATAGAATTGAACGTGATAACGAACTTTTTGGAAAAAAAGTAGGTTCAATTAAAGGAGGAAGTTTCACAGAGAGATTACAAAATACCCTACCTGACCTAAACCTGATCGAATACGATTCTGCTATTGAAGCATTTGGGGATCTGGTCAATGGCAAAATTGATGTGCTTCCTCTATCAATTACGGTAGCAAATTACTTAATTGCTCAAAACCGGATTTCCGAAGTAGAGCTTATTGGAACACCTATTTCAAGAGGCTTGGAAGAAGTAGATTTCATAAGATTGGCAGCGCGTAATGACTGGCCTCTACTAGTGACTATTCTTAATAAAGGTATGGAAGCGGTGACCGAACAAGAATTTCGGTCACTTTCGAATAAATGGCAGACACGAATAAATTTTGATAATGAACTTGCCTTAACAGAACAAGAATTAGAATGGTTGGATGAAAATCCTGTTGTAAAGGTTGCTGTTGATCCAGCCGTACCACCTGTGGAATTTATCGATGAAAATGGTCGAATTAGCGGCATTGCAGGGGCCCATCTTGATATCATAGAGGCTAAACTCAATATCAAGTTCGAATGGGTAGGAAATAGTAGTTTTAAGCAGGGCATGGATAAAATTATTTCGAAAGAGGCAGATATATTATCGGCGGCGTCTCCATCGCCCGCACGCCGGGAATTCCTTGACTTTACAGATAGCTATATTGATGTATCAAGTATGATTTTTTCTCGTGAAGGAGAAAAAGCTTTTGGTGATATGGAAAGTCTCAAAGGTTTTAAAATAGCTCAAGTAGAAAACTTCGCGTTAAATGATGATATTCGCCGGGATTTTCCTAACCTTGAAATCATCGAAGTAGAGTCCGTAGCATCAGCACTTAAACTCGTTTCATCGGGTGTTGTGGATGCGCATATAGGCAGTGTGCCAATCACGTCGTATAATATTGCTTTGCAGGGTCTGACGAATTTAACAGTTGTTGGTGTAACGCCCTACAAGGGACATGTTTCAATTGGAATTCGCTCAGAACTGACACTTCTAGCAAGTGCGCTCAAGAAGGCCTTGAATTCAATTTCACCTATGGAAAGCTCGGCCATTAATCGAGAGTGGCTTGCCCCCAATACAAAAGAACAAATTGATTACAAAATGTTGTTGGCTGTTATCAGCATTTCGTCGTTTGTTGTCGCCTTGATATTAACCTGGAATTTAGGTTTGCAACGTGAAGTTCAGCGCAGAAAGATAGCAGAAGCAGATCTAATTTTATCGCAAGCGGAAGCTGTGAAGTCCCAAATAATTGCGGAAGAAGCCCAAAAAGTTGCGGAGGTCGCGCAAGCTTCAGCAGAGGTCGCGCAGATGGAAGCAGAAATGGCCAATGAAGCAAAATCCCAATTTTTGGCGAATATGAGCCATGAGATAAGAACGCCACTTAATGCTATTATTGGGTTTTCTGAGGTTATGCTTTCTGGAATTTTCGGAAAAATAGAAGAGCCGAGATATATTTCATACTTAAATGACATAAAAGATAGTGGAGAACATCTGGGAACAGTAATTAAAGACATTCTGGATCTATCTAAAATTGAAGCGGGTAAATGGCTATTAGACGAGAAAGAATTTTCATTAGATGATTGCATAAATGATGCCGTTAAAATGATAGAACCTCACGCCGAGCAAAAAAGTATTTCCCTGTCCAGGGGAAAAGGCGACAAAGGGCTTTCGCTGAACCTGTATGGTGATAATCACGCTTTTAAAAGAGCTCTTATAAATGTGCTTTCAAACGCCGTAAAATTCACAGGTGAAAACGGAGAGGTCGGGTATGGTGTGGCTTTAGACAGTGACGGCGGTGCTATAATAGCGATAAAAGATAATGGAATAGGAATTCCAACTAATAGAATAAAGCAGGTTCTTAATCCGTTTGAACAGGCTGAAGGTGCATATTTGAATGAAGAAGGTACCGGTCTTGGTTTACCTATCGTTAAACAACTTATTGAATTGCATGGCGGCAAATTTTCGTTAAAAAGTGAAGTCGGAATGGGTACGGTAGCTTATATGAAGTTACCCGCTGAACGAGTTCTTGTTCCTAAAACTATGCCTCTAAATTCTGATAAGATCGCGTAAGGTCTTTATAGAAAATCAATATATTATCGCTCGAAAAATGTAGCAAAATTTCCAACATTATATAATATGTACCTGCTGTTTCAATTTGATATGGGTAGGTAGTACTATTGTATACTTATAATCACTGGCATAAATATCCCCGTCTTACGGCACTAAAGCTTTTGTTTTGTTTTAGTATTTATCTGGCTTTGGTCGTCCCGACAGGGGCGCAGAATATAAGCCAGCAAGCTGACGGTTCAGTAACGCCGAATTTAACGGAGCAGGAGCACCTTTGGATCATTCAAAATCCGATCGTACGTGCGACAAATTATACGGAATGGGCCCCCATCGATTTTTTTGATGCTGGAAAACCCACGGGCTTATCTGTGGATTATCTTAATTTAGTCGCGCAAAAAGTTGGTTTAAACATTGAATATATAAGCGATCCAAATTTACCGAACCTGGTAGAACAACTTAAAAGTAGGAAAATTGATGTTGCCCATGGCTTGATTAGAACATCAGCGCGCGAAGAGTACCTGAATTTCACATCAACTTACCTGGATTTGCCGTTTTATTTATTTGGACGAACAGGAGACGAGCCTGTTCAGTCGCTTGACGATCTTGTCGGGAGACGTATTGGTGTTATTAACGGAATTGCCAGTGCAAATGTCATTAAAAATAACTATTCTCACCTTGAATTAATTGAACAAACAACCGTTCTTGAGGCTTTTAGATCACTTTCAACTGGAACTATTGATGTTTTTGCGGTTATCTTGCCGATTGCCAATTACACGATAACCAAGAATTTTATAACGGGGGTGGATGTTATTGGAGAAAATGTGTTTCCTGAACTCGCCGTCGGCAATAAAGTTCGTTTAGCCGCCAGAAATGATTTGCCAATTTTAAATCGTATTTTGGAAAAAGGAATGAAAGCGGTATCCGATATTGAATTTCAAGAACTCTCCCGAAAATGGCAAGCGCAATACTATAATCGAAATCGCATTGGCTTGAATAGTGAAGAGGCTAAATGGTTAAGAGAAAACCATATCATAAAGGTGGCTGCGGACCCAACGATAGCACCACTTGAGTTTATTGACGAATTTGGCGGAATTACAGGTATTGCAGGTACATATTTGAAAATAATTGAAAATAAATTGGGTGTTAGATTTCAATGGATTGTGAGCGAAAATTTTGAAGCCGGTATGAACAAAGTTATAGCCGGTGATGCAGATATGTTGTCGGCTATTGCTGATACTCCCGAAAGACGGGAATTTCTAAATTTCACAGATCAATATGTTTCTCTTACTAACGCCATATTCACCCGAGAGGGGAACCAGATATATGGCAGTATGGACGGTTTATATGGTCGCAGAGTGGCACAAGTTAAAGAGTTTTCTACGACGAGCTATATAAGACAAGATTATCCAGATATGGAAATAACAGAAGTGGAAACTATATCCGAAGCGTTAAAATTACTCGTTACTGGTGCTGTGGATGCTTACATAGGTGATGTAATAACCACGTCTTATTATATCGCCAAAGAGGGATTAACACAAATAATAGTAGTGGGTGAGGCCCCGTATTCAACGGCTTTGTCAATGGGAGTACGAAAGGAATTACCCCACTTAAGTAGCGCTCTACAAAAAGCCATGCAATCGATCACGTCCAGTGAAAGAGCAAAAATTTCCCAAGATTGGTTATCACTTGGAATCGTCAATAATCAAGATAATAGGATTATCTGGCAAATATCTGGTTTAGCACTATTTGCGGTTTTAATAATATTGGTATGGGCAATTAGTTTACGCAGAGAAATCGCCCTTCGCCGGGTAATCGAAAAGAAATTACGCATTTCGAGGGCAAAGGCTCAAATCGCTAACGATGCAAAATCATCGTTCCTTGCGAACATGTCCCATGAAATCAGAACACCTTTAAATGCCATTATCGGGTTTTCTGATGTTATGTCATCAGGCGTTTTCGGTGAGATAAATATTCCAAAATATAGGGAGTATCTTAAAGATATAAAAGGTAGCGGCGAGCATTTGGCAACCGTGATTAAAGATATACTCGACCTTTCAAAAATAGAATCTGGAAACTGGCAGTTGAATGAGAATGAATTTGATTTGGATGTCTGCATAAAAGATTCGTTAAATATGCTTCGAAGACAGGCAGAGGATAAAGAAATCGAACTTTCTTATTCACCTTTGAAAGACAATCAACCATTGATGATCCGGGGTGATGTCAATGCGTATCGAAGGATTATCATAAACTTGTTAAGTAATTCGGTCAAATTCACCAAAAATGGCGGCGAAGTCGGATGTTTAGTAGTTGCCAAGGATAACGGTAGTATTGAATTGGAAATAAAGGACAATGGCATCGGTATTCCGCAAGATCGACTAGATTATGTTATCAGCCCGTTTGGCCAAAATCATAATGACGAGCAACCAAAAGAAGTGGGTACAGGTCTTGGGTTATCTATTGTAAAACAATTAGTCGAACTTCATCAGAATACGTTTAAATTGCAAAGTGAATTGGGCGTGGGAACGAGTGCTTTTATAAACATCCCGAATTTCAAAGTCATATGATTGTAATATATATTTCTGCCGCAAGTTAAATATATTATATACCAATGCATCTACTCGTCCTTTATGAGGCTGTATTGCGAGATGTTTTAATATTTTTTAAGCTAAATTTAATTTTTATTACATATAAAGAATATGCAGTAGGAGGCTCAGTTAATTACAGGGGTAAGTTAACGATGAATTGGACAAGTTTCTATCATCGATTTTTTAATATACTTGAACAGGCATATTCGTTCTTTGGTCGTGTTTTTAAATTTGCCTTTAGCATAATCTTTACGTTAATCGTCGTGTCGTCCGGCATCTCAGCGCAAGATATTGATTTAGGTCTAACTACCGAAGAAATTAAATGGATTGCTGAACATCCGGTAATACGGGCTACCAATGATATGGACTATCCGCCGTTTGATTACGTTGTAGATGGGAAAGCTGCGGGATTTTCGGTTGATTATCTGAATTTAATAGCGGAAAAAATCGGGCTAGAAATAGAATACACAAGTGGCCTTCCGTGGGATCAACTTATGGAAATGCTTGAAAATCGCGAAATTGATCTCACTCATAGTTTGGCAAGAACAGATAAACGTAATGAATTTTTAAACTTTTCCAGCTTTTATATGACTTTACCAACGGTTATTTATGGACGTGCAGGGGCGGAATATGTCAATAAAATAGAAGATCTGGATAACAAAAGAATAGCCCTTATTAAGGGATGGGCAGTCGCGCCATATTACCAAAAAAAATATCCAAATCTTACGTATGTAGAGTTTGATACCGTCAAGGATGCGTTGGTGGGTGTGTCCACAAAAGTCGCAGATATTTTTATAAACACGGCGTCAATTTCAAATTTTATTATCAATAAAAACTTTATTCCGGGGCTAGAAATAATTGGTCGGCAAGATTTTTTGCGCAACACTAAAGAAGAAGTGATGCATATTGCATCGCGAAACGATTGGCCAATATTGGCTTCTGTCATTGAAAAAGGGATGGCGGCGGTTACTGAGAAAGAATTTGGCCAACTTTCTATGAAGTGGCAAGCCGCATATTCAGTCGATGTTGATATTGGATTAACGGCAGAAGAATATAACTGGTTATCAAAAAATAATAGTTTTATTGTTGCAGCTGATCCTACGATTGCACCTATTGAATTCATAGATGATGGTGGCAGAATTAGAGGAATAGCAGGGAGTTATCTCGAAGAAATTTCTAAAAAATTAAATATACATTTTGAGTGGGCTGGTAATAAAAACTGGACGGAAGCTATGACAATGATCCATTCCAGCGAAGCAGATATATTGTCAGGTGTTATTCCGACAGAAGAGCGGCGACAATTTCTTAACTTTACTGACAATTATATGTCTGTTTCAAATGTGATTTTTGCCCGTGAGGGTGGTAATGTCTATGGTAGTTTGGACGGTCTCGAAGGTAGGAAAATAGTACAGGTAACAGATTCTGCTGTTAATGAATTCGTAAAAAAAGACTATCCTGATCTCGAAATTATTGAAGTTGAATCAGTGCAAGTTGCACTTAATATGGTTGCGCTTGGCACGGCAGACGCCCATATAGGCGATATTCCAATTTCATCACATCATATTGTTAATGAAGGGCTGACGCAGTTGGTCGTCGTAGGCGAGACACCCTATAAAACGACTTTATCCATGGGAATAAGATCAGAGTTACCATTGCTTGCAAGTGCAATGCAGAAGGCTTTGAATTCGATTAGTGTAATGGAAAAAGCGGCGATATCGCGTGAATGGCTTTCTTTGAAAATAGAAGAAACTGAAAACTACACAAACTTCTGGCGGGGGTTTGGTATCATTTTAATTTTGGTAACGGTGTTGGTTATTTTAATTTGGATCAATAGTTTGCGCGAGGAAGTGAGACGCCGAAAAGTGGTTGAAGGAAAACTGAGAGCATCGCGCGCGGAAGCGCATGCGGCGTTAATGGATGCGGAAACAGCAAATCAAGCCAAATCAGCGTTCCTTGCAAATATGTCCCACGAGATTAGAACGCCGCTCAACGCCATTATTGGATTTTCTGAAGTTATTACTTCGGAAATATTTGGTGAAATTAGTCCGCCAAAATATAAGGAATATGTCGAGGATATTAAGTATAGCGGCGAGCATTTGGCAACAGTCATTAAGGATATATTGGATTTGTCAAAAATCGAAGCCGGTAAATGGCAATTGGATGAAACTGAATTTGAGCTGGATAATTGTGTCAATGAAGTCTTCAAAATGCTGAAAGACCAGGCCAGCGAGAAAAAAATACAGCTGTCCTACGAAAATAAAGTCCCAGAAAAGACGATTACACTTCATGGGGATATTAGTGCCTTCAAAAGGACCATCATTAATTTACTTAATAATTCAGTGAAATTCACCCGTGTTGGAGGTTGGATTGACTGTATGGTAACAAGTTCGGCAGATGGCGGTGCTATACTGTGCATTAGTGATAATGGTATTGGTATTCCGGAAGATCGACTTGAACAGGTGTTGCATCCATTCGAACAAATACATGATGCCCATGATCTAAACGAAGAAGGTACCGGACTAGGGCTTTCTATCGTTAAAAAACTTGTTGAACTTCACGGTGGCTCATTTTCACTTACGAGTACCGAAAATGTTGGAACAGCGGCGACGATTTCTATACCGCCAGAAAGAGTTTTATGCTGAGATAAAGTCGGTTTCTTTTTGCTGTTACTTCTGACATACATTATCAATTTTGTTTTTTTTGCTTTGCTAATTTGCATTTAACGAACGGCAACTGTATATCTCTTAAAATATTATAATTTTCATAGAGAAGCAGATTACATGAGTAAGCAAAAGTCTATATCCGCACTTCAGGCACTGGAGCTTGGAAAAAAAGCTGCGGCTTCGGGGAACAACGACGAAGCAATGAAATATTTTGATGCAGTTGTCAGAAAATATCCCGGACATAAAGAAGCGATAGCAGAAGCAAAGAAAATAAATCCAAACAGCTTATTTCGTCATGAATTGACCGAGCTAAATGATCTTTTTAAGAAAGGTCAATTTCGGGAAGTAGAGATTAAATGTAAGATGCTGATGGAACGTTTTCCTGATGTGACGGAATTAGATGAATTGTTGGGTGCTGCGCTCGCTTCGCAGGGTAAAACAGAGGAAGCACTGCCATTTTTTGAGAAAGCTGTGTCCGATAACAAGTTTAAGGCTAGTGCTCACTATAATTTGGGTAATACTTATAAGGCTTTAAGCCAATTTGAAAAAGCAACTCAGTGTTACGCGCGTGCCGTGGAATTAAAACCGGATCACATCGCTTCTTTTAATAATATGAGTAATATTTATCGTCAATTGGGACAGTTTGACAAAGCATTAAATTGTTTAAATTTAATGGATGAACTGCTTCCTAAGAACTTGCAGATTCAGTATGCAATAGCGGGAACATATAGGGACAAACAGGATCATGAGAATGCGATTAAATGTTATGAAAAGTGCATTTCTTTGGAGCCAGAGTTTCCGGGAGCTTATCATGATCTGGCACTTTGTTACCTTGCGCTCGTGGATGAAGATAAGGCGCAAAAGTTATTTGAAAAAGCCATAGAAATTGAGCCCACTTATTTAGACGCATACAATAATTTGGGTAACATATTGCAAAAAAAAGGCGATTATGAAGGTGCTATAGAGCAATATTTATTCGCCTTGAGTTTGGATAAATCTACGTGGAAAACCCAAAATAACATGGGTAATGCTTTCAGAGAGTTGGGTAAATTTGATGAAGCCGTGCAATTTTTTGAGCAAGCTATAGCATTAAATCCCACCGGGCTTGAGATAATTCATAATGCAGCGAATACCTACGGTGAAAAAAGTGATTTTCCGGCGGCCATCGAAAAATTTGAAAGGGCACTGGAATTGTTGCCGGACGGTCCGGTAAGTATTTCCAATCTGGCGATCATGAACCATATTATGGGAAATGAGGATAAAACTGCCGACTATATAGAACGGCTAACCGATGAACTTCTTGATACTATCAGGAACGAGCCTAGAAAAATTCAATTCTGCCACGCCTATAGAACGCTTCTTAAGCGGCTTTACAAACATAATAGTGGCGTACAACGCGCGGAAAAACCCGATAACGAGAAAATATGGGTTGTAGGGCCAAGCCTCACACTCGCAAACAGAGGCCACACCATTCATAAAGACGGGAAAGATTATATTGCCGAGGTAAAGTGGATAGCCGGTATTAAAGCGTTTCATCTTTCACAACCGCAGCACAATAAGTATAAGTCATCGGTCGAATTTCATCTTACTGCTATACCGGATGGCTCAGAGGTGATTTTTAACATCGGGACTATTGACACGCGTGTTGACGAGGGGATAACGGTTGCGGCGAAAAAACTTGGCAAGTCTGTAAAAGAAGTCGCAGAGCAGACAGCGAGTGGTTATTTCGATTTTTCATACAATGCAGCACTGGAAGCTGGTCTTAAGCCCATTCATTGCGGGGTCGCCGCCCCGCTAACAACATTGGATGTTGACGGTAGTGCAGATGCCATAGAAGCCATTTTGGAATTTAACCGTGTGATAAAGCAAAAGTCGGAAGAAAAAGGTATCCTTTATATTGATGTTCATAAGATTACGGTAACGGAAGATGGCGTCGCCGACGGAAGCAAACATCTGGACCCGTTTCACTTAATTCCGACTGCAATCAATGAAGCCATTAACGTTTAAACATATTATTTAGGCGAACAGTTAAGAGCACGGGGCCGAATTTTATTGCCAATCCCCGTTGTTTGATTAATTATGATGATAACAATAATAGAGGGAGAAAAAAATGCGCTATCTTATCATCATAAGCGTTTGGTTCTTAAGCGTCATGTCTATGGGGTTTGCCCAAGACGAGGCTGAGGAAGAAACAAGAAAAATCACGATCATTCATGCGGGTACTTTGATGGCGGTTGCTGGCAACGCTACACTGGAACGGCAATCAATAATTGTCGAAGATGGAAAAATTAAGGGTATTAAACCGTCCTACGTCAACGAAGATGGTGACGCCGACGTGACCATCGTAGATTTAAAAGACAAGTTTGTGATGGCAGGTTTGATGGACGTGCATGTACATTTGGCGTCGAGAGGGGATAACCCCGCAGATTATGCGCTTAACGGTGTAACCAACGCCTATAAGACATTGATGGTAGGTGTCACCACCGTTCGTGACCTTGGCGCCGCAGACGACACTATTTTCAAGCTTAGAAAAGCTGTGGCTGATGGCGATGTTATCGGGCCGCGTATTTTGTCGGCCGGTAACATTATCGGTGTTGGCGGTCGGGATAACGGCAAGGAATGTAATGGCGTTGAGAGTTGTAGGCGCACTACCCGCGATATGATCACAAGCGGCGCAGACTGGATTAAAATATATTCATCATGCAGCGGTGGTCAGTTTTGTTCAAATGAAGAAGGCGCGCCGATGTTTTTTGATGATGAAATTGAAGCCATTACGGAAGTAGCCAAAAAATATGAAATCAAGGTAGCGGCCCACTCCCATCCACGCGCCAGTGCGCTTCATGTTCTGAAATATGGTGTTTCATCAATCGAACATGGTTCATTCATAAACGATGAAGCGATGGAAATTATGATCAGGGAGGGTGTTTATTATGTTCCGACCGTCGCCGTAATGGATATGATCGAAGAGGATATCGCCGATCCTGAATCTGATCCTGAAATGGTAGCGCATGAAACTAAATTCTATGAAAATAACCCTAAGAAGATATATGAAGCCTATAAAAAAGGCGTCAAAATTGCCACCGGCACTGACGCGGGTGTTGTGCCACACGGGAAAAACTATCGCGAAGTAGAACGGTTTGTTGAGCTGGGGATGGCTAATGCGGATGCCCTTAAAGCCGGAACGGTTAATAGCGCGGATCTTCTTGACTTGTCAGACGATCTTGGCACGATCGAAGTCGGGAAGATAGCTGATATTATCGCGGTTAGCGGCAATCCACTTGAAGAAATAAAAGATATAGAAAATATCGTTTTCGTGATGAAAGAAGGCAGGGTTTATAAGGATTAACCGTATTATGATGGGGAGCAGCGAAGCAGGTTTTAAATTATAAACTTCAAATTATATAGGGAATGAGCAATGGAAAATAATATCGATATCAATAGAAGTCTTATCACGCAGGATGTGATCGACCTTTATCATAATTTTACTCATGGTGATGGTGACAGGCGTAAATTTATGAAAAATTTATCCCTTATGGTTGGTGGAATGGTCACGGCCAATAGTCTGTTGCCGATGCTTGAAAGCAACGCAGAAGCGATGATTACACAGCCGGATGATGACCGCTTGACGACGGGAGATGTTACATTAAAAGTAGCAGGTAAGGATGTATATGCGTATGCAGCGCGCCCGAAGGATGCGATGGGCAAACTGCCGTGTGTTGTCGTAATTCACGAAAATCGGGGTCTCAATGGCCACATTATGGACGTGGCGCGCCGCGTTGCCCTTGAAGGGTATATGGTTCTTGCACCGGACGCGGTTTCTCTGCTGGGACGGCGGGCAAAGGATGATGACGAAGGTCGGGAAATGATACGGCAAATTGATGCTGAGGAAGCAAGACAGGTTTACCTGATTGCCGTTGACTATCTGGCAAACCATGCGGATTCAACCGGTAAAGTAGGCACCGTTGGGTTTTGTTGGGGTGGCAGCATGTCGGGCCGCATGGCTGTTGGTTCCGATAGTCTTGATGCGGCGGTGGTTTATTATGGTGGCCGTCCATCGGCGGAAGACGTGCCAAAAATTCGTGTGCCGATGATGATGCATTATGGGGAAATGGATAGCCGTCAGATGGCTTTTATCCCGCAGTACCGAACCGATCTTGAAGCAGCGAAGATTGATTATGATCTGAAAATCTGGTGGGGCGCGCAGCACGCGTTTAACAATGACAGCAATGAAGCGCGCTACGATAAAAAAGCAGCCACAGAAGCCTGGGAGCAAACCTTGCTGTTTTTCGATCAGAAACTGAGATAATATTAATTACTACAGATAAAACCCGAAGGAAACCAGCTTCGGGTTTTTTATGGCTATTTTCTTGCAATTTTTGGCTTTTATGAAATAGTGGCACAATAAAATTTGAGCTTATTTCAGGAGAGCGTATATGCCCATCATGCCTATGACCGAATTTGAACGATTTTTAATTATGTTTGATCGTTTGTTTGATTTTGTTGAAACCTATATCCATAAAACACCGGAAGATAAATATGAATGGATTCCGCTAGAAGGACCGGGTGTAAGTTTCGGCGACAGATTGGAAAATATTACAATAAAAGGATTATATGTTCATTTAACAACCAGTGAAGACGGGTTTATCCGATCCTTGCTTGCGGTAGAAGACGGCGGGGAAATTCCGCTTCCTATCAATAATGAACTCAGCAACGAAGTTTACGGTGGTGATTTTATTAAACGCGGGCGAGAAATCCACGAAAACTGTATGGAAATGATTAAAGGGATCACCGCAGAGCAGCTGACAAAGACTGTATGGTTCCAGGGCGGCGAATATAGCGCAATGGGCTTCCTGTGGGCTTTATATGCGCATTATGCCTATCATTTGGGTAATATTGACACTTATATGCGTCAGGGAGATATGAACCCGACGGCGTTCTTCAATTTTCCACAATCTGAAATGGCATAAATGTTATGAAAACAATCGGATTACTTGGCGGGATGAGTTGGGAAAGCACGGCCCATTATTATAGCGATCTTAATGAAGGGGTAAAAAAAGCACTTGGCGGTCTACATTCCGCGAAAATTGCCATGATCAGCGTTGATTTTGCCCCCATTGAAAAAATGCAGAAATCTGGTGATTGGGATGCGTCCGCAGTGATGCTATCGGACGCGGCAAAGCGTATTGAAGCGGCAGGAGCCGATTTTTTGCTTATTTGCACCAACACGATGCATATTGTTGCACCGCAAATTGAAGAAAATATCAATATTCCTATTTTGCATATTGCCGATGCAACGGCAGATGTCATTAAATCCAGCAACATTAGAAAAGTTGGCTTGCTTGGCACTGCCTTTACGATGGAAAAAGATTTTTATAAAGGCAGATTAGAAAGCGAACACGGCATTAGCGTGATAACACCCGATGAAGTAGACAGGAAAATCGTTCATGACGTGATTATGCAGGAACTTTGCCTTGGTAAAATTGAAGACAGCTCACGCAAAGAATATTTACGGATTATCGAAAGTCTTGCCGCTTCGGGTGCAGAAGCAGTCATATTAGGCTGCACAGAAATAGGCATACTGGTCAAACAAACGGATACAGGCGTCCCGCTGCTTGATACCACAGCCATCCACGGCGAAAAAGCGATCGAACTGGCGTTGAACTCCGGTTAATCGTTTAACAAATATTCACTGTCCAATATGCGTTTCCCGATATCTATGGTTCCGTATCTGATGTTTGTAAGAACGACTGCTCCTGCGCTTCCATCTTCGTTAAACCCAATGAATGCGCGGTAGCCAATCGCGGTGCCAAAATTAAAAACATTCTTCGACCCGGCGTCTTTTTCCCACATTAAACCTGCCATATAGTCGGTGCGGTAAATTTTGCGGCCCAATTTTAACGCATTATGACTAAGGACGCTGCTTAAGCCCATCTGGGCTTTGACATATTTAATCAGGTCATTGGTTGTGGATATCATAAAACTGCCGGCACTTAATGCCCCTTGGGATAATAAATCATCGGTTTTTGTGCCGTCCGCATTATGCCCTTGGGCAAGGCGGCGGCGTTGATCAATATTTAAAGTGACGTGGGTATCTGACATGCCAAGCGGGATCAGGATATATTCGGATAAAAGCTCAAAATAAGTTAGTCCTTTCGAATGGGCGAGGGCCTCTGCCAGAATACTGGTACCGAAAGTTGAATATTGCCATTTTTCCCCTGATTTGTGGGTTGGTATAAAGGCATTGATGGATGCCCATAAGTCATTTTGGCTGTAGTTTCGGTATGGATTAATTTCATCCGTCACCTGATAATCAGGTGGCATCATAGGCAAGCCAGAAGCATGAGTAAGCAAATCTAAAATGGTGACGTCTCGCCCTTCGAATGAGGCGAGAGTTACGCCGTCGGGAAGATAATTATTAATGGGATTATCAAGCGCGAGCTCCCCGTTATCAATCATCAACGCAGCCAAGGTTCCGAGGAAGCTTTTTGAATTGGAACTTATTTCAATGAATGTGTTTTCGTTGGGCTGCTCGTTAGTGTCGCTTGAAAGTGCGCCAAAGGACTGCACAATTGTCTGATCCGCAGTTATTTTCGCTGCAATTACGCTTTTATATTTTCCATCGGCGATATTTTGATTTATCTGCGCAACAAGTTCATCATCACCCAACGTTTGCGCAGATGAATTCTGGTTTATAAGTTGGATCATTAAAATACAGATCAATGGGCGGATTATTTTTGTTAACATGATGTTCTCAGCCGTTATTTAAAACAGATTATCATAGGGTTTAAAAATAAAAAAGGGCCGCATGGAAACAGTGCTTGACAAACCATAAATATATCCATAATTCTCGATATATGGATATTAATGAGGCATTATCGGCATTTGGGTCTTTATCGCAGGAAACGCGGCTTAAAACATTTAAGCTGCTTGTTGAGTATGGCCAGGATGGCTGCGCGGCAACGTTGCTTAGTGAAAAACTTCAGGTTCCGCAAAACACACTTTCTTTTCATCTTTCGCATCTTTCCAGCGCTGGTCTGGTCACTTCGAAGCGTGAAGGAAGGTCAATTATTTACCATGCGAACCTGACTTCCATGGACGAATTAATCAGTTATATGATGGAAAACTGTTGTGCGAGTTCGGATATAGATTGTCTGGTGTCAGGTCGAATTAATAAGAAAAAAACAGGTTAAAATTGTTGGAAAGTTATTATGACTGCAAATGAAACTTCGCCCCTTGGTTTATTTGGCCGTTATCTTAGTGTCTGGGTCGCTTTATGTATAGCTCTCGGGATCATTTTGGGAAATTTTGTTCCGTCATTATTTGAACTGATCGCAGGTCTTGAATATGCCAGTGTGAATATGGTTGTTGCTGTTCTGATCTGGGTGATGATCTATCCAATGATGACGCAAGTCGATTTTTCCAGCCTTAAAAATTTGGGTAAACGCCCTCAAGGGTTATGTATTACCCTTGTGGTGAATTGGCTTATCAAGCCGTTTAGCATGGCGGCAATAGGGGTTTTGTTTTTCGAATATTTTTATGCGGGGCTGGTTGATCCCACGGATGCAAAACAATATATCGCGGGTATGATCCTGCTTGGTGTTGCGCCGTGCACGGCAATGGTTTTTGTTTGGAGCCAGCTGACCCGCGGTGATGCGGGTTACACGTTGGTTCAGGTTTCGATTAATGATTTAATTATGATTGTCGCGTTTGCGCCGATTGCGGCATTTTTACTTGATGTTACAGATATCATTGTGCCGTGGGAAACGTTATTGTTATCTGTCGTTCTTTATGTGGTTATCCCGCTTGCTGCGGGTTATTTAACACGTAAGGTGTTGGTTAAAAATGGTGATGACAGTGCACTTAATAAATTCACAAAGACCATAGAACCAGCGTCCATTATGGGACTGCTTGCGACGGTTGTTATCCTGTTTGGGCTTCAGGCGGAAACCATTATCGCCAAACCGCTTATTATAGCGTTAATTGCCATACCGCTGATTATCCAGACATATGGTATCTTTGTCATTGCCTACGGCTGGGCCTATTTGTGGAAAGTGCCGCACAATGTGGCCGCTCCCGCAGCGATGATCGGCACGTCTAATTTCTTTGAGCTTGCTGTCGCTGTGGCAATAAGTGTATTTAGTCTTAATTCCGGCGCGGCACTTGCCACTGTGGTTGGAGTTCTTGTGGAAGTACCCGTAATGTTATCGCTTGTTGCTTTTGCCAACCGAACCAGACATAAATTCACCTGATAAAAGGCGCGAACCATTTCGTTGAGCATGACTATAAAGATGAAAACGTTTCGCTTTCTAAAATAGTCATGCTTCTAAATTAACCTGTCGATAATCAATAGGATATTCCGGGTGCTTTGTATAAATATTGACTGTCCGTCAAATTTTTAAGCATGAATTCCGCGACTTCGATACGAGGCATTTTCAGGGTTAATTCTCTGTATTTTGCTTTAAAACCGTGCTTATAGTTATGTGATGCCGGCTCATCGGTAAATGCAGAAGGTCGGATGATAGTCCAATTAAGTCCACTATTTTTAACGATTTCTTCCTGAATGTTATGATCCCTCATTACAAAGCGAAGAATGATGCCAAATAATACGTAACGCCATAAGAAATCCAGGTTATCAATGCTGTTGCCTGCGCCAAGCGTCGTTTGACAGATTAACCGATCGACACCATGTTGTTTCATAGCGGCTACAACATTTTTTGTGCCCCTGGAACGCAGGTCTCCGGTTAATTTTGCTGACCCCAAGGTGATGAGGGCAGCTTCCTGGTCTTTCATGGCGTTCGATACCGCCATCGGATCAAAAACATCGCCGGAAAATAATGTTAGATTATTATGTACAATGTCCAGCACTTCGGGCTTTCTTGCAAAGGCAGTGACTTGATGGCCTTGTTCTAATGCTTGTTTCACTATGTGACGACCGACGGAACCCGTTGATCCAAATATTATGATTTTCATTTCTTACTCCTGTGTTTGAATTTAAATATGTTTCTTGACATCGTGTCAATTGACATTATGTCAACTACATGTTACTTTACATCATGTCAAGTGAAAAAAATAAAACACGATCCCGGATTCTTGTTGCGACGTGGGAACTGCTGGAAGCAAATGAAGGCAATGAAATCCGCATGATAGATATCGCGAGAAAAGCCGGTATATCGCGGCAGGCGGTTTATCTTCATTTCGAAAATCGTACGGATCTCCTTATTGCGACAACCAGATATATTGATGATAAAAAAGGGATAGATGGCCGTTTGGCTAAAAGTAGGGCGGCAAAATCCGGTGTAGGGCGACTTGATGCATTTATTGAAGGCTGGGGAAATTATATTCCTGAAATATATGGTGTTGCCCGTGTGCTTATGGCGGCGCGTGAGAGCGACATTGATGCGGCAAAGGCATGGGATGATAGAATGCTTGCGGTAAGGGAAGGTTGTGAAGCGGTCATTAATTTACTTGAAAAAGAAGGCCAGCTAAAATCAACGTTTTCGTCGACGCAGGCTACTGATATATTATGGACGCTATTATCCGTTCATAATTGGGTGCAACTAACGCAGAACTGCGGTTGGGCACAGGAAGATTATGTTAATAAAATAACGGAACAAGCGCGTCTTATATTGATCCAATAAGCATAGGGCCACCCCAGGTAACGTCGTCAAGAGTTCTCAATCATTTGAATGATATTTCATTGTCTTCAGCATGAGCGCAGCAAATAAAAGCAGAGATTGTCAGTATTGACAGAATTGTTTTATGCACCATTATTTTCCTTCGCGAATTTTAATGCCTTCTACGGCAGCAACCGTCATACGGTTTACCGCTTGTAAAGTCACATCGCCGGGATCATTCGCCGGTATTGAAGCAAAGCCAATTGCCGCCGCTTTGGGATATTTCGCGAAGATTTCTTTGAACATTGCTGCAAGTTCATGGCTGGTCGGGCCGTTTTCAGTGGGATAGTTATGAAAGGGCACCTCCTTCGCGTCAAGAATATCAAGATCAATATGCACATATATTTTATCGCTCACCGCACTAAGGGCGTCCATTTGGTCATAAACATTTTGTGTTAGACCGCGAATATCTTCAACAGTGATGTTCTCTATGCGGTTTACGTCAAGCAGATGTTGTTCCATTGGGTCAACATCGCGTAGGCCAGCGGTCACAATATGACTGGAGGGTAAGGCGGGTTCCACTTTTGAATCGCGGCGCACCTGTTGCAGTGCAAGGCCGTTGGCTATGGCAAGCGGCATTCCGCCCATTGAGCCGGACCGGGTCGTTTCCGGCGTGTTATAATCAGCATGAGCATCTAACCAGAGAATACTTACGGCCGATGTATCAGTTGATGACAATGATTGCTGTAAACCGCCAAGGACACCCAGAGACGAGGGGCAACTGGCAAGATATGCGACCGTAAAATAACCATCTGCTTCATTTTGCATAATATTATCGGCAAGCCGACCGTTGGCGTAACCCATTTTTCGCCAATTTCCATATTCGGTTTTTTCGCGCTCTGATAATTCTGCATTAGAGACACGTACGGTTGCATTCATGTTTTTAAGAATATCTTGAATGCCGCCGTTAGCCATGACATCTGGGCCGTCAAGGGCATTTCTGCCCCCTCCTGACGAAGGCCTTTGAAGTTGTTTGGCAATGGCAATGCGCATGGTTCCATCGTCGTTGAAATAATTACGGTCTGCCGTATCGTCTTTTTTTACCAATTGTGCGAAAGAAATAGCTGGCATCAAAGAGATAAGAATTGCGTATTTAAGTGACCCTAAATTCATAATTAGATTTCCTTACAGATTTTTTTATTTGAGATCATGAAAAGCTACTATATTAACGATGATCAAGTCAATCTATGAGGGTTAAGCTTTATGAGCAGAAAGAATGGTAAAGGCGAACGGTTATTGGTTGGGGCGTCGGCCTGGTTCCGTGATCTGGTGCGGGCTTTTGAAATTGTTTGGGAATTTTTAAAAGGATTTCATAAGCTTAGAAACGTAGGGACATGTGTTACGGTTTTTGGTTCAGCGCGGTTTAAAGAAGGCGAAAAATATTATGATTTAGCCCGTGACGTTGGCCAAAAACTTGCGGAAAATGGCTATGCAGTTATGACGGGCGGTGGCCCGGGAGTGATGGAGGCGGCCAATAGAGGGGCGTATGATGTTGGCGGTTTGTCCATCGGGTGTAATATTATTTTGCCCCATGAACAGCATTTGAATCCTTATACTAATATAAACCTTTCCTTTAACTTTTTCTTTATTCGTAAAGTAATGTTGGTGAAATATTCAAAAGCATTTATTTTAATGCCCGGTGGTTTTGGAACACTTGATGAAATGTTTGAAACTTTGACGCTGATCCAGACGCAAACCATAAAAAATTTCCCGGTGATTGCCGTTGGTTCCGATTATTGGAAGGAGCTTGCGCCTTTCGTTGAAAAAAGCCTGGTTAAGCACGGCACCATTGATAGAGAAGATCTGGACCTGGTGACGGTAACCGATGATCTGGATGAGGTGATTGAAATTATTGCTGCATGTGATTAGACTGGGATCATAAAATTAAAAAGGGATAGTGAAATGCGATATAAGATCAAGGGCTCGTTCAAATTGATAGTAATTATGGCCTTTGCCGCCGTTACCGCATGTTCGGACAACGGTTCTTCTGAAAATAATATGGCGAAGATGGACGACGTTAAAGAAGCGGCGCGGGATATTATCGGCAACAACGCTTTCTTTTATTATAAAGACTATAGTGGTGCAGTCGATTTTTATAGTAAAACAATGGGGTTTAAAAATGTTTTTGAATTTCCCGGCTTTGCGATCATATTTCAGACGTCACCAACCACCTTTCTGACGATTGTTAATGATAATGGTCGGGGAATGCATTCATCGGACGAACCAAAGACCATCGCAGTCGCTTTTCTTACGGATGAGCCACACAGATGGTATGATTATATGATTTCCCAGGGGGCAGAAATTAAAAACGGGCCAAAACCAATCGGTGATACGCCACATAATGGCTTTATTATGCTGGATCCCGGTGGGTATTCGCTTGAATTTGAATATTTTGCCCCACACGCGGAAAATACCAAATTTATCCCGCTGCTGAATGCGTCCGAGAATATCTACCCGTCCGAAGGGCAGGACACAAAACGCCCCGATGACCTTGGCTTTAAGGCAAGTATATACTGGCTTTATCATGCGGATTCTGTGGCTGCTGCGGATTTTTACCGCGATGTGATGGGACTTGAAATGATTGTGCAGCAACCTTTTTCAGACATTTATACTTCTTCACGGACCGGCTATATTGGTCTTGTTCTTTCGGGGAAGGGTATGCATACCGCCACACATGAAAAAGCAGTAAATGTAGGGTTTCTTACCAATAACGCACAGGCGTGGTTTGACCATCTTAAGGATGAGCCCACCTTTAAACTTCGTACTGAAGAACTTTATCATGAGGCGGATGCTGACGGTAACAACCTTATTGATATTGTGATCGGCTACGATCCAGATAATTACTACATTGAAATAGATGAATTTATTGATGTTGAAGCCAATAAAGCGATAAGAGAAGCGGTCGGGCTTCACTGATCATAGTTGATTCTTTTTATAGACAATTTATGCACCAATGAATGAAATTTGTTGGTGTTTTTTTATCTATCAGCCATTTCTATAATTTTTATTTCCGACGTTAGTTTTTTATTAACCATAATTAGCCTTGGTATACTGCGTTATTTCACTGTGAGCCCAGAAAGCATAATGTTTTTGCAATAATTATTTCATAATTTGATTGACGTGGGAAAATATCCCACTTAATATTATTACAACGTGGGAAATTATCCCATATAAATATTTATGAAGGAAAGAGACAATGACATTTAAAAAATTCAACAGAATTATGAGCGCATCAACATTTTCTATAATGATTGGATATTGTTCCATTGGTTATACACAAGAAGCAGATATTGAAAGTGACTTTAGCTATAATCAGGAAGATTACATTAGCGTTAGCATTCCAACTGATGTGACAGATGCTGATGGGAATATCCATAAAAAATTACGTCGTTACATTCATTCACAAAAAGAAAAGGCAAATGAACTTAAAGCCAAAGCAGATGCAAAAATCAAATCAATCATGCAAAGAGCGCGACTTGCCGGAACTGCACAAGCGAAAAGAGCAGCGACGCAAGCGATAAAGAAAATTGAAAACAGGCTTAAATTCGCTCTTCTTGAAATTCGAAAAAATATTCAACAGGCTATTCATAGAGTTCAGAACATTCGGGATGACATGGATTTAAATGTGGATGTGAAGCGCGCTGCACTAAGTGATGCACAAAGAGACGCAAGACGCGATGCCGTTCGTGATATGCAGGAAAAGCAACAGGAAATCCGTGATACAGCCCGTGATGAGATACAGGCAATTAGACGTGTAGCCCGCGAAGTAGGTACGCAAGAAGCTCGAATTGTTGCAAGGCAGGCAACTCAGGATTTAAGAGAGACTGCACGAGCAGAAGTGAGAGTGATTAGTATTGACGCTCGTCAAAATGTTCGCGATGCAACGAGCGGGTAATTATAACTTTTTTATAAACTTTTAAACGGAGAAGAAAAATGAATATCAAGACGATAAATATTATATTTGCTACAGCCATGGTTTCATTATTATTTGGCCTTGGTTCAACGGTAAATGCCCAGGAATCATCTACTGATGTTGATATATCGGTAGACGATGATAGTCGCGTAGATCGAAGAGGAGACAGGCGTGCAGATCGCCGCGAAATACGTGATGAACGCCGTGATGCACGCCGCGAAACAAATGCAGAAGCCCGTGAGGCATTTGTTGCAGAGTTCCCGGAAGTAGCAGAAGCGAACGCCGAAATACGTGAAGCGGCCCGTGAAGAAGTGCGGCAAATTCGTGATGTAGCCCGTGATGAAGTGCGCGCGATACGTGATGAAGCTCGCGAAGCAGGTACTGAAGAGGCACGTGTCGCGGCGCGCGCGTCTAGCCAGGAAATCCGCCAGGCCGCCAGAGAGGCGACCCGCGAAATACGTGAAGAAGTACGTGCGACAACACGCGCAGCACGTGAAGCGGCAATTGCAGCAGCGACTGAAGGTTAAGATTAAATTTATATAGCGGCCTCATAATAATGGGGTCGCTATTAAAAATCAGGATTATGGGATTAAAAGAGTATGAATATGTATATTAAATTTTTGATGATGACTTCGGTGATGTGCGGCGGTGTATCGGTTGCACAGGCACAAACCAATGATAGTCCATTTTCGTTTTCAGCAAATGCCGGATACGAGTTTGATAGTAACCTTACGGTTGATTCTATTGATAGTACGAGCAATGTAGGTGATCAGGCGCTGATATTTGATGCGTCGCTCAATTATGATTTTGTCAATAATGATAAAGTCAGCTTTTCAGCCGGATATGATTATTACCAAAGTATTCATAATGATCTTGATGAATTCGATATGATCATTCACGGGTTTAACGCTGATAGCCGATATAGTATCGACCGAATAGATTTGGGTTTAGCTTACTTGTTTAATACGATAGGTCTTGGTGGCGACAGCTTTCTGGATATGCACACTGTGCGCCCAAGCGTCGGATATTTAACAGGTGCAAATAACGTCTACTTATTAGGTGCTTACGAATATCAAAAGCAAACCTTTAAACTTGCGTCGTTGATGAGCCGCAACGCGAGCCGCAATAGTGGTTCCATCAAAGCGATAATTTTGCTGGGGGAAGGTCGGACCTTCACTGCGGGTTATACTTATTCCCTGCATGATACTGCGGATGATGCGTATCGGTATAATGGTCACACAGTTGATTTCTCGGTGAAATTGCCGCTTGATATTATTGATAGAGAAACTATCGTACGCATGGGTTACCGACTTCAATCACGTGGATATGACGTCGCAAGTCTCACAATTGATACGGTTATCCGATCGGATAAACGCCATACTTTGTCGGTATCATGGGAAGTACCATTTGGGAACGGCTTTAATGGCAAGTTGAGCAATGAATATATCGCTTCAAATTCAACTTTTGAGCCGGTAGATTATAATGAAAATATTACGACGATTAATGTCGGCTGGGAATTTTAAAATTATATGAGTGATGCTGAGCAAATAGCAAAAAATGACGGATTAATCATACGAGCCATCACAAATGTGATGCGCCCGTTGGTTAAGTTTTTAATTGCGCGCGGTGTTACTTTTCCAATGTTCGCGGAAATGCTAAAGCATATCTATGTTGAAGTGGCGGCGAAGGACTACAAACTCTCTCCAGACAAAGAAGTCACAGATAGTCGCATAACGTTGCTTACTAAAGTTCACCGTAAGGATGTAAGGCGGCTTCGAAATGAAAACGTAAATTTCGTGGTGCCGGTGGATGGCGTGGAATTATCCGCCAAGAAAGCCTCTCTTGGTGCACAGATCGTTGCAAAATGGTTGGCGGATGATGCTTATACTGATGAGCAGGGCGAGCCGTTAAGGTTATATAAATTATCATCCAAGGCAAAAGGCGCAGCCAATTTCGAAGCGTTGGTGAATAGCATAAATAATGATATACGCCCGCGTGTCGCGCTGGATGAGATGACGGCACAAAAAATGGTGGTTAAAGATAGTGATGGGCTTATAAAATTAAATAAAACTGCCTTTATTCCAAAGGAAAATTTTGAAGAATTATTAAGCCATTTTGATCGAAACTTGCATGATCATATGGCGGCAGCGGTTCATAATGTTGCGCAAAACGAAAATGATACCGGTAAAAAGTTCTTGGAGCGCTCCGTCTATTATAAGGACCTGACGGCGGCATCAACAGAAAAGCTTGAAGAATTGGTTGAAGAGCAGGGGATGGAAAGCCTGATTGCGATAAATAAGGCGGCATACGAACTTGCGGAAGGTGATCAGAAAAAAGGAAACAATGATCAACGGATGACTTTTGGAATTTATTATTATTCGGATAAGGATGATAGTTGATGGGTAGCTTTATCCAAAATAGACGCACGGCTTTGGCCTTTGCGGGACTTTTGATCCTGAGTGCTATATTCGCGCTTTCGCGTATGCCCGGCGGCATCGGCGGAACCGGTATTAGCGGCGCACCGGGTGGTATTGGCGGCACAGGCATTTATGGGCGGATCGATGCCTTCGGCAGTATTTGGGTTAATGGTGTCGAAATTTTCTATGACGCGGAGCAAAATGTGATCAGACAGGGCCGTGATGGTCTTCCGAGCCGACTTAAAATTGGTCAAATTGTTGCTGTGCTGGTTGATGAAGAAGGAAACAGGGTTTTTGCAAATTCCATAGAAATTATTGAAGAAGTGAATGGACCGGTGATATCGGTAGCACCGGATCAGCTGGAAGTCATGGGTCAACGGGTTATCATGACAGATGACACTATAATTGATATTCCGGGCGGTGAAATAGATTCAAATCGGCAGATTGCGGTTAGTGGGTTCAGAAAGCCAGGGGGTGACATCATTGCGTCACATATAGCACTTCCGCTTATTGCAAATGAAATGTCGCTCAGAGGGCCAATTGAACGGGCGGAGCCAAATTCATACTGGATTGAAGATCAGAAAGTCATTCAGGAAAATCATGGTTTAAAAAATGGTGAGCATGTTGAAATATCGGGGATATTGGATATCCAGGGCGACGGTGAATTGAATTTGATCGTTAATAAAGTACGAGAACGTGGGCCGCTTCCGTTTGATAAAATGCCCGATATGGTTTCTTATCAATTACTTATGGATGGAAGAGATCGAATAACGATCAATCAGGAGCAAATTACGATACCGCAGGTGGATGTTTCAAAGGTGGAAAATTTAGGCCTGGGAGTATCAAAAATAGTGACCATTAAAGCGCGGGCGGAATTGCTGGATAATAAAATATCACTAAGGGAAGTTCAATTAGATGAAGTACGGGCTGTTCGCACGGAACGGATATCGGCAATTATGGAAAACAGGCGGCAAGAACAAGCAGATCTGGTCCGACAAAGTGAATTAGAAATCAGACGCCAGGCAGAAATAGTTGCGAGAAGACAGGCGGAGTTGGAGGCAAGACGTCAGTCTGAAATTGAAGCACACCGCCAAACCGAACAACAGGCGCGCCGCAAGGCAGAGTTGGACGCGAGAAGACAAGCTGAACTTGAAGCGCGGCGGCAGGCAGAGCTGGAAGCCAGAAGGCAAGCCGGAATTGAAGCAAGGAGGCAAGCAGCAGCCCTCGCACGCCGTCAGGCTGAATTTGAAGCAAGAAGGCAAGCTGAGATAGAAGCCCGTCGACAAGCGGAGCTGGAAGCAAGAAGACAAGCTGAATTTGAAGCAAGAATACAAGCGGAACTCGAAGCTCGAGAGCAAGCAGAGATGCAAATAAAAAATGATATTGCCGCAGATATTAAGGACCAGGCGCAGGGCGACTTAAAGGACACCGCCCGCATTGAAGTCCGCCATCAAGTGCGGGAGAGATTACGCGAGGAAGCCAGACGTCGTGCCAGAAGAGATCACAGAATAAATAATTTGCAATAAAGACGTCATTTAACGCAACGTTCTGAAATTAGTTGTGTAGAAAATGAAATGGGTTTATATCGGTTTTAAATAATCGAAAGCTAAAAACATGACAGTTTCAGATAGCAACCCAAAAAAAATAAGAGCTGCGATACTTGGTGCCAGTGGTTATACTGGTGCTGAACTTATTCGATTGTTGCTGCGCCATCCTTATGTCGAAATTGTCTTAATCACCGCTGACCGTAAAGCAGGCCAATCTATTGAAACGGTTTTTCCTCACCTGAGCGGCGAAAACCTGCCTGACTTAATGGCCATCGCTGACGTGGAATGGGCAGGATTGGAACTTGATGTGGTTTTTTGTGCGCTTCCTCATGCCACATCGCAACGTATTATAAAAGGCATCTTACACGAAACGGGCCATGATTTTATTGATGAAATGGTCATTGAACAATCCGAAGATTATGCTAATGCGATAAAAGGTAGTGTGAAGGTGATTGACTTAAGTGCAGATTTTAGACTTCGTGACGCTGCCATCTATGCAGAGTGGTACGGCGGTGAACATGACGCACTATCACTTCAAAAAGAAGCAGTATACGGCCTAAGCGAATATTATAGAGAAGATATCAAAAAAGCGCGGCTCGTGGCATGCCCGGGTTGTTATCCCACGGCGGCCCTTCTTGCTTTAATACCGCTCTTGAAAGAAAAAGTAATATCGAAAGATGGCATTATTATTGATGCGAAATCAGGAGCCAGCGGCGCGGGAAGATCATTAAAAGAAGCTAATCTATTCACCGAAGTATCAGAAGCCATGCATCCATATGGTATAGCGGCCCACCGTCATGCGCCAGAAATTGAACAAGAATTATCAGTTGCATTTGGTGATGAGCTGCTCATCACCTTTACACCGCATCTTATTCCCATGAACAGGGGGGAACTTGAAACAATTTATGTGAATTTATCAGCTGGTAAAACTGCTGATGATTTGCGAGATGTGCTCGCAACTAGATATAAAGACGAGCAATTTGTTTTGGTTCTTAAAAAAGATAATGTACCAACCACAAGGCAAGTGCGTGGTTCAAATAATGCGGTGATTGGTGTGTTTGAAGACCGGGTGCCGGGCCGTGCGATTATTATCGCTGCCATCGATAATCTGGTTAAAGGATCATCAGGTCAAGCCATTCAAAACATGAATTTGATGTTTGGGTATGATGAAGCAACATCGCTTGAACAAATGGCATTATTTCCGTAAGAAGTATAATAAGTCTTTGTTTTTGAGGGGTTATTATGAGAAAAAGAAATAATAATAAAATAGCGTGTGCGTGTGTCTAATATTGGGGATCATTGATGAAAAAAAATCTTAAGCTTCTAATATCTTTTATTATATTTACTATACCAATTTTGAGTTTTGCCCAAGAAGTTCGAACAATTGATCCATTAGAAAAATATGATGTTGGTCAAATGAATGTTAGCACAATTAATGTTCGATTAAGCCCAGGTTTTTTAGGCAAAATAGAAGACTTAATAGCGAACCAAACTGAAGAACTTAAAGAAAAACAAGTTAAGCTCGACCAAATTAATTCGCGAAGAAGAGTGACTTCATCTACAAGGGATGAGGCTAAAGAAGCCGTCACCCTTCGAGAAAAGAGAATATCTATTTTAAAAAAATCGAAAATAGATATTCCAGTTGAAATACAAAATAGCGTTGAAGCTCTATTTCAAAATAGAAATAAAGGTGAAACTGACATTACGTTGAATATAATGATAAATTCGTTTTTCATGACGAATGGTGGTCGAGTTCTCATGGTAGGAGGCAAAGACGGCATTGATGCATATTTGATCATTTTGGAGAGCGCGACAGGTAAAACTATAGCATCTTATAATATATCTGATCTTGATGATTATACTCAGGGCGGTGTAATAGCACTAATAGTTCGTGGTTTTAAAGGAAGGAACGAAATGGTTAACCATTTTTCGGAAAAAGTCGCTAACATTTTTTATAAGATTGAACCAAAGAAAAAAAATGATACCTAAATTATAGAAACTTATTGTTCATAGATAAAATTAATTTTATAAGTTACGTCCTTTGCAATATACTCTTCATTGGTTTGAGCATATTGAATATATTTCATTCGTTCAATAAATCTCTTTGCGGGTTTATTAAATATTGATCTCGAGTTTTCTTCGATCGTAAAATTAACGACCCTGCCATTGATAGAAATATCAAACTTAATGATGACATAGCCAGCTCTGCTTTTTCGTAATGCCGCTTTAGGGAATTTTGGTTGTTCAATGAGCAGCCAAAATTCATTACTTGGTTTTGGAATATCAATCGGAGATTGCGAAATATTTATAATATCTTCATTGCCGTTAGCAAAGATGCTTTTTAAGTTTTGAACGATATCATTATAATCTAAGAATCCTAAATTGTCGCTCATATCAGGACCCTTATTTAGATACTTTTGAAATTCCGTTTCTGCTATCGTGAATGCTTTATAAGCATTTATTCTGTCCCCAACTTTTAGATAACTATCAGCAAGAACATAATAAAGCTGATGTCTCATATTTTTTTCATATATATGCCATCTATTAATATATTTGATAGCATTCAAATAGTCTTTATTCTTATAATATAAAGAGGCCAATGAGATGACGGCGGAAAGTTCAATCGTTGACGGGATGTTTTTGATTAATATTATTTTTTCTATTATACTAATTGCTTTTTCGTAACTAGTTTGAAAATACTGAAATTTGTTATGGATATAAAATAGTTCTGAATATTGTATTTCATCTAACCCAAATGGTTGTAAGTCGATAAGAATTGACAAAGGCATATTTATTCTTTTCATTGAAGGGTCAATATCACCTTCAAATGCTTGTCTTAGTCTTTTTAAAACCGAACCAGTGTTGAGTGGGCGTTTATTTAGTATTTGGGCAGCTTCTTCGTCATAAACTTGGGCAAAGCTATTTGATGTCAACGCTAAATACGTCGTTAGAACTATTAGTTTAAACATAGGAATCCCCAAGAAATTTTATATTACCAACCGTTGCAGCGTTGCCATTTATCGATGATTTCATCACTGCCGTCAATGACGTTATATTCATCGTATGCGGCGGCGGTCATGCAGGAATGATTGGGAAGGATGCGTAACTTTGTGCCGATGGGGTATTTATCAAATTCTAGATCGCCATTTTTTGTGGTGATTAGTCCGTGTTCCTGATTAGCGCCTTCGACAAATATGTTATCTATGATGTTGCCGTCCAAATCCGACACCAATCCGTACCCACAATCGAATGACGCGCCGCCGGTGCTATGATCTTTGGACAGAGCCAGGCCCCCGGCGTCCGTAATTATACGGTTTTGATTAACTTTATGGCTGATGACAGTGGTTAATACGGATAAGGCAATGTCATTATTGTGACACACACCAACGCCTGCTTGAAAGGCGTCCTGGAAAACGAATACCCCGGCGCGAACTTCAGTAACACCACTTAAATTCTGTGCAAATGTGGCTGTTGGGGTTGAACCACAGCTTACGATCGGGCAAGGGTAGCCGGATTTCCTTATGTTATCGGCAGCAGTTGTTATGGCGGCACGCTCTTGTTCGGCCATCGCAATCATTTCATCGTCACTTTGACAATTATACGACTCCCCCGCATGGGTCAGAACGCCTGTGAGCGCGGTGCCTGCGCCATCATGAAGAGCGCGGGCAACTTCGATAACTGCTGGCGCATCTGGTGAAAGACCGGCCCGATGCATATCGCTGTCAATTTCAATCATCATTTTAAAGATGCAGTCGTTTGCTTCACCGTAGGTACTGATATCAGTGGCAACGCCTGCGTCATCAATGATTAATTTGAGCTCAACGCCTTTATCGATCAACGCTTTAGCGCGCGCTAATTTACCCGGCACCATACTTACCGCATAAATAATGTCAGTAAACCCCGCATCAGCAAAATATTCTGCTTCTCGTATTGTGGAAACGGTAATTGGTCCAATTTCACCGTCACGGCACTTCAGCGCAATTGGCACGGACTTCGTTGTTTTGACATGGGGGCGAAATGTAACACCAAGATCGCCTATATGACTTGTTATTCGCGCAATATTACTGTTCATTTTCGCATTATCAATAATCAAACACGGGGTATACAGGTCGTCAATTATCATTATATTTATTCCCTAATTTATTCGAACCTTATCATATTCCGGCCTTTATATATTCTGCGATTGCCAATGACGACGTCAGCCCCGGGCTTTCCATACCAAATAAATTGACCAACCCTTCTATATCATGATCAGACGGGAATTGAATGTCGAAATCGGTGCCTTCTTTGCAGAGTTTGGGTCTTATACCCGCATAGTCTGGCTGTAGTTTATCTTCATCAATATTTGGCAGGTAATTTTTAATCGATTTAACAAAATCATCCTTGATTGAATGGTTGACGGTGTAATCTTCCTTTTCAATAAATTCCACATTTGGACCAAACTTGACACCGCCTGCCATATCAAGCGTCAGATGAATGCCAAGGCCGCCAACAAACGGTACGGGGTAAATAAGATGTTTGAAGTTTGTTTTGCCGGAATATGAAAAATAACTCCCTTTTGCCAGAACCAATGGTGGAATGTATTTCTTATCAAGAGCGTCAATCATTTTGGCTATTTTCATAGCCCCGAGCCCCGCTGCATTAATAAGATTACTGCAAGAAATATTATAATCATCATTGGTTGTTATTTTAAAGCCAGGCGAAATTTTCTCTATTGCGGTGATTTCAGTATTATAAACTGCCTGCCCGCCGTTATTTTCCAAATCTCCAAGCAGGGCCGTCATATAGGCATGGGTATCAATCACGCCGCTTGACGGTGAAAATATTCCGGCCGCGGCGTTTAGGTCCGGCTCAAGTTCCAGGCACTCTTTTTCAGAAAGCAACCTCAGGTCATCAACACCGCATTTTTCAGCATTTGTTTTTATGGCTTCGAGCTTCGGAAGTTCCAATATGCCACTGGCGACAACAATTTTTCCGCATTGCTTATGGGGAATGTTCCGTTCTGTCGCATATTGATAAAGCATTTGTTTGCCCGACAGACAAAGGGAAGACTTTAACATTTTTGGCGGAAAATAAAGTCCGGCATGAATAACTTCGCTATTTCGCGAGCTAACACCCATACCATAACTTTTTTCTTTTTCAAGAATAAGAACATCATTTCCGCGTATCCCAAGCATGCGGCCGATGCATAAGCCAACAACACCTGCACCGATAATTACGTAGTCAATATGGTCGCTCATCCTATATTTTCTTTTTACTTCCCATCATAAAACTGACATGTTATAAGATATCATCTTTGAGAAAAGAGTATAGTGGATTATATGCTAAACTCATAATAAATTAAGATATAAAAATACTCGAAACCGGGTGTCTTCAAAGGGAAAATTGGGCCACTGTCCAATATCAAGCTATAACATTTAAAGGAATAACATATGAAGAAAATGATGGGACAAAACCGCAGAAATTTCATGAAAGGTGTTGGTATTACGGCACTTATGTCTGCGGCTGGCTCTGGAAGCAGTTTTGCTATGGGTCAATCAAGTGGGGGATCGGGCAAAGATTATGATTTTGATGAAATTTACAGCCGCGTTGGCGTGAACAGTATTAAATGGGATTCTGCGATCAGGCGATATGGCAAAGATAAGATTACTGTTCCTATGGGCATTGCGGACCTTGATTTTAGACAACACCCTGCTGTTGTAAAAGCGCTTCAGGAACGTGCAACATATGATAACTATGGATATGAAAGCCTTCCTGACAGTTATTATGGCGCCATTATCAACTGGAACAAAGAACGTTACGGGCTTGATATCAAGCGCGAATGGATCGTGAATTCGTCTGCACTTAAACCTGGTATGATTTCATCTATGCGCGGTCTTAACCCGGTAAAAGGCAAAGTTATCCTGCAAACGCCGACATATAGTGGATTTAGAGGAGCGATCAACAAAGCAGGCATGCGTGTTGAAATGAACCCAATGAAAAAAGTTGATGGTCGGTGGCAAATGGATCTTGAAGACCTTGATAGTCGCCTTGATTATGAAACAAAGTGTCTTATTCTTTGTAATCCCAATAACCCG
>JAJFIR010000013.1 GCA_021774795.1 Emcibacteraceae bacterium | reverse complement strand
AAATCTCCAACCGTAATAATGTCCTGCCGGAGTTGCGATACGTTATAGATATCGCCTTTTTTCGTTAAAAGACTTTTTAAAATTGCATCATGGGGAATGGTGTCATCCCCTTTTACCTTCAAGGATTTAATACGGAATTGCGGGCCTTCTTCTACGGGGATAATGATATGAATTTGACGAGCTTTTTTATTGATATCAATTCTGGGCTCCAGAACCTTGATCCTCAAGTAACCGTTATCCTGATAGAATCCTTCAACTCTAAACATATCCAGTTTCAGGATATCTTTTTGATAAACCCCTGAATCATCAATAAAGGAAAACCAGGTTCTTGCCTTTGTCTCCATTACCTCCGCAAGCTTCTTATCCTCAAAAGCCTTGTTTCCAGAAAAACGGATCTTTTCTATTTTTACTTTTTCCCCTTCACGAATTTTTATCACCACATCAACAAGGTTATCTGAGTTCCTTTTTGTATCAATGCGTGTTTCAGCAAAGAAATAGCCCTTCTCTTCATAAACTCTAAGAATTTCTTTCTTACTCTCCTTAACAAGATGCTCGTTAAAAGTTGCACCTCGCCGCAAACCAATTTTTTCGCGGATATCATTGGTTTCCAGTTTTGAGTTCCCCAAAATTTCGACATCCCCTATCGAAGGAATTTCTTCAACAAGAAACTGCAATTCAAGACCTTCAAGACCGTTCTGAGTATCCACCTGGATATCTTTAAACTGGCCGAGACTGAAGATCTGCTCGATATCTTTACGGATTTGTGGTTTGGAGAGAACGGTACCTGGCTTCGATTGAATGTAATAAAGGATGGTCGATTCATCAATCCTTTTATTACCCACAATTTTTACAGACTCGATAACTTCACCTTCCTGCGCAGACAAAAGAGGAGTCCACAGTAAAACAATCGTCACAAAGGCGGCTAAAAATATGCGGAGAAATTTTGCCTTTCTGCCAGAACTATCTGAAATTTTATGAGTTATAGAGATAAATTTACTTCCCAAGTTTAAGCCAAAAAAAAGTATCAAGCCCCATCGGTGTAACCCGCTGAAACTTAATACTTTATCTGTTTTTCTTCATTGGCGCTTTTTTTAAGCGAAAAAATTATTTTTCATCCAACATTCACGGCATCTGTTTTTTCTACAAACACCAGGCTGTCATCCTGCAGACTTACTTCGATCAAGCCGCCACTCTTGAAACGACCTTTGAGCATTTCATCAGACAAGACATCTTCAAGGTGTTTTTGAATTGCGCGTTTCAGAGGCCGAGCTCCAAATGTGGCATCAAACCCTTTTTCGGCGATCCAACGCTTGGCACCATCCGACACATCCAAGGTGAGCCCCTGCTGAATAAGCTGTTCATTCAGAATTTGTAGTTGAACATCCAAGATACTGACAATATTATCCAACTCCAAAGGCCGAAAAACTACTGTTTCACTTAACCGGTTTAGAAACTCCGGATTAAATGTCTTTTTCAAATCCTGCTTCAATTCCTTCTGCATTTTATCGTAGCTCAACTCATCGTCATCTTTATGGAACCCAAGGCTCGTACCTTTTTCCAGCATCCTTGAACTGATGTTAGATGTCAGAATGATAACAGTATTCTTGAAATCCACAACGCGACCATAGCTATCCGTTAAACGACCATCGTCCATGATTTGCAATAAAAGATGGTAGATATCCTGATTCGCTTTTTCAATTTCATCAAAAAGAATTACCGAGTAAGGTTTGCGACGAACTTTTTCTGTTAGCTGACCGCCCTCTTCATAACCAACATAACCTGGAGGCGCGCCAGTCAAACGAGACACATTGAATTTCTCCATGTATTCCGACATATCCAGACGAATCAGGGAATCCCTGTCTCCAAACATGAATTCTGCCAGCACGTTAGCCAATTCGGTTTTTCCCACGCCTGTCGGACCAAGAAAAAGGAAACTGCCAATCGGTCGTTTCATATCTTTCAATCCAGATCGAGAACGACGAATAGCCTTGGTGAGAACTTTTATAGCCTCGCCCTGACCTATAACTTTACCGGCCAACTCCTCCTCCATATTCATCAAGCGAATACTTTCTTTTTCTTCAATTCGAGAAAGAGGAATTCCTGTCATACTTGAAACAACATCGGCAATATCGTCTTCTGTAATCTCCGGCTCACTGGTGTCGCGTTGTTTGTCCCATTCTTCTTTAACGGCTTCCAGTTTTTCAATCAGCGCCTCTTCTTTGTCACGCAATTCGACAGCCTTTTCAAACTCCTGATTTTCGATACAAACTTTCTTATCTCGAACAACCAAGTCCATCTCCTTTTGAATTTTTTTCATATCTGGAGATTGAGTTGTCTCTCGCAAACGCACTCTGGATCCTGCCTCATCGATAACATCAATAGCTTTATCGGGCAAAAAGCGGTCCGTGATATAGCGTTCAGCAAAACGAACGGACGTGACAATAGCTTCATCAGTAATTTTGGCTCTGTGATGAAGCTCATAGGGAACCTTAAGTCCTTTGATAATTTCAATAGTCTCATCCACCGTCGGCGGATTCACAATGATGGGTTGAAAGCGTCTTTCAAGCGCACCATTTTTTTCAATGTACTTTCGATATTCTTCCAGCGTGGTCGCCCCGATGCACTGAATTTCACCTCGGGAAAGAGCCGGCTTCAACATATTGGACGCGTCTACAGAACCTTCTGCAGCACCTGCACCTACCAGAGTATGCAACTCATCCACAAAAAGAATGACGCTTTCATTCGCCATGATTTCTTTCATAATACCTTTTAGGCGTGCTTCAAACTGACCTCGGTATTTAGTCCCGGCAATCAATGAACCCAAATCAAGCGATACTACCCGCTTGTCAAAAAGGGTATCAGGCACTTCACGCTCAACAATCAATTGCGCCAAGCCTTCAACGATCGCCGTTTTTCCGACACCCGGCTCACCAATCAGAACAGGGTTGTTCTTGGTGCGACGACTTAGTATTTGGATCACACGTTCAATTTCTTTAGCGCGTCCGACAATGGGGTCTAGCTTACCATCCAACGCCATCTTGGTTAGGTCGCGACTGAATTCATCCAAAGTCGGAGTTTTGCCAACTTCACGATTGGCTTCGGTGGGCTCTTTGAACATTTCAACAATTTTTTCACGGACATCATCAAAGAACATTCCAAAACTGTTGAGCACTCGACAAGCAACCCCTTCTTTCTCTTTCAAAAGACCTAAAAGCAGATGCTCGGTGCCAATATAATTATGATTGAGCGAACGCGCTTCCTCTACCGCGAACTCCAAAACTTTTTTCGCTCGTGAGGTAAATGGAATGTCGCCAATGATTAGAGAATTTGAACTTCGAGGCAAGCTCTTCTCCAGCTCTTTTTTAAGCTGGGCTAGATCTACTCCGCTTTTTTGCACAATGGCCACAGCTATGCCGCCACCGTCTTTGATAACGCCTTGCAAAATGTGCTCTGTACCTAAATATTCATGGCGGTAGAGTTCTGCTTCCTCGCGAGCGAGGATGATAACTCTACGCGCTCTCTCAGTGAATCGCTTAAACATGATTCAACATTCCTTAAAAAAAAGCGGATTTATAATGTGAAAGAGGCCCACATTCGACTTCAATGCGGAGCAACATCCTGTATTAATTCTGGTTTACGCCAATATCATGTTAACAAATGATATCAATTATATAAAGGTTTTATTTAGATCCTGAATATAATGCATAAACCACCAATAACAAAGGGGTTATTCCCGCCCAAACGGTCTTACAAAACCCGTTTTTTGGCCTTTTATACCCTGTTTATCGGCAAAATTTTATCTTTACTAAAGACAAACCCGTTCTTGCTAAAATTATCCTCTAGTGGGCAGAAAAACAAGCTGATCAACTATAGCCCGCATCCTTATGAAAACAAATGACGGCCGCAGTGGTACTTGGCGGATAAAACTCATTAGCATCCGTCAAAGTCACTCCTAAATCTTCTGCTCCCAAGGCATTCCATATAATGGAATTGCCTTTAAGGTTTGTCAAGGCCGGGTAACCCGGACTGTACCTTTGCCCGCGATTCTCTTTTTTGTAACCCGCTCTCGTTCGCAGCAATTGGTGAATATATTCCGCCATATCCTCAGCCACCCTGTCACTCAAACCCTGTAAATATAAAGCAGATTCACTGTCATTTTGCTCTTTAAACGATTTGATTCCCGCCTCCACCCCAACACCCGCAGTTGTGATTTGCAGACCGATCGCATCCAACTGACCTGATTCGACCGAATGAAAATATTGGCCGATAGAAAATTTATCTTTCCTCCCCTTGCCAATACACAAATCAAAATCAAACCGACCCAACTCTTTATCTCTTGTTTCGGATTCATAAAAGATTACTTCATCGCCAACCGCCTGTGCCGGGAAAAGTCCGAAGCGAGCCTTTGGAATGATCCAACGATTTTGCTCGGCCTTTTCTACCCACTCTTTTTCCAGCCTCTGTAACTGCTCGACGGTAACTCCCTTTTGAATCCAACTCGATTTTTTTCCAAACTTCCAGTTCAAAGAATAAAGACTTTTCCTATCCAAGGATAATTTATGCAATTTAAATTCTACTTTTTTTGTTCCATATCCTTCAGCAGGAACCTCATGATGACGAAAACTTACTTTCCTTCGCGGCAGAGTTTCAAGTAGCTTGTCCTTCTCCTCCTTAATGCCTTTGGCTTTCTGATATTGGATGAGCAGAGCCTGTTGGTTTTCCTTTAACAACACAGGCCTTTTTTCTTTATCCATTAAGAGCCCCATCGTGTTGACTCCATCCATGCCGCTGTCGCAATAAAAAACATTGTCAAGAATAGCCGATGTGTCATCGCCCCCCTGCATGGCAACATAACCCGCATGCCTAAGGTTGACAGGTGCTCCACCAATGAGAACGGGGATAGAAAATTTTCCTTCGGTCAACATGCGTGCAACTGTAATCATATGATTGGAGGTTTGCACTAGAAGTGCGCTCATGCCAATGGCATCTGCTTTTTCGGCGTGCGCCGTTTCGATAAATTTTTCCAAAGGCACTTGCACACCCAGATCAACCACCCGGTAACCGTAATTTTCGAGAAGCGTTTTGGCCAGGTCTTTACCAATACTGTGCACATCCTGATACACCGTGCCGATCACCACGACACCTTTATAGTCGATTGCCGCACCTGGCTCGACGCCACTTTGAAATCGCATGAAACTTTCAAGAAACTGCATGACATGGCGCATCACATCGGCACTTTTCAATAAATGCGGCAGGCTCACTTCGCCACGACCAAACGCATCACCCAACTCACGCATAGACTTCATTAAGTGACCGCTGATGAAACTCAACGGTTCATGCTTATCGATAATCTCTGCCACATCGGCAACTATTTTGTCTTTATAGGGAAATCTACCACCCTCTTTTTCTATAACTCCTTCTTGCTTTTGCTTGAACCCATCTTTGATTTTCTGACAAATACTTTCTTCTAAGGAAAGATCGTCGTAATCGATCTTTTTAACTTGGGTCCCGGTTTTTTTCGTCTGCGCTATTTGCTCCAATTCTTCAAACGCAGTCATGTCACGGTCGAGAATCACTTTTCGAGCCAACTCCACATCGCTTTCGGTAAGACTTTCGAGAGGTACATAATGGTTGGGATTCAATATGGCGCAATCCAATCCCACCTTTCTCGCCTCATCCAGAAAAACGCTGGTCAAAACTTTTCGCATATAAGGCTTCGAAGCCAGACCATTGGTCAAGTTGCCAACGCCAATACTCGTTTTTAAATCAGGATGAATCGCTTTAATTCGAGGTAGGCACTTCAAAGTCTCGGCGCAGAAGTTGAGCCCTTCGACTGACTCAGAGCCGATTGGGTAAGCGTTGACATCCATCAGAATCTGATCGGGAGTTACATTGTGTTTTTCTTTTGCCTGCCTAACAATTTCTGCAGCCAATTCATATTTTTCATCCGCAGTCTGACCGGGCCCTTCAGGCCCATTCACCAAAGCCACATAAACCGGATGGTGCTGACGGGTAATCGCCAAAACCGCATCGAGCTTGCTCACTCCTTTTTCATATTCTTCAAGACTGATGGAATTGATAATGGCCCTACCAGGATAAAACTCGATCGCCTCTTTCAACGCTTCAACAGAAAAAGAATCGATGCACATTGCCCCTTTGAAGTCACTGGTGGTTTCATAAATAACTTCAGGCAAAACCTTCTCTGTTTCAACGATATTGCTGTCCATACAAACATCAATGATGTCGATGCCGAGGTCTTTAACCTGCTCTTCAACAACCTCTTCCAAAACTGCCATTTGAATTTCATCGTCACGTTCCACCGCTTCGCGGACTTTTTTACTACCTCGAACGTTTAGCCTTTCACCTATTCGAATCAAAGCCTCGGAACTGTCCAGAGGTATGGCCTCTTGCGGGCCAGACACAAAAACTTTTTTTTCTATTTTCTTTGGGCTTGGGACTAATCCCTTCAAACGTTTCGATATCGAACGAATATGTTCCGGCGTTGTTCCACAACACCCACCAATAATTGAAACTCCAAAGTCTTTTACAAAGCGTTCTACCTGATCTGCCATATCTTCTGGTTCGAGCTTGTAACAAGTCTTGCCATCTTCCGAAACCGGCTGACCAGCATTAGGAACGATGGAGAGCGGCAAGCTACAAATCCGGCTCAATTTTTCGACTGTTTTCTGCATCAGTTCCGGACCCGTGTTGCAGTTGATACCAAAAGCAGAAATGCCCATGCCTTCCACCGCAACGAGAGCCGCATGGATGTCGGTGTTGAATATTTGCATCTTGGAAAATCCATCCACCGTCACCTGCGCAATGATGGGAAGCCGTTTGCCTGTTTCGTCAAACGCTTTATTGGCACCCATAATCGAGGCCTTCAATTCCAAAATATCCTGTTGTGTTTCGAAGAGCAGCACATCTGCGCCGCCCTCAATCATTCCTCTTACTTGCAGAAAATTGTTATCCACAATTTGATCCCAATTGGCTTTATTGAGATCGGCTTCGGTTTTGGAAAGAACATAATTGGAGGGGCCAATGGAACCCGCCACGAACAAGGGTCGACCATCGTATTCCGGCTCATCTTTATAACGATCAATGGCTTTTCTGGCAATCCGACACCCTTCAACATTTAGATGGTGTGTGATAGCCGAGTAATCTGATTTTTTTAAATCCAGTCCCTGCGGAATCGCCTTGATATCTGCAAGATCGATTTGAGTAAAATCAAATTCTTTCAACCTCAAGGGAGAGGCACCAAAGGTATCGGTTTCGATCAGGTTGGCACCTGCGCGCAAATATTCTAAATGAATCCCTTCCAAGTCATCGGGGCGTGAAAAAACCAACAAGTCCGTCAGCATTTTGAAAGCCGCACCGCCGAAAGCGGCATCATCCAATTCCAGATTCTGCACCATGGTGCCCATAGCACCATCTAGAACAAGAACCTGCTTTCCTAAAACATCCTCAAATTTCATATTCAACTCATTTTGTGATTAAAAAAGGACAAACGAAGGGGAGCAACCTACTCAAATTACTAGGAAATCAATAGGTTTTCAATGACATTATTTTAGTGCGACTGAAACTAAGCAAGTGAAGAAATATTTTTTCTTACGAAGACTTAATTACGGGCAGGCAAAGGAGGAACGAGGCACCAGTAGATAACTGGTTAATGTCTAACAATCGCCCGAAGGCTATCCTTACCTTTCGGACGATTATTTTAGGACAATCTAAAAAATCAGTGGAAAAAAAATAAACTTCTTTAACAACAACCCATCGATTCAGTATTCCGTTCATTGAGCTCAGGAGAATCATTTTCCGAAGAATCGTTGAAAAATTCGGCATCCTTCATGGTCATATAAGTTTCCCATGCTATCCCACTAGGATCCTTCACCCAGGTTTTGTCTGACTTCGCGTAGCAACAAACTGTTTCGCCTTCTGCAAAAGTTTGCATATCCGCATTTTTCAATTGCTCGCGCATATTTTCAAGCTCACCCGCTTCCTCAACTTGAATTCCTAAATGGTCTATACCCGGCTGGGAGCCACGAGATGAAACGGCAAAGTTTAGCATGGGGTCGTCTAACATCCATTTTGCGTAATCATCTTTTATTTTTGTTGGCTCACTGCCAAATAGATTGGAGTAAAAATTTATAGATTTCTGCAAGTCATCAATAAATACATGAATGTGCATTCGTTTCATAAGCGTTTCTCCTTTTAAATAATTTTCCTTACTCTTCTTTCTTAGGAATACAGGTGGCAGGAATTTCGCAGCTGTCTGGGCTCCCCTCACAACAGTTTTCAGTGAGGTAAGTCATCAGATCATTCATAGATGGATAATTGGCTGAGTAGAACAAAGTTCGACTATCGCGACGACAATTTATCAAGCCCGCATTTTTAAGTTGGCTTAGATGAAAAGATAATGTCGAAAGAGGTATATCCAGTTCTTCTCCAATGTGCCCGGCGGGAACTCCATGAGCCCCTTCCCTGACAAGAAGCCGAAAAATTTCCAGCCGATGTTCCTGCGCTAAAGCCGACAAAGCTGTAACTGCGGTTAAAGTTTTCATATTTCCAATAATATAGAAATATAGACCCCAAAGTCAAGATTTTTTATTTTTTGTCTCTTAAAAATCTGTTTAAATTTCTGCTTTATCGGGTTTTGGAGGTTTCTTTCCGAAGATCCGTTCCATAAAAGACGGTCGATCTTTAGCACAACGAAAACCAATATCTTTTTTATAAGCTAGCGGTCCGATATGTTCTCGAAACGAAGCACGGGATTTCATGGCAACCACTTTTAAAAAATCCTTTTTACTAAAATGCCCCACCCCCATATAAGACATGCCACGAACCACATAATGCTTTTTATCGTAAGCCGGGGTTTTGAATTTATTATCTGGGTACGGTTTATAATAATCCCAAACCCATTCCCAAACATTGCCAACCATGTCATGCACCCCATAAGGGCTCACCGCTTTCGGGAAACTGCCTACAGGTTTTAATCCTTGCCCGGTTTTGTTTCTTGGGGAAGTGGCCAAGTTAGCAATCCCAGATTTAAAATCGTCTCCCCACGGGTAAATGAATCCGGCGCGTCCGCGGGCCGCTTTCTCCCATTCCATTTCATTAGGCAAGCGTTTGCCCGCCCAAAGGGCATAAGCCGCAGCATCAAAAAAGCTGACATAAGTAACAGGAAGATTATCTTCGCCTTCAGGAAATTTCTGTCCTCGCCAATTCTTAGGTGGTTTATGGTCGGTGGACTGGCAAAAAATATAGTATTGTAAATTCGTCACCTCGTAGCGATCGATATAGAAGCCGGGAATATCTGTCCGCCTCGCGGGCGACTCATCGGCATACCAGGGTTTGTCGAGTCCGAGTGAGAGGGCATGTTTTTCCACGTCCTCTTCATTCGTGCCAATGGTAAACTCTCCTGATGGAATATAAACCATTCCCTCGGGAACATTTTCAAAACACCCCGCCAAAAATAACGGCGAAAGAATTAAAAATAAGAAAACCCTTAATAAATTTTGCGCTTTTATAATCATGAATCTCGAAAAATTAATATCTGTCCCTTTAAGTGATTTAGACCTGAACGACAGGCTGACCGATTTTTCTCTGAATCCGAATGGGTGCCCTGAAAAACTATTAGACTCGGTAAAAGAAGTCGGTATACGTCATCCTATAAGCATTTGCTCTGCTAATAAACCCTATAAAATAATAAGCGGACATAAACGAGTGCAGGCTACTATCAAAGCGGGACTCACCAACATTCCTGCATTTTTATTTCCCACCATGGATGATGCTCTGGTTACAAACCTTAAAGAAAATTTTGCACTAAGACATTATAGCGATATTGAAAAAGGATGCATTCTTAACAAACTTATCGCAGAAGGAATTGAAGAAGACATCATCATTGATTTGTACATGCCCTTACTCGAACTGGAACGCAGCAAAAAGATTTTCCAAGATCTGATTTTAGTCGAAAAAATTGGTTCTGGATTACAAAAACTTCTGCATCGCTCCAATGTTCCCGTCAAAGTTTTTCAGGTTTTTTTCACATGGGACAATGAAAATCAGGAAGCCGCAGAAAAATTTTTCACAACTACGCGGCCTGGAGTAAATAAATGGCGGGATCTTTTGGAATTAATAGAAGAAATATCAAAACGGGATGGGAAAACCCCAATAGATATTTTTTCTGCCCCAGCGACAATCGAGACTCTCAAGGATAAAGGTCTCACGCCGCCACAAAAATACGATCGGGTTCATCAAGCTTTGCAGCAAAACAGGTATCCGGTTTTATCCGATTTAAAAAAGCAGGTGTTGCGCGCTCTCGATGAAATGAAGCTCAACAATAAAACCCGACTCAAATATGACGACGCTTTCGAAAACGATGAAATGAAACTGGAACTAAAATTCCGCGATGAAAGAGAACTCTCGCAACAGGTAGAAAAAATTTTTCAAGCCCTGCAATCCGGCTCTATTGAGAAGCTTGTTAAAGTGATTAAGGGATGAACAATTCAGATACCAAAATCACACACCTTAAATGCAAATAAAAATACTCCGCAAATTATTAAATGATGAGAACAAAAGAATAGCCAAGTTATTTTTAATAGCGGTTCTAGTATTTTCACCTATATATTTTTTCATATTACCCACCCCAGAAGAAGGTGGAGAGCGTATTTATCAAATCTTTTCCCCGAATGTGAAAGCTTTAAAAAAAATAACTATTCAACTAACAGATCTCAATACAAAAAGAATAGTGATTACGCTGAATGAAAAAGAAGAATTTAAAGAATTTTCTAAAATTATTAGCGCTGCTTTGGAAAAGGGAATTAGGCCAAAACAATCAAAATATTTAGGGAAAGATATTATTACGTATACATACGACTCTCACGAAATAAAATTTATGATAACCGTTAATCAAAATCGCGAGGTTTACATTATGGTTTACAGCTCTGCCACCGACGGCTTATTTTACGGATGGTATCGGTTTGATGGTCTGATGGATTTTATCTATAAAATTGAATCCAAACGTGGTCAACCTATACACTATGGCAAGGATAGCGTTGAATACTCAATTCCCCCCTCACCCTAATCCTCTCCCTCCAGGGGAGAGGAAATATTGAAAATCTCAATCCAGAAGCTTGAGGGTATCTGTATCGCAGTACAGGAATCGACCTATTCCCACCGGGCGTTGCCCGGTTAGAAGTAGCGTTTTCGGGGGGTGATGACTTTTTTAAATTCTTCGGGGCCGGTCATATATTTTTTGTAAAGCCCTTCGAGGTGGGCACGCGACAGGGATAATTCTTTTAACATTTTTTGTTCAGATAAAAATCTCTGGGTGATGATGCAATGGGTGATCGCTTTGGTTCCTGACCGTCTTTCGTTGTAAGCATCGCTGAGACGCTCATGGGCTTTTATATTTTCGGGATTAAAATAGACCACTTCGCGTAGAACATCGATTTCTTCTCCCGGCTTGCCATTGACTCTCACATCCTTACTTATCTGAAATAGGTTTTCTGCCAGGGTGTCGTTTGCTGTTTCGTTATCAGGGCTCAGCTCGACTGCTTTTCGCAGAGGTTTGTCTGCAGGTCGATATCTTTTAAGTTTCATCAATGCAGCACCCAGCTTGAAATAGGCTTCCGCTCCGTGTTTTGGGCTGTGCTTGATGGCCCGACGGAGAGGCGTGATGGAATCTTCGAATTTTTTCAACTTGTAATAGAGCATACCCAGTCTGAGATTGGGCATGGAGGCAGTCGGATCTACAGATATCGCCTGCTTATAATGTTTGATAGCTTTTTTCGTATTCTGCAATTTGCTGTAAACTTCACCAAAATTATAATGGGCTTGCACGGTCAGGTTTTTATCGAAGTTTAAAGCATCCTGAATTTTTCCCAATGCATCTTTGTAACGGCCCAACTCGGTATAGCAGATTCCCATTGATAAATGGGCCGGACCAAAAGTAGGAATGATTTTGATGGCTTCATTGAAATGGAATTCCGATTCTTTCTGGTTCTTCATTCGCCCATAAGAGGTGGACAAATTGGAGTGGGCTTGGCAGAGGGATTTCTTCACTATTTCGCTTTTTGGATCTAGCCGCATGGCTTCTTTAAGGTGCTCTATAGCATCATCGTCACGGCCCATTTCCATTTGCGCACGGCCCAATTGCAGGCGTGCACTTTTGTGCTCTGGCTCTTTATTTACTACTGAGCGCAATGGCGGGATCGCTTCCCCATAGCGATGCATTTCCATATATACCTCACCAAGGTCATACAACATTTTTATATCTTCAGGATTTTTCTGCAAAGCTTCTTTAAGCCGCTCGGCCAAAGCTTTGAGTTCTGCGGGAGTGCGGACAGGGACATCTTCTTCAGCAGGGCTGTCCTTACCCCAACTCAACAGTTTTTCGAGGATCTCTTTAAACCAAGGTTTAATCTTACTTATCATTTCTAAATTTAAACGCTTCAGGGATTATTGAAGATAGGAAGTATAAATGGACTACCGTAACAGGAGCAAATGGTTTTCACACACCTAAGAGAATTGACCTATTACTTCCGGGCGTAGCCCGGTTAGCGGCGGAATTTGGTTATCAGGTTTCGCACTGTGTCGATGACTCTCTCAACATCGGCTTCTGACATTTTAGGATACAGCGGAAGGGTAAGGATGCGCTCAGAATAATTTGAGGCAACAGGGTAATCTTGCGGCTTGGTATTAAAATTTTCCACATAATAGGGTTGAAGATGTAGAGCAATATAATGGACGGCCACACCGATTCCTGATTCTTGCATGGCATCGAGGAACCCATCGCGATCGATA
>JAJFIR010000012.1 GCA_021774795.1 Emcibacteraceae bacterium | reverse complement strand
ATGCGCCTAATCTATAAAGAAATATATCAATCAGGCTTAAAAATAAAAAATACAGTCGGCATGTAAAAAATAACAAACCCCGATAAAAATACAGGACTTTGTCAACAGTCTGAGGCAGGAACATGTTCCGGCCTTTTTACTTTTCGTTATAGTTCCGGTCGCACTCACTATGCACACCCATGATCCGTGCCCAAGACTGCTAGCCTCTACCCCTGTATGTCGGCACATCTTGATCAGGTATCCATATTCCCTTCGGGGGTTCAGCGGTTTGATAAAAAACATCAATGGGAATTCCGCCTCGTGGGTACCAATACCCGCCGATCCGCAACCAAACAGGATTCAGCTCCTTGACCAGCCTTTCCGCTATCCCCACCGTGCAATCTTCATGAAAACTTGCATGATTACGAAATGAATGCATATAAAACTTTAGTGATTTGCTTTCGACCAAATATTTACCTGGTACATAATCAATAACAATATGGGCGAAATCCGGTTGCCCGGTTACCGGACAAAGCGACGTAAATTCCGGACAGGTAAACCGCACAAAATAAGCTGAATTTGGCCATGGGTTTGCAACTTTTTCCAGCACTGCATCATTAGGGTTATCGACAAGTTTGGAAACGCCCCCTAATTGCGATAATCCGTCATAAATTTCATCGGTCATTTCAAAGTCCTGCTTTTAGATTTTCCCATTCTATAATCCAAAACCAGTCAAAAGTCATCATAGATAAATATATGATTAAAATCATGCGAGCCTTTTGTTGACGTTATAGTACTTAAAACTTATCTTAAAACGAAAGTAATTACAGGGAATAAATTATGTCAGAAGTACAGTCGCTTGTCTCAACCGCATGGCTTGCCGAAAATCTTGGAGATCCAAATATTCGCATACTGGATGGGTCATGGCATTTACCAAATTCTGACCGCAGTGCAAAAGCAGAATTCGAAGAAAACCATATACCCGGAGCACTCTTTTTCGATGTTGATGAAATTGCCGATCTCGATATCTCGTTACCCCATATGATGCCAAGTAATGAAAAAATGGCCAGTCGGGTGCGAGCAATGGGTATATTAAATACCGATCATATCATCGTCTATGACAACAGTAATTTCAGCTCCGCTGCGCGCACGTGGTTTATGTTTAGAAATTTTGGCCACGCAAAAGTATCTATCCTTGATGGCGGATTTCCAAAATGGATTTCTGAACGGAGACAATTGGAGCGCGGCGTTCAGAAATTCATAAGCAGCCATTATACAGCTAACAAAGACGAAAGCAGAATTCGCAACCGCGAACAAATTCTCAGAAACATTGATAGTCGATCTGAACAAATTGTCGATGCAAGAGCACGTGGCCGCTTTATGGGAACTGCGCCCGAACCACGTCCAGAATCAAGATCTGGCCGTATTCCAGGAAGCTTTAACATGCCCTTCAATGACTTATTAAATGACGACGGTACCTATAAAAAACCGGATGAATTACGAGATATTTTTGCAAAAAATAATATTGATCTTTTAAAACCGATTGTTACCAGCTGCGGCAGTGGCATTACAGCCTGCGTATTAATTTTTGCGTTAGAACAAATCGGACATACCGATACGGCCCTTTATGACGGATCATGGACGGAATGGGGTTGTCGGACCGACACACCTATTGAGATTTAATTACAATGAAAAAAGACACCAAAATCGTCAATGCAGGGCGCGATAAAAAATGGACCGGTAAATCGGTTACGGTACCTGTTTATCATTCTTCGACCATCATTCATGATACCGTTGCCGACCTAAAATGGGCCATAAAAAACATAAAAAATAAAGTCATGTATTATGGGCGTCGCGGAACCCCTACCCATTTCGCATTTCGTGAGGCAGTTGCAGAACTTGAAGGTGGCCACGATTGTTTGGTCTATCCCTGCGGACTAGCGGCGATCAACGCGGCATTGATGTCCTTTTTAAGCAGTGGTGACCATCTTTTGATGGTAGATACCGTATACGGCCCTACCCGCGCCTTGTGTAATACAGTTCTTAAAAGGATGGGAATAGAAACAACTTATTATGATCCACTTACTGGCGCAAACATTATTGAGCTTATTCAACCAAATACCAAGGTGATTTTTACCGAATCTCCCGGCTCTGTAACCATGGAAGTGCAGGATATTCCCGCCATATCGAAAGCAGCCCATCAACATGATGTTGTTGTTATGATCGACAATACCTGGGGGAATTTGATTTGTTTTAACCCTTTTGAACATGGTGTTGATATTTCAATTCAAGCGGCAACCAAATATATCGTTGGCCATTCTGATGCCATGCTTGGCACAATTACAACCAATGAAAAAAACTGGCTGCAATTATACGATAATAGCTACTATATGGGTTATACGGCGGCCCCCGATGATATCAATCTGGCGATGCGCGGCATTCGCACAATAAATACTAGAGTGAAACAGCACGAAGAAAGCGCGCTAAAAGTTGCTCGGTGGCTTAGAGAACAAGATATTGTTGAACTGGTTTTGCATCCGGCATTTTCAGATTGCCCGGGCCATGAAATATGGAAAAGAGACTTTAATGGTTCTTGCGGATTATTTTCATTCACGTTCAAAGAAGGTCATGATGACGCGATAACAGCATTTTTGGATAACCTTGAACTATTCAAAATGGGATTCAGTTGGGGCGGCTTCGAAAGCCTTGCTATGAGTTTTTATAATTTAAAAAAGGAACGTTTTGGCAACCAATGGAATAATTACGGTCCCTTGGTGCGACTTCATGTAGGTCTGGAGGATCCGGATGACCTTATCAACGATCTTACGGTAGGATTAAATCATTATAAAAATGCCATGTAGACTAAGCACGGCGCGGAATAAGAAACCTACCACAAAGAAATAAAACCGTTGCGCTCAGGACAATTGCTGGTCCCGTCGGGACATCCCATTGGCTTGAAGCACCAATCCCGGCCAACACTGAAAATATACCGGCAATCGATGACATAATGATCATTTGCAACGGTGTATTTGATATAGTTCTTGCCGCAGCAGCCGGGATGATCATCAGAGCTGTAATTAATAAAACGCCAATAACTTTTAAGGCAACCGCCACCAAAAAGGCAATCAGCAACATATAAGCGATTTTAACAATACTGACATTGATGCCTTCAATTTGAGCAAGATCTTCGTGAACGGTCAGTGATAAAAGTGGGCGCCAAATAAACGCAAGGCAAAGTGCAGAAATAGTGGTTACCGCACCAATCGTGTATATATCGTCTAGACCTATTGCTAAAATATTACCTACCAAATAATACATCATATCTTGGCGAAAATGGTCCATCATCGAAATAACAATCATACCAATTGACAAAGCACTGTGAGCAAGAATTCCTAGCAAGGTGTCCGAGGAAAACCTCTTATCTCGTTGTAAGAATAACAGGAACATCGCAATAGACGCACATGTAGCAATCATAATTATCGGGTTTTCACTGTCAAAAGCTATTCCAAGTGCTACGCCCATCAAGGCTGAATGAGAAATGGTATCGCCAAAATAGGCCATTTTACGCCAAACCATAAAACAACCGAGCGGACCAGCAATTGCTGCTACCAATACACCCCCTATTAAGGCGTTTAAAATGAACGCATCAATCATGATCATGTCCATGGTGCGTGTGGTCGTGATCATCATCATGATTATGGGTATAGATCGCGACACCCTCAATTGGTCTGCCCATCATCGCATGATATTCAGGATTCTCTTTAACCAGTTCCGGCGTGCCGCTGCAACAAATGTGGCGATTCAAACATAATACCTGATCTGTTGATGCCATAACCAAATGCAAATCATGTGAAATCATGAGGACACCGCACCCGGTCTCATCCCGTACCTTCGCAATCAGACCATATATTTCCTTTTGGCCCATTATATCAATGCCTTGGACCGGCTCATCAAGCACAAGTAAATCCGGTTTCCCTAGCAGTGCGCGCGCTAACAAAATTCGCTGCATTTCCCCGCCGGAAGCACTTTGAATTGGTTGTTCGGATATATATGTGAGTCTCACTGTCTCTAAAACTTCCTTTACATCATCGTAACTTGAACCCGGACGCAGGTACAAGAAATCACGGACACTGAGCGGCAAAACATCATCAATCATTACATTTTGCGGCATATAACCAACTGATATAGATTTTGATCTGTGCACTTCACCGGAACTAACTTCTAAAATACCGAGTGAAATTTTCATCAGAGTGCTTTTTCCCGCACCATTAGGACCGATAAGCGTAACAGTTTCGCCCCTGTTCACTGAAAAAGAGACGTTTTCAAGTACCTGATTTTTATGATAGCTTTTACAGACATTTTCTAGCCTCAGAAGCTGACTAGACACATCAATCATCTGCTCTAATTCCTACAGTTTTCGCAAATTCCAGCGATCTCAAGAATTGAATTTTCATAAGAATAGCCGTTTGATTCCGCGGCTTTCTTAATAACATCATGAAGAGATCTTTCGTTCATCTCAGTAACATTGCTACATTTAGTACAAATCATGAAATGTCCCTGATGCTTGTGGGCAGGATCACTGCAACCTACAAAAGAATTAAGAGACTCGATTCTATGGACAAACCCTTCTTCGATCAAAAAATCAAGCGCACGATACACGGTCGGCGGTGCCACGCGTTTTTTTCCATCACTCAATAAATCCAACACTTCATAGGCTGTAATAGGCTCATGTTTACTCCAAACGAGTTCAAGAACTCTGCGCCTTAGAGGGGTAAATCGAGTTTCCCGTTCCTCACAAATTTTTTGTGCTGCTTCCAGCGCGTTTTCGATACACGCGTCATGATCATGCTTATGTTTCAACACTATATTTCTCTTCTTTATTACTATTCCATAGAGGCATTAATTGTGATATTGCCCTGATTGTTATAGAATATCAAGGCACTAGGAAAATATTATGTCAAATAGCCCAGATAACAACTTTGTCGAGCAGTTAATAAACAAGTTGCAATTCAATGAAGATGGGTTAATACCTGCGATTGCACAACAATATGATAGCCGTGAAGTTCTCATGATGGCCTGGATGAACGAACAATCGATTCGTGAAACAGTTGCAACCGGCAGGGTATGCTATTATTCGCGTTCACGTCAAAAGTTATGGCGAAAGGGCGAATCATCCGGACAAACACAAACATTAAAAAACTTTCGCATCGACTGTGACACCGATACGATCTTGATAATAGTTGATCAAATCGGGGTTGCCTGCCACACGGGAAGACGCAGCTGTTTTTACGAAGAATTAACCGAAAATGGCATAAAGATCATCGAAGACATATTGATAAACCCCGATGATCTTTATAGCTAAATTTAACTTAGCTGTTTAAGGCTTTTTCCAGCTGGTCAGCTATCGGTAATTTTCTGATTCGCACGCCGCAGGCTGCGTAAATGGCATTACATAGAGCTGGAATTGCTGCTGGAAGTGCCATTTCACCCGTCCCTCTTGGTTCAATAGTATTCATTGCAACTTCAGCAGAAAATTGATGCGGCGCACGACTAATCCGGGCCATTTCATAAGTATCAAAATTATTATTGATCACACGACCACCCTCAATTTCGATTTTTTGTCCGAGCGCAGCACTAAAACCATCTAAAGTACCACTTTCAATTTGCGCACGACAACCTTGCGGATTAACGGCAATTCCAGGATCCGCAGCACTTGAAGCTTTGATAATCGTCAACTTGCCATCATCATCGACTTTAACTTCTACAACGGCGGCGGCATAACCGCCAAATGTCATAAAGCTGGCAACTCCCATCCCGTAACCTTCTGGTAATTCTTTACCCCAGCCCGCATTTTTTGCGGCTATTTGAAGCACATTGATGAACCGGTCCGCAACCATAAAATCGCTACTGAAACCGGGATGCGGTGTATCACCCGTTTCACGGAACATGTCAATTCGGTATTGAAGTGGGTCTTTTCCTGCCATATGAGCCATTTCATCAACAAAGGACTGCATCGCATATCCAGCAACGTTTTCCGTAGGTCCACGCCAAGGACCACTTGGCAGCACCTTACTGTCAATCACTTCACCGCGGTAGTTCGGTATATGATGAGCCGGAAAAGCATGGGTGGCGAAGTCATTATCAGTCGAACAATGAAGGTAGTTTGCAGCAACTATTTTACCGTCATCATCAAGCGCACCACGGAAAATGTGACGCCCTTTCGGATTGTAAAAATCTTGCTCCAGATCGTCTTCACGGGTCCAGATCACTTTTACCGGTTTACCAACCGCTTTTGAGCAAATAGCGGCTTCCGTAACTGCATCAACGATAAACTTACGGCCAAACCCGGAGCCAACACGCATAAGCGTTACATCAAACTGGTCGTGAGTGTAATCTGGAAGCACTTTCATCAAATCATTCATAACCCGAACAGCATTCTGGTTTCCCGCTATTATCGTTACTTTATTTTGCTGGACATCAACGATACCGCACGGGGGCTCCATTGTCGCGTGGGCCCAATATGGCTGTTCATAAGCAACTTCGAGCTTTCGATCGGCAGCTTCATAGGCTTTATCAAAATCGCCATGCTCCAGGCGCACATTTCGTGTGGCATTACTGACCAAGTTATCAAAATTGCTATCTATCCAAGCATTGTCTGCGTGAGCCCATCTGCTGTCGTCCCATTCCATTTTTAACGCTTCCCGACCTTTTAATGCCGCCCAATGACTGTCCGCAATAACGGCGACACCGTCGGCAATATATTTTTGCTCGCTTAAGTCCTCAGGGATGCGGTGAATTCGAATCACATGGCGGACACCCGGCACTTCAAGTGCCTTAGTATCATCATATGATTTGACCAGCCCGTCAATATAGGGGCACCGCGCAATAACAGCATTAAGCATACCGGGAAGTTCCATATCCATACAGTATTTTTGCGCCCCAAGTGCAACATCTTTAGCGACTTTTTGCGGTTGGTCTGTTCCGATAATTTTGTGCTCATGCGGTTCTTTTAGTTTTGGTTCAAAATCAAGCATGACCATCGCCGCTTTTTGGGCAAGTGATCCATAACTCAGGCGATTTGAACCGTTAATAACATTTCCTTTATCCGTAGAAAGATCGCTTACCGGCACGCCAAGTTGATCTGATGCCGCCTTCATAAGAAGTGCCCTTGCTTCCGCACCGGCCTGACGTAGCATATTATATGAACGGCGAATGGCTTGGCTTCCACCCGTTGATTGGTGGATCGGGTTACCTTTATACGTATCAGTTATATATGGGTCTCCGCCGTTTCGATCATCATTTTTTTTATAAAGTGGGGGAAGTTTATCAACTTTAACTTTTTCAAAATCTACATCAAGCTCCTCCGCGACCAACATCGGAAGGGCTGTGCTCACACCGGTACCATCATCCGGCACGGAATAACCGATTGTAATAGAGTTATCCTCATCAATTTTTAGATAAAAACCCAGATTCGCATCAAGGTTACGGTATCGGCCTTCATCCATATTTTGCGCAAAACTAAGTTTCGGTGATGAAATAACAAGCGCACCGGCTGCGGCGGAAACTTGCAGAAAATGTCTTCTGTTAAGCTTAGTCATTTTACATCTCCTCTCTTAAATATGTCGCTGCCCGATGGATGGCTTTTCGCATACGCGCGTAACTTGCACAGCGGCAAAGATTTGTGTGGTTTTCATCAATATCTTCTTCTGTCGGATTAGGGTAGTCTTTTAAAAATGAGGCCACAGCCATGATTTGGCCGGACTGACAAAACCCACACTGGGCGACATCTTCTTCGATCCAGGCACGTTGAACCGCGTGAAGGCGATCAGCGTCACCAAGGCCTTCTATCGTTGTTATTTCTTCACCTTCAATAGATGCCATGGGTATTGAACAAGATCGCTGAGCCTCCCCACTAATATGAACTGTGCACGCGCCACATTGCGCGATACCGCATCCAAATTTTGTGCCCGTTAATTTTGCGTCGTCGCGCAAATACCAAAGAAGCGGCATTTCTTCATCGCCATTAAAAGTGTGTTCTTTGCCATTGACCGTGAATTTTACCATTATAACCCCTTACTGCGTATTTTATTTAATAATTAATGATATAATATAACATGTAATAACAAAAAGGAAGTGAAACTTATGTTAAAGCGACAACAGGGAAAATTTAAACCTTTATCGACCGGGTCACTATTCTTATCAACTTCTGTTGGTCGAGCACTTGCTTGTCTGACTATTTCAATTCTGCTTCCAAATTTATTCTAATAATTCGGCAAATTTCGTAACTTTATCAATTTCGGGAAAACGTCTTGGTGGTTTTCTATGTTTGGTGGCTTGTTCATATGCGTATGCAACGGCGAATAATATATCTTCTGAATATGCGCGGCCAAGAATTTGGAGACCCGCGGGTAAGTTTCCATGTGAATAACCCATTGGAACAGTTACAGCTGGAAGACCTGTTGCAGGCGCAACAATTTGGCTATTATCACCCTTATAATCAGCATCAGCCCGCAGCAACGCGGCAGGCGGATTAGTCCATGACGGATAAATCACCGCATCAACATTAAATTTATCCATAGAAGCTTCCACATCCGCTTTAAACGCGTTACGCCCGGCATGGTTTGGAAATTCCATACAGGGTGGTTCTTGGTTATTGGGGTGAACATCAAGAGGGGACGCACCAAAATTTTCAAGCCCGTCTTTGACATAAGCGGAATATTGCCCGCTTTCATAAACCTCCATCACGTCCTTTATGGGTGCATCTTTTCCCAGGCTTTTAAGATATTCATGCATATCATAGCGAAAACGCCGACAAAAATTAGGAGCATTTCTATGTTCTTCCAAATTCGCTATTTCGAACGGATCAACAATTATCGCTCCCGCGTTCTTTAAGTCATCGACAGCCTTCATAAACAAAGCAGTTATCTCCGGATCCGCGTCTTCGGTAAATACCAGAGAGCGCAATACGCCAATCCGCTTTCCTTTAAGTGCATCTTCCTTTAAATACTCCGTATAGTCTTTTTTCCGTTTTCCTTTGCCAAGCTCTGTCATCGAGTCGGCAGGGTCATATCCTGCGACCACATTAAAAATCAGCGCGCCGTCACGAACGGTTCTGGTCATTGGTCCGGCTATATCGCGATCAAAGGCAAGTGGTATAATTCCGTCTCGACTGGTAAGGCCGAGCGTAGAGCGAATACCGAATAATGCCAGATGCGATGACGGTCCTCGAATGCTGTTACCTGTATCAGATCCCATACCTGCTACCCCAAAACTTGCTGCCGTGCCGGAAGCGGTCCCGCCGCTTGAGCCCGCTGGAACACGTGATAAATCATACGCGTTTGCCGTAACACCAAATGAAGAACTTTTAGTTTGACGCGGGCTAAAGGCCCATTCTGCCATATTGGTCTTGGCTACAACGATGGCGCCTGCCTCGCGCAATTTACGAACCATAAACGCATCATCCGGTGGATAGCTGTTTTTAAGAGCTATTGATCCGCCAGTGGTCGGCAAATCATGAGTATCATAATTATCCTTGATGAGAATGGGCGCACAAAATAACGGACCAAGTTCTCCACCATTTTTTATAGCTTCATCAATTTCATCGGCTTTGCCAAGCGCGTTTCGGTTAACAACTGTGATCGCGTTTAATTTTGTTTCCTGGTCAAACACGCTTATACGGTCAAGATATCCGGATACAATTTCATGGCACGTTATACTGCCGGACTTTATCGCCATTTGAACATCAGAGATGGTGGCTTCTACAAATTTAAAATTCTGGTTTTTTGCCTGACTTAATACCGGTATAGTGCCGAATAAATAAACGATAATTACAAGAAAATACTTATACAAATTAAGGTCTCCTTTTTTAATATATTTATGCATGCTAACGTATATATTTGAATTGAGAAAGTAGTATTTTTATGTTCTATAGTGAATAATTTTTTAAAAAAGAAAGCATCAAACAATGTTAATTGATAAGAAAAGAATTTATGACGACACGCCGGGTAAGAAAAATATTATTCATTTAAATAATGCGGGCTCGTCGCTTATGCCGCAAAGCGTGATAGACGCACAAGTGAATCACATCAATTTAGAAGCGAATATCGGCGGTTATGAAGCAATGGCAAAAATGGCTGATAAGATCGCCGATGTATATGCTTCGGTGGCGAAACTTATTAACGCGGATGATTCCGAAATAGCCATTGTTGAAAATGCTACTGTTGGGTGGGCGATGGCATTTTACGCTATTGATTTTAAAAAAGGTGACCGGATTTTAACAGTTGAAGCGGAATATGCCTCAAATTATCTGGCGTATCTTCATGTGGCCAAAACCAAAGGCGTAATAGTCGATGTTGTGCCAACCGGCGATGACGGTGAATTATCCTTAACACAGCTAAAAGAAATGATCGATAATGATGTAAAACTTATTTCGGTGACCCACGTGCCAACCAATAGCGGGCTTGTGAACCCGGTTTCGGCGATCGGCAACATCGCGCGTAAAAATGATATCCTGTTTCTTGTGGATGCTTGTCAGTCTGCCGGTCAAATCCCGCTTGATGTTGAAGAAATCAAATGTGATATATTATCGGCAACCAGCCGCAAATATCTTCGCGGCCCGCGCGGTGTGGGCTTTGTATATGTTAGAAAGTCTGTAATCAAAGACCTGCATCCGCCGATAATTGACCTTCATTCCGCTTTATGGACAAGTGCCACCGAGTATAAGTTGCAGGATGATGCCAAACGATTTGAAAATTGGGAAACCAATTACGCCGCAAAGCTCGGCCTTGGTGCTGCGGTTGAGTACGCACTCGATGTGGGTATTGAAAACATCCACACGTGCGTTGTTGAGCTTGCAGATTATTTACGAGATAAACTAAGCCGCATTAATAGCGTATCGATGCATATATTGAGTAAGCAGCAATGCGGCATCATTACCTTCTCTGTCGAAGGCCAAAATTCTTCGGATATTATCGCAAAATTGCAGCAGCGTGGTATAAACACCAGCTTATCATCACCGGATGGCACCTTGATTGATGCCACAAAAAATAAACTTCCCGACCTTATTCGTGCATCAGTCCATTATTTTAATGATGAAGAAGAGTTGGATAAATTCATTGAAGTACTGACAGATATTATAACCTGAGGCACCTTAAGAAAAATGGCTATTTTTCAATCGACTTTAATTCAAGAATAATCGTTTGTCCCTGCTTTTTTATCCATATAGCGAGCAAACCAATTGGAAAGAGGATTAAAGATAAATGCATTTTCGATCAAAACTTGTCAAATAAAACCTTATGATTTTTCCGGTTATTGGAATACACCCGCTAAATCGGTTTCACATTCCGGAGAAATCATGCCGCAAAACCCTAAAGGAGATTAAGCATGTTGCCCAGTAAGATGAAGACTATAGAGTTGCGCGAGTTCGGGCAAGCTGATGTCCTGGAGGTTGGCATACGGGACCTACCCGAACTACGCAGTACAGAAGTCTTGATCCGCGTCGTCGCTGCCGGCGTTAATGGCCCGGATTTGGTGCAGCGTCGCGGGCATTATCCCCCGCCAAAAGGAGCGTCAGATTTACTGGGACTGGAAGTATCGGGAGACGTCGCCGCCGTGGGCAGCGATGTTTCAAACTGGACCGTTGGTGATCACCTGTGTGCATTAACAAATGGGGGCGGTTATGCTGAATATGTTGCTGTTGATGCAACGCATTGCCTGCCTGTTCCGGCACATGTTTCAGATATAGATGCCGCTGGCCTATGCGAAACTTACTTCACAGTATGGAGTAATTTATTTTTCGAACAAACCATAACTGCGAACGATTTGCTTCTGGTTCATGGCGGCGCAGGCGGTATCGGCTCGACCGCAATTCAGCTTGGCAATCAGTTAGGGATGCGTATATACACCACATGTGCCAACGCAGATGATTGCGACTATGTTAAAGACCTGGGGGCCGAGCGCAGCATTAATTTCAACAAAGAAGATTTTGTTGATGTCGTCCGCAAAGACGGCGGAGCTAATCTCATATTAGATATCATTGGCGGAGATTATATTGCGCGCAATATTAAGGCCGCGAGTGTTGACGCCCGTATTGTACAACTTGCCTTTAACGCAGGATCAAAAGTTGAGATAAATTTGATGCCAATTATGCTGAAACGATTGATGTATACCGGCTCCACGTTGCGGTCGAGACCAGAAAGTTTCAAAAGTGCTGTTGCCCGAGATCTTCTAAAAATTGTCTGGCCAATGTTTGAACAAAAGAAACTATTTGCACAGACGCACAAGGTGTTTCCTTTTGAGCAGGCAAGCGAAGCCCATTCGATGATGGAAGCGGCCAAGCACCGCGGGAAAATTCTGCTGTCTCCAATTTAAAGGCGAAAAATTACTTAGATTATGATCTAATCTATTATGTTTTTTTCGCAGTTATCTTATTCTTGACGAATTTTATCAGCGGCAAGAAAATCAAGATCAACGCAATCATCGTAATTGGACCGGCTATAGGCCGCGTAAAGAAGATGGAAAAATCACCGTCCGAAAACAACAAAGATTGACGTAATTTTGGTTCTGCAATCGGCCCAAGCACAATTGCAAGAACCGCCGGTGCCACCGGATAATCAAGTATTCTTAAGAAGAACGCAGCGATACCTACCAAAACCATCAACGACACATCGAACATATCCAGGTAGGCTGCATATGTACCAACTAATGACAGTACGAAAATCATCGGTGCCAGGATAGTGAACGGCATGCGCAACATCCATAGGAATACCGGTATAAACGCAAGATTAACTAAAACGGCTATTACGTTAGAGACATAGAACGAACCAATCAAAGGCCATACAAAGTCAGGCTGATTGGTAAATAAAAGCGGTCCGGGCTGTAATCCCCAGATCACCATACCGGCTAGTAAAACGGCCGTGGTAGGGGAGCCGGGAATACCCAAAGTCATCATCGGTAACATTGCACCAGTAGAAGCAGAATTGTTTGCTGCTTCGGGTGCCGCTATCCCATTAACGTTTCCTTTACCAAAGGAACTTTGGTCTTTTGATGTTAATTTGGCAACCCCGTATGCCATCAACGCTCCCGGTGTTGCACCTGCCGCTGGCAGAATACCTACAAAAAATCCCAGAAATGATCCAATCAATGTCCCCCGCTTGGCATGGCGAAATTCTTTGATAGCTTCAATAATGCTGCGTGCGCTAACATCGACTTGCGTCATCGACGTACCGTGACGATTTGTATTAATGGTCCACAACATTTCACCAATACCGTAGACGCCGATCGCAAGGACCAGAAAGCGGATGCCATGACTGAAACCAGTGATGTCGAAGAAAATCAAGCGTGGTTCGCCAGATACTATATCAAAACCAACAGTTGCCAAAACAAGACCGATACAGATCGAGAAAATAGTTTTGGGAATATCATCACCGCCCAATCCGATAAAAGTTGCAAATGCCATCAACATAAGCGCGAACACTTCCGGATCACCAAAAGACAGCGCGACCGCAGCCAGCAATGGCGCGAAGCCCGTAAACATAACATTTGCGATAGTTCCACCAACAAATGATGCAAGCGCTGCAGCCACTAATGCTATGTGAGCTCTACCCGATAAGGCCATCGGTCGTCCGTCAAATGTTGTTGAGACCGCAGTTGACGCCCCGGGTATCCCAAGGGTAATAGACGAAATCGCCCCACCATACATTGCGCCATAGTAAATTGCGGCCAGGAAAATCATTGGTGACGTAGCACCACCCGTGATGCTTTGAATAACAAACGTAAATGGCAACAGGATAGCGACACCATTAACTGACCCCAAACCTGGCATCGCGCCTACAAATAACCCGACAACAACGCCAAGGACCGCTAACCCCAAGTTTATAGGCTGAAGGGCAACCATGATGCCGTCTAATAATGATATTAATATATCCATTTCGGAGTCCTTTTACTAAGTAGGTATCCTAGATTCAAATAGTGCGAGATCACAAGAAAATTTCGTATAGCGGGATGAACAGCGGTTCCAGATATCCTTTGGGTAAGACGATACGCATCGCAATGTCGAAAAAGAAAAAACAAAATACAGTCATACCCACAGATATTGTGGTTGTCAGCTTCCAGGTATGGCCGCCTAAAAAACGCATGTAGTAAATTAAGAAGAGTGGAATTGCGCCGTAAAACCCCAAAACATAAATCACAATCAAAAACCCTATCAATCCGCCACCCACAACCATGAGCATACGCTGGCCATGTGCGTCGAGAAACGGTTCATTAGACTGAGACGGTGTCGATGTCCCGCGAAACCAGTTTATTCCAATCCAAATACAACAAAGGAACATTATGAATGATAACCAGAAAGGCCAAAATCCACTACCAGGTCCTTCGCCTTCTATCAAACCAATATTGTCAAACCGGGCGACACTTGGGTCCCAAGACGGGGCCTCGCCGCTTTTCCACATTATGCAAAGTGAGAGAATTCCTAAAATAACCGCTGTTACTATTTCTGCTTTACGCATTTTGAAATTACCTCATACTTATCATTATTAACCTATTACTTAATATCGCCGGATGCCCTTAAAATAACCGTATGGCGAGCATTCTGTGCATTCCAATACTCTTTTAATGGAGCACCGCTCATAAAATCGCCCATTAGAGACTGTTTAGTTTTGTACTCTTGCCAATCAGCCGATGCATATACTTTGGTAAACAGGTCGGTGTAATAAACTAACGCATCGTCAGACATCCCCGGGGCTCCCACAACAGCACGCTGCATAAAATAGCTAAAGTCATTGCCTAATTCCTTAAGTGTTGGCACATCAGGGAACAAAGGCAAACGTTCATCAGTAAAAGCGACCAATGGAATCAAGTCGCCACTTTCGTAAAAACCAAGAGCTTCAGAGGGATTGTTCACTGAAGAGTTAAGTTGCTTACCCGCAACTTGTTTAGCAACCTCTCCACCACCTTGATAGGGGATGTATTTCATTGAAAGGCCAAACTCGTTATTCAGGTAGTTCGTAATGATATTATCTTCACCGGCTCTACCAGTTCCGCCCATAACCCATTTAGTGCCATCGGCTTTCGCTGTTTCCAAATATTGCTCGAAAGTGGTGATGCCACTGTCTTTATGAACCCACAAAAGGAACGAATCTTCAGCCATGCGACCGATTGGCGCAAACGTTGTATTATCTATTTGAAGACCGGGTTGTCGCAACGGTGTAGTGAAAAATGAATTCAGGGTCACCATAATTGTGTGATCCGGATCACTTGCATTCTTTGCAGAAATCAAAGCCTCCGCACCTGAACCACCTGATTTATTCGTAGGAAACAGTGGACGACTTGAAAGATTTTCTTTTTCAACAATTGCTTGCATCAAACGGGCCATTTTGTCGGCACCACCACCTTTACCAGCCATAATAATAAATTCTATCGGCTTGTCTGGTTCAAATGCCACCGCAACAGATGACATCGTTCCAGTCACCATAATTGCGCCTACGAGGCCTATAAATAGTTGTTTCGTAAAAGTCATGCCATCCTCCCTTGGATTGATTATAATTTAATGCGAATATTTTGTAACGCGAATGTTTTACGTTTTATTTATTATAAAGCTGCTTCACGCGAAATTACAATATCGCCTTTGCCAACTGTGCATATTGTTACTAAAAATATTCGCATTGTCCTATCATTTCTTAAAAAAGCCCGTCGATTTGGCCTTCATCATTAATCATTATCGCTTCCGCACTTGGGACACGCGGTAGGCCCGGCATTGTCATAATCTCACCGCAGATGGCGACAATGAAGCCAGCACCTGCGCTCAAGCGCACTTCACGGACTGGAAGTGAATGCCCTGTTGGCGCACCGCGTAAGTTAGGGTCTGTGCTGAAACTATACTGTGTTTTTGCCATACAAACCGGTAAATTACCATAGCCCTGTTCTTCCCACTGAAGCAGTTGATTTCGGATTTTCTTATCGGCCAACACTTCGTCTGCACGGTAAATACGTTTTGCGATCGTTTCAATTTTCTCCATCAATGGCATATCGTCAGGGTAAATAGGCGCAAAATTTGCCATATCTGCGTCCGCAATTTCAGCGACACGTTTTGCCAACTCAGCAGACCCTTTTGATCCGAATTCCCAATGCTGAGATAAAATAGCTTCTGAGCCTTGAGTTTCTACATAATCTTTCACAGTCTGAACTTCAGCATCTGTGTCCGTGACAAAGTGATTGATCGCAACAACAACAGGAACGCCAAAGCTTTTCAGATTTTCAATGTGACGTCCAAGATTTGAACATCCTGCTTTAACCGCTTCGACATTTTCTGGACCAAGGTCCGCTTTTGCAACACCACCGTTCATCTTCATCGCCCGAATAGTGGCGACACACACAACAACGGAAGGGGAAATTCCAGCCTTACGGCACTTAATGTTCATAAATTTCTCAGCACCCAAATCAGCACCAAATCCCGCTTCCGTCACAACATAATCAGCAAGTTTCAAAGCGGTCTTCGTCGCAACTACGGAGTTACAGCCGTGCGCAATATTCGCAAACGGACCGCCATGCACAAATGCAGGGTTATTTTCCAGTGTTTGAACTAAATTTGGTTGCATTGCTTGTTGCAATAATACGGTCATTGCACCGTCAGCTTTAATATCGCGACAATAAATAGGTTCGCGGTCGCGTGTATAGGCAACAATGATATCGCCCAAACGTTTTTGTAAATCATCAAGATCATTAGACAGACAGAGGATTGCCATAACTTCAGAGGCCACAGTGATGTCAAAGCCGGATTGACGTGGGAATCCATTCGCAACACCGCCCAAAGAGGTCACGATATCGCGCAAAGCACGGTCATTCATATCAACCACTCGGCGCCAGACTACGCGACGTTGGTCGATTTTTAAAGCGTTACCCCAATAGATATGATTGTCGATCATTGCGGACAAAAGACTGTGCGCCGACGTGATCGCGTGGAAGTCACCCGTAAAGTGCAGGTTCATGTCATCCATTGGCACAACTTGCGCATAACCGCCACCGGCCGCCCCGCCTTTCATTCCAAAACAAGGGCCTAAGGAAGCCTCGCGAATACAGATAGCCGCTTTTTTCCCCATGAAATTCAAACCGTCACCAAGGCCGACAGTTGTTGTCGTTTTGCCCTCACCCGCTGGTGTGGGGTTGATTGCAGTAACCAAAATCAGTTTACCATCCTTTTTGCCTATTTGATCCTTAATAAACTCAGCCGACACTTTTGCCTTATCATGGCCAAACGGCAATAGATCGTCGGAAGGAATGCCAAGCTTCGCGCCTATTTCTTGAATAGGCATTTTGTTAGCTTCGCGTGCAATTTCAATGTCAGTTTTATATGTCATAGTTCTCAGTTTCCTATGTTATCTTTTACGTTTAATCCAATCGCGGCAGCCCACTCGGCTGCAGGTTGTTTTGTACCTTCACCCGGTTTAACTCTTTTCAACAGAATACGCCCGCCGATACACTGTACTGTAACACCGTCTTCTGAAATTGCCACTACACGTCCAGATATACCGTCACCATCAACACGCTGACTGTCATATACGCTCACTTCAACACCATTAAGTGTCGTCCATGCCCCCGGCGCCGGGTTTGTACCGCGAATAAGATTGTAAACTTGACCTACAGGTTTGTTCCAATCAATATGCGCATGCTTTTTTGTACAGCGGCGCTCATAGCTTGCATTGGCTTCATCTGCCACGATCCGTGGTGGATTTCCAGAACGAAACAAATCGCAGACTTCGAGCACTGAACTTACAGCAGAAAGGTAGATTTTCTTGAAATAAAGGTTAATCACCGTATCATCAGGATCAATAGAGCATTCCCATTGCATGAGGCTGTCGCCTTCATCCAAACCATCAGAGGGATAGAACCAGCTAAACCCGGATTTCGTATCGCCCATTATAATTGGCCAATTCACAGCCGATGGGCCGCGGTACTTTGGCAGCAAACTTGGGTGGAAACAGATCGAGCCTAGTTTAGGTGTGTCCCGCGCTGCTTGAGGCACAAATACATTCACGAAAGCCATCACCATTAAATCAGCATCAAAAGAAGCCAATGTAGATAATGTTTGTTGATCATTGAAATCGGAAGGTTGATGCACGGGCAAGCCTTTCTCCAGTGCAAGCTCCTTGATTGGATCAACGGGCTTACCTTCTTTATCCGGCTCACAATATACGGCCACCACTTCATCGGTGCCTGTGTCGAGCAATGTTTGCAGAACATCTTTTCCAAATGCCTGTTGCCCCATAACAATTATACGCATTAGCTGACCTCTCCAACGGCACCGGAAGCGATAACGCGGTCCAATTCATCACCTGAATAGCCGAGCACTTCTTCTAAAACTTCCCTTGTATGTTCGCCTAGTAACGGTGAACGTTCCACTTCTACAGAACTATCTGATAGTTTAACAGGACATCCGACTGAGATATATTCACCGCGTTCAGGATGAGGTACATTTACAAGTGTACCTGTGGCAAATAGACCCTGGTCTTCCGATATTTCCTTCATTGATAAAATTGGACCTACAGGAATATTAACAGGATTACAAATGTCCATCACTTCAAATTTGCTTTTGGTCATGGTCCATTGTTCAATTCGGTCAAATATCTGATTAAGTTTATCCAAACGCTCTGGTGGCTTGGCATACCCTTCAGCTGTTTTCCAATCCGGTTCACCGATTACGTCACACACTTTATCCCAAACTGCAGCCTGCATAATAAAATATGTATAGGCGTTCGGGTCTTGTTCCCAACCTTTACATTTCAAAATCCGGCCAGGTTGGCCGCCACCGCTGTCATTGCCAGCACGCGGCGTCGCGTCACCAAACGGGATGCCTTCGCCGTACTGCGAATATTCGTCCAAAGGACCACTTGCCAGGCGTTGTTGGTCACGAAGTTTTACGCGCGCAAGGTTCAAAACAGAATCCTGCATTGCTGACGTAACTTTCTGACCACGTCCTGATTTTTCACGTTGGAACAATGCCGTAACGATACCAAGGCACAAATGCAACCCGGTTCCGGAGTCGCCAATTTGTGCTCCGGTCACCAAAGGTGGGCCATCACGAAACCCTGTTGTCGAGGCAGAACCTCCCGCACATTGGGCTATATTTTCATAAACTTTACAGTCTTCATATTCACCCGGGCCGAACCCTTTAATTGAAGCCATGATGATGCGCGGGTTGATTTCCTGAATACGTTCCCAGCCAAACCCCATTCGGTCCAAAGCACCCGGTGCAAAATTTTCGACCAACACATCACATTCTTCGATCATCCGGGTTAGAACTTCTTTGCCAGTCTCATTTTTGGAATTTAACTCAATTGATCTTTTATTATGATTAAGCATGGTGAAATAAAGACTATCCGCACCCGGCACATCAACAAGTTGTTTACGTGTGGCATCGCCAACACCGGGGCGTTCAACCTTGATCACATCTGCGCCAAACCACGCAAGTAATTGCGTGCATGTCGGCCCGGATTGAACGTGGGTGAAATCGAGAATTTTTATACCATCAAGAGCTTTCATTCTATGTTCCTAATTATTGAAAGGTTATTTTTTTTGCTTCTCTTTAGCAACAACACTTTGCGGATTCAAGCTTCCGATATTACCGCTTTCTTTTCCGGCGGCAGGATCAATCACCGCGTTGATAAGAGTCGGTTTGCCACAATCCATTGCTTCATTCACTGCACGCTTGAGTTCATCGGGGTCAGTTGCATTTACACCAACACCGCCGAAAGCCTGCATCATCATATCGTAACGGCTGTTTTTGACAAATGTTGTTGTAGCGGCATCAGAACCACCAGAAGGATTTTCATCGGTACCCCGATATATACCGTTGTTATTAAACACAACGATACAAATTGGAAGATTGTAACGACAGATTGTTTCAACCTCCATGCCGGAAAATCCAAAAGCGCTGTCGCCTTCTATGGCAAGCACTGGTTTGCTTGTTTCTATCGCGGCCGCAATGGCACTTCCCATACCAATCCCCATAACACCCCATGTGCCAACGTCAAGACGTTTTCGTGGTTGGTACATGTCGATAATGCTGCGGGCAAAATCAAGTGTGTTTGCTCCCTCGTTCACTAGAATTGCGTCAGGACGTTCCTTAATAATCGTCCGCAATGCGCCAAGTGCCCCGTGATAATCCATTGGCGTATTGTTGTTTTGCAATGTTGACGCCATTCGCGCCAGGTTAGTCTCTTTTTTAGTATTGGTCGCATCAATCCAGTCCGGTGGCGGTGCTGCCCAGTCGTTGTCCATTCCGTCAAGCATGGCTGACAGGCATGAGCCAATATCGCCGACAACAGGTGCGGCAATTTTCACATTGCTGTCCATTTCTTTAGGCTCGATATCGATCTGGATAAATTTTTTAGTATACGGCTCCCCCCATTGTTTACCTTTGCCGTGCGATAACAACCAGTTTATACGCGCGCCAACCATAACCACGACATCCGCTTCTTTCAGAACCAATGACCGTGCCGCACCAGCAGATTGTGGGTGTGTGTCAGGCAATAATCCTTTAGCCATACTCATCGGCAGATAGGGACAACCACTTTTTTCAACAAAGTTACGCACTTGCTCATCTGCTTGCGCATATGCTGCGCCTTTACCAAGAATAATCAATGGTTTTTTTGCGGTTTTCAACACATCCAGCGCACGCTTTACTGCATTGGGGGCTGGTATCTGAGCAGGTGCAGGATCAATCACCTTTATAAGAGACTTAGCACCGATATCCTCAAAAACAGTCTGGCCAAGCAGTTTGGCAGGTAAATCAAGATAGACACCACCCGGTCTACCGGAAACTGCTGCACGAATTGCCCGCGCTACAGCAATCCCGATGTCTTCGGCATGCAGCACACGGTACGCAGCTTTACAAAGTGGTTTGGCGATGGCCAATTGGTCCATCTCTTCATAATCACCCTGCATTAGGTCCACAACTTCACGTTCCGATGAACCGCTGATCAAAATCATTGGCCAACAGTTGGTTGTCGCATGGGCAAGCGCGGTTAGCCCATTGAGAAACCCCGGTGCAGAAACCGTAAGACAGACGCCAGGTTTTTTAGTTAAAAAGCCTGCGATGGCGGCGGCGTTACCGGCGTTCTGTTCGTGACGAAAAGAGATAACACGAATACCGGCACCCTGCGCATAGCGGCCCAAATCCGTAATCGGGATACCGGGCACGCCATATATGGTATTAAGGTCATTAAGCTTCAGAGCGTCAATAATGAGATGAAACCCATCTGTTAAGTCCCGTTCATCGCCATCATTCACAATACTTCCCTTTGTGTTTTCGCCTTTATTAGAATTATTCATGTTTACGTTCCGTCTTCGTCAATTAAAATTAAATAGTTTCTGTTTTGGCAGAGCTTAAATTTTCCAATCTCGTCCATGTTTTGCGGATATGATCATGCAACCTCATGGTATGTTCTCTGACCCGCATGGCCGACAAATCCGCGTCTCTCGCCTCTAGTGCATCAATTATTTCCATATGGTCCGCGACCGATTTAGTAACGCGGTCACCCTCTCCCATGGCGCGGCGACGTACCGCATACATATGCGCAAACAACCCCTCCGCCATTTTGCCAAGTGCCTTACACCCGGAAAGTGCCAAGATATTTTGGTGAAACTTAATATTGGCATCAGAGTATTCCTCGATTTCAGCACTCATGGCGTTCATACTATTCTTCATCGCAAACTTACGCAAAGCACGAAGGTCATCGTCAGATGCATTTTCGGTAGCGAGCCGCGCGGCCATACTTTCCAAGGCCGCCCACACGACGACCATCTCAAGAATTTCATCACGAGACTTGCGATGAACGAACACCCCTTTGCGCGGAATTATCTCTACCAATCCATCTTGCGCCAATCGCGCAAGTGCTTCTCTGATTGGCGTACGTGAAATAGCAAGATTTTCGGCAAGCGTTCGTTCATCCAAGCGCAAATCTGTATCAGGATGGTAGATATTCATTTCAAGGATGGCCTTGCGAAGCACGTTGTAAGTATGGTCTTTTAGCGTAAAATTCACCGCCACCGGACTTAGCTTATCGCTGATCGACATCTGTTTCTCCGCATGCATTTATCACTTCAACAGACTTCATAAGTAGAACCTGAAGTTAATTATGTGGTATACCATACACCCAACTTCGGGATGGTCAACATAATTATTTATTGGAAGTGGATAAAGGATATTGAAACATTTGAAGTTGGTATGCGCCCGTTAAATCGGTTTTAACTTCCCGAGAAATGTTGTCGTGATCAAGGCAAGCGTGCGCGGCTCTGCCGGTAAGTATAGAGACCGATAGATACACAGAAAAACGGACCAGCATCAAGATGGGACTGAGGACGTCAATCAAGCGTTTACAGAACGAATTTAATAGTCCTATTCCCGCACCTGTTACCGAGGTAAGGGGTAAAACGAGAAAAGGTAAATGATATCAGTAGGATAAAAAACGACTGGTGACCCCTACGGGAATCGAACCCGTGTTTCAGCCGTGAAAGGGCCGCGTCCTAACCGCTAGACGAAGGGGCCGTCTTTGTCGGTGGGTGGTTTCTAACCGTTCCGGTGCCACGGGTCAATAGCTTTTTTGGTTATGGGTAAATCTTTTTTAAAATAAGCCATTAAGCACAGCCCATTGGCGACACTCATGCCTTTAAGCGCACGCGTCATCGATGAAAATTTCGGCAGTCGTGCGTCCGTTCCAATGATTGTTTCGGATGGTTCCGGCGATCTTAATATTTTTACCGCGGGATTCTATCAGCAATTGGCCAAGCGGCTTATCCGCAGACCGAAACGCCATGGCTTTCACCGTACTGCCGTCCCCGCTTTTTAAGGTGCATTTTACATGGTCCTTGCCAACGATATCAACATAGGTGAGCAATACATTAGAAAAGGCAAAACGCGGTTGTGCGTTGCCCTGCCCGTATGGCCCTACCTTATCCAAATCATCAACCAGTGCCGCGTTCACCGCTGATAAATTTAAGACGCCGTCCAGTTTAAGTGACAGCGTCGTAATCGCATCATCAACTTTGTTTTTAAGGCGTTCGTTTAGAAAATTGCCTAAATTTTTAATATTTTCCTGGCGCATACTAAGTCCTGCGGCCATTGCATGACCGCCGCCAGCGGTTAATATTTCCGATTGGCGCGCGGCGGTAATTGCGGCACCCAAATCAACACCCATTATTGATCTTCCGGATCCCTTGGCATCACCATTTTCGTCGATAGCAATCACAATTGTAGGACGATTAAAATGCTCTTTCAAGCGGCCCGCCGCTATGCCGATAACACCCGGGTGCCAACCAACGTTGGATGCGATAATGACCGGCGGTACAATTCCGCCAACACCAATTTTATTGCTGACCTGACCCATAGCGTCTTCAAGTACCATCGCTTCAATGGTTTTGCGTTCAGCATTATAAGTATTTAATTCCTGTGATATCCGGCTGGCTTCCTGTTCGTCATCGGTGCTAAGCAGTATGGTTCCCGCTTCAGATCGGCCAACCCGCCCGCCTGCATTAACCCTTGGGCCCAGCAAAAATCCGGCGTGGTAGGTGCCTGGTGGTTCATTAATTGAAGCAACATCGCTTAACGCTTTAAGGCCAATATTTTTTCGCATCGCCATGATTTTAAGACCTTGAGTAACCATTGCCCTGTTAATGCCGGTAAGTGGCACCATATCGCAAATGGTCCCCAAGGCAACAAGGTCAAGCCAGTTCAGCAGGCCCGGTTCAGCAATATCCTGTTCTTGGTACCAACTTCGTTTTCTAAGCTCGCGATTAATACCAACGACCGTAATGAAGCTTACGCCGATCGCCGCGAGCTGACCATATCCTGGCTCTTCGTCGACACGGTTTGGGTTTACCACTGCGACCGCATCAGGTAGTTTTGCTTCCGCCTGATGATGATCAACCACAATAATATCAAGGCCAGCATCGGTTGCAGCCGCAATGGGGTCAAACGACACGATGCCGCAATCAACGGTTATTGCCAAGCTATGACCAGCTGCTTTTAGCTCCAGAAGTGCTTTGGTATTGGGACCATATCCTTCGCGCATACGGTCCGGAATATATGCAGTGATGTCCTGACCTATGCTTTTAAAAAACAGCTTGAAAATGGCCGATGATGTCGCCCCGTCAACATCATAATCACCAAATACTGCTACCTTTTCACCCGTCACAATGGCGTCGGCAACGCGCGAGCAAGCCTTATCCATATCCTTAAAATGGGAAGGATCGGGTAGTGTTTCCTTTAATGTGGGGTTTAAGAATATCGCGGCATCATCAATGCCAATGCCCCGCCCCGCCACAACACGGGCAACGATTTCCGGCAGAGAGTGGTTTTGCGATATGGCTTGAACAATACGGTGTTCTGCGGGTCTCGCGACCCACATTCGACCCGTCACAGATTTTTCTACAGCCAATATGACGTCATGATTGGCCGTAGGGTTAATATCTGTATCCATTAATTTTATGCTTGTTTAATAGCGCGATTATGCTCTGTTTTAATGCGGCGCACTGTTTTTGACGCGGAACGCATCACAACCGTATCAGTCGTGTAGCCTTTCCCGTCAATTGTGCTATGGACACCGCGAAGAAGTGTGCCGTCCGTGACACCGGTCGCCGCGAATATTACATCGCCGCTTGCCATTTCTTCCGTCGAATATTTACGGTCAAGGTCTTCAATCCCCCATTTATGAGCGCGAGCACGTTCGGTGTCGTTACGGAATGTAAGACGTCCTTGAATTTGACCGCCAGTGCAACGCAGAGCGGCTGCCGCCAGCACGCCTTCCGGTGCGCCGCCGGACCCCATATATAAATCAACGGAAGTATCCGGGTCGGTGGTATCAATAACGCCTGCGACATCACCGTCACCAATAAGCTTAACACGGGCACCAGTGGAGCGAATTTTTTCAATAAGATCGCCGTGCCGTGGTCGGTCAAGTACACATACAAGCATATCACTAACAAGGCGGCCTTTTGCATCTGCGACCGCTTTGACATTATCTTCAACTGATTTATCAAGGTCCACTACACCAAGAGGAAGCCCGGGACCAACTGCTATTTTATCCATATACACATCCGGTGCATTAAGAAGGTTACCCTTTTCAGCAAGTGCTACAACCGCAAGCGAATTTTGCATGGCTTTGGCGGCAATGGTTGTTCCTTCCAGCGGATCAAGGGCGATATCAATTTCAGGACCTTCGCCTGTTCCAACCTCTTCACCAATGTAAAGCATAGGGGCTTCATCGCGTTCCCCCTCACCAATAACAATTCTTCCTTTAATATGAAGCTCGTTTAGTTCGTTACGCATGGAATCAACTGCGGCGGCATCCGCCGCTTTTTCGTCCCCCATTCCAACAAGCTTCGCCGCAGCAATTGCCGCTGCTTCTGTGACACGCACGAGCTCTAGTACAAAAATACGATCTAAAGTCGAATTAACAGCCATAATTTATTCCTATTTTTTTATTATTCAAACCTGAATATATCTTAATTTTACAATTTTTCAATTCTTATAAACAAAGGTTTTTCTATCACACTCGGTAGTTCATTGATACGGTTAAGTGCATCTTTCATCGCGGTTTCTCTGGTTTCATGGGTAATCATAACCACGTAAACAGTGCCATCGCGCTCGGTGCCTTTTTGAAGCATGGTTTCAACAGAAACATTAGCATTTTTAAGTCCTGTCGTAATATCTGCAATCACGCCTGCTTCATCCAAAACATGAAGTCGCACATAATAAACGCCTTTTCTCTGGGTTATTGGTACAGGGCTGGCTGAAACAAGGCTTGAAGCCGGCTTAAAGAACGCCGGACCTGAATGCCCGCGGGCTATATCAATTAAGTCGGCGACAACGGCGGAGGCCGTCGGCCCTTCTCCGGCACCGCGGCCTTGATAAAATGTCCGGCCAATAAAGTCGCCGTCTACCGCCAGCGCATTAAAACCATCCATCACACCCGCTATGGGCAGTTTTCTGTCGATCATCACCGGATGAACACGCTGCGATAGATTGCCATCTTCAAATTTAGTGATGCCAAGCAATTTAATTCGGTAGCCAAGTTCCTTACCATACTTAATGTCAACGGTTTCGATTTCTCGTATGCCTTCAATATAAACGCTATCAAAATCAGTTTTGGTACCAAAAGCAACGCTGCTTAAAATTGCCAGCTTATGAGCGGCGTCAATTCCGTCTAAATCCAAAGCGGGGTCCGCTTCCAAATAGCCTAAAGCTTCTGTTTCCGCCAAGATTTCATCATAACTTCGACCGGTAGCTTCCATCTGGCTTAACATGTAATTTGTCGTACCGTTCATGATACCGTAAACGAGATTAAGTTCGTTTGCGGCTAGCCCTTCGCCGATGGCTTTGATAATCGGTATTCCACCTGCTACCGCCGCTTCAAATCGCAGGACAACGTTATTATTTTGGGCTAAATCAGCCAAAATAGCACCGTGATGGGCGACCATCGCTTTATTCGCGGTAACCAATGATTTAGAATTCTTTAACGTACTTTTTGCAAGTTCGTAAGCGATACCTTCTTCGCCACCAATCAGCTCGACAACAATATCCACCCCTTCAAGACCAGCCATCTCAAGCGCGTTATCAACCCATTGATAATTTGATAAATCAATGCCTCGCTCAGTATCACGGTTTCTGGCTGAAACATGGGTAATCTCTATCTTACGTCCCGCTCGTTCACCGATCAGTTTTTTATGTTGTTCCAATACTTTCACAACACCAACACCGACACTACCAAGGCCCGCAATAGCGACTTTTAAAGGTTTATTCAAAATTTAACTACCCACTCTTTTTATTGATTGATCTAAATATTCTTCATTCTTTGTCATAAATTGCTTCATATTTCGCACAGCTTGTCTGATACGTTGCTCATTCTCGACAAGTGCTATCCTGACAAAACCATCACCATATTCACCGAAGCCGATGCCGGGCGCAACAGCCACTTTAGCATGTTCTATAAGTTGTTTCGAAAATTCCATAGAACCAATATTTTCCCAAGCATCAGGAAGTGGCACCCAGGCAAACATGGTTGCCTCCGGCGATGGAATTTCCCATCCTGAACCTGCCATCCCCTCTACAAGAACATCGCGGCGGCGTTTATAAGTATCACGCGCGTAATCAATACAATCCTGCGGTCCGTTCAGTGCCGCGGTCGCCGCGACTTGTACAGGTGTGAAGGCACCATAATCCACATATGATTTCATACGCGTTAAGGCGGCGATTAAATCCTTATTACCTACGGCAAAACCAATGCGCCAGCCCGCCATTGAATAGGTTTTGCTCATTGATGTAAATTCAACTGCAATATCGCGGGCGCCATTCACCTCAAGGATAGAGGGCGGCGGCGTATTATTAAAATAAATTTCTGCATAGGCCAAATCAGAAAGTATGAAAATTTCATGCTTTTTGCAGAAGGCTACTACTTCCTTATAAAAATCAAGGTCAACGACCTCCGCAGTTGGATTTGACGGATAATTGATCACGAGCGCTAGCGGCTTAGGTACACTATGCTTAACGGCTTGAGACAGAATTTCCATAAAATCATGATCTTTAGTTGTCGGCAAATGACGTATGGTTGCTCCCGCAATGATAAATCCAAAATGATGGATAGGATAACTAGGGTTAGGAACAAGTATCACATCACCAGGTGCTGTGATGGCTTGAGCCAGATTAGCAAGCCCCTCTTTTGACCCAAGTGTCGCGATAACTTCACTTTCAGGATCCAAGCTTACATTAAATCGTCTTTCATAATAAGCAGCCATCGCTTTACGCAAACCGTGAATACCTTTGGATACCGAATAACGATGCGCTTTTGGATCTTTCATGGTTTCTGTAACTTTGTCCATCACATGTTGCGGTGGCATTAAGTCAGGGTTTCCCATTCCGAAATCGATGATATCGTCACCTGCCGCTCGCGCTTTTGCTTTCATGGCGTTCACTTCAGCAAATACGTAAGGAGGTAATCTTTTTATTCTGTAAAATTCAGAATTCATCTTCTTGTCCATCAATTATATTAACACGGCATATTTTCCAACCTCTAATAACAGCAAAATCCTGCTTGGAAAACAGGATTCTGCATGTAAATAAAAAGATTATATTCTAGTTTTTAAAATATTGAAGAGAGATACAATCTAATCGTATCCCAAAATTGTGAAACAAAGACGATCAAAATTGCCACAGGACAGAAATAACGGATAAGGAAATATACTATTTCCACCTGTTTTTCATTGGGTCCAAATGCCGCAATGGCATTGCTCTTTTTTATGATCCATCCCACAAAAATTGCCGTAAACAAGCCACCAAGAGGCAGGCCAACTTTATTAATCCACCAATCAAAACTGTCAATTAAATTCATTCCGGAAATCGTAACGGACGATAAAACATTTGTCGAAAACACGGATAGCATTCCAACAGCAAAAACGCTTCCTGTGACCATGAGTGCCGCTTTTGATCGTTTAATGTCATAAAATTTATTAAGATAACTGACCATTTGTTCCATCAAAGCGAGGAGTGTTGTAAACCCGGCAATCGCGAGCAAGGCGAAAAACCCGGCAGCCAGAACCGCACCATATTCAAGTTGGCCGAAGGCCACAGTCATAGTGTTAAATACAAGTGCTGAACCAACATTGGGTTCCATTCCAAATCCGAATACGATTGGAAATATGGAAAGACCAGCTAGAACCGCTACTAACGTATCAGCAATACAAATTATAAACGCAGATTTGATGATTGATGTATCTTCGGGCAAGTAAGCGCCAAAGGTCAGCATAATACCCAAAGCCACGCCGATAGAGAAAAAGGCCTGTCCCAAGGCACTGATCACCATTCCCACCGATACTTTTGAAAAATCCGGCTCAAACAAGAAGGCCGCACCGGCCGCAAAATCACCTATTACTGCTGCCATAATTATCAATGAAATGAGTAGCAAGAAAAATATAGGCATCGCAATTGAAGTGAGTTTTTCTATCCCGTCATTAAGTTGGCGCGACATAACAATAGCGCAGGCCCCCATGAACATGGCATGCCAAAGGGTTAATTTTAATGGGTTTTCTGAATAACTGGCGTATAATTCTACAGCACCGTCGGGTGTAATTGCCGAAAAACTTCCCATCATTGCTTCATATGAATATGCAGCGGTAGTGCCCGCGATCACACTATAATATGAACATAAAATAAAGGATGAAGACGCAATAAACCAACCAATATATTTCCAGTTTTGTGTCTTGCCTTCCATTTTTGCTACATGACCAAAGTTAGTGATCGCGCCTTGCTTACCGTATCTGCCAAGCATTGTTTCTGCACTTAACAGTGGAAAGCCGATAATGATAACAAAGGCAACATAAATGATAACAAAGGCAGCTCCACCATTTTGCCCCGCTTCAAACGGAAACCTCCAGATATTCCCAAGGCCAACAGCTCCACCAACTGCCGCGAAAAGAAAACCTGTTCGCGATTTCCAGTGGTTGGTCATTTCATGGTTTGTGCTAACTGTCATATTGTTTTTCCCTTTTTTAAATTTTACTCTGTATTTTATTTTTCATGTTCAAGTCGTGCCTGATGCGCTTCATTAGTCATCGTAAATATTTCTTTGCTTTTTATCAGTAATGCCACCAAATTCGGTGCAGCCAAAATACCTAAAGTGGCAAGGCCGAAGGCCCAGATGGTTGCAAATTCCCCGACACAACCTGCAAATACCAGTGCAACGCTCGAAATCCTAAAAATCATTTTATATTTTTCATTACTTAGAAATACGCCTGCCCTTTCAACATATAGGCTCCAGGCGATTATGGTTGTGAATGAAAAAATAATTTGACCAATAATTACAACATATCCGCCGCCCGGTAAGGCAGCGGCAAAAGCTTGTGAAGTTAATACCGCACCCTGATTTCCATCGTCACCAAACATCCAGGTACTTTGGACAATACCACCAACATCAATTTGCACCGTTAAAATGATTAGTGAAGTAAAGGTGCAAACGATAATTGTATCAATTACGGTACCCAACATGGCTATTTCGCCTTGCATTATGGGATCTGCATTTTCTGAAGAGGCATGGGCTATCGCAGCACTTCCAGTGCCAGCTTCGTTTGAATAAAGTCCCCGAGAAACACCCTGCTGAATGGCCGCGGCTATTCCTGCGCCAGCAAATCCACCTACCGCAGCAGTACCGGTAAAAGCACCGTCAAAGATTAGCATAAACGCGGTTGGTATCGCATCGATGTTCAGTATAAGAATAATTGTTCCGCAAATTAGATACAGAACCGTCATCGTCGGCACCGTTATTTCAGCCATTCTTGCGATCGATTTTAATCCACCAATAATGACAATAAAAACCAAAACTGAAAGTAGAATTCCGCTGACCAGCCGGCCAATACCAAAATTTTCTTCAAATACGACCGCTATTGCATTTGCTTGCACCATATGCCCTGTTGCAAGTCCGGCAATCACCATCATCACTGCATAGGCAGTACCCAAAAACCACCACTTTTTATGTAACCCAATTTTAATGTAATACATCGGACCACCAATGAGAAAACCTTCTTCACTTCGCGTCCGGTATTTAATGGCCATTAACGCTTCAGCATATTTTGTCGCCATTCCGCAAAGTGCCGTCATCCACATCCAGAATATCGCACCCGGTCCACCAATAAGGATAGCGGAAGCAACCCCAATGATATTTCCCGCACCGATCGTACCGGATAGTGCCGTCATAAGAGATTGCATTGGCGTAATGCCGTCATTCGCTTCGGTATGAGTGTTGGATTTTTTACTAAAAAGAATTTTAAACCCGGCTTTAAGTCTTCTAATGGGCATAAATTTTAAGCCAATTGTTAAATATACACCGGTTCCCAGCAACAGCGACGGCATAATGATCTGCCACACAATTTCGTATAGCTTATCTGCAATCGATGCCAACATGGCTTCCATTAATAGCTCCCAACAATATTATGTATTATCTGTTTCGGATGATTTTAAAGAGATTGGTATTTAAAGCAATGAGAATTCTTAAGATGAATATTTCGCCAAATAATTTTGTGCAAGATTAGCATATTTTTGTGTAAACTTAGCAAACGAATTAATCGTTTCAGAATCTAAGTCTCGCGTAAACTTAGCAGGTCTACCCATCCATAACTGTCTACTTCCAATAGTTTTATTCGGACTAAGCAATGACCCGGCAGCCAGCATACCTTGCTCGTTAATAACGCATCCATCCATTGTCGTTGCATCAAGCCCCACGCAACCCCCATTTTTAATAGTCGTGCCGTGGATCATAGCCATGTGGCCAATTAATACATTGTCGCCGATGGTCGTATCGAAGCCACCGCTATCAACATGAACAACACTACCGTCCTGAATATTTGTGTTTCGGCCAATTACAATTTTACCAACGTCACCCCGAAGGACACAGTTAAACCAAATACTACTGCCTGCACCAAGTTTCACATCCCCAATGATACGCGCGCCTGGCGCAATAAAGCAATCATCAGCAATATCAGGCCACAATCCGTTATGTGGATATAACATACCGCCCCCCGGTGCTAATCTACCTATTCTCTGTTCCATACTAACAATCCAATGCTTTTTTGAACGTGCCTTCATCTACGTTTCCACCGCTTAGAACTACACAAACATTTTTGTCTTTTACATTTATCTTACCGTGTAGAATAGCGGCGAAAGCCACAGATGCTCCCGGTTCAACAACCAGTTTTAATTTTTCCCATACATATTTCATTGCGACGAGGACTTCTTCATCGGTGACCGTTAATATTCCAGTGAGATTATTGCTCATTATCGTATAGGTCATTTGCTCCGGATGAACCGTTAAAATAGCGTCACATATTGAACCTGACGCATTTGAGTTGCTCTCAATTTTACCGCTTTCCAACGAACGCTGCACGTCGTTAAATCCGTCCGGTTCCACACCATAAATCTCGGTGGACGGACTTAATTCTTTAACCGCAAGAGAACAGCCGGAAATTAACCCGCCACCCCCGACCGGTGTCATAAATAGGTCAAGTTCAATATCTTTTTCCTTTGCTTGCTTAACCGCCTCTAGTCCGACAGTTCCCTGCCCTGAAATTATATAAAAATCCTCGAATGAAGGAACAACGATGCAGCCTTTATCACGTGAAATTTGATCGGCAATTTCTTCACGGCTTTCTGTTTCCCTGTCATATGTTATGACCTCTGCACCATAATCTCTAGTATTCTTAAGTTTCAACTTCGGCGAGTCTCTCGGCATAACGATCACGGCATAGATACCCAGCAACTTGGCCGATAACGCCACTCCCTGAGCATGGTTGCCCGATGAATAAGCCACAACGCCCCTTTTTTTTTCTTCATCCGTTAACCGTGAAAGCCGATTATAAGCACCGCGAAATTTAAACGCGCCAACGCGCTGCAAACATTCCGCTTTTACATAAATTTGCGCGGACAAATCATCTGATAATTGTTCACATTTTAACAAGGGTGTCTTAACGGCGAGACCGGATATTCTATTCGATGCTGAGACGACATCTTCGAATTCAGGTAACTTTTTATCCATATTTTAAGCATTTCCCCTTTTTAATATAAATTGAATGATATCATTTTCTGGTCCTTCGCACCTTCGGCAAAACTGCCATAGTAATAATAAGCAGCATCCATAAATCAGTCCCCCGGCAAGCACTATCGCTGCCGTATTAAGAATATCGCCAAGTTCAAATGAAGAGTATAAATATGATTTGAAAGAAATTAGTCCAAAATACATTACCACAGCTGACACAAGGCTTCTCCAACTTAAAACGAACAAATCCACAAAATGAAATATTTTATAATATTGCTGCATACTCAATGAGATAAATACATATAAGATTACGGCACATAACGCCGCAATGACCATACCCATCACACCATTAATCATAAAACCAATCACTAATGCACTCGTTCTGAGTATTATCCGCGTTGTTGACAAGTAGGCAAGAATGTTGATCCTACCTGCCGAAATTAGTGCAGAAATTGAATTTGCAGTAAACAATGTAAAGATACCGTAAATAGCCATAATTTCAATCAGTGGAACCGCCTCTTGCCATTTAGCCCCTAGAAACAGGTTTACCAGCTCTTGCGATAAAACACTAATTCCCACACCAGCCGGTACAGCAATTAAAACCATTAATGCCAGTGATTTTTGGTAAAGATCCTTAAGTTTTACAAGGTTATCATTAAACTTTGCGAGTGAAGGTGATGCCGCACGGGAGACAGACATTGCGAGTTCGGAGGTTGGCGTGTGTGCAAGTTCGCTTGAGACAACATAAACGCCCAATATGTTAGCCGTTGAAAATCGAGCTAATATAAATGAATCAACTTGATACGCCAGGGACGCCATAATTTCATGGATCATCATCCATTTGGAAAAATGAAATAGATCGCGCCATTTGAGTAAAGTTAATTTTGGCCGGTATGATGACATTATAAAGCTTGAAATAATTGTCGTCAGCATGGCGGCCGCCACACCGGCGACTAAGGCCCAGTAAGTTTGCCAAATAAACGCGATGGTGATGGTCGTCGCAAAGGCAATCACTTTCTTATATAAATTATATCGAAAATCCCGATTAAATTCTAGATGTTTCCTAAAATCAACTACGCCGATATTATAAAATCCGCCAAAAAAGGAAATCGCTGCGTAGGCGTAAATAATAATGGTTAGTTCAGGTTCATGAAAATATACCGCAGCTGGTCCCGCTAACGCGGCAAGAACAAGGCCAATTAACATTCCTCTTAGAATTTGCAATGTCCAAACCGTATTATAATGTTCTTTGCCAGCTTTTTGATCTGTGATTAATGCTGTTTCAAGGCCAAGTGACGACACCAGTTCCAGAAAGGATTGGATCATTACGGCTTTAGCGACGATCCCGAAATCATCTGGAGAAAGTAATCGGGCGAGTATAATAATACTGATCACACCAAGAAACCGGATAGACATCCTCGTTGCTATGGCCCACACGCTATTTATAAAAAAAGTTTTTCCTGCCTTAGGATTATCAACTGTCATTTTATTTTTTCTGATTAAATATTATTAGTAAAATATACTGCTTTATAATTTATTCTTTTTCTTCGTTTTGCACTTCAACGATAAATGGTCGCGATTGCCACCAAAAAACAAGTTCCGTTATTGGGCGTGACCACCATTTTGTTTTTACTTCGATATAGTTACTAAATTGCGAACAATATAAAAGAATTCTGGCTGACCAGGTTAAAAATGACTTGAAGTGAAATTCACTTGAATTGCGACTATAGCTTTCTTTAAGTAATTGTTTCATTGCATAGCGATTATTAACTCTATAAATATGATTAATTTTTTTTGCACCTTCCGGAATGTTTCTACTGGACGGGTATGAAGCCAATTTAGGCCAATATTTTTTCATAATATTAAGCTGGTTTCTTTCGTATGTTTTTTCTTTATAGGAATACTGGAGCATAAGCTCTACATAGTCCAATTCAAGATAAGGATAAATAGTGAGTTGACCTGGTCTCGTCTGCTGTTGCGCCCATAAACAGGTTGATTTTCTAGATTGTCCTTCGAGAAAAACAAGCATGCCGTGATTGGGGCCTGGAGCGTGACTATTTTTGAGCGCAATTATTTGTTGCGAAATGTGTTCGTCTGAAGGAAACGCGTCTCGTTTAAGCTGTTTAGGCATAGCTATTGGAAGCTTAATATCTTTATCGTCATTAACTATTAAACCATGAAAGCCAAACACATCGCCGCCCATGCCATCATATAGGCTAATTTCCTCGTTAGAATAATGTTTAAACATAGATACCGACCAGGTATGAACCAGACTTTGACCGTCCATGGAATAAATTCTCTGTATGTCATTATCTTTCCATTCCACTTTGTTAGGTAATTCAATGGCCACATGGTCAATATTATAATCACGCGCTATTTTAATTCCGTAGAACAGGTCGAGATCTTCGCCAGTCGCGGTCGTCATGCGCACTGTACATGTTTCAAATGCAGTAGCACTATCAACGACATGCGCAAACAAGCGTCTACTGTCATGCCCACCTGATAAAGGAATAACCGTTTTTCCGTGCTGCATTTTAATACATTTATTGATCGCGCTTTCTAAGTATTGATGGGATAATTTCAGTGCTAATTCATTCACATCTTTGTCACCCACGGGGAATTCTTCGTCTTTATGCCATTGGATGGATTCCATTTGTTCAATTGTAAACCGTGTAACCGACGCGGGATCAGCCATTTTAATTTCTTTTGTCAAAGAACTGTTACCCGGGATATAACCTAAAACCGCATTTAGAACCCACGCGGCCGTATCCGGACTATCGCCACTCATGGCAAGCAATCCCGGGGCCGATGAAAAAAATATCAGATCTCCAACTTTACGGTAGAATAATGGGTTGATCCCAAAAATATCTGTTACGATATCCAGTTGATGGCCATTTTCACCAATTATAATTGCACTGAAAATTCCGTTATGCCGCTTCAATAAATTATTAGACCAGTAGTGCCTCACACGACTGGAAGAAGAATAAGAATGGATATTTTCGTCTACCAGATATCCCCTAAACACAACAACTTGAGGTTCATCCACTTCATTAGATTTATGTATTAAACCATTCGTTTTATCCGCACCGTTACGCAGAACAAACCAATTTTTTTTGTTCTCTACTTGAATATGATCCGGTACACTATTGGATGTAAAGTTCAATCCATTTGGAGACCAGCAACCCAGAAAATATTCCTTACCACCGCATTTATTTTCTATGTAGTTATCCAGAATATCAATATTTAAGTTTACAGTTACCGCCATCGTTAATTTGCTTCCCTCTATCGCAAAAAACCAACTTGGTTATTTATTTATTTTTTTTCACATCAATTACTTGAGGTTTTGTCTGCCACCATAACATCACCTCTGCTAATTCCTCAGACCACCATTCAATTTTTTGCGCTACCAACCGACTATACATTGAGCAAAATAATAAACATCTCGCTGGCAAACTTAATATCATACTATAGTGAAAGTTATTACTTTTTGCTTTATAACTGTTAATTAATGTCATTTTGTTAGCGTAGTTTTCATTGAGAGCCCGCTGTGGACCAATAACAGAATCGGTTTTTATTAAATCGTATTTACTATTATAGGATGCCAGTTTTGGCCATTTTTTGTCTAGTATTGCTTTCTGAGAAAGGTAATCTTCATCATCTCTCAGAATAAATTTCAACATCAATTCAATATGTTCGATATCTAGATAAGGGCATAAAAATATTTGCCCCGGTCGCGCTTGTTGCTGCGCCCATATGCTTGTGCCTTTACGCGTTACCCACAAAATAAATGTTAGAACTGACCTATTTTTACCGTATTGCTCAACCAAATATAATTCATCATACACGTGCGATATTTGTTCGTAAGTTGGAAACAAACATTTCTTCAAAAAATTCGGACCGCTAGAAGGTTTCTTATCAATCGTTAATTCATCAAAATCGAATGCTCTAACTGCAAAATTATCACCACATATTCCATCATAAAAACAACCCGCCTGGCCATTATAATGATTAAACATCAAAACGCTCCATGTATGTGAATGGCTTTGACCGTCAAATGAATAGATTTTTTGTGTATTCATTTTGAACCATTCAAACTGATCAGGCATAAATAGTGTGGTGTGTGGAATATTATAATCTGACGCAATCTGTTTCCCCACGAGGGCATCTATATCGGATCCATTTTTTTCAGGCATTTGGACCGAGCATGTTTCAAATTTTCTACTGCTTTTATCAAGGTGCGCAAAAATACGTCGACTGTCATAACCACTTGATAGGGGTAAAATCGTTTTGCCGTAATTGATATTTGAACATCGCTTCATCGCTTCGGCAAAACTCTTCTCGGAAAGTTCTATCGTGTCACTATTAAAATGCTCTTCACCTTTAGGGAAATTTTCATGATTATACCATTTTTCAATTGTAGACCCGTCGCTCGTAAAGGACATAATACTTGCGGGATCAACCATATCTACGCTATCGATCAATGACTCATTCCCCGGGATACTTCCTTCAAGGATACGCATTATCCAAGACATTTTGTTTGGCTTATCACTATTCATCGCTAATAAACCGGGAGCGGAAGAAAAGAAAATCATTTTACCAATTTTACGTATAAAAACTGGCCCAATCCCAAATATATCAGTAATAATATTTAACTTTCCACCGCCTTCTTCTATCGTTACTGCGCTGAATATTCCGTTGTATCTTCTGTTTAACTTACCAGACCAAAACTGTCTTATGTCCTTAGCGGGTGAATAGGAATGAATTCCTGCATCTGCTAGATACCCTCTAAAAACGACAACCTCTGGATCAGTTTCATTTTTCTTAGGAAAAATAATTCCATCCGTTTTATCAGCTCCATTTCTTAGGACAAACCAATTATTCGCTTTTTCCATTTGGATATTGTCTGGCATGTCACCTGTCTTAACGGATATATCATCTGGGGACCAACACCCTAAGAAGTACTCTTTCCCCCCACATTTTTCTTCAATATATTGATTTAATACATCGCTATTAATTCTGATCAATTTGCCCATTAATCTAATATTCCCCAATCTATAATTTTACATTCATTTTTTATTTTTAACATCTCTCAACTCAATAACAATTGGGCGAGATTGCCACCAAAAAACAAGCTCTGAAACTTGTTTTATCCACCATTCTGACCTTACTCCTGGAACATTAAAGTATTGTGATACGAGCAGCAGAATATTCGCAAAAAAGGTTAAAATATGTTGATAATGATATTTATCAGTTTTAACCGTAAATGAAAGACCTAATAGTTTTTTAGTGGCTAAACGATCATTTTCTTTTTCCAGATCACTGATATCTACAACATGTTCAGGGCGTTCTCTGGTACCAGGATATTGAGCCAGTTTTGGCCAATATTTATAAAGTATGGCTTTCTGCGGTCTGCCCTCTACATTATCTTCAACAGAAAATCGCATCATGGTCTCGACATAATCCAAATCGAGATAGGGGCATAATATAATATGTCCGGGCCTCGCTTGTTGTTGTATCCACAAACTGGTACTTTTCCTGGTCTGCCACAAAGCGAAAGTCAGTATACTTTGGTTTTTTCCCTTAGGTTGCCTGGATTTCATATCTCTCAATTTTGTAGCAATTGAATGATACGACGGAAATCGATTTTTCCTCAAAAACTTTGGAAATGCGGTAGGGATTTCTTTTTCCACATGATTTCGAAAAATCCAACCCATAAAATTAAAAGTGTCCCCTCCTAATCCGTCGTAGAAACACCCGTTCTGACTACCATAATAGTTGAAAACTGGTACCGACCAAGTGTGAAATTGGCAATGACCGTCAACACTAAATATTCTTTGAACATTATTTTTATGCCAATCTTCGGGTGACGGAAAATTAAACATGTGATGTTTAATTTCAAAATCTTCAACAATTTTCCGCACACAAACAGCGTCGATATCCTCTCCTGTTTTTTCAGGTGCTTGTACGGTGAATGCTTCAAACTCCGTCTCATTCTTCATCAAATGAGCCAGAATTCTTTTACTATCATAACCACTTGACAGCGGTAAAAATGTCTTATGAAATTGTATTTCCTGGCATCTTTTCATTGCAACAATAAAATGTTCTTCAGAAAGATCAACTGAACGCTCCGATGCTTCTTCGTTTCCTCTCGGAAAATTATTATAATCATACCATTTTTGAATTACCTGGCCCTGATCCGAGAATGTCATGACACTCGCTTCGGGCACAACTTCAACATTTTTTATTAATGATTTCCTACCGGGTATATATTCTGTCCTTATGCGCAAAAACCAGGACATCATATCCGGCTCATCATCTTTTAGGCTCAAAAGTCCGGGGGACGACGAAAAGAGAACAAGAGTTCCCACCTTTCTATAATATAAGGGGCCAATTCCAAGAATGTCCGTGAGCAGCTCAATTTTTTTCCCTTCTTCAGAAATCTTTACCGCACTAAAAATACCATTGTGACGTCTGAGCATGTCTTTCGAGTAATATTTTTTAATTTTTTCTGCGGGAGAATAGGTATGAATAGAAGCCTGTGCAAGATATCCTCTAAATACGATAGCTTCCGGGTCTTCTATATTCTCTTTTGGAAAGATTAGTCCATCCACAACATCTGCACCATTACGCAGCACAAACCAGTTCTTTCCATGTTCTATCTGTATATTATCCGATAAATTATTCATCGAAAGATTAATCGGATCTACCGACCATCCACCTAAAAAATATTCTTTACCCCCGCATTTTTTTTCAAAATATTCATCAAGAACATCAAAATTAATCTTTATATGTTCTCCCATATCAAGATATCAAACCTTGTCTCTCCATACTTGTTTGCAAAATAGTGCGGACTAAATTTTTGTGCGATATACCACTTTTTTGAGCAGCAAACCCGAAGCTTCCAAATGACGCTATATGGCAGCATATATTAATTTCCAAAATAAACAATTGGTCGTTTGAAGGATTGTAACGATAGTCGATCTGAAAATAATCTAAGGGCTTTAAAGCGTCCTGTATTAATAAGGCGTGTTTTTCAATAGCGTTTACAACCACTTGTTTATCGCATAATTTATATGTCAAATCACAATATTCTTGAAGCTTCTCGTGAGTTGTTCGTAATCCATTAGCTTGCTCAGTAAATACTTCCACAACTCCGAGCATTTTTGGTCCTTTTCCACCCAGCACGGGGACGGTTAAATTTATACCTTCTGCAAATTCCTCTACTAAGACTGCTATACCGTTGGAATGAAGAAATTCTATCTGCTTTGCAGCAGATTCCCAGTCCAGGCAGTAAGAATTATCGTCTATCCACTCCGAATTAGCTCCTTTCATTGGTTTTACAAAATAAGGCGCAGTTAAATTATCCGGTTTAATTATTTTTTCATTTCGGTAAAATGCTGCGCTTTGTGGCGCCGGAATTCCGCAAGAAGTCGCGACAAATTTAAACAGTTTCTTATTTTCTGCAATACCCCGAACTTCGGGATAAGACCCCAAATAAGGTACTCTCAAATATTCGCAAATTGTCGAAATAAAAACTTCACAAGAACGAAACCCCATTCGGTTATAAAGTGAAAAGACAAAGTCATACTCTCCTTTTCTCTTAAAGAGATCTTCAGGATCATCTGAACCAATCACCTCTTTACACAACTCACTAAGAACCACATATATTTCTGATTGGTACCTTCGTTTTGCTTTTATTTCCGGATCGTCTGAAAGAGCCATATTAGGATCGGCACAGTTTCCCAAAAACAAAACGCGAATATCGGAAATATCAACTATCATAATTTACCCTTATGCCAAAAGTTCAAGATTATTATAAATCAAAATTCCAACAGTGAAAAGAAATGACTGACATATATTCATGCTCCTCTTGCGTGATTGCTATCTTTTGAATAGGATTTAGCCATTAAAGACATAATATGGGATGGGAATATTTTATGAAACACTTCAACCTGCTCTTAACATGCATAATTTTAATAATTGTGCCGCATGCATCTAACGCACAATCAAAAAGAAATAAAAGCTTTTATCCCGATAATGTTAGCTACAATGAAGCTATTCCAAAACCCGAAACAATCATAGGGCACCCGCTTGGGCACCGCGTGACGCGCCATGATCTACTGCTTAAATATATGCGAACGGTCGCTGAGCTTTCGGACCGCGTTAATGTGGAAACAATCGCCAAGACACATGAAGGTCGCGATATATTAATGCTGACCATCAGCTCCCCTGAAAATATCGCACGCATTGATGAAATAAAAGCGGCGCATGTTGCATTAAGCGACCCAAATTCAGATCAAACGGTTCAAGAGGACATGCCGGTGGTCACTTGGTTAAATTACGGCGTTCACGGTGCCGAGGTTAGCTCCACTGACAGCTCCATAGCGGTAGCGTATTACCTGGCTGCTGCGCAAAGCGACTATATGGATGAAACGCTTAAAAACAGCGTTATACTACTTATTGCCATTTTTAATCCGGATGGTAACAGCCGGCAGTCCGCGTGGAACCACATGCATGGATCGAACGTACCCGTCACCGACCCTAACGGGCGAAATCACAATACTTTTTGGCCGGGCGGCCGCACAAACCACTATTGGTTCGATCTTAATCGCCAATGGTTGCTGCAACAGCAGCCCGGACCGCAAGGCTGGGTTAAGAAATTTCATGAGTGGAAACCGAATATCAGCACCGACCATCATGAAATGGGAACGAATAGCACTTTCTATATTCCGCCCGGCGCGCCGAAAAGGACGTTTCCGTTTATTCCTGAAGAATCAATGCAGCTACTGGAAGAAGTTACAGATCGCCCCCGTCAGTTTATGGATAGCGAAGCGAGGTTATATTTCAGCGAAGAAGGGTATGATAATTTTTACATCGGCAAGGGTGCTACATACCCGCATCTGAATGCCGGCATCGGACTATTGTTTGAACAAGCAAGAACACTGGGCGAAATCGACACGGTACACGGCGTTTTGTCGTTTCGCGATAATGTCAGAACATACTTGAATATGAGCCTTTCCATTGTTCGTGCCGGGCTTGAATTGCGCCCAAGACTTCTTGATTATCAAAAACGCTTTTACCGCAATGCCATTGAATTTGCGTCAAACGACACTGTTAAAGGGTATATATTTGCTGCACCCAAGGATAACGCCCGCGCTTATCATTTTCTTGATCTTTTAAACAGGCACCAGATTGACGTTAATATTATCGATAGAGACACAACTGTTGACAGCAAAACCTATAAAGCGGGTGAGAGTTATCTGGTAAAAACAAGTCAACAGCAATATACGTTGATTAAAGGAATTTTTGAAAAAATAACAACGTTTGACAACAATACATTTTATGATGTGTCCGGCTTTACAATGCCGCTCACCTTCGGTATGGATTACGCGCCCGTAGGCTCACGGGAATTATCAAGTGCAGGTGATCTAGTAAAACCCATATTCCCGTCCAAATCCGCCCCCGAAGAAGCAACCGTTGCTTATCTTTTTGAATGGAACGAATATTATGCACCAAGGGCATTAAACCGCCTTTTGCAAATTGGGGTGCTGCCAAAAGTAGCCACCAAACCATTTAGCATTAACGCACCAGACGGAACCATTGATATGGCCGCAGGCACTATTATGATCCCTGTCGGCTGGCAAGGCGGCGAACATCACGGAGACCTAACAAAAACATTAGAAACTATCGCTCGTGAAGACGGCATAAAAATTCACGCAGTCGGCAGCGGACGGACACCAACCGCAGGTATGGATTTAGGCAGCAATAATTTCAAGCCAATAACCAAACCGAAAATACTTCTGATGGTTGGCGAAGGAACCCGTGCCTATGACGCCGGGGAAGTATGGCACTTATTGGATTATAGGATGAGAATTCCGGTAACCCTTTATGACAAAAGTAGTTTAAACACTTTGGACATCACCGATTACACCCACATTATTTTTGTCGGCGGGCAATATAATGCCAAAGACGAAGAATTAAAACGAAAGCTATCAGCGTGGGTTCGGCGGGGCGGAACTGTCATCGCTCACCGTCAGGGCGCAAAATGGGCCGGTGAAATTCTTTTGGATATCAAAGATGAAAAAGAAGAATTCCCACTGGACCGACAAGACTACGCCAGTAAGATTCCCAACGAAGTTGAAAATATAATTGGCGGCGCAATCATGAAAGGTGACCTTGATATTTCCCATCCCATCGGCTTTGGCTATGTTAACCGCGAAGTTCATACGCACCGCGATACGTTAATTGCTTTTGAGCCACCGAAGAACCCCTATGCAACAGTCGTTGCTATTCCCGAAAATTCGTTGGCTGCCGGTTTTGCCAGTGCGGATAATCAGGCGAGACTAGCCGGAAAAGCCATGGCCATCGCGCAAAGAATGGGGCAAGGGTCGGTTATTTTATTTTCCGACAATCCAAATTTTAGAGCCTATTTTTACGGGGCAAATAAAATGTTCTTGAACGGACTTTATTTTTCAAAAGCTTTTGATCAACCACGGAGCTAGCGAGAATTAAAAAGGAGCAACCAATTGACATTCTTTCTTTCTGACTGCTTCCGACGGTCATTTCAATCGGTCACGCAACACATTGGTTAAATCTTTCTGCTGGTATTATGATCACTTTGATTGACTAGGTAATCTAAGTCAAAAATTTATCACCGATCTTTTCATTAATTGATTTCGGTCAACGCAAAATCGATAAAAAAATTCTAAAATACGATTTATAAACCTTTCTCTACTCGTGAGAAAATTGGCTTTGTTAAGTTGCGTGTCAATACCTTCAATTTTCTTCACTCTAAGAGAATCAAAATTCACTTAACCTATTGAAAATAAATGCTTTTGCATTTGATTAGTTTTTTTGTTATGTGCCCAAATGACTGTATCCCGATTAGATTTAAAATAAATTGGAAAGGACAATTAATATGAAATACAACACAATTATTATCGGTGGAGGGCTTGGTGGCTTGGTCGCCGGAGCCACACTTTCTAAGTTTGGAAAAAAAGTGCTCTTGCTAGAGCAACATCACAAACCGGGCGGATGTGCAACGACATTTAAACGCGGTGATTTCATCATTGAAGTAGGGCTCCACGAAATGGACGGGCTTGATGATATGGATGGAAAAGTAGCTTTGTTCAAATTACTGGAAGTAGACAAGAACGTTCAGTTTACGCAAGCCCCAGAACTATATCATCTCGTTTCCAAAAATCATGAGCTTGTATTCCCCTATGGATTCGAGCAGGTAAAAAAAGCTCTGACGAATAAATATCCTGAAGAAGAAAAAGGGATAACCCGGTATTTGAAGCTTATTTCCGGAGTTAGGGCGGAAATGACCAAATTACCCGGGGGAAAATGGAAAAAAATTCTATTTCTACCATTTATGCCGCTTTTATACCCAAACATTGTCGAAGCCTCGCGACACAGCGCAGGTGAATGGTTTGATAAAAATATTTCAAATGAACAGCTGAAATTGGATCTGGCCGCACATCTCGGTTACTGGGGGGACAACCCATATAGCATGTCGATGTTTTATTTCAGTATGGCTCAATCCGGCTTTATTGGCGGTGGTGGCCATTTCGTTACGGGTGGATCCCAAAAATTGTCAGACTATCTGGCATCCTTTATAGAAAAGAATGGTGGGACTGTTTTACTGGGAAAGAAAGCCCTGAAAATCAACAGCAAAAATAATCATGCGACCGGTGTTACATATATAGATAGCTACAACTCAGAATTAAATCCGATGACGGTGGATTGTGACAATGTTATTGCCAACTGTGCCATTCCATTAGTGCCTGCTATGCTTGAAGAACCGTATGCCAATAGTTTGAAAAATAAGATAGCACCCTATGAGAATGCCTGCTCGTTATTATGCATATATTTAGGATTCAAGTCTGATTTAACATCTGTCGGTGTCAATCACTACTCCACTTGCATGATGGGTGAGGATGTAAAATCACTCAAGGATATGCTCCCAAATAATCAAGGTGATTGGTCCAAACGCAGTTTTGTTTTTGTCGATTATGCTAAAGTGGACGCTCAGTTGGCTCCTCCCGGCAAAACCGTTGGCGCGATTTGCAGTGTTGATTATCTTAAAGACTGGAAAGACCTCAGTAAGGATGCTTATAATTCCAAGAAGGAAAAAGTGGCTGAAGTTTTATTGCAGCGTCTGGAAAATCAATTTCCTGGAATACGCGAAAAAATAGAGTATTTTGAAGTTTCTACGCCTAAAACCATTCAACGATTTACTCTTAATCCAAATGGAGCTGTCTACGGATTCGCGCAAACACCCAAGCAATCAGGCTTCAACAGGTTAAGAGATAATTTCCTTATTCCTAACTTATATTTTGCCTCTGCATGGGCCTTTCCCGGCGGTGGATTTACTGGCGCTATACTCGGTGGATTTTTATCGGCACTTAGGATGAACGAGGACGAAAAATGGTCTGACTATCCGAATGACAAAATAGCGGATGAAAGAATAGTCAAACTGCTTGAAAGAAAAGTAATTGATCAAAGTTCCATTGAACTGACCTTTGAAAAACCGGCAGCATTTAAAAACCAAAATGGTAATTCTGCTATTCTTGAATTAATTGACCCAAAGGTAACAGAACTGGATTTGCCGTACCGATGGTTAAAGATTGCACCACTTCCGGAAGAACCCATTCTAAAATTTATCATCCCGGTTGATCACAGTAGTTTCACTAAAAGCTGTAATCTTATGGACGTTGGTGACAAGGCATTGATATTCGGGCCGATGGGATAATTTATCGCATCAAATTTTACATGGAGAAAATAATGTGGGATCGCTGGAAAGAAGGCGATAGTCTTTGGGATATTGGTCGCGCTTTTAAGCCACCAAAAAATCCGTACGCGACTATTGTACCCATTCCGGAAAATTCGTTGGCTTCCGGTTTTGCCAGTGAGGATAATCAGGCGCGACTAGCCGGAAAAGCCATGGCCATCGCACAAAGAATGGGACAAGGGTCGGTTATTTTATTTTCCGACAACCCAAATTTTAGAGCCTATTTTTACGGGGCAGATAAAATGTTCTTGAACGGACTTTATTTTTCAAAAGCTTTTGATCGACCTCGGAATTAGCGAGAATTAAAAAGCAGTAAATACCATTCCAAACCAAAGTGACAAAAACGCCAACGTATAAATAGTTAAAAACACGACCATAATCCAACACAGGTTTTTTAGACCTACACCTTCTGACGCTCGCTTTGGGTGGTGATCTCAAGTGGTCGCTGTCGATAACGGACATTCGGAACCGCAGTGAATTATATCATTAACATACTGAGTTTCGCAGCACTACCAAATCAGCTTTTAAGGTAAAGCGTCGGGTTAACGGTACGGGAGCCTTTGCGCATTTCGAAATGAAGTTGTGGGCGCGTTACCCGGCCCGTTTGACCGACCTGTGCCACAACTTGCCCCCGCGTTACCTGCTGGCCCTTTTGAACCAACAACTTATCATTATGAGCATAAGCCGTTACCCAGCCATTTTGGTGTTTTATTAAAATGAGATTGCCATACCCTTTTAATTTGTTGCTGGCATGAACCACCACGCCACTTTCGGAGGCAAAAACAGACGTGCCGCGTGCCGCGGATATATTAACCCCGTCGTTGTGGTAGCCGGCTTGTTTCGGGCCATAATTGGACAGAACACTACCCCTTACCGGCCACATAAAACCTTTACCGCTGACTTTTGGTGGCGGGGCAATTGCAACATGTTTGACGGTAGTCGTTGGTATTTTCAAGCTTTGGCCTACTTTTAACGCATAAGGTTGACGAATGCCGTTCATTCTAACCAGTTCGTTCATCAATATGCCATTTGCGCGTGAAACCCCATAAACGGTGTCACCTTTTTTCACGATATACGTCGAACCAATCGGTACATTTAACCATTGACCTGCCTTGAGTAGATACGGGGGCCGTAACTTATTCAAATTTATAATTGAGCGCACCGACGCATCATGGCGGCGCGATACTGCGTAAACAGTGTCCCCTTTTCTAACGGTTATTCGGGTGGTTTTTGCGCGTGTTGGTGCAGATGCGTTTGTCACTACTGGCGCAGAAGGTTTGGTTCTGGGCGATGCCAGCGGAGAAGAAGAAACATTGCGGCTCGCCGTTCGCGTCGGTTGAGGGGCGGGTGGCTTTTTATTTACATGAGAATAAGGAAACGGACCCTCGTTGTCATAACCTAAAGAGCATCCAGTAATTAATACTGCCGCAAAAAATAGCAGACAACAATTTACACCACGTTCTTTTAGCAAAACCATCATAGCGAATTTATAGCAGGCATTAGGAGGAGTGCACAATACCTGATAGCAGGGGAACGAATTTTACCGGTAATAGCGTTTTAACGGTAAAATCATCACCGTGACGGGTGACCCGCACTATATGTTGAGCTTCTTCCTGGCTACCGACAGGCATAATCATAATGCCACCATCTTTTAATTGATAAAGAAGTTCATCGGGAATTTCGGCCCCCGCCGCCGTTACCATAATCCGGTCAAACGGTTGCTGCTCTTTCCAGCCTTTCATTCCATTGCCAAAAAGTGTGGTAATATTAAAAAGGCGATATTTCTTGAAAATTTCTTCTGCCACTTTGTAAAGCGGCATATGGCGCTCAATGGTAAAGAGCCGCTTACATAATTTTGACAAAACCACCGATTGATAACCGGAACCGGTGCCAATTTCGAGCACTTTACATTTATCATCAATCTGAAGTTCCTGCGTCATATAGGCGACAACGAAAGGCTGACTTATGGTTTGTCCGCTTTCAATGGGCAGGGCCGCATTTTCATAGGCTTGTTGCCGTAAGTAGCCGGCAATAAAATCTTCCCGCGGAATTTCCGAAATAATATTAAGAACTTTTTCATCGGTGATCCCTTGAGCTTTCAATTGATCGATGAGTTGGTTTTTTTTTACTGTTAAATTACTATTCATTGATTTCTAATGATGATTAAGAGGCGGTTATGACCTCTTGACCTCCCATATAAGGGCGTAAAACTTCCGGAATGATAACGGAGCCATCTTTTTGCTGATAATTTTCAAGGACCGCGACAAGTGTTCTACCAACGGCAAGACCTGATCCATTTAAAGTATGGACAAACCGTGTTTTCTTATCATCGGTTGGACGATATCGACTTCTCATACGCCGGGCTTGAAAATCGCCAGTATTAGAACAACTTGATATTTCACGGTACATATTTTGACCCGGCAACCAAACTTCCAAATCATACGTTTTATGAGCGGCAAAGGCCATATCGCCGGTGCAAAGCATAACGGCGCGGTAAGGCAGTTTTAGACGTTTCAAAACTTCTTCCGCGATACCGGTCATACGTTCGAGCTCATCACTTGATTGTTCAGGTGTCGTAATACTGACCATTTCAACTTTCTGAAATTGATGAAGCCGGATCATGCCGCGCGTATCACGGCCTGCTGATCCCGCTTCTGAACGGTAACAACTGCTAAGAGTGGTAAAACGCATAGGTAACTCTGCTTCTTCAACTATGCTTTCGCGCACCAAATTGGTTAAGGGAACTTCGCCGGTGGGTATTAAATAATGACCTGAAGTTGTCTTAAATAGATCGTCTTCAAATTTTGGCAATTGGCTGGTGCCAAACAATGCCTGATCACGCACGAGCAGCGGCACGGATACTTCTTCATATTTAAATTCAGTTGTATGCATAGTCAACATAAAGGAAGCGAGAGCACGTTCAAGTTTTGCTAAATCTGAGCGCAAAATAACAAACCGCGCTCCGGACATTTTTGCTGCCCCCTCGAAATCCATCTGGTCCAAATTTTCGCCTATATCAAAATGTTGTTTTGGCTCAAAATTAAACTCTGGAATTTCGCCCCATTTACGTATTTCCAAATTATCGTCTTCACTCAAACCATCTGGAACATCATCATCAGGTATATTGTCGATCCGTGCTAGTTCACTGTTCAAGTTTTCGGTTAATGCGCGCACATCATCTTCGAGTTTTGTCATACGCTCTTTAAGCACACCAACTTCATTGATGAGATCACCCGCATCTTCACCTTTTGATTTTGCAATACCAATGGCCTTTGAGGCTTCATTGCGCTTCGACTGACAACTTTGAAGTTCTGTTTGTTTTTCACGAAGTTCGCTATCAATTGCAAGCAAAGAGGCAGATTTTGACTCTAGTCCGCGGCGCGCCAACCCCTTATCAAAATATTCAGGGTTCTCCCTAATGGCTTTAATATCAAACATCTTCTTCTTGCTTCTTCGTCGTTAATCGGATCAAAATAATAGATATCTCATAAAGAGCGATAATGGGCAGCGCCAATAATACCTGACTTAAAGGATCAGGTGGTGTCATAAACATGGCAAATACAAATGCACCGACAATCGAATATTTTCTTTTTTTGGCAAGTCCGTCCGCAGTAACAAATCCAACCCGCGCCAGCAACAACAGTAAAACAGGCAATTGAAAACTTAAGGCAAACGCAAACATCAATAAGATTGTCAAACCTAAATATTCTTTCACTGCCGGTAGAGACTGGATTTGCAAAGATGCCTGATCTTTTAATGCACCTGCAACTTCGGTTGCAACACCCACTTCAAAGGACATAAAAAAGCCCCAGGCACGCGGGATTACAATATAATATGCCATGGCAGCACCGAGTGTGAATAATATCGGTGTGGCGAGAAGAAAAGGTAAAAATGCTTTTCTTTCGTTATTATAAAGACCTGGCGCGACAAATTTCCATATTTGCATCGCTAACATCGGAAAAGTTACACATAGTGCTACATAGAAACTGAGCCTAATATTAACAAAAAATTTGTCTTGAAGTCCCGTGAAAATCATTGTCGGCTCTTTGCCGTTTGCTACTGCTACATCAACAAAGGGTTGCGCTAGAAAGTTATAGACGGCATCGGCAAAATAAAAACAAACTGCAAAAGCAACGATGATATAAACCACGCACCAAATAAGTCGACTGCGAAGTTCGATCAAATGATCAAGCAAAGGTGCTGAACTTTCTTCGATTACTTCGTCGTCTTCATTTACCTGATCGCTCATCTTATTTACTCTTTACCGGTTCTTCAGATGTTTCGACATTCTCTTCTACAGCCGCTTCTTCGGCCACAATGCTTTTTTCGCTAACTTCATCTTTCTCGATTTCATCAGCAATAATATCGGGGCTTTCTTCGGTCAATTCTTTACTATCCTCAGCACCCGCTTCAGATTTATCAATATCAACTGATTTTTCTTTATTTTCCGGTTTGGCAACCGCTTTATTATCATAATCATAATCGTCGTAATCAAATTCATCATAATCTGAAAATTCCGCTTTAGGATCTACTTCCGGTTTTTCATCAAGTGAAATATTAGCGGCTTCGTTGAGCTTACGTGTTACCGCATCCAGCTCAACTTCATCGGCCATTTTTTTAACCCCGGCCTGGAACTCGCCACCCATTTCACGCACTTTTTTGACCATACCCATTACAGAACGAATGAGTTTAGGCAGGTCCTTTGGACCCACTACAATGATGGCAAGGACGGCAACGATAAATAGTTCTGGTGCACCGATATCAAACATTTATTATTTGACCTAAAGTTTTATGAATTTCGTAGCGAGCTTATTCTGCTTTTTCAGAAGTTTCTTTTTTCTCTTCAGCGACAACAGGATCGGCTTTTTGTTCTATTATTTTGGGCTCTTCAGCGGCTGGCGCAGGTTCGTCTTCTGCGATACCTTTTTTGAAGCTCTTGATTCCCTGGGCTACGTCGCCCATAAGACCTGAGATTTTACCACGGCCAAATAATAAGATTAGTAAGACTACAACGATGACTATTTGTATCAAACTAGGTGACATATTCATTCTCCTAAAATTCATTTTTCCTCTATTCACACAGAGGTATTTTTCACGCAGAAGATCAACGATCTTTGGCAGGAAATCAATAGAAATATTTTATTTTTAAGAGATTACCTGCTCCTCAGAACTGCTTTCATCATCATCCATCGGCAGGTCGGGTTGCTCTTCGTTAGGTTTTACATCGTCTAAAAGGTTTAATCTCGATGTGTTCACATTATCAAGAAAACCTGTAGCTTTAAGCTCTGCAACACCTGGTAAATCTTTTACACTATTTAATCCAAAGTGTACAAGAAATTCTTCAGAAGTACCGTAAGTCATAGGCCTGCCTGGCGTTCTGCGCCTCCCCACCGGCCGGACCCAAGTGGCTTCCAGAAGCACATCTAAAGTTCCTTTACTTAAGCCGACACCTCTTATTTCTTCAATTTCCGCGCGCGTTACAGGCTGATGATAGGCGATAATAGCCAATGTTTCCACCGCGGCTCTTGATAGTTTTCTTTCTTTTTCTTCTTCTTTTCGCAGTAAAAAAGCAAGATCGGAAGCGGTTTGAAACATCCATTTTCCGGCGACTTCCACCAAATTTACTCCGCTGGCCGAATATTTATCCTGTAATTCTGACAGAATCGCGCCAACATCACTGCCTTCCACAAGTTGCTCCGCCAGCGCGATCGAAGATAATGGCCTGTCAGACGCAAATAATAGCGCTTCACAAATTCTAAGTTGTTCCTGATTATCCATTTTCTTCCTCTTGATTGCGACCCCGAATAAATAATGGGCCAAATGTTTGCTTTTGCGTTAATTCGGCTTTTCCCATTTTAGCAAGTTCCAAAGTTGCCGTAAACATACTGGCCTTGGTAGATTTTACCAAATTTTCATCATCCAGGCCTTCGGGCAGAAATTGCTCTAGGCTTGTCCAATCCAGCGCATAGCCGATCATATCTGAAAGTCGTTTTATAGCTTGATCTAAAGTATATACATTTCTTTTATGAAATCGAATATCCGCTACCGCTTCTCTTGTCTTATGCTCTGCATAACATTTTAATAATTCATAAATGCTTAATTCATAAGTGTGATGCCGGGTGATAATCACGGATTCCGGTGCCCCTCTTGCAAACATGTCACGGCCCATCTGATTACGGGACATTAAAATAGCCGCGCGTTCGCGAATAGCGCCTAATCTCTGAAGTTGATATGTTAAACGCGCCGCAAGCTCCTCAGCAGAGATATCATCTTCATTTTCTTCTTCGGGAAGCAATAACCGTGATTTTAAATAGGCCAGCCAAGCGGCCATTACCAAATAGTCGGCGGCTAATTCCAACCGAAGTTCACGTGCTTGATTAACAAATTCGAGATATTGTTTTACGAGTTCAAGAATTGAAATTTGCTTCAAGTCGACTTTTTGAGTACGTGACAATGCCAACAAGACATCCAGCGGCCCCTCAAACCCTACAATATCAACGATAAGACGTTCCCCTTCCTCCAGATCACCGTTTGCGGATAATCTAGGATCGGGCATTTCAAATTCATCAATATTATTGTCTATAGTATCGCTCATCTTAGAACATAGTCGCTATTTTGTTTGCAAATTCCAATATAATCTCAACCGGCGGAAAGATGATATACTGAAAGACGTTTAAATTAATACCAATATATCTTCCGGCCATCGGAATAATAAAAATTAAGATGATAATTATCAACATACCATAACGTTCAAGTCTGGCGAGTGGTCTGGATAATATATCCGGTAAAATACCAACCGCAACACGTCCACCATCAAGCGGCGGGATAGGTAACATATTGAAAACTGCGAGAATGGCATTTATCATAATCATGTTAATCAAGTTTTGGCCAAACCACTCCCGCGCAAATGCCGGTATTATTCCCAGTATATTTAATAAAATAGCCGCCGCGATAAGAAGTAAAATATTTGTCGCCGGCCCCGCAATTGCCACCCAAACCATGTCAATTCTAGGGTTGCATAGTCTGCTAAAATTAACCGGGACCGGTTTGGCATAACCAAACATAAATCCTGATTGAGATATCAACAACAATAGCGGCAATAAGACTGTTCCAAACGGATCAATGTGCACCAGAGGGTTAAAACTAACTCTACCCAATCCTTTTGCGGTGTTATCACCAAGCTTCCAAGCCACCCACGCATGGGCGGCTTCGTGCAAGGTTATCGCTAATAATAGCGGAAGGGTCCATACAGAAATGGTTAAAATTAAATCAGACATAGAGGTCCTTTTTATACGTAATTTTCAACAACATCCATCAACCATTCATAAAGTTCATCGTGATCCATCGCTCTTGCGGCTCGCTTTTTCCTGAAAAATTCAGAAAGTCTATTTTCTTCGCTTAAAATAAGGTGTGCAGTTGCTTCAAGCACAGCTCGGCGCTCTTCTAGTGATCCATTACAATTGGAAGCGAGATCGCACCCCGCGGTAAGGGCATCAAGAGCATTTTGAACCGGAGATTCTGATAACGCTTTCATTCCCAGATCATCAGAAAATAGCACACCCTGGAAATCAATCTCGCCGCGTATAATTTCCTTGATAATTTTTGGTGATATGGTTGCACATTTTTCGCTATCGATTTGACTATAAATAACGTGTGCCGTCATTGCACAGGGTAAATCATTCAAACTTTTAAAGGGCGCAAAGTCGGTTTCCCGGAGCTCCGCTATGGGCGTATCAACTACCGGCAGTTCTTTATGACTATCGACACTGGCGCGCCCATGACCGGGCATATGTTTTATTATCGGCGTAACACCACCCGATAACATTCCTTCTGACGCGGCGCGCGCAAGAACCGCTACTTTACTGGGTGTTGCCCCATATGATCTGTCTCCGACGACTTGGCTCATACCATCATAAAACAAGTCGGCTACTGGATAACAATCCACATTGACACCAATTTTTACAAGTTCAGAAGCCATTAAACTGGCATGGACCTGCACCGCCGCTTTAGCCAGGCTTGGGTCATTTTCATATAATCTGGAATAAACACCTGCACTGGGATATTTTTTCCAGGAAGGTGGTTGAAGTCTCGCAACACGTCCACCTTCCTGGTCAATTAAAATTGGAACATCATCATTTCCGACAACATCCCTCATTTCATCTGTCAATGTCTTAACCTGTTCTGGTGTATCGCAGTTGCGCTGAAAAAGTATAAAACCGAAGGGTTTAAGCTCTTTAAATAAAGCTCTCTCCTCCTCATTCATAGAAAGACCTTCAACGTCGGTGATTACGGGATGATACATATCAATTTGTCACCACAATGCAGTTTTGATTATTGCTTTTTAACGCTGCACATATGTCATCAGCAGCTTTTCTGGTTCCAATCATCCCGCCGCGTACACGATAAATTGACCCTTTCGCACCTTGGTCAAGATGCATATAACTGGGGTTCAAACGCGCCATAACGGCGTTATTTTTTGTTTTTACTGATGTCCAAAATGCTTCAGCCTTATTTTTTTCAGCGAATGCGCCAATCTGAACCATAAACGTACCAACTGGTGCCGCCGCTGGCGTAAGGTCCAGTATTGATACGGGTTTTGGTGCTGGTTGTTCTGCCACCGCAGCGGGAGTTTCTTCCTCTACAGCGAGTGGTTCTTCTACAATTGGTAATTCGGCTACCGGTCTTTTTAGCGGTATTTCTGAGCTGGGAGCGAGGATACTTTCTTCATCTTTCTTCAAATTATCAACCCGGTCAAATACTTCTTTATCTTGATATAAGATTTCCTTTCCCCCCGGTTCATTCGGTTTTTCCTTGATCACCGAATTATCAGCCCTAATCACGGGAACAGGTCCCATATCATCACTCTCCGAAGTGTAGCTTAGCCATATCAAAACACTGAACCCAGCAAGAACGACAAAAATTATTGATGCGAATATCATCCGGCGCCTGGAGGACATTCCGCTATTGGCAAACTCTTTTGGTAGCGGTCGCAGCCACGATTCTTCATCAACACTCTTTTTCGTCACTTCAGCAACCTCTTTTGCGGATTTTTACATTTCATTTAACGGCTCAACACCCAATATATTCAGACCAGACGCTATGATTTTTGAAAACGCAGTTATCATGGCTAATCGGGCAAGCGTAATTTCTTTATTATTATCAATAATAAATCTCAGATCAACCCTGTCATTACCTTTATTCCATAATGCGTGAAACTCAGATGCTAAATCGAACAAATAGTACGAAATCCGGTGCGGTTCATGGGCTAACGCCGCCCCTTCGACGATGCGCGGCCAATTAACCATCGCTTTGATCAGGTTAAGTTCGCTTTCATCTGTGAGCAATTCCAAATTCGCCTTCATAAGTGACTGTTCTGATACATCCAATCCATTGAAAGCTTCAGTGGCTTTTCTGACCACGGAGAAAACACGCGCATGGCCATATTGCACATAAAATACGGGATTATCTTTTGATTGTTCGGTAACACGCGCAAAATCAAAATCGAGTGAGGCATCATTTTTACGGGTAAGCATAATAAATCGCACCACATCTTTACCCACTTCGTCGACGATATCCCTTAACGTTATGAAATTACCAGATCGTTTTGACATCTTAACAGGACTTCCGTCTCTGAGAAGCTTGACCATTTGACACAGTCTTACGTCAAGTTCAGCTTTGCCATCCGTAAGTGCCGTAACAACAGATTGCACACGTTTTACATAACCGCCGTGATCTGCGCCCCATACATCAATGAGTGTATTAAACCCACGCTCAACTTTATTACTGTGATAGGCTACATCAGCCGCAAAATATGTCCATGCACCATCAGATTTCTTAAGAGCGCGGTCAACATCATCACCAAAATCCGTTGATTTAAATAGTGTTTGTGGGCGTTCTTCCCAGTCATCCGGAAGCTTTCCTTTTGGCGGCTCAAGTACTCCCGTATAAATCAAGCCTTTTTCTTCTAGCTGCTCTAAACCTTTTTGAATTCCGCCATTTTCATGGAGACTTAATTCAGAGAAAAACACGTCATGTTGAATATCGAGCGTGTTCAAATCTTCACGAATAAGATCCATCATCGCATCGGTAGCAAATGAGCGAACCTCATATAACCACTCGCTTTCCGGCAGTCCTCTATATTTATCACCCACCTTATCGGCCAATGCTTTACCAACCGGGATCAAATATTCACCAGGATAAAGCCCTTCTGGAATTTCATCAACGGTTTCACCGATAGCTTCAAGATATCTTAAATATGTTGACCGGGCGAGAACATCGATTTGGCCGCCCGCATCATTAATATAATATTCGCGGGTTACATCATATCCCACGTGATCAAGCAGCGTACTCAAAGCATCACCAAATACGGCACCACGGCAATGCCCCACATGAAGCGGCCCCGTGGGGTTCACTGATACATATTCGACATTTACTTTTTCGCCATCGCCGAGGGTACTTCGACCATAATCAAAGCCTTGGTTTAGAATGGATTTAACTTGCGACTGTATGAAAGATGGCCGAAGGCGGATATTAATAAACCCGGGGCCAGCTATTTCAACATTATCAACAATATCAATGTCACGAAGCCCGCAAGTAATTAATTCGGCAATATCGCGTGGTTTCATTTTCGCTTGTTTGACAAGAACCATTGCGGCATTGGTCGCTATATCGCCGTGGTTAATGTCACGCGGTGCCTCTGCGGTGACGTTTTTTAGATCCAGATTTTTTGGAAGCTTGCCTTCGTTGCTTAAAGATAAAATGATCTCTTTAACGTTTTTTTGGAAGTCTTTAAAAATATTCATAATTCAAATGTGGATGTATCAAATAATCTTTTATGTTCTAGCAACGCAAACCGATCCGTCATTCCGGCTATAAAATCCGCCACTAATCTGGCTTTTTCTATTTCCGTAGCGCCTTCAAGAGCTTCCTGCCACTCAGTCGGTAAACAATCAGTCTCAGACAGGTATAAATTAAAGAGCTCTCTTGTCACTCGTCTTGCCTTACTGGACATGCGGTTTACTTTATAATGACGATACATATTCTTCATCAGAAACTTTTTCAACGTTTTATCTTGATTTCTCATATTTTCAGAGAAACAAATGGTCATTTTACCCGCCATCCGTATATCATTGACCGTTTCAGGTTGTAAGTTGTTCAAATTGTTGTAACTCATCGCGATAACATCATTGATCATTTGACCGATTAGCCTACGGATGATTTCGTGAAGTTCGCGCCCATCATCCAATTTACGATATTTATCCCTAACTAGCTTTATATTTTCGTTAACGAGTGGCACTGTTTGTAGTTGCTCGATAGAGATCAGACCCGCTTTAACACCGTCAGCTACGTCATGGCTATTATAGGCAATATCATCTGCGATTGCAGCCACTTGTGCCTCCGCACTGGCGTAGGTATGAAGCTCTAAATCATGTTGATCGTTATATTCTTTGAAATTAACGTGAACAGTGTTCTGTTCGCCTTTTTTGCAAAGCGGACCGTTATGTTTTGCCAGACCTTCCAATGTATCCCACGTTAAATTAAGGCCTGAAAAACCTGCGTATCTATTTTCAAGCTTTGTAACAACGCGAAGGGACTGCGCATTATGGTCAAAACCATTATATGGCGTCATGGCCTCATCAAGTGCTTCCTCTCCCGCGTGGCCAAATGGCGTGTGACCAAAATCATGCGCTAAAGCGAGTGCCTCCGTCACATCTTCGTTTAAACCAAGTGCACGAGATATGCTGCGTGCGATTTGAGCCACTTCAATGGAATGAGTTAATCTGGTACGGTAATAATCACCAACATGATGAACAAAAACCTGTGTTTTATGTTTAAGACGCCTAAACGCGCCAGAATGGATAATTCGGTCACGGTCCCGCTGATAATCTGACCGGGTATTGGTTCCAATTTCGTCATACAGACGTCCCCTTGATTTTTCTGTTATCAGGGCATATGGAGCATAAATTGGGTTGGGTTTAAAAATTTTAAAATCTGACATTAATAAAATCGCATTATTTTAATGATAAGTTATTCTAATATTTTATATCATAAGCATTTTCTATTGGTATTGACAAATGATACATTTAACTTACATATATTATGCATCTTCGTAGGAAGTGAATATTGAGGCTCGAAATGACCAGTAATGATACCCCCGTTAGTTTAAGTGCTAATGCCGCCAAACGCATTAACACGTTAGTTGAAAGTAAAGGCAACCAAAACCTTAAGTTTCGTATCACCATAAATGGTGGTGGCTGCTCTGGTTTTCAGTATGATTTTGCCCTTGTTGAAGAGTCGAAAGATGATGATCTTGTTGTTGAACGAGACGGTGCAACCATGGTTGTAGACGGTCTTTCCATTATGTATCTTATGGGTTCTGAAGTTGACTTCACGGAAGAGCTTGCCGGCTCCATGTTTGTTGTAAAAAACCCTAATGCAACGGCGTCATGCGGTTGTGGTTCATCATTCGCGGTATAATATTAAATGAAAATTGCTTCCTGGAACGTAAACTCGATCAAAGCCAGGCTTCCCCGAGTTACGGAATGGCTTAGCGAATTCAAACCCGATGTGGCTGTCCTTCAGGAACTTAAATGCATTGATGAGAATTTTCCAAGGGAAGAAATAGAAGATCTCGGCTATAACATAGCAACGCACGGCCAGAAATCATATAATGGCGTTGCCATTTTATCCAAGTACCCTATTGAAGACCTGATGATCGGACTTCCTGGTGATGATAGTGATGAACAGGCAAGATATATCGAAGCCACGGTTAGTAAGGTTCGAGTTGGTGGATTATATCTGCCAAACGGAAATCCGGTTCCGGGTCCCAAATTTGATTATAAAATTGCTTGGATGGATAGATTGATAGAACGAGCGAAAGAACTTCTACACCAAGAAGAAGATTTTGTTTTAGGCGGCGACTATAACGTTTGTCCGAAAGATGAAGATTGTTACGACATGAGCCGTTTCATCGACGACGCTTTATGCCAACCGGAAAGCATTGACCGATATTATAGCTTACTTAATTTGGGTTTGACTGATGCATTACGGGTGTTCCATCCTAGCGGCAGAAATTACACTTATTGGGATTATCAGGCCGGCGCATGGAACAAAGACAACGGTGTCAGAATTGATCATCTTCTTCTTAGTCCCACTGCGGCCGACAAACTCATAAAATGTGACATCGACCGCACCCCGCGCGGCAAAGAACGCCCTTCGGATCACACACCAATCTGGTGCGAACTTAACGTATAAAATTATATCAAAGACTGGTTTTCTTCAGTAATTTGGAAGGCGGAAATCCGAATGTTTGAGTGTGTGCCTCTGTCAACGCACTCGAGGTCGAAAAGCCTACTGCATGGGCAGCAGTCGTTATGGAGGTGCCTTTTTCAAGAAGCTCATGAATAAGTAGCAATCTAAGATGCCTGCGCCACAACTGAAATGAAAGACCTGTCTCTTTCACAAAAAGACGACTCAATGTCTTCGCACTACAGGCGGCGAGGTCTGCCCATTCATCAATCTTGGCTGAATTGGACGGGTCTGTCAATAATGCATCTGCTACTCGTCGTGCCCTTACATCAATTGGAAGTTTTATGGAGAATGGCTCACTTCTTAGCGAAGATAATTCTTTAATAAGTACACTTTCCAGTAGATTTTTATAATCCTTTTCGCAGAAATTATCTTCCACAATCTTTATGATAATTTCGCGAAAAAGGCCCGAAGCCTGAAAAATACTTATCCGCTCAAACGTATTATCCAGTACATTGGGATCAATAAACGCAGTACGCATTTTAGTATCCGTTCGAAAGCGAATGCTGTGCCCCACTCCGGGTGGCACCCAAACCAACCTTGATGATGGAACAATAATTAGTTGACGGTCCGCTTTTACCTCCATGATTCCTGCTCGCGCAAAAAGCACCTGCCCTTCTTCATGCTCGTGAACCGGTAATATTTCACCCGCAATATAGTCAAGTTCTTTAAACCGTATCATTTTTACCCTAATGTCCTTAGATCGATAACTTATTTCTTTATATCTATATTACTCCCTAATATCGACCTATTATAGTGAAATAGAACAAATAATGAGGATCAAAATGTTACACAGAAATCTACCATCAAGCTTAAAACAGGCGACAGTAGCTCTCCATACGGACCACGATGTGGAAAAAGATACTTCAGTTTCACCACCTATACATCAATCCGTGACTTATTTGACCGAGAATGCTGATGATTTCGCTTTTAAAGCTCAGGAGCCGTTTAACGATATGTTTTACGCAAGACATGGCACACAGACATCTTCACGTATTGCCAAAATTATTGCCGAACTCGAGGGGGCAGAGAAAGCCATGATGTTTGCTTCTGGTATGGGAGCTATAACAACCACTATTTTGGCGTTGGTTAAAAGTGGCGATCATATGATTGCCCAAAAAAACCAATATAGTGCCTCTGCTAGTTTCCTGAGTAAATTTCTGCCACGATTCGGTGTCGACGTTACATTGGTTGATCAGCAATCCTTGAAAGAATTCGAAAAAGCCGTAACACCAAAAACCAAAATAATTTTGGTGGAAACTCCCGTCAATCCGTTGATGAGTTTAACAGACCTTAAACTGGTTTCAATGCTAGCTAAATCGCATAATATTATTACCATTTGTGACAATACATTTGCGACACCTATAAACCAGACACCATTAAATTCTGGGATTGATTTGGTGGTTCATAGTGCCAGTAAATATATTAGTGGTCATCATGACCTGCTTGCAGGAAGCGTAGCAGGTACCGAGGCATTACTGCGACAAATATGGGACGCAAGCATGGATCTCGGCCCGGTTGCCGCACCGTTTAATTCTTGGCTGGCTCTAAGAGGAATAAGAACTTTAAAACTAAGGATTATGGAACATAATTCAAATGCCTTGAAAGTTGCATCATTCCTAGAGCAGCACTCAAAAATTGGAAAAGTTTACTATCCGGGATTGTCGTCGCACCCACAACATGATTTAGCCAAAAGCCAGATGACCGGATTTGGTGGCATGTTAGCTTTTGATATTCCCGGTGGATATGACGCCGGTAAAAGTTTCCTGAAAAATCTCAATATTTGTCAAAACGCTGCAAGTTTGGGCGGCGTTGATACGTTAGTCATACAACCCGCCGTTATGTTTAAAGCCCGTCTTTCGGACAGTGAAATTCGCGATCTTAACATAACGCCGGGAATGATAAGAATGTCCGTAGGAATAGAGGATATAAACGATATCGTAGCAGATATAGATCAAGCACTGAACTAAACACACTTACGAATCAGCGTTTATTTTAAAGGGCGAAAAGTTCGTATTATCGTCAAATATATCAACATCTTCAGCTTTTTTAAGAACACTAACCAATTTATAGGTCACCGGTGTTAAAGTAGCTTCCCACGAAACTTTAATCAGAAAATTGGAACCCATCACGGTAAGCAACACATCATTTTCCCAGATACCAAAAAAGGCGACTGGATAGAAAATTAAACTGTCCGCTCCCTGGCCTACGACGGTCGAGCCAATAGTGCGGGTCCATAAATGTTTGCCGCGCGTCCAGATTTTCATTCGGGCCATGACATATGCATTGATCATTTCACCGGTAAAAAAAGCAATTAGTGACGCAAGAACTATGCGAGGAACTTGGCCAAAAATTAGTGTATATGCTTCTTGTCCTTCCCAACCGGGAGCGGGAGGTAAAGTGACAATGATGTAACTCATGATTGATGCAAAAAACAATCCGACGAAGCCTACCCAGATCACTTTTCTGGCGCGTGCATAACCATACACTTCGGTTAGCACGTCTCCAAAAACATAGGACAGAGGAAAAAACAAAACCCCTGCCCCATAAATGAAATTCATATCACCAATTTCGACGGTAGCAAGTTTTGCAGGACCAATTATATTTGAACAGACGAGGATCACCACAAAGGCGGCCATCATCAGATCATAATATTTAAATTGGCGTTTTCCGTTATTCAAATATCTTAATACCGGGAACTGGCGAGCTTAACATCAGAATTCGCCCACATGGCTTCATAACGTGCTATAAATCCTGCGGCCTGGTCATCTTTCCCCTGCGCAGCAAGGCTTTGATACATGCCATAAAGCGAATAGGCATTTTCCGGGTTATGTTTCAAATCTTCCCAATAAACCACTTCCGCTTCTACGGGACGTCCGGCGTCGAGTAATATTGCCCCAAGAATATGACGGGTAGGAAAATACCATGATGGTGGTTCATTGTAAGCGAGGCTATCTTCCATGCGCACAGCACGACCAAGGTGGAACAATGCCGTATCATAATTACCTTTTTTTGCTTCCATTTCACCGCGCACCACTTGTTCCGCTATGCTCAGTAAACCACCCGCATCTTCAAAGTTTTTATAACCCGGTTGACCTTCGTTAAGTTTATTGACAAGCATAGACAGATTAGAGAGCTCTTGTTCAGCTTCTGCCATGCGGCCAGTATTCAAGTAAGCAAGACTTCTGCCATAATGCCAAATACCCGTCATAAATTGAGCGCGCATAAACGGTTTCGGAAGTTCTAATAACTCATCCCATTTACCGAAGCGCGTTAATACGAAAACGGGCTGTGATCTGAAGGTTTCGTTAAGACCCCACGTATTTGTTCTTGAACCTGCTTCTACGCGGGATTGAACTTTTTTTGCTGCGTCGAGCGATTCTTGACTGCGTCCTGTATACATGGATGACCACGCAAGAAAATGGAGATTATGAGGATAGTAAGCCAAGGGATAAAGCCCTTGCGCATTGCATTGCGCAATATATTCTTCATCGACAGCGGCGGCTACGATATTGGTATCGTAAGCGTCGTGATACCGGCCAACACGCATAAATATGTGTGAAGGCATATGAACCAAATGACCTGATCCCGGTAAAAGCGGCGCAAGCGCATCCGCACTTTCCTCCGCAATTTCCGGGCGCATGGATTCGGCGATATGAATATGATAGTGCCTCGCCGCCGCATGGTCAGGATGACTTGCAATCACATTATCCAGCGCAGCGATAATTTGCTCGGTTCTGCCTTTTGGTGTGCCGTCGGCGTTCCAGTAATCCCATGGCTGAGTGTTCATCGCGGCACCGGCAAATAAAACCGCTGCATCAGGATCATCGGGATATTTATGCATTAATTTTTCCATGGCCACGGCGTATGCTTCGTCAAGCACTTCGCGGGCGATAGACAAATCGGTGCTGTAACGCGCAGCAAGCGCATCAATATAATCAGCTTCTTTTTCACTGACCTGGTCCTTCAATGATACGGCCATGCCGATGGCATAGTTGGCTTGTTCCATTGAATTAACAAGCATAGGTAGGTTTAAGTTCCGGCCTAAAGTCAACGCCCAACCCCAATAAGCCATGGCATTACCTGGGTCTAATCTTATGGCTTCTTTAAATGATCGCATCGCCTCTGAGTGATTAAATGCAACAACAAGTCGGAAGCCCTGATCAAAGAAATACTGTGATTCCGCGTTAGTTGTGCTTACCGCAAAACTGTAATTTCCAAGACCTTCGAGCTTTGGTGAAAGCGGTCCGGTTGCGGTTTTAGGATCAGCATTAAGTGCTGTTGGGTCAAAGACTTGTGCAAGCGCGCCTGCTGAGATGAATGATAAGCAGATTGCGCCTGCCACGATTTTTTTTAACATGATAACACTCCTATATGTTAGATATCAAAAGCGGGAGCTGGTCAGCTTGACGTCTGAATCTTTCCACTCTTCTTCATATTTTGCCAGATATTCGGCAGCCTGCGTGTCTTTACCTTGCGCAGCAAGGCTTTGATACAAACCATAGAATGAGTAGGCATTATTGGGATTATGGGCAAGATCCTGCCAATAAACAACTTCAGCCTCTCTCGGTTTGCCCGCTTCCAGTAATATAGCCCCTAAAATATGGCGCGTGGGGAAGTTCCATGATGCCGGCTCTGTATAGACATGACTATCTTCAAGGCGGGTAGCGGACCCCAAATGATAAATCGCTTTTTCAAATTCACCTTCCATCGATGCCATCTGACCGGTGACAAGGGCAGAAGCGATTTGAAGATTGATACCGTTGGTCAGTGCCCCACCTTCGCTATAACCGGGTTCACCATCTTCAAATTTGACGACAATTTCATTAAGTTTTGCCAGTTCTTCTTTCGCAGCAGCCATGTTACCAGTATTCATATAAGCCATGCTGCGGCCATAGTGCCACATACCGGTTAAATACTGGGCTTTCACAAATGGTTTTTCCATTTCAAGCATTTGTTGCCATTTACCGAAACGAACCAACACAAAAATCGGCTGTACGCGAAAATTTTCGCCCATACCCCACGATGTTTTACGAACACCGGTTTCCAAAAGAGCTTTGGCTTTGAAAGCGGCTTCAATGGAAAGTTCACTACGTCCCGTGAACATGGATGACCACGAAAGGAAATGAACATTATGGGGGTAATACATAAGTGGATAGATACCCTGCGCTTCACTTTGAATGATATAATCTTCATCAACGCTAACCGCATGAACATTGGTATCATAGGCGTCCTGGTACCTGCCAAGGCGGATAAATATGTGTGAAGGCATATGAACCAGATGTCCTGCGCCCGGCATTGTTGGTGCTAGCGCATCTGCGCTCGCTTCAGAAAGCTCCGGCCGTTTCGATTCAGTCACATGGATATGATAATGAAGTGCAGCTGCATGATCGGGTTTTCTGGCAATAACATCATCAATAACAGAAATTATTCTCTCGGTGTTGCCTTTCGGTGTTCCGTCCTCATTCCAGTAATCCCATGGCTGATTATTCATCGCAGACGAGACCCATAAAACCGCTGCATCAAGGTCATCGGGATATTTTTGCATCAATGCATCCATCGCATGCATATATGCTATATCGAATTTATCTCGTCCCAACGTAAGATCATCAGTATATCTTGTGGCCAGAGCCTCGATATAATCGCGCTCGCGCTCAGTGACCTGATCCTTCAGGGCGACAGCACGCTGGATCGCATCATAGGCCTGCTCATAGACATTACCCATCATCGGCAGATTTAGATTACGGCCAAGCGTCAGTGCCCACCCCCAATAAGCCATAGCATTGTCTGGATCCAGTCTTGCCGCTTCCTTAAAGGATCGCATGGCTTCTGAATGATTAAATCCGACAACGAGCTTGAGGCCCTGATCAAAGAAAAATTGCGATTCGGCACTGGATGTTGTCACTTCAAAATGACTGTCTCCCAGACCGCTCAGTTTCGGCGACATAGGCCCTGTCGCCGTCTTCGGATCAACATTTAATGCTGCTGGATCAAAGATTTGTGCGTTTGATATGCTTATTTGTAATAGTAGTAATATTATCCCTGACATGATACCCTTATACATAGATTCTCTCCATAGTTTTATGATTATTTGAGGCATGCTAGCACATTTATGATCTCTATTAAAAGAAATCTATGTTACCGCATTTTTTTGATTAAATTCGTCGCGTTTCCATGCCGCGGTTTCCATAATATTTTTCAAACTTTCAACGGCTTGCCAAACATTAACGTAAGAAACATATAAAGGCGTAAAACCAAAACGCATGATATCGGGCGCTCTGAAATCACCGATTACATTATCCGCAATCAAAGCCTGCATAATGGCAAATCCGTTTTCGCAATGAATGGAGACTTGGCTACCACGACTATCATGGTCTTTAGGTGTCGCAAGGCTAAAGCCATGTCCATCCAATCTTTCTTCAATAAGTTGAATAAATAAATCAGTTTGTTTAAGGGATTTCTTCCTAATTTCATTCATGTCAGCACGCATAAATATATCAAGTCCTATCTCCATCATTGAAAGAGCGACAACCGGCTCTGTCCCCGTACTAAACTGACGAATATCTTTTCGGGGGCGATAGTTTCTTTCAAAACCAAAAGGTTCCGCATGTCCCCACCATCCTGTTAATGGTTGTGCCGCTTTGCCGTGGTGGCGCTCAGCAACAAAAACAAACGCTTGTGAGCCTGGCCCACCGTTCAAATATTTATAGGAACAACCAACTGCCATATCTACATTACAACCGTTTAAATCTACGGGTAACGCTCCGGCGCTATGGCATAAATCCCATACCACCAAGGCGCCAACATCATGCGCCTTCGCAGTGATTTCTTTCATATTATGAAGGAACCCTGTTTTATAATGAACATGCGTCAAGCAAACGACTGCAACATCTTCTGTGATTGATGCAAGGATATCTGAGCCTTCAGCGAAGACAATTTCATGACCTTTATCAAGCTGTTTAACCAAGCCTTGAACCATATAATTATCGGTTGGAAAGTTACTGCCTTCCATGACAATTTTCTTTCGGTCCGAACGAATATCAAGGCCCACAGCGACGAGTTTATAAACATTAAGTCCGGTAGAATCGCAATAAATCACTTCGCCTTTTTTTGCGCCAATGAGGGTTGCTACTTTGTCACCCAGCTTTTCAACGATATTAAACCAACCCGCTTTGTTCCAGCTTTTAACAAGGTCCACGCCCCACTCATTTTCGATAACCTGTTTTGCACGCGCCATCGCCACTTTTGGCATCGCGCCGAGGCTGTTTCCGTCCAGATAAATCATTCCTTCTGGAAGGCTAAAATCATCGGCAAATGGTGCCAGTACATCTTGTTCATCAAGAGCAACAAAGTCTTCGCGGGTCAGTGTCATTGTATCTATACTTTCAATAATTTTCGATTTGCCCGCAGACTATCATTGATCATTTAATTCTGCCATGTAAAAATATACACTTTATTATAACGTTTTAATTATATCGGAATTCAACTTGAAACCATATCACCACATGAACGCGCAAACGCTGGAACGCGAATATAACCCAAGCAGCTGCATTGACGATATTATGGTCTATATTGATCAATATGCCGCAGATAGCGCCAAAGTCCGTGCTGATCTGAGGGGCAACCTTACAGCAAATGTAAAATACGGTCCGGAAGCGCGTTCGCATATGGATGTTTTTGCACCAAAAGGCGATGGTCCATTTCCGGTTCATGTGTTTATTCACGGCGGATATTGGCAGGAACTGTCAAAGGACGAAAATTGTTTTTGTGCTCCGATTTTTCTGGACCATAACGTTATTTTTATCGCGTTCGATTATACGTTGGCCCCGCAAGCTAGCCTATTTGAAATCGTTGATCAAACCAGGCGTGGTATTATATCCATATTAAAAAATGCTGATAAATTTAACGGTGATAAAAATAATATAACCATTTCCGGCCATTCCGCTGGTGGCCACTTACTGGCAGAAGTGCTCAGCATGAACTGGCAGAATTACGGATATGATAAATGCCCTATAAAAGGCGCGATGGCGATCAGCGGCGTCTATGACTTAGAACCGATTGTGTCCACCACCGTTAATGATGCGCTTCATATGACAGTTGAAGACGCTATAAAATTAAGCCCGCTACATCATTTACCAACCAATGCCTGCCCGATCGCATTCACTGTCGGCGAAAACGAGACAGCAGAATTTCACCGCCAAACGGAAGAATATATGAATGCCTGCACTGAAAATGGTATTAAAACAGCCTACTTGGACATGCCTGTCTTTAATCATTTTGATATAATTCTGGAGCTAAATAATAAAAATAGTCCGCTTTTTCAGACTATTCTTAATCAGATTAGAAGCTAAATTGATTTATGCTTTGACGTTTTTGATAATTTCTTCTGCCATTTCATCGGCGACAATATTTGTCGGGCGATGCTCTGCATCTGATCTTTCAAAAATGTGGATAAGGGTATTATAAATATTTTCAACTTTTTCATTCACCCAATTCACATCATAATCACCCACCGCTTCACCGCATACGTTGATAATACCGCCAGCATTAATGACATAATCCGGGGCGAATAAAATACCACGGTCCATTAACCGAACGCCGTGGCTATCATTCGCTAATTGATTATTGGCACCACCGGCAATGATCGGCGCGTTTAAATCGGCAATTGTATCATTATTTATAATTGCCCCAAGCGCGCACGGCGATAACACGTCCGCTTCCACGGATAAAATCTTATCTGTTGGCACGATAGTCGCCCCAAAATGCTCCACAGCATAGTCAAGATTTTCCTGAACAATATCACTAACAAGCACCCGGGCACCGTCACCGTGCAAATGTTCGCAAAGATATCTTCCTACGTGACCAACACCCTGAACTGCAACAGTTAATCCCTCTAATGTGTCCCTTCCCAATTTATATTTTACTGCCGCCTTGATACCGTTATAGATGCCTTTCGCTGTAAAGGGGGACGGATCACCACTTGCATGATCACCGTGAGGAAGGCCCGCAACATGTTTCGTTTCGGTGGCGATTATCATCATATCTTCTTCGCACATGCCGACATCTTCCGCGGTAATATAGGCACCGTTTAAGCTATTTATTGCTCTGCCGAGCGCTTTAAAAAGCTCCTCTGATTTATCGGTTTTTGAATTGCCAATAATTACCGCTTTACCCCCGCCAAGCGGTAATCCTGCCATCGCGTTTTTATAGCTCATGCCACGCGAAAGACGCAGGGCATCATTTAGTGCGTCTATTTCATTATCATAAGGCCACATGCGACAACCACCCGCCGAAGGGCCGAGTGACGTATTATGAACCGCAATAAAAGCTTTTAGTCCGCTTTTCTTATCATGAAAATAGGCAAGTTGCTCATGCCCCCGGAATTGATTCTTATCGATCATTAATCTTACTCTTATGTGGCGTACTCTTTAATTTAGGAGGCCTGTTTTATATCTTGTTTATGATTAAGCTTTTCCATCAACTTTTCTTGCTTAAGTTTGGTAAGCTTTATATTTCTTTCTTTTACATGACCATACCCTTTATAGGATAATGGCAGCTCTAAAATTTCAAGACACAACAGGTAATTATCTTTATTTAATTTGTCGAGGGTTAAATGAACTAAATTTTCATACTCCTTGATCAATTCTCTTTCCATCTTACGTTCGGTTGAGTAACCAAAAATATCAAACACACTCCCACGTAAGAATTTAAATTTCGCTACAAGTTTTAATGCGCCCATCATCCAGGGGCCAAATTCTCTTTTATGGATTTCTCCGGTTACTTTGTCTTTTTTTTCAAATATCGGCGGGGCCATATGAAATTTTAATTTAAAGTTTCCTTCAAACTGTGCTTCCAGCTTCTTTTTAAATTCACCGTTTGTATAAAGGCGCGCCACTTCATATTCATCCTTATAAGCCATTAATTTATAATAACTTTTCGCTACTGCTTCATATATGGCACCTGTTTTTGAGAACTTTAACACCTCTATCGACTTTACGAGATCAAGCATGTCCGAGTAACCCTCGCTATATTCAATATCCTGATAGTCGTTAAGCATTTGCGCACGCTTCGCGACTATTTCTTCTACATTTTGGGAAATGTCATCTTGATCTGCGGCCATCAAATATGGCTTCACAAATTCCTCTAGTTTATTCATATCGTGCGCTGCTAACCTTCCGCAGGCAAAAGTTTTTTTGTTGGCTTCAATGGCTACTCCATTAAGCTCTATGGCGCGGTCAATGGCATTAAATGAAAGCGGAATAAAACCTTTTTGCCAGGCGTAACCCATCATAAACATGTTTGTTGCTATGCCGTCACCCAGCAAAATTGTCGCAAGCTCTGTGGCTTCTACATAATGGCGGTCGCCATCCAAAGTGTGTGCTTCTATGGAACGTTTTAAATTTTCCTGCTGAAAATCGATTTGATTATTTTCAACAAAAGCAGAAACCGGCGAATTATGACCGTTTACAATCGATTTTGTCCGGTCACTTCTGACACATTCAATCGCACTTGGACTTGCTGCCACCACGAGATCACAGGCGATGAGCAGATCCGAACATCCGGTCATGATGTGGGGTGTGCGAAGAATTTCGATGTCTTTACCAAGCCGCACATGACTAAGCACTGCGCCTCCCTTTTGCGCAAGGCCCGTCATATCAAGCAGATTACTGGCAAGACCATCAATATGCGCAGCCATTCCGAGAATACCACCAATTGTCAGAACACCAGTTCCACCAACCCCTGTAACCAGAATATTATATTCGGTTTCAACTTCATCAATTTGCGGCAAAGGAATATCCGCGACCAATTCATCAAGGCCAGTGACTTTTGGTTTTTTAAGCGAGCCACCAATAACGCTAACAAATGAAGGGCAAAAGCCATTTACACAACTAAAGTCTTTATTACAGCTTGATTGGTTGATGGTGCGTTTGCGGCCATATTCGGTTTCAAGTGGCTCCACCGATACACAGTTTGATTTAACCGAACAATCACCGCACCCTTCACAAACCGCATCATTGATGAACACGCGCTTGTCGGGATCGGGCAACGTGCCGCGCTTGCGGCGGCGGCGTTTTTCTGCGGCGCAGGTCTGGTCGAAAATAATGACCGAACATCCTTCAACTTCACGCGCTTGAAGTTGGGTTGCTTCCAACTGATCACGGTAAAGTATTGGAATATCGGCGGGAATGGCACCGCGTGAATTATAACGATCCAAATCTTCGGTGAGAATCCAGATTTTCTGAATGCCTTCACCGCGAAGCTGCTGGGCGATCATTTCAACCGTAAGGCCACCTTCAACCGGCTGGCCGCCGGTCATCGCCACCGCGTCGTTATATAAAATTTTATAAGTAATATTCACTTTAGCGGCGATGCTGGCACGGATCGCGAGAATGCCTGAATGCTGGTATGTGCCGTCGCCGAGGTTTGTAAATATATGTTTTTCATCGGTAAATGGTGCTTGCCCGATCCAAGGCACACCCTCACCGCCCATTTGTGTGAATGTATCGGTGCTGCGGTCCATCCAGAGAGCCATAATATGGCAACCGATGCCTGCGGTTGCGCGACTTCCTTCCGGCACTTTGGTTGAGCTATTATGGGGACAACCAGAGCAAAAATAAGGACTGCGCACCAAGGGTGATTGATACTCAGCTTGCATTTTTTCACGGCGATTAAAGTAATTTCGCGCGAAATCAACCATTTCACTATTATAAAAATGCGAAATCCGATCGGCGATCACGTGGGTGATCAGCCCGACGGAAAGTTCATTTTCCGGCGGCAGCAACCATTTTCCTTTTTCATCGTATTTTCCAACCACCACCGGGCGCTTATCGGCGTGCCAGTTAAAGAGCTGCTGCTTAAGTTGATTTTCAATCAGTTCGCGTTTTTCTTCAACAATTAGAATTTCATCTAGCCCTTCGCAAAAATTCCGCATTCCTTCTGGCTCAAGCGGCCAAGGCATGCCAACCTTAAACAAACGCAACCCGATTTTCTCTGCCATAGCCTCATCAATACCCAGTTCATAAAGTGCTTGGCGCACATCGCCGTAAGTTTTGCCGCTGGTGATAATGCCGAAACGCGGCTTGCTGCTATCCCAGACCACACGGTCGATATTATTTTTCTTGGCAAAGGCAAGCGCAGCAAAAAGCTTATATCGTTGCAGCCTGTAGTCCTGATCGCGCCAGACATCAGCCGGGCGGATATGAACGCCGCCTTCGGGCATTTCAAATTCATCATCACTGGGGACTATAATTTTTCTGTTTTCGCGGTTAAGGTCGACCACACCGGTGCTTTCCGCGGTATCACTGGTCACTTTAAACGCAGTCCAACAACCGCTATAGCGCGACATGGCGATACCAAGCAGACCATATTCAACAAATTCCTGCATATTGGCCGGGTATAACATCGGCAGCATGGTTGAATAAAATGTATGGTCGGATTGGTGCGGTATGGTCGATGATTTGCAAGCATGATCATCCCCCGCTATGGCAAGCACGCCACCGAGAGGCGACGTTCCGGCGGCGTTTGCGTGGCGCAGTACATCACCACTTCTGTCTACACCCGGTCCTTTACCGTACCACATGCCAAACACGCCATCATATTTGGCTTGCTTGTACATGTTGACCTGCTGCGTGCCCCACACGGCGGTCGCGCCGAGTTCTTCGTTAATGCCTTCTTCAAAATAAATATTTTCGGCGCGTAAATATTTTTCCGCTTTTCTAAGCGCCGCATCATAATGACCAAGTGGCGAGCCGCGGTAACCGGAAATAAAACCCGCCGTGTTAAGACCCGCGGCGTTATCGCGCCAACGCTGCACAAGGGGAATACGCACAAGCGCCTGTATCGCCGTCATAAAGGCGCGGCCTTCAGCCAGTTCATATTTATCATTCAAGGAAATATTGATGCCCATGACGAAATGCTCCGATAGAATCATATAATTACGGGTAATTTTTACATACTTTTGGCGAAATTTGCTTTCTATTTAGCATTATATCACCTATTATAGGAAATAATATATCATATTTTGATACTTAAAGGGTAAATTAATGCTTATTGAATTAGGCGATATCGATAAGAAAATTTTAAACGCCATTCAGGAAAACAGCGCCATCACCAATTCCGAGCTTGCGGACCTTGTCGGATTATCGTCCGCGCCCTGTTGGCGGCGCATTAAAAGGCTTGAAGAACAAGGCATCATTTCAAAACGGGTTGGCCTTCTCGACCCGAAGGCACTGGGGCTTAACATCATCGCTTTTGCCAATGTGAAATTAAGCCATATTCAGGAAGATGCGCTCGAAGAATTTGAAGCCGAAGTGACCAAATACGCCGAAGTCACGGAATGCTATACGATCAGCGGGTCAATGGATTTCCTGCTGCGGGTGGTTACTGAAAACATGCAGTCTTATGAAAAATTCCTGCGCCAAAAACTTCTTCGCCTTCATATGGTATCAGAGGTCAATACCCACTTCGCGGTAACACAGGTCAAATACACGACAGCTGTTCCGCTTGAGCTATCGAGTTAACAAGAATAAATCATAATTGTTTCAGATGAGCATCATATGTTTGAGCATCGGGGTCCCAGTCAAAATAGATACCTAAATCATCATCTATCATCAATGCTCCGGCTTCTAAAGATTCAATAGTTAAATTAAATTCATACAATTCTACCGCTTTATCTTCACCTACTAGATTTGCAAAAATCGTAATATTGTAGTCACCAGAGCTAATTTCAAAAACTTCAGAATTTTTTGATAACAAAAAATGATGATCAAAGGTTAATCCAGTTTGAGGAATAAAAAGGCCACTACCTCTCATCAGTTTATCGCGATTACCATAAACCCATATTTTAAGATCTTTTTTGTAATCATCACATTTAATTCGAACATGCAAGCTCTCAATAACCATGCCCCGTTTTGAAGTGCTGTACATAAGAGACCTAAAGAAGAATTTGTTACCGCCGCCCTCTTTTTCCGGCCCTATATAAACTACAGAAGGTCTTGTCATTAATAAATTACCCCTATGGAAGAAAGTCAACCATGCAGTAACCCCAGAAACTAAGATTGCAAAGATAGATATTATCAGACTTACATATACTACCATATCTTTACTCAACTTTCTCCGCTAAAACCGCAGCAATGGTGGCGATGCCGTTTATGAAATTGCCGACACGGATGTTTTCATTGGGGCTGTGTTGATTATTGTCGGGGTTGACGGTTGGCACCGATAGCGCAGGGATATTTAGCGTATCAACAAACGGTGAGATGGGGATTGATCCGCCCATTGTGCGTAGCAAGATCGGTTTCGCACCGTTTAAGTGGGTCAGCGCGCTTTTTGCGAAATTTCCAACGATACTATCAAAATCCGACCTAAATGCCGGGTAAGAAATATCATAATTTAATTGAACATATCGTTTTTGTTCGGCTCGCTCTGCATCAGTCGGTGCGTGGTCGATGACCGTGTAACCCTGCGCTTCAATGTGGCCTTTTATAAGACCAACCAGATAAACAGGATCGCTTTCCTTCACCAGCCGCACATCAATTTCCGCGGTTGCGACGGGCGGAATTATCGTGCGAACCTGCGTTCCCACCCACGCGCTGTTAAGGCCACGGATATTTAAAGAAGGATATTGAATGGATGCCTCAAGACTATCCGCCACCTTGTCCGGTGTGCTAAACCCCATGTTTTTACGCATTTCCACTTCGTTATTGGGGACCGCGTCCAGGATTTTCTGAACATCAGGTGATATTTCAACACCGTCATAAAAACCATCTATGGTCACCCTTCCGTCGATTGATTTCATGGACGCCAATATGCGCGACATATGAAAGGCCGGGTTGGGAGCATAATTGCCAAAATGTCCGCTGTGCTGCGCCACTTTCGCACCAAATGTTTTTAACGTAAGTGTGGCAATACCGCGCGCACCAAATGATAACGTCGGCGCGCCAGAACGGTGCGGCGGGCCGTCAAAAATAAGCAGCATGTCTGATGCAAGCTCTTCGCGGTTATCAAGAACGGCCTGCGGCAGATTCGGTGATGAAAGCTCTTCTTCGGTATCGATCACCACTTTTAAGTTAAAGTCGGTTTTAACGCCCAGATTTTCAAGCACATCAAGGGCCATTAAAAATTGAGTATTTGGCCCTTTTGAATCGGACGCTGAACGCGCATAAATGCGCCAGTCAGGGTCAATCTCTCCTTCCAAACTTTCCCACGCAATATCACGCCATTTTCCGTTTTCCCATGTGTTTGTATCGGACGCGCGAAGCACCGCACCGTAAGGGTTTGGTTGATACCACGCAGCAGGGTCAACCGGTTGGCCGTCCGCCTGAAGATATACAAGTATTGTGCGCTTTGCGCCCGGCACCATGCGTTTTGCATATATAAGCGGGTTTTCCGGCGTAGCGAGGCGGGAAAGCGTAAAACCGCGCTTTTCAAATTCCGTTTCAACCCAAGTGGCCAGCGTCGCGATATCATCATGCATATGGCCGTCGTTCGGGATCGCCAGATAATTCTTAAACATATTAAGCGCCGGAATTTTAATTTTTTCAACTTCTGCTCTTATTTCATCAGGATCAAGTTGATTTTCAGCCACAGCCGAAAATGGCACAAGCAAACTGGCTATCAGCAAAAGTAGTGGAAGGTTTAAATGTTTCATTGGTGTCCCCTTTGGTTCTCTGAATAGTATAATAAAAGCTGCGTTAATTTCACTTTTATTTTTGTGTGAGTTTGATTATCCTGAATTTAAACAAATTATCGGGTGGAAAATGTTCAAAAAAATCTTACGTTACCTATCTCTTCTTCTTTTAACGGCTTGTGGGGATGATATGACCGAAGCGCCATATGGCAGTTGGGAATCGCCGATTTCAGCGGAACTAACGACACGAAATGCCGTTGGCCTTCGCAGTGTGCGCCTTGACGGTGATGATTTATACTGGATTGAAAGCCGCCCTGATGAAGGTGGCCGTCGGGTTATCGTCAAACGTGATAAGGGCGGAAATGTTACTGACGCTATCCCAGAAGGGTTTTCAAGCCGTACCCGAGTTCATGAATATGGCGGCGGATCATATAATGTTTGGGACGGAGTGATTTATTTTTCAAACCATAGTGACCAGATTTTATACCGCCACACGCCCGGTCATACATCCAACCAGGCACCGGAAGCACTAACCAGCGAGGGATACAGATACGCCGATTGTATTATGGACGCGAGCCATAACCAGCTTATCTGTGTGCAGGAAGACCATACAGAAGAAGGTGAGCCTGTGAATACTCTCGTTTCTGTTAGCCTTGACGCAGACCATAAGGTCCGCACTTTGTTTTCGGGCACTGATTTTGTCTCCTCCCCGGCACTTAATCCATCCGGCGAAACACTGGTGTGGATCACATGGGATCATCCCAACATGAATTGGGACGATACCAAAATGTGGGCGGCAGACGTCACCGAACAAGGCAGTCTTTCCGGCACGGAAAGCTTCGTTAGTCGCGCCAGTCTTTCAGTGCAGGAGCCACGCTGGACCGCCGACGGAAAACTTTATTATATTGCGGATCCCGATAACTGGTGGAATTTTCAAACATTTGATGATGATGGTGCCCGTGCCATTCACCAATATGAAGGGGAATTTGGCAAATCCGGCGCCCTTGGTGCCCATTCATATGCATTTTTAAGCAATACGGAAGTGATTGCCAAATTTGAGCGAGACGGTACGTCTCATTTGGCGACAGTTGATCTGTCCAGCGGAGAGGTCAATGAAATTGCGACCCCCTACGCCAGCATTTCAAAAGTTTATTCGAACGGTGAACGAATATATCTGATCGGCTCAACCACCACATCGGCTTCGGAAATAGCCGAATATAAAGACGGCGCGTTTATGACAATTAGGAAATCACAGGAACCCATCGTTGATACGGCCTATATTTCAGAACCGGAAGCCATAACCTTCCCCAATTTAAAGGGGGAGCCGACCCACGCCTTTTATTACGCGCCGAAAAACCCGAACTTTATGGCGCCGGATGATGAACTTCCGCCATTAATAGTTCGCCTTCACGGCGGGCCAACAGGGGCGACCAGTGCCGCCTTTCGCGCCAATAATCAATATTGGACGTCGCGTGGTTTTGCAATAATTGACGTTAATTATGGTGGCAGCACCGGATATGGCCGCGAGTACCGCGAACGTCTTCGTAGGCTCTGGGGTGTCGTTGATATTGACGATACAAAAGCGGTGCTGAATTATTTAATCGAACAGGATTTAGCCGATGAAGACAGGCTTCTGATCCGGGGCGGCAGTGCCGGTGGTTATAGCGTTTTGGTCGCGTTATCACAGCATGATGTCTTTGCCGCGGGCGCAAATTATTACGGCATCAGTGACCTTGAAGTATTAGCGCGCGATACTCATAAATATGAAAGTCGTTATCTGGATAGTTTGATTGGAAAATATCCGGAAGATATTGATATCTATAAAGCCCGTTCGCCAATTAATTTCCTTGATGGTTTTAAAAGCCCGTTGATCGTATTCCAAGGCATTCTTGATCCGGTAGTACCAAAAAATCAATCAGAACTTATCGTAGACGCCCTGCGTGAAAAAGGGGTGCCCGTGGCGTATTACCCTTATGAAGGCGAATATCACGGCTTCGGCAAGAAAGAAAATATCATCCACAGCCTTGAAAGCGAACTTGTATTTTACGGTAAGGTTTTAGGGTTCGAGCCGGCAGGTGAGCTACCGGAAATTGTAATAGATAATTTTTAAGGGGTAGATTTTACACCCACCCCTTTGGTTATTCGTTTTTCGTTATTTCGTCCGGTATTTTTCCGGAACTTCCGGATAAGCGTTTATAAACCCGTCGCTATTGGGCATCTTGATGCCCGGCAATGTTTCTTTATTTAGAACGGTATCTTCTTCGATGATGTCATTTTTATAAAGAAGATAAGCGGTGATTGAATAATATTCGCTATTTGTAAGTGACATTGGCGAAGTGTACGGCATGGCGCGGCGCACATAATTAAACACGGTCGTCGAATAAGGCCAGTAACTGCCCACCGTCGCCAGTGCACCGTCTGTGCCGATGGTACCGTGGCCACCAAAAAGAACATCGGCCGGGTCTTCCGGTTCAAATTCGCTGGCTTCATCCGGCGGATTTTTATGACAGGCATGGCATTGAAGTTCAAATATTTCTGCGCCTGCAACCGCGGTCCCCTGACCATCTGGCAGGTTTGTTCCGTCCGGGAAAACGGACCAAAATCGTTTATCAATATCCGCTTGTGTTGCAGGCTCTCCGAAACGACTTTCCTGTGCCATAGCGACCGCGGAGCCAGCGAGCAACAGCGCGGCGATGAGAGTTTTACGCATATACATGTCTGATTTTCCCCCGCGCATTAACGCTCCAACTGTGGATGGCGTGATAATGGTAGTAAGCCTGCTTCCCTCTTGCCGCGAGGAGGGCTTTTCGGGTTGGTTGCACGCGGCCAAATTCATCGGTAGCCCGACTTTGCAGCACCGCAGGCCTTCCTTCATACATCCAGGGTATCCTGAACCTTGTTAGCATAATGCTTTGAACTGGCCCTTCAACAGCGGCTTCGGCCCATGTTTTTCCACCATCTGCGGAAACTTCCACTTTGGCGATCTTGCCTTTACCGGACCAGGCAAGGCCGGTAATTTCATACATGCCTTTTTTCTCGAGCGCGACGGCATTTGATGGTCTGGTGATCACTGATTTAACATCCATTTCAAGCGAAAATTGAAGTGATTTTCCGTCGTGCAATTTGTCAGTATATTTTGATGTTTCAAACCGTGACATCACCGGTTTGTCGGTTACATACAGAGAACGCACCCATTTGACAGATGTGTTGCCTTCAAAGCCAGGGTTAAGAATACGCATCGGGTATCCCTGACTTGGGCGCAGGCGTTCACCATTTTGATAAATAGCAACCATACTGTCATTCATGGCTTTATCGATCGGGATCGATCGGCTCAATGATCCGCTATCACCGCCTTCGGCGATCACCCATTTGGCATCCTTTGATACACCCGCTTCATCAAGCAACGTTGAAAGCGGCACGCCTGTCCATTCACTGCCGGATACAAGACCGTGGGTCATATACATAAAATTCTGATCCGGCTTTGGTTGCGCCCAACATACCCGACCATTACCCGAACATTCCAGGAAATGTTGGCGTGTGACCGTTGGATAATTTTCGAGTTGCTCAACACCCCATTTTAATGGTTGTTTGACCATACCATGGACTACCATTTGGTGTTTATCCGGATCAACATCGGGAATACCGTGGTGGGTCACTTCAAAATGAAGACCGCTGGGCGTTATTGTTCCGTGCAGTAGGTGAAGGGGCGTACGCCCGGCGGATGACGCGGTTCTGCCGCCAGTGGGTGGTGCTACAAATTTCTTAACTCTCCCTACTTCAAATTGACTTAATTCACCGTACTCCGGAGCGTCATCACCGGGATATAAGGTCCAGTCTTCCTGACCTTCACCAACTGTCGTTTCTTGTGCTAAAGCCGCGCTACCACCAACAACTGCTGCCCCGGTTGCAAGTGCCGAATTTAGAAAAAACCGGCGGTTCATCAAGCCATTTCCCGCAGCCTGATCGGTCGCATCGACGATCATTGTCTTATTCTGTTTCTGTCCCATAAAACTCCCCTTTTATGATTTCCCATTTTCGTTTGTTTTTTTATCTCTTCCTAAGTCCCCGAATTGCTAAAATCTATTAAATTAAGCGAATACTTGTGAAAATCACTATATCAGCAATCAACCCTTTTTCAAGGGCGGCACATTTTATAATTTTTTTAGGGCTTTGCTGTAGGCATCCGGCGTATCGATGTCATTGAATATAGCGGTGCTGCCAACATCCACTTCAATAATATGATCAGGATATTCCTTTATTAATTTTTTTGCACCTTTATCACCGCTGAGCTTCAATAATCCTTCAAAATATGAATTTGAGAAAATGATTGGATTGCCAATTTTACCATTCACGGCCGGAACAATTATTTTTTCTGCCTGAAAGTTTTCTATCAGCATATTATAATTATCGGCCGTTATGTATGGCATGTCCCCGAGGCAGATCATCACACCTTCACAGTCCTGTGGCAAGGCAGCTATTCCCGCTTTTAAAGATGCACTTAGTCCATAATTATAATCAGCATTATCAATAAATTTTACATTTTGAGTAATGCTTTTTCTTACCTGCTCTGCTTCATTACCCAGAACTACAATAATTTGTTTGACGTCACTTAGCACAAGCTGATCAATCACATGACTAACCATAGCCTTACCATTAAATTTCAGCAGCAGCTTATTATCATTACCCATGCGGCTTGAGTTACCAGCCGCCAGAACGATAGCTGAAATGGCGATGCTCACTGATCACCTTGACGGCGAATTGAAACAAATTCCGCAAGAATGGAAAGGGCTATTTCTGCTGGCTCCAGACTACCGATATTTAATCCCGCCGGGCCGTGAATACGGGCTATTTCCGTGTCGGTAAAACCCTTACCCAGTAACCTATCAACACGATCTTGATGAGTTTTTCTGCTTCCCAGCGCCGCGATATAAAAAGCCTTGGACCGTATGGCTATTTCTAATGCCGGGTCATCTAATTTTGGATCATGGCTAAGGGTCACTATCGCCGTACTCGAATTAATATCTACTTCACTTAATACTTCATCAGGCCATCCATTGGCATAATTGACATGGGGAAAACGTTCTTCGCTTGCGTAAGCGGTACGCGGATCAATCAGGGTTACGTCAATATTTAATATTTCCGCCATTTTCACAAGGCCTTGTGAAATATGTACCGCGCCAACAACGATCATTTTTAAAGCTGGTTTATAGACATGCGTAAACTTTTCACCTTCCGCAATTTCGGTATCGCTGGGTATTTTTTTTAACTCATTTTCATCTTCATCAAGCAGGTATTTAGCTTTTTCCTTAATATCGACAAGTGGTTCAACAAGAATATGAACCTCACCGCCACAACTCAAACCAACCTCCCATGCCTGATCGGTTGCCACTTCAAATTTAAGCAACTCGCCCTTACCTGATTTTATAGTTTCAAATGCCGTGGTGACAACAACACCGTCAATGCATCCGCCGGACACGGAGCCTTCCATATGACCTTGTTCGTCAATCACAAGATGACTGCCAACGGGTCTGGGGGATGATCCCCATGTTTTGATCACTGTCGCAAGGGCCATGTTACGGCCCTCTGCATCCCAGTTGCGGATTGTGGTCCAAATATCTTTCCAATCTGTACTCATGAGGCGGACAGTAACAAATAAAATTTCAAAAAACCATCCCCTAAAGCCTGTGAATGTCACAAAAATATACAAATTTTCAATTAATGTTGTTATAAGTCTTTACAAAAATAATTAAGGTAGTTTTTATATGGATCCGTTCACTCAAGGCGTTCTCGGTGCCGCCTTTTCACAAAGTTTTGCCAAGAAGAACAAAATGCCAATGGCGTGCGTTGCGGGCATCGCTGGCGGAATGGCACCAGATCTGGATATATTCATTAATTCCACAACGGACACTTTACTCTATATAGAATTTCACAGGCATTTTACTCATTCGTTATGGTTTATTCCGTTCGGAAGTTTTATCGTCGCCATTACGCTTTGGTTATTGTTTCGAAAAAGGTGGGATTTTAAAAATCTTTATTTTTTTTCTGCATTGGGATATTCCACTCACGCCTTGCTTGATGCTTGCACCAGTTACGGAACAAGGCTTTTCTGGCCCATTTCCAACGCCAGGGTTTCCTGGGATACGGTTTCGGTAATTGACCCAATCCCTTCATTCGCATTATTAATTTTTGTTATTCTTAGTTTCCGTAAAAAATCGGCAACGCTCGCCCGGATCGGCATGGCATGTCTGATCGGTTATCTGTCCCTTGGTTTTTTACAAAACAGTCGAGTAACAGAAAGCATTGAGCAGCTCGCCGCGACCCGTGGGCATAAAATTGAACGCATAAAATTAAACCCTACTTTGGGTAATTTAATTGTTTGGCGCTCCACATATCAATATGAAGGCGAATATTATGTGGATGCCGTGATTGCCAGACCATTTTCGGCTCTCGAAATCATAATTGGATCATCGGTTGCGGCAGTCGATCCTGAAAGTATTTTTCCCGAACTTGATAACGATAGCCTTCAACGCAGCGATATAAGGCGATTTAATTATTTCTCACAAGGATATCTATTCATGCTTGACGACAATATAATCGCCGATCTGAGATACAGTGCAGAACCCCATAAAATTAAACCAATTTGGGGGATCGTTGTTGATCCCGAAAATCCCGAAGAACATGCCATATACACAAACTTCTCTCTTCCCGGTGGTCGTGCGCTCGGCGCAACATGGGCTATGATAGTCGGGGATTATCCAAAAGAAGAAAGTATGGCCCCATAAGTCATGAGGCACGTAAAGTTCTTACCCGCGGATATTACGAAGCCTCAGGCGAAGTGCATTGAGTTTAATAAACCCTTCGGCATCACGCTGATCATAAACTTCATCTTCTTCGAAGGTCACATGTTCCATAGAATAAAGTGATCTTGGTGACTTACGGCCAACCAAATGAACGCCGCCTTTATAAAGTTTCAAGCGAACAGTACCGTAAACATCTTCCTGTGATTTGTCGATCAGGGCCTGCATCATTTCACGCTCGGGCGAATACCAAAAACCATTATAAATCGCTTCCGCATATTTTGGCATAATTTCATCTTTTAAATGCATGGCCCCGCGGTCAATTGTAATGCTTTCCATGCCGCGGTGCGCGGTAAGCAAAATGGTACCGCCCGGCGTTTCATAAATTCCGCGAGACTTCATTCCGATATAACGGTTTTCAAGAAGATCAAGTCTGCCGATACCATTAATTCGGCCTAAATCATTTAATTTTGTAAGAATAGTAGCGGGTGACATTTTAACGCCGTCAATCGTAACAGCGTCACCCTTCTCAAATTCGATTTCAATATATGTTGGTTCGTCCGGCGCACTTTCCGGTGAGTTAATCCGGCCATAAACATATTCGGGGCTTTCTTCCCACGGGTCTTCAAGAAGTTTTCCTTCCGATGATGTGTGAAGCAAATTGGCATCAACAGAAAAAGGGGCTTCGCCGCGTTTATCTTTTGCAATGGGAATTTGATGTTTTTCCGCGTAATCAACTAATTTTTCGCGGCTGTTCAAATCCCATTCCCGCCAAGGCGCAATGACTTTAATATCTGGGTTAAGCGCATAATATCCGAGTTCGAACCTTATTTGGTCATTTCCTTTACCGGTGGCACCGTGACAAACCGCTTCCGCACCAACTTGCTTTGCGATTTCAATTTGTCTTTTTGCGATAAGTGGTCGTGCTATTGCCGTACCCAGCAAATAAACCCCTTCATAAAGGGCGTTGGCGCGAAACATCGGGAAAACGAAATCACGCACGAATTCCTCGCGAAGATCATCAATAAATATTTCTTTGATACCGAACATCTCGGCCTTTTTTCGGGCTGGTTCCAGCTCTTCACCTTGGCCAAGGTCCGCCGTAAACGTGACCACTTCACATTGGTATTCATCCTGCAACCATTTGAGGATAATCGAAGTATCCAGGCCACCAGAATAAGCAAGAACGACTTTATTGATAGACATTATAATTTCCTTGAGTTTGATTCTACCATTTCAAAATTTGGGCGCAGTATAGGGATAAGTAATATGAGTGCAAGCCTTGTGCATAGATTTTTTAAAAAAAATGCACTTTTTTTATCTTGAAACAGAATTTTTGATCATAATATAATAAGAAAACAGAATTTTATTCGTTTAATCCAACGAACTAACGTACTAATCGACCGAGCTATGACAAGCGACACAGGCACCGGAAATCCGGCCTGCCATGTAATATCGTGGAGACCTCATAGAAGCATCAAAGATCGCCTGATCCACATCGCTTAAAAACCTGTGCATTTCGCTTGCCAGATATGGATGCATGACGCGGATGTCGCCGGCCTGGAGGTTCTCAGCTATTTGCTGAATTCGATTAAGGGTTACAACGACTTCCCGTCGATCAACGATTTCTCCACCCGGAGGGTCAATGGAATCAAAATCTTCATCCCTATCTCTCAGTGCCTGGTCGAGCCTTAACATCGCAAATGCTAGTTGGTGCATTCCTGAGCGAAGCTCCTCACCATCAATATAGTCAAACGGCGGTGGATCCGCCACCTGCGGAAAACTTTCCCCGTTTTCACCGTTACACGATGTCAGGATAAATGGGGCAGTAAAGATAATGATAAATTTGGAAACTGTTTTAAAGAAGTGGATATTCATAGTGATTACCTCCTGATTATAAAGATAATCATAATGCACCGAAGGCCCGTTTGAATTGATGCTGGTCAAGTATTGCGTATTTGACAAGGTTCACATTGGTCATTATCGTTTATTTCTTTTGAAACCAATCTTTTTATTCAATCATTATAAAAGCGGGGATAACATGTCCATCAATTCATTCGGTCTAAAAATCACATTATTATTTAGCACACTTTTATTAAGTGCTTGTGATAACGTGCAGGAAACACCTCAATCATCCGATGCTGCTGTTGATGTCGCTGCCCCCGCCACTGACCAGATCAGCAATATGGAAAATGAAGAAGCACTAATCAGCCGTGCAATGGAAATTCACCATCGCGTCATCACCCTCGATACCCACGATGATATCAACGTAAATAACTTTACCGATGAGCTGAATTATACAATGGACACAGATAGCCAGGTGAATCTTCCCAAAATGGTGGCTGGCGGCCTTGACGTTGCTTTTTTTATTGTCTTCACCGGACAGGGGGAGCTTAACGAAGAAGGGTATGCACAGGCTTACGAAAATGCGATGGCCAAATTTAACGCCATTCATTGGCTTACGGAGGAAAAAGCACCGGACCAGATCGGCCTTGCCCTGACATCGGATGATGTCCGCAGATTAAATGCAGAAGGCAAAAAGATCGCGATGATCGGCATCGAGAATGCCTATCCGGTTGGGACTGATCTTGGCAATATTAAAAAATTCGCTGATCTTGGCGCGCGTTATATGTCCCTCGCCCACAACGGCCATAACCAATTTGCAGATTCGAACACCGGTGAACGTGTCGATGATGACGGTAACCCAACCGAACCATGGCTTTATAATGGACTGAGCCACTTTGGCAAGGAAGCTCTGGCCTTGATGAACTTGCATGGAATAATGGTCGATCTTTCCCATCCGTCTAAACAATCAAATATGCAGGCAATCGCCCTTTCCAAAGCCCCGGTTATTGCATCGCATTCATCCGCAAGAACCCTTAGCCAAACGGTAAGCCGAAATCTATCCGACGAAGAACTGATGGCCATTAAGGAAAATGGCGGTGTCGTGCAGACGGTCGCTTTTGCCAGCTATCTTGATCGTGATAAAAATAATGCCTACCGGAAAGTGTTGAATAAATTACATGTGGAAATCGCGGCAACTATGGGTTTTGAAATTCTGGGTTTTGCTGCAAGACGCAATTTATCTGATGCTGAACGCGCCACTTATAACGAAGAGTTTGCTCAACTTGAGAAACTGGCGGCTCCGCGCCTTGAAGCAGAAGTATACGCTGTCGCACCACCGGTTGACGTTAATGATTTTGTTGATCATATCGATTATATGGTAAATTTAATCGGCATTGAACATGTGGGGATCAGCTCAGACTTTGACGGCGGCGGCGGCATTTATGGCTGGAACAGCGCAGCGGAAACCCACAACGTGACGATTGAACTGGTCCGCCGCGGATATAGCGAAGAACAAATCGCCGCCCTTTGGAGCGGTAACCTGCTCCGTGTACTGGATCAGGTTCAGGAAGTATCAAAGGAATTACTGGCGGCGGAATAAGAATTATAGGGGGTCAGAGGAAAAAACTTCACTGGCCCACCCGCCCAAAAATACAAGGCAGAAAAACTCATGACATCAAAACCCACATCTATAGGAACCCCTGAACACGTTGCCATCGCTCTTTGTTATGCACTCGGCTGGATTTCCGGTTTAATCATTCTTTTAATTGAAAAAGAAAATGACACTGTCAGGTACCATGCCGCGCAATCGATTATCATTTTCGGTAGCATCACGCTTTTAAATTTTATACTGCCCATGTTTCTTTTCATGGGTGGTTTAATGCTTATGAGCCTCCTTAGCCTCGCAACACTCGTCCTCTGGATCGTATTCATTGTTACCGCATTAAATAAAAAGCCTTTAAGACTCGATTTTCTCACCAGTTATGCCGAACAGTTGAGTGAAAAATTTAAACCTTAAGGATCAATGGAGTTAGCAGCGTTGCTCTCCCATTGATCCTGAGTTTACTTGAGTTTTTTATGTAATGCTTCATCTGACCGTGCAGCATTAAACCCGGAAACATCAGATATGGTGCAGCGCGGGTTTAAAAAAATGGAACAGGGGTTGGTAAAAGCACTAAAGGATGTTTCACCAACTATTGATGAACATACACTTGCCATCAAGGCACGTTGGCTCCTCGCGGTATATTCCGGGTTTCGGGTAATGGTGCGAAGTGGCCTATCCGTAGAAGAATTAACCGAAGCACATGCAAATTTAATAAAAACCCTCAAATCCAGTCTTTAATGTGTAATTAATATAGGAATAACGACTTCTGCGCATACTGAATTAAAAATCCTCCTCGCCTTAAATTAAAAGATAAAGTAGTGTGAATTACTTTAGTTAGTGCAAGAATAATTATATGGGGAAGTATTTGTATGCCGTTTCAAAAATATATCGAAGATATTCAAAATCAATATAACACCGGCATCGCTCGTGAACACGCCTACCGCCCAGCACTAAAAATACTTATCGAAGACATTATGCCTGACGTTACGGCTGTTAATGATCCTGCTCATATTCAATGTGGTGCACCTGATTATATTCTTCATCAAAATAAAATTGATGTAGGTTATATCGAAGCAAAAGATATTGACAACGACCTCAGTAAAACTGAAAAAACAGATCAACTTAAGCGTTACCTTGAATCCCTTGATAATTTAATCCTAACTGATTATCTGGAATTTCGTTTTTACCTGAATGGTGAAAAAGTTGATGTAATACGTATTGGCGAAATCGAAAATGGGCAAGTAAAGCCAATACCTGAGAATTATGATCGTCTCAAAACTCTTCTTCTGGATTTCTCCGCTTTCCAAGGTCAGACAATTAAATCTGCAAAGAAACTGGCAGAAATGATGGCTCATAAAGCCAAACTCATGAAACATGTTTTCCATAATGTCATTTTGGCCGAAGAAGACAGCAGTTTAAAAGATCAACTTAAAGTTTTCCAAAAAGTATTAATGCATGACATGACAGAAGAACAGTTTGCCGATGTCTATGCGCAAACCATCGCATACGGTTTATTTACAGCACGTTTACATGACAAAACAAAAGAAAGCTTCTCGCGTAGCGAAGCTCTTCTCTTAATTCCTAAAAGCAATCCGTTTTTACGCCAACTTTTTAGCTATATCGCCGGTCCGGAGCTTGAAGAACGGGTCGTCTGGATTGTTGACGCGCTATGCGAAGTCTTTCTATTTTCTGATCTTGATAAAATCCTTGAAGATTTTGGTTCCTCCACGGGTCAAAAAGATCCGATGCTGCATTTCTATGAAACTTTCCTTGCGAAATATGACAAATCACTACGTAAAGCCCGTGGCGTATGGTACACGCCGGAACCAGTAGTTAATTTCATCGTCCGTGCCATTGATGAAGTGCTAAAAACCCATTTTGGCTTAAAAGACGGTATTGCTGATAAATCAAAGATTAAAATTAAGGTCGACGCACAAAAAATCGACAACCGAACTAAATCAAAAAAAGCTATTGAAACGAAAGAAGTTCATAAAGTCCAGCTACTTGATGTTGCCACTGGAACAGGTACTTTTCTGGCGGAAACTGTTAAACAAATTTATAAAAAGTATAAGGGGCAGGAAGGCATTTGGAGTAGTTATGTAGAAAATGACCTGCTTCCACGTATGCACGGATTTGAACTGCTGATGGCTAGTTATGCCATGTGCCATATGAAACTGGATTTGTTATTACAAGAAACCGGATACAAACCATCAAATGAACATAATCCACCACGCTTAAGCGTCTATTTAACCAATAGTTTAGAAGAACACCATCCAGAAATGGATAGTCTATTCGCTAGTTGGCTTTCCCGTGAAGCCAATGAAGCAAGCTGGATCAAAAAAAACATGCCCATTATGGTTGCATTTGGTAACCCACCCTATTCGGTGAGTAGTACTAATAAAGGTGAATGGATTCAGAACCTTATACAAGATTATAAAGTTGGATTAAAAGAGAAAAAAATTAACTTAGATGACGACTACATAAAATTTATTCGATATGCCGAACATTATGTTGAGAGAACTGGTTATGGAATTGTTTCAATGATCACTAATAATAGTTTTTTAAGTGGTGTAACTCATCGTCAATTGAGAATACATCTCATGGAGACATTTGACGAAATATATATTTATGATCTTCATGGAAACTCAAAACAGAAAGAAAAAACTCCCGATGGATTAAAAGATGACAATGTTTTTGATATTCAACAGGGTGTTTGTATCTTTATTTTTATTAAACATAACAATAGTAAGCAGAAATTGGCTAATATTTATCATTTCGATAGTTATGGTTCGCGTAGTAATAAGTACAATCGATTAATATCAAATAATATTAGTTCTACTCCTTTCAAAAAATTATCAATTAAAAAACCTTATTGCTTCTTTGTACCTAAAAATTATGAAGCATTAAGTGAATATGAGAATGGCTTTTCTATTACAGAACTTTTTTTGGAATACAACACAGGAATCCAAACAAAAAAGGACGCCATGACTATATATATTTCTGAAAAAGAAAGAGAAGAAGTAATTTCATATATTCTTAATAATGACATTGACGAGATCAATAAAAAATATAAAATTAAAGAAGATGGAGTATGGACAGTTCAAGCAGCACAGTCAGATTTAGTAAGTAATAATCCCCAATATTGTAATATTGCCTATAGACCGTTTGACACTCGCTACACTGCATATACTGGTAAATCTAGTGCATTTCACGGCAGACCCCGTCACCGTACTATGAAACACATGATAAACGGAAATAATATTGCTTTATTAACGGCGAGACAAAACAAATCTGGAAGTATTGATCACTTTTTTGTAACCGATAACTTATCAGAAATGAAGTGCGCCGAAAGAACAATTCAGTCATATCATTTCCCACTGTACCTATTTCATGATGGAGCCTTAAATGATAGACATCCAAACCTTGATTCTAAGATTTATTCCAAGTTCAAAGATATTATCCCTAATTTAGAACCAGAAGCCCTTTTCGATTATATCTATGCTGTGCTGCATGCTCCTAAGTATCGAAAACGTTATACAGAATTTTTAAAAACTGATTTTCCGCGCATCCCTTACTCATCTGATCAAAAAAAATTCGATGCTCTTGCTAAGAAAGGAGCTGAACTTCGTGAGCTTCACCTGATGGAAAGTGAGAAATTGGATGAGCTTATTACAACCTATCCTGTCGATGGCGATCATGAATTGATTAAGCCATGTTTTGAAGACGGCAAAGTTTGGATAAATACAACTCAGTATTTTGGAAATGTACCGAAAGTGGCATGGGAATTTTATATTGGTGGTTATCAGCCAGCACAAAAATGGCTTAAAGACCGAAAAGGACGTAATTTAACTCTTGACGATATTATGCATTATCAACGCATCATCGTTGCACTGACCGAAACAGATCATGTGATGAAAGAAATCGACAAAATAGACTTTCTTCCAAAATCATAAAACTCGCCGATTGACTTTAACTTTATATATTTACGTGGATTTGAAAGCTCCTAAAAGCTCTCGTTGCTTTCTTTACTAGCTTCAGCTTCTAGCGGTCGCGCTTGGTTTGTATGAAAAATTCGCGCGGCCGATTTTCTTTCCCCATAGTGCAAAGTAAAACACAAATGCAAAACAAATCATCGGCACCATAAAGGCATATTTTATAGTTGAAACATCAGAAACATACCCCATTAAGGCCGTTAAAATAGCCCCGCCTATAATCGCCATAACAATTAAAGAAGAGCCTGATTTTGCATAGGGGCCAAGACCATCAATGCTTAAGGCAAAAATAGTCGGATACATCACAGACATAAAAAAGCTCGCCGCGACAAGGCAATAAAGCCCCAAATAGCCATCCATAAATATTGCAAAAATCATCAGAACAACATTAACTACAGCAAATAGTGCCATTAATTTATGCGCAGCTACATATTTTATAAGGACTGTTCCGACGAAACGACCAATCATAAATGCAAATATGGCATAGGTTAAATAATCAGCGGCAATTTTTTCTGGCATGCCAGGAACCGTGTGCTGCGCATACCTGATCAGGTAGCTCCAGATTCCGACCTGAGCCCCGACATAACTAAATTGCGCTACCGCACCAAGATAGAGATGCGGAAATTGTTTTAACCCCTTGAACCCCGCGCTTTTATCACTGCGTGCATTGTCATCTTCGATTTTCACCGTTGGGAATTTAGTTAGAAAAATGATTAAACTCCAGATAAGAACGATCATTCCCAAAATAAGATACGGCGTTTGTACCGCAAGCCTTTCGCTCAAATAAAAAGCGTCTTGAGCTTGCGGTGATAATTTACTGAGCTCGTCAGCGTTATATTCAACGCCGGATAAAATAAATTCCCGTCCAATAAAAACGCCCACTATTGAGCCGAGCGGATTAAATGCCTGCGCTAAATTCAACCGCCAGGCTGCCGTCTCCGGTTTACCCAGTGAAATGACATATGGATTAGCAGTTGTTTCTAAAAATGCTAGCCCGCTGGCGATAATAAAAAGCGCAAATAGAAAGAAATTATATGAACCTTTCTCTGCTGCGGGGTAGAATAAAAAAGCCCCTAGCGCATATATAATCAGCCCGAATATAATAATATTTTTATACCCGTAACGGCGCATCGCAAGGGCCGCTGGCATCGCAAAAACGAAGTAACCAAAATAAAAGGCTGATTGCACAAGCCCAGATTGTAGATCATTTAATTCAAAAGCTTTTTTAAACTGCTTAATCAAAATATCGTTTAAATTATTGGCAACCCCCCACATAAAAAACAAGCTAACGATCAAAGCCAGAGCAAAAAGATACTGATTATTATTTTGAGAAACGGGATTTGCTTTATTCATTTTGAGTTCTTATAACACTTTCATTTCATAACTAAAACTTGTCAAACTTTAAATATGCTTCTCGTGGATCAATTCCTGATAAAATTGCCGTACGGACTTTACTTTCGGTTTTTATGGCTACTATAGATTTCTCCGTTATTTCTTCAACATTGTTTTTTGGAATACAAATGATGCCATCACGATCACCCAGTAAATAATCCCCCGCATTTAGCGTAACATTTCCGATAACTATTGGTTTATTAAATTTAGTTGGTAGCCAATAACCTACTATATCACGTGGTGTATGAAAACGCCGCCAAGTTGGAAAGTTAATATCTGTAATAAAGCTCGTGTCTCTAATTCCTCCGTCGATAACGCATCCCAACACGCCTTTTTTTAATAAAGTTTCTGCGGATAATTCACCCATGAAGGCGACATTCAAATCATTAGGCTGACACACCCAAATATGGCCGCTTTTTGCTTTAGATAATAACCCCGTCCATTCAAGAAGTGTTTGATGAGCATCCGCGTTCTCATCAACTTTTCCTTCTATTGTAAAAATTGGGCCGCATAAGACCTCGCCTTCAACAAGCGGTGTGATTTCCTTAGGCAAGGTAAAATTTTGAAATCCCATCTCACGCATGATATCATGAACAACACCCGTGTAACAAGACGACAGCTTACTCATTAAATCTGACATTTTCATTCTTTTCCCATAGAGTAATCTTTTGCAAACCATAACCATTGAAACTGTATTGGTCACTAAAAACCCATTTAAACTCTCTATTTAAATGGGTTTTTCTTTAATATAGTGTTCTGGTTTACAGGCTATCGTTGCTTTCTTTATTGGCATCAACGGTCTGGTATATCTCACTGCCTTCCTTTTTGAATTTTGCGCTCATTTCGTTCATACCGCTTGCAGCAAAATCACGAACTTCCTGACTTATTTTCATGGAGCAAAATTTTGGACCACACATGGAACAGAAATGTGCGACCTTGTGTGCTTCCTTAGGAAGTGTTTGGTCGTGGTATTCCCTCGCTTTTTCCGGATCAAGCCCAATGTTAAATTGATCAATCCATCTAAATTCAAACCGCGCGCGGGACATCGCATCATCACGAAGTTGTGCGCCCGGATGCCCTTTGGCAAGATCCGCCGCATGAGCCGCTATTTTATAGGTGATCACGCCGGTTTTAACATCATCGCGATCGGGTAATCCAAGATGTTCTTTCGGCGTAACATAACAAAGCATCGCACAACCGAACCAGCCAATCATCGCCGCGCCAATACCACTGGTGATATGATCATATCCGGGGGCGATATCCGTGGTTAGAGGGCCAAGCGTATAAAAGGGTGCTTCGTGGCATTCTTTTAACTGCTTATCCATGTTTATCTTGATTTTATTCATGGAAACGTGTCCTGGGCCCTCTATCATGACCTGACAGCCTTTTGCCCACGCTATTTTTGTTAGCTCACCCAAGGTTTCAAGTTCCGCGAATTGAGCTTCGTCATTAGCGTCCGCCACACTACCGGGGCGAAGACCATCACCGAGTGAGAAACTGACATCGTAAGCTGCCATGATATCGCAGATTTCTTCGAAATGTGTATATAAGAAACTTTCCTTATGATGGGCAAGGCACCATTTCGCCATGATAGAGCCACCGCGACTGACGATGCCGGTAACCCGTTTGGCGGTCATCGGTACGTAACGAAGAAGCACGCCCGCATGGATGGTGAAATAATCAACGCCCTGCTCTGCTTGTTCGATAAGGGTGTCTCGGTAAACTTCCCAGGTTAAGTCTTCGGCAACGCCGTCCACTTTTTCAAGTGCCTGATAAATGGGAACAGTACCAATTGGAACCGGCGAATTACGAATGATCCATTCGCGGGTGTTATGAATGTTGCGACCCGTCGAAAGATCCATCACGTTATCCGCGCCCCAACGGGTGGCCCAAACCATTTTGTCGACTTCTTCGGATACGGATGATGTTACCGCGCTATTACCAATATTGGCATTTATTTTAACAAGAAAATTACGGCCGATAATCATTGGCTCCGCTTCCGGGTGATTAATGTTGCGCGGGATAATCGCACGGCCAACGGCGATTTCACTTCTGACAAATTCCGGTGTTATTTCATCAGGTATATTGGCACCAAAGTCTTCGGCATATTCATCGCGCTTATAATCGGGGCCTGCTTCAACACGTGACATGTTTTCGCGGATAGCGATATATTCCATTTCTTTTGTGATGATACCCGCTTTGGCATATTGGTATTGCGTTACTATTTTACCGGGCTTCGCCCGAAACGGATTATTTTTAACTGGAAATTGCTGTGCCAGGAATTTACCAGTCGCGTTACCATTGTCCTCAGGTTTTATGTCTCGGCCTTCATATTCTTCGACATCACCGCGTTCGGTAACCCATTGCTGTCTAACCCGTGAAAGACCGGCATCAATATCCGTTTTCACATTTTCATCGGTGTATGGTCCGGACGTATCATATACACGCAGGTCCTTTTCCCCAGACGAAGGGTCGAGCTTTATCGCCCGCATGGGAACCTGTATTGATTGATCACTTCCTTCAACATAAAGTTTTGTAGACGCAGGAAGAGCGCCCGTAGTGACTTCCATTTTTTCAATTTTTGTGGCGAGGTTCATAGCTGCTAGTCTCCATAATGTCTTGTGTGGAGATCCGATAAAAAGCGAACGGTACTTGAAATGCAAATAACTTTAATTTGAATTCCTTCCCTCCGCCAGAATAACCCGGATCAGGTTCTAAGGGTTACCATTAATAGGAATGGAATCTCAGTTTACTAAACTCCCCTAGGAATGGGTATATGCTTATATAATTTTACCACAAATACAAGTTAATTATGCAGCCAAAATATATCATAGAAAACGGGCAGCAATCACTGTATAAGCAGGACCATGATAGTAGAATATAACGAGTTAAAATCACATATCAGAAAAGGTGAGCGTTTACTTGGACTTGACCTTGGTTCAAAGACAATTGGCATTGCGTTATCCGATATTTTGCTAACCGTCGCTACGCCGATGGAAACAATTAAACGCGTCAAGTTTACCATAGATGCGGACAGGCTACTTACTATTATTAACGAACAAAATGTTGGGGGAATCATATTGGGCCTGCCGATGAACATGGATGGATCGGAAGGACCCAGATGCCAGTCAACAAGACAATTCGCTATAAATATGGCTGAAAAAACAGATATTCCGATAAGCTTTTGGGATGAACGGCTTTCAACAGTCGCGGTGACACGTACATTATTGGAAGCGGATACAAGTCGAAAACGCCGCAGCGAACTTGTCGATAAAATGGCGGCTTCCTATATATTGCAAGGTGTACTTGACAATTTATCTTGGAAATAGAAAATCCACAAATCACTTGCCCATACTAATGATTACATCTATATACTTGATTTTCAGAACCTTATCGTAATCATGAATTTAAGGACTGAATATGCCCCTTGAAAATGCTTCATTTCCTCATACTCATCTTTTGGGTATTGAAGGATTAAAAGAAGATGAAATCACACAAATTCTTGATGTAGCCGATCAATATGTCAAGCAAAACCGCAGAACTAACAAGAAGAAAGATTTGCTCGGCGGGCTAACACAAATAAATCTATTCTTTGAAAATTCAACTCGAACCCGGATGTCGTTTGAACTTGCTGGAAAAAGATTAGGCGCAGACGTAATCAATATGTCCACGTCGTCTTCATCCATCAAAAAGGGCGAAACACTGATAGACACCGCCTCCACATTAAATGCGATGCGACCAGACTTACTTGTTGTTCGTCATGGATCATCAGGTGCGGTAAAGCTTTTGTCGCGCAAAGTTGACTGCGCTGTGCTTAATGCTGGCGACGGAAAACATGAACACCCAACCCAAGCCTTACTCGATGCCCTTACCATTCGTAGGCGTAAAAAAAGGATTGAAAGACTTACCGTCGCCATTTGTGGTGATGTTCTTCATAGCAGAGTGGCTCGTTCCAATATACATCTGCTTAATATCATGGGCGCACGAGTGCGTGTTATAGGCCCCCCCACACTTATCCCGTCTGGTGTTGAAAAAATGGGCGTAGAGGTTTTTTATAACATGGAGGAAGGTCTGAAGGATTGCGACATTATTATGATGCTGCGCCTTCAAACCGAAAGAATGCACGGCGGATATTTCCCAACGGTGAGCGAGTATTTTTCACTATATGGATTGGACTATGAAAAATTATCACATGCAAAAGAAGACGCATTAATTATGCATCCCGGCCCTATGAACCGTGGTGTTGAAATTGATGCAGCAGTGGCAGATGATCTGACAAGAAGCGCAATACAGGAACAAGTTGAAATGGGGGTTGCCGTTCGCATGGCTTGCCTTGATATTCTAACCCGATCAAAAAGAGGAGATCAGAAATGAGTAAATATGTGCTCTATAAGAATACTCGTCTTCTTGATCCGAAAAGTGGTCTTGATATTAAAGGGGAACTCCTCACTAAAGATAATCTAATCGCTGATTTTGGCGACACTGTTAAAGCACCGGAAAAGGCAGAGGTGATTGACTGTAACGGTCAATGTCTATGCCCGGGTTTGATCGACATGAGGGTTTTCGTCGGTATTCCAGGTGCGGACTATAAGGACACTATAGAAAATACGGGTGAAGCCGCAGCAGCGGGGGGCGTCACGACAGTTTGCGTACAGCCCAACACCGATCCCATTATAGATAGCATTGCTCATATTGAATATTTGGCCATCAGGGCGAAAAATGCGCTCGTTAATTTTGTTGCGATGCCAGCAGTAACAAAGCAGCTTCAAGGAAAGGAAATGACCGAGATTGGCTTAATGTCCAACGCGGGTTACCAAGCGTTTACCGATTGCAGCTCAACAATAGATAATGCAGCCCTTATGAGCCGTATTTTTAAGTATGCAGCGGCATTTGATGCGATGGTCGTGCAGCATCTTGCAGAACCAACCCTTTCAAAGAACGGCTGCATGAATGCGGGAGACCTCGCAACACGCATGGGACTTCCGGGCATACCCACGGCAGCCGAGACTCTAGTTTTAGAGCGCGATGTAAGATTATTAAAAGCTTCCAACTGCGCATATCATGCATCTCAAATAACATGCAGCGATAGTATAGAAGTGGTTAAAAATGCTAAGAAATCCGGATTAAATATTACGGCTGGCGTTGCGACACCTCACGCATCTTTAAACGAATATGCCATTGAAGATTACCGAACATTTACCAAACTGTCGCCACCTTTAAGATCAGAAGAAGATAGAGTAGCCGTTATAAAAGCGCTTAAAGATGGGGTTATTGACGTAATTGTTAGCGGCCATGATCCGGAAGACCCGGAAAGCAAACGGGTGCCTTACGAACAAGCAGAAGCGGGTGTAATAGGACTTGAAACATTGTTCAGTGTATCCTTGGAAATGTATCATAATGGAAGTATAGAGCTTTTGGAACTGCTTGCAAAGTTAACCTGTAATCCTGCAAAAATAATGAAGCTGCCGGGCGGTGTCCTTGAAGTAGGTACCCCTGCTGACCTTTGTATATTTGATTTAAATAGCCCCCATCGAATAGAACCGGAAAAAATGGTGAGCATTACTAAAAACACACCTTTTGACGGTCGACCTGTCCAAGGACGTGTCACCAAAACTGTTGTTGGGGGGGTAAGCGTTTTTGAATATGTTGCCTGAATATTCATATGGTTTAATTGCTGCAATTTTGTGCGGCGGGTATATTCTGGGATCTATACCATTCGGATTAGTACTTACAAGACTTGCCGGTCACGGTGATATACGCGAAATCGGATCAGGTAACATTGGTGCCACTAATGTTCTTCGAACCGGTAATAAGTTACTCGCACTTCTTACATTAATTTTGGATATCGGCAAAGGAGCGACAGCAGTTCTTCTTACTGAGTATTTTTATCCCGGTGCAGGATTATATGCGGGAGCAGGAGCCTTTACGGGACATTTATATTCTATCTTTTTAAAATTCACCGGTGGGAAAGGTGTCGCAACATTCTTGGGTATTATTATAGCACTTAACCCGTTAGCCGGACTTGCCTCATGTCTAACTTGGGTCGTAACAGCCCTTATTTTTCGCATTTCTTCTTTGTCGGCCCTGGTAGCAGCTGTGCTGTCACCTTTATATAGCTACATATTTTCTGATTTAAAACTTGCAATTCTTGCGGGTATATTGTGTATTCTTATTCTACTAAAACATACAGAAAACATTAAGCGACTTCTTAGCGGAACCGAACCAAAAATCGGAAAGAAATAATCGGGGCAAAATGGTATGAGTAACTCTTCTGAAAAACTTTCGGAAAATGAAAAGATTGCTCGTCTTCGCCTAATTCGAACCGATAATGTAGGTCCCGTTACTTTCCGGCAATTGATCAGCAGGTATAAATCAGCTAAAAATGCCATCGATATTTTACCTGAACTTGCAAAACGAGGCGGGAGAAAAAAACCGCTTGTCGTCTGCCCAAAAGCAAAAATTGATCAGGAAATTGACGCTTTAAATAAGTTGGGTGGCACAATGATCGTACTTGGCGATGGCCTATACTCTACTCCTCTTGCAGCGACGGAAGACGCTCCGCCTATATTGATGGCATTGGGACACACCCACTTACTTGAAAAAAAATGTTTTGCCATCGTCGGCGCGAGAAATGCTTCTGCCGTAGGAATTAAAATGGCAACATCATTTTCGAAGCAACTCGGCGAAACAGGATACATTATCAGCTCTGGTATGGCCCGTGGGATTGATGCTGCCGCGCACACAGGGGTGCTGAACACCGGTACAATTGCGGTCCTCGCTGGTGGCGCAGATGTTATTTATCCTCGCGAAAACCAAAAATTATATCAATCTATAAAAGAAGCCGGCCTTATTATCTCTGAAATGCCATTTGGCACCCAGCCACAAGCACGCCATTTTCCCAGAAGAAACCGGATTATTTCAGGACTGGCTTCAGGGGTATTGGTTGTGGAAGCTACGCATAAGTCAGGAACATTGATTACTGCCAGATTAGCTTCCGAACAAGGTAGGGAGGTTTTTGCGATCCCCGGCTCGCCTCTTGATCCACGTTCCAAGGGCCCAAACAGCCTAATCAAACAAGGTGCTCAGCTAACAGAATCCGTTCAGGATATTGTTGACGTTTTAAACATTGTGGATCAGAGAAGCATTTCTGAACCGCAGTATGATCTATTTCAAGCACCCCCCAATAAAGAAGAAAATGAAAGCGACTTAAAAAACGCTTCAAAGGCCGTTAAGGAAAAATTAAGTCATACTGCGATAGCTATAGACGACTTAATCAGGATGACGAAACTAACACCTTCCGTGGTTCAAACCGTACTTCTTGAGTTCGAACTTGCAGGAGAAATTACACGACATGCAGGAAACAGGGTATCTTTTTGTTAAAACATTCTGTAAAAGCCCCGTGAAGCAATAATTTTTAATTTCGATTCTAGTGGTGATGAAAACGCAATGAAAACAGTAATTGTTGAATCTCCGGCGAAAGCCAAGACTATAAACAAATATCTAGGCAAAGATTATAAAGTTCTCGCAAGCTTTGGCCATATTCGCGACTTGCCTTCTAAGGATGGCTCGGTTGATACCGACAATGACTTTGAGATGACGTGGAAAGTTGATAGCGACAGCAAAAAACGCATCAAAGACATCGCGGACAGCACAAAAAATTCGGATGAGCTTATTCTCGCGACCGACCCTGACCGCGAAGGTGAAGCTATTTCCTGGCACGTTCTTGAAGTGTTAAAAGCAAAACGCGGTGTGATGAAAGACGTTAATGTCAAGCGCGTCGTATTTAATGAGATCACTAAAACCGCTATTCTTAAAGCGATGGATGAACCCCGTGACGTTGATACGGAAATGGTAGAGGCCTACCTTGCAAGGCGGGCATTAGATTATTTGGTTGGATTTAATTTATCACCCGTATTATGGCGTAAACTCCCTGGTTCTAAATCAGCCGGGCGTGTTCAGTCGGTAGCATTGCGCCTCATTTGCGAACGTGAACTGGAAATTGAAAAATTCTTATCCGAAGAATACTGGACCATAGAAGCGCAGCTTAAAAATTCCGCAGCTAAATCATTTAGCGCGAGATTGACTTTGCTAAATGGAAAAAAGCTCGAGAAGTTTACATTAACAAACGAAACTACCGCATTGGCCGCAAAAAAAGCAGTGGAAGCGGCAGAATTTACCGTAAAAGACGTTATCAGTAAGCCAGCTAAAAGGCACCCGTCGCCGTCATTTACCACGTCTACGATGCAGCAGGAAGCAGCAAGGAAGCTTGGGTTTAATGCGCAACGTACCATGAGAACGGCGCAGAAACTTTATGAAGGTATTGATATAAAGGGTGAAACCACTGGACTTATTACTTATATGCGGACGGACGGCGTTAACATAGCCAGGGAAGCCATTGCAAGTGCACGAAGCGTTATTGGCGAAAAATATGGTAGCGAATATGTACCCGCAAAACCGAAATTTTATAAAAATAAATCAAAAAATGCGCAGGAAGCCCACGAAGCAGTGCGCCCAACTGATCTGGCAAGACTGCCTGAATCAATAGCAAACCGATTAGACGATGACCAAAAAAGACTTTACGAGCTGATTTGGAAAAGAACCATCGCCAGCCAGATGGAAGAAGCGAGAATGGAACGAACCACCGCTGATATCGTTTCCGCGGATGGCAAAACCTCACTTCGGGCGACGGGCACAGTACAAATCTTTGATGGCTTTCTTACCCTATATCAAGAAGGACGGGACGACGCAAAAGATGATGACGAGAAACGTCTGCCTAAATTATCAAAAGGTGAAAATGTAAATAAGGATAAAATTGAAGCCAATCAACATTTCACTGAGCCACCACCACGCTTCACAGAAGCAAGCCTCGTTAAACGAATGGAAGAACTTGGTATTGGTCGCCCGTCCACTTATGCTTCTATCCTTACAGTATTAAGAGACCGCAATTATGTTGTTATGGATAAAAATAGATTTATTCCAGAAGGAAAAGGACGTGTTGTAACATCTTTTCTGGAAAGTTATTTCAACAAATATGTACAGTATGATTTCACCGCTGACCTTGAAGCGGAGCTTGACAGAGTTTCGGACGGAAAAATTCCCTGGAAAGAAGTTCTTGCAAACTTTTGGCTCGATTTTAGTGCGGCTATAGCAGAAACAAAAGACCTGCGAGTTTCTGAAGTACTGGATGTCATAACGGATGCGCTTGCGCCATTTATCTTTCAAGAACGCGGAGATGGCTCCGATCCACGTAAATGTCCCAAATGTGAAGAAGGTGGGTTGAGTGTCAAAACCGGTAAATTCGGAGCATTCATTGGTTGTGAAAATTATCCGGAGTGTAATTACACTCGCCAAATTCAAGATGGCGACGGGGAAAAAGCACAAGACGATGGGCCAAAAACTCTGGGTATTGATCCGGATTCCGGCATGGAAGTTACGGTTCGTAGTGGACGTTTCGGGCCTTATATCCAACTCGGCGAACCCGTTGAAAAAGAAAAACCAAAAAGAGCCTCTATTCCAAAAGGTATGGCAGCAGAATCAGTTGATTTTGAACGCGCCCTTAAACTCCTTGCCCTACCGCGTGACGTTGGTGTACATCCGGAAGACGGTAAAGTTATTAAAGCTGCGATTGGCCGCTATGGCCCTTATGTTTCCCATAACGGTGCATTTGCGAGCTTAAAAGACCCGGAAGATGTTTTTAATATCGGTATTAACCATGCAGTCACATTGCTGGCAGAGGCACTAGCAAAACGTGGGAAATCAGCTGAGCCGATTAAAGATTTGGGTGAACATCCAGACGGTGAAGGCAATATTTTAGTAATGGACGGCAGATACGGTCCATATGTCAAATATAAGCGCGTTAACGCGACAATCCCGAAAGACAAAGATCCAAAGGATATTACTGTTGAGGAAGCGATAGAGTTGATCAAGGCGCGCGCTGCTAAAGGCAAAAAATCGAAACCTAAAGCCAAGGCCAAACCGAAAGCTAAAAAGAAAGCTAAGGCCAAAGCCAAATAAGGAAAACAATGGCCAAAATGAAAGCCCCTTTTCCTAATGCTGATCAGATTTTAGAGTTCATTCGGGAAAATCCGGGTCGCGCCTCGAAGCGTGAAATTACGCGCGCTTTTCAAATTAAGGGCGAGGATAAGATAAAACTGAAAAAAGTTCTCAGAAAAATGAACCTGGACGGGCTGCTCGAAAAATCGCGTAAATCCAAACTACATGTCTCCGGTGACTTACCCCCTGTTTTAATCGTTGAAATAAGTGGGATTGATAATTTTGGTGACTTAACGGCGCGCCCGGCAAACTGGCAACATTCTAAAAATCCGCCAAAGATACTAATGTTTGCACACGACCAACGCAATAAGCTTGGGCCAGGCGATAAAGCCCTTGTGCGCATCACACCAAATAAAAACAAAGGCGAAACCGGTTACGTCGCTAAAGTAATTAGAAAAATTGAACAAAGTTCAACACAAGTGATGGGAATATTCAATTCTGACGATGAAAATATTGCCTTCGTAAATCCAACGGACAAAAAAGACCGAAATAAATATTTAATTGCTAAAAATGACTGGAACGAAGCCAAAGACGGTACTCTCGTTCTTATTCAAATTAAGCCCGGCCGCCAAAGGTCACGACACGCAAAAGCCAAACCTGCTAAAGTTCTTAAATGCTTCGGGTCAGTAGACGACCCGAAATCAATCAGTTTAATAGCAATAATATCACAAGGCATCGCCGTAGAGTTTCCCGATAACGTTATCAAAGAAGCCAAAAAGTCTCAGAATCCTGGTTTGAGAAAAAGAACGGACCTGAGATCACTTCCGTTAATCACTGTCGATCCCCCGGATGCACGTGATCATGATGATGCTATTTGGGCGGAAATGGATCCCGATCCAAATAATGCGGGCGGCTGTCATATTTTAATCGCGATTGCTGACGTAGCGGAATATGTAAAACCACGCTCGGCCCTTGATCAAGAAGCACGGAAACGTGGAAACTCCACCTATTTTCCTGACCGTGTCGTCCCTATGTTACCAGAATCTTTATCCAACGGACTTTGTTCTCTGCATGAAGCAGAAGACAGATATACTCTGGCTGTACATATCTGGTTCGATAAACGTGGGGAAAAAATACGTCACAAATTCGTTCGAGGCCTAATGAATAGCCTCGCTAGTCTCTCTTACCAGGAATTCCAGTCAGCCCGCGATGGAAAAACCTGTGGGCGTACTTCGCATCTATTAGACAAGGTAATAAATCCACTATATGACGCGTTCGAAATATTACTTAAAGGGCGTACCCACCGCGAACCGTTAGAATTATTTGTACCTGAAAAGAAAATCAATCTCGATGACGAAGGTAAAGTCGCGTCAATTACTAATCGAGAAAACATACCGGCCCACAAACTTGTTGAAGAATTCATGGTACAGGCAAATGTGGCCGCGGCGGAAGAGCTGGAAAAAAGAAACGTCCCCTGCATGTACCGCATTCACGAACAGCCGAGTTTGGATAAGCTCGAAACTCTAAGACAGTTTATGCAGAGTCTGGATTATAATTTTGCAAAAGGGCAGGCAATAAAACCAAAAATATTCAATAATTTGTTAGAAAAAGTAGTCGGAACACCACATGAAAGTGTTATCAATACGATAATTTTGAGAACCCAAATGCAGGCAAAATATAGTCCTGATAATCACGGGCACTTCGGATTATCACTCACTAAATATGCGCATTTCACTTCCCCAATTCGCCGTTACGCTGACGTACTCATTCATCGGGCACTCATAAAAGCACTAAAGCTAGGTGATGATGGATTGAGCGACGGTGATATTGAGCATTTATATGAAACGGCCGAACACATAAGCAACACTGAACGTAATTCAATGATTGCCGAACGAAACTCTACCGAACGTTATGTAGCCCACTATATGTACAGCAAAATAGATGAAGTATTCGAAGGTAAAATCGGCGGTGTCATTCGCGCCGGTTTATTTGTCAGCCTCATCGAAACCGGTGGTGAGGGGTTTATACCTATATCGTCAATTGTTGGCGACTATTTTTTTTATGACAAGGATCATCAGCTTATTCAAGGCGAACATAGTGGTCTGACCTACCAATTAGGTGATTCTATCAATGTACGGCTAAAAGAAGCCAATCCCGTCTCGGGCGGGCTAATTTTCCAATTAATGGATGATAATTTAAACAAACATCAGAAGCGCAATACAGCAAGAAAAAATAACAAAACAGTGCGAAAAAGAAAAAGAAAGTGAATTATAAAAAAATCACTGACTTTTACTTGACTTCACCCACAATCCCTGTATTTTCCGCAAACATAATCTATGAAATTTAAGAACGGAAGCTAGCAATGGCCAAACCATCAAGTGTAAAAATTAAGCTCGTCAGCACTGCTGATACAGGTTTTTATTATGTTACGAAGAAAAACCCACGCAACATCACTGAAAAGATGGTAATGCGCAAGTATGATCCTGTTGCGCGCAAACATGTTGAATTCAAGGAAGTAAAAATTAAATAGCTTATTACGATATTTACATTTTTTGGGAGTGGCTGCTTTATTCAAAGCGGCCTTTTTTATGTCAAACCATTCTTCTTTATATCAGACTATTCATCTAAACACTTAAAACCACACACTTTATTACGTCCGGAATCTTTCGCTTTATAAAGCCCTTTATCCGCGTCAGAAAGCAACTTTTCCTTCGTATTGCATTCATCACTGGCGATTGAAACGCCGATGCTTACGGTGACGTTAATTGGTTCTTTCGATGTAGATATTTCAAACGGTTTATCGCTGATCGTGCGCCGTAAACGCTCGGCGATAAATAACGCAAATTCGGCATCAGTTTCAGGCATAATAACAACAAATTCTTCGCCCCCATATCTCGCGGCCAAATCAATACTACGAATATTACTTGAAATTCTTTCCGCAAATTCCTCCAGAACTTCATCACCTGCCGCATGTCCGTGTGTATCATTGACTATTTTGAAATAATCAATATCTAACATTAGCATCGCTAAATTGGCCTGCTTATCATTATCAGGGGAGAATACATTCTCCAAATGTGTGGAAAGGAAGTGCCTGTTGTACAAATTTGTTACTGAATCCGTTACTGCCATTTCCATGTTTTTTTGCATTTTCCCACGCAGGTAATCAGCAAATCTTTTATGTCTGATTTGTGCTTTGACTCTCGCAACCAATTCATTGCCGTCAATCGGTCTGGTGACATAATCGGTTACGCCGATATCCATTGCTTGAATTAATCGTTCGTTGTCACCTTCATCTATCAAAATTAGAATGGGCGTGTGCCTTGTCGCTTCATTTGATCTGATAGATGAACAAAGCCTCAAACCATCTACTTTTCTAAGACTTAAGCTAATGATAAATAAGTCATATTGCCCTAGATTTTCTGTTGTCAGCTCACCTACATCAACATCATCCATGTCTATTGATTGCGCCGCGCCGTCCAAATATCCCATTATTCTGTGGGCAACTCTCTCATAATCTTCAACGAGTAGTATTTTTGCATCGTCAAGTTTGATGGTAGAGCTAACTTCCATCCCGGCATCTCCTGCAAAAGCCTTTCCAGTCGAATCGCGCATTCGCAGTTCATCCATCAATACTTTTAGCCGAACAAGTGACCGCACTCTGGCAAATAGTGGCAAATCCTGAATCGGTTTGGTAAGAAAGTCATCCGCGCCAGCCTCAAGTCCCGTTACTCTATCTTTTTGTTGATCAAGTGCTGTAACCATGATTATTGGAATATGGGCCACTAGCGGATTTTCTTTAACACGCCTGCACACTTCAAATCCATCCATCCCCGGCATCATTACATCCAGTAATATGATATCTGGCAGTTCGTTTTCGATTATATTTAGAGCATCAATACCGTTCATTGCAGTAAGCACATCGAAATATTCACTTCGGAGCTTCGCTTCAAGTAGCTTCACATTATGAAGCACATCATCTACAACTAATACTCTTGCGGTCATTTTAAGCGATTACCCTACAAATTTACGCACTGTTTCAATAAAGTGGCTCACGGAAATAGGTTTCGCGATATAGGCTTCACAACCACCCTCACGTATCTTTTCTTCATCACCCTTCATAGCAAACGCTGTTACAGCAATAACAGGGATTGACTTCAGATCATCATCTTCTTTGATCCATTTTGTTACTTCGAGACCCGAGACCTCAGGTAATTGAATATCCATTAATATTAAATCAGGCTTTTCATTTCTGGCAAGTTCAAGAGCTTTCATACCTTCCTGTGTTTGAACCGTTTCATATCCATGAGCGTCCAGTAAGTCACAAAAAAGCTTCATATTTAAATCATTATCTTCAACAACGAGTATTTTTTTTGGCATAAAATGTCTCTTATTTTGTTATAATTTTGAAGTGTCATAAACACCAACCCATATAGATATACATACTAATAACCACAGTATATGAAAAAGCGGTTAATTTTTATATATTTACGCTAAAATATACTAATATTGAATTATTATGTAATACAAGGAATATATCGTGAACAGAGATAGCGCAGAAGTCATTGCTCTAAACGGTCTAACATTTATAGCAGAAAACGAAAAATATCTAGCCAGTTACGTTAATTTGAGCGGTATAGACCTCACATTGCTAAAGGATAATATGTCTAATTCAGAAACTATGTCGCATATTTTAGCCAGTATTTTTGACTTTCTATTGCAGAATGAGAAAATATTAATAGAATTTTCAGAAGCATATACCATCGAACCAATGGATATTGATAAAGGACGCCGCTGTTTTCCTGGTGCAACCGATCACTCATGACACAATTTTCATTTTGCCGTGACTGCCTTTCGAATATCCAGAATTATGAAACGAACATGCTTTGTCCGAAATGTGCCAGCCCACGCATTATCTCACACCCCGAACTAAATAAATTAAGCATTGCTCACCTTGACTGTGATGCATTTTATGCCAGCATTGAAAAACGCGATAATCCAGATTTAAATTCGAAACCACTATTAATTGGGGGTGGCAAGCGCGGCGTTGTGTCCACATGTTGCTACATTGCACGAACTTTCGGTGTTAAATCCGCTATGCCTATGTTTAAAGCTAATAAATTGTGCCCAAATGCTATTGTGTTACGCCCAGATATGGAAAAATATTCCGCTGTCAGTAAGGAAATCAGAAAAATATTTAATGATATAACACCGGCGGTGGAGCCAATTTCGATTGATGAGGCATTTTTGGATCTTACGGGTACAGAAAAGTTGTACGAGCTGCCACCAGCAAAAGTGCTTTGCAAAACCGTAAAGAAAGTTTTTGAAGAAATTGGTATCACTGTATCGGTTGGGCTTAGCTATAATAAGTTTTTGGCAAAACTTGCTTCGGATCTTGATAAGCCTCAGGGATTCTCAATAATTGGACAAAAAGAAGCAAAAAGTTTTCTGGCAAAACAACCCATAAGTAAAATATGGGGTGTTGGAAAAGTGCTTAATAGTAAAATGAAACGAGCGGGAATTACGCAGATCGGCCAACTCCAAAAAATGGAGCTGAAAAAACTCATTCAAGATTATGGCGTTATGGGTGAGCGACTTTATTATTTTTCCCGCGGCGATGACAGTAGATCAGTTGTTTCATCACAAAAAACCAAAAGCATCTCCAACGAACATACGTTGGAAGAAGATATTGGTGATTACAACTACCTAAAAAAACGACTATGGATAATGTGCGAAAAAGTGTCTTTTAGGTTAAAAAAGCAACAATTGTCTGCAAAAACTGTAACTCTAAAGCTTAAGACATCAAATTTTAGAACTGTCACTAGATCTGTAACCCTCGATGGCACGACCCAAATGGCTGAAACGCTATATCAACATGGGAAGTTCCTTTTAAAGCCGGAATGTAATGGCTTAGAATATCGTCTTATTGGTATCGGCGTTTCAAAATTTCAGAATGATCAATATTCCGATTTACCGGATTTATTAGACGAAAGAAAAAGTAAAGAAATCAAGACCGAAAGGGCAATGGATAAGATCCGTAACAAATACGGTACTGATATAATTATTAAGGGCCGAAAATTTACCTGACAGGGTTATGACTTCATGCAATAGTAAAATTATTATCTTTTAAAAAAGGATGCTCAAAAATGATATCATCAAGATTAATAACTATTTCTTTTGCATTGCTTGCATTTTCTTCGTCACCTTTATGGGCTCAGGAAAACGAAGTGCCTGATAGAAAAGAAGGTGAAGGACAATATGAACGTCTGGTACTGCGCGGGGGATATATCATCGATGGCACCGGGGCACCGGCGTATGGCCCCGCTGACGTGGTTATAGAGAATGATCGCATAACCCAAATTCAAGTTGTAGGTACGCCGGGCCGACTTGTTAATTCTGATAGACGCCCTGCTAAAGGGGATAGAGAAATTGATGTCACCGGCAAATACATCCTGCCCGGCTTTATTGATGTTCATACACATATCCATTCTTTAAATTCCGGACAGAGTGTTTCGCCAGATTATATTTTTAAACTACAACTCGGTCATGGAATAACAACGATAAGAAGCCTGGGTTCCGGCGGCGATAAGCGTATAGTCGGCCTTAAAAATCGCAGTGAAGCAAACGAAATCACTGCTCCTCGTATTGTCGCATTTCCTACTTTTGGTGGTATTGACAGCGTGGAAGCAGCCAGAGAACGCGTCCGCGAGATTAAAAAGAATGGCGGTGACGGGATAAAGTTTTTTGGCGCACCAGAAAAAATTCTATGGGCCGCGCTTGATGAAGCAGAAAAAATTGGACTAAACACGACCATGCACCATGCACAGCCCGATGTAACCCATGCAAATGTGCTTGATACTTCGTCACATGGTCTGGATAGTATGGAACATTGGTATGGTTTGCCGGAAGCCTTATTTGAAGACAGATTAATACAGGATTATCCATCTGATTACATATATACAAACGAAATGGATCGGTTTGGCGAAGCAGGTAAATTGTGGAAACAAGCCGCAAAACCAGGATCAAAGAAATGGAATGAAGTAATGGAAACATTACTTGAAAGGGATTTCGCAATAAACCCCTCATTTACAATCTATATCGCTTCACGCGACCTTATGCGTATGAGCCGGGCCATTTGGCACGACGAATATACGATGCCGGCTTTATGGGATTTTTATCGTCCTAGCCCTGTTGCACACGGATCTTATTGGTTCTACTGGACAACCAAACATGAAGTAGAATGGAATAATAACTTTAAACTGTGGATGCAATTTATCAATGAATATAAAAATCGCGGTGGTAAAGTTGGTGTGGGTAGCGATACCGGGTTTATCTATAGTCTTTACGGTTTTGGGTATATTCAGGAATTTGAGCTCCTACAGGAAGCCGGATTTCATCCGCTGGAAGTTATTAGGTCTGCGACATTGATCGGGGCCAAAGAGCTTATGATGGAAGATGAAATCGGTAGTTTACAAGTTGGCAAAAAAGCCGACTTAGCCATTGTTGATGAAAATCCGCTCCACAACTTCAAAGTTCTTTACGGTACTGGTGCCGTTAAACTAAATGAAGAAACAGGGAATGTGGAACGGGTTGGCGGCGTTCGCTGGACGATTAAGGACGGTATCGTTTATGATGCATTTCAATTACGTGCTGATGTCAGGAATATGGTGAAAGAAGCCAAAATTGAGGCCGGGATATCTCTTGATAAGCCACTCGCGATATCAAACGTTCCGCCAAAAGAATAATTAACTTCTGATTAACCATAATTGTGGTTATTTTTCCCAGTTGATTGCGGAAAATATTACCGCGAATTAGCGTGACTTGAATAAAACTACATTTTATCCTTAATTACCAGTGCATTATCCATTGGCACGTCTCTTGCAAGATTTGAGTTAGTTTAATTAAACAAGGGATGTAACATGAATATCATACAATATAACCCCGATTTACAGATTAAAAATAACGCTCTGAGTATTAGTAAGAAAGCAACTGAGCTAATCAAAAAGTTTCATCAATCGAGTGACGGCCTAACGTTAAAAAACTGGAAAGCACTTTCTGAAATTCTTGATTATGCGGCGGAAGCGGAGCAAACAATTGCTGATCAAAAAGAATATATTTCAAATCTGGAATCGCTGGCGTCGACGGACATGCTCACGGGGCTTTTAAACCGTCAAGGTTTTGAAAATGAAATCGAAAATGCCATTGCACGGGCAAACCGATATGGTGAAATAAGCTTATTTGCCTTCGTTGATTTAGACGGCTTTAAAAGAGTAAATGATACTTATGGCCATAATGCCGGTGACGCTATGTTAAAAAGAGTAGGCGAGCTTCTTATTAAATCAGTCCGCCAAACAGATGCTGCATCGCGTTTGTCTGGTGATGAATTCGGGTTATTGCTAAGCAAATGTGATGTTGAAAAAGCCAAAGAACGAGCCGGTTACATTCGACACTATTTAAAAAAAATTACGCTCAATTATCATGGCAACGTTTTATCGACATGTGCGAGTATGGGGTTTGCAATTATCGACCGAAACGTAGCGATGGAAGAAATATTCGATATTGCCGATAAAGCGATGTATGAAAATAAACGTGAACGCAAGCAAACACGCAACAAATATCATTTAACTTAACCATCTAATTGCTTTTCATTGTCATAAAAACATCGTAATCTCCATTAATTTCTTAAAAAACTTAATGGAGCTAGTATGAGCACTTCACCTAAAGAAAACCTAGAAAAACTTGGCATCAAACTACCCACACCTGTTGCGCCTGTAGCCAATTATGTAACTTACGTGCAAACGGGAAACTTACTTTCCGTATCCGGTCAATTGCCGCTCGATGGTGAAGGTAAACTTCCCTATATTGGTAAAGTAGGACAAGAAGTAACATTAGAAGATGCTAATAAAGCAGCCCGCTTGTGTGCAATTAACATTATTTCCCAAATAAATGCTGCTTGTGACGGCGATCTAAATCGTGTTGTTCGAATTGTAAAACTAGGTGCCTTCGTTAACTGTGTAGACAGCTTCCCTGGGCAGCCAGGTATAGTGAACGGCGCATCAGATGTGATGGTAGAGGTCTTCGGTAACGCAGGAAAACATTCCCGATCTGCTGTTGGAACAAATGCACTTCCCCTTAACGTACCGGTCGAGATTGACGCATTAATTGAAATCTCATAGCAAAAATGCAGGACGATTGGCTTAAAGATAAAGCATTCGCTCATAGAGGGCTTCATAGTCTTCAAAAACATATTGTTGAAAATAGCATATCCGCCTTCAACAACGCCGTTCAGAACGGCTATGGATTTGAACTTGATGTGCTTTTAAGTAAAGACAATAAGGCGATCGTCATTCATGATGAAACATTGGATCGATTAACTGGCGAAACCGGGAAAATAACTGAACATTCAGCGTCTGAATTAAGCAAAATAAATCTTCGCAACAGCAAAGATAACATCCCGACGTTAAAAGAAGTACTCAATCAGATCAATGGATCCGTGCCAATTTTAGTTGAAATAAAAGGCGACCAGGGAAAATATTCAGAAATAGCTGAAGCCGTTTTCCGGGATATGAAAGATTACAAAGGAAATATTGCTGTTATGTCATTCTATCCCGAAATAATGTCCAATTTTAAGAACTTATCTCCAAATACCCTTTGTGGTCTGGTTGCCACGTCTATAGATGATGGAAGCCTACCGACAAAATATTTTGATGTGAGTACACAAATTAGTTTACTTAATTCAGTTGATTTTCTGGCTTACGATATTCGTGCATTACCCAATGATGCTACGGAAACCTATCGTAAGTTCGGTAAAACAATATTAACCTGGACGGTCAGGTCAGATCAAAATAGACGCAAAGCAAAGCAATATACAGACAACATCATTTTTGAATTGTAGTTAAAGAATGAAAATTGAAATACTGACATCCATTCATGCAATTAACCAAGATGACTGGGATAGCTGTGCCCTACAGGAAAAAACTGGATTAAATCCTTTTTGCTCTTACGGGTTTTTAAGCGCACTTGAAGAAAGTGGCTGTGCGATAGCAGAAACTGGATGGTTGGCACAACATATTATCATAAGAAACGATCAAGAACGAATATGCGGAATAATGCCGCTTTATTTAAAAAGCCATTCACAGGGCGAGTACGTATTTGATCATTCGTGGGCGAATGCATTTGAAAATGCCGGTGGTAATTATTATCCTAAACTTCAATGTTCTATCCCCTTCAGCCCCGTTACGGGTCCACGTCTTATGGTGCACCCCGACGCCCCGGAGATGGATACCAAATTACGGTTGGTTAACGGTGCCCTCACGCTCGCTAAAAAACTTGATGTTTCTTCATTACATTTTACTTTTCTGGCAAAAGAAGATGCTGACGTCATGACGTCTGAACAATTCTTAATGCGTCAAGATCAACAGTTTCATTGGTTAAATAATGGCTACCTTTCTTTCAATCAATTTTTGGAAGCATTATCCTCACGTAAAAGAAAAAATATTGTAAAAGAGCGTCGTTGTGCCGTGCAAAATGATATTGAGATTGAAACTGTTAAAGCAGACGAAATTAGTGAAGATCATTGGGATCATTATTTTGAGTTTTATTTAAATACGGCAACCCGAAAATGGGGAAGGCCTTATTTAAACAGGAAGTTTTTTTCGCTCCTTAGTCAAAAAATACCAGATAGCTTATTGCTTATAATGGCAAAACGTAAAGATAAATATATTGCAGGAGCCTTGAATTTAATTGGTCATGACACTCTTTTTGGTCGTTATTGGGGCGCAACGGAGCATCACAAATTCTTACATTTTGAGGTATGTTATTATCAAGCGATAGAATTTGCTATCCAAAATAACTTAGAAAAAGTGGAAGCAGGCGCCCAAGGTGATCATAAATTAGCACGGGGATACGTACCGATCATCACCCAAAGCACCCATTGGATATCGAACCCTTCGTTTAGGGAAGCGATAGATAATTTCTTGAAACAGGAGCGTAACATGGTTCAACAAGATATAAAATATCTCGAAAATTTTACACCATTCAAAAAATAAACGTTAAATTCAGCTTATGATCTAGGCTTCCGCTCCAGAACTTCAAATTCACTCAGCACACAAGATGCCCCAACAGTGGTATAATTTACAACCGAAATGATATCGCTTCCGCAAAGTTGGCTCGCTCCACCAACCCCGTAAGCAAAATTATTATTAAACGCGAGACGTGGACATTCGCTTTTCATCGTATTTAACATGTATTTGTTGTGCTTCAATTTGAACAAAATACGTCCGTCATCAAGAACTTTAGTACTCTTGATCTGATTGTTAGAAATACATCTTTCAAATTCACCGGTTTGTTCATATTTTGCTAATTCTTTTGCGCCGCGTTCGGTCGTTGTTTCAGCTAACGCCACTGATACGATCCCTAAACCGCAGAAGAAAAGAGCTGTAAGTAATATTTTTCTCATAATATGTCCTTTAATAATATTCCCGCTTCAATATAATTTTAACATTACGGAACCTGTTTTTCAATTATATATCAATAACATTACCGTGATCGAAGACAGGAAAGAGCGTCTAAACTACTTTATTGTCGCCTTTTCTTTCTTTTTCCGCGTTTTCTTTGGCACCGATTTACCGGGCTCAATATCGATGACTAATTTCTTATTTTTATAATCGATATTCACTTCGCCGCCTTGCACAAGACGACCAAAAAGTAATTCATCTGCGAGCGGCTTTTTAATCTCTTCCTGTATAACGCGTTTTAAAGGTCTGGCACCAAAATGCTTGTCATACCCCTTCTGCGCGATAAATCCTTTAGCCGCCGCAGTTAGTTTTATATGAACTCCCTTGTCTTCCAATTGCATTTCAAGCTCCAAGACGAATTTCTCTACGACCTGTTCTATTACGCTCGGTGGCAAATCCGAAAATGGCACGACAGCATCCAACCTGTTTCTAAATTCCGGCGTAAACAGTTTCTTTATAGCCTCTTCATCAGCTCCGGATTGATCAGACGCGCCAAATCCGAACGCTTCTTTACTAAGCTCCATTGCACCAGCATTCGTGGTCATTATAAGGATCACATTTCTAAAATCGATTTTTTTACCATTGCTGTCTGTTAACGTTCCGTGGTCCATCACTTGCAATAAAATATTATAAATATCTTGATGCGCCTTTTCAATTTCATCTAAAAGCAATACACAGTGCGGTGTTTGATCAATCGCGTCGGTTAGTAACCCCCCTTGATCATATCCAACATAACCGGGAGGCGCACCAATGAGGCGGGAAACCGTATGACGCTCCATATATTCGGACATATCAAATCGCTCTATCTCAACACCAAGCAAACTGGCGAGTTGCTTTGCCACTTCCGTTTTACCAACGCCTGTTGGACCGCTAAATAAATAACATCCTATTGGCTTGTCATCTTCACGCAGGCCCGCGCGCGACAATTTTATAGCGTCGGATAATACTTCGATCGCTTTATCTTGACCAAAAACCACACGTTTTAAATCTTTTGGCAATGTTTTTAAAATTGACTTATCATCTTTTGAAACACTTTTTGGCGGTATCCGTGCCATTTTTGAGACGACATTTTCTACGTCAGCAACTGTTATATTTTTCTTGCGCTTCGCTTCTGAAAGTAACATTTGTGATGCGCCAACTTCATCAATAACATCGATCGCTTTATCCGGTAATTTTCGCTCGTTGATATGTCTAATGGATAGATCAACAGCTGCTTCAATCACCTCGTCACTGTATTTTACTTTATGGTGTTCTTCAAAATATTTTTTAATACCTTTTAAAATATCCTTTGTTTCTCGTGACGTGGGCTCCACCACATCAATTTTTTGGAAACGTCGAAGAAGAGCGCGGTCTTTTTCAATATAAGAACGGTATTCTTTATAAGTTGTTGAGCCTATACAGCGCAAATCACCTTTTGCCAGTGCAGGTTTAAGCAGATTTGATGCGTCCATCGCTCCGCCGCCCGTGGCTCCGGCACCAATAATAGTATGAATTTCATCAATAAAGAGAATTGAACCGTCCATTTCTTCAATTTCTTTTATTACCGCTTTAATCCGTTCTTCAAAGTCACCACGAAACCTGGTTCCCGCTAATATTGTCCCCATTTCAAGACAAAAAATTGTTGAGCCGTGTAGCACCTCAGGCACTTCTTTTTTCTCAATCCGCAGCGCAAGACCCTCTGCAATAGCCGTTTTACCAACACCAGGGTCACCAACATAAAGTGGATTATTTTTTGATCTGCGGCATAAAATCTGGATCGTGCGTTCCACTTCTGAAACTCGGCCAATCAACGGGTCAATTTTACCGTCGCGCGCTTTCTCATTCAAATTTATGCAATATTTTTCTACGGCAGTTTTCGACGACCCTTCGCCGCCTTCGACGTCATCATGGTCCAAAGGATCGTCGTTATTTTCTCTGTCTTCTATTTCGCCGGATTTTGCTAAGCCATGGGAAATATAATTAACCACATCCAAACGTGAAACTTCATGTTGCTGCAAATAATAAACCGCGTGGCTATCGCGTTCGGAAAATAATGCTACAAGCACGTTGCCGCCATTCACTTCTTCACGGCCGCTGCTCTGAACATGTAAAATTGAACGCTGAATAACGCGCTGAAACCCCGCCGTGGGGGTGGCATCCAGATTTGTTTCCTCCGTAATATTTTCAAGTTCTTTATCGAGATACACTTTAAGTTCGGCGCGAAGTTGTGAAATATTAACATCGCAAGCACGCAGCACAGCGACAGCATCCTGATCGTCCAAAAGACCGAGCAGCAGATGCTCCAAGGTCGCGAATTCATGCTGTCTCTTATTCGCTTCTGCAACACTACGGTGAAGCGTATGCTCCAGATTAGGTGAAAATGTAGGCACTAGTCTAATCTCCCTGGATTAATCCTTTTCAAGAGTACATTGCAACGGATGCTCATATTTGCGGGCATAATCCACCACTTGATGCACTTTGCTTTCAGCAACTTCGAAGCTGAATACACCACAAACACCGACACCTTGTTGATGGACTTGCAGCATAATTTTTAGCGCTTCAGGTTCAGGTTTCTTAAAAAACTTCTGCAACACCAGAACGACAAAATCCATGGGTGTATAATCATCATTTAGCATGAGAACTTTATACATAGATGGTTTTTTTGTTTTAGGTTTGGCTTTGGTCAGTGTGTTACTTTCAAAGCCACCTTCATTATCACTGTCTTTTTCGCTCATTTCATTATCGCTGCACGTTTTTAAAAAATCTCTATTAAAGATAAAACCATAATTTTATTTTTAAAGGCCTAACAGCTCTTTTTTTTGAATATCATTATAAAACATATGAATTAATCATATCATAATTCAGCCAAAAGTAAAAATATGCAAGTAAAACCTTATGCTTATGATAGATCGGGAGCTTCAACATCACTAAGCTTAAGTTGAGCGGACAAATCGGCGTACACTCTGTGCAAGGCTTCTCTGTTTTTTCCTTCGCAGCGCGCCACGATCACATTTTGAGTGTTGGATGCCCGAATTAACCACCATCCGTCTTCTGACTGCACACGGGCCCCATCCAGATCATTCACAACCGCATCTGTTTTTCTTAATCTGGCCAACACTTCATCAACAACAACAAATGGTCTTCCTTCATCGCATTCGATTCTAATTTCCGGTGTGTTAGCAACCGCTGGCAGACTTTTTCGTAGGGCCTCCAGGCCACCGCTTTCTAACGCGACAGTATTTAAAAGTCTAAGGGCTACATAAATGGCATCATCAAACCCATAAAATTTATGTTTAAAGAAAATATGACCGCTCATTTCACCGGCTAGTGGCGCATCCAGTTCAACCATTTTACTTTTGATAAGGGAATGGCCTGTTTTCCACATAACAGGTTCCCCACCAAGCAATTTAATATGGTCAAACAAAACTTGGCTACATTTAATATCAGCGATTATTTTTGATCCCGGCAAATCCGCTAAAACATCTTTTGACAAAATGGCGAGTAATTGATCGCCCCAGATTATCTCTCCTCCCCGGTCGGCAGCACCTATTCTGTCACCATCACCGTCAAAAGCCACTCCCATATCCATTGATTTGTCCGCAATAGCCTCCTGTAGCTCCACGAGATTTTCAGCTACTGTAGGGTCCGGATGATGTGACGGGAACGTACCGTCTATTTTTTCATTCAGTAACACATGCCGACCCGGAAGCCGCTTGGTGACGGCAGAAATAGCATCGCCTGCAGCCCCATTGCCAGCGTCCCACCCTACAGTTAAATTTGCTTTTTCCAAAGCATCTATATCCACATCCTCTATAAGGCGGTCAATATAACGGTCAAAAATATTTAGTTTGTTTGAAGTCCCGCTTCCCTCTTCCAGATCGCCCTCGGCACTCATCTTGCCTAATCTTTGAATTTGTTCTCCGTAGCAACCACCCTTGCCGAGCATCATTTTAAACCCATTGTAATTTGATGGGTTATGAGAACCTGTAATCATAATGCCTCCGTCAGCGTCAAGCTCAAACACCGAGTAATAAAGCATCGGTGTTGGCCCTAGACCGATCCGAACAACGTCAAGTCCGGTTGATAAAAGGCCCTCTAAAATAGCCTTTTCCATTATGGGGGAGCTCAAGCGACCATCATATCCCAAGCATATTTTCTTACCGCCATTGCGAAGAACCATCGTGCCAAATGCCTTGCCTAAGGCAGTGGCATCTTGTTCAAGAAGAGTTTCTCCGACAATGCCGCGGATGTCATATTCGCGCAGAATTGTGTTATTAAACTGATGGTTGGAAGGCATAATATTCCCCATTTTTTTATTCTTTTAGTAATAGATCTTTTGCTTGATTGAGCTTCGCGGCGAAATAACCTGAACCCCCTTGATCAGGGTGAATTTTCATCATTAATCTATGATGTGCCGTCCTGATTTCTTCGTCGGTGGGTTTGCCGATCAGTTCTAATATTTCAAGTGCCTCATCACGGGTCATATTCTCAGTGGCAGAAGTTGCATTTGCCTGCCCAACTTTGGGTCCCTCTGCTTTTGATTGTAAATATGTCCAAAGCGTGCCTTGCCAAGACAATACAGCCGCGGTGCCCAGGACTACTGCTACAGCAATATTGCCTTTAACAAGAATAAAAAACCCAAATACACCAAAAACAACGGCTAAGACTTTTCGGAATATATCATTGAATTGATCCGGTTTTTTGTTGAGATATTTTGAAATAGCGAAATATAGTATTATAACGCCTAGTATAATTAAGACGATATGCATTAAGCTATTTTACTCTCTAAAGGTTCGAGCTTTTCTTCTTCCCAACCGGGAAGTTGAAGATCGGACATTAAACGTCTTATTTCTTGACGCGCCGCTATATGTGACATCGTAACTTTTTCTTCAGTGTCGCGAAAATCAACTAATGTTAAACCTTTGGGAAATAACTCGCGGTAGACCACACGCTCGCCAAGTCCTTGTACATAGCGAAAAGAAACTCTTTTTTGCAGTTCCTTTAATGCTTCATGAACTCTGCGTTTATTTTTTGCATCAAGGGCAGAAGTGCGGTTTCGCATAACGATCCAGTCAATGGTGCCGCGATCTGTCATTGCACGATGCTTACGGGCATCCCATACCATTTCACTATAAAGGCTTAATTTTTCGACCTTATATGTGTCTGGATTGACGTTAGCCAACAAGTCTAAATCAATGAAACTATCATTTATAGGAGTAATCAACGTATCCGCGACACTGTGAGCAAGCCTAGCAAGGTTTGAATCATTTCCCGGGCAATCAATCAGTATAAAATCCGATTCCTTGTGCAGTTCGTCAACGAGTTCCGTAAAGTTTTTAGTATCCTCGTATATCATATTATCCACATCGCCTTCCATAGAGCGCCCCAGAACATATACGTCAGGTATACTAAGCTGCAAATCATGTTGATCTGCATAATTTAATCTATTTTCCAGATAACGTGCTAATGATTTTTGCCTTGCATCAAGATCAACAATGGCAATTTTAAAGTCACGTTTCATCAAGCTGACAGCAATATGTACCGCTGTTGTTGATTTACCCGAACCCCCTTTTTCGTTTCCCACAACGATTATATGCGCTTTATTAAGCCCCTTCGACATCAAACTCTCCACTCACCCAATTAGAATCTGGCTATTATAACCACACTATATTATATATATGAAACGATCAATTTATCCTTTTAGGTTATATATGAATAGTAGACTACAACAAAAATCATCTTCATCTAATATAAGATTTATTTTAACCTTTTTATTATTCACATCTTTCATCTGTGTGCCAATTTTAATTTCTTATTATGAAGTTGACCAGAGCAAAAAATCATTTTCTCCGGTTACTTTAATTAGGAGTTTAAAACTAGGTGACGATGAAAATGTGACGAAAAGATTTGCTGCATACGGTTACAATCTTAATGAAATCAAACAAGGGAGTGCTTTTGTTCCAAATATTTATCTTGAAAATTTGCCTCGCGAACTTACGACAATGCAGGATGCTGACGTTAAAAAGGAACTGTTTATTTCCGCTTTATTGCCACCTATTTTAAAGGTAAACGAATATATTATTTATGAACGAAATAAACTTATAAATATTATTCGATCGATCGAAATCAGCGGGCAAGCATCTGTAAATGATCTTTATTGGCTTCGTCGTAAGATGATTCGTTATAGAATGGAAGAATTTAATATTGAAGAACTCTATTCCCGAATGAATATAATTCCACCTTCCCTTGCATTAACGCAAGCAGCAATTGAAACGGGATGGGGGTCATCGAGATTTGCCCAAGAAGCGAATGCGTTATACGGACAATGGACGTGGAACGATGAAGATGGTGTCATACCGTTGGGTCGCGAAGAAGGTAAAACACATAGCATTAAAAAATTTGATAATCTAATCAGTGCTGTGGAAAGTTACGCCTTAAATCTTAACACCCACGAAGCCTACGAGGATTTCAGGTATGAGCGGAGTAAATTCGCCGCAGCGGAGAATATTGATGTCCGTTCGCTGCTTGTAACATTAATTTTTTACTCTGAACTCGGTTATGAATATATCGATAATCTAAACAGCATTATTCGAATCAATGGGTTAAATCAATTTGATCAAGCACAGCTTAAGAAAAATTCATTTCTAACAGTTAAATTAAACCCAGGTCCTTAAGTTCGTTACGCAATTCGAGAGGGATATCAAGTATTTTTTGGCCTTTTGGAAGATCTTTCGGAGCGGAGCTTTGTTCCAGATATCGCCAACCCTGAAAGGGACGCCTGGGCTGACTTTCAGTCAGATGGATTTCTTTATCCATCATGATCATACATTTATTGCCTTGATCGGTTTTAACTTCTTTTAATCCAATAATTTTTTGCCTTGCAAGCACAGACCCCTTAATCACCCAATAAAGGGAGCCACCTTCCAAAACTTCCTCGGCTCTTTTTGGCTTAAAGCGCGTTATATGGAAGTTATAGTCTTTCCCACGATTTCCAGGGTCTTTTTTTCGCGCTTCAATTAAATGTTCAACACTTTCAATCCCAACACATAATTTAATGACATGAACAGTCATATTTTATAACAACACCATTGCGGCAAGCCCGAGGAACGCAAAGAAACCTATAACGTCTGTTATTGTAGTAACAAAAATACTACTCGCTAGCGCAGGGTCAATTTCCAGTTTATCAAGCATTAATGGTATTAATATACCAGCAAGACCTGCCATGATTATATTAACAACCATTGCGACACCCATAACCCCACCTAAAGCAATATTATTGAACCATAACCAGGAAAGCACACCAATGATCAATGCAATAACTACGCCATTAACAACAGCGATCGAAAATTCGCGAAAGATAACCCGATTGACATTAGTTGAAGTGAGCTCGCGTGTCGCTATCGCCCTAACGGTCACTGTCATCGTTTGAGTGCCTGCATTGCCCCCCATAGAGGCGACAATAGGCATCAGAATAGCCAGCGCTACCATCTGTTCGATACTTGCGTCAAAAAGTGCAATAACCATAGAGGCGAGTATAGCAGTTACCAGGTTAATCAAGAGCCAAATAACCCGGTTCTTTGAGGCCTCAAAAACACTTTCGGTGATATCGGTTTCCTGAACACCAGCCATGCGCATTAAATCTTCTTCAGCTTCTTCCTCTATCACGTCAACAACGTCATCTACGGTAATCATTCCGATCAATCTACCGCTATCATCCACGACACCCATTGATGCCATATCATATTGACGAAATAGATAGGCCACCTCTTCCTGATCCATATCAACAGGAACCACTTTAGGTTCGGCTTCCATAATCTCACTTATTAGCATATCCCTTTCACTTCGAATAATCTGGTTAAGGGCCACTGAACCAATAGGATGATGCATTGGGTCGACTACAAATATTTCATAAAACTCATCTGGTAGATTTTCTTCGGTCCTGAAATAGTCTATCACTTTTCCGATGGCCCACTGCCCGGGAACCGAAACCAGATTTCTTTGTAATAATCGGCCTGCACTGTCTTCTGGATAAGAAAGTCCTTCTTCAACTACGACCCTGTCCTCAACAGGCAGCGCATCAATGATTTCCTTTTGATCATTCTCATCCATGTCTTCAAGAACATGAACAGCGTCATCAGATTCCATTTGCGTAATGGCACGGGCAACATCTTTATTATCCATTTCGCTGACAACATCATCAAGCGTACTGTCATCCAACTCCGACAGCACTTCCGGCTCCATTTCAGCACCGATAAAGGATGTAAGAATCTTCCGGTCATTGTCGTCAAGTTGTTCGAAAATATCCGCTACGTCGGCACTGTGCAGCGGCTCCAACAGGAAATTGATTTGCTCTTTATCCTGATTATCAAGGGCGTTGATAAGCTCCGCTACTAGTTCCGGTGAAACCGGAAGCACGTCATCTAATGAATTTTCATTATCGCCAGAGCTATTTTTATATTCTACAGTCATCTTTTTCCCTTAAGAACATGTAATTTTATCGGCTTTATATCTTTTAAGGTCAAGAGCTTAAATAAATTGATTAAGTATTTTGACGATATTAACTTCACTTGCAACAAGAGATGATTTAAGTTTCGATATATTTTAATTATAATCACTGAGAAAGTATTTATTGTGGCGTCCTTTATTCCTCCAAAAAGAACACTCATGGGCCCCGGCCCTTCTGATGTTTCACCCAGAGTACTTGAAGCAATGTCCAGACCAACGATTGGCCATCTTGATCCCGCATTTCAAACTTTAATGGATGAAATAAAAGACCTGCTTCGTTACGCGTTTAAAACAGAAAATATGCTCACTTTTCCAGTTTCAGCACCGGGTTCCGCCGGTATGGAAACTTGTTTTGCCAATCTCATTGAGCGTGGCGACAAGGTCGTTGTGTGCGTGAACGGGGTATTCGGAACACGTATGGTTGAAAATGTCACCCGATGCGGCGGCGAAGCAATTATCGTGAATGATGACTGGGGCACACCGGTTTCCATTGATAAAGTAAGTGAAGCGTTAAAAGCCAACCCTGATGCAAAAATTTTGGCATTCGTTGCTGCCGAAACGTCAACAGGGGTTGCCTCAGACACAAAAAGCCTATGCGCGCTAGCACTTGAGCATGATTGTTTGAATATCGTCGACGCCGTAACTTCTCTTGGCGGTTCAGAACTTGATGTAGATGGCTGGGGTATTGACGCAATTTATTCCGGCTCACAAAAATGTCTGTCTTGTCCGCCGGGTATATCACCGGTGAGTTTTAATGAACGCGCCGTTGAAAAAATTAAAAACCGAAATACACCCGTGCAAAGTTGGTTTATGGATCTTAATTTGGTAATGGGTTATTGGGACGGAACAGGAGGTAGGTCTTATCATCATACAGCCCCGGTAAATGCTATGTATGCGCTTCATGAAAGCCTGTTTATTCTAAAAGAAGAAGGACTTGAAAATGCGTGGGCGCGCCACAAAAAAATGTCCGAGAAGCTGCGTGAAGGTTTTAATGCCATGGGTATAAAATATCTGGTAGATGAGAGCTGCGCGCTACCGCAACTCAATTCCATCATTATACCTGAGCATATTGTTGATGAAGCCGCAATCCGCACCAAGTTGCTTGATGACCATAATTTGGAAATCGGTGCCGGCCTGGGTGCACTCGCCGGGAAAGTATGGCGCGTTGGCCTGATGGGGCATAGTGCGCGCGAGGAAAATGTTGATAAATGCCTTGCGGCTTTTAAAGCCGTGATGAATTAATTTTTTTCATCACTTGGTGAGTGCTGCCAATAATTCTTGATCATTTATGATTTTTTCAACCAGCGATCCTAGTGTGTTACTTAACTGCGAATTATTGCTGTCTGCGTTAGCGGAAAATGGGGTAGTTCGCTGTTCAGAATTGTTATAAGTTCGAATAAAACCCTTACCCTCAACAACAACTTTCATTGATGACTTGGTTTCAACTCCCGTGCTCAGCGTATTATTATCCATCGAATAACTTAACTTTTGCAATATCACCAGTAATTCACTGGCATTTTGATCATTTGGCGAACTTATGTTAAATCCTTGCTTTTCGAATGCTTCCACCAATGAGCTGCCGATAGTTTCGGCGAGGTCTTGGCTCGTATGTATCTGTCCGCCCTTACCCATTTCACCAAGTACCGCTGAAGCCCGCGCGTCATCGACTGTTATAAAAATAGATCTTCCGGCACCTATCGTTGATTCTTCTACACTAGGATAAATTGATATTACCGCATCCTGCGATTTTGATGCACAGGCGACTAGAACAAATATTGAGACCAGAAAAATTAGAAACCTCATTATTCACTTTCCACGATAACGGTATGACCGGTACTGCATGATTTACGAATCGCCTTTATCGGTGCATATTCATCCCCCATATACATCGCTTTAGCGGTTTCCATATCCGGATACTCAATAACGACCAACCTTGTTGGCTTCCAGTCACCGTCCATTATTTGAAACGGACCACCACGCACATGATATTTACCGCCGTATTTTTCAACCAGCGGCTTTGCTTTTTCCATATAGGTTTTGTATTTCACTGGATCGTGAATATCGACATCTAAAATTAAATATGCACTCATTATGGTGAAAGCTCCAAACTGTAACCTGTGATAAAAGTTGCGACCGTTGAAATGTCAATCATGTCCGGGCCAACATAGCGGATAGTATGGCTATTAATACGTTCAAATTGCGGCAAATAAGCCAGCATTTCACTAACTCGATAATTTTTAAAACTCATATCCATCGTGATTGGTCCTTCAATTTTGAGCGGTTTAAAATCGTCAATGCGCTTTACCGCCGCTTTTACTTTCTCAGCGATAAGCTTTCTTGATGCCACCGGTGAGAGCGATTTAGCAGAATGGAAGCTATAAGCCCATTTCACAACGGCACCTTCCATGTCGCCGATGCTGTCCTGTGCTTCTTTCACCGCGTCTTGATCACCCGAAATCATAATAACGGGCACATTATATTCGCCGGCAAGGGCAGCATTAAAGTATGATTCACCTGCTATTTTACCATTCAACGTGAGCCCCGTTAGCGACGCACTGGATTTGGTATGAGCCCTCACACCTGACATATAATTTGTACTCGAATGATATCCAATATAAATGGCACCATCAAAACCACCTTCTTCAATGCCCTGCATCATGCCAAGCTTGCGGGGCCAGGAACGAATAACTTTAACATTTTCCGGAAATTTTTCAATAAGTAGATTTTGTCCATTGCCGTGTGAATCCGCCACTAACACTTCAGTTGCACCTGCTTCAAATGCCGCTTCCACTGCTGCAACCGCTTCGGCCGTAGCAAACTCACGAAACCGTTGGTATTCAAACCCCCCTGTTCCAAGCTGATCACCAGTTACAGCACCTGCTATTCCTTCAAGATCGACAGAAATATGAATTTTTAACCCGTCCTGGGCCACTGCATTGGGCGCATAAATCATCCCGAAAACAGTGAGTAGCAAACATATTATTCTCATCAAAATTCCTCTTATTGATTATTTAAATTAGCCGACGCCACATTTACCCTTTCCCATAAGGCTAACGTGTTGCCGCTCCAGATTTTACCTATTTCTTCTTCAGTATATCCTCTTCTTACTAACTCTTTGGTCACGTTCATTGTTTCCGCCGCACTGCTCCAGCCATCGACACCACCACCACCATCAAAGTCAGATACCAGCCCAACATGGTCAATCCCAATCAAATTAACCGCATAATCAACATGATCTACATATTCGGCGACAGTAGCTCGTGGAAACTGTTCCAAATATTTTTCACGAGCAGCATTGAATTCCGGGGTGTCAAAGTGTTTTCTAAAATCAAATTGCTCGTCACCAAACATTTTGGCCACTTCTTTTAACATGGCGTTCTGGGCTGGTCCCGCAGCAGGATCAAATTTTACGTAATCACTAAATGCAACGACCTGCATCACACCGCCAGCGTCAGCCAATGCAATCATTTGTTCATCTGTCATATTGCGTACATGCCCTGCTATCGCGTGAACACCGGAATGTGACGCAATCGGCGGAACCTTTGAATAGGCAGTTGCCTGCATCATACATTTGACGGAAACATGAGAAATATCGACCATCATACCAACACGATTCATTTCATCAATCACTTGATAACCAAATTCACTGACGCCACCATGCTCTTCTTGCTCATCGCCAAGGCGCGCTGAGGGTTGAGCGCTATCGCAAATATCATTATGACCATTGTGAGCGAGCGTCATATATCTTGCACCGCGATTATAATAGTCTTCAATGAGTGATAGATCTTTACCAATTGCATATCCATTTTCGATACCTATCATAGCCACTTTTTTGCCCGAAGCGTATATCTCGCGCGCCTGTTCCGGTGTATAGGCGAAACTAATTTGGTCGGGATACATTTCTGTCATCCTGTGAATGGCGTCAAATTTTCGCAGCGCCATCTGCTTTGCTTCTGCATATCCCTCTTCAGTTCTCGCCGTTTGCCCCATATAGACAATAAAAAAAGCACTATCCAAACCGCCTTCTTCCATTTTTGGAAGATCAACCTGCTGCGCTGTTAACGTACCCGGATCATATTTTGGCTCAAACGTCATATCATGGTGAATATCCACGTGCGTATCAAGTGTCATAACTCTTTCATGAATGCCGGCCGTTATTTGATCTTGATCCATCACCTGTTGATCGGTCGCAGTTTCCTCAGCTTGATCGGCGCATCCCGCAAGTATCACAGCAATGGTTGATAAAGCGCAGATTTTAAAAATTTGATTCTTTTTCATAATATTTCCCTTATAATTAAAAGTGCTCAAAAATATAGACTCCGACAGCGACGAAAACCGCTACCGGAGCCGAGCTTATTATTGAAACTTTTAAAACTAGGCCCAAATATTAATCACAGGCCTGCGGCGACTGCGTCGACCCGACGCCAAAGGGCGAGCGTATTACCACTCCATATTTTGGCGATATCCTCTTCAGAATATCCACGGGCGACGAGCTCCGCCGTCACATTCATGGTTTCCGCAGCACTATCCCAGCCCTGAATACCACCACCACCATCGAAATCAGATACGATACCAACATGATCAATGCCAATAAGTTTTACCGCATGGTCAATATGATCAACAAAATCTTTAACCGTCGCTGGTGGGTATTTTGCGTCGAGTACCTCCATACCAGCCTTATATTGTTCAGAAGCAGCATGTTTACCAGAATCCCAATCCGCATCACCAGCAGCCATAGCAACATCAGCACGTAAAGCATCCAATTCCGCCTGTTTCGCTGGATAATATTTCACAAAATCATCTAGGCCAACGATTTGAACGACGCCATTTGCTGCGCCGACTGCTTTAAGCTGCTCATCATTCAGGTTTCTACGGTGTTTTGAAAGCTCCCATACACCTGAATGAGACGCAATTACGGGTGCTTTAGAATATTCAGTTGCCTGCAACATACATTTTATCGAAACATGAGAAATATCAACCATCATGCCGACACGATTCATTTCATCAATAACCTGATAGCCAAATTCACTCACACCACCATGTTCTTCTTCGGCGTCACCAAGGCGCGCACTTGGACCCGAACTATCGCAGATATCATTATGACCATTATGAGCGAGCGTCATATAGCGGGCACCCATATTATAATATTCTTCAATCAGCGCGAGATTTTTGCCGATGACGTAACCATTTTCAATTCCAATGGCAGCGACTTTACGTCCGCTAGCAGCGATAGCATCAAACTCGTCCGGCGTATTTGCAAAACCAATGCGGTCAGGGTAATGTTCGGTCATCCTGTGAATAGCGCTAAATTTACGGCGCGCTTTTACTTCCGCCATCGCGTACCCCTCAGGTGTTCTCACGTCTTGCCCAACATAAACAATGAAAAATGCACTATCTAAGCCACCAGCTTCCATTTTTCCAAGATCAACCTGTTGCTGTGTGTCTGTGCCCGGATCATAAACTGGGTCAAACGTCATATCTTCATGAATATCCACATGAGTATCAAGCGTGATAACACGCTCATGAATAGCTTCAACGCTGTTATCTTGGCCGGCCGCCATGTCACCATCACTCGAACCACTGCCTTGCTCACCGCAGCTCACCAAAAGTAATGCAGCTACAGAGACCATCCCCGTCAATAAAGGGTTTCTTGTTGATTGCTTTGTCATTTTCTCTCCCTAAACGGTTATTAAATTTATTTATGTTTGTTCAAATCATATGAAAGAATATTTTTTCAATAATCGCAACAAAAAAACAATTTTAACGCCGTTTAGACATAGATATCATTCTATGGCGATATATTCACCCTGAACAGGAACAACGCAATCAAAACAGTTAGGTATTATCTCATTATCTTTATGTTGATAAATAACAATTTTCTTTGCATTCGGAAGAGCATCTTCTTTTCTCGCATTTTCAAATAACCATGGGGATATAAACGCGATATCAACTTCCGGTAAAGCCGACAGATGAGCGACATCCCCCGTGTCACCGCTAAAATAGAATGTTTTATCTGACCATTCTAAAATATATGAATAGTGTTCAGTTTGTGCAGATTCTGTTTTGATTGACGTAATTTTCATCGGCCCGTGATTGATCGTCTTTTTCATGGGGATGACTTTGGGTTTTACAATTGGATCCGGCAAAGTAACCGTTATTATTTGATCTGGCTTTAGGGCTTGGTCAATCTTCCGATTTAATTCCAGATCCGCGACTATTTTATCACGCGCAATGTTTAAATCAATATATCTGTCTTCAATATCACTTACTACTTCATTGGGTGCAATAATCTTCCATCCAAGCGTCATAAAAATTTCAGGATCAAAATGATCTGCCATGCGGCTCGTAATTAAGGTGGTTACGTTATTATCTTGCTCAACGAAAAATGGGTATTGATAATCCATGTGCTCGAATGCACCAGAGACATAAGGAAAGTCGGTAAATAAAATATACTCGCCGTCCGTAATCCTCACGGTTGCATTAGCGATAAAATTCATAGAAACGTCTCTGGCACTCGCGGCCGATAAAAAGACTCCGCAAACTGCCAAACTCAATATAAGAGTTCTAATTTTCCTTAAATACGTCATTACCCAATTACTCCTTTAATTTACTCACTCGTCTTCATAACACGATACTATGCCCACTTCCGCACTATACTACGTTTTGCGCTATACACGCAATAGCGGTGTCAAGTCATGGTTAACGCTCAATAATTTCGGTGTGATTAGCGCACGAACTGCCTTAAAACTATCTTTAGTTTCCCTGGCACCGGAACGCCTGGATCATTAAGGTAATAATAAACTTGAAAGGTAACTTGGTGCCTCCGACCAGAGTCTTCTAGAACAGGTTTTTGAAGAGCTTCAAGATTGGGAAGAACAACTTAAACACTCAGGGATTGATTTTGACAACTTGGATGGGATGGGCCATGCATATGACCCATCAATCAAACATCTATGAATTCAATAAAGTTGTTTCCCAAAAGCAACTAAAGAAGAGACAACAACCTTCTCCTGTATCTGTAAGATTTGATCATGAAGAACGTAAAATATTAAAGCGTGCTGCGGGTAAGCTCTCAATCAGTGCTTATATTCGGAAGACGGTATTAGGTGATAAGGGAACGCCTCGTGCTGCGCGATACACCCGTAAAAAACGAGAACAAAACATTGATAGTCAAACTGTAGCAAGACTACTGGGTACGCTAGGGCAATCGGAGCTTGGCCCAAGTATGATTGCTATCGCTTTAGCCGCCCAATCTGGGTTACTGCCCGTTACGCCTGAACTCACAGAGAAACTTCATAGAGCGTGTGAGGATATTAATACGATGTGCAGCACTCTTGTTTATGCTCTCAAAATCAAGCGCGAGGCTGGCGAATGATCTTAATCGGCAACCAGCGAGGCGGGGCAAAGAATTTGGCTCTTCATCTTATGAATGAGCGAGACAATGACCATGTTGAGGTTCATCAAATTCGCGGGTTTGTATCGCAAAATATTATGGGTGCGCTCAATGAAGCCTATGGGGTAAGCCGTGGAACACAATGTAAGCAGTTTTTATATTCCCTTTCTTTAAACCCAACCCGTACGGTAGATGTTGATATTGCTACTTTTGAAGCGGCCATTGAATAAGCAGAAAAACGCCTTGGCCTTGATGGTCAGCCGCGCGTGGTTGTTTTTCATGAAAAACATGGTCGCCGCCATGCTCATGTTGTCTGGTCACGCATTAATATTGAAGAAATGAAAGCCGTTCAAATGTCATTTGATCATGAGCGGCTTAAAGTTCTGTCCCGCGAACTCTTTATTGAACATGGCTGGAAAATGCCGCGCGGTCATGTGATCAGTGAAGAACGCGACCCATGAAACTATAGCTATATGATATTTACACTGGTTTTCACAAATGCTCTGGAACTATATTTTCTTCATGACATCATAAACACATTTGGTATTGCCGGTGTGTTTTACGGTTTTGCGATTATTAATACCTGCGGATGTTTGTTTGTTAGAAATATGGTGCCGCGCTTGCCTGAAATTGATAAGACAACACCAGAAAGTACTATTCCATCCTCTCCCCCTATTTATGGATGGTTATGCTTGGGTGCAGCCGTTTTCTTCTATATGTGTATTGGTGCGTATTGGGCTTATATCGAAAGAGTGGGTGTTGATCGTGGATTTGAAGAAGATTTTATCGGTATCAGCTTATCCCTTACAACTGTGCTGAGTTTGGTGGGGTGTTACTTCGCATATAAGGTTAGTCAGAAAATGGGGCAGTCACTACCAATGGTGCTAACACTCTTATTCATAACCATCACTATATTACTCACTGCATTTTTGCCGTCGGCGACGATGTATTTTATAGGTCTGCTTATATATCAGTTAATATGGAATAGTATTGATATCTATCAACTTGGTACACTAGCAAATATAGATCGCTCTGGAAAATTTGTTGCTTTAATATCTGGCGCACAGGGTATTGGTCAAAGTGTAGGCCCTGCGGGTGCAGCAATCACCATAACTATGGGATATGGTCTCAATGGTGCGTTGATTTTTTCAGCGGGGGCGTCATTTGTGGCAATGCTTATTTATTCCGTAGTTCATTTTCAGCTAATGCAGGATCGTCGTTTTGATCCTATTAAAGTTAGCAGCGTCAAAACAAATATCTGATGCTCTAAAAAGAATAAAGTTGAATTTGTGAACGACTGCTTATGGCGGTCATTTCAAGCGGACGTTCGTATAAGGCATTCTATATCAAATATTTAATCTATCCGGCCATTCAACCCGAGTAATGATCTATTGGCAGAATTTTCTACTGGTAAAACTTGACGAATTACAAAATTGCAAAATACCGTAACTTGATAATTTTAGGTTTCGCATGTTCCGAGATGTTTAAATCTAGATCATTTTACATTGCGAGAATTATCCAACAATTTGCAATTACGGGAAATAGTTAAATGACACATGCAGATAATCAAACCGCGGATGTTCGGTCTTACCGAATGACAAATATTGATATGATGCGAGGTCTCGTCATAATAATTATGGCACTTGATCACGTGCGCGATTATTTTCAATATGCGGGATTGGGAACAGATATTAACGATCCAGCAATTGGTGCAGGTTTTTATCTAACAAGATGGGTCACTCACTTATGTGCTCCTGTATTTGTATTACTCGCCGGAACTTCGATTGGTCTTATGGAGCAAAGGCGTACAAAAACAGAGCTATCAAAATTCCTCTTGAAACGCGGCTTATGGTTAATTTTTGTTGAAATAGCGATTATATCTACTGCTTTTACATTATCATGGAGTGAGCCAAATTTTGGTGGTGCTACTCTCGCCTTCCTGCAAGTGATATGGGGCTTGGGGGTTAGCATGATTATCCTGTCCGTTGCTATTTACATCGGCGCACGAAATTGCTTGATAATAGGAGCAGTCATTTTAATTAGTCAGGATTTCGTCCTACCATACCTTCCAAGCGGAACCCCTTTTAGAGGGGAAAACCCTGCATGGATTACCTTATTTACGATGGGTTCATTTAGTGCTGGTCCGTTCTACGCCGTCGTTGCTTATACACCCGTTCAATGGTCAGCAATAATGATGATAGGCTACGGCACAATGAACATCTTTCAAAAAGAGTCGACGGAGAGAGATGCATTACTACGTAAGATTGGTATTAGTTTAATCATAGGCTTTTTCTTGATCAGAGCAGCGGATTTATTTGGTGATCCAAACCATTGGCAAATGCAGGACCTTGGAATGGTGCCAACTATTTTTGATTTCTTTAACGTATCAAAATATCCACCAAGCTTACTTTTCTTCATGATCACAATTGGCCCGATGGCGATCGTTTGCTCGTACGCAGATCGAATGCATGGTTGGCTTAAAGATACGCTCGTCATGTTTGGGCGGGTTCCATTTGCATTTTATGTGGGGCACTTTTACATAATTCACATACTTTCTTTAGCGTTCGGCATGTATCAAGGGTTCGAATTGGGACAATTGAGACGGATGTTTATTTTCTATCCTGAAGGTTATGGAACCAGCCTTATCGGCATATATTTTGTTTGGTTGCTTGTCATGGCGATCATGTATCCGCTTTGTAAATGGATGTATAATATTAAACGAAACAGAAAAGATTGGTGGCTTAGTTATCTTTGATTGCGTGTTTTGACATTCTTGTCGATCAAAAACCAGTTGTCCCTGATGGCCCAAGTACGGTGCTTAAAGTCAATCAACTTTCCCGTACTGATTGAAAGAAAATCATCGGCTTGGGTCAATTTCCAATTATTACAAAAATCGCCGTTGGCATGTGATACTATCGCATAAAAAGGATGATCCATGGCAGACACACTCAGAACTCGAAAAACAGAGACAAATTATTTAATCCCATATTTCGCTTTTTGGCTCGCTATCGGCATGACATTTGAAGGCGTATATTTATTAACCCCTGATGCTGATGTCTTAAATGCTATTAAAATGGGAATACAAGTTATTGGACCTGCTACATTATTGGGGTTGGTGGTACTAAAGTTCTCATTAAGATCACCCTTACCTCAGGAGAATATAGGGTTATTTCTGGGCATCCATGGAATAGGAGCACTGATTTATTCAGTTTTATGGATCGTATGTGTCGTAAGTCTAAATTGGATAGGCATATCATTAACTGATGGTATTGTTAGCTTTGATTTGCCACCAACATTCGTTTTAAGGTGGCATATGTTGGCGGGCTCAATAATGTATTTGACAATCCTTTCCACGGTGATTGCCGTAAGGTCGATTGAAAAAACACAGAACCGTCTTAGAAATGCTGAATTGCAGGTAATGCGGGCGCGTTTAAATCCACACTTTCTGTTTAATGCCCTCCATACTATTATGATCCTCTTTAGACGCGATGCCAATAAAGCGGAGCAAGCAATGGGGCAATTCTCTGACCTCATTCGCTATAGTTTCCATAGTGACAACAAATATCAGCCTCAAAGTACGTGAGGTCTTGTAACACTTGAAAAAGAGTGGGCTATTTGCAAAAAATACCTTGAGCTAGAGCAATTGCGACTAGGAGATAACCTTAGGCTCGTCACCAATATTGACCCAAGCGCGTTAGAGTATAAAACGCCACAACTTTTGCTCCAGCCCCTTATTGAGAATGCTGTAATTCATGGTGTAGCCGGTAATGAAAACGGCGGCGATATAAATATCAGAATAAAGAATAAAGATGAAAGTATATACATAAGCATTGTTAATAGCCGTTTAAATCAAAGCGCTGAAAGTGATCGGGAAACATCGGGTCTTGGTCTATTGGCCGTGAAAGCCAGTTTAGAAAGTGTCTTTGGCACAAATGCTACTCTTCAAACTGAAATTATTGATAATTCTTTTCAGGTGAATATCATCATGCCTGCTGAAGATTTGAGAATATAATGAAGTTCTCAACAGTCATTGTTGAAGACGAGGTTATGTCACGAGATGCTCTAAGCAGTATTGTGCAGGAAATCCCGTGGTTGAAACTTGTGGGCGAAGCTGGCAGCGTTGACAGAGCCATTAAAATGATTAATGAAAACAGGCCTGACGTACTGTTTCTGGATATAAAGATGCCAGGCGGTACGGGCCTTGATATTCTAGATAACACGGTTTCGGTTCCTCATATAATTTTTACAACCGCATACGGCGAATTTGCAGTCGAGGCATTTGAGCAGAGTGCCGTTGATTACTTGCTTAAACCCTATAGCCAAAAACGCCTTTTCGTTGCTCTTGAGAAACTTCGCACACGTCTTTTCGAGAAAAATGAAGCGCAAATTTTCGTAAAAAAGGGAAGTCAAATGTTGCCGCTTGTGCTTGGGCAGGTCGACTATTTTAGTTCGGACAAAGACTATGTAATCGCTCATAGTAGGGAAGATGAGCGCCAATTATCCACAACATTGTCTGCGCTTGAAGAACAGCTTGATCCAGGGCAGTACATCAGAATACATCGCTCGTTTATTGTTAACGTCCATATGATCCAATCGATGCAACGACACGGCGACCGTCAATTCAAAATCATCATGAGAAACGGTTCTGAAATTTTGTCCAGTAAAGCGGGCACAGCAAAATTAAAACATTTTATCCGCTAAGTAATTGTTCGAAAATTCCCCTAAAACGGCCATTTATAGCCCCTTTTGTTCCATTGAGAGAATAATTTAAGGAGCTTTGTTGACCAAGGTCAAACATATCAAATACCGTTCATACATTGGTTTTTACAAGCTAGCAAAAAGTGCGAAATGAGAAATATTTGCATGCATACGAAAGATTAAAATCAATGCAACATGTATTTAAACAAACGGAGAATAAATAATGAAAAAATTTGTATGTATGGCTATCATGCTTGCTCTTTCTACAACACAGGTTTTTGCTCAAGCATCGTCACAAGAAATGCCGACGACTAATGTCATGGTGTCAATTAAGGGTAATCCAGGAGTTCAGCAAACACCGGAATTTAGAGAAGTGATACCCAATGAAATTCGCGAAACGCTTAAACTATATCTTGGAGGTAAGATAGCGCATTGGTATTCTCGTGGTGATGGTGGCGTATTATTTATCATGAACGCTTCAAGCGTTGAAGAAGCAAAAACAGCGATTGAAGCACTTCCTTTAGGACGTGCTGGAATGGTTACAGCTGAATATGTTCCACTGCGACCATTGGCCCCACTAGGTATGCTGATTGCGCCTTCAATGTAATACAGCTTTAATGTTCTAAAGCATAGGTGAAGTATAAAGTGACTTCACCTATTTTAGACAAACCTGAATGACCATATTCGATGGTCATTTCAAGTGGTCAACGCAACACTTTACTTTAGTATAGAAACAGAGGGAGTGATTGATATGGCTTATAGAACGAGAATAAAATACAGCTCTGAGCAGAAGAAAGAGTTATGGGACAGGTGGA
>JAJFIR010000011.1 GCA_021774795.1 Emcibacteraceae bacterium | reverse complement strand
AGGTTTTCGCCCGGTAGCGGCAATTTACTCTACATTTCTGCAACGTGCCTACGATCAGGTGGTGCATGATATTTGTTTGATGGATCTTGATGTTACCTTTGCTTTGGACCGAGCTGGAATTGTTGGCGAAGATGGTGCTACACACCAAGGACTATACGACATTGCATTCCTCCGTACATTGCCGAATATGGTGGTCATGGCACCCAAAGATGAAAATGAATTACGCCATATGCTTAAAACCGCTGTTGACCATAAAGGTCCTATAGCGTTGCGCTATCCTAGAGGGGCTGGATTGGGAGTTCCTAGGGATGAGAAAATGAAGGTGTTGGAAATCGGTAAAGGAGAGGTTGTTAAAGACGGCTCCGATATCGCTATCTTTGCATACGGTCACACGGTGGACTGGGCAATGCAGACTTCTGCAATGTTCGAAAAAGAAGGTGTTAGTGTCGCCGTAATAAATGCTCGATTTGCTAAACCGGTGGATAAAGAACTGATAGCTCAATATGCCAAAAGTACACGATGCCTTATTACGACTGAGGAGCATTCTTTGAAAGGTGGGTTTGGGTCTGCTGTTCTCGAAGCGCTTCAGGAAGAACAAATTTGCGATGTGCCTGTAAAATGTATTGGGCTGGATGATATCGTTCTGGAACATGGTTCCTCAACACAGCAAAGAAAAGACCTGAAACTAGACCCGGAAGGAATGTTTGAAACCATTATGACGTTCTATGGATCGGTTGCGGAAATGGCGGCTTCAGGTAATGGTAAAAAGTGGGCTTCAGGCAAGGATAAAAAAGGGGTTGGTACTAACGGAAGCAAGCCCGCCTACTCCGGTAATGGAAAAAAATCTGATCTAACTGCGAAGCAAATTCTGAATGGCTAGAACTTCCCACGTAAAACGCTCCACAAGCGAAACTCAAATTGAAGTAAAACTGAATCTAGATGGTTCTGGGGTTCAAGAAATAGAAACTCCTGTGCCCTTTCTAGATCACATGCTTTCGCAATTGGCAAAGCATGGCTACTTCGATCTAACCATTAAGGCCGAAGGCGATACGCATATTGACTTCCACCATACTGTTGAAGATGTTGGGATTGCAGTGGGCCAGGCTTTTAAAGAGGCCTTGGGAGATAAAAAAGGCATCCGCCGATTTTCCGAAGCCAATGTGCCCCTCAATGAAGCACTGGCGCAGTGCATCATTGATATCAGTGGTCGCGCTTTTTTTGTGTTCAATGTTGATTTGCCGAAAGCCAAGCTCGGAGAGTTTGATGTCGAGTTGGTCCCCGAATTTTTTCAGGCATTTTCTGCCAACAGCGGCATTACGCTCCATTTAAATTCCCCCTACTGGAATAACTTGCATCATATTACCGAAGCCCTGTTTAAATCGTTTGCACGGGCATTGGACTCTGCTTGTTCCCTCGATTCACGAACCAGTGAGGTGCCTTCGACCAAGGGAACTCTTTAGTTGATCGCAATTATCGACTATGGAATGGGTAATCTCCGTTCCGTGCAAAAGGGTTTTGAAGCTGTTGGTGTCGAAGCCATTGTAACCAGCGATTCCCAAAAAATACTTTCAGCGAAATCAGTTGTGCTACCCGGTGTTGGCGCGTTTAAAGCCTGCATGGATAACCTTGATAAATTTGATCTTATTAATACTGTCAAAAAGTCGGTGCAAAGCGGCAAACCGTTTCTGGGGATTTGTCTTGGACTGCAACTTCTTTTTAGTCAGGCGGAAGAGTTTGGTTCGGTGTCTGGACTGGATATTCTAAAAGGAAAAGTAGTTGGGTTTAAAGATGCCCCTAACTCGGGTGACCCACTTAAAATTCCGCATATGGGTTGGAACAATGTGGAAGTAAAACCCTCTCACCCTCTATTCGATTCCGTCCCCAATCAATCCTATTTTTATTTCGTCCACTCTTACTACGTCGTGCCGGAAGATAAGGCCACCGTTGCTACCACTACGAATTATGGGGTCGATTTTGTTTCTGGTATTCACCACGAAAACATCCACGCCTTTCAGTTTCACCCTGAAAAAAGTCAGCAACTTGGACTCACCGTCCTCAAGAATTTTTCCCGACTCTCCTCTTAAAGGCATTTGTTGTGAATTCTACCGCTGACCAGTCCGGTCATTTTTTGCGTGGAGTCTTATTGTCTGGTGCCACAGCTCTGTTATGGGGGGTGCTGCCTATCATCTTGAAGGTTTCGCTGCAAGGGTTCACCACGGGTACAATTGCCTGGTTCCGTTTCTCATTAGCATTCCTACTTCTGGGTATTATTCTGCAATTCAACGGCAGTCACCCTTTAAACATTCTTCGCAAGCCACCCTGGATGGGAGTTTTTGGCGGACTGTGTTTAACAGCAAACTACTATTGGGTCACTTTGGGAGTCGATATCAGCGGTCCGTCCAATATGGCGGTGTTGATTCAAACGGCAACTGTATTTCTTGTTTTAACAGGTGTGTTTGTTTTTCGCGAGAGGTTGACCTCACGACAGATTCTTGGGATGTTCGTTGTCGCTGCTGGACTAGCTTTGTTTTTTATCGATCAACAAAGCCGGATTGCCATGAACAGCAATTATTATTTTGCGGATTTCTTAATTATCATGGCGGCAATAGTGTGGGTAGGCTATATGATTTCGCAAAAATTCCTCAGCCGGGAATATGGTGCCCAGTCTCTCAATTTTCTTGTCTATACAGTAGCAACCGTAGCATTGATAGGGGTGGTCGAATGGTCGGAGTTCGCATCGGCAGGATTCAATGCGTGGTGGGCTCTTATATTTTGTGGGATCAATACATTGCTGGCCTACGGAGCATTGGCTGAAGCTATTAAATATATCCCTCTGGCTTTGATCAGCGTTATTATTTCCCTCAACCCATTGATCACTCTTGCCGGAATGAAAATTTTACCTGCGATGGGATTTGCAAATTTGCAACCCGATCTAGTTGGCATGGTCGGTTATTTTGGAGGTGCGATCGCAGTTACTGGCGTAGCTCTGGTTGTCTATAGATCTAATGCTTAGATAAACCCCATTAGAGTATTTTTAGAATATACAATGGCTTGAAAATCAAAGTTCTATTTGATAACAGAAAAGGCAAATCCCCCCAACCCCCTTCGCAGAAGGGGGAGCTTCAATGGACCCCTCTTTTTAAAGAGGGGCTGGGGTGATTTAGAACTTCGTATGCAATATACAGATTAAACTGCCAATCTTTTTTGTTTTACAAAGCATTAAAATCTTTTGTTATCCAACGGTCTGAGTTTCAGGAGAGTTTTCCTTTTCGGTTTCATCCACAATATATTTATAAGTAACAGATATGGTTGCGATGCTAAAAACCGTAACAAGGAGGTATATAATATTATAAAAAAAATCTATTAAGGCAGGATATGGGAGTAAATTTGTTAGGGATGGTGAAGATAAAACTCGATTCACTAACTCAGGGATAGCAAAAACTATATGTAAAGTGAAAGCTATGAGCATCATTAAACCGTCGTATCTACCTGAAAACTCCCAGGAACCTTTAAAGCCAATACTCCGACCAATGGCAACAGAAGGAAATACCAGTGAAAATCTTCCAGCAAAATAGTAAAAAGCCAACCACATGACTATTCCCCAAAATAACATCATATTTGAAACATTTTTGGTAAAGATGGATGCCATAATTCCCAAAGTTCCTATCGCTATCATGATGGCACCTAAACCCAA
>JAJFIR010000002.1 GCA_021774795.1 Emcibacteraceae bacterium | reverse complement strand
CATCCCCCGTATAATGATGCCATTCACCGTCCTCTGTGCCAGGCTCATCTGCTTTTGAACCCATTGACATCAGGCCAGTAGCCATTATCACCAGTGCCATTGCAGATCTCTTAAAGTTAAGCTTCATGCTTCTCTCCCATTGTAGCTTTATAAGTGTTCAATTTTGTTATGTTGCTAAATTCCCCCCTATTGTAGGGCAATTATTATATTTTATCCAACATAATTGGCATTGTTATATTCAGAAAAAAGTGCGTTGTACATAGCAAACGATATAAAATAACATTAAAAGATCAATATTTTGAAGATTGCTACTCAATTAACGCGAGCGGCGTTAATTTATCATCATCACCCGGTCACCTCACATGCTTATTTAGTGTATTAAATGTTTTTTTATACAAAAATAGACTAGCTTGTGGTATACCGCAAAAATTCATGATAGATACATTATAACATTTGATGTTAAAGTAATAAGAAAGCGTCGGGATAAGGAATAATTCGCAAATTCATATAAAAGGTTTGCGTTGAGAGTAAATAAACAGGAAAGATAATTATGACCATAAAGAAGATTGCGATGTTGAGTGCAAGTGTTTTAAGCCTTATGCCTGAGATGTCCTCTGCACAAGATAGCAATATTGCTGAAGGTGCTGATGTTGTCACTGTAACCGCAACCAGAAGTGCAAGAAATGCTGCTGATGTTGTTGGAAATCAGGCATCGGTTTCCGGTGCTGAAATAGAGTTTATTAGTCCGACGCATATTAATGAAGCTCTCCAAGGCATTGCCGGCGCTAATATTTCGCGAAACAACGGTCAGGAATCCCTTATTTCTCTACGCTCACCAATTTTTACCGGTCCTGGTGCCTGTGGCAACTTTTTAACCGCGCAAGACGGTATTCCGCTAAGGGCGTCTGGATTTTGTAATGTGAACGAACTTTTTGATGCGTTCTCCGAGCAAGCAAGTCGAATAGAAGTGGTACGTGGACCGGGTTCGGTTTTATACGGCTCTAACGCATTGCATGGCATTGTTAATGTTCTATCCAAAGAGGTTGGAGATGGCAGTTCTTCAGCGAGCATGGAGGGCGGATCATGGGGATATTTGAAGTTTAATGGAACGGGTGCAACAAAAGGCCGTAATCATGGATTTCGCGTTTCAGCGACAGTGGTTCATGACGGCGGTTATGTTGAAGAGTCAGGTTTCAATCAACAAAAAGGAATGCTTAGGTATGAATTTGACGATGGTAATTGGGAAATTAACTCAAATATAATGGTAACAAATCTTGATCAGGAAACGGCTGGGTTTCTTGTCGGTGTTGATAGTTATAAAGATCCTGTCCTTGCCAGAACCAATGCAAACCCGGAAGCATTTAGAAAAGCAAAATCATTCCGATATTGGTCAACCGTTTCAAAGAATATTACAGACGATGTGCGGTGGCAATTTTCACCATATACGCGGTATATGGATATGGAATTCCTGATGCATTTTCTTCCGGGACAACCGCTTGAAGAAAATAAACAAAAAAGTGTAGGTTTCCAAAATGCTTTTTATTTTAACGAAGGTGGTAATTTAGAAATTATTGCCGGGTTTGATGGTGAAGTTGCCAAAGGCGAACTTAAACAAACACAGGCCAATGCCATAACAACTAGTAATTTCTTGGCAGGAACTATTCCGCCGGGAAAACAATATGATTATGAAGTAGACACTATGCTCATCGCTGGCTTTGTTCGTGGTGATTTTGAGGTTACAGATCAGCTTTCGATTATTGGCGGTGTTAGAGCCGAGCATGTGAAGTATGATTATGATAATCGCATGAATAGCGGCCGTGTTGATGATATGGGCAATACGTGCGGATTTGGCGGTTGTCGTTATACGCGCCCAGCGGATCGCGAAGATAAGTTCACTAACGTCTCCTTCGAAGCAGGTTTGCTACATAAATTAGACGACAACAATAATATTTATGCCCGATATAGCCGTGGTTTTCGTGCACCACAAACTACGGAACTTTATCGTCTACAAAATGGGCAATTGGTTGCGGATATCGATAGTGTAAAACTCGACAGCATTGAGGCAGGTGTACGCGGAAATATAGACGCACTTACTTATGATTTTTCTGCATTTTATATGAAAAAAGACAATGTAATTTTCCAAGACAGTCGCATTAACGTTGATAACGGTAAATCAAAGCATATCGGTGTGGAAGCTATGGTTGATTATCAATTTCCCATGGATGTCAGTGTGCGTGCAAACGGTAGTTATGCCAAGCATACTTATGATTTTGATAATTTTTCCGGTGCGATTAACTGGAACGGATTGGATATTGACACCGCACCTAGAAATTTTGGTAGCATTCAACTCAACTGGGTGCCCGCCAACAAGGTCAAAGCCGGCCTTGAATGGATTTGGATGGGTTCATATTTTATGGAGCCAACCAATCAATTCAAATATGAAGGCCATAATTATTTCAATCTTCGTGTTGAAGCAGAAGCAGCCAAAAATATTACGGTGTTCCTGCGTGTCATGAATATCACAAATGTCAGATACGCAGAGCGCGCTGATTTTGGTGCATTCGGTGTTGGCGAGCGTTACTTTGTCGGCAAACCACGTGGCTTTTATGGTGGCGCGAGGATCAATTTTTAGAATCCCGTAAACTTTATTCGACAAAGGCTCTTATTTCGCTAAATACAGGCCTTTTTTAATGGATCAAGACTTTACAGTAGTGCCATTGATGGCTATTGTTTTGCCATTAATAAAATTTCATATTAGGGACAGAAAAACAATGAAAAAGATACTCTTTTTAATGTTGTTTGCTTGTGCTGCTTGTTCGGGACAAGAAGGACAACAAACACAGGAAACCAACGAAGCGAATGATATGCCAGCGATGGCGATCGGTGACGTGGCGCGCTGGGAAGCACAGGCGCAAAATATTACTATTATTCGCGATAATTGGGGTATAGCGCATATTTACGGTAAAACTGATGCAGATGCGGTTTTTGGCGTAATGTATGCGCAGGGTGAAGACGATTTTAACCGTGTCGAGGTGAATTACTTGAATGCAATGGGGCGGCTTGCGGAAGCAGAGGGCGAAGGTGAAATTTACCGTGACCTTAGGATGCGTTTATTTATCCAGGAAGACGAAATGAAACGCTTATACGGCGAAGCTCCCGCGTGGCTTAAGACGCTGATGAATGCATATGCTGACGGACTTAATTATTATCTTCATACACATCCTGAAACGCAACCAAGAGTAATCACACATTTTGAGCCTTGGATGGCGCTTAGTTTCTCAGAAGGCAGTATTGGCGGCGATATCGAGCGGGTCTCGATAAATGATCTTGAGAATTTTTATGGCGGTGCAAATAAAATGGCAGAAGTGCCGCGCGATCTTGATATGGAGCCAGTTGGATCAAACGGGTTTGCCTTTGCTCCATCAAAAACAGCGAGTGGGAAAGCTATTCTTTATATAAACCCACACACATCCCATTATTTCCGTGAAGAAGCCCATATGGTGAGTGAAGAGGGCCTTAATGCTTATGGCGCGCTTACATGGGGTCAATTCTTCGTCTACCAGGGATTTAACGAAAAAAATGGCTGGATGCATACGTCCACCCGTTCGGATGTTATTGATGAATATCTCGAAACCATAACTGAAAAGGAAGGTAAATATTACTATAAGCACGGTGATGATGAAAAAGAGGTAATGCAATCAACTGTTACTATCGATTATAAAACTGATGGCGGCACCGGATCAAAAGACTTCACTGTTTATCATACACATCATGGACCAGTTGTTCGTGAACAAGACGGTAAATGGGTTACAACTCAATTGATGAATATTCCTCTCACGGCACTTAACCAGTCTTATACAAGAACCAAGACTTCGAGCTATGAAGAGTTTTATGAAATGATGAGACTTAAATCCAATTCATCAAACAACACTGTTTATGCTGACGCGGACGGGAATATTGCGTATTTTCACGGTAACTTCCATCCAATTCGTGATACAAGTTTTGACTTCAATCACCCGGTTGATGGCAGTAACTCTGCAACCGATTGGAAAGGGCTGCACCCTGTTGAAGAATCAATAACTGCGTTAAACCCGCCTTCAGGATGGATTGCCAATACAAATAATTGGCCGTTTTCAGTGGCCGGCGTGGAAGATAGCCCCAAGAAAGAAGATTATCCGAGCTATATGTCGGTTAATTTTGAAAACCCGCGTGGTGATCATTATATGGCGCAATTCCCGGGGCTTTCTGGTCTAACCGTTGAAAGTGTGATTGACGTTGGTTATGATCCGCTGCTTCCTTCTTTTGGGCGGTTTGTGCCAGTGCTTGTTAAGGCATATGAAGCTGCACCGGACGAAACCTTGAAAGAAGCTGTTGATATGCTAAACGCTTGGGATAAACGTTCTGGCTTTGACAGTGTTGAAACATCGCTCGCCCATCACTGGGGTAATGAACTGTGGGGCAATGTCCCGAAAGGAAGAGATTTAGACCCGTTCGATGCCTATGCTTATGTTGAAACGCAGGTGAGCGGCGATAAATATCTCGCGGCACTGACATCTGCGATAGCCAAAATGGAGGAAGACTTTGGCACATGGAAAATTGCGTGGGGTGACATTAACCGCTTCCAACGTATCAGTGGGGATATCGCACAAAATTTTGATGACAGTAAACCCAGTTTCCCAATGAAACTTGCTTCAGGTCGTTGGGGCGCGCTTGCTTCGGTAGGATCAAGTCAATATCCCAATACGAAAAAATGGTACGGTACTGGTGGAAACAGTTTTATCGCGTCCATAGAGTTTGGCGATAAACTTCGTGCAAAAGCACTTACTGCTGGCGGTTTAAATAGCGATCCATCATCACCACATTTTGATGATCAAGCTGAAATGTATGGAACGGGTACGTTCCGCGACGTTAATTTTTACCGCGAAGATGTTGAAGCAAACATGGAGCGTCAATATCATCCCGGTGAATAACTATTGTTCGTTAACAAAAATAACCCGAGGGCTGGACAATTTTGTCTGGCCCTTTTTATAACCGTCATGGACCAAGACCAGAATGCTACAAAAAAATAAGATAATTATATGGTTGGGACGAATTTCGCTTGTGCTCTGTATCATAGCAATTTTCGCAGCACTATCAATTTATCTTGGGTTTCGGGCGAGCCTTCCTATACTCACTGGCGAAATAAGAACGGTAGCAATTGACGAAAAAGTAATGGTTGAGCGGGACCACCAGGGTAACGCGACCATAACAGCGAATAACAGATCTGATCTGGCTTATGCCACGGGCTATATTCATGCGCAGGACCGTTTTTTCCAGATGGACTTGTCCAGACGGCTTGCATCGGGTGAGCTTGCAGAATTATTCGGTTCAGTGGCGCTGTCGGCCGATAAAAGCAATAGGATTCACCGATTTAGAGCCAGGGCGAGGCTCGGTTTTAAGAACTTAGCTGACGACGAAAAAAAGGTTCTTAACAGTTATGCTGCCGGTGTTAATGAAGGTCTTGATGCGCTTGACTCAAAACCATTTGAGTATTGGCTTCTTGGTGCCGAACCGAAAGTGTGGAGTGTTGAAGATAGTTTTCTCGCGATTTATTCTATGTATTTCACGTTGCAAAGCCCAGACGGCGGTTATGAGTGGCAAAATCATTTACTGCGTAGATCACTTCATCCTGAGCTTGCGGATTTTTTATTACAAAATAAAACAGAGTGGGATGCCCCATTACAGAAAAATGAAACACCATACATTGTTCCGAAAATTCCAGACGCTTCAGTAATTCAACAAGGCTTAACTATTGCATTAAAGCATGATGACAGCCCTATGCTTGGCAGCAACAATTGGGCTGTTTCGGGTGCGCTTACGGAAACGGGGGCGGGTATGCTTTCAAATGATATGCATCTGACCATTCGTGCGCCGTCCATTTGGTATAAATTAAGATTGAAATTAGCGGATGATAGTTTGGACATAACCGGCGTCTCACTTCCGGGTGCACCGGCAATTGTTGTTGGTAGCAACGGTTTTGTAGCATGGGGTTTTACCAATACCAACATTGACACGTCCGATATTATCGAGCTTCGGATCAATCCGGATAATGAAAACGAGTATTTGACACAAAATGGATATCGAGATTTCGCGATTTTTGATGAAATTATCAGTACGAGTGACGGGAGCAAAGAAGTTCTTCCCGTGAAAGAAACGATTTGGGGGCCTGTGATCGAAAAAAGTGACAGTAATTATTATGCTTATCGGTGGGTTGCCCACATGCCAGATGGTGCAAACTGGTCATTAATGAACATGGAAAATATGAAATCCGTGGATGAAGTACTTTCCCACGCAGGCGATATGGGGATACCGGCGCAAAATGCCGTGATAGTAGATGCCCGGGGAAATATTGCCTGGACGATCTTTGGTAAATTACCACGCCGACGCGACGGCGATTATGGCCAAGTTCTGGATTGGTCCGACGGCACGTACGAATGGAATGAGTGGTACACATCAGCGGAATACCCAAAAGTTGTTAATCCAGAAAACAACAGATTATGGACGGCCAATAATCGCGTTGTGTCCGGGGTTGATTTATCGAAAGTTGGCATTAACAGATATGACTTAGGCGCACGGGCAAAACAGATTAAAGGTCGCTTGATGGCACTTGGCGCGCCTGTTCAGGAAAAAGACCTTTACGACATTATGCTGGACAATGAAGCAGTTTTTCTTTCCCGCTGGCAACAACAATTGGTGAGTGTTTTAAATGCTTCTGGTGATGATGCGTTTGGTTCTTATCTAAAAGAAGTGGAAAACTGGGGGGGATATGCTGATAAAAATTCGATCGGTTATCGTCTTGTTAAAGAATATAGAAATAAGGTTTTTGATAGATTGATGGGCCACTTGACCGCTGCATGTGTGGTTTATGATAAAAGTTGTGATTATGACAGTGCGACCCGACAGTGGGAAGCACCGCTATGGCAACTTGTCACCAATGAACCGGATGGATGGCTGCCGGATAATATTAACAGCTGGCAGTTTTTCTTTGAAAAAATGGCGTTTGAAGCATGGCAGCCTGCCGGTACCGGTGTGATAGCACTTGATGATTACAGATGGGGTGAGCGAAATACATCTCAAATAGCACATCCTTTAAGTCGTGCCATTCCATTCCTTGGTTTACTTACTGATATGCCAGTAGTCGAACAATCCGGTGACACGGAACATATGCCTTATATTACCGGCAGAACGAAAGGCCAGTCTGAAAGAATAGTGGTTAGTCCTGGCCATGAAGAAAATGGAATTATGAACTTGCCTGCCGGACAGTCAGGTCACCCTTTATCACCATATTATGGCGCAGGGCACAATGATTGGCAGGAAGGAAATATGTCACCATTTTTACCGGAAGAAACAAAATGGAAATTGGAATTTTCTCCCGTTAAATAATCGAGCTGTCTATAACATATTTTGCAGCAACCAAATCTTCCAGTGCTGTTCCAACAGATTTGAATACAGTGGTTTTATGAGCGTCCGGTTTGATGAAATCTTTACCAACAATGCTAAATAAATCCCCGCGAATATCCGAAGCGGTGATGATATCTTCTTCGATGGGCCGTAAAATATCTCCTGCCTCTGCCAACGCTCCGTCAAGCGTATCAACATAGATTTCTGACGTTGCTATTACATCATTATCCGCCTCGCGCATATCATAAGTATAACCACCCACAAGATCTATATGTTGGTGCAATTCATTATTTAGCCATTTACCCTTTAAAATAGGGTTATTTGAAAGTGTAGCGCATGAAATAATATCACACATATATGCGTATTTTTCAGGTTCATTTACGGCAAAAACATCAACGGAAAGTTCCTGTGACAACTGACGTGCAAGTTTCTCTGCCTGCTCGCTTCGTCGTGCCCAAATATAGATTTCCTTTAATTCACGTACTGCCGCGTGAGCCTTAATCAAGTGTATCGCTATTTTTCCAGCACCCATCATTAACATTGAAGTGGAATTTGTGCGTGATAAATATGAAGACGCTAATGCGGAGGCGCAGGCGGTTCGCCGGGCGGTAAGCTCATCACCATCCAAAATTGCCTTCACTTCACCAGTTGTCGCATCTGATAGTATATATGTCGATTGAATGGTTTCCAGATTTTTATGATTATTTTCGGGGCAAACCATAACCATCTTAAGCCCCATCATTCCTCCTATCTGCCAGCTCGGCATTAAAAGAAGCGAGTTTTCAACACCACTTTTCGTTTGTACATCATGCACATGGCGGGTTGGCACGTTGCCGCCCTCGCGAAACCCTTTCTTAAGAGCTTCAATCAATTTTGGATAGGGCAAAGCACTCTCTATTTCTTGCTTGCTAAAATATTTCACTTATATACCTCTAAAAAATGAATTATAAAATATTATGATAAACAACAATGCCGCAGAATTCTATGAAACATGAAATAAATAAATCCCTGTGGAAGCTTTCCCAAAAGACAACCCCTTTATCAAATATCCTTGAAGATGAAATCAAAACTGATATAGCCATTGTTGGTGGCGGGTTTACGGGAACTTCTGCCGCGTTGCGTTTGGCGGAAGCGGGCGTTGATGTAACACTTGTCGAGGCCAAGTATAACGGGTTTGGTGGGTCTGGACGAAACGTGGGACTTACAAACGCTGGTTTATGGCTTAACCCTGATGATATTGATAAAGCGATAGGCAAAAGATACGGCGATCATCTTCATCATTTCTTGGCGTCCGCACCCGATCTTGTTCATAAACTAATAGAGAAACATAATATAGAATGTGAAGCTTTGCGCAACGGCACACTTCATTTAGCCCATTCTGAGCGTGGACTAAAAGCCATCGAAAAAAGAGCTTGGCAGATTAACGCTCGTGGCGGCAGCGTGATGGTTACTGATCAGGCGGCTACCTTTAAATTGACACAGGCAAAAAATTACCTTGGGGCCATTCACGATATGCGCGCCGGTACGGTTCAACCGCTCGAATATTGTCACGGATTGAGTGTGGCAGCAAAGAATGCAGGCGCGAATATATATACGAGATCACCGGCGACGAACGTCATTCATAAGGACGGGAAGTGGCACATTAAGACGCCCAAAGGTATGGTAGTCGCTGAGCAAGTATTAATGGCAACCAACGCTTATCTGGAACATGTGCTGCCCGCTATTAAATCCACATATACGCCGCTCTATTACTGTCAAATGGCGACAAGCCCGTTGACTGAAGAACAGTTGAAAAATCTCCTGCCCGGGAAGAACGGCACATGGGATACAAGAATGGTAATGCGGTCTTATAGAACCGACGCGTCAGGGCGATTGATTATAGGAACCATCGGAAATATTTTTAAAAATGAGGCACCTTTTTTAACATCATGGGCAGATAAAATGATCGCTGATACTTTCCCACAAGTGGGTCCCGTGAAATGGAAGTATAAATGGGCAGGTCGGATTGCCTGTTCGAAAAATCATATTCCCAATTTGCATGATTTGGGTTCGGGACTATATAGCGTTAGTGGTTTTAGCGGTCGGGGCATTGCCTCGGGAACCGCTTTTGGTCGCACGATGGCGGATTACTTAATTGGAAAAATATCTGCGAAAGAATTACCGCTGCCGTTTATGCCTGTTGAAGCTGTTCCCTTTAATAAGATACGTGAGTTATTTTATGAAACGGGGTGTCAGCTTTCACGGGCCTATGACCATATTTAACTATTCCTTGTTGGTACGGTATCTTTCAAACCACGCCATTATATTATCAACTTTCGCATTTAATCTTGAAGGACGCCCGGCAATACCGTGCGGCGAACCCGGCACGCGTACCATTATCGTGTCCACTTCTAGTAGATTTAGAGCCTGATAATATTGCTCTATCTCCGAAATGGGTGTGCGGCGATCATTCTCACCTGTCATCAACAACGTCGGCGTTTTAACATTTCCTACCAAAGACAATGGGGATCGTTTCCAGTAATGTTCCACGTGATCCCAAGGAAAACCGGGAAATTGATTATGGATTTGACCAATGGAACTATCCGCCACCAATGATTTACTGAGCCAGTTAACAATCGGCTTTATGACACCTGCCGCTTTAAATCGGTCAGTTAAACCTATTGCGTATGCTGCTGCGATACCGCCAGCTGAGCCGCCGGTAATGAATAGGTTTTCTTTGTCAATGAAGCCAAGATTTATCATCGCATCGACACCTGAATTATGGTCCGCAAAATCGTCTACACTTGAATATTTATAGTGTAGAAGGTTTGAAAATTTCTCCCCGTAACTTGCGCTGCCACGGTGATTATCAAAAAACACAACATAGCCTTCGGTCGCAAAGCGTTGGAATTCTGCTGAGAAGCCAGGCCCATAAGCAAGGCTGGGACCGCCGTGAATCTCAAGTATTAACGGATATTTCTTTGATGGGTCGAAATTGGGAGGTGTCATATACCATCCCTGAATTTCCTGCCCGTCATGTGATGAATTATAGATAATTTCGTGAATTTCGCCTAAGTCTTTGTGACCAAGGAAATCTTCGTTTAACTGCGTAAGGACGCGTCTTTGTCCATTATCCATAATGGCAATATTGGCGGGTCGATTTGACGTGCCAAATGTGAAGGCGAGCAAACCGGATTTGGACACATTATAACCACCACTAAGGTAGGGTCGCCCGAGAGAAGTCCCGCTCAGGCCGGATGCCAGTGCCGTGATATCGCCGTTCAGGTCGGCGGACGCCACCTTTCTAACCGCATGATCATCATATTGAAAATAGATGTTTTTGCTGTTGCTCGCCCATTTGATGCTGCCGGCAGGACGATCAAGGTCAGCGGCTAATATTTTTTCATTATCACCATTGACGTCCATAATTGCCAGATAAGTCATTCGAAACATAATGCGGGTATTAGCCTGTTTGGTAAATGCAATCATTTTACCGTCAGGGGAATAAGCTGGATTTCGTTCAGAGCCGGGTTCGCTGGTGATCTGATCCAATGACCCGTTGGATATGTCAACCGCGAAAATGTCGTTTTCAGATGTTTCCAGCTCCCAGCCATCGTGAAGATTTGCAGCAAAAAGAATTTTACGGCTATCAGGCGACCAGGATAATGGCCCACCATAATTAAATTTTCCATGTGTGATTTGTCTTGGTGTGCCGCCATCTGAAGGAATAATGAAAATTTGGGTATTGCCGGGGGTTAATATTCCACGGCCGTCCGCCTGGTACCTGATCGCATCAATAATATGCATTGGCTCGGCCCACGTGGCGCCCTTTGGTTTATCTGGCGCGCGTGCCAAAGTTGGCCTTTTTCCTTCAACACGGCCGGTAAAAGCTAACCATTTTCCGTCTGGCGACCATGTAATATTGCTTGGGGTTAGTCTTAAATTGCTGAGCAGAGCCGTCTGGCCGCTGTCGTGCCAACGAAGATAAATCTGACTACTTCCTTCAGTCGCAGATAGGTATGCTATTTTGGTGCCGTCAGGTGACCATCTTGGTGAGGAATAATTATCCCTGCCCGAAAGAAGCGGACGATTTTCAGAACCGTCTGCCATCACACTCCAGATATTAGAACGGGTGCGGTCTGTCATAATATCATTTGAGCGGCGCACATAAATAATCTCCGAGCCATCAGCAGACGGTTGCGGGTCCGTTGCATATTCAAGATCAAATACATCCAGTGCCGTAAATTTACCTGCGTTATCATTTTCATCTGCAATGCTCTGCGATGAGAAAGTGGCTGAGAGAGCCAATAGTGCTATAAATATTTTTTCCATATAAATTCCCCTTCGATACCGTTCTATTTTAATGATGACAAAATATCATCCAGTGTATTTATGATGGTATCAATCTGTTTTTCATCAACAATTAATGGCGGCGATAAGGCGATTATATCACCCGTCGTGCGTACGAGCACGCCGCGTTCAAACGCTTCCAGATATGTTTCGAATGAACGCGCTGTCGGTGCGCCTTCTCTGGGTTTCAGATCAACGGCGGCGACCATACCAAAGTTTCGGATATCTTGAACAACATCGTGGCGACTTAAGCTGTGAACGGCCTTTTCAAGGTAGGGGGCCATTGCTGCTGCGCGGGCAAATAAATCTTGTTCTTTGTACACTTCCATGGTTGCAATTCCAGCCGCACAAGCCAAAGGATGGCCAGAATATGTGTAGCCATGGAACAGCTCAATTACATCCGGCGGACCCTGCATGATGGTTTTTTGAATTTCATCACTTGCCAATACCGCACCCATTGGCACAGCACCATTGGTTAGTCCTTTTGCGGTGTTGATCATATCGGGTTCTATGCCAAGAAGTGCCGCTGTGGAAATATCACCGGTGCGACCAAAAGCGGTAATTACTTCGTCAAATATGAGCAATATGTCATTTTCCTTCGTAATTTTTCGCAGTCTTTCCAGATATCCCTTTGGCGGTACGACGACCCCCGCGGAACCGGCCATTGGTTCAACGATCACCGCGGCAATAGTATCAGATCCATGCAGGTCAATAATTTCCAATAATCTATCCGCAAGCTCAATACCATACTCAGGCTGGCCTTTCGAAAAAGCATTTCTTGCCATATCGTGCGTATGAGGAATATGATGAACGTCTTGTAAAAATGGCCCGTAAACTTTTCGTGCCATCGGGATACCGCCCACGGAAAGACCGCCAAAATTGACCCCATGGTATCCCTTGTCGCGTCCAATGAGTTTTACTTTTTCCGGGTTACCACGCGCTTTGAAATAAGCACGAGCAAGTTTTAACGATGTGTCCGCTGATTCTGAGCCGGAATTGGTGAAAAATACATGATTCAAATCGCCGGAAAACAGTTCAGTAAGGCGTTCAGCAAATTCAAAAGCACCCAAGTGGCCGCCTTGAAACGCCGGTGAATATGTCATTTGATCTACTTGAAATTTGATAGCATCATTGATTTTTTTTTGGCCGTGGCCAGCATTTACGCACCATAGACCGGCACATCCATCAAGAATTTTTTTACCTTCGGTGGTTTGGTAATACATGCCTTCTGCCGAAGCAAAAAGGCGGGGATTTTTCTTGAACGCGCGGTTCGCCGTAAAGGGCATCCAGTATTCATCCAAGCTCTGCATATTTGCGGTCATTGCTTTCCCTTTTTAATTTAATTATTAAAAAAGTATATACCTATGACGCGCTTCTTATCAATCCGTTAAATGAGGTTCTGTCGTGAAATCTAATTACCGTCCATTCGATCAAGAAAATTATGCCATTTCAACACAAAAGGCATGAACCAAGGGGTTCCATTATAAAATGGTTTGGATTCGAAATTAAGGTCGTCAAAAGCGGTTCGATGATCATCTTCGCCCAGTATACGTCTCGAAAGTTGACGGGCAAGATAGATGGACCGTGTAACGCCGGAACCACAATAGCCGATAGCATAGTAAAGACCATTCTCAACCCCTAAATGGGGTGTATGATCAAAGGTATATGCGACTTTACCCGACCAGGAATAGTCCAGTCTGACATCAGATATTTCGGGGAATATTTTGCAAAGATGAGTTTTTAACTCTTTACCATTTTGAAGTGACCTGTCAAAGGGGTCAGAACCTCGTGCGCCGAATAATACGCGTTTTCCGTCGGGGCTGGCACGGTAATATTGAACCAGCCTATGGTTGCCGCCGTGCATGCGTTTTTTGGGGAACATTCGATCAATTGTTTCTTTTGATAATTCTTCGGTTGCAATCATTGCTGAGGTAATAGGCAAAAGTCGTTTGTAGAAATAGGCAAGTTTATTATTGGAGAATTTTTTTGTGTACGCATTACTGGCAACTACCACCTTTCCAGCGTTAAGGCTTCCTTTGATTGTAGTGACTTGAAAACCGTTTGGTGTTTTTTCGATATCGCCAACTGCGGTTTCTTCAAAAATACGCCCTCCCAGTCTTACGACTTTATCAACCAGTCCGATTTGTAATTTAAAGGGATGGAGCCCGCCGTCTTGAGGGTAAATCACGCCACCCCGGTATAATTCGGAGCCGATTTCGGTATGGATGTTTTCTTTACTTACGACTTCAAAATTAAAGCCTTTAAGAGCCATTAGCTTTTCGCAGTCGCTGATAACGCCGTCTAACGCCTTTAAATTGGTAATGCCACGAAATCGACCCGTCATTTTGAAATCACAGTCAAGATTTTCATTTGCTATAAATTTCTTAAAATAGGTTATAGCGTTCATTCCTTCTTGCAATATTTCCAAAGCTTTATTTTTCCCGTATTTTTTTGAAAGACCGTCCAGACCTAGTTTGTGAAGACTTGGCCCAACCATGCCGCCATTTTGGCCACTGGCTCCATCGCCTAATTTCATTGCATCAAAAAGAGCAACTGTTTTGCCGCCGCGCAACAAATGCAGTGCAGTCGCCAGCCCCGTAAAACCAGCGCCGATAATGATAATGTCGACGGATTTTGGCAAGATATTGCATTGAATTTTAATTTTTTCAACATTGCTATGCCAATATGGAATGTCTTTACAACTTTTCATCTTTATGCTTTTCATTTTTTCAATTGCAAATTTTGTAACGTTCTATTTATACTTTATCAGTAAAATTGATTTATTGCTTTGATTTTGATAAAAATATACATGCGGAAATATTATACATGGAGCTTGGCGACTTAAAAGAATCGAAAATTTTAATTGTGGATAGCAATATTTTTATTGCCAAAACGCTGTTTTCAATATTAGAGGCTTTTGGCGTTGGTAAAATACTTGTGTGTGAAACACTGAATGAAGCCGAAAAGAAATTATCTAATACCAAGCTGGATTGTGTATTCGTTGATTTTATGATGGGGAACAGAAGCGGATTAAATTTCATTAAAAAAGTTCGGGAAGGCAAAAGTGTTAAGAATGAGCAAACTTTACCGATTATACTCAATACCGGTATGACAGATATTGATACCATTATTATGGCCCGCGACGCTGGGGTAACAGAAGTTATTAGCAAACCATTCTCACCGGATCAGGTTTTCCAAAAAATGGAAAATGCCATTAATAATCCCAGAGCCTTTATTGATGTTGAAGAATATGTGGGACCAAATCGACGGAGACGTCGTGATAGTTCAGAAGGTTGGGATGGCGAAAATAATCGACGCCAGTCTGCGGCAAGTGAATAATTCCTATAATTAGAAAAATGCGAGTTAAAAAATGGATGAAAATCTGCCAAATACCAAGGAACAAATGATAGCCCGTGCTGATATGGCCATAAAGAAAGTCGCTGGCGAGTTCTCGGATAATTTAAATCAGAGGGTTAGTGAAATGGACGCGGCGATCTTAAAAAATGATAAAGATCAAGTGGTTAAGATGGCATATGAACTTGAAACTGAGGCGGCCACATTTGGCTGGCCGAGAGTTACTCGTTTGTGTAAATGGCTTAGAAAAGTATTTGATAGCGATTATGACAGTAAACCGGACCCCGAACTTGTGTTAAAGACACTTAATATATTGAAAACCATGGTCAACGATACTGCTAATAAAGATGAAGAGCGTGACCAGTTGCTTTTTAAAGAATTATACCCTGATTTGAAGAAAGTCATTTCGGATATCTAACCAGCATGTCAGTCTGCACTTAAAGTATTTAGATACCAATTTAGGAAATGCTGTTGAAATGTTTCCATTTCTGATAATTTTCCGGGTTTATAAAATTTAGAATTGACGCCTTTGCGGTTGTTGACAATAATTTCTTCATCAGCTTTGGTAGTGACGTCCCACAGCCATATCAATTTATCAAGCTCGTAATCCTTGTTTTCAACAGCCGCATCACCAACGAACCAAAAAACATCGCAGATACAGTTATCTACCGACGTCGGTAAGAAACGGTATCCGACCATATAGTCGTCGTAAATGAGGAAAAAACTGACCGGACCAACCATAAATTCGGATGATCCACCGTCATATTCTGTTAATTTACCTAATAATCGTGAAACCGGTTTTCCTCCTAAACTACCACTTTTCATATTTTTCAAAAGCGGGTGGCGGTCATACTGATACCCCTCCTGACCTTCATCGGCTAAATCGAAATAAGCATCGGAAGGTTCCGTTCTAACTATGCCGGATGCTTCCTTTTTATATCTTTCTTTATGTTGGTTGAATTTATTTGGTGATAAAGCGAGTGCGTGAATTTTGGCATATTCCTTATGTGAAGGCGTGCAGTGGTAGCATTCCTGATAATTTTCAAGAGCTAGTTTCCAATTGGCGGCAATTGAATATGTCTTTTGCTTGACCAATTTCATGTGGCTAAAACCATATAAGTCAAAGGTGTCTGCCAAATCTTCGTTCATTTTTGTTAGCGAAAGAGGGTTTGCTGCAAGACTTATAAATATTAAACCACCGACAAGTTCGACGTGGGCAGGATGAAGGCCATTTTGGGATTTGTCGAAATCTTCTCCCATTAGCCGCGCTGCAATAAGACTACCGTCCAGATCGTAACTCCACGCATGATAAGGACATGTGAATGCTTTTACATGTCCTTGTTTTTCGACGCAAATATGTGAACCTCTGTGACGACAAACATTAATATGTGCTTTAACTTTATTGTCTTTATTGCGATTAATAATGATGCTTTCTTTGTCGAATTCAAAAAGAAAATAATCACCTATATTTGGAATTTGGGATATATGTCCCGCTAAAATCCAGTTTTTATGGAATATTTTATTTATTTCGTGATCATATATATCCTGACTTTTATAAAAACATTGCTCAAGCGAATAGCCATTTTTATAATTATTTATCAGTTCAGAAATTCTTTGCTTATTTTTCATTTCAATTTCCATATTGACAAAATTGTACACTTGTACAATATAGGCGGAATTTAATTTATTGCAATTATTTCTTAAAGGGTCACTTATGACATTGGATGCAATCATAATCGGCGGCGGGCATAATGGTCTGGTTTGTGCGAATTATATGGCAATGGCGGGTATGAAAGTCCGTGTTCTTGAACGTCGTGGGGTTGTCGGTGGTGCTGCGGTCACTGAAGAATTTCATCCGGGCTTTAGAAACTCTGTCGCGTCATATACCGTCAGTCTTTTAGACCCAAAGGTCATAAAGGACCTGGAACTTTATAAATATGGTCTTACGGTGCTTGAAAGAATCGTCAATAATTTTTGGCCTCATCCGGATGGAAATTTTCTGGCGTTTCCGATGGGAAGTGAAAAGTTAAAAGCGGAAATCGCATTATTTTCACAAAAGGATGCGGATGCTCTTGATCGATACTCCAGAGACATTGAAATGGTTGCCGAAATTATGCGTGAGCTACTTCTGCAAACACCACCAAATGTCGGCGGCGGTTTGCGTGATATTTTTAAAGCGGCAAAAATAGGTAATCGTTTGCGTAAGCTCTCCTTAGAAGATGAGCGGATATTCATGGATATATTCACCAAGAGCGTATCTGATTTTCTAGATTTCTATTTTGAGAATGATTTTGTAAAGGCGGCTTTTGCGTTTGACGGGGTTGTCGGTAATTACGCTGATACGAAAACACTGGGTTCCGCCTATGTGCTGATGCATCACGTTATCGGTGAAGTGAATGGCAAAAAAGGCCTTTGGGGTCACGCGGTTGGCGGTATGGGTGCCATTACGCAGGCTATGGCAAAATCAGCGATAGAAAAGGGTGTTGAAATTGAAGTTGATAGCCCGGTCCGTAAAGTAGTTGTTCAAAACAATAAAGCCGTGGGTGTATTACTCGAAAATGGTGAGGAAGTAAGGGCAAAAAATATTGTCTCAAACCTTAATCCTAGCCTGCTATTTAATAAAATGGTGGATCCAGAATATTTACCGGAAGATTTCAGCCGCCGTATGAAGCATTATAAAAGCGGATCCGGTACGTTTAGAATGAATGTCGCCTTAAAAGAAATGCCGAAATTCACATGCTTGCAAAAACAAGAAAGAGCGACCGAAGGCCATTTAACGGCCGGTATTGTAATGGCACCTACTATGGCCTATCTGGATAAAACATTCAGTGATGCGAAGGCATTTGGATGGTCAAAGGAACCAATCGTCGAGATGCTTATTCCTTCTACATTAGATGATAGTCTTGCGCCGGAAGGTCAGCATGTGGCTAGTTTATTTTGTCAACAATTTGATCAAAATGTTGATTGGGAAGAACATCGCGATGCCGCGGCAGAGACTATTTTAAATGTTGTAGAAACACACGCACCGGGATTTAAAAAATTAATTGTCGGTCGGCAGGTTTTAAGTCCCCTCGATCTCGAGGAAAAGTTTGGCCTTACGGGCGGGGATATTATGCATGGCCACCTTAGTCTCGATCAAATGTTTAGTGCCCGGCCGATGCTAGGTTACGGAAATTACCGCTCGCCAATTAAAGGTCTTTATATGTGCGGGTCTGGCACTCATCCCGGTGGTGGCGTGACCGGGGCGCCCGGGCATAATGCGGCTCACGAAATTATTAGGGATAATTAGGTCAATCGGATGTTTAGACCAGTGGTTTTTTCAACGAAATTGTAAACAATATCCAAATTTTTCTTTTTATCAAACTCGTCAGGATCCAAACAACATTCCAACCAAAGACCGTCCAATAACGCATATATTCCTATAGCTAAGGAGTTAATGTTCTTAATATCAGGCGATATATTTTGTATTTTGTAAGCCTCCTTGAGCATTGCTTCTATCGAAAGTATATATTGATTATATATTTCTTTATGAGCGTCCCTTAGATCCGGTTCAGTAAGCGTAAGCGTCCAAAATGCCAACCAAACTCGAAGAAATTTAGCACCTAGATTGTCTGGTTCGAATATATTTTCAAAAAAGATTTGCAGTGCTTTTAAAGGATCAGATTCTTGTTCATCAATTTTATCTTGAAAATTATCAAGAAATTGTTTAGCAAGATATTTGTAACTTTCCGCAATAAGGACTTCTTTGCCTTCATAATAATGGGTGAGCAATCCTGGTGTCACTTTTGCGTATTTGGCGATTTGACGAACAGTGGTGCCCTTATATCCATGATTGGCAAGTGAGCATATCGCTGCATCGATGAACACTTGTTTTTTGTCATCGTTAGCGTGATCAACTTCAAAAATATTATTGCTGTTTTTCATTTTCCTGCCGTTAGTAATTTTCACCTATTTATACAGTACATTAGATATATTTAAATTACTTTCAATAATCGACTAAATTAATGATATCAGCGATTACTCGGGAAGAAACTATTGAGATGGTCGTTTTATACGGCCTGTGGATTGTCTCAATATTATTTATACTTGGAACAAGTATGACGGGCTGCCTTTTTATGAACAGAAAGCTTTAGAGCGCGTTTTGCGCGACCTCTTCACTGATTACATTTTCCCTGGCGTCGCGGTGGTGAACCATATCGTCCATCAAACGTGTGATCATCTGGCTACCTGTTTTTTCAAAAAGAAAAGGAAAAATAGCATGAACAAAACATGCGGCCAGCGCGACAGTCATTTTTCCGCAAAAAGAAAGGGCGGAAAATAAATGGCCGAAGTATGTTTCGCCAACTGAAGCAGGATGTTCTGTAAATGAAATACGCATTATATTATTTCCTTAAATTAATCATTTTGTTAACCAGAAACTAACATATGTCTTTTAGATATTTTTTGCTTTATCCTATTTTTTAAAATATGTTTTAGAAAAAATTACTATATATTAGATTAATATTAGAATATAATGTATATAATTAAGAATAAATTGTATTTTTGAACTTACTATACGTAATTTAGTGGAACTATTGTTGTGTTTTTTATTTCTTCCATAACGAAACTTGAACTAACATCGTACAAATAGTCTATTTTTGAAATGATTTCCTGATACACTCTGTCATATTCTTCCATGTCAGGAACAAGAATTTTCAATGAGTAATCTGTATCTCCACTGAGGCGTAAAACTTCTATCACTTCCGGTATATGAATAATGGATTTCTTGAAATTGATTAACCAATCCTGCGAATGCTGACGCGTTTTGAGATTTACGATCACCGTTAGGCCAAGATTTAATTTCTTCCTGTTTACGATCGCTACTCTTTTCTCGATATAGCCCTTATCTTCAAGTATTTGCACCCGCCGCCAGCAGGGTGTAGTTGATAACCCTACCTTTTCTGATAAGGCAGATGTTGAGATGCTCGCATCTTCTTGCAAGCATTTTAATATCTTTTTATCAAATTGGTCCATAATACACTCTCCGTGAGATTATAGAATAATATTCTACTTATTTGAATATAAAACGCAATTATATACTAAAAAATGACGCCGGGGTTAAGAATATTGTTGGGGTCTAACGTTTGTTTCAAGCTCTTCATTAAAGATATCTCAGATTGAGAGCGGCAATGGGATAACCAAGCCTTTTTTTCATTTCCAATACCGTGTTCTGCGGAAACGCTACCGCCGATATCTTTTAATGGACCGTAGACAATTTCGTCCGATTTTCCGTGCAAACTTTCGTCACCTGCCTTTGGACAGACCATAAGATGAAGATTACCGTCCCCTATATGGCCGATGACATAGCAATCTGCGCCGGGCCAAGTTTCCATAATGCCTTGCTGAACGTTGTTTATGTATGATTCCATATGTTTAATCGGTAGACTAACATCATAAAGAAATATTGGATTATTTTCTAAAATAGGCTCAAACCCTTCTCTAACGATCCAGACTGATTTACGTTCCTGTTCGGATTTTGGTATGACAGCATCCAGAACTATTTCATTCTTGAAAGCTTCATCAAGGGTATTCAGGAAGATGTCTTCATCAGATTCCGCGTTCGATCCAGTACATTCGGTAATGACATAATAGGGATACTTTCTATCCAGAGGCGGTTTGTGTCCATTTTTATCGGTTACAGCTTGATAATAATTTCCCCACATAACTTCATAGGCGGAAAGTCGGCTACCGGTCGAAGTTTTCATATGATTTAAAAAGGCGGTCACGTCAGAAAAATTATTTAAACCAACGAGAGCTGTCTGGCAGCTTCTTGTGGCACTTTCCAGTTTTACAATTACTCGTGTGATAATACCAAGCGTTCCTTCAGAGCCTATAAAAAGCTGCTTTAAATCATAACCGGCATTATTTTTAATAACTTTATTCATCGATGAAATAATCGTTCCGTCGGCAAGAACAGCTTCTAATCCCAATATGTGATTGCGCATCATGCCGTATCGGATGACGTTAATGCCACCAGCATTTGTTGCGGCATTTCCGCCAATGGTACAGCTGCCACGGGCCCCTAAATCAAGAGGAAAATAAAACCCGTTTTCAGCAACAGTTTGTTGAACGGTTTCCAGAATAGCACCCGCTTGAATGGTAATCGTGCCACCAATTTCATCGATTTCCTCAATTTCTGACATACGGTCGGTGGAAATTACAATATGCTTTGGTGTGCTATCGGCCGCTTTGGCACATCCCGTAAGGCCGCCGTGAGTAACAATGATCTGACCTGCATCATTACATTTTTTTAGTATTTCAGAAAGTTCAGCTGTTGTTTTGGGTCTTATCAATGCTTTTGCGGCAATTGGTGTTGGATCCCAATAGCTGGCGGCACGGTTTGACAGCACTTCTCCTGTTTGAACAGTATTTGGCCCAAAGTCTGAAATAAGTTTTTTGATAAATTCCGGCATTTGAATTCCGCTTCATTAAGAATTGATAAGGACGCAATATAACATTGATAGATTGTGTTGCAATAATCGATATTTTCGTTCAATGTCCTGACAAATTAGAATTGAGAGTGAGTGAATGTTTAAAGTAATTTCTTTTGGTGAAATTCTTGTCGACATGCTGTCCAATAAACTGGGCGGTGAAATAGACCCTGGTATGGAAAGTTTTACAAAATTCCCGGGCGGCGCACCGGCAAACGTCGCGGCTGCCGTCGCAAGGTTAGGTGGCGAAGCTTATTTTGCAGGTAAAATATCAAATGATATGTTTGGTGGCTTTCTTAAAAAATCACTGATCGAAATGGGTGTAAAAACCGATTATGTAACATTTACAGATACTGAAAATACAGCACTTGCGTTCGTATCGTTAGATGAAACCGGTGAACGGAGTTTTGAGTTTTACCGGGATAACACTGCGGATTTAAATTTTATTCAAGCCGATTTTAAACAGAGCTGGTTTGAAGGAGATGGGATTTTCCATTGCTGTTCCAACACGTTAACAACAGTTGATATTTTTGAAGTCACGATGGCAGGTTTACTTATGGCAAAGAAGGCAGGGTGGATCGTAAGTTTTGACGTCAATTTGCGAAAGAACCTTTGGACTAATACCGATGAAGCCAGTGACCGAATATGGCAGTGTTTGGCCATTTGTGACCTTATCAAGCTAAGTAAAGAGGAGCTTGAATTTTTATCTGACGGAAACGATGAAACCCAGATTATCAGTAAAATGCTAAAAAGAGGTTGTGCGCTCGTCATTGTAACAGACGGCAGTAACCCGCTTCATTATTATATGAAAAGTGGTACATCCGATCAAATCCCACCGAAAGCAGATATGGTCGATAGCACTGCCGCAGGTGACGCCTTTGTTGGCGGGTTTCTATATTCGTTGGCAAAAAATGACATTTCATCCGACAAACTACATTCGATGGAGAATGATAATGAAGTACTTGCAAAAAGCATAAAGTTTGCGTGTGCTTGCGGTGCGTTTGCGGTCACAAACAAGGGAGCGTTTACCGCTCTGGCTAATTTTGCAGATATACTAGAGTTTTTTAAGGAATAGTATAGATGAGTATAAAGTTTAAGGACAAAGAATTTCTTACGGACCACATAAAAGATACGATGGCATTTTATCATCCTCATTGCGTCGATGAGGATGGTGGTTTTTTCCAACTGTTTCGCGATGACGGCAGTATTTTTGACAGAGAAACACGCCATCTGGTAAGCAGTTCTCGGTTCGTTTTTACCTATTCCAAATATGCTAATCATTTTAGTGATCCTGAATATAAAAATCTGGCTGAACATGGCTTAAAATACTTAAGAGAGCATCATCGAAATGCAGCAACAGGGGGCTACGCTTGGGTGATTAAGGATGGCCAAATCGTTGATGATAACAATCATTGTTACGGCCTTGCCTTTGTGATGCTCAGTTATTCTTGTGCTGTAAAAGCGGGTATCGAAACGGCCAAGCAATATATCTACGAAACTTTCGACGCGATGGAAGAGCATTTCTGGTCGAACGAATATGGGCTTTATGCGGACGAAGCAAGTGGCAACTGGAAAATCATATCCCCTTACCGAGGGCAAAATGCCAATATGCACTGCTGCGAAGCACTGATTGCAGCATATGAAGCCACAGGCGATGAAAAATTTATGGACCGCGCATTGACCATTGCCCATAATATATGTGTTCGACAAGCCGACTTATGTGGTGGTTTAATCTGGGAACATTATGACGAGAACTGGCAGGTAGACTGGGAATATAATAAAGATGATCCTAAGAATTTATTTCGGCCTTGGGGTTTCCAGCCGGGTCATTTGACGGAATGGGCAAAATTATTGATGACGCTTTACCGGTTTAAAAGTGAGGATTGGATGGTCGTACGCGCTATCGTATTTTTTGACGCGGCAATGGACAAGGCGTGGGACGACGATAATGGCGGTATTTGTTACGGATTTGATCCGGACGGTGAAGTATGTGACGGGGATAAATATTTTTGGGTGCAGGCGGAATCCTTTGCGGCGGCGGCGCACCTGGCCATTCAAACCGGAAATGATAAATATTGGAAGTGGTATGACAAAATATGGCAACATTCTTGGGATCATATGATTGATCACACATATGGTGCCTGGTACTGTATTCTCACCCAAGAAAATGAGAGATATAACGATGTAAAAAGCCCAACAGGAAAAACGGATTATCATACCATGGGGGCATGTTATGAAGTATTGTCAATACTATAAAATGTTGATTTAAAGGAAATAAGTTGAATAAACCAAGCACTAAAAATATAGCAAAAAATACGGCATTGCTGAGTGATAAAGCACATTCGAAAGACGCAGTTGCACCGCCTATTTATCAAACATCATTATTTTCATTTAAAGATTATGCTGCCCTTGAGAGTGCTTATTGCGGCGAAACGGATCATGCAATTTATTCAAGGGTCGGAAACCCAACTGTTGCTTTGCTTGAAGAAAAAATAGCGAATTTAGAAGGTGGTGAAGCTGCTATTGCTTATTCAAGTGGCATGGGTGCAATTAGTAACGCAATCTTAGGGCTGATTGAACAGGGCGACAGGGTAGTGGCCGTCAAACATATTTATCCGGATACGTATCGATTGTTAAAATCTCACTGTGGGAAATTTGGCGTAACTACAGAAATCGTCGAAGGGGATGATTTAAAAGCCATTGAAGCAAAACTTCCAGGGGCGAAGCTGCTTTATCTGGAAAGCCCGAATACTTTTATGATGGAAGAACAAAATTTGAGCACTATCGCGACACTTGCAAAAAAATATGGCGTGATCACATTAATTGATAATAGCTGGGCGTCGCCAATATTTCAAAACCCAATTGAACATGGCATTGATATCGTTCTTCATTCAGCCGGTAAATATATATCCGGACATAGCGATGTCGTCGCAGGTATTGCAGTTGGCCCGAAAAAATTGATGGATGATATTAAAAATAATACCGGCACACTGTTGGGTGCAAAACTTTCCCCGCACGAGGCCGGATTGCTCCTTCGTGGACTTAGAACACTTCCCATCAGATTAAAACAACATCAAGAAAATGCTCTGCACGTAATAAAAAAGCTTCAAAAACATGCATCGGTAACAAAAATTCATCATCCTGCTCCTAATAAGAATGAACATTCGGCCCTGAAAGGCTATGGCAGCTTGATGAGTATTGAACTTGTTGATGACATAAATATCCCCGCCTTTTGTGATGCGTTAGAATTTTTTAAAATTGGTGTTAGTTGGGGTGGTTATGAAAGTTTGGTTATGCCAGCCATGGCAGCAATCAATCGCGGCGGGGAATATACAACAGTAATCGATTTTGACGTATCTGACAGATTAGTGCGGCTTTTCATCGGCCTTGAAGATAAAGAAGATTTGTGGTCTGATATAGAAGGGGCACTGGAACAAGCGAAAATAAAATAAAAAAATAGGGAACTATATATGTCAGATAACTCGGGAGAAGGAAGTACGGGAAACGCTAACGGTCAGGCGGTAACAAACATCACATTGTTAGAAGCATCGACCCCACTTATTGCAATGTTTTCTTCTTTTATAATAGCCGGCTTTTTTATCCCGGTGGGTGCTGAATTTCTAATTATAGCTTTACTATTTTCTGCATTCGTCGCCAGTTTTTATGTGAAAAAATATGGCCATGGATGGGTTGATATTCAAAAATCAGCAGGTAAAAAAATATCAAGTGCTCTGCCGGCCCTTATCATTTTGCTATCCATTGGAATGCTAATAGGGACATGGATGTTTAGTGGTACAATACCGATGCTGGTTTATTACGGTATTCAGCTAATCAATCCCGAATTTATGATCCTTACCGCATTTCTGGTAACGGGGGGTATGTCGCTTACGGGATCGTCCTGGGCATCAGCGGGTACGATTGGCGTCGCACTTATGGGCGTCGCGACAGCCATCGGCGCGCCGCTTCCTGCAACCGCGGGTGCAATCGTTTCCGGGGCTTATTTTGGCGATAAATTATCGCCGCTATCAGATTCAACAAATGTATGTGCGTTGGGCGCGGGCGCAAATTTATACGATCACATAAGAAGTATGCTTTATACGGCCGGCCCTTCATTTGTGGTGGCGTTCATCGTTTATTTCTTTGCAAGTGCCATTATTGGTACTGATACCGCTCTCGCGGATCCTTCCAGCAGCCCTATCCTGGCGGAGCTTGGGAAGATATATAGTTTCAATTGGATATTAATGGTTCCTCCTCTTGTTGTAATTGTCGGTACGTTCAAGCGATTTGAGGCAGCTCTCGCCATGGCGATTTCATCGATTACTGCGGTGATAATAGGCATCATGGTTCAAGACTTTAGCCTCAACAACGCTTTGATGTCGGCAATAACCGGATTTAATGTCGATATGTTAGGGGGCGATGTCAGTCGCCATAGCGACATGTTATTAATGCTGCTTAACCGCGGCGGTGTATTTGCGATGTCCAGTACACTTGTGATCGTGTTTTCAGCGTTTTTACTCGCAGGCGCGATGGACCTTTCCGGTGCGCTGTCAAAGCTTCTGGATACAATGCTTAATTATGTTAAATCCACATTTACGTTAATCGCCGCCACTATGGCATCCGGTGCGACGATCATTGGACTTACCAGTCACGGAAGTGTGACGGCCTTAATTGTTGGTGGCTTGTTTCAGGATACATATAAAGAACAGGGATTTGCACCTGAAAATCTATCAAGATCACTGGAAGATTCGTCAACTATTTTGGAGCCACTGATGCCGTGGACAGTATCAGCGATGTATATGGCAACGACGTTGGGTGTTAGAACTGTCGAATATGCGCCGTGGGCTGTTTTCTGTTTCTGCGGCGGGCTATTTTCTTTGTTGTTAGCGGCAACTTTTGACCGCACCGGTTTTGGCTTAAAGCGACTGGAAAAATAAATCATAGCGGAGTGCCGAAATGTCTTTGATCACAACGGATGAGTTAATAGCAAAGTTGATTGAAGCATCCGGTGACAATAGAATTATCATTGCCATCGCTGGTCCCCCGGCTTCGGGGAAAACTACTTATTCCCATGTTATATGCCGCCAGTTAAATGAATTAGAGAGAGGTATTTGTGCCGTTTTGTCCGCTGACGGGTTTCATTATGACAATATATATCTTAAGCAAAAAGGTTGGCGTGAACGAAAAGGTGCCCCCCATACTTTTGATGTAGACGGTCTGTTTCACATATTAAAACGACTAACATTAAATTCAGAACAGCAGATCGCAATTCCCGTTTTTGATCGCAAACTTGAAATTTCGAGGGGTGCTGCGACCGTTATTTCTGGCGCGGCAAAGATTATAATTATCGAAGGTAATTATCTGTTGTTGAAAGAACCCCCGTGGGCAAAACTTAAGGAGCATTTTGATTTTAGCATAATGCTTCAAGTGTCCGAAGAAACTCTCACCGAACGTTTAGAAAAGCGGTGGCGTGATTTTGGATTTAGTGATAAACAGATCCAGTTAAAGCTTGATGCAAATGATCTGATAAATGTTAAAGCGGTTTGTGAGGAAAGTACATTGGCAGACTATATTATTGATAACGAAAACGAATTCGACAAATGAAAATAGTAAACAAATACATAACCTTATTTATTATTATAACAAGTGGTGGGCTGGTTGCATGCAATGCGCAGGATAAGCAGGACGAAATGCTGCTTGGGGAAATTTCTAAGTCAGATCTGCAAAAAGTACCCTATGCAGCATGGTATAATGAAAGTGATCAAGGGTACCAGGTTGATGCGGCTGCAATCACTGAACTGGATAAACTGTTAAATGGCGTTGAAATTAAAATAGTCATGGGTACGTGGTGCCACGATAGTAAGCGCGAAGTGCCAAGATTTTATAAAATATTATCCGCCGCAGGTATTAACGAGGATAGCACTACTATGATCGCCCTTGACCGCAAGAAGCGGGCGCCCAATAGCGAAATTGATGGTATGGGAATTACGAATACTCCGACTTTTATTTTTTATAAAGACGGTAAAGAGCTAAACCGCATTGTCGAAAAACCGGCGGTTAGCTTGGAAAAAGATATCACGACCATTTTAAAAGGTTCAGAATACCGCCATTTAAAATTACCTAAATAATTTAAACACGTCCGCCGTCGACAATAATTTCCTGACCTGATATTTTTGAGGATACATTTGACGCAAGAAAAAGTGCTGCACCGACGACATCCCAACCATTCAAAGGCGTTTTTATGGATTGTCGGTCAAGGCAGTCTTTTAGGTCGGCTTCATTCACCCACAAGCGTTTCTGACGTTCGGTCAGAACCCAGCCGGGCGCAATAGCATTAACCCGAATGTTATATGGACCCAGTTCCCGGGCAAGCGATTTGGTTAAGCCAATGATCCCTGCTTTCGCTGCCACATATACGGGATACCCGCCGAGCCCCAAATTAAAGGAAATCGAACTTAAATTAATGATGCTGCCGCCACCTTGCGCGATCATATCGTCTTTTACCGATTGCATCGCAAAATATTGCGGTCTTAAATTGGTGTTTATGGAGGCGTCCCAATCTTCCGGCTGATAATCTTCCAGTTTATGGCGTGTGTCGCGAGCAGCATTATTAATCAATATATCAATAGGACCGAATTTGTCTCGAACCTGATCGATAGATGACTTGAGATTTGCTATATTTCGAATATCACCTTGAATATCAAGTGGCCTTGAGCCAGTTTTTAATTCTATTTGATCGCAAAGCTTTTGCGCCGATTGCTTATCGAGTGAAATAAACCCTACATTGGCACCTTGCAAGGCAAATGCAGCAGCGAAGTAAGCACCTATGCCCGACCCACCGCCAGTAATATAGACAGTTTTTCCTTTTAAGTCAGGAAATGTTGGCAGGTTATTCCAACCGTCTTCTTCAAATACATCGTCATAGTCGTGGCTTTCCATCTTTATTCTATTTCTATTGGCATCGTGCCAAATTCAAATATAGTTTGTGTGCGGTATTGTTCACCGGGCCTGAGGATTGTTGATGGAAAGTTAGGATGGTTTGGGCTGTCAGGGAAATGTTGTGTTTCAAGGCAGAAGCCGTCCCGCTTTTGGTAGACGGTATTTTCCTTACCTGTGAAACTACCGTCAAGAAAATTACTCGTATAAAATTGTACGCCGGGCTGATCAGTGTAGGCTTTAAGAGTGCGACCTGTCGACGTCGAATATACGGAAGCAGCCAATTCAACATCTTCATTTTCTGTTTTATTTAACACCCAGTTGTGATCATAACCCAACCCATATTTTAATTGTTGATGGTCCAGATTTATGTCACGACCGATTGATTTGGGGTTGGTGAAATCCATCGGAGTGCCTGCCACCGGTGAAATTTCACCAGTAGGAATTAGTGCCTCATTCACCGGTGTGTAATTATCGGCGTTAATCATCATCGTATGATCAAGAATTGAACCGGCATTATGGCCGTTCAAATTGAAATAAGCGTGCTGCGTTAAATTGACTATTGTCGCCTTGTCTGTGGTCGCCGAATATTCGATTGTTAGCCTGTTATCATCGTCTAAATCATAGGTCACTTGTGCTGATAGTCTGCCGGGATACCCTTCCTCGCCATCTTCACTAATTAAAGAAAGACTTAAACTCGCAGAAGTATCGTTTGAACTTGGGACCGCTTGCCAGATTTTCTTGTCAAACCCAATAATGCCACCGTGAAGGGCATTTTCACCGTTGTTGACCGCAAGGGTGTATTCTTCACCGTCCAGTGAAAATTTGCCTTTAGCAATACGGTTGCCGTATCGCCCGATTAAAGCACCCATATAAGGACTATCCGTTAAATATTGCTCAGGATTATTAAACCCAAGGGTTATATCATCAAAATTTCCATCTCTATCCGTGGTTTCAAGATCAACAATCATCCCGCCCAAGTCCAGTATTCTAATTGTGGTTCCTTGAATGTTTTTTATAGTAAAAACCTGAACTTTACGGCCGTCATCCAATTGGCCGAATGATGTAGCACTGATCCTGTTGATGGTTTCATTGTTCATGCACGATACTACTAAAAAAGAAATTATAGTTATAAATATCAACTGATTGATTTTTTTCATGTTTATATCCCATTACCGCGTTTGATTAATTAAATCACGAATAAATTTTATTTCATCACTATTATATGGCGTTCCGTTGCCACGTAGAATATCATGAAACCAAGGGGTCGGTTCCTGATTATAAGCTTTGCTCCATGATCCCCAGGGATAATTGGTTTGACTTTTTCCAGCGACAAAACCCCAGTTTAAAGCTCCTATTTTATGTTCCGCAAATAACGGCATGATCTCTTCAAACGTGCTATATGGCCTTGCCATATATTCCGTGCAAATCATTGGTCTGCCGTGCTTTGATGTTTCTTCAATCAAAGCTTTGGTGTTTTTTAAACCGTCATACGAATGGAACGTGATGATGTCTGAGTTTTCGATCATAAAATTATATAATCCTGCGACTTTATTATCAGGATCATCACCATCCCACTTGCCGTTGCTGGATCGCCAAATACCGCTGGTGAGTGGCTGGATCGGGTTTTCCAGGCGGGCCCAATTAAAAACTTTTTTAAGCAGTTGCAAGCTATGAAATTCTTTATCTCCTGTTTCTCGTGTGCCGTAGGTGTTTTCGTTTAAATTACCGGGCTCATTATAAATGTCCCAGACGGCAACGCGTTGATCACGCTCGTAACGTTTAAAAACACCCCTGACATAGTTTTCCAATTCATCATGGCGATCAAGGTTCTCGAGTATCTCTTTACCCGGTGCCTGCACCCATCCGGAATTATGGGTGTGGGGGATTGGGCTTCTTTGTTTTCCGAGTTTTGGTGCGGGATCCCAAACATCATCAAAAAGAACGAACATGATTTTGATATTATGTTTGTCGGCTATGTTAAGGAATTGATCGATGCGCCGCGTCAACGCTTCGGGATTTTGATCCCATAGAAGATTATGGAGAAATACACGCGCCATATTAAAACCGATGTCTTCTGCCCACCCTAACTCCTGATCAATAATCACGGGATCAAAACTATCTTCCTGCCACATCTCAAGTTGGTTTATGGCGTAACGTGGCGCGTAATTAAATCCGGTGTACCACGGTTGATTTTTATACCAATTATTGGCCTTTTCAATGCTCCACCTTGGTGCTTCTCCGGTTTCATCAGCCACTGAAATATTAAAGTTTAACAAGATTACTACTGCAAAAAGTAATTTGATCAGGCGCATAATAATTCCCTCACTCGACATTATACTGCCGTTTACCCCTTTAATAGACATAGTTCATTTTTTTGAAGGCAACAATATATTATTTGGGGGATAATGATCGGCCCGTAATGACTGAGCTTCTTGATACTCGGCTGAACCAACTGGCCAGGCATAGGTGCTTATATCGTTGCCATCGGTGAAGATAAAACGATACGCATAATTCACTTCACGTGAAGGATACGTTCATAATTTCTGATACAAAGCTGACAAGTGGACAATAACCTGTTTATTATATAAATGAAATGAGAGGGTTTTCTTTTATCATAGGTTATGGAACGGAATTTGAATGACTAAGAAACGTCGCAGTCAGCACAGTTACGGCAAATTAGATAAAGATGGATTTATTCACAGAAGTTGGATGAAATCACAGGGGCTTCCCGATGATGTTTTTGACGGACGCCCGGTGATTGGAATATGTAATACATGGTCTGAATTAACCCCCTGCAATGCTCATCTGCGCGATTTAGCAGAACATGTGAAAAAAGGTGTTTGGGAAGCGGGCGGGCTACCGCTCGAATTTCCTGCAATGTCGCTTGGCGAAACGCAAATGCGGCCAACCGCTATGCTTTTTCGCAATCTTTTAGCGATGGAAGTGGAAGAATCCATTCGGGGAAATCCCATTGACGGGGTCGTTTTGCTTGGCGGCTGTGATAAAACCACACCGGGGCAATTGATGGGAGCCGCAAGTGTTGACCTGCCCACTATAATTGTCTCTTCCGGGCCCATGTTAAACGGCAAGCACTGCGGTGCAAATATTGGTTCCGGTACCGATGTCTGGAAGTTTGCGGATGCGGTTAAGGCGGGTGATATGACAATGGATGATTTCCTAAGTGTAGAAGCCGGCATGTCCAGAAGTCCGGGGACATGCATGACCATGGGGAGTGCTTCGACATTTGCCTGTATCGTTGAAGCAATGGGGTTATCGCTTCCACTCAATGCTACGATCCCCGCTGTTGACGCGCGTCGCGGTACCATGTCGCATCTTACGGGACGTACCATCGTGGATATGGTTAAACAAGACCGACGTTTATCAACTATACTGACCCGTAATCATTTCGAAAATGCGGTTAAAGTACATACGGCCATAGGCGGGTCCACCAATGCAGTTATTCATCTGCAAGCTATCGCAGGGCGTCTTGGGATAGAATTGAGCCTTGATGATTTTGATCGTTGGAGCCGCGATATTCCCATGCTTGCTGATATACAGCCTTCCGGGCAATATTTAATGGAAGATTTTCATTATGCAGGCGGCATGCCCGCTTTAATGAATAAGATTAAGGACCATCTTCACACGGATGCAATCACAGTTACGGGCGATGTAAAAGCAGCACATTTTGATGGCGTGCCTTGTTATGATGATGAGGTCCTAAAGTCCATCGACAAACCCGCGAAGGAAACATCTGGCACTTGGGTGTTAAAAGGAAATCTTGCTCCCGATGGAGCGATTATTAAACCCAATGCGGCTTCAGATGAGCTACTCATTCATACAGGTCCTGCGGTTGTTTTTGAAGATATTGAAGATTATAAATCCCGCATAGATGATGCGAATTTGGAAGTTAATGAAAATAGTATTCTCGTCCTGAAAGGTTGCGGTCCGAAAGGATACCCAGGTATGCCTGAAGTTGGGAATATGGCATTACCACAAAAGCTACTTAAAAAAGGGGTGCGTGACATGGTACGTATTTCAGACGCAAGAATGAGCGGAACGGCGTATGGCACTGTTATTCTTCATGTGTCGCCAGAATCTGAAGCAGGTGGACCTCTGGCGTTGGTAAAATCAGGCGACATCATCGAATTTAATGGACCAGAAAGAACGCTAAATCTTGAAGTTTCGCAGGAGGAACTATCGAAAAGACGGATAAAATGGCAGGAAAATATACCTGTTTCGCCTTATACAAGGGGATATGCTAAACTTTATATTGATCATGTTCAACAAGCACATGAAGGCGCTGATCTTGATTTTCTGGTGGGGGGAAGCGGATCGGAAGTGAAGCGAGAATCGCATTAAATAACTAAAAAATAAGATAAAAAGGGGAAGAAAATGCAACTTGCTACCATAGACCTGATCGTGATTAGTGCGTACGCGTTGATGATTATTGGCCTGGCCCAATGGGTTAGCCGCGAAAAAGCAGGACACGAAAAAGACACTAAAGATTATTTCCTCGCAGGTAAAGCTCTGCCCTGGTGGGCGATCGGTGCTTCACTTATTGCGGCAAACATTTCCGCAGAGCAGATTATTGGCATGTCTGGCTCCGGTTTTGCAATTGGTCTCGGTATCGCCAGCTATGAATGGATGGCGGCAATAACTTTGATACTGGTTGGTAAATATTTTCTGCCGATCTTTTTAAAGCAGGGTATTTATACTATGCCGCAGTATCTTGAGCAACGTTATGACCATTCGGTTCGCATGGTCATGGCCGTGTTTTGGCTGGGGCTATACATCTTTGTTAATCTAACTGCTATCCTATGGCTTGGTGCACTGGCGATGAATACGATTGCCGGAATTGATATGTTTTACGGTATCGTCATACTTGGTGTTCTGGCAACGGCATATTCACTATATGGCGGGCTTAAGGCGGTAGCACTTACGGATATTATTCAGGTTATATTGCTTGTATTGGGCGGCATGATTGTGACTTGGCTTGCTTTAGATCAGATCAGCGACGGCGCAGGGGCTCTAGCAGGATTTATAGAATTATCCGCGCAGGCACCAGATAAGTTTGATATGATACTTTCTCCCGATAATCCCCATTATGTGAGCTTACCGGGCATTTCAGTATTGGTTGGTGGAATGTGGATTATGAATATTTCTTATTGGGGATGTAATCAATATATTATCCAGCGGGCGCTCGCCGCTAAATCGGTTAAAGAAGCACAAAAAGGCATTATCCTGGCAGCAGGTTTAAAATTGTTGATGCCAATATTTGTGGTCCTTCCGGGTATAGCGGCTGTTATTCTTACGCCGCAAATTACTTCACCTGATCAAGCTTATCCGGAAATGATGAAATTGGTTCCAACAGGCGTTAAAGGGCTTGTTTTTGCGGCACTGATTGCAGCTATTTTAAGCTCACTTGGTTCCATGATGAACAGTATTTCAACGATATTTACGATGGACATCTATCGTCATTTTAAGCCGAGTACGCAGGACGCAAAACTTGTAAAAATTGGTCGTATTGTCGCTCTTACTGCAATTATAATTGCCATGATAACGGCCAGACCGCTGCTTGGACAATTTGATCAGGCATTTCAGTATATTCAGGAATTCACAGGTTTCTTTACGCCTGGCATTGTCGTGCTTTTCATGCTTGGTTTATTCTGGAAGCACACAACCGCACGGGCCGCCCTTGCTGCCGCGCTAGGGTCATTTATTTTCTCCGGCGCCTTCTGGATGTGGTGGCCTGCTCTGCCGTTCATGGACCGTGTCGGTATCGTGTTTCTAGCGTGCGCAGCTATCGCAATAATAATTTCTCTAATGAGTAAGCAAGTTGACCACGTGCAGGTGGTTGACATAGATGAAATTGACTTCTCAACCTCAACCAGTTTCAATACGGCGACTGCCGCAACAATACTCGTCCTCGTGGCGTTTTATGCGACTTGGTGGTAGTCGGTGAAGACAGAATTAGTTGATATCGTAGGCGCGCAAAACACCCTTGGTGAAGGTGTAATCTGGAATCATATGTCTGAACGGTTGTGTTGGACAGATATCAAAGAAGCAAAATTTTACTCTTATAATTTAAATAATGCTAATTTGAATATAGCTAGTTTACCTGAAAATCTCTGTGCATTTGGATTAACGCGAACCGACGACCGATTTATATGTGCTTTTTCGTCCGGTTTTTATTTTTATTCCGTTAAAACAAAAGAAAGAGAAATAATACAACTAATTGAAGACGAATGGGTCGGAAGCCGCATGAATGATGGCCGTATGGACAGAAAAGGTAGATTTTGGGCGGGTTCAATGATTGAAGACCCGATCCGTCAACCACCAGGCGGTGCCGCGTTATATTCATTATCAGGTACGAATGTAAAAAAACATTTTGATGATGTTTCTATTTCCAATGGTATCGCATGGTCACCTGATAATAAAATTATGTATTTTGCGGACTCGCCAAAACATAAAATATATGCATTTGATTATGACATTGATCAGGGCGTCATTTCAAATCGGCGTGACTTTGCAACTTTACCCTCTGGAGCTTTTCCTGATGGTGCAACAATTGACGAAGAAGGGTGTTTATGGATTGCTCTTTGGGGTGCCGGTGAAGTGGGTCGCTTTTCACCACAGGGCGAGATATTGCATAAAATTAATATAGCGGCGCGCCAACCAACATGTGTAAGCTTTGCTGGTGAAGATTTAAATTATTTATGTGTCACCACGGCTAAAGAAGGTCTTTCACAGGAAACTCTGCATTCAGAACCACACTCAGGTGATCTCTTTATTTATGAGACGGATGCTCGTGGGTTGCAGGAAACACTATTTGATGAAGAGTTTCACTAGGTAGTTACGCAAGCGTTATTTGGTCTCGTTCCTGAGCGTATAAAATAAGTTCGTTTACAAATTCTTTGTGGCTGTAATATTTGAAGCGCTGTGATTTAAACACCAGTGTATATTCAATGACCTGACCACGTTTTATAGAAGAGAGGACCTTACAGGCAAATGATACTTCCTGTGTATCTTCGGTGAAACAGGTTATTGGGAAATATGTATTTTTATCTTCGGTTAAAATTCCGAGTTGGAAATATTCGATCACTTCTGGTGGCGCGGATAAGCTATTCAAATCGGATGAATTGAAATGGACATCTAGATTATCACCCAGATAGAGTATTTTATCCGAGAAATTTATAGCTTCATAAAGATCGTGAGTGATTTTTAAAGCAATAATATTATTCTGCTTAATAATATCAACAAGCTCAAGGTTTAGTCGATATTTTAGATCCTCATTTAATGCACTGAACGGTTCATCAAGAAGTATTATTTTCGGATTAGCCGCAAGTGACCTAGCGAGAGTAGCACGCTGCTTTTGTCCTCCACTAAGGGTATTAGGGTAACGATCAGCAAACCCCGCCAAGTTTACTTCTTCTAGCTTCTGATTAATATATTTATCCTGGTCGATGTCTTTAAATCTTTGTTTGTTATATTTAGAGACCAATGGAAATTTTATATTTTCGTATATGGTCATGTGGGGAAATAAACTTTCCTGCTGGAACATTGTTATAATTGGCCTTTTACTGGCGGGCAGTTTGGTTAGATCAGTACCGTTTAAGGATATTGCCCCTTCCTGCGGGGTTTCTTTGCCCGATAGCATGGCAAAGAGTGTTGATTTGCCAACCCCGGAATTCCCGACGACAGAAGTAATCTCCCCTTCCTTGAATTCCAGATTAAGATCGTTCAGGATCTTTTTCGTCTGATACGAAAATGAAACAGACTTAATTTCGAGCATATAAATTTCCAGTTTTATTCACAATTTTTAACCTCGAAGAGTAGATCACCAGTAAAATAAGCGGTGCAATATAAATTAGAATAGTAATTATACTTGTTATCCGGTTATCTGATTGTATCAGAGGATAAAGCACGACAGATAATGTGGAAACGCTTAAGTCCCCAATCAGCAACGCAATGATATAATCATTAAAACTGCCTATAAAACTCAAAAAGCTTCCAAAAATAATGGGTGAAACAAGTGATGGCAGCGTTACTTTGTAAAAACATCCTATACTATTCTCTCCAAGGTCATAGGCTACTTGTTCCAGATGGTATCCTCTGTTTCTTAAGAAGTTTTCGATTGGTTTCAACATATAGGGAAATATGATAGTTGATTGCGCAATCGCGACCGCCAAATAAGTTCCAATAATGTCTGTCCTGATAAAAATTTCGTATAAACCGAAGGCGGGAAGTAATACCGGAGCGAGTAATGGGATATATAAAAATGAAGAAATTAATGCAGTATATTTATTATTATGTTTCGTCAGAAGCAAAGCAATCGGCAGTGCGAAGAGTAGGTTAATTGTTATGACCAGAGCTGCGACAATAAACGAATTTGTCAATGCTGATAAAAATAACTTAAAATTCTGCAAATCGACGAGACTGGAAATATCTATGACATCCGGGATAATCGCTGGGAAGGGAATTCTTGGTGCCAATAACCAGAATCCTAAATGAAGAATCAAGATAATATAAAAACCATTCACAAAACGGTAAGGCAGATTTGATTGTTTCATTTGATTGACCTTACATATATTCTTAGTGGAATGGACATTAAGAATGACACGAGAAATATGATGATCACTTTTAAATAGCTGGCTATGTTTTGCTCAACATCGATACTTTGGAAATTCTCCAGTGCCGACACAGAAAGAAACTGCGGAGAATTTGCACCAAGCAAAAAAGGAACCTCATAATTGCCAAGCACAAACGCGAAAATGACAACAGAAATAGACATTATCTGAATAGAATTTAGCGGAAGATATATTTTTCGGAATATTTCAAAATAACTCGCGCCAAGGTCTTTTGCCGCAAACACGTGGTCGGCGATTTCATTTTTATTTGTGGCAAGAAGATAAAGTATAACAAACGGGACTTCTTTAAGAATATAATTCAGGATTATTCCGATTCCCATCTTGTCATTTATCAAATTAAATTCACTGGTTATTCCAATTAAGGCCAGAAGGCGGAATAAAAACCCGGTGTCAGAGAAAAATAAATAAATAATATAGGCAAAGCCCAGATGGGGCAGCACCAGTACAATATTAAGAATGCCATAATTTAGTTTTGATTTTCCGTAATTGGCCAAATGAAAGCTTATCAAACTGCCGATGGCGACCGCACATATGGTTGCGGTTAGACTTACCACGATTGAAAACGAAAGATCGGTCAAAGAAATAAGCTCGAAAGAACCTATAGAAATAGCGAGCGCGCTTTCCCTAATAACGTTTAAGGATGCGGTTAAGAAAATTCCGAAGGGACCGACAATGACCAAAATGATCAGTAAAGCCAACATCAATTTTGAATAATATTCTTTTTCCATTCTGCCTCAATTATCGGAATATAATTGGCGGGTAATTCCTGTGCTTTTGAATTGTTCAAAATATCTAAGCCTAATGTTGCTTCCCCCAAATCTACAGACTGCAATACCGTTCTATCCTGCATTGGCAGTTTGTTTAAATCCAACACGCTAAAATCACCCCAGTTTGTTGGGTTTAGTTTAGAGGCTTGTGCCTTAATTCCAAGAAGAAAATTTGCCGCTATAATCGCTTTTTCTTTATTTGGTGCGTTAAAGGGAATTGTCACATAATGTGTGTTTGCAAGTGACCCTTCATCTAATACGAAAGTGCGTGTGGTTTTCGGGAATATTCCTTTGTCGATCATGCGCTGCGCCGTAGACGGATAATAATCCATAGTCATCCATATAGTGCCGTCGGAGAACTGCTGATGAAGTTTACTGACCGATTCAGGATAAAATTCACCTGCCCTGTATAAATACGGTTCTATTTCATTTAATAATGACCAAAGTTTTTCAAGCTGCGTTTTTAGGTCTGATTCTGATGTGCTTGAGGCAAGGTTGTTATATTTTTCCCTGCCGATCAAGTTTAAAAACGTTTGGCGGATAAAGGCACTTCCTGTGAAATCAGGAGGGGCAGAATAGGTAAATTTACCGGGATTACTTTTTATCCAGCTGACTAGTTCATCCAATGTCTTGGGCGGTGATTTGATTTTTGCATTATCGTAAATAAAAACCATTTGCGCACTACCCCACGGCATTTCATGACCCTCATGTTCTGTGCCAAAATCGTTGGCGATCGTAGGATCTTTCAAATCAACATACTTTGCATTTTCAAGCTCATATAAGAACGGTTTCCATGTGAGTTGATTATCTTTCATCATTTTGAAGTTTTCACCGTTTACCCATAATAAGTCGACGGAACCTGTCGTCCGGTCTAACCTTTTGTCTCTTATTAATTTTTGAATAGCATCTTGCGCGTCGTTTATTGGAACGCGTTGCAGATTAATGCCGTAGTTTTCTTTAAGTTCGTTTGAAACGAATGTATCAATCCAGTTATTGATATTTTCGTTTCCCGCCCACGCAGCAAATCGCACCGTTTTATCTTGTGCATAAAGCGTCGTCGAAATTAAAATATTAAGAAGCGTGATGATCAATATTTTCATAATTTTCAATTTCTCCGGTTTTTAAGGTTATTGATGATCTTGTCAAAAGGTCTTTTTTGAATGCAAGATTATTTACTAGCGGCAGTTGCGATACATAAGTTATTCGTCTTATAACTTCAACTGCGCAAAATTTCGCGACAAGCTGAAAATCACAAGGGCCGTATATTTCTTTTACGGCGTTTAAAGCCACTTCAAAATTATTGGAAAGTACCATATGCGCCAAAAACACCCCTAAATCTATTTCAGGCAAGCCAAAAAATGCGAACTCGGGATCAATGATAAATAGTCCTTTTTCTGTTTTGATCCAGCTCATCGGATAATAATCGCCATGAATTAATGTTCGTGTTTTTTGAAAATATAATTCGCCCAATTCTATTGACGCAGCGCGAAGTACAACATCATTTTTTATGTCCTGCGCAGCACTTGCAAGCCCGGGAGTCACTGCATCCAGGTCGATGGCATTATCTTTTGCTAAAAAGGGCAGCTCGAAAATATATTCATGATTAAGTTTTCTCATGTCTAAATTATCAAACTCTTTGGAAGTTGGCATCCCCAATTTATGAAGCGAGACAAGATACCGAACCAATTTATGACAAGTTTCCTTATCCACTTTTTCTTCTTGCGCGTAAAGATATTCGAAATCCGTAGCCGTACCCAAGTCGGAGATATAAGCAATTTTTTGCTCTTTATCCAATCCCAGAAGTTCCGGCGAATGTTTGGCCAAATATTCATCTTTCGTCGCAAGCTCATAATATTTAAATTCAGAAATTATCCTGTCTTCGGGCGCAGGAATGTCCGGGAAGCGTGCACAGTATGGTGGGGATTGTTTAATGATTACCGAATTTTTGTCTTCAAACTTTAATCGATAAGTAAAATTCATATTACCGTCGCCGGCAATTTTAAATTCTTCAACTTTTGTAGTTTGGCCAAGCAGTTCACGCATGTGGATTTCAAAATCAGAGGAGGACCAGTTATTTATGAATTTCGTCATTAACCTGATTACTAACTTTCTATTGAAGCCTTGTTTAAACCCGCATTTTTGCTACTGATCATTGTTAACATGCAGAGCCTGTAACATAAAACAATTATTCCTCACAATTTTGTGTAACGTTTTCAAACACTCTTTCTGGATCATTATAATGCGCCGCAAGACCGTCGAATGGGGAAACCATCAAAACCTGCTAAAGCCGCCGCGAAATTTGCATCTTTCCTGCTGTTTACCCTAGTGGTCGTTCTTGATTACCGATACAAGGCACACAATTTAGAAGCGACCTCAACCCTCTCAGTTAATCGCACTGATCATAAAACTACCTTATACATGCTATTATATAAAATACGATCTGGAACGATAAATAACGATCAGGAAGATTACGCTAGCAAGTATTGGGATAAGAAAAGGCAAGAGTCCCCATTGCTCACTTATCGTAAGTAAAGCAAACACACCATTGATGATGAACAGTGAGATATAAGAAAACGCCCATGCAGGACCCCATGATTTTCTGGCCCACAGAGCGAACAGAAAGGTTGTCGGTCCGACAATATCTAAAAGCAGCACAACCGAGCTAGCCGCTAGCCCATACACAAATTCACCAAGAAGCGGTAATCCTGATTCGTACAAATTAGGAAAATTCAAGACTGACCCAATCACCCAAAGCATGAACAGGACGAAAAGTATCTTTAATGACAGTGGAATTGGTTTCCAACCAGTTTGCTTTACGGTATTATCGTTCATGGGTCGTTCCTCTATTCGGCTAGCGGCAGACCAATACCAATTATCTATTGTCGAGTTCGGAGACGAGTTTTTTTCGGTGCCACCACACCAAAAAGAATTTTCATTCCTACCTCCTGAATAACGCGGGATATGGAACTCAATCACGCGCTCCTATGTTGCTCGTAACTCCGCGAGTATATCGTCGATGATTCCAAATCCTTTACCCCAACCACCGCTCATTCCCTCAACCGCTTTGGCAAAATTTGCAATCTCGACCTCCGTAGCGTCCATAGGTATTTGGCTCATGCGTAGTTTCGTTTTCTCACCCATGTCGCCAAATGTCACTGTTGTTAAAAGTAGCCGGGGCCAATCGCCCATCATCGGACTAGGCGCGTCGTTCCACTCTGAATCGACGGAAGAATGATGATGCCAAACGAGTTTCTCCGGTTTGATCACTTCCTGAAAAACCACCTTCTGGAACTTCGAATTTTCACCCATCTTCATCTCGTTGAGCCACATTCCACCGGGTTCCAAATCAAACTTGTGAATGATGGTTTCTATATTTGGGCCGTACCAACGCGCAAGTAATTCGGGATCAGTCCATGCCTGCCATACCAGTTCTCGGGGCGCGCCAAACTCTCGGTCGAGTAACAATTCGGGTAATTCACTCATTATTCTTTCCTCTCGTTTTTTTCATGTTGCTTCATTTTGGAGAGAACATCATCGAGTTGATCAAAACTTGCCCCCCAGAAGTTTTTAAATTCGTTTAGCCAATCAACCGCAGTAACCATCGGTTGGGCTTTCAATCTGGCGGGGCGACGTTGTTGGTCAATATCCCGCTCGATTAATCCGGCACGTTCCAGCACCCTCAAATGCCTTGAGACTGCCGGCTGGCTCATTTCAAATGGAGCTGCAATCTCATTTACGGCAAGCTCGCCATCTGCCAGGCGTGACAATATGGCGCGTCGTGTCGGATCAGCAAGCGCTGAAAAGATCGTATCGAGATTGGGTTGCGCTTTTATATAACCGAATTGTTCCATAACTATAATGTTATATTAATTAATGATTGTGTCAATAGTTAATTAATCACCCTTTTCAAATAAATGATTTTCAAGCAGTTATCCAATAGCGTTTGACACTCACAAAAAAGGGCGAGAAATAAGAGGCAAAAAGCCGGGAATGACGCGGAACTGCCCCCACACCCCATTCCTGTGGGGGAAACGCCATAAATAGATTAATGTTTTCAAAGGGTTAAATAAGTAATGGTGGTGTTTACAGTCTCCTGCGAACCAGTCTCTGTCTGTTTTCCCTGTTAAACAAGGATAAAACAGGGAAATTTTACGAAAAATACTGATTTCGCTAACAGTACCTTGAAAAACCCACTGAAAATCAACTAGTTATCTACTAAATTCCCTGAATATGATAGCGGGGAATTAATTAAGTTGAACAGGGATTCTAATTATCTAAACAACGTAAATTAAAATCTGTGTAAATGTTGATTGAATGGCTGCTTTGGGGTGGTCATTTCAATCGGTCAACGCAACACTTTACTCAAATATAGAAAAAGAGGGAGTGATTGATATGACCGCTAAAAGCAGTTCTTCAGAATTACAAAAATTACGAGTTAAATAAACTTACAGAATATGGAAAACATCATCTTGACATGAATAACGCCTTTCAAGTTTTTGTGCTATCTATGTAAATCAATGATTTAGGTAGACTTAAACTATTATAGCTTAAATAAACATTTTAATTTTCAAGCTATATTATCTTTATAATTCAATAGCTTGATTGAATTATAAAAACGGTTGCGGGAGTTGAATTTACCGTCAGTCACTTCGTTCCTTCCGTTGCCTACAAGTCATTGTTTCACAATGTCTTTCCGGCCGAACCAACGACCTTCAGGTTATGAGCCTGATTGATACATGCATAGCCTTTTGAAAATAAACAATAATAGTTTTTTTATAAATTAATGTGCTAAAAAATGTGTTAAATCTGAATTTCAGTTGAATTAATTAATACTTGTAGAAAGATTTTGTATTTTTTTTTCGCATATATACTGGTCTTTTAATGACTTAAACCAATTCGTTAATTCATTTAGAGATTCCTGATCGACATTAACGTAATCTCGCAAAGTTAGTGATTTTTCGACTTCGTCAAAAAATCCACATATCTGTTTCGAATTATTTTCATTGTTTAACTCATCTCGCTTCAATAAAAGTTGAATATGTTGAATTTGCAGAGATAATTTCAAAAAAATTGTAGGTTCGTCACTAGAGTTATTTAATAGAAATTCATCTAGGGAATTTAGAATGGCAATAAAATACTTATCAGCCGCATCGAAATCGAATGATAATTTAGAAGCAATATAAGCCCTACTGATTATATTCTGTTCAACAACCTCTTGATATGAATACGCCTCCGCATCATAAGGTTCGAGCTGCTCCAACAATCTATCCGACGTGTTTAAATAACCTTCAAGCTTTTGTGAATATGATAGATTTTCTGAAAAATAAGGAATTTCTCGCCGCGCTAATTCCAATGCTGTTTGCCAATCTTGACCACCGGCGAAATAAGGTTCCAACCATGTTTCAATATCATACAATGAAGGTCGCCATTCAAGGCCCATTGTCTCATAAACTATGAGTACTTCAAGCCCCCAGAAATAGTTATAAATATCTTCTGAACTAGACGGGTTCCGTTTCACGAGAATTTTAGACGCTTCAAATATATCGACAATCCATTCTAGCAAGAATTCATATTCTTCTCTATCCGAGGTTGGAACCATATCATAAGGCGTGTTCCATTTTCTGGATGCGTAATCAAGAAAAAGAGACAAAATGCCGCTATAATTTATAACATAGTTGTAATTACTATAATCATGAGCAATCAGTGATTGATACTCCCGCTCCAATTCTATCAATTCTACATCAAGCCCTACCCCACTTTCTTCCCTTAAACTTGCTGTCCAGCGCTCAAACTTTAAATGCAATAATGCCGTTCTAACATCCAAATTCTCTGGGTTTTCTGCTAATAAGTTTAGATAAACAGGTTCTGCGATTGCGATTGCTTCGTCAAGTTTAGTCAAATCTTTAAAGTAAAACCGATACAAATAAGTACGCTTCATAAGTATATCGGCAAGTGCATCACGTATTTCATTTGTCGTTGAAGATGAAGCCGCCAACTCGGTTAAAATATCAATGCTTAAATCATATTGTTTTATGCCTTCAGTCGGATCATATAAATTTCTACCACCTTCATCGGTTAACACACTTCCCAACTGTGCCCGCGCTAAAGCATATTCTAGCCCCAAGCTTTGATCCGTTTTTACAGCCTCTGCCAAAATATTAAGATACTGCAAAGACGTTTCGCTGACCTTCTTTTGTAAATTGAGGGCACCAGGCAATCTGTTAAGTGCTTCACCAATATCGTTGAGCAAAAAGTTGGTTAACGTCCGTGTTTCAGTAAACCGTTTATTGGCTTCTGACCTCGCATAACCTGCCTGTTTATATTGCGCAAAAGTAATACTAAATGCGATGATTAAGCTTATTGCAGCGATTCCCGTTAAAAATGCACTTATCTTGTTCCGTGAAACAAACTTTCTCATACTATACCCTGCTGTATAGGCGATTACACCTACAGGGAAACCGTCTCGATATCTGTTAATTTCATTTTCTAAACTGCGGACCGTCTCATATCTTAAAGAGGGTACTTCCGCGGTTGCTTTTGCAATAATAGCTCTTAGTTCATAGTCATGAGAAAACTCGCCAAGCAATACGTCCAACAGTTTTCCTAAGGAATATATATCCGTTAAGGTATTTGCTTCGCTGACATGTTGACGTTCAGGTGCCGCAAAACCGGGTGTAAAACTTAATCCAAGAGGGGGCTGGCCAATGGCTGCGCCCGCGCTTTCCGCACCAAATGGCTTTGCGATACCAAAATCTATAATTCTAACCACCCCCATCTTATCCACCAGTATATTTGACGGTGTAATATCCCGATGAATAACCAGGTTTTGATGTGCATATCCGATTGCTTTGCAAATAATTTGAAAAAGTGTCAAACGCTCATTTTTTGACAAATTATTCACTTCCGCCCATTCAGTTACAGGCAAGCCGTCAATATACTCCATTACAATGTACGGCGATCCATTCTCCGCCGTACCACCGTCATAAAGCCGCGCTATATTTGGATGGGATAATTTCGCTAAAGTTTGTCGCTCATTTTGAAACCTTATCATAAGTGCTTCTGAAAGGGCTCCCGGGCGAACGACTTTAATAGCCACCTCATGGTCGAAATCGCCACTCGCACGTTCGCCGCGATAAACCACCCCCATGCCCCCACGACCAATTATTCCTGTTATCTTATACGCACCAATTTGACCGGGCATCACTGTATCATCAAGCGTTTCGTGTAAAGCACCGCCCGTACCGATTAAATTACTTGTGCGCTGGTCCTGTGATAAATAACCTAGCGCTTTTTCGCGAATTACTACGTCTATTTCCGTCGCATTACTAATCCATTCCGCCCGAATATGAGCAGGTTGATCAAGCGATCTTTCAAAAAGTGCGAGTGCTTCAACCTCTATATCATCCGAAGAAGACATCATTCCATTTCTCTTAATGTTACTTAACTCAATCTATATACATCATATTCATTAAAGCGTAAAATTGCTTGACTTCGTGTCAAAGTAACGTTCATTAATTGAACGAATATAGCAGTCCTTAAGAACCACTGCCATCCAGGTGTATAAATGAATGAACCAGAAGATTTAGAAACACATAAACTTATTGCTGCGTGGCGCACAGGCGATCAAGGTGCACGCGACAAACTATTTGAACGATTATATACTGAACTTCGTAAAATTTCTGCCGTATTATTACGTGGCGAAGGTGATATTTCACTTGCAACCGGTGATCTGGTTAATGAGGCAACTATGCGCGTCATTAACACTGAGCTCATTGAGTTTAACGACAAAGCCCATTTTTTGGCACTTTCGGCGCGAACCATGCGCCGCGTGCTTATCGATCACGCTCGAAAAAACAAATCAAACAAACGTCAGCATCAGAAAGTGACATTAATAACGGAAATAGTTGGCGTACAAGGTGCTGTTGACATTCAGCATCTGGAAAAAGCCTTAATCCGTCTCAAAGTCATTAACCCTGAAAGAGCAAAAATTGTTGAGATGAGGTATTACGGTGGTATGACAATCGATGAAATTGCCGAGGTTATGGATTGCTCCTCCTCAACTATCAAAAGGGATTGGCGCGTTTCCCGTGCTTGGTTACTTCAAGCACTTGATGAGTAAAAACTAAACTCTATTTAACCTGTACTTAAATACTAATAAAAGTTGGTTTAGTGCCACTTGAAAGCACGGTGGCAGTGAGTGATCCGCCGTAACATGCCCCCGTATCAATATTAATGCGTAAAAAATCACCATCTATTTCCGGACGCCCTGATTTTGTTGGTGTATGTCCGTGAATAACCATCACACCATCGAGTGCAGGGTTATTCCAATTTTTGGTATTGAAAAAATTCTTCGATCGTGTCCATAAATGCGTATCCTCACCATCATTTGGGAAATGTTCCGGATCAATCCCCGCATGAACAAATATTATTCTCGCCTCCTTATCCCAATAAAAACTCGGTAATCTTTCCATCCAATCCAGGTGTTCTTGTGGTGGTCTATCAAAACCATACCGATAGTAGCTCTTCATTGTTTCTTTACCCCCATACTTTTCCCAAATACCCGAAACGTACTGATCTTTGCCCTTGAACGCATCAATCATCATCTGTTCATGATTTCCCCTTAAATTGATGATGTTTTTATTTGGGCCTACCTCCATCTTCATGAGAAGGTCAACCACTTCATAACTGCCCGCACCGCGATCGACATAATCCCCCAAATGAACAAATATGTAACCACACCCGGGAAATTCTACATCATGCTTTTGTAAAATTCGTTCATGCAAAACTAAAAGCTTATCAATTTCACCGTGGATGTCGCCAATGGCATAATATATGTTTTTCGTCACGTTGCATCTTCTCTAATTCATTCTCTCATTTCTTAAAGCGTAAGAACAGCTCTTATCGTCCCAAAAAAAATGACCCGTTTTCTGAAAAGCTCCCGCTTTCATTAGTAGGCACATTTCTCAAGACCATTTGGAGGGATTATTATGAGAATCATACGAACACTCAACCAGAATATCATTGCGGTATCTGTATTTATAACCTTTAGTATGGTCGCAATGCCTGGATTTGCAGATCAAAATTCTATTGTCAAGCAGGGTTTACAAATATCAGATGACACCGTAACACAGTTTGATCAGCTTGCGAGCGGTGAACAGCTGGTTCTGACTGACCGTAACGGTATAATTCAGTTTGCGGGCCGCACATTCAACCTTTCAGGATTCAGTGGCATTGTCGGTTTTGCCAGCGAGATCGCTTATGTTGTAACCATTACTGGCACAGCAGAAACGGAAGGTAAATCTGCAAAGTCCGGCCAAATGGTCATGATTCCACCTTTTGGGGGCAACGTAGCTGTTGAGCGTTTCGACGCAGCACGGCTGCGCGATGCGTGGGATGAGGGCATAAAAATTTCCGCCGCCAAAGCTTATGCAGCACTGGATGATTTAGTAAAAAAACAATCACGTGGCCTGTTTCTGGGCCGACTGGGTCGCACGACTTTCAATGTCACCGCATCGGGCAGGGCATCGCAGGAACTAGCAAAGCGTAGTATCGTCGGCGGTGCTACCGTTACAAACATTCGTTTTTCCAGCAAAGAAAGTTCCGACGGGATCGAACAGCATATTGTTAACGATTTTATCAATGCACTGATGCGCGGCGATGCTCAGTCGGTTGCTGAAATTATGGACCCCATGCCCTTTGGCAATAGCGATTTGCGCAGCGGAGGGGATGAAGCCCGCCTATTATTGGCGCAGTCTCTAATTGGTGAACGGAATTGGAAGACAATAATTGGCAACGCGGAAGCGAAACGTGACCAGAATATTGACGATCTTTGGGTCATCAGAGGGCCGGTTTCCCGCACATATATCAAATTACGCAGAACAACAGATTTCGCCTTTGTTTCAACCATTCGCACCGGGAGTTAAGAAATGATACCAACACATAAAACCAAACCGTCTGCTTACCGTAAATTTCTGTGCAACAGTATTTCGATGGGATCGTTGTTGATCATGGCAGCCAGTGACCCTGTCTTTGCTGAAGAAACAGATCAAACTGTAATAGCAGTGGCAGCAGTTACAACCGCAGCGAATATGCCAATTCACGAAACCAATCGCTATTTTATGCGCATGATGACGCAAATTTTTGATGGTTCAAAGGAATTTTCCCACACACAGGTCGCGGAATTCGCCCGGATGCGCAAGGATAACCTCTCGTGGACAATGATGGATTTTGGCGATGGTGCAGTGGTTATAACTGAACCGGATACGCTTTCGGTAAGCGGTTTTAAGAACACGACGAAGGCCGAACTCGGTGTACTTTATAATTACGACACAAAAACTATTGAGGGCGAATCGCAAGTTGCGAGTTTCCACAACACGTATGTTCGCCCGCAGCTTAATCAAGGGCCAGCATTGGGCAGTAATGCCAATTGGACCACGCAAATGCCATTGAGTGCACTTGGCGTGCCGGCACTCGCCGGGCAACAAATAAAAATGGAACTGAGCCGTGATTATTTTACCTATCAGGGCGAGGATTATGTTCTCCTCCAATACGCTATTCCCGCGCTTCGCTTTGACAGTGGCAATAGCACAACAGTCGTTCATTGGGGCCGTGGTTTTGCCCTGACCGATCCCGGTTTCGGTAATATTTACGCAAGTGCGGCATTGCATCGGTCGGTCGCCGATGAAGGAGAAAAAGAAGCCCGTCCATATCGCTATTTTCGTTCAGCATTCGCTTCCGATAATAACGGCAAAATGATGTTGGACATCAAGAATGTTCCGGCCGTTGCAGAAATTTACGATGATTATTTCAGTGATGCCGCCCTTCGGGTTATCCCGTTTACGGACAACGATACGGCAGATCAACGCCCCATGAAGCTGGCTGCCAACCTTGACGTCATGGCACTGTCAATTGCCGAAAATGGGGCTAATGATTCTGGCACAACAGCGGCGGCGCAGATGGGCGATCAACGTGGAAATGAAACAGCAAAAGTGATGTCAAATGTAACAACCGGATCCAGTCTGGCTGGCAATGCTTACACATGGACAAATATAGTTGCCGGAAGCTCACAAGAACAGGAAATCTTTCTAAACCTCACGGACAGAATGCAGGGTTGGAAAAATGAGTCCGAGGCATTGGTTACTTCACTAAATGCTTCCGCCAGACGTATGTTAGAGCTTGAAAATGCGGTAAAAAATCCGAAAGGCACCTGGGAACTTACACCTGGAGCGCAGGCTATTGAAGATATTATGACTCAAAAAGGAGCAGCCTTTCAGGAAGCTGCGCAAACATATGCCACAAAACTAAAAAACGTCGACTTCGCACCCCCTGATCAGAAAATTTCTTACTTGAAAAATGCGTGGCAAGAATATCAGGTGGCAAGGCTGGATAATCAATATGCCATTCTCGGTTATGAAACCATATTAACCGAAGAAAGTTCCTATCAGTTTGTAAGCGATACGATCGATCGAAATGCGGCGGAAGCACTAATTGATGAGGCCAAAAACTTTAGACAAATTGAAAGCGCTCTGGCAGAAACTGGCTCCAAAGGTGCTTATATAGTATCAGAAGTAAAAACAATACCGCCAACCCGCTTTCAAACCTTTGCAGGAAGACTGGGAACAGGTCTGGAATTTCTTGGACATGCCATGAATGGTTATACTATTGGCAGTTCAGTTGCCAACCTGCAAAAACAAGGCAGCCAGAATTTGGCGACGGGCCAAGCCCCCGGCCTCACCCGGACATACGGATCTTCCCTCAATGGCGATTTATCCGGTAATATGTTTGGAGGTCTGCTTGATCTTGGGCTTGCACTGGATTTAGCATCAATGGTAGGAGCGGTTGCTTCGGGCGATATCTACGGTGCCGCCAGTACTGCGGCTGCGGTCGCTACCGGCTCAATCAGCGACATTTTGATTTCGGCAAAGGGATTAAAAGACATTAACGTTGTAAACACTGAAGCAGCGAAATTAGGTCATCAATTGGCAATCCGTCGAAAAGAGCAATATTTTGCACTTTCTGATGAGAATGAACGGCTCTACAACGAGTCAATTTCGGAATTGGATCAGGAAATTACCGAACTCGATGCTTATGCCGATGAAGCCGATCAGGCTTTGCGGGATCGTATGGTTGAACGCGACTTGGATCCTGACCGTGAACCCGGCGATGAAAACTGGACTGACCCGCGTTTCGATGCAGATACCGGCTTGCCTAAACCCGCATACTGGGCATACCTGAAAGAAAACGACCCACAGGCCTTACGAAATATGGAAATCGATCCTGATGCGCCAGTTGGTGGCTGGCCGCCTGGTGGACCCGCCACTGAACTCAGCGACGAAGAATTAATCGCCGGTCTAGCCAATGAAATCAATAAAGAAGACTATCCGACCGCCCCACCACGCGACCCCGATGCTACACAAGAGGATGAAACCTCTACAGAAAGTAGTATTGGACAGACTAGTGAACTTTCCCCTGAGCAACTAGAGGCAATAGAAACCGCCCAGCGACAACAAATAGCAAAAGAAAAGCTTGAGGCATATCAGAAACAAAAACTGGAAGAAATGAACAATAAGCCTGAAGCAGAACGAGGTAAACCGCTCACAGTATCCGAATTGACAATTAGCGAATTAAAAAAATCGGATTTTAATATTGAGCCGGTGAAATTTATACCGCCACAGTTTGATGAGGACAACGATCTTTTTGACGAGAATGGGAACCTCAAAAAGATCGGGCCGGATGATTTCGAAATGACCGCATTTGATGCGCCGGATATCAGCAAAATTGAGTGGACCAATTTTGACGATGATGATTATCCCGGCGGCGATAAAATACCCGCATGGACGTATGAGAACATGTCCGGGATCGTCGCCACTGACCTTGGTCCATGGGAAGAATGGCTTGCAACACAGGATATCCGCAAACTTACCCAGTTGGCGTTACAGGCGGGATACCCCAATCTAGCTTCCGCCTTAACCGATGCCGAAAATATCATCCGCTTGTCACAAGATCAAGGCTATCGTCAGTGGGCTCTAAGGGCCCCAAGCCACGGCCCCAGTATGTTAGGACGTTGGGCAATGAAACGTTCCACTGTAGCACTAGGCGATATCCTCAATGCCAGCCGGGGTATATTCTCGTCCGGTGGTTTTTCAGACGTCGGCATCACAAGTCTCAACCTCGCTTATTTGCTGCGTGATTTTGGGTTGCAGGACGATGATTTTATCGAAGTTCAAATATCCCAATTCGGACGTAATCTTGTAACTGAAAGGGTAATACTGACCAACGCTGGCAACAATCTCAATGTCAATCTTAGACGTGGCGTCGCACAATTGGTCATCACCGCCCTGAATGAAGGTGCTATAAGCCCCAACACAGCAGAAATCAATATCAACAATGTCGTTCGTGGGCAGGCTGATCAGACTTATTCACTGGAAACCGGAGAAACGGCTGTACTGCGTATAGAAGCCGGTGCAACACAATAGAGGTAATTAAATGAAAATTTTAAAACTATTTATCGTTCCAATGGCATGTCTTCCTCTAGCCCCATCAGGTACTGCTTATGGACAAGCCGTACCTGATATTCAAAATTCCATCACCCAGGACAGCCAGATTAATGAACTTATTCGTGATCAAGACCGAATAGGTGTCCGACCTGAGAAGGATGAAAACGAAATTGATGGTGAGGCCGGAATTTATGTACTAACCCTCAACGAAATATTCTATGTTGGCGCCTTAGCTGGTTTTGGTTATTCAGGAAATCCGTTACGTACATCCGATGATGTAGGAGGCAGCTTTTCGACGAATATCACCGCCACGGCCGGGGTTCAGACACGACTTGGAGACACCATTGACTTCGGCCTAAATACTTCTCTCTCCGGCGTTGAGTATTTTAAGAACATGGCACCGTCGTCTCGCTCAGCGAATAGTGCCGTTAGTTTCGGCACCGCATTGGGAAACACTCCACTTTATTTAGGAGTGAACGCATTTGGTGGGTTCAACTATGATGGAAGTTTTAATAACAGCACTTCCTTTTACGGAAGTTCGGTATCTTTGAGTGCTGGATTTCTGCTCGGTAACAAAACCTATTTTCGACCGGGAATAAGCTTTACCAGACAATGGAGTAGTATAAAAGAAAACAACAATAAATCTTTAGGGTTAATGATCAATGTTACTCATGCGATTGCCCCAAAGCTAAATATTGGTCTGTCCAGCCGTATAACACGAACCCAATTTGACAATTTTTTTGAAGATGTAACATTTGTAGAACGCAAAGACTGGCAATATGGCGGCAGGGTATCAGCAACTTATGTGCATAATGAAAATTTGACTGTATCTGTATCAACTGGCTACGAAAAACGGGATTCAACATTTTTCCTATCAAGTTATGATAGTTTTGAATCATCTATGCTTCTTTCAGCTCATCTAACGTTCTAATGATACAAGTTAACTGTTTTTAAGGCTCTGTCACATTAGCTTTCTTAACACGAAGTAATTTCAATTGAGGCTGGGATCAAGCAACATTGGTGACAAGATTCCATTCAATCATCGAGATTGACCGTAATGTTCTTAGCGTTTTTCTTGTAATGAGATGTCGTTGACTGTTGAAGAGATTGTACCCCAAGGGCAGGCTGAGCACTATATTGGGCGATAAATTGAAAGAAACATTTGTGCTGATTTTTGAGATTTGAATCGTTGCATCTTTCGTTCCCGTCGTCTGATCGGAACATGTGAACTTTCTGCTCTATTGTTCAGTCTGTTTGTGGTGTAATGCAGATGCCTTATTTCTGACTCTCGGAGTGCTGAAACGTAGGATTTCAATTTATCAGCCACTATTTTTGTTGGTAGGATCCCCTGGTTTTGTAATAATTTTCTGAGAAGCTTAAGAGCCACTCGTTTTTTTATACGCAGGGCATATTCTGCTCCGAACTTGAGAACCCACCTGCGAACCGTCACGTAGCTGACATCAATACCACGTTCAGCTAACAATTCCTCGACATCACGATAACTCATCGTAAATCGAAAATAGAGCCAAATAGCTTGTTTGATAATGTCAGAATGGAAGCGATGACGATCATAAGATATTTTTTCATCAGAATCTAATAACATAACTAGCTGGAAAAGTTAATGTGATAGAGCCCGAACGCCCCAACACCAACCTACTTCAAGCTTAAAGTCTCATAATAACTGTTAAATGTTTTGGTGACACAATATTTCCCGTAGAGATTTTCGCATTTTTTCGCGATATTTCTTAAGTTTAACAGTCTCTCCACCAATCCATTAGCCATTATATAGCAACACTATCGCAGAGTTCTGCGGTTCTCCTGCTGAGATCTAAAAGAGGTGATAAAACTGCCGAGGGAGTGGTGGTGTACGTAGTCATTACCTAACCCGTCTCCACCGATATTCCCTGATAAACAGGGAATATGCAGGGAAAATCAGTAAGATATCTGGATCACGATCAATTCCGTCACCAAAAGCCAAACAACTACAGTTATTTGCCTTAAAATTCCCTAGATTAAATAACAGGGAAATTCTTCGTATGAACAGAGATTGTCATTACTGAAACAAGGTAATTAATACTGCGAAAGATGATCAATCGAATAGCTGAACTCGACCCAACGCAGATGCAGTATACTCCTTTGTCAACAATTCAATTAGCAGCACATTTCACTAACATTCGTTTATTTTCTTCGCAGAGAAGTGGTAGAGCTAATGTATTTGTGTACCAGTATCCTGCTCATAATTGGCAATTCTTCTATTTTCATGCTTGATAAGCATAGGTAGTAGTATTGATTCTTTTTGTCGTAATGGTTGTTGGGGGCTAATATGATTGATAGCAAAACGAACAGTAATAAAAAAAGAATTCCGGTAGCAAGCTATACCCGTATGTCCACTGAGCACCAAAAATATTCCACTACAAATCAAATAGAAGCGATCAAATCTTATGCCGAAGATAACGATATGGAAATCGTGGCGATGTTCTCCGACAAAGGCAAAAGCGGACTAACTGTTAAAGGTAGAGCTGGTCTATCAAGCCTCCTAACAGTGGTAATGCTCAGTTTAAGGTTATTCTCGTTTATGATATTAGTCGATGGAGACGTTTTCAAGATACAGACGAAAGTGCCTATTACGAATATCAGTGCAAGTTGCAAGGTATAAAAATCCATTATTGCCAGGAAGTTTTTGGGAATGATGGTAGTCCATTTTCTACAATAATTAAAAACCTCAAAAGGGCGATGGCTGGAGAATATAGTCGTGAATTATCTGCAAAAGTTTTCAGGGGACAATGCAGATGGGGTATCGTCAAGGAGGGGCCTCTGGATTAGGCCTCAGGAGGATGTTGGTAGATGAATATGGAAACCACAAACAAATTCTTGAAACAAATCAACATAAAAACATTGCGTCAGATAGGGTGATTTTAGTATCGGGACCTCATCATGAAGTAGACACGGTCCTCAGGATTTATAACTTATACGTAAGAGAGAAGCTTTCCGTTATATCTATCGTTAAACTGCTCAACTCAGAAGGTATAACAACAGATAGGGGAACAGTATGGACAGATGATACAATAACGTCCATCCTCCAAAATGAGAAGTATATCGGCAATAATATCTACAATAAAAAGACAGCAAAACTTAAAAGTGGATTGAGGAAAAATAAAGAAGAAGACTGGATTAGAACCAATAGATGTTTCGAGCCCGTAGTGCCTCCAAGACTATTCTATGTGGCAAGAAAAATATTTGAAAGCAGAACAGTTTTTAAAACTGACGAGCAACTAATCTCAGATCTTGAAAAAATTTACCAAAAATATGGGTATATAACGTCAAAAAAAATAGATGAGGCAAAATTCACATATTGCCCTTGCACATATCATAAAAGATTTGGACATCTTTCTATAGCTTTCCAATTAGCCGGATATACCAAAAAGAAACATTCCACATGTGAAATTATTGAAGGGTTAAGAAAAGCATTAAAAGTAAATGGTCGATTAAGTACGTCGATCGTTAAAGATGATAAGAATACACCTGGTTATCATGCTTGCAGTGTGTTGTTCAACGGGATCGATAATGCTTATTTAATCGCGGGATATAGTGCCATAAAATGCACCGATGAGGAAATGATCGGATTATTAAAAAAAGCATTAAAGAAGCATGGTCGATTGTCAGCCCCTATCATTGATATGGATAAAACGCTTCCCTCTAGAGGGTCAATCGCCTATCGGTTTGGAAGTTTAGCAAACGCGTATGATAAAGTAGGTTATAAAAGGCAAAGTATGAGTGCTACAGAAATGATAGAAGGCCTAAAATCACTCCTGCAAATAAATGGAAGAATAACTAATAAAATGGTCTCTGAGTGCCCCTATTTACCCGCGACTTATGTGTTAGTTAAACAATGGGGCAGTATGGCCAATGCTTTTAGGTTCGCGGGCTATATACCGCCTATCAAAACAGATGAAGAACTATTGAATGGTGTTAGAAATCTGTTGCTAGAAAAAGGAAAGTTATCGAAAAAATTAATCAGAGAAGACAAAAACCTTGCACATCCTTGTACGTATGTGAACAGATTTGGCAGCATAGAAAATGTATATAAGAAAGTAGTATATAAAAAACGAATACCAAAAAAGATCCTTATAGACGGTTTGAAAAGAGTATTGGAAAAGCATGGAAAAATAACCAATAATTTAATCGACGAGGAACCTTCAATCCCAAGCCGAGAATACTACAGCAAGGTATTTGGTAGTTTGTCAAAGGCATATAAGTTGGCGGGATTTAGGGGACATTACATGTCAGATAAGGAGATGTTATCGAGGTTGAAAAAACTATTAAAGAGGGAAGGTCGGCTCTCTAAATCCATTATAACTAAAGCGGGGAACCTTCCATCAGGGAAAACTTACGGTCAAAGATTTGGCGGTGTGCTAAGTGCGTACAAATTAATTGGGTATAGTAAAAGTTGATCCGTTTAATTATCTCAAAGTTATTGACAAATCTTCTAAGGTATTCACACACTATGCAAAGTCAGTATAAACAAATTCCCATTGTAGCATGTGAATCAGATCATCCCATAAATGGTATAAGTTTATTCCTACTTAATTCGAATACGCTAGCAGGCTAATATTAGAATATTCGGAATTCTCCCACTTATTGATATCAATCTCTGTAGAAGAAATAGGCTGTACACTACTTATGGCTTGCACCAAAATATTAACTGATGGATCATTAACACCGGCACCATCCTCGTAACGGAATACAGTATCTCCAATTTCACCTAATGATCCATCCTCACGTTGGTAAGAAGCAAAATTCACAATAGCATTGTCACCTGTTGAAAAAATATCTTCACCGGTCGACGTAAGTTCAAGATTAATTGAAGCTATTCCGCTTTCCTTTAGTGATGTTAACTCGTCTTGCTCACTAATTCCGTTCTGGTTTTTATCCTGCCAGACTTGGAATTCACCAAATTGGGTGTCCTGAGCATTAAGAACGTTATCGCCATTAGTATCAAAAGCAACAAGTCCTTCCATATCGGTAGTTGCACCAACCAGGTCATTCACAAATGATATTTCTGATCCATTGTTAATGATACCATCTTTATTTCGGTCAAGAACTAGCAACCCATCATCCGCAGAAACCCATCCTGTTCTATCAAGATCACCATCACCGTCTTGATCAAACATTACAGAAGAAGTATGGCTCGAGACAAGCTCAACTCCGTCGCCGTCCAGATCAAAAACAACCGGTGTTTGAGATGCACTTACTATATAATCCTGATCATCAAAGCGGAGAGTTTCTATATGGGAAACTGTATCCGTACCTTCAGCACCATCAACAATGAATGCCTGTGTCGCTGACGCAGTAAATGTATAATCAGCCATATTGCCACTGAACATTGCAATATCAATTCCATTTCCGCCGTCAATGATATCGTCACCATCATCGCCATAAATGACATCGTCACCATCATCACCATTGAGAGTGTCGTCACCAACACCACCAAGAATAGTGTCATTGTTGATGCCGCCCATAATAATATCATCTCCGTAACTTCCAGACAAAATATCATTTCCGTCGCCACCGGTTAGAGTATCATCACCAAAACCACCATCAATAACATCATTTCCACCGTCACCGGCTAGAGTATCATCGCCAAAACCACCATCAATAACATCTGCACCATCCCCACCATCTATAATATCATTACCTTTTGAACCATAAAGTGTTTCATCAGAATTTGACCCGACAATAGTATCATTTTCATCCGATCCATAAATTTGTTCAATACTCGTAAGCGTGTCTCCTTGAGCCGAACCTCCAGTATTTACCCCGGTAGCAAGATTGATATTTACACCAAATTCTGAATCAGAATAAGAAACACTATCTGTCCCAACACCACCATCAATGATGTCCGCGCCAAGCCCGCCATTTAGATAATCGTCTCCTAACTCACCAAAGATAATATCATCACCGGCATTGCCGAAAAGACTATCAACGCCATCACCACCATAAATTACATCGTTTGCTTCACCACCTTTAAGTGTATCGGACCCTAATTCTCCATATAATGAATATGCTGTAGTATGCCCAGAAAAATCGACTAGATCACCATTGATGGTTCCATTAAAAGTATCCAATCCACCCACTGTGATAAATACATTTGCATAAGAAAATCCATTAATACTGTCATTAATAGTATAACTGAAAAAATCAATACCACTAAAGTCGGCTTGCGAACTATATGTAAATGTTCCATCACCGTTAATCGATACCGTTCCGTGCACTGCTTCATCATAGTTGCTTATAAAAACATTTGCCGGGTCTGAAATTGTATCATTGGCTAAAATATTAATATTTACAGATTGGTTAATCGAAGCAGTTACAAAATCATCTTGTGAGTTTCCTTCATCAACAAATCTATCAAATTCCAGGAAAACATCGCCTATTTCACCTGAAGTTCCATCAGTTCTTTGAAAACTTGATGTATTGACGATAACATTATCGCCGGTGTAAGGGTCATTACCAGTTGGTATTGGATCAAGATTAATAGAAGCAATCCCTCTTTGCGAAAGTGTAGAAAGTTCAGTTTCTTCACTAATACCATTTTGATTTATATCTTGCCATATCTGGAAATCATCAAATTCGCTATCATTTGCATCCAGTATATTATCATCGTTACTATCATATGCTTTAAGCCCTTCAAGATCAGTTTTAGCACCCTCTACGTCATCGACGAAAGAAATTTCAGTACCATTATTAATAGTACCGTCATTATTGCGATCAAGAACCAACATCCCGTCATCTGCACCAACCCAACCTGTGCGGTCCGGCAGTCCATCAAAATTGTGATCAAAATAAACCGTAGATGTTTCGATTGAAACAAGCTCAATACCATCACCGTCAAGATCAAGAACTATAGGCGGCTGATAACTTAAACTATAACTAAGAGTAACACCTTGAGTATTTGAGCCAATAATTGAACTATTATTAGCATCCGCAACTTCAACTGTTATTGTTGCACTACCAGTTCCAAAATAACCCGTACCGTCTGATCCAGACACAGAAACACCCGCCGGATAATATATATTCGCTCTGGCATATAATGCTGTGCCTGAAACATAAGAATATAGAGTGCTACCATTAACTTTTACAGTAATGTTTCCGTATCCTACATCATCAACATCGGTAATATTAAGGTTGGCAACATGCCTGACATCAGTTGATTGAACAGTTGAGAAACTCAAGCTGGTGTCAATTATTGAAAATGATATTACCGGAGCTTGGTCCGTATGTATTGTGTAATTTGGCGTACTATCCCCGCTACCCGCATTGCCTATAACATCAGTGTAACCTGTTCCAACTGTAATTACATTACTGGTATCTGTGATACCTCCAACTGGCGTAAAGGTTGCCGTATAAAGAGAACCACTGCCGCTTAACCCGCTAATAGCACCGTTTTGCGCCGTAATATCTGCAGCTGTAAAACCTGATACTGCTTCACTGAAGTTAAATGTCACCGTCGCTGTTTGACCGATAGTCAAGGCATAATCATTCATCGTCGCTGTCACAGTAGGGGCAACAGTATCAACGCTATAAGAAGTCGAACTACCGCTAATACCTGTATTACCCGCTGCATCAGTATAACCTGTTCCAACCGTAATCACATTACTGGTATCAGCAATTCCAACCGTAGGTGTAAAGAGGGCAGTATATACCAATGGATTACCACTGACAGCTAACCCGGTTATAATCCCGCTTTGCGCGGAAATATCCAAGGTTGTGAAACCAATAGGTGCTTCATTGAAAGTGAATGTCACGGTTGATGTATCACCGATACTAAGTGATGTGTCATTCATTGTAATAGTGACAGTTGGTGCTTGAGTATCAATGTTATAATTCGGTCCTGTATCACCAACACCTATATTACCCGCCGCATCAGTATAACCTGTACCAACAGTGATAACATTGCTAGTATCTGTTATTCCAGCTGATGGTGTGAATATCGCCGTATATTCCAGCGGATTACCCGCCGTTTCGACCAGCGCACTAATGCTTCCATTTTCGGCCACTATATCTGCGGCTGTAAAACCAACCGGTGCTTCGGTAAAAGTAAAGGTCACTAAAGATGTATCACCAACGTTCAGGTCTGTATCATCCATCGTAACTATAACGCTTGGTGCTATCGTATCTACTGCTATAATCGATGATGATTGTACTGTTTCAATCGTCCCTTCACCATCAGTATAAACCGCTAAAGCGGTGATCGCTGCATTAAGATCGGCCTGAACGGTTGTATAACTACTGTTGGTAGCACCTGATATATCAATACCGCCTCGTTTCCATTGATAAGATATCGTCCCTAAACCATCAATATCGGCGAGGGTATTGCTGGCTGATAACACTGTGCCAATTTCACCCGTTCCTGAAATCGAAACAGATCCCGTTGGCGCATCATTAACATTTGCAACAGCTGCAGTTGCAAGCGATGTAACACTTTCATTCGTGTTAGCTCCATCAGTGTAATTTGCGGTTACAGTAATTGTCGTTCCAACATCCGCCTGAACAAGCGCATGAGTGCTATTGGTCGCACCAAAAATTGAAACACCATTTCGCTTCCACTGGTAACTAATTGTGCCAAGTCCATCGGCATCAGCCAAGGTATTACTTGCCGTGAGCGTTGATCCTTGTGTTGCAATACCCGAAATCGCTACATCACCGGTTGGCACTTCATTGACAGAAGTAATATCTACTATCGCAGTGCTGTCGGTGGTATCTATTCCATCAGAAACAGTGAAATTGATGATAATATCATTGCCATTAAAGTCGGCAGTTGGATTAAATGTCCAGGTGCTATTTCCGTTGTTCGTAATTATTCCATTAGACGGTACAGCCAGGCTCACGGCAGTGACGGATAAAGTGTCCCCGTCCGCATCCGAACTATTCGCGAGTAGAGTAGCTTCACTTATAATAAGCGAGCCGTCTTCAAGAAAAGATCCTAAATCTACAGGAGCTCCTACAACCGGCGCATTATTCAATACATCTATAGTAATAATCTGTTCGGTGCTTTGAGCTGTGCCATCGCTCGCAGTAAACTTAAAGGTCGTATAGTTATTGCCAATTTCATTTAAATCCGGAGTAAATACCAGATCGGCAATATCTACTAAAAGAACCTGTTGATTTAAGGTAACTGCAACCCCGTTTAAGGCAAGCACTCCTTGCAAGGGCAGTACAGTTATAGTGACATGATCAAGAGCATCCCCATCAATGTCATTATAACCAAAATCGCTACTGTTGAATGTAAAAGCAGTATTTTCATATGCTATAACTTTATTATCAATCGCTGTCGGCGCATCATTAACAGCTGTTATTGAAATAGAAGCTGTACCAGATGTGGTATCTGTGCCGTCAAATACGTCAAAATTAAAGTTGACAAAACCATTGTAATCAGCAGCGGGAGCGAATGTCCATGTACCATCAAGATTATCGGTCAAAATCCCATTTGCAGAATTTGCGAGACTAACAGCCGTGATCGATAACGCATCTCCTTCTATATCAGTACTATTAGCTAGTAGAGTTGCCGCTGAAATCAGGATCGATCCATCCTCCAATACAGAACCCAAATCTACCGGTCCTGCTACTGGGGCATCATTAATAGCTGTTACATCGATAATTGCCGCGCCATTTGTTGTATCTGTCCCATCAGAAACAGTGAAATTTAACAAAATGTCATTAGCATTGAAGTCTGCCGCTGGATCAAAAATCCATACCCCATCTCCATTATTGATAATGTTCCCGTTGGACGGCGTAGCAAGCGATACATCTGTTATATTTAAGGCATCTCCTTCAATATCACTGCTGTTGGTAAGCAAAGTTTCAGAATATATTACGAACGTTCCATCTTCCTGGACACTCCCTAGATCATACTGTGCGCCAACATTTGGTGCATCATTTACTGATGTCACGTCGAAATATGCATCGCCAGCAACGGTCGTCGTTCCATCTGAGACCGTATAATTAATTCCAACATTGTCGCCGTAAAAATCTGGGGCAGGGTTAAAAGTCCACGTGCCATCGCCATTATCGGTAATAGTTCCATTTGAAGGTATCGCAAGGCTGACTGTTGTCACCGTCAAACTATCGCCATCAATATCTGAGCTATTTACGAGCAGAGATGCCTCACTAATCACCAATGAACCATCCTCTACCGCAGAACCAAGATCAATCGATGCCCCGGCAACAGGATTATCATTTACGGCAGTGACATCTATAAATGCCGTACCGAGCGCAGTACCTGTACCGTCTGAAACTGTATAATGAAGCTCAATATTGTCACTATTAAAATCTTTTGCCGGCTCAAAGGTCCACGTACCATCGCCATTATCAATCACCATGCCATCTGAAGGCTTGACTAGTCTTACTACAACGACGGTAAGCGTATCCAGATCAATATCCGAACTATTCGCTAGGAGCATATTTGCATCGAAGGTTTTCGAAGCATCTTCTGCAACAGCACCAAGGTCAACGGAACCTGCATAGGGCAAATTATTTCCAGAAGCTATATATTCTTCATACCAGAATACCGCATCACCAATCTGCCCCGTTGAAGCATCATTCCACGTAAAATTCGCGAAATTTGTGATGACATTATCGCTCGCTGATCCGACATCCACACCAGTTGAATTCAACGATAAATTGATCGACGCTATCCCTAACCCTGCCAATGTGGATAATTCACCAATTTCACTAATGCCGTTCTGATTTATATCCTGCCATACTCTGAAATCACCAAACTGCGTATCAAGCGCGTCCAAAACACCATCCGTATTTGTATCATAAGCAACCAGACCTTCCATATCGGTCGTGGCACCCACTAAATCATTTATAAAAGAAATTTCTGACCCATTATTGATGGTGCCATCACTGTTGCGGTCCAAAACCAGCATGCCATCGTCCGCAGAAACCCAACCTGTTCTATCCAAATCTCCATCACTATCCTGATCAAACAACACAGAAGAAGTATAACGTGATATAAGTTCGACGCCGTCTCCATCGAGATCAAGCACCACCGGTGTTTGGGACGCACTCACAATGTAATCCTGATCATCAAAACGGAGAGTTTCTATATGAGAGACTGTATCCGTACCGTCCGCACCTGTTACTGTAAATGGATTTGCTGTTGACGCTGTGAATGTGTAGTCAGCCATGTTGCCGTTAAAGACCGCAACATCGATGCCATCACCACCATCAATGGTATCATTACCGCCGTTTCCAGTTAAGATATTAGCCGATGCATTACCGGTAATCGTATCATTACCACCACCGGAATATACATTCTCAAAATTGGAAAACGTTTCACTAGAACTGGCTGACACCCCAGTTTGGGTAACTAAATTTAATGTATAATCAGTAGTAGTAACATATGAAAAATCTACCGTATCATTACCCGTCCCGCCATCAAGAATATCGTACCCCCAACCACCCGAGATAAAGTCATCACCGGCCCCACCATTAATCGTGTCACCACCGCCATTGCCTTTAAGAATGTTGTCCAGTGCATCGCCCGTAATAGTATCATAACCCTCTCCGGCATTAACATTTTCAAAGTTAATAATACTTTCCAGTGTACTGCCTATATCTGCTGTTGCAGCAACCAAATCTATGGTCCAATCCGAACTGGAATAAGTAAAATCTATGGTATCATTTCCTAAGCCACCATCAAGAATATCATACCCTGTATTTCCAGAAATAATATCGTCACCAGCATCGCCATAAATCATATCAACGCCAGCACCACCATCTATGATGTCGTCACCATCACCACCATAAATAGTATCGCCACCACCAAGCGCGTTTATGATATCGTTTTCTACTGTTCCATTTAATATATCAGCACTGCTTGTGCCGGTTATAACAACGTCATTAACCCCCTGAACATCAATAGTGGCTGTGCCCGCAGTTGTCGTTGTACCGTCCGAAACCATAAAATCGATAACCATACCTGCGCCAAAAAGATCTGCGGTAGGTGTAAAGGTCCATGTACCGTTACCATTGTCTGTGATTGAGCCATTAGCTGGCACAGCAAGCCCAACAGAAGTCACTGAAAGCGTGTCTCCATCTGCATCAGTACTACTGGCGAGAAGCTTTGCTTCGCTTATGACAATAGACCCATCTTCTAGAATAGTGCCTAGATCAACAGAACCGACGACAGGTGCAGCATTACCTCCTACAGCAATTACAGCGGCTGTCGCCGTTGACACTTCATTCTCTGCTGTTCCCTGTCCGTCCGTATAACTGGCAGCAACCGTAATCGCATTAGCAACGTCAGCCGCCACTAACGTATAAGTGCTTGCTGTCGCACCACCAATATCCACACCGGCCCGTTTCCACTGATAACTAATGGCACCAAGACCATCTTCATCAGCAAGGGTATTCACTGCCGTAAGGATTTCGTTTTCCTGTGCTGTACCCGTGATGGTGACTGTACCCGTCGGTGCATCATTGACGTTAAGAACTGCTAACGTTGCACTTGATGTAACACTTTCAACTGTTCCCTGACCGTCAGTATAACTGGCCGCGACCGTAATTGCTGCACCGACATCGGCTTGAACAAGGGTATATGTGGCGGCTGTCGCACCTGTAATATTCACACCAGCTCGTTTCCATTGATAACTGATGGTACCAAGACCATCCGCATCAGCCAAGCTGTTTGAGGCGGTCAGAATTTGATCTTCCGTCGCTATGCCCGCGATCGTTACTGTGCCCGCCGGTACATCATTGATATTGGCCACTGCGGCCGTTGCACTTGATGTAACGCTTTCAGCTGTGCCACCACCATCCGTATAACTGGCCGCAACCGTAATTGCCGCACCGACATCGGCCTGTACAAGGGTATATGTGGCGGCTGTCGCACCAGCAATGTTCACTCCACCTCGTTTCCATTGATAACTTATCACACCAAGACCATCGGCATCGGCCAATGTGTTTGAGGCGGTCAGAATTTGATCTTCCGTCGCTATGCCCGTGATCGTTACTGTACCCGTCGGCACCGTATTGCTTCCTGCAGCAATTACAGCGGTTGTCGCCGTTGACACTTCACTCTCTGCTGTTCCCTGTCCGTCCGTATAACTGGCCGCAACCGTAATCGCATTAGCAACGTCAGCCGCCACTAGCGTATAGGTACTTGCTGTCGCACCACCAATATCCACACCAGCCCGTTTCCACTGATAACTTATCACACCCAGACCATCTTCATCAGCAAGGGTATTCGCTGCCGTAAGGATTTCGTTTTCCTGTGCTGTGCCTGTGATGGTCACAGTGCCTGTCGGTGCATCATTAACATTGGCCACTGTGGCCGTTGCACTTGATATAACGCTTTCCGCTGTTCCCTGACCGTCAGTATAACTGGCCGCGACCGTAATTGCTGCACCGACATCAGCCTGAACAAGGGTATATGTGGCGGCTGTCGCACCAGCAATGTTCACTCCACCTCGTTTCCATTGATAGCTAATGGCACCTAGACCATCTTCATCAGCCAATGTGTTTGAGGCGGTCAGAATTTGATCTTCCGTCGCTATGCCCGTGATCGTGACTATACCCGTTGGCGCATCATTGACATTGGCCACTGCGGCCGTTGCACTTGATGTAACGCTTTCAGCTGTGCCGCCACCATCTGTATAGCTGGCCGCAACCGTAATTGCCGCACCGACATCGGCCTGTACAAGGGTGTATGTGGCTGCCGTTGCACCACCAATGTTCACTCCAGCTCGTTTCCACTGATAACTGATGGTACCAAGACCATCTGCATCGGCAAGGGTGTTTGAAGCGGTTAGAACCTGATCTTCCGTCGCTATGCCCGTGATCGTTACGGTGCCTGTGGGAGCCGTATTGTTAACAATGTTATAATCCTGATCGTCAAAACGCAGCACTTCAATATTGGAAATAGTATCGCTGCCATCTGTGCCCGAAATATTAAATGGAACGGTGGATGAAGCCGTGAAAGTATATGCAGACATATTACCGCTAAAGACGGCGATGTCATTTCCAGCACCACCATCAATAGTATCATTGCCACCATTGCCGATCAAAATATTGTCTGAAGCTGTACCTGTGATTGTGTCGTTTCCACCACCGGCAGCTATATTTTCAAAATTTGAATATGTTTCAGAAAAACCACCCGATGACGATGTCTGCGTCACAAGGTTATGCGTAAAGGCTGAAGTGGTAACATAAGAGAAATCGACCGTATCATTGCCCGTACCGCCATCAAGAATATCCTGGCCAGTACCACCAATGATCCAATCATCACCTGCCTCACCATAAATAGTATCGGCGTCGGCGCCACCATCGATGATATCATTGCCAATACCCCCATAAATTGTATCAACGCCTGCGTTACCTGTTATATTATCGTTACCGTCGCCGCCCCAAATATCGTCTGCGCCATTATTCCCCTGGATGGTATCATTACCAGCATCTCCGTAGAGATCATCATTACCACCATCTCCGCCTATAAAGTCATCGCCAGCATCACCGTGGATGACATCAGCACCGCCCTTACCATCAAGCTGATCATCGCCAGCACCACCATTAATGGTATCGCCGCCACCAAGCGCGTTTATGATATCGTTTTCTACTGTTCCATTTAATATATCAGCACTGCTTGTGCCGGTTATAACAACGTCATTAACCCCCTGAACATCAATAGTGGCTGTGCCCGCAGTTGTCGCTGTACCGTCCGAAACCATAAAATCGATAACCATACCTGCGCCAAAAAGATCTGCGGTAGGTGTAAAGGTCCATGTACCGTTACCATTGTCTGTGATTGAGCCGTTAACTGGAACAGCAAGCCCAACAGAAGTCACGGAAAGTGCGTCACCCTCCGCATCAGTACTACTGGCGAGAAGCGTTGCTTCGCTTATGACAATAGACCCATCCTCTAGAATAGTGCCTAGATCAATCGAACCAACAACGGGGGCCGTATTAGAAAACACAGTGGCTGTCGCAGCTGATACAAAACTCTCAAGCGTTCCTCCGCCGTCCGTGTAACGACCCTCAACTGTTATCGCAGTGCCAACATCAGCCGTCACAAGCGTATAAGTGGTCGATGTCGCACCACCTATATCAACACCGTCCCGTTTCCACTGATAACTAATAGCACCAAGGCCGTCTGGATCCACAAGGGTATTACTTACAATAAGCGTTTTATCTTCCCGTGGTTGTCCATTAATTGACAGGGAGCCCGTGGGTGCCGAATTGGCTGAGCCAACAATATAATAGCGATCATCAAAATATAAAGTTTCCACATTGGTAACAATATCTGTCCCATCATCACCAACCACCTGAGTTTGACCACTACCAATATCGGTAATCGTATAATTCGCTCTGTTACCACTGAAGCGCGCAACGTCATAATCCCCGGCGCCACCATCTATAATATCATCGCCCAGATCACCACGAATATAATCATTGCCATCACCACCATTAATAACATTATTTTCACGGTTGGCTTCCAGGATATCATTAAAACCAGAACCGGTCAGATTTTCAAATGTTGTATCGATGATATCACCTTCAGCATGCCCGCCAAGGCCAATACCTTCCAGTAAATCTACCCTGACCGCTGCATCGGATGATGCGTAGGTAATCGTATCAATTCCAAGCCCTCCAAATAATTGATCAGCTCCCAAGCCGCCCTCAACCAAATCATCGCCTGATCCACCGATCAGCACATCATCACCGGCATTTCCGCTTAAAGTATCATTGCCCGCATTGCCGCCCAAATAATCAGCACTTGCAGATCCAGTTAGTGTATCCACATTTTCCGAGCCAAAGATTTTTTCAATGTTTGATACGATATCACCCGCCGCATCGCCGCCCGCATAACTACCGGTGGTAAGATCAATGTTAACTCCAGCCGCAGAATCGCTGTAGGATAATGTATCGGACCCTAATCCGCCGTCAATGGTGTCACCACCTGCACCGCCACGAATATAATCATCACCTAATCCGCCATTAATAGTATCCGCGCCACCATTACCATGAAGGCTATCTATGCCATCATCGCCATGAATTATGTCCCCTAAATCACCGCCTTTTAAAGTGTCAATGCCAAGTGATCCAAAGAGCGTATAAGCCTGAGCGTGGCCTGAGAAATTAACAAAATCATTGCCGCCCGAGCCGACAAATTCGTTAAGGCCGTCAACTGTGATATAAACTGAAGCCGTAGAATGGCCATCCACAGTATCATTGATGGCATACTGGAAAAAATCAATTCCGCTATAACCGGCATCAGGCGTATAATCAATCGTATTATTATTAATTACTACGGTACCATGAAGAGCATTACCGATACTGGCAATATTCACATTTGGTAAAGTCGATACAGTATCATTTGTTAAAACATCAATATTAATTTGCGTATTTAATGTCGCGCTCCTGAAATCATCTTGAGCATTATTAGAATGTTGTCCGTCCGAATAAGCCAGACTAACATCACCGACCACACCAATAGTGCGGTCCTGATTTAAATATTCTGCCGTAGCAGAGATATTATTTTGCCCCAATATCACATCATCATTGCTCGGGGTACGTGTTAAAGTCAGACTTACAATACCGGCCTGCTCCAATGACATCATTTCATTTTCTTCGCTGATGCCATTTTGGTTTGAATCTTGCCAAACTATGAATTCATTATATTGATCATCACCTAAATCAAACAGACCATTATTGTTTGTATCAAAAGCGCGAAGACCCTGAAGATCAGTTTCTGCACCCACCAGATCATCAATGAAGGAAATTTCAGATATATTATCTATTTTACCGTTGCTGTTTCTGTCCAGAGCGAGGAAACCATCATCCGCAGCCACCCACCCGGTTCGCTGTGCTACGCCGTCCCCATCCATATCAAATTCGACCGTACTGGAATCGGAATCAACCAGCTCTATACCATCGCCATCCAGATCCAGAACAATCGGTTGCCCATTGCTCACATAATCTTCAATATTAACGGTTATATCCTGAGTACCAATGATCGAAGCGTTACCAGCGTCTTTTACTTCAACCCGTAAGTTGACAAATCCTGTGATTATCTGATGATCCAGTGGTGCAGCCATCCATCCGGTTGCCGTGTAACCGACATCGGCTCTTACATATAATTTACCGTCCAATACATAGGCTGTGGCCCCCGCTACATAAAGAGGATCACCTGTTTGCCAAATGCGCTGCGCACCCTTCCAGACAGAGATATCTCCAACAGTTACATCATTGACATCCGGATCAATTACAGTAACGTCAGCAACGGCTGCAGCAGTCCAACCGCCAAATAAATCAGCTCTGGCTTGATTGCTGAAACTTACAACTGGCGCTTCATCCTGATCTAGAAGTGCAATAGTGAGAGTATCCAATGTTGTTATTGCACCAATATCCGACTGCGCATAAATAGTATATGTGAATTCATGAGTTGCTGCATTGTAACTGGGTGCAGATACCGGAACTTCATAATTAAGTTCAGCTAAAGAAAATATTTCCTTGCCTCTAATCTCAAAAAGCCCGTCAGACGATAAACTGGTGCCACTATTCTGGAAATATATTTTAGTTGCGCCCGCCGTTTCATCCGCATCTGATGTGGAAATATTTAAATCACCGACTTTTACGCCCTGAAGTAAAAAGTTATTTTCAGAAATTGTTCCAAATAAATCAGAAGCATCAAACGACGGTGCAAATTCATCATCATCCAAAAGATTTAATGTAAATGTAGAACTTTGGGCATTTCCTAAACCATTTTCATCTACGGCAAGAATGGAATAAGCCTTACTGGCATACCCACCTGTCGCAGTTTCCCTATCCAAAGTATTGTTGACTAGAATCTGGGCATTTACCCTGTCCATTTTCAATAGATTATCTGATGAAAATGAATAAATCGCGTCAGGAGTGCCTTCAAACTCAAAGCGATATTGAATTTCGTGTGTCGCTGATTCAGCATCCGTCGCACTAATAGTTTCAATCAACGTGCCAACCACCGTCGCTTCACTAATTTCCTTGGCGTATAAACTGACATCAAAAACAGGATTATTATCATTAACATCTACTATGTTAATCGTAAGAAGTGTAGCACTTGATGCAATGCCTTCGCCGAATCTATCAGTTGCCGTCACGGTTACATTGTAAGATAAATTAGCGGGATCTTCATAATCTATAGTGCCAATCAGGAATATCTCTCCAGACGTTGCATTTATCCCAAAAGTTCCTGTCGCATCATTAATGGAATATTTAAGATTACTATTTGATGAACCGGGATTATCATTATCATCTGCGCTGACAGTCGCAATAGCTGTGACCTGACTTATATCCTCATTAATATTAATACTGGAGATAACCATATTCAACGGATCTTTGACCTGCACATTAGTTGGTGCCTCATTTACATCGGTGACGCCGATATTAACAGTGTTTGTAAAGAGTAAGGTTGCGCCTTCTTTTACATCAATTGATAGGGCATAACTTGGTATTGTTTCATGATCAACACCTGCATTGGCGAGAATATTGTAGCTTCCCGCAGGGGCACCCGTTGTCGTAATATAAAAATGACCAGAAACGTTCCCGGCAGATATTGTATAACTCAAATTACTATAGGCTAATGCTTCCGTTGTCGTCAGTGCCTCGATCGTACTAACAACCTCACCGCCGGTTGTTTCCTCCAGCAAAAACACATTATACGTATTGGCATCAAAAGGATCATCAGCCACATCAGCAATATCAAATTTTAATTTAACTGAAGTACTTAATGGCCCATCCGTCGCCGTAACAGTCACTTCAACAAATGTTGTCGCTTCATAATCAAAAAATATGCCGTCCTTCAATTTTAACAGGCCATTTACAATTTCAAAATTATTGGTGTCATCAACTGATAAAATATTATTGACATGAGCTAGATCGGTATCAGGATCAATTATAGTCAATGTTCCAAGATCTATACCGACATCATTTTCATTTATGCTCGCTACAGCAACACCATCAGTAACTATATTACCATTATATAGTATATCAATCGGCGCATCATTCTTTGAAACCACATTAACTAATATTTGTTTTGTTGATGTAAGACCATCATCATCAGTAACACTGACTTCAAAATTATCAGAGCCCTGATAATCGGTATTGGGTGTATAAGTATACGCACCCGTTACAACATCAACCGTAACCGCACCATTAAGACCGTCAGTAACAAGAGCGTATGAAGCGATATTTTCATCATGATCCGTCACGGCAATAGTACCCGCAAACGCAACATCTTCATCAGTTATGATGCTTTCATTTTCGATGACAGGGGCAGCAAGCACACCATCATGCCAGAATGTTTGATCAAACTGAACTTCCGATCCAGTAACAGAAGCAACCAATGTATCCTTGACATATTTAAAATATAAACCCTTGTTATCACCTAAAGTGATAACGCGATAAATTTGAGCCGCTAATGGATCGGTAGCCTGATCAAGGAAATAGTTTTTAACTTCAATTTCGGTAGTGCCACCAATTACTTTTATTATGAGATCGTCAGCCTGTTTAATAAATACAACCTGATCGGACGTTACATCTAATCCGAAATTAATTTCGTTTAAACCGTCCGTATCAGTAATGATATTTTTACCGTCGCTAGCATCAAAGAGATATGTATCCGCCCCTAGACCACCTTGCAGATCATCAAACCCTTGATCATCATCCGTTGTGCCGCCGTATAGAGTATCATTACCCGCCCCCCCAACAAGTTTGTCTGCCCCTGCTTCACCATAAAGGCTATCATTACCCGCATCACCACGCAGGTCATCATTATCACCACCACCATAAAGTGTATCTTTATCTGCACCACCAATTAATATGTCAATGCCGGCATTACCAAATAAGTTATCTTCGCCGTCGCCGCCATCAAGAGTATCATTACCCCCGTGACCAATCAGAACATCAGCACCGGCCATTCCCGTGAGTGTATCATTCCCATCATATCCCAAAAGCCGGTTATCGCTAATATCACCAGTAATAACGTCATCCTTCGTAGAGCCATGTACATTTTCAATGTTGGATAATGTATCACCCTGCGCTTCTCCGCTGATCCCGGCACCACCAGAAAGTACGATCGTCACACCTACAGAGGAGCTTTTATAACGCACCGTATCAACACCAGCGCCACCATCGATAGTATCAGCACCCAGGCCACCAATTAGAGTATCATCACCCAATCCACCGTTCAGCGTATCATCACCGTCAAAACCAGAAAGCACGTCATTACCATCATTACCATTTAAAATATTGGCAATGTTTGTCCCAACGATAAAATCTTCGTCAGCATCAATCGGGGAGCCATCCGTATTAATCAGTATGCTTGCCAGATTTACCGTAAATCCGTCACTAAAAGTCAGGGTTTCTATTTTTTGATCTGTATCTGTAAAGTTTTTGATTAGAATACTGTCATTCACTGTACGTCCGGCATCCCGATCGTGAATATTTATTGTTAAATCTACGCTATTTGTACCGCTCATTGCGAAGCTAAGATCAGATAGGCTGATGATGTCACCATTTTCATTGATACTTAATTCAATGGTATCGTTTCCGTTGCTGCCAGTGCCGACACTATCGATATAAACTGAAAGACCGAGCCCTTTAGTATAACCATCTATCCACCCCAAAGCTGGTAAATTAGAAGGATCAACTTCAGTGAAAGAAGGCGGAAGAGCATCATATATAATCTTATCGTTATCTTGCGTATCTATTATGGTAACGGTGTTCTTAATATAAGACCAAATATAAATCCCGTCATCGCGGTCAGACATTTTTTCGTTTATTTCTTCGACAAAAATCTCTTCTCTAATGGCGTTTCGAACAAAGCGATCTTCATTTAAATTACCGTCTACGTCATATACAAAAGTTCTGATATCATTTAACTCTTCGATCGTATCATTACCGTCCCCCTTATTGAATACATAGGTATCATCACCCTGGCCGCCTTTAAGAATATCATTACCTAAACCACCCTCAAGAACGTTATCATTTTCATCACCATTTAAAGTATCATTAAAATCAGACCCCAAGAATCCTTCAATTTCAAAATACGAATCTCCCTCTGAACTGCCTGAACCGACAAAAGACGAATTTAAATTTGCCGTAATGCCAACGGTGGAAGATTTAAAAGAAGCCAAGTCAATACCGTGGCCACCAATAAGCACGTCTTTGCCAACTCCACCATCCAGAATATCATTACCGCTTCCGCCGTAAATGACATCATCACCCGAACCACCGGAAATTTCATCATGGCCTGTATTGCCCTGAAGGATGTCATCACCGGAATTGCCTGAAATAACATCATCACCGGCATTGCCGGTAATCCAGTCCTTTCGCTCCGAGCCAACAACATTATCATCAAAATCCGTGCCGCCACCCCATTTGGTAATATCAGACGCGCTAAAGATGCCCGTGTTAAAGAAAACAAATTTTTCAATCGATTTGCTTAAACTCCATTCTTTTAATGTAATGCTATCGGTAAATGACCCGAAATCTTCCACTTCCTCGCCGGGTCTATTAATGCCTAATATTAAATCCTGACCATTATCAGCCCATTGCAATTGAATATCGGAGATTTCAATTCCCAGATTAAATTCAATCGCATCAATCCCGTCATTCCCAACGATAGACGCCGCATCAAGCAACCTTGAGACCGAGGTACCCGCAGCATCACTATCATAGCGTAGCCGCAACCCGTCTGCCATGTTCTGGCCGTCAAATAACACTTCATCACCCAAGGATAAATCACCACTTAGATCATTATCTTTGATTAAATTAGTCGTATTCTGATCGATAGATATCCGTAGATAATTATTTTCATAAGTCGAATTGGCATCATTGATTAAATGCTGAGAGACCACTTCCCACAATGCGCTATTATAAGCATCAAAGATAATATCATTACCGTCACCACGGGAATATTTAAACGTATCATCGCCGTCACCACCAACAATATAATCATCCCCTTCGCCGCCGCTGAGGATATCATTACCGCTATTGCCCATAAGGTCATCATTACCACTATTACCGGAGACAACA
>JAJFIR010000001.1 GCA_021774795.1 Emcibacteraceae bacterium | reverse complement strand
GTTCTGAATCACGTTATTTGAAGAAAGTCGATCATGGGCGATTACTTCGCTTTGAATTAGCAAGTCGATCTTAGTCGAAGTTTCATACGCTAACGCCTTGAAACTGGCTCCGATCACCCCTTGGAGGGATTTTGTACCTTGAAAATAGGAGAGGATCATAGCCAGAATCAAGGGTAACGCCCCGACAACCAACATAGTCCAGATCAATTTATTTTTTAACCCGGCCTTCACGCCCTTCGATTCGAATGTTCCCAATTCTCCCCCCACTGAAGGGGGAGGTTCTTGTCGAATAGTACCCATTGAATGGGACCTGATTTATGGAAACATAAATTTAAACGTAGTCAAATTCTTGCTCTGCTGACAACGCTTCTTTAACCTTTGCAAGCAGCTTTTCCTTTTCCAAAGGTTTCACTAAATAATCTTTAACTCCTTTCTTCAACAAAGATACTGCCAGCTCGGAATCTGGATACCCGGTAACAACTATAATTGGAATAGAAGGCGCATTTTCTTTTAAGTATTCAATGGCTTCAACTCCGTTCACTTTTGGCATCCGTATATCACAGAGGATAAGACCTACTTGAAGCAGGTTCGCTCCTGACTTCATAAGTTTTATCGCATCTTCTCCATTTTCAGCTTCTATAACATTTAGATTAACTGATTCAAGATGCAATCTTAAAACTTCTCGAACATCCGCTTCGTCATCAATAATTAAAATTTTTCCTTTTGTGCTGGAAGCATCTTCTATTAAAGACATCGGGACCTCCTTCATTTAGTTTTAAAAAAATTTTACACGCCTTTCAGCAATAAAATTTTTACTTCTTCAACTAAATATAGTCTGCGCATTTAGTTTCGCCATTAAATATCAATTAAATGCAAATGAAATAATCTTCATTAACCTTGTTTTGACCTTAACGGGGCAAGGCTAAATCCTTAGTTTTGCTTGAAAACATAGACTTAATATCGTTTTGGAGGGGATTAAAAATTGAGGGAAGAAACACCTTGCGTCTCTTATAGAAACGCAAGGCTTGAAGGGAGTTTATTGCCCTTTAAAAGTAGAGCGCAGGTAGGCAATGACATCAGCCAGGTTTTGTTTTGATAGAGTCATTCCCCAATCGGGCATATTCGGTGATTTCCCAACGCTTTTTCCACCGTAATAAACAAGATTGTAAAGATAATCATCCGGGTAGTCGCTTAAGGGAAGGTCTGCATGGACAGCAGGTTTCGGGTCGAGACCTTTTGCTCCCGGGCCATCCCCTCCTCCATTTTTTCCGTGACATTGCACACAGTATTCTTTGTAAACTTGCGCTCCTCGGCCTTGATCTGCATTCTTGAACTCTTTCGATTTCCAAGGCTCATAGAATTTAAAATCTTTTACACCCAGAGTCATAAGATAGCCGATGATGTGCCTCGCTTTTCTCATACTGATATCAGCAAGGTACTCTCCACTATGCGGTGTGAAGTCTTGCGGGTTTTCTGCAAACCGACTCCACCAATCCAGAGTATAGCGGTTACCTGCATTAAAAAGGTTGGTGCTGATGGGGCCACCGATTAGCTTGCCTTCATCATCTTTAATTTGATGACAACCAAGACAGGAGTATTCTCGGAATATTTCTGCGCCCAACGTCGCTTCCATTTCCGTAAAAGTCGACATATCGACAAAACTTTTTTTAACACGTGGATCACGCAACTTTTTTTCCATATAGTCTGCAATCACCGTTGCTTCTTCGCGAGTCGAAACCATATGTTTGAGTGAGAGACGCATTTTGTCCCACCGATAACCGTTGGGATACAAATTATCCTCTTGTCCCATCAACCTCCCAATCAACCAGTCTCTTTGATACTTCACCCCTCCCCACATCAAGTCAGGAGCTTTTAGTTCGAATTTGGATTTGGGTTTACCTTCAAACCGGTGACAGCCTTTGCATTGACTGTTTATTAGTTTTTCAGCATAAGAATCATTCCCGGCCCAAACCAATGAGGGAATCAAAAAAAACAGGACCAGCAATAAAAAGTTTCGTGCTAGGCTAAACATAATATTCCTCTGCCAATCCATAATAGTTTCCTCTCTCTACGACCACTTGGAGATCAACGCCTTTTCCCAGAAAAAGTCCTTAGGTAACGAACGATCTTCCATATCTCACGGTCTTTAAGGTTTTTGAATGCAGGCATTCCTGTGCCTGGGGAACCGTTACGAATGATCCAGAATAATTGACCGTCTGAAATAGATTCCATGGTTGAACGACAGGTAAAGTTTCTCGGAGGAGGATTCAACCCTTGCGCCATAATCCCCAAGCCATTTCCCGTCACACCATGACAAATTTTGCAAGCCGTCGGCTGCGCCTCGATTTGGAACAAAGATTCGCCAGCATCTACAACCTCACGGTTTTTCTCAAGGGGGTTCTTCTGGGTCAAAATTTTATCCGGTGCTTGGACCGTTTTTCTAATTTGCGGACAAATTCCTTTTCCTAAAAACCCGATACCGTGATGTCCCTGAAAGGAACGGCGCGAGTGCCTTCTACCTTTACCCGGTGGCGGCCCCGCCCAAGCTTCTGCCAGCAGGCCGAATATAAAACAGGCCAGAAAAAATAGTACAACAATTGTTTTTTTATGATTACTCTGCATTCACAAAAGTCCGAATATAATGGATTACGTTCCAAGCTTCTTCTTCATTGATTCCCTTGCCCACGCGAACTGGCATTCCTGTACCCGGGCTACCATTTCTGAGCACCCACATCATCTCTCCATCGGTTCTAATTTCCTGCCATTTTTTATCGGTGAAATCTCTGGGAGAATGACCGGGAAGTTCCACACCCTTGCCATTATTGCTGTGGCAGGTAACACAAAGACCTTTGCCGAAAAATATTTCTTTCCCCAGCTCAATTCTCTCGGAGCTGGGAGGATAAGGATTGTCCATGTCCTGCAGTTCCTCAAGAAGTTCTGGAGGAACACGTGGCTGATAAATATCTTTGTGGAACGCACCCACGTTAGCAGATGGCAAGATAAAAACAACAAGACAATAGCAAAAAATAACGATTCGCATCGAAACTCACATCAATCAGAAGACTCGGGTTATCTATTCTATTGAGGGCGCCGCACTCCTTACCAACCTAAGAAATGCATCTGGGCCGGATATTTTATCCTGATAGGCTTGCCCACCTTCATCTTTATAAGAAACAGCAATGGCCTTATTGCTCTTTTCATCACTGGTCCAGGTTCCCCAGCCGGCTCCTTTAGGAAATATACTATCAATAAAAATTTTATCACCATCTTTGTCTGTATTCCGTTTTCGCCTATCATACAATGTTGCCGCTTCTTTGGCTGTAGGCATTCGCCAGTCCTGAAAGCCTCCATAGTGCCGATGATTCAACCTTTGGACATACTCCCTTGCGGTATACCAGTTGACCCACTTAGCCTCCATTTGCCAATGATCTTTTTCCATCCACAATAAATCTGTTTTTCGGTCGAGGATAGTACCATTAGCAAATTTTGCAAAACGCTTGTCAACCGATTCCGCAACTGGCTTCTTGTCCTGTAGCGCAAAAACATTGGAAGAAAAACATAGTGCCAACATTATAATTCCTGCAATCCATTTTGATTTACGAAACATTTTCCGCTCCATAAGGATGATTGGTTTTGCAATTTAATCATGATCGCTTTTAATATTACCTGCATGCCAGACCTAAGTAAACGGGCAAATCGGCTTGAACCCACAAACCCATTTCGGTAAAATAAGGTATTAATTCTAAAGGTCTCTCCCATGAAATCTCATAGCCGACGAATAATATTTTTAGCAATAACGGTTTTGTTTGTTTTTACATCTTTCTCTTACGCTAAACCCAAGGATAAAGACCGCTGGAATGAAAAATATGACACGGAGGTGTACCTGTTCGGGGAGAAACCCATTCCATTCCTGACCAACAACATTGATATCCTGCCGAAAGGCAAAGCTCTTGATGTTGCAATGGGAGAAGGAAGAAACGGTGTCTATCTTGCCACGCAGGGATTCGATGTTACCGGACTCGACATCTCAGAAAAAGGACTGGGAAAAGCCCATGCTCTGGCCGCCAAAAATAACGTAACCATCCAAACCAAAGTCGTTGACCTTGAAAGCATCCAATTCGAACCCAATACTTATGATCTCATTCTTTGTACCTACTATATGGATCGTGGACTCTATAAAAAATTTCGCGATGCGCTCAAGCCCGGTGGCATGCTCCTGATCGAAACCTATAATATTGATTACTTAAAATATCGCAGGTTCAATGCAAAATGGGCACTCAATACCAACGAATTGCTCGACCTTTTTAAAGGCATGCGAATTCTTAGATATCGAGATTACGACGATGCTAGAGAAGCCTACTCCAGCATCATTGCGCAAAAACCTTCACCTTAGTGAACCCTCTGAATTCTCTGGAAAAGTTTTTTGTAACGCTCGCCAACCTGTTTCCCGTCTGGGTTCTCACCGGTGCCAGTCTGGCCTTATGGAAGCCAGAAACCGCTACATGGTTTCAACCACACTGGATTCCCTACTTCCTAGCAATCATCATGCTAAGTATGGGGTTGACCTTGAGCCTAGAAGATTTCTCCCGTGTCCTGAAAATCCCTAAATCCATTCTATTGGGAGTCGGACTACAATACACCGTCATGCCCTGCATAGGATATATGTTGGCACGACTGTTTCACCTCCCCATTGACTTTGTAATTGGACTCGTCCTTGTTGCCTGTTGCCCCGGCGGTACGGCTTCCAACGTAGTTTGTTTTATTGCAAAAACTCATATCGCGCTTTCTGTGAGCCTGACTACCGTCTCCACCCTGCTAGCTGTTATCTTTACACCGCTATTGACTACGTGGTGGGTCGAATCTCTTTCACAGGAACTTACGGGACAAACAGTTGATGTCGACACTTTAGGTCTGTTAGTAAAAACGATAACAGTGGTGATATTGCCTATCGTGACGGGGGTTTTATTAAACCGATTTTGCAACCGAGGGGTTAAGCGTGTGGAAGCTTTTACGCCTTTTCTCGCAGTGCTTTCCATCGTGTTCATTGTTGACTTCATTCTCGCTGCAAAAAAAGATGCGATCCTTGAAATAGGCACACCGTTAATCGCCGCTGTTGTACTGTTACATTTTTTCGGATTTTTACTGGGATACATTTTGTCACGCGGACTAAAATTAGAAGAGAGAGATGCGCAAACGATTTCCATCGAGGTAGGAATGCAGAACTCAGGACTGGCAACTGAGCTTGCGAGAAGTAATTTTTCAAACTACGCACTCGCAACCGTTCCCGGGGCTATCTCTGCTCTCACCCATTGCATCCTCGGCAGTATAGTTGCCGGATTATGTAGAACCAAAAATCAAAAAATTAAATAATCCCAATCTCAAACCAGAGGACTTTGAAACAAATGCAACTCAATAACATGATCAGTATGCTGAATGTTGCGGATATCGAAAAGAGCTTGGACTTTTATGAAAATGCGTTGGGCTTCGAACGACTCAATACTGATGAAGAGCTTAAAAACTGGAAATGGGCTTCGCTAAAATCTGGGAAAGTATCGCTAATGCTGACTCAGAACAAAGGACCCGTGCACCCGGAAGGCGAACATGATTTTAATGTCGCGTTTTATTTTTATCCCGACGACGTAGTGGCATTGCACGAAAAATTGTCGAAAGAAGGTTATCCTGTCACTAATCTGATTGTCACTTTTTATAGAATGAAGGAGTTTTCTCTAAAAGACCCTGACGGTCATTTTCTTTCTTTCGGACAAGATACGGATGAACCACCAACAGAATGCAAGGAACATTAATTGTAAGATAAAATTCGCCTCACTATCTGCTGATATTTAGCCATATTAAAACATATCCCAGGTAAGGACCTGTTCTGCGGAGATATCATTTTTACAGGGTTTTCCGAGAACATTATTTAACTCTGCCGCCGATATGCCCGTCCCCGGACGTTTACAGGCAATCATTTCCGCAGACAATGGTGTGCCTGCAGAAATATTGATGCGCGCTACCAGACTTCGACGAGCCGATTGCTTGACAGGAATTTCCGACGGCTGGATTTGTTTTTTATCATCACCCAGTACTTGATTAACATTAATCAGCTCGGCTTTTAATCTTTTCAATTCCTGCGGCTCAATAGATATCGACTGATCGACTCCTGGCAATTTCCGAT